>JBILLK010000038.1:0-91488 GCA_044376115.1 Polyangiaceae bacterium | reverse complement strand
TCTGTTCACTGCATCCACCTTCGGTGGAATGACTCGTGCCAAGTCAAAGGTCCAATGGGGCCTACGGCCGTTTTTTCCGGAGAAGGCCCGAGTCATTCTGTTCACTGCATCCACCTTCGGTGGAATCGAAGGATTCGAATCCCTGTAACCGATTCGGCTGCTCCTGCGTCTTGGCTGTAACAGCAACCGCGGCCCACCCGGCCTTCGGTTGCTCCGCCTTTACCTAGGACCACTTATGAACACAGTATTCGCTAAGTTTTCGACCTTCTTGTGCGTGGGGCTGCTCGGCTTGTCATCCGTTGGCCTAGTCGCCTGCGGCGATGATGCAGGGAGCGATGGGGGCTCCGGTGCCGGAGACGCTGGCGGAGCTGGAGGCGCTGGCGGCGGACAAGAAGCTTCTGCAGAAGCCGAGTTCAACGCGCGAGCGACCGGCAAGTGGCTGCTGCAATTCGCCGTGGAAGGCGCGGACGGTACCGCTTATGTCGACGACTACGACACCTTCGACGGCAGCAACAATCAGATGGATCTTTTCGTCGAGGTGTTCGCCGATGAAGAGCGCACCGTCCTGCTCCTCACCTACGAGGCCAGCTTCAGCTACGAAGTCGTGGGTCGCTCCGCGACGGTAACCGACGGTTACGACATCGACATTCAGAACATTTCGGCGTCGATGACCGCACACGTGGACCCAGCTGCGTTTGTGGGCTTCGGGCTCGATGATTGTGGCTTGGTCTTGGATCAGGCGGTGGATGTGTCGAAGAGCGCTTGCGGCTCACCCTCTTTCCGAAACGGCAGCTGCCTCGAGAAGGATCTGTACCAAGTAGCGGAAGGCGCCGAAGAGATGTTTCCCGCAGCGCAAGAGGGGGACCGCTGTGTGACGCGCCCGACGGCTTCGGAGCCATCGCTTGCTTACAAGCTCATCTCGCGTGATTTGCGGTGAAGTCAGCGCTGCGAGCCTTGCGGGCTAACCTCCTCCACGGCACCGTGCGGTAACGCGGACGGTATGGGCGAAGCGCGAACTCCCAGCGCCGATGAGCTCGTCGATCAGGACGACGAGCGGCTGATGCGGCTCTTTGCGGCCGGGTCGGAGGTGGCTTTCGAAGTGCTATTCGAGCGCCACGCCAAGGGAGTTCGCGCGCTGATCTTGCGGGCCACGGGCGATCGCGCGCTCGCCAACGACATCACCCAAGCGACCTTCCTCTCAGTGATTGGAGCGCGCGCGCGTTTTGCTCCAGGTACGCGCTTCAAGCCCTGGCTTTACGCGATTGCGATGAACGCGCTCCGCGATCAGCGGCGACGAGGGCGGCGCGAGCTGCTCAGCGCCGATGGAACGTTGCCCGAGGAGGTCGATGAAGCGGTGCGTTCGGACTTTTGGCTCGATCAGAAGCTGCAGGGCGCGCTGCGCAGTTTGCCCGAAGACCAGCACGAAGCGATCGTGCTGCATCAGCTCGCTGGCTTCTCCTTCCAGGAGATCGCCGTCATGGTTGGCGCCTCCGAATCCGCGGTCAAGGTGCGTGCCCACCGAGGCTATGAGCGTTTGCGGACGCTAACCCGCACCCTTTGGAAAGGAACCGTTTGATGTCGGACATTGAGCTGATTCGCAACGAGGTGCGCGCAGCGCTCGGCAACGCGCCTGTGGCGCGGCGGTGGCAATGGGGTGCGAGGGCGCTCGCAGCGACGGAGGTCGCAGTCGTCGTCGTATGTGTTGGCGTTGCTCTCGCGATTCCAAGGCCGCTGCCTCCGCTGCGTTGGTTGAGCGCCGTGCTTTTTGTCCTGGTGGTTGCGTCTGGCACCGTCATCGCGGTGAAGCCTCCCGCCGCTGGGTCTCGCGGACTGTTCGCGGGGCTCGCGCTGCTCAGCGTGGTGGTGTCCGCCGTGAGCCGCGGCCCTCTCGATCTGGCGTTGCATGGCCCTGAGTGCGTCCCCTTGGAGCTGCTGCTAGCGCTGCTCCCGGCTTGTTTGACGTTGTTGATTCTGCGCAGTTTTGCCTATCGAGCTGAGGAGGCTTTCATCGGTGGCCTGGCAGCCGGCGCTACAGGCCTCCTGGGGCTCGAGCTGACCTGCCCCGTCGAGACCACTGCGCACCTGGTCGCGTACCACTTCCTCCCGTGTATAGGCGTGGGCCTCGCCTTGACGTGGACGCGGTCGCGGCTGCGGTCGAAGACGTACGCGCCCTGAGCCTGCGCTGTCATTGCGTGTGGCCGGCGTTCAGGGCACGCAACCGAAGGCGCGGACATAAACGCGATTGGGCTCACCATTGGCGGCGCCGCCGTGCCAAATCACTAGCACGCGGTCGCCGCTGAGGGCGATGTGCGGATCGGCCAGGTAGTCCTGGTCGGGGCCGACCATGGGCAGCGGGCCGGACCAACCGCGTTGGGTGTCGCCGCGCTCATCAAGGAACTCGACGTTCATGATCGCGCTATCCGAAGACTGCCATGCGGTGAGGATTTCCTGCTGACCGGGCAGTGGAAGGAAGACGTCTTGCACGCCCGAATCGGTGAGACTACGCCCGTCGGCGAAGGGCGTTGCTGCTTCGAGCGGCTCCCCGGTGACGGCGAGCGGCTGACGGGTCGACGGCTCGCCGAAGCTGTTCGGTCGCACGTGAAGCCAGCCCTGGTCGGTGCCAATTAGCCGTTGCCAGTTGGCGTATTCGACGTCGATCGGATGGGCGGGCGTGAGCACGTTGCCGAGGGCGTCGAGCAGGATGAACCATTGGTCGCGAGTCTCGGGCTCTGCGATGAAACGCGTGACGAGGATTCCCACGCGATCACGGTAAGCGGTGAGCGTGATCGCGACGGGCCTTGTGAGCGGATCGACCTCGAGCTCTCGTTCGAGTACGCCGTCCGCGTCGAGCACGGCCAGGCGAAGTTGCTCGTCCTCCTCCCAGGCGCTGACAAAACGTGACCCTGTCCAAACGGTGCGCGGTACGTTCTGAACGCTGCCGCCCAGTGTGGGAGAGGCAAGCGAGGTCGTGCCCGCCGCATCGACGAACAAGATCCCGGGCACGTCCCCGCTCCCAACGCGAAGCATGCTGTCGACCGGAAACCCTCGAGGCGGTGCGGGGGTGCTTGCCGGCATCGGTACGAGGTTCAACACAAAGTCGGAACGCAAAAGCTCGATCGGTCCAGTTGGATTGCCCAGCGGGTCGAGTCGACGACCGTACAGGTTGGCCTGCTCGCTACCGCCGCTCACGCCGAGCTCCCACAACGCGAGAAAGCCGCCGTCGACCGGTGCGAGCGTGCTGCCGAAGGCCCAGCTGCAGCTGGTGCAATCGCCGGTGTCGAATTCGTCGGAGCGCAGCGTGATCACGTCGCCCAACGGGCCAAAGCCGAACCCCTCGTCGATCTCGCCGTCGCAATCATCATCGATGAAGTTGCACGTCTCTTCGCTCGGCTCCGGCGGGATGCAGGCCGGCATCACGCCGTCGCTGCAGACGACGGTGGTTACGCAGGCGAGCGTGCTGCAAGTGACAGGAGCGACGCCATCGTCGATGGCACCGTTGCAGTCGTTGTCGAGCCCGTCGCACTGCTCCTCGCCGGTGGGCGTGCAAGGGTCCTCGAGACCGGTGCGTGCGCCGCAGGCGGTGAGGCAAGCGAAGCCGGTCAAACGAATGAACCCAACGAGACGGCGCCACATAGTGCCTTCTGTATAGGTCAAACCCAGGTCGATGCGCGTGAGTTCAAAGCCGCTCGGTCGGGACTCGCGGCGCGCTGCTCCACAACCCCGCGTGTTGCCTGTTCGTCACAATCGCGTATGCGGATCGATCCGATGGCCGCGCCCCGTGCGTGCTATTTCTCGATCATGCGCCAGTCTTTGCTTTTCTCCGTTGTACTGCTCGCAGTCGCATGTGAAGCGGGCCAGTCGCCCACGGGTGAGGTGAACGGTCCCGGCCCAACGAGCACGACCTCCACCGGAGGGGGTGGGGAGGGCGGAACTTCGGCTGGCGGCGCCCAGGCTGGCGGTGCTCCATCGAGCGGCGGCTCGACCTCGAGCTTCGCGCAGGGCGGTCAAGGCTCCGGTGGGGAGCCGGTGTGCACCGGCGTTACCGCGGAGGCCACGCTGGAGGCGTTGCCGGTCGACATCATCTGGATGGTCGACAACTCGAGCAGCATGGAGCCGTCGGTCGCCGAGGTGAAGGCCGGCATGAACAACTTCGCGGCGCTGATCGCGGCCACCTCGCTCGACTACAAAGTCATCTTGCTCTCCAAGCGGGGCACCGGCGCGCTCGAGATCTGCATCCCGCAGCCGCTCGCCGGTGACGCTTCCTGCGGCAACGGTCCGCGCTTTTTCCAATCGAGCGTGGACGTGCTGAGCACCCAGCCGCTCGAGCAGTTCCTCGGCACCTTGGGCCAGACCGAAGGCTACAAGCAGGGCCAAGCGCGCGGTGGTGAACCGTGGGCGCAGGAGCTGCGGCCCGAGGCGAGCAAGACCATCGTCGTCGTCACCGATGACAACGCGCGCTTGTCGGCGAGCCAGTTCAAGAACTTCGCCGGCGGGCAGAACCCGTTCAATTCGCTGATGTTGCCGCCGGGCATCCTCGACCCTTCGTGGAACGGCCTGTTCAACGGCTTCCTCTTCAGCGGCATCTACGGCTGGGGCGATGCGAATGATCCGTCGGTGGTGTGCGAGTACCCGGACATGAGCTCTCCGCCCAACTCCGGCGCAACCTACACCACGTTAGTGCAGCAATCCGGCGGCGTGCGTGCGCAGCTCTGCGACGGTGCAGGCGCTTGGTCGGGCTTCTTCAACTCGGTTGCACAGGCGGTCGTGGAGAGCTCCGAGGTTGACTGCGTGCTCGCCATTCCGCCGCCGCCCGAAGGAGAGGAGCTCGCCGCCGACAAGGTGAACGTGAAGCTCGTGAGCGGCAATAACGAGACGCTGCTTCCAAACGTCGGAGATCAAGCTGGCTGCGGCGCAGGCCACGGTTGGTACTACGACGATCTCGCGGCGCCGACCAACGTGGTGCTGTGCCCAACCTCGTGCGATAGCGCCCAAGACCTCGCCGGGCCGAATCAACCCGGCAAGGTCGAGGTGCAGTTCGGCTGCGACACGATCGTGCGCTGAACGATCTTGTGTTGAGCTTACCCTCGCAAGCCGCTTCATAGCGGGCGTGCGAACGTATAGGTTCTGACGAATGGGGCTGCGGCGCCAGTGAGCATGGACGTGCAAACGCGCGGCGAACGGCTGCTGGCTCGCGTTAACGCGAAGCATATTGAAGGGCTCGACTTTGTTCGTGCGGTCTCCGTCTGCATGGTGCTGGCTGCGCACGGTCTGGAGGCCCATCCTGCGGTAGGAATGGCGGCGGCGCCACTGGCCTCACTCGGCGTGGAGGCTTTTTTCGCGCTGTCTGGCTTTCTGATCACGCGGTTGCTCCTGGATGAAGTTGCTCGCACCGGACGTGTCGGATTGCTGGGCTTCTATCGTCGGCGCGCGGCGCGTCTCATGCCCGTGTTTCTGGCGTTTGGGGTCGTCGTGATCGCGATCCTGTTGCTCCGAGGCAAGCCAGTGCCCTGGCCGGATGCGGGAGCGGCGTTTCTGTACGTGGTCAACTACTACCAAGCCTTCACTGGAGCGCCAGATAACGCGTTTTCTCACTGCTGGTCGCTCTCGGTCGAGGAGCAGTTCTATCTGCTTTGGCCCTTGGCGCTAGGTTTCTTGGCGTCGACAAAGAGGAGCTTGAGTCGCGCGCTCGTTACACTAATCCTCGCGGTATGGGCCTGGCGCTTGGTTCTCGTATTCGGCTTCGACTGCTCGCCTCACTATCTTTATCGTGCGCTCGACACGCGAGCTGACGAACTGGCGATGGGCTGCCTTGTCTCGGTCCTGATGCGTGAACCTCGTTGGAGGGACCGACTCACTGCCGTGGCTCAAGCCCCTGGCGCTGCTCTGCTGATGACCGTTGGAGTCTTGGCTTCCGCGTCGATTGGCTTCCAAAGCAAGGCCTTCAACTACTGTGTTGGCTTCATGATCGAGCCGATCCTCTTGGGCTTTCTGATCCTGTGGGTGATCGGGGCCAGTGGGCGTCCCGGCTGGCCCGCTTGGTTGCTCAAGAACTCTGTGGTTACCCACATCGGAAAGGTGTCGTACGGCCTCTACTTGCTGCATGGGCTTGTAGCATTCAGCGTGCACCAACTACTTGAGCGGCGAACCGGAAGCTTCGCGTTGGGGTTTGTCGGTGGTCAGCTCGCTCTGCTCATCGTCGCCACCCTTTCGTTCCGCTGGTTCGAGACCCCAGCGCGCAAGTGGATCGCTGGCTAAGCGATCGACGGTCGAGCTGCGGTGCGGCTGCGACACGATCGTGCGCTGAACGCAGCGACGTGTATCCTCGCGCGGATGAAGAGCTCCATCGTCCGCTTGCTCGCTTTCCTCGCCGTGTGCTCGCTCGCAATAGGCTGTGGCGACAAGAAGGAGAACAAGTCGAGCGAGAGCACCAGCAAGGCCGACGACAAGGACGATAAGAAGTCCAAGAAAGATGACAAGGGTTCGAACAAGAAGCCGAAGGCGACGTTTGATGCGGCCAAGCGCACGAGCCTAACGAGCGAGGCAAAGAACTCGGTCGGGAAGATCGCGCGCGGCGCGCTGATGGCCTACGAGCGCGAGTCGATGGGTGAGGGGGACGCGGTCGTGCATGCCTTGTGCAAAAGCGCTACGCCGGTGCCGGAGAAGGTGCCTTCAGCCGGAGAGAGCTATAAGCCGAAGAGCGATGCGGGCGTCGACTTCAACGCTGGCGACGAGAAGACCGGCTGGCCGTGCCTGAAGTTCACGAGCGATGCTCCAATCAACTTCCAATACAGCTACACCGAGGGCAGCACGCCAAAGCTCGCAGCGCGCGGCAAGGACGTCGCCAAAGGCGAAGCACGGCGCTACCGCCATCCCATGCCCTCGGCTCGAGTGCGACACATCGCGCCGTCTCACCGTGACAAGCGCCGTAATGTCGCACTCCACGCTGGGCGGGCTATGAACGGAGCGACGGCCTGCGGAAATCCAGCGCAAATCTGAAAGCACGGTCAAGCGGGTAGGGCGGTTGGGAGTGCGAGGTGCGACAGATCGCGCAGTCTCACGGTTACACCCGGCGCAATGTCGCAGCCGGGCGGGCCACGAATGGAGCGACGACGCGCACCGCTCTTCAATCCACCGGTTTGTCCGCGCGAAGGAGCTTCAATTGGACCTTTTCGGATCGGTCGCCCTCTGCGATCTCCGCCTTGATCACGTGGCGCGAGGAGACAGCGTATTGCACAGGGCGGCGGTCCTCCGCCGCTGGACCGAGGACCTCGCGGGCGCCGCTGGCCAGCGAGATTCGTGCGAGCTGTCGCGAGTCGTCCTCGAAGTACAGCCATGCACCGTCGAGCTGAGGTTGCGTAACGAACTCGTTCGCGATCAGCACCGTCGGCGCAGCCTCGCCCCGCAAAACGAACGCCTTGGCCTGGTTTCGAGTCCCGCCCGTCGTCAACACCACGACGCCTCGATCGACGGCTGCGTAGTGCGGCTGCTCGATGGCGTTGGGCACGCCGGGACTCTCTTTGAGACCGCCGCTTACGAAGCGGGGGGTGTGACTTCCGTCTGCAGGGACCTCCAGCGTGAACAACCGATCATCAACCACGAAGATCCCGCGGGCGAGCACGGCCCCGCGAACCGCGAGGCGCTCGACTTTGCCGTCGTCGATGCGGGCCCGCCCGACGGTGCATGCTTTTTGCCAGATGCCTTTGCCAAGGCAGCCGTAGATCCAGCCGTCCGCTACACGATTGGCCGCCAAGGGCTCGCTCAGGCGGAGCTCGGTCGCGACCCCGTCCGCCGAAACCTTCAGCACGTGCCGCCAGCCTCCAAGGCCGGGTGCGAGGTAGGTGGCTTGGTCGTCGGCGCCGAGCAACTGACAGCCGTCTGCGCGCTCTGCAAACGTCTGGAATCGAAGGGCCGTCTGAGCTCCCTCGGGCGACTTCGGAGCGGCCGTCGTTGCGGCGGTCGCTGTCGCGGGCGTTGCGGACGCGGGCATCGTCGGGTCGCGTCCCGATGAGGTTGGCGCGCGCGGCTTCTCCTCGGCGACGGCCGTGGGCGGCGCTGCGCTGCGGCGGGCTGAGGGCGCCTCGAACAGGTATTTGGTCTCGCAGCCTGCAAGCAGAAGCAGGATGGGGGGCACGAGCGATCGTCGCTTCATCGAATCAGTCCACCTGCGAACGCTTGAGCCGCGATTGACGAGGGCGTTGGGTCGAGCAAGAGCGCTCTCCATGGCCACGGTACTCGCGTTCGCTCCAACGCTCCAGGTGCTCATCGCGCGGGCTCGTGACCTTGGCGTCGAACTCGGCATCCACAAGCCCTCGGCACCCTTGCTCGTTTGGCGCGAAGGATGTAACCCGCCTAACCAACCATGCCCCTCGAATCCCCCGCGTTTCCGATCGTCGGCATTGGCGCGTCCGCGGGCGGACTCGCGGCGTTCGAGGCGTTCTTCGCCGGCATGCCCGCAGACGTCGATCCAGGCATGGCGTTCGTGCTGGTCCAGCACCTCGCCCCCGACCACAAGTCCTTCCTCCCCGAGCTGCTCGGCCGCTGCACCCGGCTCGAGGTCTTCGAGGTGGAGGATGGCGTGGTCGTGAGACCCAACTGTGTGTACGTGATGCCGCCCGGTCGCGAAATGGCGCTCGTTAGCGGCACGCTGCAGCTTCTGGAACCATCCGAGCCGCGCGGCCACCGCCTCCCCGTCGACTTTTTCTTCCGCTCCCTCGCGGCCGATCAGGGAAGCCGTGCCATCGCAATTGTCCTAACGGGTACAGGGAGCGATGGGACCGAGGGCGTCCGCGCGATCAAGGCGGAAGGCGGCATGGTCATGGCGCAGAGCACCGCCTCGACGGAGTTCGACGGCATGCCGCATAGCGCCATCGCCACCGGCCTCGTGGACTTCGAGCTACCGCCGGGCGCGATGCCGGCCCAGCTGATCGCCTACAGCCTGCAGGCCTTCGATGCCGGGCGCGACGTCAGCACCCTGCCAGCACCGCAGCTGGCGAGCGCCATGAGGAAGATCTTCACGGTGCTTCGGGAGCAGACCGGGCATGATTTTTCCCTCTATAAACCCAGTACGGTTCACCGACGGATCGAGCGTCGGATGGCCGTGCATCAGATCGAGCGCATCGACGCGTACTGCAAGTTCCTGCAGCAGACGCCGGCGGAGGCGCAGGCGCTGTTTCAGGAACTCCTCATTGGCGTGACCAGTTTTTTTCGTGACGCTGAAGCGTTCCGCGCCCTCGAAGAGCAGGTTATTCCGGCGCTGATTGCCGGCAAGGCGCCCGGAGCGGCGATCCGCGTGTGGACGGCGGGCTGCTCCACCGGCCAGGAGGCGTACTCGATTGCCATGCTGCTGGTGGAGGGCATGGAGGCGCTCAAGGTCTCGTGCCCGCTGCAGCTGTTCGCTACCGACATCGATGCAAGGGCGGTGGCCACGGCGCGCGCCGGGCTTTACCCGGCCAGCATCGCGGACGAAATGTCGCCGCAGCGCCTGACGCGCTTCTTCACCGCCGAGCCAGGCGGAGGCTCTTACCGTGTCAAGAAAACGCTCCGTGACCTGATCGTCTTCTCCGAACACGACGTCATCAAGGACCCGCCCTTCTCCCGGCTCGACCTGATCAGTTGTCGTAACCTGATGATCTATCTGGGCGCGGCGCTCCAGAAGAAGCTCGTCCCGCTCATGCACTACGCGCTCAACCCGCGCGGCTTTCTCCTGCTCGGCTCGTCCGAAGGCGTCGGGGATTTCCTCGATCTCTTCGATGCGCCCGACCGCAAGGCAAAAATCTTTCAACGCCGCGAGGTCCAGCGCCGTTTGGTGACCACGCCGATCCTGTCCGTCGTAACCGCGCTCGATGCGGCACTGCCACGGAGCGCGGGGCTCGCACCAATGGCAACCGACGCGCTGCGCGTGACCACCGAGCAGGCACTGCTCGCGCAGGTCATTGCCGCCGGTGTGCTGGTGAATGCCCAGGGTGACATCCTCTACCTGCATGGCCGTACCGGCATGTTTCTCGAGCCCAGCCCGGGGGCCGCGCGCATCAACAACATCCTGAAAATGGCGCGCGAGGGGCTGCGACTCGAACTCACGGCAGCTCTGCGGCGCGCGGTGCAGGGCAAGGAGACGGTGATGCGACGCGGCCTGCGCGTGAAGACCAACGGCCACTTCACCACCGTGCATCTGACCATCCGGCCCCTCACCACCGGGCCGGTGGCGACACCAGAAGCGCCGCTCTTTCTGGTGGTGCTGGAGGACGCGCCAGACCCGTCGCCGATCGCGCCGTTGCCCATCACCACGCGGGATGGCACGACGTCGGCCGTCCAGCTGTCGCCGGATATCGAGGCGCACGTCGCGGCCGTGCGGTCGGAGCTCCACGATAAAGAGGAGTACCTCCAGAGCGTCATCGAGGAGCTGGAAAGCTCCACCGAGGAACTGCGGGCATCGGCGGAAGAAATGCAGTCCGTCAACGAGGAGCTGCAGTCGTCCAACGAGGAGATGGAGACCTCCAAGGAGGAGTTGCAGTCGGTGATCGAGGAGCTGGCTACGGTCAATGCCGAACTCCAGTCGAAGGTGACCGACCTGTCACGGGTGAACAACGACATGAACAACCTGCTCGCCGGCACCGGCATCGGGACGGTGTTCGTGGACCATCAGTTGCGCATCGTGCGCTTCACGCCGGCAGCTAGCAGCATCATCAACCTGATTGCCGGAGACGTCGGCCGGCCCGTGGCCCACATCGTGACAAACCTGGTGGACTACACCAGCCTCGTAGCCGACGTGCAATCGGTGCTCGACACGCTCGTTCCGCGCGAGGTGCAGGTGCTGAGCCGCGACGAACGGAGCTACACCATGCGCATCCAGCCGTATCGCACGCTGGAGAATGTGATTGAAGGGGCGGTGATCAGCTTCATCGACGTGACGGAGATGGCGAAGACACGTGACGATCTGCGCCGAGCCAACGATCTGCGCCGGCTGGCGATCGTGGTGCGTGATGCGCATGACGCCATCACCATGCAGGATCTCAACGGCCGCACACTCGCCTGGAATCCTGGTGCCGCACGGCTCTACGGCTGGAGCGAGGCCGAGGCACTGGAGATGAACGTGAGGGATCGCATCCCCGAACCGGCCCGCGAGGACGCACTCACCATCCTCACGAAATTGAGTCGTGCGGAACTGCTGGAGTCCTATCGCACGCAGCGACTGACCAAGTCGGGTGACTGTATCGAGGTCTCGATCATCTCCACGGCCATGATCGACGAGACCGGCCGCACGTACGCCATTGCCACGACGGAACGCCCAATCCCACGGTCGATGTCATGACGCACCACAAGCCGCCTGCGACACCCGATGCCGCACTGCGGGCGCGGGCCGAAGCCGCCGCGACCTTGCGCTCCACGCCGACGCAGATCGCCTCGGACACGTGGCCGGCGGAGGCGAAGGCGATGTTGCACGAACTGCGCGTGCACCAGATCGAGTTGGAACTGCAGAACGAGGAGCTGCGTCGGACGCACGAGGAGCTGGAGGCTTCGCGGGCGCGCTACTTCGACCTGTACGACCTGTCACCGGCGGGTTACTGCACTGTCAGCGCGGAGGGGCTGATCGTCGTCGCCAACCTTACCCTCGCCACGCTGTTGGACCTGCCGCGCAGCGCGTCGGGGACGCAGCTGTTCTCAGGCTGCATCCTGCGGGAGGATCAGGAAGTCTTCTTCCGCTTCCGGCACGCCTTGCTCGCCGCCTGGACCGCAGGCGCCACCCCATCCGCGCGCGAACGCTCCTGTGAGCTGCAACTCAAACGACGCGACGGTACCCTCGTCTGGGTGACACTGACCGGAAACGTCACCACCGTTGACGGCGGTGAGCCGGCGCTCAACCTCGCCGTGACCGACATTTCCGAACGCAAGGCGGCCGAAGCGGCACTTCGTGAGCGGGAACATCAGCACGGCGCGATCCTTGACTCACTGAAGACGAGCACCGTTGTGCTCGACGACCGCGGAGTGATCGTGTTCGTGAACGCGGAGTGGAAGCGGTTGGCGGTCGAGAGCAACGCACCCGAACTGTCCACGGAGGCCGTGGGTCAGAACTACCTGGCGGTATGTGACCGTGCCGCGACCTATCCGGATGACGCCGATGCCGTCGCCGTCGCCGCCGGACTGCGCGCTGTGCTGTCTGGCGACCAGCCGTTCTTCGAACGGGAGTACCCATGTCACACTGCCACTGCCCGGCGGTGGTTCCTCCTCACGATCGTCCGGTTGGTGGGGCCGCGTGCTGGCGTCGTCCTGACCCACGCCGACATCACCGCCGTCAAACGCGCGGAACTCCGGTTGCGTCGGCTGGTCGAGTCGGACGCGCAGGGCGTGCTGTTCTGGAACGCGCAGGGTGACGTCACGAATGCCAACGGCGCATTCCTCGCCATGACCGGGTACACGCGGGACGAGCTGATGGCCGGGGTGATCAACCAGCGTTCGATCACCCCGCCGGAGTTCGCGCCTCTCGACGATGCGGCGCTGCACGAGGTGGTGACGAAAGGGACCTGCGCGTCGTACGAAAAGGAGTTCTTCCGCCGGGATGGCTCCCGGGTGCCCGTGCTCATCGGCGCCGCGTCGTTCGAGGATGACCCGTCGTCAGGCGTGGCCTTCGTGGTCGATCTCACCGATCGCAAGCTCGCCGAACGGCAACTGATCCGCGGCCAACGACTGCAGAGCCTCGGGACACTGACGAGCGGGATCGCGCACGACATGAACAACATGCTGAGTCCGATCGTCTGCTCGATCGAAGTGCTGAAGGCCGGGAGCCGCAGCGACGCCGAGCTGGAGGTGATCGACATCCTGGAAGCCAGTGCGACGCGAGGGAGTGAGCTCGTCAAGCAGATCCTGACGTTCAGTCGCGGCGGCGTGGGGCCCAGAGTGAACATGCAGGTGGTCGATACCCTGCACGACCTGGAGAAGACCATTCGCGATACCTTCCCGCCCTCGGTGGAATTCCGGTTGTCGGCGGCCCCGGGCGTGGGCGCGATCAATGCCGACCCCACCCAGATGCACCAGGTGTTCCTCAACCTCTGCCTCAATGCCCGCGACGCGATGCCGACGGGCGGCACTCTCAGCGTGGACGTCACGGCCGTCACGATTCCGGACGCGCCTCGAGGACGGTTGGCGGACATGGCGGCGGGCGCGTACGTCAGGGTGTCGGTGACTGACACCGGCGACGGCATGCGGCCAGAGATCATCGAGCAGGTGTTCGATCCCTTCTTCACGACCAAGCCGGTCGGTGAGGGGACGGGGCTCGGTCTCTCGATGGTCCGCGGCATCGTGACCGGCCATGGCGGCTATGTGACGGTCGACAGTCAGCTCGGCCACGGCACCACGTTCGCCGTGTACCTACCGGCGGCCGCGCCGCCCCCCACGAACGACGCTCGGCGCAGCCAGGGGCCGCCGCCGCATGGCGCTGGCGAAACCATCCTGGTCGTTGACGACGAGCTTGCTGTTCGAACGTTGACCAAGTTCCTGCTCGAGCGCTTCGGCTACCACGTGCTGACCGCCGGCGGTGGCGCCGAAGCGTTGGCCATCTACGCCGAGCGACGGGCCGACGTTCGCCTCGTGATCACCGACCTTTCGATGCCCGGCATGAACGGTGTGGACCTCACGCGCGCCCTGCAGGAGCAGATGTCGCCGGTGCCGGTCGTGGTGGCCAGTGGTTTTATGTCGGACGACCAACTGGCCCAGATCGAGGCGCTGAGGCGCGCGGGCAACGTCAGCGCGATCCAGAAGCCGTACACTGCGAACGAGCTGCTCAGCCTGCTGCAGTCTCTGCTGCCAACGTGAGCGGGTAGCTGCGCTCGATGGCGCGAGCCCCCACCCTGAGACCGGACCACCTCTTTCGATAGCCAGCTCGAGACGCGACCCGTTCTCCGCGACCAGGACCCGGCTACCATCGTGCGATGTTGTTCCGGAGCGCGCGGCCTCTTCTCGTCGTCACGACCTTCGTCAGCGCCGGGTGCGCTTGCCCGATCGTGCGCACGGTCGTCCCGCTGCACGACGAGCGTCCACGCGCCTTGGAATCGTTGGGCAACGAACGCCGTCTTTCGCTCGAGGAGTGCAAGCAGCTGTGTGGCGGCGAGAGCCGTCGCGTGATCGGCTGCACCTTGCACCCGATGGCCAGCAGGCACGACGAGAGGGACACCACAGAACGCGCACTGGTCTGTGAGACGCGATGGAGCTGCCCGGGCGGCCGCGCGCCTGCGGGAGTCGAGTTTTCGGCGCCGTTGCGCGCCGCTACGCCAGAGGGCGCCTTCTGGGCCGGCGTTGCGCGCATGGAGGCGGTGAGCATCGGATCGTTTCTGCGCCTCGCCCACGAACTCAGCGCGCATGGTGCGCCGTCCACGCTGGTGGAGCGGGCGATGCGAGCCGCCGGCGAGGAGTATGCGCACGCCACGGCGATGGCGACGCTCGCCGCACAGCTGGGGGCCGAGCTGCCGGCCGTGCCCGAGGTTTCGCTCGAGGTGAGGGAACTCGACGACGTGGCGCTCGAGAACGAGGTCGAAGGCTGCGTGCACGAGCGCTGGTCAGCCGCCGTGGTAGCACATCAAGCCGCAGCGCTGCCCAAGCTGCGCGCGCGACTCGCGCCGATCGCCATCGAGGAGGCGGCGCACGCCGAGCTGTCACTCGAGCTAGCAGGTTGGTTCCGAGCTCGCGGCGGACCATCGCTCGCGCGGCGACTCGATGCTGCCCAAGAGCGAGCACGGTGGCGGTTGCTCAAGTCGCTCGAGCAGGAGCAGCCAAACCCAGCGCTCGGGATGCCCTCCGTGGAGCGTGCGGGCGAGCTTGCCAACGCTGCGCTTGCATGAGTAGGCGCTTGGCGACGATCACGTTGCGGAGGAAGCCGCGGACGCGCGATTCTGGTCGCCCTTCGATCGAGTCTCGTTGGCCTGGACCCTCAGCTTGGAGATGCACGCGGTTGCCTACCAGGCTGAGCCGCCCGACGGCGGAGACCGTCTTGAGCTGGACCACCAAACTCGAGTGCAACGCGCGACAGATCGCGCCGTCTCACCGTGACACCCGCCGTAATGTCGCACTCCACGCTGGGCGGGCCACGAATGGAGTGACGGCCTTGCGGAAATACCGCGCAAATCTGCAAGCACGGTCAAGCGGTCAGGGCGGTCGGGAATGCGACGAGCGACAGATCGCGCCGTGTCACCGTGACAAGGGCCGTAGTGTCGCAGCTGCGCGTGGGTGAACCGCTCGACGTGGCGGCTGCGGGCCGAGATCACGGCGCAGACGACGAACGAGATGTTGTCCGCATAGTCCGCCGCCGGGCTTAGCGGCCGCGGCTACCGACCTTCAGCCATCTCCCTCGCGACCTGAGCTGCGTCCTGCGGGCGCTCTGCCGGGTTCAAGCGCAAGCAGCGTTTGATGGCTCGGAGCAAGGCGTCGTCGCCGGGCGCAGGTGGTAACCAGAGTTCTGGAACTTCGGCGAAGTCACGGTAGGCCTGCGCGTAGTCGAGCAGGCCAGCACTGTGCGGCAGGCCGGTCGGGTGCGTGTCGAAGAGCAGCCTCCAGGCGGCGATGCCGAAGCTGAAGACGTCCTGACTCGGCCGGGACACGGGGGACGCCCAGCTGCTGGGATCGAGCAGCTCTGGCGGCAAATGCGAGACGGTTCCGACGAGAAAGCCGGTGTTGGTCAGCGGCGATGGATTGCCGATCACCGAGGCGATGCCGAGGTCGGCGAGCTTGACGTTGGTTGGCTCCTCGGGGCGCGGGAGGAAGTGCTCGCCGATCAGCACGTTCGAAAGTTTGACGTCGCGATGCACGACGCCTGTGCGATGAAGCTCGGCGAGCGCCGCGATTACGTGGTTCAGCGCACACCGCCGTTGATCAAGCGAGAGCACGCCGCGCAGTCGGTCCAAGTCGGCGCCATTGACCCACTCGAGGGCCAGGCCGATCACCCGCCGGTTGGGATCCTCGAACAGCGCCAAGCAACGCAAGAGCGAGGGGTGCGTCATCCGCCCGAGGCCTCGCGCCTCGCGCCGAGCTCGCTCGTTGACGCGCTCGTCCTCCACCATGCCGACCAGTTTCAACGCGACCCACGACCCATCGCCGCGATCCGCCGCCTTCCACACCTCGGCTTGACCGCCACGCCCAACGCACTCGAACAGTGCATAGCGATCCAAGATATCCCCGGGAGCGAACGCCACCCATCGAGCTTACGCGAGTGGCGCCACTCTGATCGCGATCAACTCGATCGGATCGCGATCAGCCGACCCACCGAAAAAGCTAGCCCAATTGCGCCGAAACCTCTCTGCGCTGGCCGGCACGACGCGTGCTGTAGCGCAAGCCAAGGAGTCTCACCATGAACCTGAGTTTCTCATCGATGGTTGCGCTGGTTTCCAATCTTGCTGCGGTCCCTGCTTCGCCCGCTTGCGAGTCCGACTGCACCGCCAATCCGCAAGCCGAGATCACGGCGCGTGCGGCGAAAGAGAGCTTGAACGCGCTGCTCGCTGCGGAAGGTCTTCCGCGGCCGGCCGCGGCGGAGGTCCTGGTGCGGCGTGTGGAACTCGATGGCAACCCCAATACCGTCGAGGCGCTTGTGGATGTGCTTTCGCTCGAGACCTGCATCGGCGGGAACTGCACCACGTTGGTGGTGCGCGCGACCTCGAGCGGGCTCGTGGCGATGGGCCACGGCCAGCTGCTCCTGCCGCTGCAGAGCAAGAGCTGCGGTTGGACCGATCTCACGGAGACCTCGCTCCCGCTATTGCCCGTGCGCGCGCTGCGCTTCAGCAACGGCCGCTACCTGTGACGCACGCTAGGCTTTGCCCAACGCTCGACGCAGCGCCCCGCGGCTCACACCGAGCAGTCGCGCGGCCTCCGATTCGTTGCCACCACTTCTGCCAAGCGCGGCGTCGATGTTTGCTCGCGTTAGGCTTTGAACGCTGGCTGCTTGTTGCGGCGCGGCCGCTACATTGCCGTGAGCGGTCGGCGCGAGCGTCGCGTCGACGGCCCACAGCGGAAGCCCTTCACCGGGGTGCTGAAGGCGCACCCGCGCGAAGGTCGCCGCGAGCTCGCGCACGTTGCCCGGCCAGTCATGCAAGAGCAGCCGCTCAACCGCCTCAACCTCGCAGCTACTCGCAGTCAGCGGCTCGCCGCGCGCTTTGGCTAACCCGATCAGAATCGGGAACAGGTCCTCCGGGCGCTGACGCAGCGGAGGCAATCGCACCACCGCCATCGAAAGTCGGGTCAGTAGGTCCCGCCGAAAGGCGCCCATCTCCACCATCGCGTCGAGCTGCCGATGCGTCGCCGCCAGCGTGAGCACGTCCACCTTGAGCGGCCGTTCGGCACCAACCGGTTGGATCTCGCGGTTGTCGAGCAGGCGCAAAAGCTTCGGTTGCAGATCGAGCGGCAGCTCGCCGATCTCATCGAGGAACACCGCTCCTCCGTCCGCGGACGCGAACACCCCTCGGCTCGCTTTCTTCGCGTCGGAGAACGCCCCCGCGGTGTGCCCGAACAGCTGCGCCTCGAACACGCCCGCGGCGATCGCGCCCATGTTGATCGCAACCGGCCGCGCACGGCCAAGCCGCTCGGCGATCAGCTCTGCGGCGAGCTCTTTGCCGGTGCCGGTCTCACCCAAGATCAGCACGGTAGCGGGAGGTCGCTTCGACCAGGCCTCGACCGTGCTCGCGAGTTCACGCAGACCGTACGGGCCGATCATCGCGCCAAGCTCCGGGCTCGGATTGAGCGCCCCGCCGAAGCTCGCTCGATAGACGAACAACGTGCCGCCCACACGGATCCGCGCGCCGTCCTCGAGTTGCACGTTCTCCGCAGGCGCGAGCCGCGCGCCATCGACGAAGGTCCCGTTGCGCGAGCCGGCGTCTTTGATTTGAACCGCCCCACCCGGCAAACGCACGATCGCGAAGTGCGAGCCGGAGACCTCGGGATCCGGCAGCTTGAGCGTCTCCAGCCAGGCCCGACCAACAACTCTGCTCGGCAGTGGTACCGCAAACGATTTAGGAAATGCGCAGACCAACGCTGGGCGCGTGATTCCGGCTTCGGGCCGAGACGGTGCGCGGTGCTCTCGCGTGGTGGGCTCGGCCATGATGATCAGCGCTCGCGGTAGCAGCGAAAACCGAGGTTGGGAGCGGCGAGCGCCAAGTGCATCTGCGAGGGCGCGCCGACCTTCGCTCCGGTGCGTCGCATGATGCCGTCCGGCTTCCATTGGGACGAGGTCCATTCGAAGCTAAGCCCCCAAACCAGGCCCGCCGCGCGACCCTCGAGCCACGCCTCGAGCGGAGGTAAGTCCTTGCCGAGCGAGCGACAGAAGGCGCGCGCTTGATCAAACGCCACGCAGCTCGCCGCTGCGCTTGGCGCCCTCGCATCGCGCGAACACGCCGCCGCATCGGCGACCGAGGCCTCCGGCAGCGGGTCCGGCGCCGCGGTCGAGGGCGCCACCGTGCGACACGCAACGCAGCCATCAAAGGCCCGCTGACGCACCGCCTCGCGATCCAGACAGCCGCCCTTCACCGCGAGCGCGTCGGCGTCACAAGCGCTCGCTTTCGCTGTCGCACGCAAAGGAGCTGGAGCCTCCTCCTCCGTCTCCTCGTCAGGAACGCTCGCGCGCGATCGCTGCTTCCGCGGTTCGTCGGCCTCCTCGCTCAGCACCGTGGACCCTACCCACCAGCCGCCGGCGGCCAACCCGAACACAGCCAGCCCGCCCGCCGCCAACAACGGCGCCCGCGAGCCGCGCTTCGCCTCGTTCGCCACCAAGGTCGGGATTGGCGCCGTGCGCAGCTTGTAAGCCACCCCGAAGCGCCCCTCCGCCAGGTCCTCGAAGATCCGCACCTGCGTCCCCGAAGACTGCGTCGCTTGCCGCCGCGCCTCCGCGCGCAACGCAGCCACATCCTCCTCGTTCCCGGCGATCGTCACCACCTGCAACGTCACCTCAGCGCCGTGATCCGCCGAATCACGCGCCCGCCAAACCTCCACAGCCCCCTTTGCCTCGAGCCGCTCCTCCAGTTGGTAACGCTCCACCCGCACCGCGCCAGGCTAGCGCAGGGGAAGAAGGGCAGGGCAGGATTGGAGGGCGAGCGCTCCGGCGCGCTTCTGCGCGTGGGTGGCGAGGGCCCGGCGGAGTCTTGAGTTGGACCACCAAACTCGAGTGCAACGCGCGACAGATCGCGCCGTCTCACCGTGACACCCGCCGCAATGTCGCACTCCACGCTGGGCGGGCCACGAATGGAGTGACGGCCTTGCGGAAATACCGCGCAAATCTGCAAGCACGGTCAAGCGGTCAGGGCGGTCGGGAGCGCGCGGCGCGACAGATCGCGCCGTCTCACCGTGACACCCGCCGTAATGTCGCACTCCACGATGGGCTGGCCAGCTTCGCGCGACGGCGACCCTCGCCACCCGAGCTTCAAACGCCGAGTACGCGCACACCCGGGAAGCGCGTCCGAAGCCGCTCGAGATCGTCGATGTCGCTCGTGTAGACGAGGTCACCCCTTGACGCAGCCGAGGCCATGACGATCGCGTCGACGAGGGTCGATCCCTTGACGGCGGCCAGGGCTTCGCCGGCGGCCTTGGCCAATTCCTCGGTCAGGGGCTCGACGTCGACGCTGGCGAGAATGCCCAGCCTGAGAGTCGTCTGACCGCGCCACCACTCGGCGACCACGTCGGCGGGGACGACGATGCGCTGCTCTCGCGCCAGGGCATGCTCGAAGACGTCTTTCATGCGTTGACGGCGTCGCTCGAGCGCAATCAAGGCGCCGGTATCGAACGTCAGCCCGATCACGCGGCCTTTTTCGCCTTGCTCTTGCGGGGAGCCTTTGCCGAGCCACCGCGCTGTTCTTCGTCGATCGCGGCAGCCGCAGCAGGCGTCAGGGAGGGCCCGCCGAGCAGCTCAATCACACGGCGCCTAGCCTCGCGCTGCCGGAGCCAGCGCGCTGCTTCCGCGAACGCCGCCGAAAGGTTCCCATCGTGAGAGTGTTTGGCTTCTCTCTTCAACGTCGCCAAGTCCTCCCTCGTTAACGAAACGCTGACCTTCACTGTCTTGCCCGCGCGCTTCGCCGCCATTGTCCTACCACGGTAGCCCAGCGCGGTTCCCTTCGCCAGTGAAGGTGTCGCACTCGGGCTGACGAACGCTGCAGTTGCGGCTCAAATCACGCTCGCGCGATTTGCAAACGGTGCACGTCTTCCGTCCCCGGCAGCGGGCGGATCGTCATGGCCGTCAAGTCCATGAGCTCGGGGATCGCGTCTTCCCCGCCCGAGGACCCACCGGCGAGCAGGACGAAGCGATCGTCGAGCGGAATGGCGACGCCGTCATTGTTCGTCGGACCGCGCGATAGGCCTCCCTGCACGAAACGGAACTCGTTCGTCGAGCGATCGAACACGGCCCACGTCCCGCCGGCGTAGAGACCGATCCAGGTGCCCCCAGCGGTGATCGCCTTCCAAGTGACGTGCTTCGCCTTGGCAGGGAGCTTCCACGCGTCGGTCGGCCGACCACCCTCGAAGCTCTGCACGGCGCCCTCCGAGATGACGTGCGTGTCGTTGGTGCAGCCGTAGAGCCAGCGTCCAATACCAAGAACTTCCAGGTCGCATGCGAAATCCAAATCCCTCCGGCTACCGTCACGCGCGACGCGAACGAGTTTCCCGCCGTCGAGGTCGTCGAACACGGCATCGGTATCCAGGAACCCACGGAAAAACAACGGTTCCTTCGCAGAGCGGTGGACGGGGACGAACGCGCCGTCGGCGTAGCGAAGCGGTCCCTCCGCGTCTTCTACGAGGAGCTCTGTCGGGCTCGTACGAACGGGGGCGTACGCTGCGCCGGGAATGTTCACGGTTACGACACCGGCTTCGCGAACGATCTCGAGGTTGGTGTCCCGGATGAAGAAGCGCTCACCCCGAAGCATCCCGGCGAGACGCGCAGCAGCGCTGATTCCCTCGAGGATCAACTGCTCACCGTCCCACCGGTACGTCCGTACGTCTTTGAAGCTGGCGCTAACGACCTGGACGTTACCTGATGAGGTGAAGCCGTAAACGCCACCTGAAGGAAACCCTGGCTTTCCCACCTTCTCTTTTGGAAGCTTTGGCTTTGAGGGCAGGGGACGCCGCTCGGCAGCGATCGCTGCGAGGCGGTTTATATCCACCGCCCCAACGTTCTTCCGGGACAAGAATTGGTCGCGGAGCCCGACTTCGACGGCCAGCTTTTCAATCTCGGCGCTCGAGCGAGGCCCAGGAAGGCCGAGCCGCTTGCACGCGCTCAGCAGCTCAGTGGGCCAACCGGCCGGCTGCCGTGCGAGGTGATCGACGAAGTTGAAGCCGGTAAGCGCGACATTTCCTTCATTGGACAGGTACACCACGGGGCGCGCCTCCGGGTCGATACCTTCGACATTCAGTAGCCCGACTAAGCCACCGTCTGCCTCGGCGGCGAACCACGATGCCCCTTGCTTCAGCCACCACGCAAGCTCTTCGTCTTCGCCGTAGTGGCCCATCGCGGCTTGAATGGCGTCAGGTTTGAAAGAGAGCTCGCCGTAGTCCGCATATTGGAGGAACTTGGCGCCCTGAAGGGCATCGATCTGCTGATTCATCTGATTGCTCCGACTGTGGCTTCGGCCGACTTGTGGGCCCTACTCCCCAAGGACGCAGTCGCCCGCTGAGCGTCGCAAAGAATTTTTGAAGGCGAGCCGGGCTGGCGTGTAGACCGGCGCCGATGAGCGCTCCGATGGCGCGTTGCACGGGCGTCGCGGGAGCAGTTAGCCTGCAGAGCCGTGGGGCTAAGCTTCGCGACGGCGTCTACGGCCACGACAGCTTGGAGACGCCGTCGATGCGAGCGTCATGCGTGGAGCGCTCACCTCGATCGGGCTGGGATCCCCGACATGAACGACGCGGCCGGCAGAAGACGCGAGCGCGCGAACTGGCATATGCAAGTCTTTCGCAACGATCACGCTGCAGAGGAAGCTGCGGACGCGCGATTCTGGCTCTCAATGTCGCCCCTCGAGCGAGTCTCGTTGGCCTGGACCCTCAGCTTGGAGATGCACGCGCTTGCCCACCCCGACGCTCCTACCGTTCGGCCCGGACTTTCAAGATCTGTTGTCCGCATTGTCCGCAGCTGACGCGCGGTTTCTCATCGTTGGCGGCTACGCCGTTGCGTTCCACGGGCGGCCACGAGCGACCAAGGACCGCCCCATCGCGTGGACATCCTCACAAACCCATCCGGCGTTCATTTCGCTGACGCATGGCCGAACCGACTGGAGGTCGCAATCGCGCCGGGCCTGAGCTGTGCGTTCATCGGGCTCGATGACCTGTTGGCTAACAAGCGCGCCGGGGCTCGCCCACAGGATCTTGCGGACGTAGTGGCTCTCGAGCGCACGAGAGGAGTCCCAGGCTGAGCCGCCCGACGGCGGAGACCGTCTCCACGGTGGACCTCCAGCTGGAGTGCGACACATCGCGCCGTCTCACCGTGACACCCGCCGCAATGTCGCACTCCACGCTGGGCCGGCCAGCTTCGTGCGACAGCCTTGTAGAAATACCGCGCAAATCTACGAGCGCGGCCAAACGGTAGGGCGGTCGGGAGCGCGACGTGCGACACATCGCGCCGTCTCACGGTGAGACCCGCCGCAATGTCGCACTCCACGATGGGCGGGCCAGCCCTCTGTGCCAACCTCGGATGAGACACCTTCCGTCCCCGCGCAATCTCTGTTCCGGAGGGCGGAGAATGGTGTTTCAAACGTGGCCCAAGGCGTCACCGGCTCCCATTCGTGAGAAGTCAGGCTGCACGGGCGTCGCCCTAGCAGTTAGGCGACGGCGTCTACGAGCAGTTGGTCACCCGGCTGCTCCATGGACAGCTCGAGGCCATCGCGCCGTCGGTCTCCGAGATCGCCAAGGTGGAGCCGGCCGATCTTTCGGGATGGCTGACGCGCCACCTTGCCGCCGAGATCCAGCGAGCGCTGAAGTCGGCCGGTAAACCCGAAGCTCAGATCGCTCTCGCGCATCACCTTCTCGATCAGCTCGCAGGTAGCACCGAGGACGACGACGCCCGCGACCTCGTCGAGGGCGCCAAGATCGAGGGCGCCGCGCGGCTGCTGCGGTCGATCTACCGGACGGCCATCCCCGAGCGCCCGGCGTCTCCGCTCTCGGCCTCAACGCTCCTTACGCGCTCCAAAGGTGAGCCGTCGCTCGGACACGAGCTCGGACGCGAGGTCGCCTGCTCCGATCGCGTCGACATCCTCTCCGCGTTCATCACCGTCGGCGGGCTCCGCGCCATCCGCCAGGAGCTCGAGCGCGCAGCGCGCCGTGGGGTGCGCTTGCGCGTACTCACCTCGGTCTTCACCGGGACCACCGAGCTCGAGGCGCTCGTCCAGCTCGCGTCGCTCGAAGGCGTCGAGGTGCGCGTCTCGTTCGACACGAAGCGCACGCGCCTGCACGCGAAGGCCTGGCTCTTTGGGCGCCACTCCGGCCTCCACACCGCGTACGTCGGCTCGGCGAACTGGACGTCCACCGCCCTCGGCTCCGGCCACGAGTGGATGGTGAAGGTCGCGGCGAACGATCTGCCCGACGTCATCGCCAAGTTCGAGGGCACCTTCGAGGGCCTGTGGAACGACAGCGAGTTCGAGCCCTTCGACGCCAGCGTCGAGCAACGCGAGCGGCTCCAGCGCGCCCTCAAAGCCGAGCGAACCGCGCCCACCGACGTCACGCGGCTCTACCAGCTCCGCCCGTTTGCCTACCAGCTCGAGATCCTCGACAAGCTACAGGCCGAGCGACGACTCCACCACCGATGGCGCAACCTCGTCGTCGCCGCGACCGGCACTGGCAAGACCGTGATCGCCGCCTTCGACTACGCGAACGAATGCCGCATCGCAGGCAGCTCGCCACGCCTGCTCTTCCTCGCCCACCGCAAGGAGATCCTCGAGCAGGCGCTCCACACCTTCCGCAACGTCATGCACGACGGCGCTTTCGGCGAGCTGCTCGTCGACGGAAACGTCCCCGAGCGCTGGGAGCACGTCTTCGCGTCCATTCAGAGCTTCGCCAACGTGCTCGGTGAACGCATCGCCGCCGACCACTTCCGCTTCGTCGTGATCGACGAGTGTCACCACGCACCGGCCGACTCCTACCAGCGCGTCATCCGCAGCATCACGCCGGAGACCCTCGTCGGACTCACCGCCACCCCCGAGCGCACCGACGGCAAGTCGCTCCTCCCCGACTTCGGCGGACGCGTCGCCGCCGAGCTCCGCCTCTGGCACGCCCTCGAGAAGCAGCTGCTCGTCCCGTTCGAGTACTACGGCATCTCCGACAACACCGATCTGCGCACCATCCGGTGGAATCGCGGCAGCTACCAGGCCGCCGATCTCGCGAACGTCTACACCGGCAACCAAGCGCGCGTCGATCTCGTCGTCGAGCAGCTCCGCCGCCGCGTGGGCGACATCTCCCGCATCCGTGCCATCGCCTTCTGCGTGTCCGTCGAGCACGCCGAGTTCATGGCCCGCGAGCTCACCCGCCGCGGCGTCCCCGCTGAGGCCGTCCACGGCGGAACGCCCGGCGACGCGCGCGAAGCCGCCCCGAAGCGCTTGCGCGACCGCACCATCCACGTCCTCTGCACCGTCGACCTCTACAACGAAGGCATCGACCTCCCGTTCGTTGACACGCTGCTCCTCCTTCGCCCCACCGCCAGCGCCACCGTCTTCGTCCAACAGCTCGGCCGCGGCCTGCGCCTCCACGTCGAGAATGGCGTCGAGAAAGGCTCGTGCCTCGTGCTCGACTTCATCGGCCAGCACCGCAGCGAGTTCCGCTTCGACGGCCTCTATGCCGCCATCACCGGCAGACCGCGCGCGCGACTCGCCAAGGAGATCGCCGAGGGCTTCCCCTTCCTCCCGAGCGGCTGCGTCCTCCAGCTAGACGAAGTCGCCCGCAGCCAGATCGTCGACAGCCTCAAACGCGTCGTCGCTAGCGCCCGAGTCCTCTCGCGCGAGCTTCAGGAGTACCGAGCGGCGAACGACACCGTCACGTTGAAGGGCTTCCTCGACGAGACCGGCCGCGACGTCGAAGACGTCTACGATGCCGGCGGGTGGACCGAGCTTCGCGAGCGGGCCGGCCTCATGCCCGCAGTATCCGAGGAGACCAAGAAGCTCTCGCAGAGCTTCAAGTTCCTGCTCCATACCGATGAGCCCTCACGCATCGCTCTCTGGCGCGAAGGTGGCATCCTCAGAGCCGCCGAAGACACCGTCGGCAGCCGCCGCGTCACCATGCTCGAGCACCAGCTCCGCCAGCGCACGATGCTGACCGACCCCGCCGCCGGATTGCCCTGGCTCAGCGGCGACGGCACCGCGTGTGAAGAGCTCCAGCAACTCGGCGACGTCCTCGTCGAGCGCGTCCCCTCCGCCAACGACCTCTACCCCGTGCCCGAGTGGCCGCTCGCCCTGCACCGACACTACGCGAGGAGGGAGATCGTCGCCGCCGTTGGCTACGTCAAGCCCGGGCAGAAGGGCAACATCCCCCAGGCCGGGATCCTGATGCTGAAGGAGCGGAAGCGGGAGCTGATGCTGGTCACGCTCGATAAGTCGGCCGCTTCGTTCTCACCGACTACGCGGTACCGCGACTACGCGATCTCGCCAACGCTATTCCACTGGGAGACGCAGGCGGCCGCGAGCGTCGAGCGGGAGTCGGGCAAGCGCTACCTCGAGAGCCCGGGCAACGGGTGGACGTTCTACCTGTTCGTGCGCACCGACCCAGATGCGGCGTACGCGTTCCTAGGGCCGGTGAGCTTCGTCTCGGCGGCGGGCGACAGGCCGATCGGAATCACGTGGAGGCTGGAGTATGGGATGTCGGGCGCGTTGTTTGATGGGTTCGCGAGCTTGGCGCAGGGGTGAGGAGCGCGAGCGTGTCGCGCGCCGAACAGCCGTGAACACGCGCGCGCTACCCTCGTCGATGCGAGCGTCATGCGTGGAACGCTTACCCCGATCGGGCTATGATCCCGACATGGACGACGCGGCAAGTAGAAGACGCGCGCGGGCGAACTGGCAGATGCAAGTCTTTCGCAACGATCACGCTGCAGAGGAAGCTGCGGACGCGCAATTCTGGCTCGCACTGTCGCCCCTCGAGCGAATCTCGTTGGCCTGGACCCTCAGCTTGGAGATGCACGCGCTTGCCCACCCCGACGCTCCTACCGTTCGGCCCGGACTTTCAAGATCTGTTGTCCGCCTTGTCCGCAGCTGACGCGCGGTTTCTCTCCAACTGGAGTTCGGCGCGCGATGGATTGCAACGTGCGACAGATCGCGCCGTCTCACGGCGACACCCGCCGTAATGTCGCACTCCACGATGGGCTGGGCAGCTTCGCGCGACGGCCTTGCAGCAGTTCTGCGCAAATCTGCGAGCGTGATCAATCGGGGAGGGCGCTTAGGAGTGCAACGCGCGACAGATCGCGCCGTCTCACCGTGACACCCGCCGTAGTGTCGCAGCTGCGGGGTCCGCGGCAGCGCCGGCGCGCCTAGGCCGTCCGAGCTTCAAACTCCGAGTACGCGCACACCCGGGAAGCGCGTCCGAAGCCGCTCGAGTTCCTCGACGTCGCTCGTGTAGACGAGGTCACCCCTCGACGCAGCCGAGGCCATGACGATCGCGTCGACGAGGGTCGCTCCCTTGACGGCGGCCAAGGCTTCGCCTGCGGCCTTGGCCAATTCCTCGGTCAGGGGCTCGACGTCGACGCTGGCGAGAATGCCCAGCCGGAGCGTCTTCTGACCGCGCCACCATTCGGCGACCACATCGGCGGGGACGACGATACGCTGCTCTCGCACCAGCGCATGCTCGAACACCTCCTTCATGCGTAGACGGCGTCGCTCGAGCGCAATCAACGCGCCGGTATCGAACGTCAGCCCGATCACGCGGCCTTTTTTGCTTTTGTCTTGCGGGGCGGCTTTGCCGAGCCAGCGCGCTGTTCGTCGTCGATGGCGGCAGCCGCGGCAGGCGTCAATGATGGCCCGCCGAGCAGTTCAATCACACGGCGCCGAGCCTCGCGCTGCCGGAGAGCGCGCCGCTTCAGCGAACGCCGCCGAAAGGTTCCCATCGTGAGAGTGCTTGGCTTCTCTCTTCAACGTCGCCAAGTCCTCCCGCGTTAGCGAGACGCTGACCTTCACTGTCTTGCCCGCGCGCTTCGCCGCCATTGTCCTACCACGGTAGCCCAGCGCGGTTCATTTTGCCAGTGAGGCCGGCTAGCGTTGCGGGCTCTGAGTGGAGTGAAGCCGCGCGAGAGCCGCCTTGGCCGACGACGCACGAAGGAGCGACGTTCGGTTGGCCCCATGAGCTTGGTGCGACGACCGTCGACGCCGCTCGAGATCCTCGACGTCGCTCGTAGCGAGGTTACCCCTCGGAAGTGAGTGGGCAATGGTGAGGGCATCGGAGGGGGTGTTCAGCGCGCGGCGAGGAGGGCGACCGGGAGCCAGAGCGCGACCGCGCCGTCGCTCACGACCTCGCCGTAAAAGCGGTCGTCGGCGCCGGGCAGCGCGAGGCGATGGAGGTAGAGGTGCGCAGCAAGGCCCGTAACGAGCGCCGCGCTGGCCGCTGCGGAGGTGGTCAGCTGCAGTGCCGGTAGACCCACTCCTAGGGCGGTGGTCGCAAGGTTCACGGCCCGCAGCACCGCGAGGGTACGCGCGCGCCCGAGCCTCACGGGCAGCGTACGGACTCCCGCCGCGCGGTCAGCGAGGAGGTCCTTCAAGTCGCAGACGACGGTGGTGATCCAGATCGATCCGGCGGCCAGCAATGCGAGCGCTGCAACGCGCCCATCGACCTGCGCCCCGCTCCAGCGCGCCGCTAGCGGGGCCAGCGCGCCCCAGCAGAGCGCCGTGTATACGCCCTTGCCATAGGGGATGTCCTTCAGCCGACGCATCGTGAACCGCGCGGGCAGCATCGGTACCACGTAGAGCACCACGGAGAAGGGAAAGGCCATCACCGCGGCCACCGCCCACGCTCCCGCAGTCGACGCAGCGAGTAGCGCGACGCCGAAGCACGCAAGGTAGAGCGCAGTGAGCGCCTCGCGACGGCCCTCATACAGCGCCGCGCGTTCGGGGTGTGCGACGGCGTCCGCCGAGGCGTCACGGAGCCGATCGATGCCGTAGCTCGGGAGCACTAGCGCGAAGACGCTCACGAGGAGCCACGGGGGCGTCGGGCGATCGAGCGACGCGCAGGTCGTCGCCGCGATACCAGCGCCCATCGCACCGAGAACGACGCCAGCGCGCGCGACTTGCGACAGCGCGTTGCGCAGCGAGACGAGGAGATTCGAGCAGAGCATGCCAGTGCGGGTCCCCTTCCGGTTCGATCCGAACGCCTACGCCCGCGGCAGAGGTTGCCCCCCGTTAGGCGGGCGTCGCGCGCTGTGTCCATGGTCATTTCTTCAAGCGGCGCTGCTCCACCGTCCGACCACTCCCGCAACACCCTGTGCCTCCGCTCGTGCCTTGCGCCTCGAGTCAGACCTGTGAGATGGTCGGGGTGTGACGCGACTTCGACCAGCGCAAGTCTCATCATTTCGGCTGGGAGGCCTGGATTTCGTCGTGCTGAGCGCGCCGCTCGGGCCGCTGCCGACGGTATGCCTCACAGAAGCCGAGCAGGAGGTCGTCGCCCTGGTCGTCGGCGGACTCACGACCGCGGAGATCGCGGAGCGGCGGAACACCTCGGTCCGCACGGTCTCGAATCAGCTTGCCTCCATTTTTCGGAAGACGGGGGTCGGCTCGCGCGTCGAGCTGGCTGCGCGCTTCAACGGATTGCCATGAAGCGCGACTTCTTAGGCGCCATCGAGTGTGTCTACCGCCCCGATCTCGTCGACGACGACGCGTGGATGGGGGCGCTGCTCGAGAGCCTGCTCCCGCTGATCGGGCGCGGCCTCGGCGTGATGGGAATGTTCGTCGACGCGTCGGATCCAACCGCGCTTCGCTTCAGCGATCCCGTGGCGCGCGGCGTTGCTGAAGAGATGCGAGCAAACGTGCGCGCCAACAGCGCGGAGTTCAGCCCGGATATGTTCCGCGGCGCGCTCACCGGTCAGCACCAAATGGTGTCGACTCTCGCGGAGGTGTTCGGTGCGCAGGCACTCGCCGCCTCGCCGACGTTCGAGGGCAGATACCAGGCCGGCGGACTGAACGACTCCTTGCTCCTCCTGGCCACCGATGCCTCGGGGCGTGGCTGCGCCATCGCCGCGGGAAGGTCCACGGTCGAGGCGGTCCCGAACGAGCTGCGCGAGCCGCTCGAGCACGTGGTGATTCACGCGACGACCGCGTTGCGACTACGTCGCGCGCTCGCAAAAAAGGCGGCGGGAGAGGGCGAGGCGGTCCTCACGCCTTCGGGCAAGCTGGAGCATGCCACGGGCGACGCCACGCAACCGCTGGCCGCCCAGGCCCTGCGGGAGGCCGCCATCGCGATCGATCGCGCCCGCAGCCGGCGCGACCAGGATCCGGCGGGCGTCACCGATCTATGGAAGGGACTCGTGGATGGGACGTGGTCGCTCGTCGACCGCTTCGACAGCGACGGCAAGCGCTACCTGATCGCGATGCGGAACGAGCCCGCAGCCGCGCGCCTCACCGCCCTGAGCCAGCGTGAGGCCCAGATCGCCGCCCTCGTGGCCCTCGGACGTTCGTCTAAGCTCATCGGCTACGAGCTCGGCCTGAGCGAGCCTACCGTGTCGCGCCACCTCGGCCTGGCCATGAGCAAGCTCGGCATCACGTCACGCGCCGAGCTCGCGACGCACCTGGCCGCCGCGCTCGGGGAGTAGGGCGCACGAGGCCCTGCGTCGTCGAGACCGTCGGCAGTCGCCGCGTCACCATGCTCGAGCACCAGCTCCGTCAGCGCACGCTGCTGACCGACCCCTTCGAGGGAATCGTACGAGGGGCGCAGCTCTCATCGGCGCCCAGGCGAGGCGGCAACGGCGCGCCAGGCCTGTCGCGCTCCGGTGCACACGCTCGCGCTGCGACACATCGCGCCGTCTCACGGTGACAAGCGCCGCATTGTCGCAACCGCGGGCAGCGGCAGCGCCGGCGACCGTCGGTGATGCACCGCAACGGCGGGCAGGAGGCTCTGCGGTCCGGGACGAAGCCGCGACCCTCGCTTAGACTCCCAGCCTCCTGCTGCGACCACCAACCCATGTGAGGCTCCGTGTCCGACCTACTCAGCATTGGGCGCTTTGCGCGTGCGTGCCGGCTCAGTATCAAAGCGCTGCGGCACTACGATGAGGTGGGCCTGCTGCCGCCGGCACGGGTCGATGGCTCGGGCTATCGCTTCTATGCCCGCAGCCAGCTCAAGACCGCTATCTCGATATCGCTGCTGCGTTCGCTGGAGGTGCCCATCCCTACGATCAAAGCCATCTTGGAGGCCAAAGCGCCCCATGCGCTCGCGGAGCGGCTCGATCTGGAGCGGCGCCGCATTGAGCGTGAGCTCGCGCGATCGCGTCGAGCGCTGTCCTACGTCGAGCGCATGATGCGGGAGGGCGAGGTGCTGCCCTACGCCATCGCGCTTCGCCACGAGCCCGCCATGGCGCTCCTTTCGCTTCGCACGGTCACAACCCCCGAGCTCCACGTTGAGGCGGGCTTTGCGCTGTTCGACCGCTTGTCCGCAGCCTTGCGCGAAGCGAGCCTCCACGTCACTGAGCCAGCGCTGTGCTTGTTGCCCGAGCCCGAGGACGACGACACGATGATCCTCGAGATGTGCGTGCACGCACCGCTTGGCATCGACGCGGGTGACGCCGCGCGCGCCGGCTTGCGCTTCCTCGAGCTCCCCGCAGCGCGCGTTGCCTTCACCACGCACGTCGGCGCCTACGAGGAGATCGGCGTCGCGCAACATGCGGTAACAGCCTGGGTCCACGAACAAGGGCACGCGCCCACGGGAGCTCCGCGCGAGATCTATCTGGACGATCCGGACACCGTCCCGCCGGACGCGCGGCGCACCGAGCTCGTGCTGCCGATTGCAGGCTAACGCAGGCCTCAGCCGCCAAACTCTGGCCGCTGCTGCTCATGACGCGTGAGCGCGTCGTGAATCGTCCACCAGCTCGCCTTGGAACCAACAAAGCAGTGCGCATCGATCGGGAGCGCGCTCGCCAGGACCTCGTCAAGCGTCCCCACCGCCACGAACATCAGCTCGGCCACGGCGTCATGCTGAAAGAACAGACTCGAGCCGCAGACGCGGCAAAACGTACGCCGAACCGGCGGCGACGACCGATAGCTCGTCAGCTCCGCCTCGCCCGCCACGAAGCGGAACCCGCTCGCCGGCGTGCAAGCGTACGTAGCGAACGCCGCCCCGTGCGCCTTACGACAGCGCGAGCAGTGGCAGTGATGCGCTTCGACAAACGCGCCATCAACCTCATAACGAACCTTACCGCACAGACAACTTCCTTCGACCATGGAGACCTCCAAAGAGAAGCCTGCGGTCTCCCCTTGGGGGAGGGTCAAGGAGGAGCTGTAGAACTTACCTTAGGGCAACGGCATCCCGTTCAACTACACACTATGGCATTGCTCATGGTTCTAATATGTAAACTGTCGTAGTGGTTTGCCGTCAGCTTGTCGGAGCGCCGGTCAAGCTGTTAGGTGTCTAGTATGCAAAAAGGAAGCTTTTTGGCTGTAGAGTGCCGCGTTTCTGGCTGTGCACAAATGACTATAGACGCCTAGGGATTGAGGCGTGAAGAGTCACTGGGCTGTATCGAAGATAGGTATGAATCTCTGCCTTGAAGCGAGTCTACTAGGGTGGGCTACGTTCTTTTGTGACTTTGCAGCGTGCAGAGCCGGAGGACGCCCAGCTGCCGATAGTGAATGGGTCTCGTGCGCCATTGCCGTTGATCTGACAATGGCTTGAGCCTGCCTAGAGAAGGAGCCGCGGAGGCGTTGGTGATGGGTAAAATGGCCACAAGAATACTTTCCTGTCTTGCCGCTGCGTTTGCGACACTTACGTCGGCTTCCTTTGGCTTGGCGGCTGAACCCGCTGTAACCAAAGTAGAAGGAGGCAGCGTCGGTGCCCCAAGTTCGACACCGAGCGGTCCTCACCCGCTGCCGCGCGCTAGCCTACTAGACAACTTTTGGCCGAGTGATCTCGACAGCTGCTTGCACAACGACGACGCCCTCTGCATCCGCGTGGGGTGGGGCCATTTCATTGAAGGCGCAGGATTGGCGAGCCTTGGCGCAGGCCTGGCCATGAATATTGTTGATAGTGCGCTCGACAACCCCAATGACCGTTGCAAGTCGGTAGCGTTTGACGAGCTGTGTACACCAGAAACCACTGTTCATGGGCTGTACGGAGATGTTCCGACGGATAAGTATACTCGGGATGGCGCCAGCACCTCTCGTGGCATCTCAGACGGCTTTTTTTATGGGAACGTCGCCGCAGGCGGCGTGCTTTCGCTGTTGTGGGGGCGCCGCTACGCTGTAACGTTTGCCGCAAGTCTCGGATACACGATGCTAACGACTGAACTGCTCAAGGTGGCAGTCGGAAATCCGCGTCCAATTGCATGGGCGGATAGCTCGGCCCTGGAACAGACTGCTCCTGAGGACCGTTACGATTTGGTCGACGAGCAGCTGTCTTCAGATGCGTACCACTCGTTTCCGTCTGGCCACACATCAATGACGGCTGCTGCAACAAGCTCGATCGTTACGATGCTCGAGTACCACTTTTTAGAAATCGCCAAGAAGAACGGTGACTACGGTCCTGCGATTGGATGGGGTATCGCTGGCCCCTTACTCTCCTTGGGCATGACCACCACCGTTGGGGCCCTTCGTGTTGCGGGTGGAGCGCACCACGCGGCGGACGTTCTTGTTGGCGGATCCATCGGAACGATGTTCGGCATTCTGGTGCCAATCTTGATGCTTGAGCCAGCAACGGACCAAAAGGAGCGCAAACGACACGGCGGGCTGGAACTCGAGTCGGTTTCGGTTGGTGTCGCCAATGGCCAGGGCACGGTGCAGGGGCTTTGGTAAGTCCTTTAGTGGGCCTTTGAGACCGAGCTTGGTTGACTGAGCCTCCCAAACCCATAAGGTCGAAGGCGATTACCCACCAGCCCTCCTTCACCCCAGTCTCCCCAGCCTCCTCTTCAGCTTCTCCTTGTTCATCTTTAATCGATAGTGCGCGGCGCTGTACTCAATCCCCAGTTCGCGAGCTGCGTCGGCGAGCGTCTGGTCCTCAATAAGGACACGCACCAAGATCTCGCGGTCTTCGGCTGAGAGGTCGCTGAGGGCGGCGCTGACTTGGCGGGCTAGTTCGTGGTGGCGTTCGAGGTCGAGGGCGCGCTGTTCGGCGCTGGGGCTTTGGTAGTCGGGGAGGTCGTCGCAGGAGACGAGGTCGGGGACGAAGCGGGCGGCTTCGCTCTGTATTTGGTGGGCGCGGCGGCGCATGGCTGTGCCGACGGATCGGTAGATGAAGGTGCCGAAGCTGGCGCGGCTTGGGTCGAAGCGGTGGCTGAGCTTGAGGGCGTGCTCTGAGCCGAACTGCATGAGCTCCGGGTAGCCGACCCAGTGGTAGCGGCGGGCGGCTCGGGTCGCCAAGCGGTGCACCGTCTGGTGCAGCTGCTGCGCGAGCGGCGCCTCGAAGGTGCCAATTTTAGCGCAAAACGTCCCCTTCGCGCGCGGGCCGCGCACGGTCTCTGTTCTCATATCCAGTAATTCGTGAGCTGGCGCCGGGCATGGACAGCCTTTCTGGAAGAATCGTCATTGGCCTGGTTTGGGCCGAGCAGGCGCCTTTGGGCTTTGCCGGCAAAGGAAAGCAATCACTTCGACCACTTTGCCTTTGCTGGCAAAGCCGGATCGATTGATCCAATCAACTTCGCTTTGCCCGCAAAGGCGGATCGATTGATCCAATCAACTTTCCTTTGCGGAGAAAGGCGTTGTTGATTGATCCAAACGACTTTCCTTTGCCCGCAAAGGAAGAACGGGGTGGAGGGACCATTTGGGCCTTTGCGGGCAAAGGCGGATTGATTGGATCAAACGGTTTGCCTTTGCCGGCAAAGGAAAGTCGTTTGGATCAAACCGTTTGCCTTTACTCGGCAAAGCCAGATCGATTGGATCAATCAGTTTGCCTTTGCCGGCAAACGTTTAGCGTTGGTCAATAGGCCTGGAGCCTTTGCCGGCAAAGCAAAGTCGTTTGGATCAAACGGTATGCCCTTATCCGGCAAAGCCAGGTCGTTTGGATCAATCAGTTTGCCTTTGCCGGCAAAGCCAGATCGATTGGATCAAACGGTTCGCCTTTGCCGGCAAACGTTTAGCGTTGGTCAATAGCAGCCCGCCTGTACGAATCTCTCTAATCGGAGGGGGTGACAGGCCAAAAGGTTAGGGAGAGGCAGGGTTTGCAAAGCCCACGTGCATGGTGCGCGTGCGGTGGGGCAGCCTCGTCTCTGCGCGCCCCGTGTGGGTGCTGCTCGCTAAGGAGATAGCTCCATGACCATGACAGGTTTGTTCCCCACGCCCTCGCTCCCGCCGGTCCCGGAGATGCGCTACCGCGAAGCGCTGGAGGCTGTGCGAGAGAAGATTCTCGCGGTGCCTGACGCTGAGCTCGCCAAGGTGCTGATCGACATTCCCAACGTGGTGGTGATGGTGGCAGCGCACCTGCCGGAGATCCTCACGTACCGCGAAGAGATGCTGCAGAAGCTCCCGAGCTTTGACATTGCCATTCTGGATGGCTTGGAGGTGTTGCGGCTGGCGCTGGCACAGACCCACCTCGAATATGTATTAGCGTCCGCACCCGATCAGAACTTGCCCAAGATCGGGGATGAGCTGCTCCGCATTCGCGAGATCCTGCTGACCGACTTTACCGCAGCCTCCAAGCGTGGGCTGATCAGCGACGCCAAGATCAGTACGCTGAGCGGCAGCGTTGGCTACCGCAATGCAGCGATGGATATCCTCGCTGTTTGCCAGCACTTTCGCGCCAACTGGGCTGCGCTGGAAGGCAAGACGGGGACCTCCTTGGAGGAGCTGACCCGGGCGGAAGACCTGGGTCAACGGATGATGGATCTGCTCGCCGCGAAAGAGCGCTCCAATGCGGCCGTTGGGCCTGCGTTGGAACTGCGCAACCGGGCATTGACGCTGTTCCTACAGCACTATGATGAGGTGCGTCGACAGGTTGTGTATTTGCGTTGGCACTTTGAAGACGCTGATCGTGTAGCCCCATCCGCTTACGCGGGGCGCAACAAACGCAAAAGTGGCAAAGCCACCGGCAGCGACCAAAACGATGACGACGCAGAAGGTGAAAGCACCAAAGCAGCAGGACAAACGCAGGCGTCGCCACAGCCGGCAACTCAAGGGATAAGCGGCCTCCCCGGCAGTGATCCGCTGGGCTGATCATGCAGCCCACGCTCAAGCTCGGCGTGACGCGTCCGCTCAGTGGGCGCGCCACGATTGAGCCGATGCTCTTGCCGGAAGCGACGACGGAAAAGGGCGAGTTTACGGTGAAGCCGCGGCTTCAGAACTTGCGCTCCATTGGCGATGACCCCGAGAGAGAGCGCCGGGAGCTTTGGCCGCACCATACGGCTGACGGTGCGGGTGGATACGGGCTGGCGTACACGCGATGTCGTTTCCTCGACCTCGTTTGTTGTCAGCCCTTCACAGTCGAGGGACACTTGCATCAGACCAATCCCATGAGTCCGCGTGTTTCCGTTCCACCCGCCCTTTTCCTTTGGGCTTGCGCGCGTAACCAGCGCGACGTCGGAGACTATGAGGAGAGATTTCCTCAACTCGTGGCATGGGTAAATGAGGAGGAGGAGCCGACGCTCAAGCAGCTGGAAGAGTTTGCCCGTACGACGTCGACTCCGATCGGCTTCTTTTTTCTGGCGCAACCGCCGGAAGAAGAGTTGCCTATTCGCGACTTTCGCACCCTCGGGAGCAGCACGCCGAAGCGCCCAACACCGGAACTTCTCGACACGATCCGCGATTGCCAAGCCAGGCAGGAATGGTATCGCGAATTCGCGCTTTCCCAGGGTGAACCGAAGCTGGGGATCGTCGGCTCGGCGCTACCGACATCCAACATCGAAGAGGTTGCCTCGCAGATGCGAAACCTCCTTGGCTTTGGGCTGGCCGAGCGTCGCTCGATGAAAACGCTCGATGAAGCGTTCTCTCGGTTCGCGGAGCGGATCGAGGAAGCTGGAATTCTGGTGATGAGAAGCGGAATCGTTGGTAGCAACACGCACCGCAAGTTGGATCCAGAGGAATTCCGTGGCTTTGCCCTTGTGGACGATTACGCACCGGTGGTCTTCGTCAATGGCTCTGACGCCAAGACCGCGCAGATTTTTACCCTTGCGCATGAACTTGCTCACGTATGGCTTGGCCAAAGCGGCGTGTCGGATGAGCGGCCGGATCAGCTCGATGGTGATGCGACTGAGGCTTGGTGCAACCAGGTTGCTGCGGAGTTGCTAGTTCCAGCCGCCGACCTTCAGCGCGAAACCAAACGCTCTCTCGACCTTGTGGCTGAACTGCCGCGGCTGTCGCGTCTCTACAAAGTCAGCACGCTGGTCGTGCTTCGGCGGCTCTACGAGCTTGGCCGACTAAGCCGCTCCCAGTTTCGGGCTGCTTATGAACAGGAGCTAGCCAGAGCAACCAAGAAGAGCGGCGACAGCGGCGGTAACTTCTATAAGACCATCCCAATTCGGGTCAGCAAGCGCTTCGCTCGTGCCGTCGTCGCCAGTACCATTGAGGGCCAAACGCTTTACACAGACGCGTTTCGCATGTTGGGACTCAAAAGTACGAACACGTTTGACGGGCTCGCGATGAGCCTCGGCATCGGTTGATGGCGTACTTGCTCGATGCCAATGTATTTATCGAGGCCAAGAACCGGCACTACAGCTTCGACTTCTGCCCAGCCTTCTGGTCTTGGCTGGAGCGAGAGCATGCGAGTCGCAAGGTCTTCAGCATCCCCAAGGTTGCTGAGGAACTAGCGCGTGGGGCTGACGACCTTGCTCGCTGGGCGGCTGAACTCTCTCCTGGATTCTTTCTATCAACCGGTCCGGCGGAGCTCATCCAGTTCGCCAAGGTCGCAAACTGGGTCAGTAGCTCCGGTCGAGACCCGGGAGCGATTGCCAGGTTCCTTAGCGGTGCGGACGCCTACCTCGTGGCTCACGCACTTGCTACGGGATGGCGCGTGGTGACGCACGAACTGGCTTCGACCTCACTGAAGAAGGTGAAGGTGCCTGACGTTTGTAGCGCGCTTGGCGTCCAGGTTATGTCGCCCTTCGCGATGCTGCGGCAAGAACGCGCAAGGTTTGAATTGGGCGCCTCGGTAGCCTGACGAGAACTCCGCAGGCCCAACGAACCTTCAACTCGGCACGAGTCATTGATGAGCCCGATGGTTTGCACGTTCATTCTTCCCACCAACCTGCATAGATAGCTGATTCGCGTCGGGCGGACATTGGCTGTCAGCTCTACCAACAACTGACTATATGCCCGCCGGCGGCAATGGCCTACCTGTCAGGATGCACGCCAATTGTGCATAGGGAGGGCTACTTACAATGGGATATGGACCGCCGCCTGGTTATCCACCGGGATACCCGCCACCTTCTGGGTATGGCTATCAACCTTACTACCCGCCGCCGCGCCGGCCGAGCTCCACAGACCCGCGGGTTTGGTGGGGCCTGGGCTTGCTTATGGGTTGGAGCTTTGCGTTTGTAATCGGCGTGGTGAGTCCGGTGCTCGGCTTCATCGCCGGGGCGCTGATCTTGGTTCTCTCGGGCCTTTACGTGTTTGCGCGGCTGTCGCCGAGCGCGCCGCCGGCGTTGCGGAGCGCCGTTGAGCGAGTGCGTCCGTTTGGCATCCGGCTCACGCTGATTGCGGCCTGCATCGGAACCGGGGCGCCGCTCGGCGCATGGAGAGGCGTTGTTCAACGGCGGGCTGCTGCGGAGCGCGAGCGAATCGCCGAGGAGGCTCACGCGAAGGAGTGCACAAACGCTCGTGCCGCCGCTCCAGGTGCGCGGACGCCGGTGGGCAAGCGCGCTGTGGCTGAGGAGCTTGAGAAGTGCAATGAGGCAGATTGGGCGAGCACGCTCAAGCGTGAGGCGGATCAGCAAGAAGCCGAAGAGGCGCGGATTGCGAAGGAGAATAAGGCGAAAGCGGATTGGCCCAGCGTGCTCAAGCGTTTGGATGCTGCAATCACAGCAGGCGATAAGCTAGTAGAGTCGGGGAAGCTGCTGGACGCGGACGACTTGTTTGCACAGGAGCAGCAACGCTTGAGTGCCTTTACGGGGACAAGCGTTACTAGCGATATGGACTTTGTTGCAGCTCAAGGACGCCTTGAGACCAAGCAAAAGGAAATTGCCGCGCGAGTGGCGCCGCTCCGCAAGGCTCGGCTCGAGGCGGAGGAACGGGAGCGCAAGAAGCAAGAGGCAGCCGAGCAGGCGGCGACTGAACTCGCTGAGTTGCGCGGTCCTATGCCGTTTGTGAGTGAGTGGGACGGCAGTGTGCTTGCAGTCGAGCGCTACTTGAAGCCAATGCTGAAGGACCCCGACAGTTTTGAAATGGCGAACTGTACAAGGCCCATTGTCTCAGGCGCTTATTGGGTTACGTCGTGCGCCTATCGAGCACGCAATAGCTTTGGTGCCCTCGTGTTGGAAGGAGGGGTCTACTACATCCAGGCCGGCGGTACCGGAGGCATGGGCGTGGTGGTTAAGGCTGAATCGCTATAACTCTCTGTGACCGGATCCGCCTTCACGATAGAGAATTACAAGGCCGCCGAGTAAGGCGCTCGGCGGCCTTGAGCGGCTGCGTAAAACAGACGGCGCAGAGGGCTACGAGCGGTTCTTGGCGTTCTTCTTTATTGGTGCTTTCGAGCGGAGTTGAGCTGAGGGCGTTGGGGCTGGCTGGGTTTGGGGGGAGACGGGCGCGTCGTTGGGATCTTGGGGGAGGAGCTGTCCGCGGAAAGCCTTCGCCAAAACCGACTGTTCGAGGCTGCCGAATTTCTGGAGAAGCTCGCGCAACGCGCGCTCCGCGTTCATTCTCGGGGCGAGAAGAGCCTCAACCAACCCCAGGACGAGTGACTGCTCCTCGCTGGGCGCGACTGGAACCGGACATTGCGAGAGTTCTCCAAGGCTAACGTTGTATTGTCCGGCTGACGATGCAGCTTGCGCTTCAATCTGTCCGCGTACGAAGGGGGACTGCCAATACCGTGCAACCCACGCGGGAAGTTGGCGTTCCATTATGAGCCGAAAGCGAATGAGGTAAGACGCAAACGAAGTTGGCTCGTTAGGTTCATCCACTATGACGGCTGCGCGCCCAATAAGGTCCCGGCTACCATTGGTGCGTACAATCAGGAGGTCGCCTGGTACGACGAGCATCGCGCCTTCGTCGCGGACAACCGCTGCACGCTTTACATCGCTCAGGTCCACCAGCCCTCGTGCAATGTTCGGAATTCTAAGGACAGCAACGCCCTTGCCTTCGTAGTCGCATTTGGCTGATGTACCGTAGCCTGCGTCCCAAGCGAGTTCGCCAAGGGTGGCCCAGCACCAGCCCTCTGGCAGCTCTGGGAGGCCCTTTGTGTCGACCGGTTCGGGCTCCTTGTATTTGGCTTTCCAGCGGTCGTCGGTGGGGGTTTTGCCTTTGGCCTTTAGTTTGGCGAGTTCGGCTTGTTCCCATTTTTGGCGTCGCTCGATGCGGATGCGTTTGAGGAGTTCGGTGGCGGGTTCGATGTTCTTGTTTTTTGCGCGCCAGTCTTTGGTGAGGTCGCCGCGGAAGGCGGCGGCGAGGATGGATTGGCGGAGCTTTTCGAGGAGGGGCGGGACGGCAGCAAGGGCCTCGCGGGCGCGGCGGCTTCGAACGTGTAGTGCATCCAGCTTCGCGGCCACGCGGTGTTGTTCGGCTCGTGGCGCCAAGGGAATAGGCATAGTCGCAAGTCGACTCTTGTTCAGGATCGGCAAAGTTGTTGCGGATGCATTTTCAGCTATCCATTCCTGAGCCGAGGGGGAGACCACAAACCAGTAGAGGAACGCTGGGTCCAACTCGACGGGCACCACCGCGTTAATTTGCTGGTTGGTCGCGCCGGCCACCGCAGAGAGCCCAACCTTCCCGATCGTTGCGCCGATGCATGTGATCAGGACTGAGCCTGCGGGTACGACGTCCAGAAACCCGGCTCCGAAAGGAGAGAGAGACTGTCGCGCCTCGTACACGAACCGACCAGCGTTCAAGTCGGTTGGCTTGAAAAACGGGATACTGCCGCCGTAGCAGCCCTGTTCTTTGCCTGGGGGCGTCCCGCCGGTGACCAGCCGTGACACTTCCCCCAGGTGAACCCATTTCCAGGCGCGCGGGAGCGGATGTGGCTCGGCACTCACGAGCCCAACTCCTCCTGCAACGCCTGCATCTCCTCTAGCGCAATCTGCAATTGCGCGACGATCTCGGCTGCAATGATGTCCGGTTCGGGGAGGTCGGCGTGGTCGGTGACGCTGTCGTCTTTGAGCCAGCTAATATCCAAGTTGTCACCGCGTTTGGCGATGTCTTCCCTTGTGAACTTGCGGAAGCGGCCGGCTTCACCTTGGTCTTTGCGTTTGGCTTTGCCGTGGGGATCACTGCCGTAGGCCTTTTCAAACTCGGTGAAGTGGGCTCGCGTGAAGGGGGTGCGCTTACCAAAGTTCGGCATGTTGGTCCGCATGTCGAAGAACCAAACAGCCTTTGTATTGGCCTTGTCCTTCTCGCCGCGGCTGAAGAACAGCACATTGGTTTTAACGCCCTGTGCGTAGAAGATACCGGTGGGCAAGCGGAGGATGGTGTGGAGATCGCACTTGTCCATCAGGTCGGCGCGGACCTGTTTGCCAACGCCCTCTTCGAATAGAACGTTATCCGGGAGGACGACGGCGGCGCGGCCATGCGGGACGAGGCCGCGGTAGATGTGCTGGAGGAAGACGAGCTGCTTGTTGCTGGTGGGGTAGGTGATGTCGTCGCGCGTAGGGCCGCCGCCGCCCTTTTTGGTGCCAAAGGGCGGGTTGGTGAGGATGACGTCGGCTTTGGGCAGCGCGGCGCCGCTGGGGCCAAGCGCGTCCCCTAGGAGGATGTCGCCTTCAATGTCGTGGAGCAGGGAGTTCATCAGCGCGAGCCGCTGGACGTCGGCGACGAGCTCCATGCCGTAGAATGCCTCACGGCGTTGGAACTTCTGCTTCTGGGTGGGCAGCTTGAATAGGTTATCCGTCTGGTCTTTGACGTAGCGGTCAGCGACGATCAAGAAGCCGCCGGTGCCGGCCGCTGGGTCTTGTACATGCTCGCCGGCCTGAGGCTGAACGCAGGCGACCATGGCTTCAATCAGCGGGCGCGGAGTGAAATACTGGCCGGCGCCGCTCTTGGTCTCTTCGGCGTTCTTTTCGAGCAGGCCTTCATAAAGGTTGCCGAGCCCCTCGGACTTGGCGCTGTACCAATCGAGGGCGTCAATCGACTCGACCACGGCGCGCAGGTTGCGTGGCTGACGGAAGGAAGTGGCCGCGTTGGTGAAGATCGACTGCACGCGCTTGGAGCCGTGACCGCCCAAGTGAATCAGCAATAGCCGGTAAAAATCCAGCAACTCCACCCCGTCCTTCGAGACGATGTCGTCCCAGCGGTAGCCCGCCGGCAGCTCCTTCTCCTGCTCGGTCTCCTTGGCCATCTTGAGGAACAGCAAGTACGTGAGCTCGGTCACGTACTGCAGGTAAGTGATCCCGTCGTCACGCAGGACGTTGCACAGGTTCCAGAGCTTTTGGACGATGTCTTGGGTGGAGGGCATGGGCTCGTGTGGCGGAGAAGATACCGGGCGCGAGCGATGAATGTGCTACACAATGCGAATGTCCGAGACCTTCGGGATCCTCGAGCCCGGAAACCAGCTGCGGCTGATCACGACGCGCGGATGAGGGCTCTCGAGGTGATCGGACGAGCCTACGCCGAGGGCCGCTTGTCGGTCGGTGAGGTCGCCGTCGCGGTGGGCATGAGCCCCGCAGACACAGTCGAGTTTCTCGAGATGCGCGGGTTCGCGCGGACGCCTGAGGCCCACCTGCTCTCGGACGAACAGCGAACCTTGGCGCTCCAACGCTTACGGGCCGAACGCCGCAGCCGAAACGGCACGCCCTTCGTCTCGAAGGAGCTAATCGCGCGCGACGGCATCGCAACAGAACGAATTGAAGGCGTTGACGTGCGGGCGTGGGCGCCGGCCTAGTCCGTCGGCCGCATCGCGCTCGGCTCACCGGCGCGGTAGTGCTTCGTAAGCTTGCCGTCCTTCGTGTAGATGCCCGCATCCACAGCAAGCTGGAAGACCTCAGCCGGGCTCATTGCCTCGAGCCGAGCCAGGGCCCGCCGCCGCAAGCGCGTCATCTCGTCCAGACCGGGGGCCTCAGGATCGAGAGTGGGCTTGAAAGGGGGGCGCTTTTTCATGGCTCTCCTATTGTGGGTCGGAAGACCCCAACGATGCAAGCCGGGTTTCGCACGGCGAGTTGGACGTGGCTTTGTTCGTAGATCCCGCTGCCTTCGAACGCGGCCTCCCCCTCCACGAAGCCACAGCGAACCGTGTCGTATTGTCCCCCGGCCTGCTCGATTGCCGTCAGGTAGAAGTTCAACACGGCGCAGTCGAGCCGCCGGAGCTTCTTGTCAGGCGTCCCGCCGCCGTTGACCGGAAGTGCGGTGCCGTTTCTCTTCAGCATCTCGAAGGCAAGCGCGAGTTCCTTGGTGAACTTGGTGTCCATCAGGTCGAAGCAGTTGCCGAGCTGAACCAGAGCCCCGACGATCGCCGGCTTGTTTACCTTGCCGCGTCTTTTTTGATCTTCCGCGAAGCGCATCGCGCGATCTGCGCCGTACTCCCAGAAGTAGATGCCCTCACCGAGCCAGTCGTAGTCGTTGACGCTCTTCTGAAAGGCCTCGCCTGCAAGGATCCGGCGCGCGACCTTTGCGTCACAGCCGTGGTACGCGATGACAGTTCGGTCGTACTTCATGGCTCAGACCGCATCCTTCCACACTTCATCGGCGATCTCCCCGAGTACGGCTTCGAGCTGGCCTTCGAACACGCGGTCGATGCGGCGGAAGCCGCCTTCTTGTTTGAATTGGTCGGAGTCGAGGGCTTCGCGGTCGACGACGGTTTCGGCCTTCATTTGGTCGCCGATGCGCTGGAGCCAGCGACGTTGGGTGTCCTTGAAGTTGTGCTGTTCGGCGACGCGCAAGAGCGCGCCGTCCACGCGGGCGCTGTAGCTCTTGACGGGGGAGCCGAGGGCCAGTCCGCGGATGAAGCCGATGATGCTGGCGGCGACGTCCTCGTTCTTGGCGTTCCGCCACGCGGCCCGTACGCCAGCCTCGCTGAAGCCGGCTTCACTCAGCGCTAGCTTGAGCTTGCGCAGCTCGGCGCGGGTTAGGTCGCGTGGGCGTTTGGCCACCACCAAGAGCGCCGGGACCTTGTTCATGTTCTCGCGCAAGAAGCTCTCAAAGCTCTTGAGGTAATCGGCGGGAGCTTCACCCCCGGTGGAGACGCCGAGCAGCGCATCTCCGCCGGTGAAAAGGATGGTGTTGTCTTTCGCTACCTGCAGGCCGTCGAGGAACTCGGCCAGCGGGCGGCCGCACAGCTTGTTGATGGCGCCGAGCTGATCGCTGCGCATCACCTCGATAAAGTCCTCCATCGACATTTCCGCCAGCTCGCAAAACCGCGCCATCGCCTCGGGGCTGCGCTTGAGTAGCCGCTTCTTGCGGTGAAACTTGGCGAGAAACTCGGCGGCGGCCACCAGCCGGTCGCTCGGCTGATGCTGCTCATCCAGCTCGTTGACCAGCTGGCCGAAGGTGACCGAAGTGGAGACCACCACTGGCTTCATGTCGCTCACTTCCTGCAGGTTGCTGTACAGGTCGACGGCGTCGTAGATGCGGAAGACGGTCTTGCCGATCTCCTCGCATAGGCGCGTGGCGCGCCCGAGCATCTGCTCATAGAGGATGCGGCTCCGCACGCGTCGCAGAAAGACCAGCGTGGTGATGCGTGGGACGTCGACGCCGGTGGTGAGCAAGTCCACGGTGACGGCGATCTTGGGGTTGAAGCGTTCATTGCGGTAGCGGCGCAGCAGGGCGAGCGGCTTGTCGGAGGCGCCGGTGATTTTTACCACCATATCGTCCTCCACCGGGACGTTGGCGGCTTGCAGCTCCTCCTTGAACAGCCGCACTACGAGATCGGCGTGGTCGTCGGTAACGCAGAAGACGAGCAGCTTGCCTTCGTCGTTCCAATCGATCTCTTGGACGATGCCTTGGATCACGGCGCGGCTAAATTCAGGCACCAGCACCGCGCGGTTGAAGTCCTCGACCTCGAAGTCCACTCTGTCGGGCAGGTTCCAGCTCTGCAGGGCTTGCGTGCTGTGATTGAGCGCTAAAACCTGGGTGCCGGCGGAGATATGAATGCCGTCTTTGGATAGCTTGGTAAGCACGCGGTAAGGCGGCTCGTGGTCAATCAAGTAGCCGTCAATCACGGCCTCGCGATAACTGTATTGAAAGACCGGCGGGCCGAAGATGTCGCGGGTGTGCAACGCTGGGGTGGCGGTGAGGCCGATCTTCACCGCGTCGAAATGGTCGAGCACGCGGCGATATTTGGAGATGTAGTCCTCCTCGTCGCGGAAGGTGAGGTCGCGTTCGGAGAGCTCACGGTCAAGCAAGTACCCGCGGTGGCATTCGTCCACGACGATGCAGTCGTAGTCGTCCACCGGAGGCGGCGGCTCGCCGCTTTCATCGCCACCGAGTAGGCGTCGTACCATCGCTTGCACGGTGGCGATCTGCAGTTTGGTTTCGCGCTCAGGCCTTATGTCGGCCAGCTCTTTGACGTTGAAGATCTCGCTGAAAGGCTGCTGCGCTTCGAGCCGTACATGTTTGAGCGCGGTGGCCGTCTGCTCGCCCAGGGCGCTGCGATCCACGAGGAAGAGTACGCGTCGGAAGCGCTTGGATTTGAGCAGGCGGTAACACAAGGCGATGCAGGTGATGGTTTTGCCGGTGCCGGTGGCCATCGCTAACAGCACCGAGCGGCTGCCTTTGGCGAGGGCGTTCTCCACCGCTTTCACCGCGCGGCGTTGGTACTCGCGATCGAGGTAGGGCATCGGCTCGACCTCCAGCTCGGCGTGGGCCTTGTCGACGTCGTGCTTGAGCAGCTCGATCAGGCCATCGGGCGTGTACCAGCCCTCGAGCGCACGCCGCGTGTTGTCCGGGCGGCGCGCGTCCAAGAACCAGATGCCGCTCTTTTCGATGAACTGCCGCAGGAAGGGCCGGCCGTTGGTGGCGAAGAGGAAGGGGATACGCCGAGTGCCCCACGGGCTGCCCTCGGGCAACACCTCGTCGAAGTGGGTGAGATAGCCCTCGCTGTAGCGCTTGGCCTGGTCAATGACGCTGCTCACGTCTTTGTGCTTACGCTTGGCCTCCACTACGCCCACGCACATCAGGCCGACGAACAGCACGTAGTCGGCGCGGCCGTCTTTGCCTTCGGCGGCGGTGGGCCATTCTGCAATAGCGAGGTTGCGACCTTTGATAGGGCGCGCCCCGCGCTTGAAGGTCAGTCGCTGCGAGTCCACCTCCCAGCCAGCATCACGCAATTGCCTGTCGATGATCCTGCGCGTGGCCGCTTCATCGAGATCGATCGCCTCGCTGGCTTTGGCGGCGGCTGCGATGGTCTTGGCCACGGCCTTCTCGGGCGCTGCTTGGGCCGCCAACTGCGCGGCCTCCAGCTCCGCTTGCAGCTTGGCGTTGGTTTGTAACAGCTCCTGGCTCTGTTGCTCGGCCTGTTGGCGTGCCGTGGCGATGCCTTCCTTGGCCAGCGCTTCCCAGATCGCGACCTCCTCCTTGGCCTTGGCCGCAACCGCCTGCGCACCCTCGCGAGCCCGCAGCTCCGCTTCCGCCTGCGCGCGCGCCTCCGCGGCCTCCTTCGCCGCGTTGGCCGCCTGCGCGGCGTGCTTCTCGAGCTCGGCCTGGAGGCGAGCGAGCTCAGCCGAAAGCACCGTCTCCACTTTGGCCGGCTCCTGCGGAGGAATGAACGGCCCGGGATCAAAACGGCGGTTATTGCCGAACGAACGCTGGAACCACACGCCCAACTCGCGCGCCATCTTCAGCTGATGCAGCGCCTCAGCGTGGTCCCCTTCGCCCTCGTGGACGGCGGTGTTTCCGGCGCGCCGCAGATCATGAAACAGCTGCCGCTGCGTCGCGCCGATCAAGTTGCGCGCGTAAAGCCGATCCACAAGCTCTTGCTGCTTCTCCCCAGCTTGATAGAGCCCCACCTTCGCCGCGGCCCGCTTCGCCAATACCTCTCCAAACTGCCGCAGCTTCGCCAGCGTGACCGACGGATCGATCGCAAACTGCTGCTCTGCCTGCGTCCCCAGCGCCGCCAACCGAGGATCGTGATGCGCCAGATACGCGAAGTTCGGAGAAGGGGTGGTATTCACGCCGCCCGCGATCCTCCGAGTAGCCCGAGCGTTGGTCAACTGTCGAATAGCCAGGGGATGGAGATTGTTGGGCGGGGCTGCGACCAGCCGCTCGCCTTGGCGAGCGCGGGGAGGATCGGCCTGCGAACTGGCGTTTTTGTTGAGTTCGACCGCCGATCCCCAGCCGATCGAGGGCGCAATTCAACAAAACGTCCAATTGGACTGCCCATCCAAGATTCGGCCCGCGGCGGGCGAAGCAGCAGCATTGGCGCGCTATCGCGTTTCTCCTGCGTAGCCGCCCCTCACGGTGCGAGCTTGAACGTGACGTCGGCATCGAGACAGAGGGTGTGCAGGGGCTCGAGCGAGAGCCACGTGTCGAGCGGGAGGCGTCCGTCCCAGGTGTCCCCGCGGACGGGACCGAGGTCGACGTCGGCTGCCTCGTCCTCCCACAGCTCGCGGAAGTCTTCGCTCTTGAAGAACGGGACGAAGCGCAGCGAGCTCTCGAGCGGCGGTCGCTCGAGAGACGGGATCGACGTGAACAGGGTCGTGAAGTCGAAGCGCACCTCCACCTCGCCAACGGCGCGGCGCAGCGGGTCGAGCGCGGCCGCGGCGCCGACCGCCTCGAGCGAAGCGAAGCGCTCGTCACCGAGGTAAAACGGCAACGCAGCCTTGCGCCGACCGGACGCGAGCGCCGGCTGATCCACGTGCAGCGCGAGCGTCTGGCCCCCTCGCGTCACCGTAGCGTCGGCGACGAGGGCGCGCCGGAGCGAGCGGCGATCGCTGACCGCGAGCCACGGAGGGCTGTGCTCGGCCAGCGCGTTCTCGCCTCGTTCCAGCGTCACCCACCACGCGACCCGGAGGTTGTCTTCGACGTAGCCGCTGCTGCGTTCGATGGCGGCGCGGATGGCATGCTCCAGCCGCTCGCGCGAGGTCGTGAACATCGTCTCGTCAAGCCGGGTGCCCGCCGCGTCCACGACGGTGGTGCGCTCGAGCGTGTAGTAGGAGACGGCCATCGGCGGACTCTACGTGTCCGCGGCCGCCAGCGCTATGGTGCGCGGCGAGGATCGGCCTGCGAACTGGCGTTTTTGTTGAGTTCGACCGCCGATCCCCAGCCGATCGAGGGCGCAATTCAACAAAACGTCCAATTGGGCCGCCCATCCTCCGGCGCTGTGGCCGCGCAGCTCGCGCCTCTCGCCGCTCTCGTTCTAGAGGGCGTCCGATTGGGGTCCCAGCGACGACCATCATTCGTCCTGAGGTTTGAGTCATATTGGCGGTAGAGCTTCCTCCTCCCAGTCCACAACGATGCTCTGATCGGTGCAGTCTTCAACCGTGGCGAATCCGTCCCAGTCGCACCAGGGGCAGCTTGCGTAAGCCAAGCAATCGCACCATCCCCAGTTGTCCGCATACTCGTCGAGGCACTCGGCAGGCATGGCAGTGCACTTCAGCTCCTCGTCGAAGTGGTACCCACCGTTGGGGTGGTACCTCATGACGACGCAGAGCTCGCCCGTCGTGCACTGAATGGGGCTGCTCTCAGCCCCCGCGCACTCGAAGGTCGGCGCGGGCAGGGGCGGACCGCCCACATCCGTCGTACTCTCCTCGCAGGCAATGGAGAGCGATGCGACGAGTAGCATTCCACCGGCCAACGCACGCATAAGCACCTCTCGTGAAAACCCACGGCCATTCTGACACAGACGGTCCGCCAAGATCGTCTCTGGTTCGCCGTTGACGTAGCAAATCAGGTGCATTCCGCCTGCGTGAGAGGCTCTGCTAAACCTTGGTGGTGCAATCCGAAAGAAAGTTTCTCGAGCTGCCTGCTGGGCTCACGCCGTACAAGCGCACCGCTGAGTGGACCGAGCATACGGTGCCCAAGGCGCTACTTCGGGAGCACACGACGAAGCCGGATGTGTGGGCCAGCATTGTCGTGCTCGAGGGTGAACTTCGTTATGTCGTGCTGGCGCATGGTGTTGAGCTTGTGCTCTCCGCCGGGCGTTCCGGGGTCGTACTTCCCGGCGTGGCGCACCACATTGAACCGCTGGGCGCAGTTCGGTTCTACGTTGAGTTTTTGCGAGAGAGCCTCGAGGGCGACGCGCCGAATCGATGAGGGGGCCGCGCGCTTGGCTTCCCGTGAGGCCCGCGCGAAGCGTCTACGGCTTGTCGGCACCAGAAACAAGCGACTCGAACTGCTCCGAGAGGCGCCCGGCGGTGTCGGGGCCGAGGGAGTTTTGCTCGCCGTATTGTGGATCGTCGGTCTCGCCGTAGGCGTAGGGCACGACGGAGTCCCATTGGGTCTTGGGGAGGATGTAGCCGAGCGAGTCGTTGCCGTTGTTGATGATGACGGGGACGACGCCGGGCGGGAGCAGGGATTGGAGCTGGAGTTCGAGCTCGGCGTCGGGGAAGTCCCCGCCTTCTGGGCGCTCGATGAAGCTGCCGCCGTCGGGCTTTTGTAGCCAGAGCTCGGGGTAGAGTTCGCCGGGGACCGTGACGATCGCGACGCTGCCGAGCTCGACGAGGTTGAGTTCGGATTGGAGCCCGATGGTGTTCTCGAGCAGCGTCGTCGGCGCGAGTACGTCGACGTCCTCTTGGGTGAGCTGCTTGCCGGTGTCGAGCCAGAAGAGGTTGCGGGGCAGCAGGCCGATCCAGAAGGCGAAGGCGAGGCTGCCGTTGGTGGTGGTGAGCAGGAAGGAGCGCCGCGTCACGGCGAGCGAGGCGGCGTCGCCCTCGAGCACGGTCGCTGAGTTTGCGTCGAGGGCGTCGGCGGCCGCCGCTGCGGCCCCGCGGCCGATGCGTTCGGCGCGCTCCCAGGTGCCCTGCGGGCAGGTCTCTTCGCCGCTCGCATCGGGGCAGGCGAGGACGCCGATCGTGGTCGAGAGCCCGCCCAGTGAGCCGTTGAAGAACACGGCCGGCGCGCCGGGGTAGCGCACCTCGAGCTCGTCGCGCAGGTAGTGGGGGAAGTCCGAGGTGATGAGCGTGTTGTCGGAGCCGAGCGCCTCGGGGTGGTTGCCCCAGAAGGCCGCCGTTGCGAAGGGATCGCTCGTGGCCGGGTCCTGAAACTGCAGCAGCGTGAAGGCTTGATCGATCACCTCGGGGAGGCGCGTGTCGTTCACGAGATCGGGGGCCTCGCCGACGGCGACGCGCAGCTTGGCGGGGCGCAGCGAGGCGTCGGCTTCGATCAGGGCCTTCACGGCGCCGGCGATGACGACGCCCTGCACGTACTCGGGCGAGTATCCGCTCTCTCCGATCGCGCGTCCCCAGATGCCCATCGTGTCCGGCCCCTCGTGCGTGTGTGTCGACGAGACCACCACGTGATCGAGATCGAGCCCGGCCTCCTTGGCTGCGAGGCGCACGGCGACGACGTCGTCGTGAAAGAAGCCGACGAGATCGAGCGAGACCATGCCGACCCGAACGTCGCCCTTCTCGAGCACGATCGCGCGAGCCCACACGTCGTCGTGTACGCCGGTTGCGGCGCGCCCGAGCGAGAAGCCGGCGATCCACACGCCGTCCCAAACGCCGTCACCATCGAGATCCTCGAACGGCTCGCCCTCGTCCCATTTGCCGCTCCCGTCGAGATCCTCGAACGGCTCGATGACCGGTGTGATCGGCTCGACCGCGACGCCCGCTCGGAGCTCGCCCGCCGATGACTCGCACCCGGGCGTGCCGGGGCAACGGAGGTCGGGGACGCGACCGTTCTCGTCGAGGATCGCCGGGGGCTCGACGACCGGGACGGGATCGAGGCGCTCATCGGCGCAACCGAGTGCGGTGAGCAGGGCGAAGGGCAGGGCGACGACGTTGAAGATTGGGAGACGAAGCTTGCTCGAAGACCGCACCTGCGAAGCCTAGCTCACGACCCGAGCGGTGAGATACGGGCCGGTACGCAGACAAAGCGAAGAAGCTACGTTGACAGCTTAGGACTCCTAAGTTAGATCGTAGTCATGAGCCGGACGCGCTTGCCGTACTTCGAGGAGAACACCGAGCCGCTGTCGTCGCGCATCGCTACGGGGCTGCACAAGGTCGGACTGGCGATGAAGCAGCAGGCCTGGCAGCAGGCGAACGAGGAGGGGCTGTCCGCGACGCAGGGGCAGATCCTGGCGGCGATCGTGAGCCACGGGCCGCTCACCGGCTCGGAGCTGAGTCAGCGGCTCGGGGTGACGCTGCCGACGATCAGCGACTCGGTGCGCGTGCTGGTCGAGAAGGCGCTGCTCGTGAAGTCGCCGGATCCGCGTCACCCGCGCGCAAGCCTGCTCACGCTGACGAAGAAGGGCGCGCAGCTCGGCGCACGTGCGCGCTCCTGGCCGGAGTTCCTCGCGGCCTCGCTGGGGGACCTGACGGTGGAGGAGCAGCGCGCGTTCTTCTCGGGCGTGGTGAAGATGGTCCGCACGCTGCAGGAGCAGGGCCTCGTACCGCTAAGCGGTATGTGCGTGACGTGCACGCACTTCCGGCCCAACGTCCGGACTGGCCCGTCGCCGCATCACTGCGCCTTCGTCGATGCACCGCTCGCAAACGAGCAAGTGCGGCTCGATTGCGCTGAGCACGAGCTCGCAGCCGAGACGGCTCGCAGCGAGCTTTGGGAGCGCTTCCTGCGCCCGACCTGAGCGCAGCGAGACCTCAGGAAGAGAGTCCACCGAAGGTGGATACAGCAAACGAATTTTCCGCGGCCATCTCGGCTCGCGGCAAGCGGAGCTTTGCTCCGAGCAGGAAGAGAACAACATGAACAGCATCCCCGGTTACACCCACGGCACCTCGGCAGTCGCGAAGTCCCCCGTGACCTTGAGCGACTTCGAGCAGATGAAAGCGAGCGTGCTCTTCGGTGAAGAGGACGTGAACTTCCTGCGCAAGTCTCACGACATCGTGAAGGACGAAGTGGAGGCCATCCTCGACGTCTGGTACGGCTTCGTCGGCAGTCAACCTCACCTGCTGGCCTCGTTCACCGGCAAGACCGACGGTCAGCCTCTCGGCGACTATCTGGGCGCGGTACGCAAGCGCTTCGGCCGATGGATCCTTGATACGGCGCGTGCCGACTACGACCAAACGTGGCTCGACTACCAACACGAGATCGGGCTTCGGCATCATCGGCTGAAGAAGAACAAGACCGACAGCGCGCCCTCGACCGACCTCGTGCCGTTCCGCAACCTGTTCGCTCTGATCTTCCCGGTGACCTTCACCTTGCGACCGTTTCTGGCGAAGCAGGGGCACTCGCCCGAGGACGTCGAGAAGATGTACGCGGCGTGGGTCAAGTCGTGCCTGTTGCAGGTCACGTTGTGGAGCCACCCGTACGTGAAGGACGGTGACTTCTGATGTTGACCAGGCCCGCCCTAGCCCGCTTCTACAACGCGAGTGGGCCGGCCTCGACGGGCTGGATCACATTGGTGTAGTCGCCGAAGGTGTCGCCGGGGATGCCGAACGCGTTCGTCATGGTGACGGCGAGGTTGTGGTTCCCGGGCTGCGATGGCGCGCCGTAGGCACTGATGGGATCGCTTGCGTAGTTCACGTGACGGCCTAGTTCGGCGCCGCCTGCGTTGCCGGCGATCACGATGCCAAGGTTGTCGGACGAGTGACCGCCGCCGTGGCCGAAGTCGCAGGCCCACAGCACCATCGTGTTGTCGAGCGCGGTGCCTTCCCCTTCATCGATTTGATCGAGCTTTTGCAGCAGCCGCGCGAACAGCGTGCCGTACCAGGCGTTGATCGCCGTGAAGGCGGCGCGCGCGGTGCTCAGGCCTTGGTCGGAGGCGCGGTGCCAAGCGCCGTGGTAGTTCTCCCCGGCGAAGGTCTCGGCGAGGTTGGGGTGGCTTACGTGGCTCCACGCGTTCTCTTCGAGATCGTGCACGCGGAAGCTGCCAACGTCGAAGATGTTGCAAGCGATCGCGTGCGCCAGAATATCGATCTGCGCCTCGGCGACGCCGCGGTGATCCAAGCCATTGAGCGGCACACGGAGCCCATCGGTACAACCCACCGGCACCGGACCGGTGCCGCCACCGAGCGATTGCTCGACCTCACGGATTCGCTCGGCGTGCGCCTCCAACCGAATGCGATCGGCTGCGGAGACGCGCCCCTCGAGTCGGTTGAAGTCCTCGAGCACGCCGTCGAGCACGCTGCGGCGCCGGATGGTGAGGTAGTCCACGCTGGGGGGCGGATCGGTGCCGGTCGGCGGGCCATTCGGAAACACCGTGTCGAAGGCGAGCTGCGGCTTGATGATCGACGGGATCAGCTCGTCGTCCCCGGACCAAAAGACGCGCTCATGCTCATCGGTCAGGCCGTTGGAGTCGGGATTGGTGCTGTTCATCGACACGCCGAGGTCCAGGCGACGGGCCAGCCCGCCGTCTTGCATGTGCCGCGCGATCACGTGGTCGACCGAAGGCGTCGTGCCGTGCGTGATGCCGTATTGGTCGGCCACCAAGGGCGTGCAGGTAAAGAGCGAGGGCGTCCCAGCGTGGCCACTCGCGACCTTCATGTTGATGCCGGTGACCACCAGCGACTTGTTCACCAGCCCTGCGTCGGCGATCGGTTGCAGGATGGCGCCCAAGCTCATGTTCGGGCCCGGCACGAACTCCTCCATGATGAAGCCGTGGCCGTGGAAGAAGGACACGAGCCTGCGCGGCATCCCGGCCTGCGGCGTCCAGGCGAAGCCAGGCTTCGGTTGCCTGAGGGATTCCAAAAAGGGCAAGGCAAGTGCGGCTGCGCCGCCCATCAAGAAGCGTCGCCGCCCGCGGCGCGCTACGAGCTGATCCGGTCGATGGCCCATATCAGAAGTCCTCGCGATGAGTGAGTAGGGGAGAGGCGGCGACCTCGAGGAGCAGCGCACGGATCGACACGGGCCCGTGTTCGGCTAGGCGTTCGACCTCACGCAAGGTGTCCCCGGTTGGGTGATGGCCCGTCGACCATTCGACCCAGCGCGACGCGTAGCAGGTTTGCGCCTGCGGCTGCGAGGCGAGGGCGGTGAGCAGCTCGAGCGACGAAGCGTAGCTGACCGATTCCGGGACGAGGCCTGCCTCGAGCTCGCCCGATGGATCGATCGAAACGCCGTCCGGGTAGCTCTCGCGGTAGGCCCCGATGGCGTCGAACACCTCGAAGGAGATGCCGATCGGATCGATCGTATCGTGGCAGACGGAGCACTTGGCTTTCGAGGCGCGATCCTCGACGGCGACCATCTTGCCCGAGGTCGCGTCGGGCGGGATGGGGACGATCTCGTCAGCGATGTCGGCGGGGATCTCGAGCTTTTGGCAGAGGTACTTCTCCACCACCGCGACTCCGCGGTGCACCAGCGCCGACTCGCCTGTTCCGGCCGTGTTGGCGAGGAACAGCGGGCGACCGAGGATGCCGGCGCGATCCTCGAGCGGTCGCAGGACCCAGTCGTCGGGGCCGGACGAGGAGCCGCTGACTCCGAACAAGCCCTCGAGGCGCGAATTCACGAAGGTCTCGCGGCCGGCCAAGAGATCCGGGACCGAACCTTCCGACACGGCGCGCACCGCGAACATGTCGAACTCTTGGTCCATGTCCGCAGCGAGCTCCGCGTCGAAGCTCGGATAGATCGAAGGGTTCTTGCTGAGGGTGGTGGCGCTGTCGACGTGCAGCCACTCGCGGTGGAAGCGCTTGATGACCACTTCGGCGCGCGGATCATCGAGCAGCCGTTCCGCTTGCGCCCGAACCTGTTCGGGTGTGCTCAGCTGGTCGCCGTCGGCTGCGTCGCGGAGTGCCGCGTCGGGCATCGAACCCCAGAGAAAGTAGGAGAGCCGACCGGCGATCGCGTGGGAGGTCAGCTGCTGCGAGTTGGGCCGCGTCTCGTTCGAGAGGTACCAGTGGTGGGGGCTCTGAAAGGCCAGCTCGACCACCGCCCGAACCCCGTCGGTCGGCTGCTCCGGTTGCGCCATAACGGCCTCGTAGACGGCTTGGAACGTCGCTAGCTCCTCCTCGGCGAGCGGTCGGCGATACGTCAGCCGTCCGAGACGCGACGCGAAGTCGCTCACACATCCGTCCCACACCGGCGTCGGCGTGCAGCCGAGCACTGCGGGCGCATCTGCGACGAACAGCGCCGACACCGACTCGGCCCACGACATGATGCTCTGGATCTGCATCGTGCCGAGGTTGCCGGAGTCAGCGGTGTTGGAGAACGAGTAGCGCACGTCCGGAGCAGGCAGCAGCAGATCGTCGGCCGTCGCGCTGATGCCGAACTCGACGAGCACGTCCTCGAGCGTCTGTTCTACCTCGTGGCTGGACAGCCTGCGAAAGTTCGGCGAGCCGAGCACCTCGGACGTGGGACCCGGGCCACCGGAGGTCCCAGCCTCACCCGCGTCCTCGCCGATTTGGCCGATGCACCCAGAGAGCGCCAAAAGGGAAATCACGCCCCGACGCCATCGCTTCATCACCGTCGTTGGTCGCATCCTGCCTGCAAAGGTACAAGAATCGCCATCGCCTACAACGCGCGAATCAGCCTGACGCGCTTGGTATGTATGCGCGGTGGTCCGGCTGTCGACGGACGGTGACGACGTAGGTCCGACTCGCCCTCTCGCGTGGCCCTCGCCAGCGTTTCGATTGCTATGCTCGGCTGATGTCGACCGAACGTAAGCCGACAAAGAGCGGGGAGGATCATGCGAATGGCCAATGGCACCAGGCGTTGCGCGAACGGGTGGAGCGGCTGCTCGCTGATCGCGTGCTGACCGCGGCTGCCGTTTCGGGCGGCTACACCCCTGCAGGCCGATGGTTGGTCCGCTTGCAATCGGGGAGGAGCGTGTTCGCGAAGCTGGGAACCACGCCGTACACGGCCGACGCGCTTCGACTCGAATGGCGGGCCTATGACGCGCTGCGGGCCCCCTTCATGCCCGAGCTCATCGCTTGGGAAGACGATGAAGAGGCTCCGCTGCTCCTGCTCGAGGATCTGAAGGCTGCACACTGGCCTCCTCCGTGGAGCCCCGAGCTCGTGGATGAGGTGCGCGCGACGCTGCATGCCATCCACGAGACGCGAGCTCCTCTGCGTACCTTTGCCGAAGTTCACGGCGACCTCGGAGATGGCTGGCAGCTCGTTGCCAACGATCCAGCGCCCTTCTTGGGACTGGAGCTTGCGAGCTCGGCTTGGCTCGATACCGCACTGCCGGAGCTGATCGCGGCGAGCGCTCGGGTAGTGATCGAAGGGGAGGAGCTCACTCACTTCGACGTGCGAAGTGACAACCTCTGCCGAGCGAGCCGCGGCGTGGTGCTCATTGACTGGAACTTCGCCTGCGCTGGCAACGGCGCGCTCGACACGGGCTTTTGGCTGCCGAGCCTCGAGGCGGAGGGCGGCCCCGCTCCGGAAGCTACGCTACCGAGCTCTCCGGAGGTTGCCGCCTTCGTCAGTGGCTTCTTCGCTGCCCGCGCTGGGCTGCCCCAAGTTCCGCTCGCCCCGCGAGTGCGCGAGGTTCAGCGCCAGCAGCTCGAACCAGCACTTCACTGGGCCGCGCGCGCCCTCGGTCTCCCTAAGCTTCACCCGCGCGCTTGACTACTTCGCTGTTTTCTTACTCGACTTCGCGAGGGGCTTCTTCGTCACGGGCTTTTTCACGGCGGGCCGTTTTCCTCCCTCCACCAACATCCACGGTTCGGAGACATCACGGGTCCCGAGATGCGCGTCGTCGACCTCGACCGGCTCGGCGTCCCACGGCGTGGTGTAGCGTTGTGCAAACAGGTCTTCACCCTGGCGGAGGATCACGATGAGCGGTCCCTGCAAGGTCTCCATCAGCACCTCGATCCAAGGCTCGAGCAGGTAGTTCCGGCCACGCGTCCCGACGAAGCTAAACCAGGTCGTCTCGTCGATGGTCACCACGCGCACAGCGAAGTTCGGCGGTTGGCGGTCGAGAATGTGATGCAGTGCTCGTCCTGCAGCGAGGACCGTCTCGTGTGAGTTCTTCGAGCTGATACCGAAGTAGACTCCGGTCGACGTGGCCTGCGGCGTGGTTGGGCGAGCGGCGGGCGGAGCGGTTGGCTTCTTCGGCTTCGCTGCCGCGGGCTTCGTTTGGCCGAGTAACTCCTCGGGGCTCCACACCGAGAGCACCCGGTTGCCGTCGACCGCAATCACGTATCGATCGTCTTTCGAGACGGCGACCTCCTTTGCGGGCAGCTTCAGCTCGATCCCGGGGGCACCGCTGTCTGCATCGAACGCGCTGAGCTTCTTCCCCTGGGCGACGAGCAGCAGCGAGCGACCGAGTAAGAACGCAGCTCCTGAGGCGCCCTTAAGCTTGAAAGGGGTTCCAATCGGAGTCCCAGCCTTGGGATCGACAAGGAACCCCTTGTTGAGGTCATAAGCCACGAGCCGCTTTGCATCGGGCGACCAGCGAAGAGACATGCTGGTCGCGTTCATCACGCCATCGACAGTCCGTTTGGTGAAGGTCTTGAGGTCGAGCAGCTGCAGGGGCTTTTACCATCGGCTGATGGCGACGGTAGAGCCCAGCGGGTCGACTGCAACCTGGTTGAGCTTCGCGATCGTCTCGCGGTGGAGCAGCTTGCCGGTGCGCGCATCCCACACCAAGAGCTCGTCGATCAAGCTTCCGACCGCCACCGTTCCCGCGTCATCAATGCTGCGGGTGTGAAGATACTTTACGCTCGCTTCAAGCTCAGCCAGCGCGAGACGCGCCTTCCGCTTTCCGTGCCGGTCAAGCACTTCGGTTCCAACCAAGAGCGCCGAACTTCCGACGCCGAACCACGAGTGCTCCGACGGAAAGCTCACCAGGACTTTGTTGGCTGCGAGGTCGAGCGCGCTGATGGCATGCGCATCGGAGTAGAACCAGCAAACGCCCTCGGCTGTCTGCGCACGTGAGGCACCTTGCAACGTGAACAGTGGGTCGCTCATGGCCAAAGTCGTCACACGGTGCTGGGGATCGGCGGTCGAAGTGGACGTATTGTTGAGTTCGGAAACCCATCGGTAGGAGATGGGCGCTTGAATTCAACAAAACGTCCAGTTGGAGCTCCCATCCTCGCGATGGGAGCACGATAGGCGCTAAAGAAAGGCCCGTTGACACGGGATTCCCAACGGCGGTAGCTTTGGTTGGTCGTTCAACCAATACGAGGCAGGATGCGTCGCTTCAACACGTTTGTCGGTATGGTCGCTTTGGTCGCTGCGGCTTGTAGCGAGGAGACCAGTGCACCGGTCGATCCTACGCCCCCGTTGCTCGAGCCGCCCGCGGAGGGCAAAGGCGTTCAATTCTCGATGGTGACCACCGTCGAGGCGGGGACCGAAGTCGAGCATTGTCAGTTCGTGAGAGCCCCCGCGGAGGGCATCAACGTCAACCGGGACGAGGTGAAGTACTCGGGCGGCAGTCACCACGTGCTGCTCTACAACACCGAGTACACCGAGATCCCGACGGTGGATGAGCAAGGGGACACGGTTGACACCTCCGGCGTTTTTGATTGTTCGGAGGGCGTGAACTTTCGCTGGAAGCTCACGAGCCTGTTGGCTGGTTCACAGAACGCCGACGGAGACTCGTCGATCACCTTCCCAGAAAACGTGGCGATCAAAGTGAAGCCCAACGCGGTGCTGCTGATGAACGCGCATTACATCAATGCCTCGGGCGATGCGGTCCAGCCGGAGGCGGCTATCAACCTGCACTCGATTCCGGATGAACAGGTCGAGCATGAGGGCGGGCTTTTGTTTTGGTACAACCCGTTCATCAAGGTTGCGGCGAAGGGCGGCGGTTTAGCGCAGATGACGTGTCCGCTGCCCAGCGACGTGACGCTCGAGAACGCCCAAAGCCACATGCACAAACGCGGCATGGGCTATGAAGCAAGCCTGATCGCGCCCGATGGCACGCGCGAGAAGCTTTACGAGAACAGCACCTGGGAGGCCGTTCCGGTCGAGCGCTGGGATGGCGGCCTTCCAGTCAAAGCCGGCAGTCAGATCGAGTTCAAGTGCGACTACCAAAACACCGAAGACCGGACGATCTGGCAAGGCCCACGTACGACCGACGAGATGTGCATGTTCATCGGCTCCTACTGGCCAGCCCAGGACCACGTCAGCCTTTGCTCGACCGACCCTGAGAACATCTTGGATACGCAAAGCATGGCGGCCCAGTGGGAGGGCTTCGGGGAAGCGACGTGTGGCGACACGCTCGGCTGCATTCAGAAGATTGATCAAGGCTCCTTCGACGGGTTCTTGCAGGGCTTGACCGACTGCATCTTCGAGTCGGCGCCAGAAGAAGGTCCGTACGTATCGGCGGGCGTTAGCTGTCTGCTCACCCACGCCGATCCGATCAACGAGTGCTCGGCCGAGCTGCAGGCGTGTCTGAACCACGACTGAAAGCGGCCAAGCCAGGCTCCGCGAAGGCCGACAGCATCGTGCGGGCGGCCTTCGAGGTGCTGGCCAATCAGGGCAGCCACGCAGCGTCGATCAAAGAGATCGCCAAAGCGGCCGGCGTGGCTCCTGGCCTGGTTCACTACTACTTCGCGACGAAGGAGGCGTTGATTGTCGAAGTCGTGCGCAGCTGTTGTGAACAGTTCCGAGTCGACATGGCCTCCGTGGAGTTACCGGGCGACCCGGTGGAGAGGACCAAGCTTTTGTTCGCCTGGTCCCGTGCACGCTCGATGGAGCAGTCGGGTTGGTACAAGGTGTTCGCGGACCTCACGGCGATGTCGCTGCGCGATCCAGCGCTGGCGCGAGAGCTCGCGCAGTTGACGCGCGAGATGCGGGCGCACCTGGCCGCGATCGTGTTGGGCGTCACGAGCAGCTTGAGCGAGCCACTCCCGGTCGGCGCAGAAGGACTCGCGGCGGTGATCATGGCCGCCTCGGACGGCCTCGTGGTTCGAAGCATGATTGACCCGACGCTCGACGCCGACGGTGCTCACGCGGTGCTGGAAGCGCTCGTGATTGGGCTGCTCAAGCGCTGAGCCCTGCTGGCCGACGCTGTTCGTCGCCGAGCTAGCGGGGTGTTCGCGCCGCTTGCAGCTGGTCGCTTGCGCCAAGGGCGGCACTAACCCTCGGTCGTCGTTCCCTCGCCGAGGAAGGTCGACAGCGTCGCGTCGATGTCCACGGCCTGACGGGCGAAGGACTGGAAGGTGTCCGAGCCCCAGCTCTTTCGCTCGCTCAGCTCCGCTCGGGTCGCATCGAATACGGCCTGTTTGGCGGACGCGATCCAGCGGGCGACGGTGGCGCGGTGGGCGCCGTGGGTGCGGGCCAGGGTGTCCAGCGTGACGCCCTTTACCACGTGGTCGCGAAGGACCGAGCGCTCGCGGGCGGGCAGCCGGTCGAGGTGCTTCTTGAACACGACCAGGAACTCCTCCCCGAGCCGCTGACGCTCACCACCGTCGACGAAGCTCTTCGAGAGGACGCCGGTGTCGGGACGATCGGTCGGCACCTCGCGCTGACGTCGCTTGCGATCCAAGGTGCGCCGCGTCGCGAGGACGAGCACGAAGGACTTCAGCGGGCCGCGGCCTTGGTAGCGGGTGAGCAGCGGAGCCTTATCACCGATCGGGCTGAGCAGGGCGAGCCGCAAATCCGCGACCACCTCCTCGACCAGGTGGTCCTCCTTCGCGACCCGGCGCGCGGCCTTCGGAGCGTCCGCCAGCGCGTGCGTCTCGAGCAGCTCGCGCGCTCCGGCGATTCCCTCGAGGCTCGCACACGCCAAGAGCAAATCCGTGTGCAGCGTGCTCAGCTCGACCGACCCCTCGAGGAAGACACAGGCGAGGTGGCGACGCAGAAGCGCTGGCTCGACTGCGAGCGTCGGCCACGCGGCGGCGCACCGCTCTGCGAACACGCTGAAGGCTTCGTCTTGCCCCACCGGCGCATTGTAGAGCGATAAGGCGTCCGTTAGCATCCCCGCCGTGGGCTCCGTTCCGAACACAGAGGTCGGAGGCCCCGATCGAGGGGTGACAGGCGAATCGAGCAGGGACCGAGACACCGCCGTCGAGGCTCGCAACCAGCTTTCGGTCCTGGCCCAGCACATCCTCGAGCCGGTCACGACGAAGGCGCCGTCCGACGCGAGCGTGACGCTCGAAGCTCAGATCGGCGCTGGGGGCATGGCCGTGGTGTGGAGCGGCGCGCAGACGCGGCTGTCACGACCCGTCGCGGTGAAGGTCGCGCGCCGACCCGATGCGCTCGATCAGTCGCGGCTGTTTCGCGAGGCGAAGCTCACGGCGCGGCTCGAACACCCAAACATCGTGCCGATCCACGACGTGATCGGCGAGCTGGATGGCTGCGTCCGGGTGGTGATGAAGCACCTGCGCGGCGAGCCCTGGTCGCGCATCATGGAGGACGCCGCGCGCGTGCGGGAGTCGTTCGGCGAGGAGCTGTTCGAGTGGAACCTGCGCGTCCTGTGCGACGTCGCTCGCGCCGCCGCCTTCGCCCACGAACATGGGATCGTGCATCGCGACATCAAGCCGAGCAACGTGATGATTGGTCACCGCGGCGAGGTCACGCTGTTGGATTGGGGCGTCGCAGCCTCCTGGGGCGAAGGGGACGCCGATCTGCCGCAGGTCGACGACGCACCGATCGCAGGGACGCTCGCGTACATGTCGCCCGAGCAGCTCGAAGGCGACGCCGACGCGCAGGGGCCATGGAGCGACGTATTTCAGCTGGGAGCCACGTTGTACCAAGTGATCTCGGGCGAGCCACCGTTCGCGTCGCAGGATCCGGATCGAGCGCGCGCACAACCTCGGAAGCGCGCGTACGCGCCACTCGCCGCGGACGTGCCGGACGAGCTGCGCGCGCTGGTCGACGCTGCGCTGCAACCGGACGTGACCGAGCGAATGCTCTCGGCCGACGAATTTCGCGCCGGCGTCGAAGACTTTCTCCGGCACCGCGGATCATCGACCCTCGCTAGCTCGGCGGCACGAGACCTGGCGACGGGCTTGGCCTCGGAGCCCGAGCTCGTCGAGGCCGAGCTGCGCTTTCGGGCTGCGCTCGAGATCTGGGCCGAGAACCCCACGGCCCTGCAAGGCCTGCGCGACGTAGCTGTACGACGCGTCGAACTCGCGCTCGAGCAAGGCTTGCCTGAGCTCGCAGCGAACCGGCTGCTCGAGCTGGAGATCGTCCCGCCCGCGCTGCAGGGCCGCGTCCGCGAGGCGATGAGCGCGCACGAAGCGGAGAAGCGGCGGGCGAGTCTTGCGCTGCAAGGCGCCGACGTGACCCACGACGCCTCTCGTCGGCGGCTGCTGCTCGTGGTGTTCGGACCGATCTGGCCCTTGTGTTGGCTCGGCTTCGCATTGTGGCCGCCGCGAGGTCTCTGGCCCTTCGGCCTCTTCTTCGCGACCAGCTTGCTGCTCTCCGCTGTCTTCGTACTGCGTCAAGGGGCCGCGTCGCTTCAGAGCCTCGCCCATCGGACCAACGTCCTCGGCGGTGCGATCGGTCAGGCGGCGGCTTTGTTCTGGGTGCTCGTGTGCATGCGGTTGGGGCTCTCGTCCGAGGCTGTGTACTTGGGCACCCTGCTGACGTTCGCCGGCCTGCTCGTGTACTTCGTGGGTACCTACGATCGGCGCGCGGCGCCCCAGGCGGGCGTGATGATCGCGTGCTTCTTCGCGAGCTTGGCGCAGCCCTCGTGGGGCCCTTGGGCGATGGTCGTCGCCATGTCTGCGTGGGCCCTCAGCGCCATCATGAACAACCTGCGAGCCGCTCGGCCCGCCTGAAGCGGCCTGGGGAGACATCGGTGACGCGCGTTTTGCGCAAATCCACGTTTCTCAGGCTCGATGCGCTCAGCGTGCCGCGGCGCCGCTTCAAAGCCGCTCGACAGAGCAGAGCCCTAGCCCGTTGAGATGAGCCATCGATGCCGTCGAAAGGAGGATGAACTCGTAGAGGTTTTTGTCCGGCAGCGGCAGTGACCCCGGGTCGTAGACGAGCGGGGCCCCCTCCTCATCGAGCAGCGGAGCGCCCTTCGGATCGGTGAGGGCGCTGATCCGTTGGGCCGAGAGCTCTTCCGTCGTGACCTCGCCGTTTTCATCCACGTCGGCGCCCCAGATCGGATCGAACCGTAGCTGCGCCTTCTCGGTTCCCAGCGTGTCCCAGAAAATGTGGTCCATGTGGACGGTGATCTCGGCGTCGGTCGCGCTGTTCTCGCGGACGACGATCCCCGCCGTCCCGTCGACGCCGTTGGTACAGTTGCGGTGCCGCACCGCGATTGGCAACCCCCACTCGAACGTGATGGTCCCGCGGTCGGGATGCGTCGCCGAGCCCACCACGAGATAGCCGAGCCCTTCGCCGATCATGCGCTCGAGATCGGCCGAGGCGACGCCGTCGCCGGGCTCGCTAGTTGCCGTCGGGGGCGCGATCACGAAGCCGAAGGACTCCCACCGCTGCGGAGCGAGATCGGCCAGCTCTTCGAGCTCGGGATCCCCAAGGTGCAGGTCCACCACCCAGCTGCGGTCGCTCGCTACGCTGTCCTCACCCGCGGCGAGCTCGAGCTCGCTCAAGCTGACCAGCACCTTCTCGAACTCGAGCGTCCACCCATCAGCGAACGCGATCTGGACGCCTTGACGATCGTACGGATAGCCGCTCTTCGCCGCGCCCTCACCGCTCACTCGTACGCGCGCGATGCCTGAGCCCTCGGTCCCGGAGTCTCCGCATGCGGCTCCGAGTACGACCAGTCCGGCGAGCGCCCACGTCCGCGCGCTCAGCAATTGCGACAGCGTGCTCATCGTCCCACCTCGAGGCTCGCGGCGGCAGCGCTCGGCGACGCTGTCCCGGACGTGAGGCTGCGCGCGCCGATCTCCCAGGCCGCCGCGATCGAGCCGTCGACGGGGATCGTCCGGAAGCCGTCAGCGTCGGGCTCCACCGCGGAGAGCTCGGAGAAGTCGACCTCGACGAACCAAGCGGCCGGATCGACCACCAGCGCCACCTCGACGTCTTCGTCCACGTCGCCCTCGACTGGGATGCCGTTTATCTCGCGCCGCCCGCCCTCCGGAGGGAGCACGATGCCGCCGACGAAGCGCAGGGATTGTCCGTCCTTCGTCGCCGTCCCGCGCGCGCGCAGGTGGTCCCCGCTCAGCAGCTCGCCTCCTTGCAGGTCTGCGCGCGGCGGCTCGAGGTGGATCGTCACCGATCGCGCTGGCCCCGCGACTCCAGGTGCTGCGAACCGCTGCGGCTCCGGCGACAGGGCGTCGAGCAGCGTCTGTCCCATCCACTCGGCCTTCGCATTGCCACCGTTGAAGTGCGTGTCGCCGGGGTGTGCGTGCGCGTCCGGGACGAGGAGGTCCCAGAGCGACGACGGCTTCGACTCGGGCGCCGAGGACGGCGCGCTCGACGCGAGTGGTGGGGGGTTCTCCCAAACGACGAAGGGTCCGACCGCTACCCACGCCTCCTCGAGCTCGACCTCCCATCCCGCGAAGGTCGAGAAGCGACGCACGGAGCCGTCAGAGGTCACCTCGTCCGAAGCTCCGCGAACCGTGAACGTGACGTCAACTGCGCGCCCCCCGGTCGAGGGCTCGCACGCGAGGACGGACAACGTGAGCGAGGCGGCAAGAGCATGCTTCATGGTGAGGTCTCCCGTGCGTCGAAGTGGAGGGTCAAGGTGCCCAGGAAGGTCTGCGGTTGGCCTGCGACCCAGTGGCGCGCCGCAAGCTGCGACGCGGGTGCGGCGGGCTCGGCGAAGTTCGAGGGGTAATAGAGTTCCGCCTCGCGGTTCCGCCGGTCGAGGAGGTTCTGCGCCTCGACACCCAACTCGGCGAGCCGCCACTTGAGCTTCACCGCCGCGTCCACCGAAAACACCGGCGCACCGAACTGCTCGAGCGGTAGCGGGCGCTGATCCACGAACAACAGCCCCAGCGCGCCCGTTACTCGCAGCTTCTCCCCGAGGATCTCGAAGGGATAACGCTCGGAGAGGTCCACGCGCGCGACCCAGCGCGGGACGAACGGCAAGCGAGGCCCGAGCCCGACATCGAAGATCGTCTCGTCCTCGGCGGAGATGAAGGCCTCGGAGAAGGAGAAGCTCGTGGCGGCGTCGAGGCCGAGCGCGGTGTCGGTCAGCCGCCCAAAGGCCGTCACGCCGTAGCGGTTCGAGGGGCCGATGGGCACGTTGCGTCCCGCTTGCTCGTCGAAGACGAGATCGCTCGTGACGCGGGTCGCGAACGCGAGGAGCCGCGCCTCGGCTGCGCGTGACGGCGTCGCTTCGCGGGCGACGAGCCCTGTCTCGGTCGCGATCACGTTGGCGAACGGAGCCGACTCGCCGTCGGAGAGCGCCTGCGAGTCGCTCGAGCGTGTGCCGAGCCCGAGCGACGTCATCCAGGAGAGCCAAGGGAGAGGGATGAGGGTGACCGTGGCCCGCGGCTGTGGTGCTATACCAAATGCTTCGCGGCGATTCGTCGGGAGCCTCTCTCCGGTCCGGTCGACCTCCGGTACGTTCCTGTCCTCGAGCCCGAAGACGAACGAATCCAGTCGGAGGCCGCCGCGGACCACCAAGAAATCGAGCGGCTGAAAACGGAGCCCACCGTAGGCGCCGAGGTTCGTCGTGCCGACCTGACGATCGAAGTCGGAGCGGTAGGGCACCCCGTCTGCGGTGCGAAGGCGGTTGAGGATCGAGTCGAAGGTGTCGTAGCGCGCCGTAAGCCCGACCTCGACGTCGTGGGTCTGGTCGAAGAGCTCGAAGTTCGTGACGTACTTGCCACGCATCCCGACCGTGATCGACTCCTGGATCTGCTCTGAGCCGTCCCCGCGCTGCGGCGATCCGTCCGACTGTCGATCGAGCACGAAGCCGGTAAAATTCTCCCGCATGCGCGTGTCCTTGTAGGTCGTGAACGCGCTCGCCTCGAGCTTGCCGAGCGAGCCCTTGTGCTCGAGCGTTGCTGAGAGCCCGTGGCGCTGGGTGGCGCCGCCTTGGTTCGCGTCGTAGGTGCAGAAGAACTGCTCGTCGAAGTCGGCGCCGCAGCCGGGGATGCGCCCCCGGGTCACGTCATCGGCGCGCACGACGCCTGCGCTGTCGAAGCGGGTCGCGTACGAGGTCCCGAACACCTTGAGCTTCGTGTCGTCGTCGAAGGAGTGAGAGATCTGCGCCATTCCGCGGACGGCCTGGTGCGCGCGGTTGCGGCCGAAGCCGTCGCCGCGTACGAGCTCCACTCCGAAGAAGGTGTCTTCGTCGAAGCCGTGCGGGCCCCACAGCACCGATAGCTCGGCGCGGTGAAAGGATCCGTAGGCTGCCCGCGCTATCACCCCGCGCGAGGGCAATCCGAGTTCGAAGACCGCGCTCCCGGCTACGGCGAAGTCCCCTTGGGAGACGTCGAAGGGCCCCTCGATCACGCGGACCCGTTCGATCAAGGCAGGGATCAGGAAGTTCGTGTCCGCGTAGCCGTGCCCGTGCGGGTGCGAGGGCTCGTTGATCGGCACGCCCTCTACGCGCATCTCCATGTCCTGGCCCTCGCCAGCGTCGAAGCCGCGGAGAAAGATCACCGATGGGTGGCCCTCGCCACCGTGGTTCGCCAGCACGAGGCCGGGGGCGAGGGTCAGGAGGCGCTCGGCTCGCCCGCGCGGTACGTCGATGAGCTGGCCGATCACGAGATCGAAGTCCCCACCAGCCTTCGGGGCGGCTGCGCGCCGCGAGCCGCTCACGTCGACCTGGATCGGCTCCGACGCCGGGGCTTCTGCGGCTTCCGCCGCTTTCCCCTCTGCCGGCTCCACCGAGGCCGCGGGCTCGGGCTCGGGCTTGGCCTCGGGCGAGCTTGACTCTTGCTGCGCGGCCTCCTGAGAGAGGGCCTCAGCGACTGGGGTGGCGAGGCCGCCGAGGAGCGCGATCGCGCCAAGCAAGCTCCCACCGGATATGCAATCGCGTTGCAAGAACAAAGTCGCGGTGGTATGGCACGAGGGTGAAACAGCGGCAAGCGTCGTGTCCCAAGACCAGAGGGTCTGCCGTGGGCTACGGCTCAACGGGCGTCCTTGCCCTCTTTGCGCTCTTTGGGCTCTTTGCGGTGATGCAATCCAGTTGCAGTGACAGCAGCGACGCCGGAGGCGGCGGCAGCGGTGTCTGCGGAGGGTTCGCACTCACCGAGGAAGAAGCGGAGCACGCATGCGCGCATTTGGTCGAGGGGCCGTTCGGAGAGCTCGCGAACGGGGAGCCTCTCGCTAACCTTCACATGTTGTACACGGTGACGCTCGAGCCCAGCGGGGACGCGTACGTCGCATCGCTGCCCTTCGTCCCGCGCGAGTCTGCCGTTCACGCCTTGATCGTGCTGGAGGCCGGCGTCCCGGTGCGCATCCTGCAGGGGGATACGGAGCTCTGCCTCGAGCCAAGCGAGCCCGAGGGTTGCGCCGACATCTCGGCGGCGCACCTCGTCGAACTCGACCGCAATCAGGAGGTCACGATCGAGATCGGGCCGACATCGAGCCCAACCGTCAGGCTCGTCGCGGAGCGCCAATGAGAGCGCGCGCGTCGCTCTTCGGCCTCGCCACGGTCGCAATGGTCACCGCATGCGGTTCGGAGCCGCTGCCTCCGCCCGCTCCCGAAGACCCGCCGATGCACCCTGCGTGGAGGCGAGCAAGAGTCCTGATCACTGACGCCGATGCGCCGGTCGTGCACGTGTATGACGTCGAGTTCGAAGCGATGGTCGAGCCGGTGGCTCTGCCCGAGCCAGCGGGTGAACTCGTGCTGGCAGACGGCGGAGAGTACCTGTTGGCCCGGGGGCCCACTTCGGTCACGCCAATCTACGTGGGCGTGTCGATCCTCGATCACAGCGAAGGGGCCTCGGACTCGAAGGTTCCTCACCTCCACGTCTACAAGTACCCGCCGACGGTGGTGGGAGTCGATCTCACGGGCGAGGGCTCGTCGGGCGGTACTCCCTCGGTCGGAGCGCCGTCGGTTGGTGCTTTGGGCCACGAGCTTGCGATCGCTGTGACGGAGGGGGCGGAGACCACCGTCGTGCGCTTCGAGGACCGCTCTCTGCTGGACCCGGAGACGTTCGTCCCTGCGAGCACCACGTACCCGGACATGGCGCCGGCGTCGCTCGTCCCAGTTCCAGGCGGCGTGGTGATCGCGGAGGCGAACGCGCTCTCCGCGCGACTCGACGGCGTCGACGGTTCGGCGGTCACCACCCCGTGTCCCGAGGCCTTCGGCGCGCTCGCCTCGACGGGTGGCCGAGCGGTGTTCGGCTGCTCGGATGGGGTCGTCCTCGTCTCCGCAGACGGCGCTGCCCCCAGCCTCGAGCACTACGCGACGACGCGACCGGAGGCGGTCGCGCTGCACGTGGACCGTGACGAGGTCGTCGTAGCCGACGGCTCTACTGGCCTCGTCCGCTTCGACTCGACGGGACCTCTCCCTGCGTTCGATGCCCCGGCAGGGGTTTGCGACCTGCTGTATGAACCGGGGCACGGCGAGGTGCTTCTTGCGCTGGCGAGCGACGGCGCTCTGTACACGCTCGACAGCGCGAGCGGCGAGGAACTCGCGGTCGCTCCCCTCGCGGCTCCGTTCGGGTGCGATGACGAGAGCCGGCCTCGGCTGTCCGCCGTCCCGGCGCGCGCGTACGTTCTCCTCCCCGCGGCCCGAGAGCTCGTCGAACTCTGGGTGGACGCGGAGCTCCGGGAGCTAACTCGCACAACGCTCCCCGGCTCGCCGCGAACCCTGCGCACCGCGGGGTTCGACCTCGAGACACGCAATCTGGGAGATCTCTCGGACGTCGAGTAGGCGCGCTCAGCCGATCATGGCGCAGGTCGTTCTTCGCCGAAGTTAGATGCAACCCAATTGCATCAGTTCCCTAGTTTGGCTAAGGCATCTGCATGAAGAAGCTGCTGTCTTTGGTTCCCATGGTCGTCGCTCTGTCGGTGGGCTGCGGTCACAGCGATGTCCCCGACGCGGAGGCCTGCGAGCATTTTCCTGAGGGTCCGTTCGAGCCGGTCGAGGCGACATCCGATCCGGCCGATGCGCCCACGGTCGACCAAGTTCACGTCGCCTACCAGATCGATCTATCGCCAGACGCGCCCGTCTACGTAGCCTTCGCCGCGGACGAGGCGAACGAGTTCTTCTTCTACGCGAGCGCGGCCGTCCCGATGGAGTTCTTGGTCGGCGGCGCCGCGGTCACGCCGGAAGAGTCGTGCGAGACGGGCGGTTGCTCCGAGGAATGTGACCTAATCGAGTCGCGCGCCGTGCTCGATCTCGCGGCTGGTACGGTGACCGTAGGGCTCGGCCCCGGCGAGGGCATGGTCATGCTCTTGGTCGAAGAGGGCGGAGCACACGACCACGAATGAAAAGACAACCGTCTCCCCGGAAGTCGGATCCCAGTTGCAACTAAGTTGCGATATCGATTTCTCTCCTCCAGGGTTTGAGCTAGGACCAGGGTGGAGGTCGAGATGAGCGTGGGTCGATTATTTGCTGGTTTGCTGGGTTCGTGCGCGCTGTTGGCTTGTGGGACGAGCGCGAGTTCGAGCAACACCGGCGGTGCGCCGGAGGGCGGTCAGGGCGGCGCCGGGGCGGCTGGTGGAGAGAGCAGCGTCGCGGGCGCTGGTGGAGTGGCCGGCGCTGGCGAGGGCGCTGGGGGTGCTACCACGCTGCCCGCAGCCTGCTTCTCAGGGCCGATGGAGTGCGATCCGCGTACGAACGACGGCTGTGCGATGGGGCAGGCGTGCGACCTGGGTCAAGAGGACGGTGAGGTCCAACTGCTTTGCTACCCGCCTCCGAACGAAGCTCAACTCGGTGCTGAGTGCAACTTGACCTACGGCCCTTACTGCCAAGGCGGGCTCGTTTGTGGCCCGGCCGGCGCCTGCATCCCGTTCTGCTGCGGGGACGATGAGTGCACGGGCCCCAACGAGATCTGCAACCCGGTCGCATCCGAGCTGGGGACGCTAGGCGGATGCATCGACCCCGATACCATCCCCGACTGCAGCCCCGCCGGCGGCCCCTGCGTGACGGGCGCTGACTGCTGCTCGAACGACTGCCACAACGACCACTGCCACTGATCCAGAGACCGGCGTGAGGGGCCGAGACAGGGCGAAGCAATCACTCGCAGCGGGCGCGGGCGACGCGCAGCGCGCCTACGCCTTGTTCTCCGTACGCGACGAACACAGTGCCGGAGGTGGTGTCTGCGTGGACCGCGTAGGGGACGCCGATGGGGTAGTAGGCCGGCAACGGTTCGGACACGACGACGGCGCCCGCGCCGTCGAAGACATGGAGGAACAGCTTGTCCGAATCGCCGGTGTAGAGCGACGCGACCGCCATGCCATCGGCCAAGGGGGCAGCGATGGGGATGATCATTTGGCCGAAGAGCGGGGAGGTGATCCACGGGGTGAGGCTGCCGTCCAACGCAACGTCGAAGATCCCGGTATTCGCAAGGTCAAAGGCCACAAGGCCGTTCGGTCCGAGCTGGACCGGCTGCTTCGCAGGCAGGCTCATCGGGGTCATTCCGTTCGTATCCACTAGCCAGGATTCGGTGCCGAGGTCACCGCAGGGATTGGTGCGCATGATCACGGTCTCACCAGGACCTGGGTCGAGCTCGGTCGGCGTGCAGCCTTCGGGGGCGTCGACTACGTCGCCCTGAAGGGTCACCCAAGACTCCACGGCATCGCGATAGAGCCATGCCTCCTGGCCGAATTCGGAAACAGCGACGCTCTTGAGGTTCGGGATGTTCCCGAGCTCCGCCGCGCCCGGCGCGAGCAGGTTTGCAACGACGCCGTTGTCTCCATTCGGGCCGAGGAACACGCGGTACTCCTTCACGCCTGCGGGCGTGAACACGAACGGTCTCGCTTGGAGTGCGGATGAATCGGGGAGGGAGCCGCGCGGTTGAGGTTCACCGACCGATACGGCGCCTCCAAACGGATCCGAAATCTCCGTGGTGTAGAGGTCCCACTCGGTGGCCGACGCCTCCTGCACGGACACGAGCGTGAGGGACGCGCCCTTCGCCGCAAAGGCGAACCTGTGGCTCGTGCCGACGAACTCCGACAGGGCGACGGGTGCATCGAAGTCCCAGGTGAGCCCTTTGCAAAACGCAGGCACGTCGGGTCCACCGGCTGCGCCGCCAACGCCGGGTGAGCCGCCGTTGCTTGAAGCCCCGCCCGTCACCGCTCGCGCCACCAGGCCACGGATTGCTACCCGCCTGACGTCACAGCGGTTCGGCGGGGCGAGGTTCATCCAACAGGTGAGCGCAATGGAGCTCGTGAAACTTGGTGCCCTGTTTTGCGTCGTAATGCTGGAGCGCGAGCAGCGCGAGATCATGCTGGAAGTAGCAAAGCTCTGCGATCAGCGCGATGACGAGCAGTTGCTCCGGCTCGAGCTTGCCAAACGACATGAAGTCGCGGAAGTACAAGGCATCCGCCCAGAGCCATTGGCCCCCTCCCGCACCTCGTTTGCGCTTGAGCGGGCTGAACGTGCCCTTGCCGGGCGGGGTCATCGAGTGCATGCGTAGGCCGAGCTTTCTCATCGCTACGTCCACGTCGCCCTGCAACGGGACACCTTCGTAGAGGGGCATGAACTGAACCTCGATGTGGGCGCACAGAAGCGATTCACACGCCTTCGGCGCCCCTTCGATGACGTCGAGCTCTGCGCCCTGAACGTCGATCTTGAGATAGTGCATCCCACGGGCCTCGGGGACGTCGTCCAAGCTGACGGTGTTCAACTCGATACGCTGCGCAACCGTATGCAGCTCACGCATGCCCGAGAATCGACGTAAGAGCTCCGTGTTTGGTTCGTACAACGAGTTGGTGGCGTTCCACGTGCACTCCCGGAAAATCGCCGGGCCACCGCGACCCACGACATGGGGAAGAATCACGTGGGATGGGCTGGAAGCCTCGATCAACTTCTCTCGTTCTTCGTCCCCAGGCTCGAACGCGACCAGCTTGGTGCCAGGCAGGTCCAGCAAGTTAGCGTACGGCGGTGCCTCCAAGAGCATCGCCCCAACGTCCACGATTTTTACCGCGGGCATGACCTGTTCGAGCAACGAGAGGAGGTGGGGAGTGCTCATCGCGGGAAATCTAGCAGGGTTCTAGTGTCCACGTAGTCAGCTAAGCGCACCCTCACGCAGCCAGCCCTTGGCGCGGAATGGCGGCGACTCGTTGCTCGACGACGTGCATCCGGTGGCCCGGCCAAGGGCCAGGCAGGGCATCGACGATCGTGCGCAGCGTGTAGGGCGCGTGGAAGCGCCACCGCTGCAGCATCGTGCCAACCGTGATCAGCGCGAGCACTTCGAACAGGCCACGGGCGACGCAGCTGTGGTGGCCCAAGCCGAAGGGGTTGTAGGTGTAGCGCTCGGGCTCCGAACCCTCGCCGAGGAAGCGGTCGACGTCGAAGCGCTCGGGGTCCTTGAAGTGTTCGGCGAGGCTGTGGGTGGCCGAGATCGGGAAGAAGAGCTTGTCGCCCGGCTCGAAGCGGTATCCGCCGAAGCTGAAGGGCTCAATCACGGTGCGCTGGACCGCCACAGCGATCGGCCGCACGCGCAGGGTCTCTCGGAGGGCGGCGCGGAAGGTCACCATGCTGTCGAGCTCCTTGAGTGAAGGGGTCTCACAGCCGAGGACCCGGTCGATCTCGGGCAGTACCCGAGCGAGTACGTCGGGACGCTTCACCAGCTCGTAGAGCAGGTGGTTCAAGACCCGCCCGGCGTAGACTCCCATGTTCTTGAACGGCATCTGGCCGTAGACCACCCGAACGCGGTCGGGCAGCGGGCTCCGGTCGGGCAGCGTGCCGCGGAGTAGATAATCGAAGGTGTCGGGGGCACGGCAGTCCGCACCGGGCAGCGTGCGTGCGTGTTCGGCTAGTCGCTTTGCGATCAGAGTGTCGAGGCCCTCGCGGGTCCGTCGCACCGACGGCCAACGCATGAGCGCGAGCGGCCAGCCCATGGCGATCACACCGGTGAAGACGGTCGCGTATTGGCGGTAGCGGTCGGAGTCGTGCCCCACAGGCTCGCCGGTCGCTACGAGCGAGATCGCGTCCAGTCCGAGACGTGAGGTCAAGCGGGTGACGTTGAAGGACTGTCCGGCGGCGAGCTCGGCGACCGTCGCTCGCGTGACCTCGACCACCTGCCGCAGGTGCGGCTCGGCCGTGTGCCGCGCGAAGCCAGGCGCGATCTGTCGGCGTAGGTGTCGCTGCAGGTCCCCCTCGGTGATGCTCGGGTGCAACGGCGTCTCGAGCACCTTCTCGGCTTTGGGATAGGTCAGGGCCTGAGAGAAGAGCCGGTGGCCCTCGGTGGCGAGCAGCTCGTTCGCGTCGCGGCCCGCCAGAACGATCCACGTACAGCCGTCGGTGGGCAAACGCATACGGAAGACCGCGCCGTGCCGACGAAGCTGACGAGGCCACCAACCGTAGGGGTCTCGCAACAGATCGAGGCTGGGTCCGAGCAGCGGTAGGCCCGCGACCTCCGGCGCGCGAGTGGCCCGGGGAATGGTGGTATGCGAGCGGGTTGGGGGCGTGAGTTGGTTCAAGGCGGCTCCGGTGCGAGGGGTTGCACCCTTGAAGTGACGCTCGACGCCAAACGGTTCGCCGATTCTCGATCTTCGAGTCGATCGGGCCCGCGCTCGCCCAACCCGCAGCCGCAAGCGGGCTCAGACGATGGGTAAGTAGAGCTCGGTCACGAGGCTCTCGGGCGCCACGTCCGCAGGCGTGTTGCGGTAGATCTCGAAGGAGGTCCCGGGGCCGAGGCGTTTACCGCTGCGCGGAAGCCAATCGCCCATCAAGCGGGCCCAAACATCGCCCAGCGCGTTGTACGGGCCGACATGGGTGGTGGTTGCATAACTCCCGGCGGCAATGCGCGCCTCGCCGAGTCCCGCTGGGAGCACCGCGTACTCGGCGATCGTGAGCGCGGCTTCGGAGCGCAGTTCGTCCGGCGGCGTGGTCTCAGGATCGTCGTGGTAGAGCGCGATCATGGTGACGTCTGGCGCGGTAAATAGGCCGGCCGGTCCGGCCAACTCAGCGAGCTTGGCGAAGGCTTGGGAGATCTGCGGGTAGGGACCACGGTGCGTGACGGTGGCCAGGCGAAGGGCGGGCAATTCTCGGATTTCAACGTTCATGAGGCTTACTCCGGGCAAGAAGGTTGATGCGGGAAGGACGGATGCAGCGGCTGCTGCCGGGTCGTTTTTGAGCGCTACGTACGCGGGGTCGAAGTGCACGCCCACGCGCGCGGTTATTTGTGTGCGCGGCGCAGCTAGAGCGCTGTCCGCGTTGGGATCGTTCGCTGCTTGCGCAGCTTTTCTCAGCTCCGAGGGCGAGCAGGCGAAGGCCAGGCGAAACGCTCGCGTGAAGGCCTCATGGGTCTCGTAGCCTGCGTCGAACGCGATACGCGTCACCGGCGCGTCCCCGGTGGTCAGCTCGAAGGCCGCTCGCTCCAGTCGCAAGCGCCGATGCAGCTCGAGCGGCGTCTCCCCGACCATGCCGCGGAAGACGCGGTGAAAGTGCAAAGGCGAAAGGGCCGCCTCCCGCGCGAGGCTGGGCAGATCGAGGGCTTCATCGAGCTGCGCAACGATGCGCAGCAGCGCTCGCCGCACGGCCGTCTCGTAGAAGGAAAGCGTGGAACTCTTCACGAACGCTGTCGTAGCCGCTTCGGCGGGGGCCTGCTTGATGCGGTTTGCGAATTTTCACTTGCCGACCTGGCGCGCTACACGGCCCACGCGACCGAGCACTCTTGCCGCAGCCTCGGGATGGACCGAAGCTCGGCCGCATGACGAGGATTCTCCGCTCACCTTCGCTCTCCCCTTGGATCGCCCTCCTCCTCGTGGGCGCGGCGGCCTGTGCTCCGCCTTCCACCGTAACGCCGACGGTGACAGCGACGGCGACCACCCCCGACCCGATGGCCCCGCGGGCGAGCGTGGTCAACGAGGACGATCCGAACGCGGTGCCGCTCAGTTCGCGCGTACGCAAGGTCACCGTCTACTCCGACCGGGCGATGATCACGCGCACGGCGACGGCCAAAGCCAGCACCGAGCCCACCGTGCTGGTGTTCCGCTCGCTACCCGGCTGGGTCGACGAAGGCTCGGTGCGCGTCGCAACCAGCGCGGGTCGCATCCTCGACGTTCGGGTCGGGCGCACCTACCTCTCGCGCTCCACCGACGAGAGCTTCCAGAAGGCCGAAGACGACGCGCGCGCCCTGCGCGATCGCGTGAATGCGCTCGACGACGAGCTGGGCGTGCTCGACGCCCAATCCCAACAAATCACCGACATCCGCGCCTTCTCGCTGGAGGCGCTCACACGCGATTTGCGCGGCGCTGGAGCGAGCGCGGAGGCGGCGGCGCAAAAACCAGCGGGTCGGGTCGGTGTCGAGACCTACGCCTCGGTGGTCGAGTTCATCGGCGAGCAACTGCGTGCGTTGGCGAAGGCGCGTCGCAATGTCGAGATCGAGCGGGAGCGGCTGCGGCCCGAGCTCGACGCCAGCCAAAAGCGGCTCGATGAGCTCAAGGCGCTCAGTCAGGTCGAAGAGACGAAGGTGTTCGTCACGCTCGCCAGCCCGACGCCCGCCGAGGCCACGCTCGAGTTGTCGTACATGTTGCCGGGAGCGACCTGGGAAGCGAGCCACGAGCTGCGCGCGACCGATGCGGATCCCGGCAAGGTCGAGCTCACCTCCTACGCTGTGGTGACGCAAGCCAGCGGTGAAGATTGGGAGGAGGCCGAACTCAGCTTCTCGACGCAGTCCTCCACCGCAGCGGTGCAAATCCCCGAGCTCGAGGCGCTCACGCTGGGAGAGCCCAGCCGCCAAACGCAGACCGTGGAGCGCCGCTCAGCCTCTTTCACGCGCGCCGAATCGGCCTTCAAAGGCCAGAACATGCTCTGGAACAAACGCAACCAATCGAGCGCCACGATGCGCGACTTCGAGCAGAGCTATTCGAGCAACATCGAACATCTCGAGATCGTCCAAAGCAAGACGGTGCAGATCTTCGCGAGCCTCGAGCAACGCGGGACCACCGCTCAGTTCAAGGCGCTTTCTACGACCAAGGTGCGCGCCGACGGCCGTTCGGTGCGCGTGCCCATCGGGCGCAGCGAGCTCAAAGCCAAGCGCGCCATCGTGGCTGCACCGGAGCAATCGCTGAACGCCGCTGAGGTCGTCGAATTGACCAACGAGGGCGGTCAGTCGGTGCTCCCGGGCACCGTCTCGCTCTACCACTCCGGCGCCTTCTTAGGCGTGACCGACGTCGACTTCGTCGCCGATGGCGAGCGCTTCAGCGTGTTCCAAGGCGTGGCCGATCACCTCAAGCTATCGCGCGTGCTCGACAAAAAACGCAGCGCGATCGTGCGCAAGACGCGCACGCAGATGCAGCTCGCCTTCGTGGTCACGGTGGAGAACCTTTCGAGCAAGCCCTCCACGCTCGAGCTCGCCGATCGCTTGCCGGTGTCGGAGGACAAAGACGTCGTGGTGAGCGGCATCAAGTTGAGCCCCGACGCCAAGCCCGATTCGAAGGGCATCCTGCGCTGGCCGGTCACGCTGCAAGCGAAGGAGAAGCGCACCTTTCAGATCCAGTACACCATCGAATATCCGCCCACCATCGTGCTCGAGATGCGCAAGAATCAGCCAGCGGCGCCGAGCCCAGCCGACGCCTTCGGCCCTTCGAAGCAGCGCAGCTTCGACGTGAAGCAGGACATCCAGCACCTCGAGCAGATGTTCTGAGCAGGCCGAACGGTCGACTGCACGGAGAGGTGCAGCCAGCCGTTACAGGCTCCCGATGGTGATGACCTTGGGCGCTTTGATGGTCTTGTGACCTTCGGGGACGAGGATCGTCGTCGGAGCGGGTAGTCCGCCTGCGCCTTCCTTCTTGGCGATCCAGATCTTGAAGCTCGGGCCGGTGATGGCGCTCGAACCGAAGCCGCTGGTCACCGGCGGGAGCTTCGCCACGCGAGTAATGCGAACGGGGTCGGCGTAGAACTTAACGTTCTCGAAGTCCTTCTTGAGGCCGAAGCCCATAACCGTGGAGCGGAGCTTGGAGCCGTCCTCGTTCACGAGTCCGCCGCCGGCGATCGCAAGGAAGGCGCTGGCACACGCCGCGAGGTCTTTGCTCGCGCGCAGCAGGCCGGCGTACTGCTCGAGTACGTTGCGTACGTCCGCCGGAAGGTCGGCGACGTCGATGTCATCTTTCTTGGTCTGCGCCCAAAGCGGCGTGGCTACGAGTAGCCCTGCGCCGGCGAGGAAAGCTAGGACCGTTCTTCGATGCATGGTGTGGCTCATTTCGTTGGCTCCGTCGTTCGGTCGAGTTGCGTGTTGCCCATCGGGCGTGTTTCGTAAAAGCAACCCGCGTGCCTACCGCATTGCGCGCTCGGGCCAGGATTACCCGCAACGCCAAGCGGCATTGCGCCGAGCGCGGCGTGATCGAGCAAAGCCTTGCGTAGGCGCATCGTTGCGTAGCCAAAATCAAATCGGCCGTGTGCTGGCTCGCGCCAGCGGATGAGCTGAAGGCAGCCACGCTGCCTCAGGCGCTCGTGTACCTTGCTTCCATGAAGAAGCGTCGCTTCTGGATGCCGCTGCTGCTGCTCGGGTTGGCGGGCGTGCTGGCGATCAACAGCTTTCGTTTGGTGGCTGGCGATCAAGAGTTCCTGCACTGGGCCAAGCGCAAATGATGGACGCTTGGGGCGCAGGCCTGGTGTTGCTTGCCGTGATCGCCCTGGTGCTGCCGTACTTCAAGCTGAAGCGGCCAGCGCTTTGGCTGGTGACGGTGGTGGTGGTGACGGCTTCGTTTGTCGCGGTCTTCGACCTTGAGCCACCGCCCAAGGGCGCCAAAGTGGACCTGCAGAGCCTCGCGTTCGCGAAGAAGCTGGGGCAACGCGTCTGGGCGGGCGTCGCGGTGATGTTGGTGGGTCAGCCGTTTGGCCGCGTGTTTCTAGGAGGGAAGGGGAGCCGCTACATCGGGCTGGCGGTGCTTTCGCCTTATGGGCTTTCGCTGACGCTCTCCTCCTTGTGGGTGCTCGGCATTCTGAAGACGCTGATTCGAACGCCGCCGCCGCCAGAGGTCGCGCTGGCCGCCATCACCCGCGCCGTGGAGCGAGCCGATACCTTCATCGTCGGTATGACGGTGCTCAGCTGCTTGTTGTTGCTGCTATTAGCAGCGCTTGACCTATTCATGGATGGCGGGCTTTTCGACGCCGAGGAACGCCGATGAGCCGTCGTGAAACCGAGCGCTGTGCGCTTTGCTTGATGCACGTGACGCTGTGCATTTGTGAGCTCGTTCCACAGCTCACGACGCGTACGCGGCTGTCGCTCTTGGTTCACTACCGCGAGGCCCGCAAGCCGACGAACACGGGTCAACTTGCAGCGCGTTGCCTCGTGCGTAGCGGCGTACAGGTCGTTGGTCTGCGCAATGATCCCATCACCACCTTGGAGCTCGAGGCGGGCACGCAGCCGCTGTTACTTTTTCCGGCGAAGGACGCGCTGCCGTTGACCGAGTTTGCGAACAGCGCGCAACCGATTCAGTTGTTCGTACCCGACGGGACGTGGCGCCAGGCGAGCAAGATGCGGCAACGCGTGCCGGGGCTCGCACGTTTGACCTGCGTGACTTTGCCGGAAGGGGATCCGAGCAGCTATCGGCTGCGCAGCGAGCCGCGTGAAGGCGGCCTCGCGACGTTCGAGGCGATTGTGCGGGCGCTCGCGATTCTGGAGGGAGCGCAGGCGGCGCAGCTCGAGCAGACGATGCTCACGCTGTTCAACGTCATGGTCGAGCGCACTTGTTGGCTACGCGGTACCTTGCGCGATGATCAGGTCAGCGGCGGGGTGCCTCCGGCGGCGCAGGCTCACAACCCGCGCGGTGGCTCGCCCCGGGCGACCTCGTGAGCGGGATCAGAGCGTGATGCCGAAGATGCCGAAGAGGCGCGCGTAATGCCGATGCGAAGGATCGAGCTCGGCGAGGCCGATGCGGAAGGAGATCGTCGGGGACTCTTCCCACGGCCACCAAAGGCCGAAGGGAAGCAGCGCATCCACGTCACCGCCCGTCAGCAGCAGCTGGCCTTTGCGGATGCCTTCACACTGCGTAGCAAGCGCCTGAACGCGCTCCGGCGCCGAACCGATGGTGTCCTTCGTCCAGCTCTTGGATAGGCCTTTGGCGATGGCGGCTCGTGCGTCCTCGGAGTTATGCGCACCGAACGAGGAAGCCACGCAACAGAGCCGTGAATCCCAGCTCCAGCCTTTCATTGGCCAGGCCGTCTTGAGCGCCTGCAAGGCAGCGAAAACCTGCTCAGCCTGGGGATCTGCGGAGGACATGGTTGAGGTTGTACACCGTCGCGGGAGAGGCGCCTCGTTCTTTTCGCGGGGGTGGGCGTCGCGGCGCATTTGCGCCGGACACTTTCTGCGAGGCGGTGCCCTAGCCGAGGCTGGGTCGTGGGTCGCAGCGCCCGCTGAGCTGCGACCTCACGCCCTGTTTTCGTAATCTATCGAGGGCTCAACCGAGCAGAGCTGCGACGCCGCCGGCTACGACGGCCAGGAAGGCGATGCCACCGATCACGGCGGCATAGATCTGCAGGCTGGTGGGTTGCTCTTTGTCGGCCGCGATACCAAGCCCAGCAAGTACACAGAGCGCCGCTCCACCGATCTTGAGGAAGTCGAGGATGAGCTTTCCGATCAGGGTGAGCTGAACTCGCCCGATACCTGCAGCGCGCGCTTCGACCAAGGTGCGGGCCGCTGCGCGCAGCTCGGGGCCGTACTTCTTGCGCACGGCTTTGCGCTTGTCCTCGAGGTCGGTGTCCTGATCTTGTCGCTTCTTCCGCAGCTTGGCGACCTTCTCCTCGTGCTTGCCCTTCTTTTCCATGTAGGCCTCGAAGTCCTTGTTGCCTTCGGGTCTGAGCTCCTCCTTGTCGTCTGCGCTGGCTTTGGGGGGCTTGGGCGCTTCGGCCTCGAGCTCGTCGATCTCGGTGTCGATCGGATCGAGCGCCTCGTTGATCTCTCCGATCTCGACCGCCATCTGGGCCTCGACCTTCTCGTGCTCGAGCAGGTTGCCGGAGGACTTCAGCGACAGATTGACCATCACTTGCTTGGCGCTGAAGGCGACGAGCATCAGGACGACGCCGACGTAGAGCATCTTTGCCGGGCCCTGCGGCGGCCCTAATACGCTCGGTCCACGCGGCGCCGGAGGCTCTGGGGGAGGCGGTGGCGCACCCTGCGGCGGCTGTTGCGGTTGTTGCGGCTGCTGCGGTTGCTGCGGATAGCCTTGCTGAGGGTACTGCTGTTGCGCGGCCTGGTGTTGCCCTGGTGCCTGTGGGTAGCCCTGGCCCGGATACGGATTGTTCGCCATCTCGGGAGGCTACGTGGCTGTCGATCCTTGGGCCAAAAGCGGTGCGTCGATGGCAAGCGTTCAAGCCTCAGCAAGATTCCGCCGGGGGCGGCAAAGCGAAATCTGCGTACTCGAGGCACTGGCTGGCTTGGCTTGGAGGAAGTGATGCATTCATTCGTAAGGCTCGGCTTGATGGGTACGTTCGTCCTGCTTGCTGGTTGTGGCGATGACAGCACCGGGGGCGGCGCAGGTGAGGGAGGCGGTCCGAGCGGCGGCGGCGGGTCGAGCGGCGTCGATAGTGGTGGAAACGGCGGCAGCGGTAGCGGTGGGGACCCCGCCAGCGGCGGTTCCAACGTCGGTGGTAGCGGTGGCACCGGCGCGGGAGGCAGTCCCCCGGAACTTCGACGCACAGGGCTCGTACTCGCCGAATCGATATCGTTCTCGGTCAGTGGCACCTCGGTCGTGCAATCCGGCGCAAACGCTCTGTTCTTCACCCAAGAGGCGGCGAACTGCGAGCCGCAGGTGCTGGGTAATTGCACCTTCTTATCGGTATGTGAAGGAGGTGATCTCGTTGCCGTCTCCGCCGGCGATATAACCATTACCGGTGGTCAGCGTGACTTCACCTTAGTGCCCAATGCCGAAAACCAGTACACGCCTGACTTTGCCTCGGAGACGCTATTCGGCGGCGGAGACGCATTGACCTTTAGCCTGGCCGGCTCCGCGGAAGTGCCCGCTCATAGCGAGGTGATCGCTGCGCCGGGGCTGATTGACATCGATGCGCCGAGCCTGGCTGCGCTCAGCGTGATCGACCGCTCGAGCGACCTTGCCTTCAGCTGGTCCGGCACTGACCAAGGGACCGTCCTCGTGCGCGTCATCGACGTTACTTCGAAGTTGAGTGCGAGCTGCAGCTTCGACGCCAGCGCCAACGCCGGCAGCGTTCCGAGCGAGGTGTTGCAACTCCTACCGCCGAGCAACAAGGCGATCGTCCAGGTGGTAACGACTGAGCTCGTGGACGTGGGCGTGGGCGAGTTCACGGTTACCATCGGCGCAAGCTCTCCGGCGCGCGACAACGCCGGAGCGTCCTATCTAGCGACCAACCTCACGCTCGAATGACGGCAGCGTAGCTGAGCGTGTTACCCGGACGTTGAGCGTCAAAACGCACGTGCCTCATCGATGGTCAGCGCGGCGGCCTGTTCACTCAGGCCCGCAGCAATTGCGATGTTTAACAGCTCCTCGACCAGCTCTTCGGCGTCGGGGGTTTGAATCGGGTGCTTGAAGCGCTTGTCGCAGACGTTGAGTGCCTTGGTGACGCGGCGGAGAGCGAGGTCGAGCGAGGCGACGCTCAGCTTCTCTGCTGCCAATTGCGCTGCTGCAAAGTCCTTTAACAGCTTGCGTACTGCTGTGACGAACGGCTCAGGGTGGTGCTTCTTCCAGCTGGCGAGCGGCGGCGTGCGAGAGAAGGTCGTGAGCGTCTTGCGATCGAGCGCAGTGAGCTTGCTCGAGCGTGCGGCGCGCTGGGGTCTGCACCCAGCTCACGTTCCTCGCCGCCTTGCTTGCGACCCGAAGCGTCCGACGCACAGGCGCAGCCGAGGAGAACGATCAGACCGAGCAGCCACGGATCAGCATTCGGGCATGGTTACATAAGGGCGCGCTCCACACAGAGCTCACGAGCGCTCAATCCTCAAACGTGAACTCGGCGGTAGGATTGATGCGCTGGATGTTCGGCACGGCGCTACGCGAGGCTGCTACTGGAAGGTTGAGAATCATCAGCTCGCTGAGCTTCTCGAGCGGCTTGAGATCGCGCACGGCGGTCTTCGAGAGATAGATGAACATGAGCTTCTCCAGGCCGGCGAGCGGCGCTATCGAGCTAATCTTGGTGCCGCGCACATCGAGCGACTGCAGCGAACTCAAACCGGATAGGGGCGATAGGTCTGTCACGGCGGTGTCTTGCACGCTCAGCGTCTCGAGCGACGTGAGTCGAGCAAGCGGTTTGAGGCTCTTGATCCTGGTTGAGTCGAGCGTGAGTGAGCGTAGCGAAGTCAGCCCAGCAAGGCTTCCGATGTCCTCGATCCTGGGGGTCTGCGTCAGTTCGAGCACCTCGAGCGTTGATAGGCGGCTCAATGGTCGCAAGTCGCTCACGTTATCGACGAAGGAAAGGTCGAGCGACGATAAGCTATCCAGGCTGGCAAGCGCGCTAATCGAGCTCACGTTGGTCATGCTGAGGTTGAGGTAGTCCAGCCGCTTCAATGAGGCGAGCGGAGCGAGGTCCTTCACATCGGAGTGATACAGGGAGAGCCGTTTGAGTCCGCTAAGCTGGCCAATGGCCGAGAGGTCTTCGACCTCACAGTCGAACAGCTGCAGGTCCTCGAGCTTTAGCAGTGCCGTCAGCGCAGCATCACGAGGCAGCCCTTTCAGGTTGCTGATCCGGAGCCTCTTCAGCTTGGCAAGAGGTCGCAGGAACTCGAGATCCCCTTCGGTCCACTGCAGCTCCAAATCCTCGAGCTCGGTCAACACGGACAGCCCCGTCAGCTGCGCCTTCGGTAGCGAGCCCACGTGCAACTTTCGCAAGTTCTGGAGCGACCCGAGCGACTCGAGGCTGACGACGCGTTTACCGTTACCGATCGAAAGTTGCGTCAACCAAGGCACCTTGCGCAGGCTGTCCACTCCGCGTTGGGTCGGCTCGTCGAGCACCAGCTTCAAGGCCTCACGGTTGGGCATCGCGGCGAGCTCCTGCGCGATCGCTTCGCTGATCTCGTCCACCGTGCAGGTGGCGCCACTCTTTGCGACCTTGCACTCGAGCGTGCCGTTTACGATCTCGACGCACGGCGCTGGTGCCGCTGGGGCCGTCGCCGACGCTGAAGGCGACGCCAGCTCGGGTTGCCCAAGCTCAGCCATGATCGGCGCGGGCTGCACCGGAGGAAGCGGGGCACTGCATCCAACAACCAACAGCGCGAGCAGGCGGATGAGCGCCCGCGGCCGCATGGTCGAATCTGAGTACAAGAGGCTGAGCATCGAGCTTCGTCGATTTGAAGACCGCACGAACGCTCCTTGGTCTTGCTTTCGTTGCGCGGCAACAAGCATGCGGGCTGCGTTCGCAGTGAGCCCGGTCGCCGCGGTGAGCCGCGCTGTTAGCGGGCTAGCGGGAAGTAAACCCGCAGCAGGGTGCGGGCTGCGCAGTTGCGAATGGTGGCCACGAGCTTGTCGTCCTCGCGCTCGAGCCGGAGCGGCTGCTCGATGCCCGTTCCTAGATCGGTTGCGCTCGCGAAGGCGTGCTCGCCCAAGGAACCCAGGCCCTCGACTGTCAGCCGCACGTCGTCACAGGCGTAGCGGCTCATCAAGCCCAGCCACTCGTAAGGCGATGAAGACGCGCCGTACACTCGCTCGCTCTCGGCCAACGTTCGACAAAGCCCCCCGGTGAGCCGGTAGCTCGTCGATTCGCCCAACGCGAGCTCGATGCGCGCCGGGGCGACGCGCGCTCCTTCACCGCCCCGTGCAATTAGCGATGCGCCTGGAACGCCCTCCACGGTTTCGCCGTACTGACGCGGTGAGGCGCCATGCGCAACCACCTCGCGCAGGCATTCGTAGTCCAGACGGTCGCGCTGCGAAGACGGCTGCACGCGACAATGCGAATAGTTGCGCGCGAGGCGCGGGCCGACCGCGGCCACCGGCTCGAGCGGGACCGGAGAGACTTGCCACGCCGCATTGAGCTGGCGGGCGTGCACGAGCTTCCGACGGCCGAAACGCCCTGTCGAGCGGCCTTTGTAGCCGAAGGAGAGCGTCTCCACAGAGAGTTCACCGTCGGCGAGCTCGACAACATTGAACGATGGCCAGAGCTTGGCTGCATCGCTCATCGCCGTCGGGTGCCAGGGCTCAGCGACCCCTGCGCTACCCGCCGAAACAATCAGCACATCGCCTTGGTTCTCGATCATGCCGCGAAGCATTCTCGCGGTGGCATAGTGCTTATGACCGTGCAGCACGAGCACGGCGCGGCCTAGCTCATGCAGCGTCGAAAGCGCAGTCCCTGAGCCGAGCGCGGTCATGGTGAGCTCCTCGCGGTCGGCGTTGGAAATGATCGAGGGCAAGACCTTGCGCACCACCCAGCGCAGTACGCTCGTCGCCGAGTCCAGCTCGATCGACCCGACGTCGGTGAGCGGAGTTGGAACAAGGTGATGGTGCATCAGCACCAACACCGGCTCGCTGCCCGGTTCTTTCTCGAGCAGCGAGGCGGTCTGCAGAAGGTCCTCGGACCGCACGGCACCGCCAGCGCTGAGCAGCCCGCGCGGTAGATGCGTCGAGTCGTACGCGATCAGCGATAGCGGGAGCTTGTGGTATTCGCGCGGTACCACGGCCGCGAGGAACGGCGTGTCACAACCATGCACGAAAGCCCGCGTACCCATCGCCGAACGCAAGGCCTCGAACAGTCTGCCGTCATGCGGCCCGACGAAGCCGCGCCGGCGCCGGTCGTGGTTGCCCGGCACAATCACGGTGGGAACAGCTGTGCCAATCGCGTCGCAGATGCGCTCGTGTAGCGCGCGAAAGGCTCGCGTCGCCAGCCCGACGTCGACTCGCGCGCTGTCGAAGATGTCGCCTGTAAAGACCAACAAGTCGGCGCGCTGGCCGGCCGCAACAAAGCGAGCCCGGAGCGCGCTGATCAGAGCATCGTAGAGCGCGGCCTGGGCCGGCGATGCTTGCGGGCTCATATGCAGGTCGGAGAGTTGAACGACGGTATGCACCGCCGCGCATGCTAGCGCCCTCTCAGTGACGACCGCGTGGCACGAGCTTCACGTGAACGTTACGCTCGCGCTCGACGAACGTAACCAACGGCCAGCTAGAGTCGATCGGTGAAGATCGAGTCGGTAGACGAAGTGGTAGGGCGCATCCTGTCGCGCCGCGACGCGCTCGGCGGCGGTTGCGTGGCGTTCGATGCGGATGGCACGCTGTGGAGCGGCGACGTCGGCGACGACCTGTGGCACGCCATGATCGAGCGCGATGCCTTTCTTCCTGCGGCGCACAGCGCGCTCGCGCGGGTGGCCAGTGAGGCTGGGCTCGATGCCAGCGGCTCGCCGATCGAGCTCGCCAAGTCGATCGCGAGGGCCCAAGCCCGCGAGATCGTCAGCGAGGAGCGCGTGGTGGAGGTCGTTGCCTGGGCTCTCGCCGGTCGCACCGAGCCCCAGGTGAAGTCCTTCGTGCAGGAGGTCCTCGCGAGCGCGGCGATCTCGCAACGTTTCCACCGTGAGTCGATTCAGGTTCTTCGCGCGTTGCAGCAGCTCGGCATCGCGGTGTACGTCGTCAGCGCCTCACCCCGCGCGATCGTCGAACAGGCGGTGCTGGCGTTGGGCATCGACGCAAGCCATGTGATCGCGGCCACTGCTGCGTTCGAGAACGACGTGATGGTCGCGGGCCTGCGCGAGCCGCTGCCGTTCGGCCCCGGAAAGGTCCACGGCCTGCGCCAGTACGCCCCCGACCAAGCGCTGCTCGCTGCGTTTGGCGACAACTACTTCGACACCGCCATGTTGCGCGAGGCGGAGGTACCCGTCGCCGTTCGGCCGAAGCCTCGGCTCCGTGCGAGTGCAGACGCAGTGCCTGGCTTGGTGGAGCTCGCGAGTCTGCGCTAACGCTTGGCCGTCAACGCCCACAAGTGGTCTTGATCCTCCGCGCTCTCCCGCTCGCGAATCTCCCAACGAACGATCTCGAAGCCAGCCGCGCGCAGCTCCTCGAGCAGCTCGTTCGCGTCGCCGATGAAGCGCCGTGCAATGCCAAAGGCGATTTGGCAGCGTGATACCGGATCGAAGGTCGCACGCAGGGGAGGGTGGGTGATCTCACCGCACATCGTCGAGACGAAGAACCGTCGCTCACTGGCCGGGGGCATCATCAAGCTGCGGGAACAGTGTCCTCAGCTTCGTCTGCCCCGGTACGCTTCCGAGCTTTCGCTTGATGCTTGCCCGGCCCTCGCTAAAGGCAACGGCCAGGAACGAAGGCAGGTCATAGCGTAGCGCCGTGCTCGCGGTCATCGACCCGACGACGTTCTCGTCAAACCACGGGAATTGGCGATGAATGACGCTTGCGCCGTGAAGATCACGGAGCTTGTTCCGCACTGTCCCTGGGGCATATCCAGTGATCTTTGCAATGTCGTCGGCCACATCCAGTTCCCGCGCCTGCGATACGGTGAGACGCCCAATTGCCACGTAGTCGAGTTCTCCCGGAAGCTTCTCGGCAGGCCTACGTGCATGCTTCGCCGTGGCAGGCTGCGTGGAAGTCTTCAAAGATGCCACCGCTTCCTCCTCGGTCGCGAAGATCTGCTCCCAGGGAAGATCCGCCTCGGAGTCGTCGGCCGGGAAGTACAAACAGGCCTCGAGTTGAGTCGCGACCCGGACTTCTGCCTTCCAGATTTCGCCATCAAAGTCGGCCCAGACCGCGGTCCCGATGGGGAAGCGGCCTGCCGCTTCATCATCGGGCTGGATGTTAGCGCCCGCCATGTCTGCGTCTCGAAACGCCATATCAAATACGTTGCGGAGCTTTCTCCGCCCGTGCTCGTTGTTCAGCCGACGAGTGACCCCTCGTTGCTGCATGCCGCTGTGTCGGACCAGCCAGTCACGGAGGTACTGATTGTCGCGGGCTTCGGCCACGTTAAGATCTCCGTATCGACGCTGCTCTTCAATTGGAGCGCGCGGCGGTTCGTTGCCGCCCGCCGCCGGACTTGCCGCCGTAGCGTGTGTTGGAACCGCGGCACCTTCTTGAGGCGGCTCATCGGGCGTTGGGGCTGGGCTGGCGGTGGTCGTAACTGGCGCCGGCCAGTGCTGAATGAACTCCTCTGCAACCACCGCCAACGCGATCAATACCTGGACGATCTCATCCGCGGCGTTGTGCCTGCGCAACCCTGGCGCGTAAACGTCATTGCCGCGAAAGTGCGCGTTCGCGTTGCACTTCTTGACGATCACGTCGTTTAGGTGTCGCCAGAACTCGGGCGACAGGCGGTCCTTCGCCTTCTCGCGGAGCCCTTGGGCGAGTGGCGCCAGCGTCGGAATGTCCGGCACAACAGCTGTCTCGGCGTTGCACGCGTGTTGAAGAAGTGCCTCCGCGATCCTGCGAACACCCAGATGGATTGCAGCAATATCGCGGTGGATGATTCGATGCTCGAGTGCCTGGACTTCCTCCTCGATAGCCAGCATGTCGTTGCAGGCGGCCTTGATGCGCTTCACGTACGATGCGGCCTCCGGCGGCATGCCCCCATGTTCGTTCATCCCGCGCAGCCTAGCGCGGCAGGGGCTCCTCCTGCTCTCAAGATCCTTCCGTCGCGAGCGCACGGAGTACGATGCGCGCGCAAGTCTCGGCATCCGATCCAGCATGATGATGGTTGAGTCGCAGTCCAAGATGGTCCGCGACGTGACGGAGCGTCGCGCGAGGCAATGCCCACGAAGCGCGTGCGATGCGCAGGGTGCACTTGAACTGCAGGGGAGGCGGTTCAATCCCATACAGCGCGCAGGTGGAGAGGAGCACGCTCTTGTCGAACGGCGCGTTGTGCGCTGCAAGGAAGTCGATGCCAGCGAAGTACGAGCCGATATGAGGCCAAAGCTCGCCGAACGACCTCTCGTTCGCGACCGTCGACCAATCGATCCCGTGCAATCCGGTGAACGTGAAGCGGCGTGAGGCTGGTCGGATGAGGTGATACGCGCGTCGCACGATTCGCCCGCGCTCCACCCGGACCAAGCCAACTGCGCAAGCACTGTCTCGAAAGTAATTGGCCGTCTCGAAGTCGATGGCGGTGAACGTTGGTTTGTCGTTGACGGGCGGGAGGAGTCGTTGCCGAGCGTTGGTCGACACGGATGCGAGCTGAGCTAGCGGCTTGGCCGGGAGATGCGATAGGCGGGCGGGGAGCGTCTTCATGTCGGTTGCACGCGCGACGCGTGAACCTTCTGACATCGAAATGCGCGAGGCCGCGGGTCGGCCGAATCAGGCTGAGATCATGCCAGGGTACGCGGATGCCATGTCGAAGAGCCTTGGGACGCGCTCGTCAGCATGGCCACGCGGTCAGACCGTGCGTGGCTGCGACAGCGCCGGCTTGCCGGTCCTCACGCTGGTTGACCAAGCGTCGCCGCGTGCATCGGAGCCTTCGACGACTATAGCGTCGGGGCCCGCGAAGTTCCCCTGGCTGCGCTTCTCCTGAATCCGTGCCAACAGGCTTGCGAGGTGCCCTTCGAGAAGTCGAGGATCGTTGTGCGCGTTGAGCTTGATGAGCCACTCGTAAAAGCGAACACCACGGCCACCGATGTCGACTCGGCTCACGGCTGAGCAGCGGAAATAGTGATTCAGCGTTGCCCGAACGCACCGCTCCCACTGTTCGCGATCACCTGGTTGTCTCGGCAGTCTGCGGGGCTCAAACTCGTGGTGCGCCTGCTGCAGCCCCGTGGCTACGCGGCGGAAGCTGTACCTGTTCACCCCCTTGTCGCCATTGCACGGCTTACACAACGTCTGGAGATTCTCCATCTCGTTCTTGCCCCCCTGGTGGACTGGAACAATGTGGTCGACCTCGAGGAACTTCTTATCGGCGGCGCCGCAACACAGGCACTTCCACCCATCCCGTTCCTTGACGTTGTGCTTCATCTCTTGGGGTGGTTCTCGCGCTTCGTATCGCTCCGGCTCCGTGGCGAGTCGGGCTCCGAGGTGTGGGCCGGGCGCTTCCGCCTCGGCTGAAGCACGCTCTACCGCGAGACTGAACTGCCTCCTGAAAAGCTCCACGCTTCCGTAGAGCGCGGGCCAGAGCCGATCCTGGCGGCGGTATTCTGCGTGAACGATCAGCGGGATGTCCCGAAGCCCCACATTGCGTGCGACGGCGTCTTTCGCAAGCAGGTCTAGGTCGTGGGCGGATCGCCCCTCGAAGGGAATGAACCTGGGGTTGTCTTCCGCCTGCGCGACGTGACGGGCGAGGTGGAATATCTCGGTGGCTAGATCGGTGCCCATTCCTTGGGTGTTGTCTGGGAAGCACGATGCTGCCCAGGCGTCGATCCGGTCACGCGTCCGGTCCAAGGAGACGGACGGCTCAATGAACGCCGAAAGGTCCTCCTTAGCCAAGCGGTCGAGCAGCCGTTGGAATCCCGCTTGATCACGGTCATAGACGAGCACCGGGCAGGTGAGATGCACCACCTCGTCTTCCGTGTCCTTGACGAGGGTATCGAACTCAGTCCGATACCAGCCGACCGGTAGCGTCTCGAGGAACGGCACGCCGCGCCCAGTTGACGGCTCGTACATTTCTCGCGCGAGCCGACGGACCAGCTCGATCGAGATCAATTGAATCGGCAGACGCGCTCTTGCTTCGCTGTCGTCATCCGCGGTTGCTCCGTCGTCGAGATTGAACTCAGCCCAGTTCACGCGCTGCTTCCAATCGTCAATGAACGACACGATGTAAGCGTGCTCGGTACCACCCGAGGCAGTGCCCCGGAGCGCTCGACCGACCATCTGCGTGAGCAGCACCTTGCTCGTCGTCTGGCGCGTGAGAAAGACGCTCTGAATGCTCGGAACGTCGGTCCCCTCGGTCAGCATACGAACGTTGACCAGCACCTCGATCTCACCGCTCTTGAACGCGCGAATCGCCTTCGTGTTGTCATCCGCTGTCCGTCGGTTGCGCTCGTCGATGGTTTGGCCCTTCGCGTCGACCTTGGAGTAGACGACGTCGGCGCGAATGCCGTGCTTCCTCAACGACGTGGCCAGATAGTCGCACTGCGACCAACGATCCGCGAAGATGAGGGTCTTCCCATACTTCGCCCGATTCTCGGCGTAATGCTGCACGATCACGTCGTTTCGCGCTTGGTTCTCTGCAAGACCAGTGACGATGTCCTCTGGCAAGTCGGAGTAGCTCTCGCGCCAGCGCGCCAGCCTGCGCTCGTCAACCTCGGCCGCGATGTGGGTCGCACACTGCTTCACGATGGGACGGGCCAGGACTTTGGCGGCCATCAGCGTGTTAGCGCTGGTTTGATATGCGATTCCCTGCGGGAAAAGCTTCTTCAACCAGCCCTTGCGGAGCTTGGCCTCGTAAACCGGGGTTGCCGTGAGCCCGAGGAGGTGGACCGTGGGGACCTTTACACGAAGGGCCTCGACGAACCGCGCGTAGGTGGGCGCCGGCGCGTGGTGCGCTTCGTCGAAAACGACGACTAGCTTTTCGCCCGCCGAGCGAAGAAACGTGAGCAAACTCTCGTGATCGTCTCGGTGCGCTCCGGCGATCGTCTGAAGCGATCCGATGACCACGTCGTCGCTGGGTGAGATGCTGGCGACTTTCGCGTGACCAGGCATGCCGGAGACCACACGGACGCGTAGCTTTTCTCGCGGCTCACGGATCTTCGATACCTCGACCTTGGCATCCTGGGAGTACGTCGACGGCCCGAAGGTGTCGAACGCCTGTTCGAGAAGGTGGTGGGTATGTGCCAGCCAAAGAACCTTGTAGCCCGCGGAGAGTGGCCACTCGCATAGGAAGCGGACCGCGGTGAACGTCTTCCCTCCGCCGGTGGGCAGCACCAAGAGCGCTCCACGCCCCATGTCGGTCGACGGTTTTTCGAACCACTCGTGGATCTTGCGCAGACCTTGCTCTTGGTGCGCTTGCGGTGAGCGGGCAGAGTTCGCGTATCGCCGAGCCACGTCGAGGTCGTATTCGCGAACGAACCGGTTGGTGCCGAGAGCTTCTTCTTTCATAGTGGTCGCACGCACGCGGCGCTCCGCATCTGACAAAAATCAAAGAGGGAGGCGTTCGTTTCTTTGCTCGCCCCCGAGAATCGCTTGCAGCTTGATCCAAGCGCCAGCGTCGAGCGCGAGACTGCGCGCGAGGAACAGCCGTACCTGTTCATTCGCCTTGTCCTCGAACGCAGCAATTCCGGGGCTGAGGCGCAGGAATGACCCATCGGGCGTTACCAGATGCGCCCACCCAGGCGTGAGCTTGACCGATGTCTCCAGCGACCGTCTGCGAAAGAACGTGTCCGTTCCGTGAAGGACACGCAGCTCGTATAGGTAGTTCTCTCGCTCGCCGGGGCGCACTTTGCTTGTCGACACGAGCTCACAATCCAGCAGCGGCGCGAGCGCCTCCCTGAGATCGTCGCCCAAATGCTCGAGAATCGATTCCGTCTCGGAGAACCACTCCTCGTCTGCGTTGGAGCCGTGCGCCAGCTTGTTGCGGCGCGGGACCGCAATCGTCGCCACTCGACTCCCGACCTCGCCGGCGAACGCTAGGGCTGATTGATGGATCGAGTCATGGGTCTCGGGAACGAGCGGAGCAAGCTTCCGCGCCAACTCCACCCACTTGCCGAATGACAGCGGCGCAGCAGCAGCTGCGTCGTGCGTGGGCAGTAGCGGGCGGAGGAGGACTGTGACCGGAGCCCGGTAAGTATTGCCCGCGCCCGCGCGGATGGACGCCAGCTCAGCGAACACGAGATAGGCGACGAGACGCTCGAGCGCATCGAGACGAGTGACAACGCGGTTCCTGAGGTCGGACTGCGCTGCCGCGATCGAGCTAAACACGGCGATCGGGTACGGTTGGTCGCGGGTGGATGCTCGCGGTGCAGGAGCGACGACAACAAGCGGAACCACGGAAGCAAAGGTGAGCTCCCCATCGGGGTACGCCGCGTCCAACGCCGGCGAACACGTTAGGCCCTCCTGCTGAAGCACGCCGAGGATGTAGGCATTCACCTTGGCGCCTCGCCGCTCGAAGCTAAACCAGCGCAGCAAGTCCCGCACCACCACTCGGGGCGTTCTCCCGAGGCGAACCTCAGCAACGACTCGAGCTAGCCCCTCGGGAACGCCATACGCCACACGCTGGTTGTACAGGAATCGGATTGCGGCGACGTCACGGACCCACCCGGTCCATGACGGCATCCACCCGGATTATGTCTCCGACCATCCCGGAGCGTGTTCCCAGGGTCCTGGACAGTGTCACCGAAGCACCCGGACAGTGTCACCTAGGCACCCGGTCAAGCGCGCCCCCTGAGGTCACGGTCCCGCGGGAGGTCGCACCTCTCCAGGACCCTCTCAACAGGGTCCCAACGACTTTCCGCCTCTCCGTGACCCTGTTGAATGGCTCAAAAAGAGACAGTCGTGTCTCCAGGACCCTCTCAACTGTCAGGCGCCTCGAATTCTTGACCCCTTTGCGCCCGTAAAACTGACCCCCTCGGGTTTGACTATCTTGCCTGATCTGAGCCGGCGTTGACCAGCCCTGCGCGCTTCTTCTGTTTGAGCCTGTAGC
>JBILLK010000091.1:0-2526 GCA_044376115.1 Polyangiaceae bacterium | reverse complement strand
GCTGATCCCGATAGCGCGCTCGGTCTTTGCGCTGACCAAGCTCGCGATCCAAGCGATCTCCGAGGACGACGACGAGCTCATCGGCATGACGCGAACCGAGCTGGTCATCGCTCGAAGCAGCGAGGGCAAGTATCGCTACCGATGGATCACCGACGAGGGCGCCGAGGTCCCGGTCGAGCGCGAGGTAACGCCCTACTACCAGACGCCGGTGCTCCGCGAGTTCAACGGCGAGAACGTCGTTGGCCTGAACATGTTCTTCCAAGTGGTGTTCGACCTGAACGACCGAGGGCGAGAGCCGTAAGGGCGCTGGACCCATTCCCCGAGGCTGAGGCGAGGCCGGGAGTAAAAGTGGAGCTTAACTAAGCTCGCCGCCGAGGCTGGGAGTAAAAAAGGAGCTTAGTTAAGCTCCCTGGCGAGGAAGTGTTCGCCGAACTCTTCTCCGAATGAAGATTGATTGAACGGTTTTGGCGAACGCTTAAGAGCGAAAGCTGGAGACGATTGCGAACACTGCCGTGGTCTCTGCAAGCGGCTTCCGCTGAGGTGGGCGTGTTTGTAGACTGGTATCACGAACATCGACCGCACCAAGGCAATGGCGGCCAGAGGCCGAGATTGCGCGGTAAGCGAGTGTGCCGGTAACCTTGCATCGAGCCGAGGCTTGCTTGTTGCGTTTAATGGCATATCAAGGCTGGGCGTTTTATTAGGCAAAAGGTCGCTGGTGCACTATGCCATATCGCGCAACGAGTACTCGCCGAGTGCAAAGCGTTCGCAGAGGCAAGCGGCCTCTGAGTGCGCCCGCTACTGTGTAGGTCCAGCCTCAAGCGTGAATCTGGTGGCGATCGCGCTACTTCGGTATGCTCCTGAGGTGACGAAAGCAGCGATCGACGCGTTTTGGGCGTGGTGGCCGTCCGTGAAAGAGGAACTCAATCGGAGGCTTTCGAGTCGGCTGAAGCCCAGCCCGACCCTCGCTCAAGCCATCCGCGAACACGTGGAGGCGATCAGCCCGGACCTGGTTTGGGAGTTGGGCACGGGAACCGAGAGCGCCTATCAGTTTTGCTTGAGCGCCCAGGGCGATCGCCTTGGTCGCTTGACGACCCAGCGCTGGCTCGAACGGGCGCCTGAGCGCGACGCTACCTGGGAATTCCACGCAGCTCGGCAGCCGGTGCCGCCAGGGGCGAGTCTAAGGTTCGCGGACAAAACGTTCCCACTCGAGGACTTCGTGTTCACCTTCGAGGAAGAAGTGAGTCGAGAGATGTTGCGCCTCGTTGCGCATCATCCGTCGTTCCCCGAGATCGAGGACGAGAGTCTGCGGGCGCAGATAACGTGCCTAGCGCTCGACCAAACGTTCGGCGAGGACGGCGTCGACCGATGGATCAGCGTGACGGACGTCAGCGGTGACGCGCTCGACGGAGGGGTATCGCTCCAAGGCCTGCGTGACGCGGTGACGAGTCTCGCGTAGCGCGCTACGCGTGATCGCTGGGAAGTCATGCGTTGTGGCAGCTACTACTGTCCCGTCTTTGTCAGCGTGACCCGCGCGGCGAAGCGGATCGACAACGTCGAGCGCGATGTCCACCTAGTCGTCGGTTTTCGGCTGGCGAACCCGACGGATTTCGGCCTCTACCACGACGAAGACGCCGACGCGGTCTTCGCTGTCGAAGAGACGCTGAATGAGCACTTAGGGGAGCATGCACTCTTCCTCGGACGCATCACAGGCGAAGGGCGTCGTGAGCTCCACTACCGCGTTCAGGAGGGTGGCCCGGCTGCGACCATCGTTGAGGCATGGACCCGCACGCAACCGAACTACTCGTTCGCGATCGACATGGAGCTGGACCCGACCTGGGAACTCTGTGAGCAGCTCTCGGCTGATGTGGAGATGGTCAATTGATCGGCTGAGGAGCCAGCTGGCGTGGGAGTTGCGGCGTTTGCGCGAAAGTGGAAGAGGCGGCTGGTTAGGGCACCGAGGTTGGGGGCGCGGAAGACGCGCCAGGCATCGCAACTTGGCCCAAGCGAACCTACGTTGCTAACGAGGGCGTATGGTCCGAATCCGTCGCCGTACGAGCTTGCTTGCCTTCCTGGGCGGGCTCTTGCTCGTGCTCGTTCCTGCGCCGGCCGAGGCGAAGGGCAAAGCCAAGGTCGAGGTCGCGGCGGTCGAGTGGAAGAGCCCCAAGGAGGCCGAGAAGGCGCGCGAGAAGCGGCTCTCGACCGAGGTACGGCGGGCCGCGCAACGCTCGGCCAAGAGTCTGGACTTTGGGCCACCGGGTCGGGTGGAGATCTCCTTCGTCGTGGTGGACGTGGGGATCGAGAAGCTCGGGGACATCGTACGCGTCTCCTGCACCTTGGTTGGCCGGCTCAAAGGCGGTGGGCGCGCCCGGTCGAAGTTGCGCTTCGGCGGCAAGCCGGAGGATCTCAAGAAGCTCGAGAAGCAGGTGGTGGTCGCGGCCACCGACGGCGTGATGGTGCGTCTCAGCGAGATGGCCCGCGCGCGACCAACCGAGGGCTGACTCAGGCGCTTGGGCTCTGCTGCGGAGA
>JBILLK010000063.1:0-10088 GCA_044376115.1 Polyangiaceae bacterium | reverse complement strand
TGGAAGCAAGCCAAAGGGTTCTGCGAGGCGCAGGGCAAGCGGTTGCCAAGCGAGGCAGAGTGGGAGTGGGCGGCGCGAGGCGGCGATGCGGCCAGGAAATTCCCTTGGGGGGATGAAGCGCCCGAAGACCGAGCGTGTTGGTCCGGCGGAACAGAGGGAAAACGGCAGGGCACTTGCACGGTCGGAAGCTTTCGAACTGGAAATGGCCGGTTTGGCCACAAGGACCTGTCCGGCAACGTGTGGGAGTGGACCTCTAGCGAATATGATGCCAAGTCACCGCTCCGTGTCTATCGTGGTGGCGATTTCGTCTTCAATGAGGCGTCGATGCTCTCGGCTTCGTTCCGCAACGCGCACGAGCCGTCGCTTCGCATGGTCTCCCTTGGTTTTCGCTGCGCCCGGTAATTTCATTTTCTATTTACTCTTTTTCCCTTTGCCCGGGAATGATTCTTGCTCTGGGAGCTGGCCGGCGCGGTGAGGCGTGCATGAAGGGCGGCTTGAACGTCGGAGTAGTCGTGTAATCGAGAATCGGGCGTGTTCGCTCACGAGTGCTGCGGTGGGATGGGCATTGTGGAGAGCGTGCGAATCCACCGACGCTTGCCGTTCCACCCTCGGGCCGAACGTACTTGACTGAGAAGGCCGCCGTGGCTGGCGCTTGCTTGTCGATCGAGATGCGTCTCAACTTCCACGCCGCACTTGCGTGGAGCGCGGCCAAGTCCTCCACCACCCCGTCGGCTGCGCATCGGTTCGGGAACACGAATCCTGCAAGGAGCCCGGTTTGGGTTGCTCCGATGATTGCAGGGTTCAGCACGTCCTCCACATCGATGGCGCCGTTGGATGGTGTTCCACTGCATGGCCACCCCCTGCCCTTTGTTTGCGAGTTTGGATGCGAAGAGACAGCCAGTCATGGTGCCCGCCAGCATGAAGCGGCTGGCGGAAGATAGCGGCCACTCCGACAACCGTGGCCCCCGCGGCCCCCGTAGCGGCTAGCTCCGCGACAGCAACGTCGAGCTGCGACATGCGCGCGGAGCGAGGCACCTGCCTCGAATCGCTCGCAGCGCCGAAGGACGAGGCCGAGAAGAACTGCGAGAGTGATCGCTTGGGCGAAAGGACCGCGACGTGCTGGTAAAATCCGTCGCCGTCTTCGTGAAGGAAAGGCCTGGAAAGTCGTATGCTACTCGGGGCGACGCCTCCGGGCCGCGACCGCGCCCGGAGCGAAGCTACCTCGGCGCCGCGATGCTGCTGTGCGCCGGATGCGAGCAGCCGCGTCCACCGACCGGCTCCCCATCGATCACCACCGCGCCTAAGCCAGACCCAGCGTCCTCCGTAGCACTCCGCCTGGCCGGAACGAGACCCTCACGCGGCTCATCGGGAACGACACGGTGACCCGATACGGTTGTGGAGGGCAAGTACGCAAGGACGCCGTGCCCTCCCGAGGGCGCGATCGGCGTCTGCGTGCTGTTCGACGGGGACCGGCGGCACTACTACCCGGTCAAGGCCCGCGACGGCTTCGACGGGACGGTGGAAGCCGCCCAGCCAGACTGCGAGGGCAGGAACGCCGAGTACGCAGAACTCGGGAAGAAGCAGACGTTCACGCCTGTCGCCAGGTGATCGGACCTCGACGAGGCGTGTTCTCGACGGGGCGCGGAGTGTCCGTGCAAGTTCGAGAGGTCTGGGCTGGAAGACGGGCTCGAACTCGAGCGGTCCATCGTGTGGAGGGTGGCGTGATTTCGCTGGGGTTGAGGCCGTGAGGGCCGCCTTTGGTCCTCCCCGATGCGTGCTAACTTCCTGTCATGAGCAACGTGCAAGACCTCACTCTCGAGGTGCTCAAGCAGATTCGCATCGAGTTGAAAGAAGGCCTCGGTGGCCTGCGTACGGAGATTGCGAAGACGAACGAGCGTTTGGACCACCTCACCGAGCGCGTGGACCACCTCACCGAGCGCGTGGACCACCTCACCGAGCGCGTGGACAACGTCAAGGAGATGCAGGATGTGTTGGTCCAAGAGCACCGCAGAACCAACGGTCGGTTGGACTTCTTCGCTGAGGAGCTGATTCGCATGCGCACGCGAGACGAGGCGCGGATGTTGGCGCTCGAGACGGCTGTCGCGGAGCTGCAGCGCAAGGTCGGCTGAGGTCACGGCTTCGCCGGGGACGCAGCCTTTACCGAGGGACCGAGTGAGGTCCGCGTGAGCCTACGAGCCCGCATCTAGTCGTCACGCGCGGGCAGCCCTCACCAGGGGAGCCGTTCCCCGTTGGCGTGCCAGAACCCGCCCGTCGTCTCGAGCGTGAGCTCGTCGATGCGCGCAAGGAGGCCGCGGGCGGCGTCCTCCGGCTCGACCTGCCCTCCGCCGCCGACCATGTCGGTCTTCACCATGCCGGGGTGCAGGAGCGCGACGGCCACCCCGCGACCGCGCAGGTCCATCGCCAGCGACTTCCCGGCCATGTTGAGGGCGGCCTTGCTCATGCGGTAGCCGTATCGCCCGCCGGAGCCGTTGTCGTCGATCGAGCCCATTCGGCTCGTGATCAGCGCGAGCTTCGAGCCGGCTACGAGGTTCTCTCGGAGCGCGTCGGTGAGCCGCAGCGGGCCGAGCGCGTTCACCTCGAACTGCCGACGAATGCCCTCCACGTCGAGGGCGCCGAGCGCGTCCCCCCAGACCAGGATGCCGGCGTTGTGAATGTAGAGATCGATGGTGCGGGAGCCGACCGCGCGCACCAAGGTGGTCAGGCCGTCATCACTCGCCACGTCCACGCCCGTCACCACCTCTGCGCCGGTCCGAGCCAGCGCGTCCGAGGTCGAGCGGCATGCGGCGAGCACCTCGGCTCCGCGTGCTCGAAGCGCTTGCGTTAGCGCGAGTCCGATCCCTTTGTTGGCTCCGGTGACGATCGCAAAGGTCATGGCGTAGAAGCTCGTTCAGCCGCGGGGTGGGCGCAAGTCTCCGGTTCACGACAAGACCCACTCCCGGCGGCTTCGTGCGTGGCGGCTCGCCTTCCGAACTACTCCTCTAAATGCATGTTGGTCTCGCTCACCGCGCAGCGCGCCTCGATGCAGCGGGCTTCGACCACGCGATAAACGCCGATGTCAGCGTGATGGATGGTTTCGCCGCAGCGCTCGAGTTGGGCGCTCGCGCGTTGGTTGAGCGCGGCCGCATCTTGGGCGTGGACGACCTCGCGGTAGTCATCGAGGTGATGTCGCGGGCCGAGGATGGTGGCGCAGTCGGTGCTGGCTTGGCACGGCCGCTCACGTGAACGCTCGATCGCGTTGAGCAAGGCGGCTTGCGTCTTCGCGCATTCGTTGGGCGCCGCGGTTGCGCTCGAGGCCTGCGTGGGCTGCGCGGGTTGGACCGCGGTAGGCGTTTCAGTCGCTGTGCAACCGAGAGCCAACACGAGCGCCAGCGCCCCGCGCATCGATGCGGCCGCTCGGGTCTGAGCGCGAAACACTGCCCCGCGTTTGCAACCGCTCTGCTCCTTAAAAGATGCCACCCTTGACTCCTATTGCGCGACGTTGAGCTGGCGTTTCGCCGTTAGCAGTTGATCACCGTTGAGGCGCACGCTGGCGCGCAGCTCGTATTGGCCAGGAGCAAGCGGCGCGAGCGTGGCACAGCGTCGCGGATGGGTAGCAGCGGACGCGACGCCGACGGCCTCCACGGCTGCACTCATCGAAGCTCGACCGCCCGGCTCGAGGCGGACCCGAAGGTACTTCGTCTTCACGTCAACCAGGTCCGCAGTGCCACCGCAGGAAGGGGGCCCGCCGGCCAACGGCGTGGTGACATCACTGCCATCACTGCCGCGGTGGAGAGTTGGTGAAAGCATGCTTATCAACACGCCCTGAGGAGGGTCGGGCAGCTGCGGAACCTCGAACTCGAGCCAGGCTGGGCTTGACCCCTTGTTGATGATTACGGCGGTCGCGTTGACCAGCTGGCCCGGCGCAATCGCCGTTGGTGCGAGCTCGATCACCAACTCGAGTTCACGCGAAGTTGAGGGTTGGGAGCGCTCCGCGAGACAGCGGTTCGACTTCAAAACAGCATCGAGGTCGAGCGTGCCTCCTGCGCAGCCGCTGGGCGCGGAAGCCTCGCTGGCGCTGCGATTCGATGCCCCAGCCGATGCTGAAGCCAAAGCGGCGGAGGCGCGCGGATCACCGTCCTTGGCAGACGCCCCGCAGCCGAGCGCTAACGAAAGGAAACAAGCGCCACGTAACCGAGCTTTCACAGGCCGCTCTGAAACAGCGCCAACATGCGGCCCCAAGCGCGCTCGGCCTCGGGCTTGTCGTAGACCGGCGAGTCGATGGTGCAGAAGCCGTGTTGTGCGGCGTACACCTCGATCTCGGCGGGGCGTTTGGCGGCGTCTGCGGCCTCGCGCAACTTGGTCTTGGCGTCGGCTTGTTTCTCATCATCGTTCTTGGCGATGGCGATCAGGAAGGCGGCTTGCGTCTTGCCGAGCAGCAAGTGCGGGCTGTCGGGCTTGTCGGTGGCGAGGTTGGCGCCGTGAAAAGACGCTGCAGCGCCTACGCGGCTGGGCGCGGCGGCTGCGGTTCGAATCGCGAATGGCCCACCCATGCAATAGCCGCCGCTGCCGATCTTGCGCTTCACATCCACCTCGGGTTGGCCGTCGAGCCAAGCGACGAAGGCGGCCGCATCGCGCGTGGTGGCCTCCGGGTTGATGGCGTCGATCATCGGCTTGAGCTTGGCTTTGCCGGCGTCGGTGCGCCATTCGGCGAAGCTCGCGAGCACCGGTGCGACAGCCGAGCGGTAATACTGATTCACCACCAGCACCGCATAGCCTTGCTCGGCCAGCCGCGTGCCCATCGTCTCGTAGGCTTCACGCAGCCCAGCGATGTCCGGCCAGAGGATGACCGCCGCCGACTTGCGTTCGCGCGGTGCGACGAAGAAGCCGTCGGCTTTGCCGTCGGGCGTGCTGACTTGCACGCGGCGCGAGGCTGTTGCAACGCTCGCGCTGGTCGCGTTCGCCGAGGACGCGGCGCTGTTCGAGGAGGCGGCGCTGTTCGAGGCCTCTGCGCCGCTGGAGCTGGTTGCGCTCGATGCAGGCTCTTCGGTGCGGTGCGCCGCTCCTTCGCTTGCGCAGCCGGGGAGGACCGCCGCTGCGCCGAGCCCGAGCACCAGCTCGCGGCGGCTCAGCTTCTGCTCGATCCAGCCCGCGTTTTCTTCCTCGGTGATGTCGTCGCACATGGTCCGAACTCCTTCGCGGTGCACGGTAGCAGGCTTGTGGCCGAGCGAGATCTGGCTCGCTTCAGGTGTCAGAGCTCAACTAAAACGCCAGGCTACAGTCTCAGTAGATGGGTGGTTCGTCACGCGCTCAGGCCCTCGCGCAGCGGTCTTCCTGACATGGAGACGTCCGCCCCTGCAACGAGGTCCGAGATAACACGTCCATATCGCCTATCGACCATCCTCATCGTTCGGTTTGGCGCCACGGCCTGTACCGGCCGGCTCCCTGCGAGGTTCGCAACAACCCAGGCTCGTGATGGTGTTAACATTGGGCGGTTGGACCCGCTTCGCCGCGACGACGTTGTGAGAGCTCGCACCGCCTCTCCCAGTGAGAAGGCAGCTCAGACGCTCGAGCTCGTGCGTGCCGGAATCGAGTTGAAGCGAGCCGGCCTTCGGGCGCGCTACCCAGAGCTGTCTCCCGCCGAACTCGAACTCAGGATCTCAGCCTGGCTTGCACGAGATGGCGAACGCCACGATTGAGGATGCACTGCTGGACATAACCCAGCAGCTGACGCGACTTCGAGTCCCGTACGCCTTGGTTGGCGGACTCGCAGTCTCGATCCGGGTCGTCAACGAGTGGGTTCCCCAAGCGCCAGCGATAAGCGTCCCATAACGCCTGCTCGCCCTGAACGACGGCGCGATATGGGGCGCGCAGTCGACTCCTCAGCCTCTGTCCGTCCCATAACGCGTGCTCGCCCTGAACGGCGGCGCGATATGGGACGCGCAGGCGACTCCTTGGCCCTCGGTCTGTCCCATAACGCAGGTTCGCTCCGAACGACCAGAGGTTGTGGGACGCCTACCTCGGCCGCAGCCGCGGTGTTTTGGGGCGATCTGGTTTGGGCGCGACGACGCGATGGGCGCTCCTCCTTCGCTCTGCCGCAGTACTCAACTGAAGCGCCAGCCGGCGCGCGCGGCCAGCTCGACGAAGGCGCGCACTTTGGCCGAGAGCAGTCGTGTGGAGGGAAATACGATCTGAATGGGCAGGGCAGGGGGCTCATACTCCTGCAGCACCACGCGCAGCTTCTTGCGCTGGATGGCCTCGGCGGCTTGGTAGCTGAGCACCATCGTCAGCCCTCCGCCTAGCAGCGCGTGGCCGATCGCTGCGTCGGCGCTGTTGGTGACGTAGCGAGGGGACAGCGCTACGCGCAGCTCCTTCGCTGAGTCCTCTGGCGTGCGAAAGCGCCACTCGGGGTTCGGCGTCACCGCCGTGCATTGAATCAGCGCGTGGCGAGCGAGGTCCTCTGGCCTTTGCAGCTTCTTGTTTCGCGCGAGGTATTGCGGTGAAGCCACGAGCACGCGTCGGGTCGAGCCAACGGGGCGAACCACCAGCGAGGAGTCCTCGAGCTGGCCGATGCGAACGGCAGCGTCGACGCCGTCCTCCACCAGGTTGATCAGCCGATCGGCGAGCGTGAGTTCCGCCCTCACCGACTTGTACTTCTCGAGGTACGCGCCCATGAGCGGCGCTACATGCAGCCGACCAAAGACGTTCGGGGCCGCGACCACGAGCCGCCCCGAGGGTACGGCGCGCTCGGCCTGCGCTGCGCCCTCCGCTTCAGCAACGTCCGCCAGAATGCGACGCGCTCGCTCCAAATAGCGCGCGCCGGCGTCCGTCAGCGTCACCGACCGCGTGGTGCGCTGCAAGAGCCGCGCGCCGAGCCGATCCTCGAGCCCGGCCACCAAGCGGGTAACCGCCGACGGCGAGAGCTTGAGCCGCCGCGCCGCAGGAGCAAAGCCCGCGAGCTCGGCGACCGTTACGAAAACCGTCATCGCGTCGAGTCGGTCCACTTCACCATTGCATATTCTGCAATGGTGTCCTGTCAATCGCTGTCATTGTTGTTCATGATGTGGCGAAGCATGGTTGTTGGGTGACGGAGGCAGGGTACTGCGAGCAGGTTGCTCGTCGGCCCCGCCGCCCTTTTTGAAAGGAACTCGACCATGTCTCGCCTTGCCATCCCCGCCAGCATTGAAGCCGCGCCCGCAGCCGCTCGTCCCTCGCTCGAGGCTGTGAATAAGCAGCTCGGCAGCGTGCCGAACCTGTTCCGTTTGGTCGCCAACAGTCCCGCCGCGCTCGAGGGCTACCTCGGCCTGAGCGGCGCCCTCGGCAAGGGGAAGCTCGACGCGAGGACGCGCGAGCGCATCGCCCTCGCCGTTGCCGAGCAGAACCGCTGCGACTACTGCCTCTCGGCCCACAGCTACCTCGGGTCGAACCTCGCGAAGCTCGATGACGCCGAGATCGCCGCCAACCGAGCGGGTGGCTCGAACGATGCTCGCGCGGCTGCCGCTGTGCGCTTTGCCACGCGCATCGTGCGCGAGCGCGGTCACGTGACCGACGGCGACCTCGAGGCGGTCAAGGCGGCCGGCTACGATGACGCGCAGGTGCTGGAGATCGTCCTGCACGTCGCGCTCAATACGCTGACCAACTACGTGAATTCGGTGGCTGCAACCGACATCGACTTCCCCGTTGTCACCCATCACCCGCGCTGAGGTCTACCGATGAGTCGTCCGCCCTTTCCTCCGTTCACTGCCGAGAGCGCGGTTCTCAAGGCGCGGCTTGCCGAAGACGCCTGGAACAGCCGGGACCCCGAGCGCGTCGCGCTCGCCTACACGGAGGACAGTCGTTGGCGCAATCGCAGCGAGGTCTTCCAAGGCCGCGACGCCATCCGCGCGTTCTTGGCGAGGAAGTGGCAGAGCGAGCTTGAGTATCGGCTGATCAAGGAGGTGTGGGCCTTTCATGAGAACCGCATCGCTGTGCGCTTCGTTTACGAACATCAGAATGCCGTGGGCGCCTGGTCCCGCGCCCACGGTAACGAGCAATGGGAGTTTGACGAGCAAGGGCTGATGCGCCGCCGGGAGGCCAGCATCAACGACCTCCCGCTCGAGGATTCCCAGCGTCTCTTTCGCTGGCCGTTGGGCCCTCGCCCCGCCGACCACCCTGGGCTCAGCGAGCTCGGATTGTAGCTGACTGTGATATCCCAGTTGCATGCCGTCCTTTCGCCTGGCCACCTTCAACATCGAGAACCTGTTTTCGCGCCCTTCCGAGGTGGTCGGGGGGCGAGCGAGTGATCGTCGCTTCGGCATGTTCGTGTTCGAGAACGCGGAGGAGGCTCGGCAGATCCGCCGTACGGTTGAGGCCGCCCTCTCCGATGATGCTCGTCAGCTGACGGCGGAGGCGTTGATCGACACCGAGGCTGACTTCATCTGCCTGCAGGAGGTGGAGAATGAAACGGCGCTGCGGCTGTTCCGGGATGAGTACATCCACAAGACGCTGGCGCACCGCGTGGCGCAGGACGTAAAGCGCGCGCTACCAGCCCTCGCGGCAGAGGCCGCCACCCGCGGAGAGACCGGTCAACGTTGGCTGCGCAACCAACTCGAGACCGTGCGCGCTGAGGCAGAAGGCCGCCATTTCTACCGCCACTTCCGGGTGGTCGAGGGCAACGACGGTCGCGGTATCGATGTCGGCTTTCTGTCGAAGTTGCCGGTGACTTCGGTCTCCTCCCACGCCCATGTCACCTTCAACGATGTACCGGGCAGCTGGAGCGAGAAGGTTGAAAAACTGTTGCAACAGGAGTGGGAGGAGCGCGGTCGAGGTCGCGGTTTGCCCAAGCCGTCGCCCAACGATCGCATCTTTCGGCGGGACTGCTTGGAGGTCGGGTTGGAGATCGGTGGGCGGCCTTTCAGCGTCTTTATCTGCCATCTCAAGGCCAACCCACCTTACCGCGAGCTGACCTATCCGATGCGCCGCGCGGAGGTGCTCGCGGTGCGCCAGATCATCCGCGCGCGGTTTGGCTCTGAGGCCGGCGCAGCCTCCGCAAACTGGGCGATCTGTGGCGACATGAACGACTACACCGAGGTGGACGGCTCGACCGTGATGCCGGATCTGATCTCGGGCCGGCCAGCGCAAAGCGCCCTGTCCGAGCTACTAGGAGGCAACAAGCCGTTTGGCGTCGATGTCTGTCAGTGGATCGCCGACCCGCTGGATCGCTGGACGAGCTACTTCGGTCGTGACGACGTCTACAGCCAGCTGGACCACATCATCGTCTCGCCGGCCGTGGCCGCGGCCAATGCTTCGGTGAAGCCGAAGATCATCCGCGAGGGTCAGCCGTACCGCGCAGCGCGCCATCAAGGAGCACGCTACCCGCGCGTCGGCTGGGATCGGCCCAAGGCCTCCGACCATTGCCCGGTGGTGGTGGAGCTCGAGGTGCCGTGAACGGCGACGGTTGGCTGCCGCAGCGTTGGCCGAGTGCCGATTGAGCCCAGCGCGCGTTGCAGTCGGCTCTCTACCTTGGCTCGCCTGAGCCGTTCTTCCCGGAGGATGGGCGGTCCAATTGGACGTTTTGTTGAATTGAGCCCTCGATCGCCCGGGCATCGGCCTGCCATCTCAACAAAACGGTGAATTCGGCCGCCCATCCTCGTGTCACCGCCAGTTCGAATTTCCTTAGCGCCGTAACGAATGGCTGAAACATGCCCACCACCGGCGCGCGCACGTGCAGCCCAACCCCATGTTGTGGCAAGCCCACCGGCCCGAACACGAAGTTCGCGCTCACGTCCACGTACGGATCGATCGTCGACAACGACGTCGCGTTCGGATCGCGGGCGCCTTGGGCGTCAGCGCTCTCGTTGCCCGCCGCGCTGACCTGCCCCTATCGCGAACGAGGAGAGCGCGCACAGCACCGCGAACGTGGAGCCTTTCGTCCAACCCATTGACCCTCTCTTGTCACGGCTAGGCGCGAGCCAGACCGAGCACCCGCGCAGGCCCTCATGAATTTGGTGAAGTGGAGCCGTTTCAGCGGACACCCTGGGAGGGGTTAGCCTCCCTTGTGGAGCCCGACAGTGACAAAGCAGCGAAAGCCAAAACGGCATACGGATGAGTTC
>JBILLK010000090.1:0-2670 GCA_044376115.1 Polyangiaceae bacterium | reverse complement strand
CGGTGCCCCATCTTCAGGTCTCGCCGTTCATCGCCCCATGGGGTCACCAGCTGCGAGTGTTACTGCAGCTCTTACAGCGCAACCCGGAGTCCGCGGAGGCTCAGACGGTTACCATCTCGGTCTACCTGATTGGTCGACTTGGGGTTCAGACTCCGTTGGCGTAGCTATGATTCACTGCGTGGGATCCCCGGCGTACTGGGAGCACCGCAATGCGTGCCCATGCAGTAGCCTTGAGACGCTTGCCTCCGTCCGTCGACCTCGACGCGACAGCGCCCTTCGGCACGCGCGTGCCTGTTTCATTGATGTCGGCTTCACAGGGCACGCTGGCGCCGATCGACCCTGAGCTCGCGCGGCGCGCGAGCGGACTGTGCCCACCGTCTGCGCGTTTGACGCCGCTCCCTTCGTTCGCGTGCGAGCTCGCGAGCCGCCTCGCCATCCCGAGCTTGGTGCTGATCGAGGCCCGCGGAGCGTGGAGGTTCATGCGCGAGCCGCTCGTCGTTCAAGCGCACCCCGGTCGACTACGCCGCGTGCACCGTCGAGCAGGCCGCAACGCTGAGCGTGCCCTCGCTCGCGGTCCGAGCAGGCGCGATGGACGCGCTGACGCGGAGGTTCCCGTTGCGCGTAGGCGAGCTGCTAATCGGCGGCCTCGCGGGCGTCCACGTACCGCTCGCTGGCTGCCGCGTGCCGGTGGCGGCGAGACTCTGCGTTCGCGTTGGCAGCCTGATCGAACTGGCCCGCTGTGAAGGTGCAGAGGTCAGAGTGCAAGGCTCGAGAGGAGATGCGCTGTCGCCGGGTGACGTGATCGAAGTCGAAGGCTGGACGTTGGAGCTCGTGGGAGCTGGGTTGCAGAGCCCGAGGTGAGGGGAGTTGCTCATGTCGCGCGGCGTTGACGGGCGCTCGTAGCCAGCGCATTCTTCTGCGTATGGGAAGCGATACGAGGCGATCCTGGCGCTCAGTCTGTGCCTGTGGAGTGGCTTAGGTTGCGAAGGGACGCCGAGTAACGTGCCGGAGAAGCGGGCGCAGTCGGAGCTCTTCGGAGGGCTCTCGGTGCCAAGTCCGCGCGTGCGCTTCCGCCGGCATCTGACCCCCGGTACGGAAGCGACGGGGTACCCTGGAACCAACGTGAGCGGGACGGCGCTGGAGGCCCAAGCAGAGGCCGTCCTCGCCGAGGTGGCCGCGAACCAGGCCGACAGCGATTGGGGTGAGGTTGCGCCTGGGCGGCTGCGGGTCATCGAGGGCGATCTCACGACCATGACCGAGTGGGAGATCGAGTTCGAGCTCGCGGAACTCGAGGAGCTTTGGACTCAGGTTGAAGCGCTGGGACTCAATGACGCCTCGGAGGAGGACGAAGCCGGAACTCCCTTAGACGCGCCACCGCCGAGCGAACCGGAAGCCGAAGCGCAAGGCTGGTCCTTCAACAGCGACACTCGCGTACGAAAGGCCATCAACACCACGTACCCCCAAAACCACCCCGAGCTGCGCCGCCTCGGGACCGTCACAACAGACGGGAACGGTTCCGAACGCTGCTCGGGCGTGCTCATCGGGCGGAGGTTGGTCCTCACCGCCGCGCACTGCATCATTCCATCGGACCTTGGGAGCTACAACCGCCGCTTCCGCCCGCGCCGCGACGGCCCCTCCGGGATCGGCGGGGCGGGGCAGCCCTACGGTCAAGAGATCGCCGAGGCGTATTGGGTGCCCACCGACTGGGTGACACCTCAGGGGCAATTCCCAGGCTGCCATGTGGACCGCGACGATCCAGCTCGCTGCGTCCGGTACGACTGGGCGATCCTTCGGCTGCCCGACGACGCCTTCGCAGCGAACCACCCAGGCTGGTACGGCTACGACATTCCGTGCGCCTCCTACATCGGAGCGAACGACGTCCTGTTCAACAATGGTTACCCCATTCCCGACCTCGCTCTGGGCGCCCCGGCGCAGATGTTCGACGCTCAGGGTGCCCCAATAACAGGGGAGAACCTCAGGGCCTACGGAAACACCTCGGCAACGAAGGCTGGTAACTTCAGCGACTACATCGGCTTCCCTTCGGCCCCACGCCGCTTCCTCGTCGGGGGGGACTGGAGCTCGGGCCACAGCGGCTCGCCCGTGTTTGCCTACCAGTATTGCTCCGCCGCCGCGCTTGGTCGCGGCCCCTTTGCTGTAGGGATTGCTGCCGCTGAGGTTTGTCAGGGACCGTGCGATGGGATCAGTCCGTTGACGGAGAACGAGCCCAACGATTCGTTCCAGCTCGTCAACTACGCTAGAGGGATGGCGAGTGACCTCACTGGCATCATCTCCTACTACCGGTCGACCTACCCATGAGCCGCCTAGCATTGGGTCTACTTCTCGGAACCCTAGCGTGCGGCTCGGTCGACGAAAGCACCGTAGAGACGACCCCCGAGCCCAGTGTGGCGTGCCCGGACGAGACCTGGGAGAAGCTCACGCTAGAGCTGGTTCGGGAAGATGAGGCTGCGCAATGTCTTCGCACCGAGCCGGAAGAGCGAGTCGCGGTGCCGTTTTGTTTGAGTTTTGACTCGCCCGTTCGCTCGTACCAGTGTGTGCGGGACGATGCCGGACGAGACTACGTCGTGTGGGCGACGGAGTCGCTTATCCCTCCGTCGGGGTTCAGCCTTTGCCCAATGGAGGAGCTTTTCTTCGTACAGCCTTGCTACACGG
>JBILLK010000005.1:0-442093 GCA_044376115.1 Polyangiaceae bacterium | reverse complement strand
TGAACCACAACGGCACGATCGATCGCGGCGAAACCGACCCGAACGACCCGAGCGATGACCTCGTTGAGCCGCTGCCCTGCGACCCCGCCTGCGAAGACGGCGAAGAGTGCGTCGACGGACGCTGCGTACCCACCAGCGAATGCATCGAAGATGCAGATTGCCCTGTAGGGGAGGTGTGCTCCGAGGGCCTGTGCATCGACGGTTGCCGCGACGGCAAAGCTTGTCCGGACGGAGAGACCTGCACTTCGCAAGACGACACCATCGGCGAATGTGTGGCCGACGAGGACGTGGACCCGACGGTCTACGCTCAAGGCGCAGGCCTATGCGACTGTCGACAGGCGCCGGGCTCACAGGAGAACCAGCTCGGGCTCTTGGCAGCACTGATCGCGGTGGTCGGCCTCGGCCGCCGCCGTAAGCGCAACTAACCGATAATCATTGATTCCTTGAGGAGGTTCCCGTTGGGGAGCCTCCTTTTTTATTTGGCTATGCGAGCGAAGGGCCTACCGTCGCAGTGACGTCGACCTATGCTGGTCGCGATGGGGCTGGACAGAATTGAAGCCATTCGCGCGAAGTTTGCGGCGATCGTTGAAAGGGAGATGCGACCGTTTGGGTTCGAGGCGCATCAACTGCGGCTACTCCCAACAGCGAAGGAGGAGGACGTAATGGCCTTCGAAGAGCTATATGGGCTATCGCTCCCTGAAGATTACCGCGCATTCCTTCTTGGGGTCGGCTCCGGAGGTGCCGGCCCCGGCTACGGGTTGGTCCCGTTTGACGTGAGTCCTACGTATGAGCGAACAGCTTTTCCCCCGGAGGCAGTTGCTGCGCCGTTTCCGTTTACTGAAGCGAAGCTAATAGAATCGGAGCAATCATCCGAGGAGGTTCGGGACCTTTCCGGTACGCTGGTTCTGTCTGACGAAGGCTGCGGGTACCTCCATCTGCTGATCGTCTCGGGCGAGGCGCGAGGACAGGTATGGGTCGACGCCACGGTCAGCGACGTTGGGGTCTTTCCCATCGCCCCAACCTTCTCCGATTGGTACGAACGCTGGCTCGATAACCTCTTAGTCGGAGGAGATGGCTGTTGGTGGCTCAATGAATGAGACGGCGCGCCGACTGAGATCCCTGACACCGTCCAAAGGCAGCTCGAATGGGAGCGTCCAGGCCCGAGCGAGCGACTCGACTTGGCAACACGGCTTGCCCAACCTTGACACCGTGCAACCCCAAGGCAGCGCTACGCTCTATAGTGAGCCCGCATGAGCCTTGGTATCTACCCCGTATTCCGGCCGAAGCTTGCCCGTACCCGGTTGAGGTGGCTCGGCGAGGTTCTCGCGATGAACCTCGAGCCGCTCGACGCGATCGCCCGGGAGGCCAAGCTAACGCCGCTCACGACCTTCGCGGACAATCGGCCGGTTCCGAAGGACTTCGACGGGGACCCGGATGAGCTTGCGGAGGTTTTGGGCGAGTGGACGGAGTGGTTCGACGCAGCGGTGGGCCAGGCTGCGATGCAGGCGCTCGTGGACCACCTCAAGGCCAATCCAGAGGCAGCCGCGCGGCTCGCTGAAGTGAGTGGGGTCGTCGCGGAGCTCGAGGACATTGCGCGGGTTCTTGCGGTAGCCACCGCGCAGGGCGTGAAGTTCCGCCTCGAGATGAGCTGACGGCGCAGCTAGAGGTGTTCGAGCAGATAGTCGGTTACCCGATCTCCCGCTAGGTCAACAACCCAATGATTGACCCCTTCGATGGTCTCAAATCGATAGGGGGCTGTGACGTAATCTTCGGTAGCGAGGGCCGGCTCTTCACAGACGGCGACGTCTTCATCGCTCCATATAAACAGCGTTGGAACGGTTATCGAGGTTTGCGGGGGGTTCACCAGCCGGCGCATATCAGTATTGGCGCGGTACCAATTGAGCGGCGCCTTCAAGGTCTCGGGGGTGGAGAACCGATCGAGATAGAAGGCGACTGTCTCTTCAGGCAAGCCAGCATAAACGGTTCGCAGAATGCCGGCGTCATCGGCGAGTAACAGGCTCTCGGCGTCCGGCGTCGAGAAGATCTCAAAGTAGTAGGAGGCTTTGTATTGGCAGGACTCCGGGTCAGCGAGCTCTGCGTCAAAAGCCGCCGGGTGCGGAATGGATATCGCAGTAGCGCTGAGCACTCGGGTTGGGGCTTCCGTCGCCACCGACCAGGTGACTGCCGCTCCCCAGTCGTGGCCGACGACGTGGAACTGCTGCCGACCGAGTGCGTCCGCCATGCCGAGCACGTCCCCGACCAATAGGGGCATAGCGTAATCCTCTACGTTGTCCGGCGAAGCACCGCTGGAGTAGCCGCGTTGGTCCGGGGCGACGGCCAGATAGCCCTCTTTGCCCAGGGCCACGAGTTGGGCCTCCCATTCGTGCGACGTCTCCGGGAAACCGTGAAGCAGAATGACCAACGGGCCATCCTCAACACCGGCCTTCAGCCCGTTAAACTTCATATCGCCTACTGTGAGTTCGAGCGGCACAATCAGCGCGGGGTCACGCGGTGGCGTTGTCTCTTCAGCGTCGCAAGCGCTCAGTGAAGCGAGCAGCGAGATGCTCCAAAGCGTCGTTCTTACAGCAGGTTGCATAGGGTTTGAGGATGTGGGGAGGCGGCTCGCTGGAGCTGCATCGCAGCCCAACGCGCTTAATGTACAGGACGATGCAGCCATACGTCGGTATCATCAACGTATGCTTCTTGGCCGCTTTGCGATGGGAGTTCTGCTCGTTGGTTGCGCTCACGATTGGGACAAGCTCGACCCGCGGCTGGATGGTGGCTCATCGGGAGACGCGGGGAGCAACGCCACGAGCACCGGCGGACAGAACAACGGCGGGCAAGGCGGCGGTGGGCAGAATGCGGGTGGACAGAACAACGGGGGTCAGAACAACGGCGGCGCAGGCCCTTGCGATCAATGCCCGGAATCAAAGCCCTATTGCAGCCAGGGTCGCAACCCAACGTGCGTCGAGTGTTTGGTAGAGAATCACTGCGATGGCAACCTCGCATGCGACAATAATCAATGTTGCGTGCTCGACGGGAACGGCTGCAGTGAGGACAGTGACTGCTGCAACAACGAGTGCCAACCCTCGGGAGTTTGTGGCCCGTTCGCTGACTGCAACGCCAACGGCGAAGGCTGCAATGACGACAACAACTGCTGCTCCGACCGCTGCAAGAAGGGCCAGTGTGAGGCGAACGACTAGAAGCGGCCGTTAACCCAAGCCATTCCGCCCGAGCCATCGACGTTCGGGAGCAGTGAAACCGAAAGAGGCGCTTCTTCCGGACCTCCAAAGATGATCATCGGCACGGCGCCGGCCACCATCAGCGAGCCTATGATGGCGGTTGCGGTCGCCGCGGTCTCCAAGCGTTTGCCCTCGTCGATGGTTTCCACCACGCTCGCATCTGTACAACGAACGCCGCCGCACGCCGCTTCAACCTCGCTGTAGCGGTCATTGGACGCGACGCCGGTACCGATCGCCGTCGCGATCAGCACCACGCCGCCGGCTCCAACCCCAATGCCGATCCAACGCAGGAGGCCGCCCGTCGAAGCTGAGGTGGAGGGAGCCGAGGATGGGCTCAACGGGACGGTTCGCGTTTCCCCCGCGGGGACGTCTACTTCGCGGCGCTCGATCGGTGCGTCTGCGCGGGTGATCTCGATCACCACGCGACCCGGTAGCACCGTGATTGGCTTTCCAAGCTTGCTTGGGTCGGCAGCTGCGCCGTTGAGGGTCAAGCCGGTGGGCGGCTTGGACTCGGACGTCGCGAGCACGAGATGGCCAACACGCGACTCGAGCAGCGCCAATTCGGAGGCCGAGGCGTCACGCGTGCCAACGTACTTTGGTTCTTGCTCCGCTTTCGCGGTGGCGTCGCGCACAGTGGCGACCATTGCGTCGTAGGCCTCCACCGTACGACCGAGTTCGCGCAAACAACGGGCAACGTAGAAGCGTGCGTTCGGACTGCTCGTCTCACGAGTGAGCTCCTCGAAAATGGGCAGCGCGCCGGTAAAGTTCCCAGCGTCATAGAGGCTCTGGGCCTGTGCGAAGCGACTGGCGGCGTCCTCGACCGATTGCGCCTGCGCTGTTGAGGTCGTTACCGCGGCCCCAACCGCAAGCGCTCCAACCAAGAATAACGGCGCTAGGCACAACGACTTTGTGAACATGAACTTTGCTACTCGACTCTGGGGAACAGGACGGAGCTTTACAAGCCGCCAGGGCGAAAGGGTTTGTTGGTGAGCGACGGCGGCGGGGCCGACGCGGTCGGTTTGCCGCTGGGAAGCGGAGCTGAGCCAGGGCTTGTTGCGGCGCTTACGATCTTTCCGACCAGCGGGCGCTCAGCAGACGGCAAAGCCGTTGCTGAAGCGGTCGGCGTGGAACTGGTAGCAGCCGTCGGGGTTGGTACTGGAATGGCGGGCACTTGGTTCGTGATAACCGCCGTGGGGGATGCGGCAGAACCAGCGGCTGGCGTTGGCTCGGGCGAACGGCGCAATAACAAAAGAGCGCCCAGCCCGAGCACGGCGGCCGCCGCCGCAGGGTACTGCCAGCGGAAAGACCGTTTCGGCAGCACGATCTCATCGGACTGTTGCACCAGGCTGGCGACGCCAGTGGTGCTGCTCGAGGTCTCGGCGACCTCTGGATTGCTCGCTCGCTCTTCAGCGCCTTTGCGCAGCTCAGAGAGCGTCACCGGGGTTGCACGACCTTGGTCCGCGTTCGGCTCGAGGGCGGGTTTGGAGCGGCTGCCCTCACCCTTCGCCGAGTTGGGCGAATCATGGATAGCCAGCAGCTTGATGAACGCAGACACGGCCTTGGTCGACGCCGGGTGAAGCCCGGCTGCGCGCGCGGCTTCATCGAGGGCGTCGGAGAAATCCGCCGCCGTCGCGTAGCGAAGCGCTGGCTCGGTGGACAAGGCCTTCACGCACACCTCGTCGATCGCCGCCGGTACTTCCTCGTTCTTCCCGCTCGGCGGTTCACTCCTGCCGGCCGCGACGAGCGAGACCAGCGCAGCATCATTCTCCGCCGAAAAGAGCGGCTGATTGGTGAGCAACTCGTGCAGCACGACGCCTGCGGCATACACGTCGCTGCGCCGATCGACGGCGGCCGCTCGAACCTGCTCAGGCGCCATATAGGCGAGCTTGCCTTTGACCTGACCTCCTCGCGTCGAAGAGAGCCGCGACTCGGCGCGTGCGACGCCAAAGTCGGTAATGCGCGTGACACCGTCCACACCGAGCAAGACGTTGTGGGGCGAGACATCGCGATGAACGAAGTTGAGCAGCGTTCCCGACGAGTCGGTGAGCTCATGCGCGGCGTGCAGCCCAGCCAGTAGATCGAGCGTGATACGAAGCGCCACCTCGATCGGAACCACCTTGTTCTGACGCCGCAAATCACGCTGCACAGCGTGAAGCGAGGGCCCCTCGACGTACTCCATCACCAGAAACAGCGGGTCGGTCGAGACGTCGATCGTTGGGACAACGTTCGGGTGGCGCACTTGAGCGGCGAGCCTTGCCTCGTCCAAGAACATGGCGACGAAGTCGGGCTCACTCTGAATGTGCGGGTGCAAAACCTTGATCGCCACCAGGCGCTCAAAGCCTCCAGCACCAAGCGCTCGCGCGAGATGAACCGTCGCCATGCCGCCGGAGGCGACAGCGCGGATCGTCTCGTAACGCCCCAACCGCAAACTCATTGGCCTGGCAGATTAGCCGAGTTAGCTGACCGCAAGAACAAAGAGATTCCCAAGCACCGGCACGCCGCGCTCCAGCCGCAGCGTTTTCTCCTCACAGAGCCTAAGATCGAGCCCCACCTGGTGAGCGACCCCCTCGACGTAGTCCCTCGAGTGACAGAATCGGCCGGTTCGTTCGAGCTGAAAGGAGCCTTTTTCACCTTGTTCAGTGGAGAAGGCGATCACCGCACCGGGCAGCGCTCGGGCGCGAAGCAGGCGAAATGTCGGTTCCAGATCACCCAGGTAGTTGAAGACGTCCGAGGCAACCGCGAGGTCGAAACTGAGGCTCTCGTCGGCAAGGAAGCTCAGCAGATCGTCCACGCGCAGCACGTCGTAGCCACCGGCAGCACGCGCCTTCTCCACCATGTTGGGGGATAGATCGACGCCGGAAAGATGCTCACACATCGGGCGCAAAGCACGTCCCGCGAGGCCGGTTCCGCAGCCGAGATCGACCGCCTGTTTGAACAAGCCTGCGGCTGGCGCAAAGCGCGCGACGAGCTGCGCAAGCGCGGCGGGCGTGTCGTAGGCGAGGTCTTTCAGCAGCACTGTCTCGAAGCGTGCGGCGTAGTCATCGAAGAAGCGGGCCACATAGCTTGGATCGGCGCGGTCGATCGTCTTGCCGGTGAGCGCTGCAAGCATGTGCGTAGCCTCGGCGTCCCCCGGGTTGATGTCGAGCAACTTGCGATAGGTGTCGGCGGCGGCCTCGAAGCGCCCTGCTTTTTGATGGGCGTAGCCGAGGTTGGCCCAGGCTCGCGCGTAGTCGGCGCGCAGGGCGATCGCCTGCTCGTAGGCCTTGATACCGTCATCGATCAGACCGCGCGCGATGTGCAGGTTGCCAAGATTGAAGGCCGCTTCCGGGAGCCCTTCAGCGGCCCAGGCGTAGTGCGCTGCGGCGTCCTCGAGAGCGCCCTTCTCTTCGTAGGCCAGACCGAGGTTGAACACCGCTGCGAGCAGGGAACCGTCGAGCGACACGGCCCGCTCGAGCTCGCTGATGCTGCCATCCAGATCGCCTTGCTCACCGAGCACCCGCCCCAGGTTGACGTGATAGATGGGCACGTTGGGGGCGCGCTGAATGGCCTCACGGATCGACCGAACGGCGCCCTCCAAATCACCGCGACCTCGAGCGATCACCCCGAGCAGGTGAAGGGCGTCGGGGTGGCCAGGCTGCTTCGCTAACACGCGTTGATAGCTGCGCTCGGCGGCCTCATGATCGCCAGCGCGTTGGCTGCGCATCCCCTCTTCGAGCAGCGCGGTCACGTTCGAGGGGGCGATTCGCCCGGCTACGCGGTGGTTCTTTTTGCTCATGGTGCGTCTACCAAAACGCGTAGCCGAAGTGCACGCGTGGCCCCAAGCTCGGCAAGATCTCGTTGTCGTAGGGGACGCGCGCCCGACGTAGGATCTCCGAATCAGTGGTGGTCGTCGGGTCATCCTCCATGCCCTTGGTGCCGGAGAGCACCACCGCTAGCGACGCACCGATCAGCACGCCGTCAAAATCGATCTCGGCGCCGAGCTCGGTCATGACGAAGATATCGAGCCCGTTCGACCCGCAGGAGGTGCGAGCGCCGCTACAAATTCGGCTCGCGGCCTCGAGGTTCGGATCTTCGTAGTCCATCAAGTGGACGGCGAAACCGCCTCCCACCGTACCGACGAAGTGAATCAGCTCGCCCGGGCTCATCAAGCGGAGCACCGGCCCGACGCGGAAGGACGAAAGCGAATAGTTCGCCTCTTGGCCCGCCTCCGGATCGGCTGGGCCTTGAACGTTGCCGTACTCGAACATGCCCTCGAAGGCGGCGAAGTTGTGCACGCGATACCCACCGCGCAAACCAACGTAGCCACCGCCGGTGGTGTCTCCTTGCAATAGCTCGGGGTCTTTGGTCGGGAACAACACGGCGCCGTTGATCGCGCCGTAGAGACCGCGCTTGTTGCGCGGCGCCTTCGGCTTGGTCTGCTTCGGCAAGGCCGGCAAAGAGCTTTTGCCTCGCGGGAGATCGATCTCCACCGGCGTGCCGGGAGCTACCTCGATCGTCCCGGTGCCCGTCTCCCCGACCAGCTCCAGCCTGTGTTGGCCCGCTGGCAACTCGATATCGAGCGCCCCCTTCCCGATCGCCTTGCCGTCGATCCGGATCACGGTGGTGGGCTTCTGCGCCACAACGGTCAAGCGGCCGCGCTCCGGAACGAGCGCGACCTCCACCGTTTGACGCTGCGACGACGCGAGCACCACACGCTTGGTCACGCTCACGTGGCGTAGCGCCGAAATCACGATCTCGTGTTCACCGGGGCCGACCGCGTAACCCTCGCTCGCGACCTTGGCCGACACCGGCTCGCCGTCGACCAGCACGTTGGCTTCGCTCGGACTGACCGTGAACGTCAGATACGCGAACAGCGCTTTCATTTCTTGCACGGCGGACTGGGCTCCGGCGCGATCTTCGGCGGTCATCGCGTCGAAGTGCTGGTCGAGCGCAAGCGTGAGCCGTTCCACAGCCTTCGGGTAGCGCCCGAGCTTCTGGTAGCAGAGCGCCTGGTTGATCAACGGGCCAGGCCGATTGACCTCCGCGTAGGCGGCTTCGAACTCGACCAGCGCTGCTTTGAAATCCGCCGACTCGAACAGCTTGACGCCGTTGTTCATGTGCGACGCGTACTGCGCCTCGGCTTCCTTGCTCGGGGGCGCGGTGGCGCTCGCTTGCGCAGCAGCGAAGGACGGTGGAGCGAGCGCGGCAACCGCTGCCACGATGGCAGCCGCTTGGGCCAGGCCGACACGAGAGAACGAACGCACGCGCGCAGCCTACTGCTTTTTAAGCTGCAATCCTCCACCCAAGCCACCGGTGGTCACCGGAGTTGCCGTGGGAGCGGCTGTAGGCGCGGCAGGCGCCCCCGAGCGAGCAGCGACCACAACGGGCGGTTTGGCCGACTTCAAAGGGGCTGGGGCCGATGGGGCCGAGGGGGCGGCAGTTGCGAGGGCGACGGTGGAACTCGAAGGCGCGGGGTCCGCGGAGCCAACGGCTTCAACCTTTGGCCCGCTCGGCGTTGAGGGCGGGACGGGGAGTGCAGCCGCGGAACTGGTAACGGTGGCAACTTGCGCGGCCGGCGAACTTGCGACCACCTCAACATCTGGCCGTGGTCCCGACTTGGACAGCCACAATCCGAGCAGCAACCCACCGAGCGCTAGCGCCGCCCCAGCGACCACCATCAGCGCGCGTGAACGCGGGGCAGGCGTCAGCTCGCTGGGCGGCTTCCCTACCGCGACCGTGGAGAACGCACCGAGCGTGGCGGGGCCAGGGCTCAAACGCGGGCTGGAACTGGACGACGAGGAGCCCGATTGCGAGCGGGGCCGACGCATCGAATCGCTCTTTAGAGACACGGGCAAAACCCCGCCCGACTCGACTACCAACGCGTCGAGCATCTCTTTGGCGGTGGAAAAACGGTCGTTGCGATCACGCGAAAGCGCCCGCTTGACGATGCTGGCCAGCCCGGCCGGAACATGACTGCGGTACACGGCCAAATCGGGCGGATCTTGCGTGCAGATGCTGACGATCACGCTCTCATAGGTGGCCCCGGTGAAGGCAGGGCGCCCGGCCAGGCATTCGTAGAGAATCGCGCCTATCGCCCACAAATCCGAGCGCTCGTCGACGTCGGGCAGTGCCTGCGCCTGTTCCGGCGACATGTAAACGAGGGTACCGAGCACCACGCCCTCGCGCGTCAACGTGCGAACCGAAGCGTGCTCCTTGGGGATCTTCGATACGCCGAAATCGAGGATTTTGACGAACCACTCTTCGTCATCGCGATCCACGAGAAAGACGTTGTCCGGCTTCAAGTCGCGATGAACGATGCCCACTGCGTGGGCACGCACGAGGCCGCGGAGCACCTGAGCGACGATGCGCAGCGTGGCCTCGATCTCAAGCTGCCCGGAGCGCCTCAACATTTGCCCAAGGTCTTCACCGCGGAGCAGCTCCATGACGATGTACGGCAGGCCGTCGGCGGTGGTTCCTACGTCCACGACGTCTACGATGTGTGGGCTCTCCACCGAGCTGGCCGCCTTCGCTTCACGCTCGAAGCGCGCAAACGATTCTTCACTCACGTTCTCGCGATCGATGAACTTGAGCGCGAACCGTTTGCCCAGGGACTCGTGTTTCCCCTCGTACACGCGGCCCATACCGCCCACGCCGATCAGGCGCGTGATCGTGTACTTGCCGACGGTGGTCCCGACTCGGCTGTCCACAGCTCCGTCTGCTGCCTCAGAGGGCTGCATGGAGCGGGAGCGAGCGAGGGTGGAGCGCGAGGATCAAACCATCACCGGGCGGTCATTGCCGCTCGGCGGAGTCTCGAGCAGGCGGTCGAGCTCCCCTTTGCGATCGAGCGCCGCAATATCGGTGAAGCCGCCGAGGGCTTTACCGTTCACGAAGACCTGCGGGACCGTGCGCTGGCCGGATGCTTGGACGAGCCAAGCGCGGATGTCCGGACGATCCTCGACGTCCACTTCTTTGAACGCCGCCTGCTTTTGGCTCAGCAGGCTCTTGGCTCGACTGCAATACGGGCAATATCCGGTGGTGTAGATGACGACAGCTGCGCCCATGTGAATTCCGACCACTTTACCAGCTTCATGCGCGCCTCGCACGAGCGGGATGGTCTAGCCTTCGCGCCATGAGTGAGGAAAACGAGGACCGCCTTCAGTTTTTCGCCTTGGTGACCCAGGTGATCGAAGGGATCGACGGGGTGGAGGCCATTCTTCCCGACGCCGATCAAATGACCATCGGGGTGCGTCGCAAAGGCTTCGAGGAGGTTTTTCTTTCGGTCGCGCCGCTCTATCAGGAGCTCTCGAGCGTGCCGCGTGAACAACACGGCGAACTCTTGGCCCAGGCCCTGTTGAGCGGTCTGCAACAGATGGATCGCCGCGGCGAACAGGAGGAAGGCGACGAGGCGCCGCTGCAGAGCCTGAGCCGATTGCCCGACTGGGAGCAGGCCTCGCCCAATATCTTCCCGGTGCTGGGGCCGCCGATCTTTCACGAGACAGGGCTTGTCGGCCTGTTGCGCCTCGAGTTTTTACCTCTGGTGCATGTCTACCTCGCGCACGACGAGCCGGAGCAGTTCCGGTTGCTTTCGCCGGCCGATAGCGCGCGGCTGCAGAAGACCACCAACGCCTTGGTCGAAACCGCGCTGGCGAACCTGGGCAAGCTTCACCACCGCTTCGAACCCTTCGATGACGAGCTCCCTTTTCCCAACTTCCAGCTGCATGCGGAAGACGCCTACGCGAGCTCGCGCTTATGCCTACCGGGGCTCTTGCCGATGATGATGGAGCACGTGGGCGGCGCAGCGGTGGCGGCGGTTCCCGACCGCAACACGTTGCTCGTAACGGGCACAGCCGATGAAGCGTTGAGCTTCCTGATCGAGACCGCCGAGCGACTTTGGCTCGAGGCCGAGCACAAGGTTTCGCCGATGCTTTATTGCGTCGATAAGGAGGGGCACTTGGCGCCGCTCGAGGTAGCAGCGGACCACCCGCTCGCCGATGCGCTGGCTCGCATCCGTACTTTGTTCGTCGCCAGCGTGTACGAGGAGCAAAGCAAAGCGCTCCGCAGCTTGGCCGAGCAACAAGGGGAAGACGTAGCCATCGCCGATGCAACGGCGATCGAACATCCGGAGCTCGGAATCGTAACGGTGACGCCCTTCGCCAAAGGCGCTCCGGCGTTGCTCCCGCTGACCGATCTCGTGTTCCTCTCGTGGGCGGTCGAGGAGCAACTGCACCACCTGATGCTGCGGCGTGAGACGCTGCTCGAGGTCTGCCCGCAGAGCCTAATCGAGCTCAGCGATCACGATCCGCCGCGGCTCCTGGCCGCAAGCTTTCCCTCGGCGGAAGCCTTGGAAAAGCTTCGAGCTGCAGCCATCTCCTCGGGTTCCCGACCGCTCGAAGCAGAAGAGCCCGGCTGACCCGCTCCACAACCCAAGCTAGCCTGACGACCGACGCGGAGACCCATGGCCAATCAGATCTCGCTCAGTAACTTCACCAACGATGCCTCCGACCAAGTAACGGCTGCGCAAACGCTCGCCGACGAGAGCAAACATGCCGAGGTCACGCCTCTGCATCTGCTGCTCAAGCTGCTCGATCGCGACCGCGGGGTGCACGACCTTTTTCGCAGAGCTGGCGCCGATCCGGGGGAGATCCGCGAGCTCGCGGACGGCTACTTGAAGAAGCTGCCCAAAGCCACGAGCGGCGTCGCCTACGTGAGTGCGCGCCTGCAAGACTTGCTCTCGCGCGCCGAGCGGGAGTCGCAGCGCGACAAGGCGGAGAAGGTCGGCATCGAGCACCTGATGCACGCGCTCAGCCAGGAGATCAAAGGCCCGGCTGGCGAGATCTTGAGCGCGCACAACATCGCTCCCGGCTCCTTCCGACCGCACGTGAGCGTGCTGGCGGAGCAGGCCAACAAGACGCCGGAAAAGGCTGGTTCAAGCGGAGCCGGCGGAAAGGAGGAGTTCGTCCGCGATCTGACGGCCGAAGCTCGCGCCAAAAAGTTCGACCCGATCATCGGTCGCGATCAGGAAGTGCGACGGCTGTTGCAGATCCTCGAACGGCGTTTCAAAAACCACCCGCTCTTGATCGGGGAGCCCGGGGTCGGCAAGACGGCGATCATTCGCGCGCTAGCCGAGCGCATCGCCGCGGGAGACGCCCCGTCGAATTTAGCGGGCGCACGCGTGTACGAGCTCGATGTCGGCTCACTGGTCGCTGGCGCCAAGCTGCGCGGGGAGATCGAGGCGCGCCTCAAGACCTTGGTGGATCGCTTCCGCGCGATGGAGGGCACCGAAGTCATCCTGATCGTCGAAGAGATCGATTCGCTATTCGGCCAAGGCGTCTCGGGCAGCGGCGTTGGGGAGATCCTCAAGCCGCTTTTGTCCCGCAGTGAGATCCGCATCGTCGCGACCACGACGCCTGAGGGAGCCAAGAAGCTGCAAGAGAAGGATGCCAGCGTGTTGCGGCGCTTCTCGGTGGTGACGTTGGAAGCGCCGAGCGTCGACGCGGCGTTCGAGATCATCCGCGGCGTCGCCGAACGTTACGAGCGCCATCATCGCGTGCGCATCGCCGAGAGCGCGGTCACCGCTGCGGTCATCCTCGCCAAACGCTACCTCTCGGATCGAGCGCTCCCGGAGACGGCGGTGGACTTGCTCGATGAGACGGCGGCGCGCAAGCGCGTGGAGGTGGACGGCGTACCGACCGGTGCTGACGTGATCATCCGTCGCGCCGAATCCGTGAACGCGCAGCTCGCTTCGCTGCGTGATGACGAAGACAAGCAGAGCGTCAAAACGCGTGAACGCCTGGAGGCCGAATACGCCGAGCTGGCGCCTAAGGTGGCTGAACTCAAGCAGCAGATCGCGTCGCGACGCGGCGTAATGGCGGCGGTGCAAACGCTTCGTAAAGAGGTCAACGACGCGGAGGGCGCCTTCGCTGCGGCTAAGACCGAGAAGAACTTCGCCAAGCTGGGCGAGCTCGAGCACGTCACGCTGCCCGAGCTACGTGGCCGTTTGAAGACGGCGGAGGAAGCTGCGACCAAGGCTGGCGTCGAGCTCTCGAGCAACATCGTCACCGAGAACGACATCGCGGCGACCCTCGCCGATTGGACGGGCATCCCAGTCAACAAGATGCTCGAGGGCGAGGCCGAGAAGCTGCTCAAGATGGAAGACCGGCTGAGCAAGCGCGTGGTCGGCCAGGCCGATCCTGTACGCGCGATCGCCAAGGCCGTACGTCGCGGCCGCGTCGGCTTGCGTGACCCGGGAAAGCCGATCGGATCCTTCTTGTTCTTGGGCCCCAGCGGCGTCGGTAAGACCGAACTAGCGAAGGCGCTCGCTGAGTTCTTGTTCGACGATGAGCAGGCGCTGACCCGACTCGACATGAGCGAGTTCATGGAGCGCCATATGGCGCAACGGTTGATCGGCGCGCCGCCTGGTTACGCCGACAGCGAGCAGGGCGGCTTCCTCACCGAAGCAGCGCGTCGCAAGCCGTACAGCGTGCTTTTGTTCGATGAGGTCGAGAAGGCGCACGCAGACGTCTTCAACCTACTCCTGCAGGTGCTCGACGATGGCCGCTTGACCGACGGTCGGGGACGCACCGCCGACTTCTCCAACACGGTCGTGATCATGACCAGCAACATCGGCAGCAAGCGCATCCTCGAGGCCGACTCCAAGCTGTTCGAGACAGAAGACGGTCGCGAAGCCATCAAAGACATCCTGCTGGAGGAACTTCGTCAGTTCTTCCGGCCAGAGTTCTTGAATCGCATCGACGACATCGTGGTCTTCAAGGCGCTCAGCAAGACCGACCTGCGAGGCATCGTCGATATTCAGCTGCGTCGCCTGGAGAAGCTGCTCGTGGATCGCGAGCTGAAGGTCGAACTCACCGAGGCCGCCAAAGTGCGGCTGGTCGACCTCGGTTACGATCCCCACCTCGGCGCCCGGCCGTTGAAGCGCGCAATTCTGCGTGAGCTGCAAAATCCGCTCGCGGAAGCCATTCTCAGCGGAGGATTTGCGCCGGGTCATGTGGTAAAGGTCGACGTCCAAGGCGAAGACTTCACCTTCAAGTGAGTCACCTCGCTAATTCGTCCCCATTGACGGGAACGAGCTTTCAGTGCAGCCCTCCAATTGCACTGAACGGAAAGTTGGCTCACGGGAGTTTGTCTCCTCGATCGTCGCTCGGCTGCTAATTCGAGCGATCCTTGCGCTTGCCAAGAGGCGCGGGCCGAGTATAGTCGCCTCCCTTTTTCGGGTTCAGAAGGTCAAGACATGTACGCAGTGATCAAGACGGGCGGTAAACAGTACCGCGTGATGGAAGGTCAGAAGCTCCGAGTCGAGAAGCTTCTTGGCGACAAGGGCGACACGGTCACGTTCGGCGAGGTGCTGATGATCGGCGGCGAGTCCGCTAAGATTGGCAAGCCCACCGTCGGCGGAGCCTCGGTCTCGGCAAAAATCACGCAGCACGCGCGTGGGCCGAAGATCATCGTCTTCAAGTTCCGTCGGCGGAAGAACTACCGTCGCAAGAACGGCCATCGTCAGCCGTTCACCGAGCTCTTGATCACTGGCATCAAGGGCTGAGTTGGAGAGAGGCTTGGCTACGAGCCTCTCTGCTTCATCGCACACCGTTGGCCTGCCGCAGCGGCACCGCGCCTGATTGTTGGGCGACGGCAACTGAATCAGTTTTTTTCGGATCGGGAGTGCATCATGGCTCATAAAAAAGGTGGCGGTTCTTCGCGCAACGGTCGTGACTCAAGCTCGCAGCGTCGCGGGACGAAGGTTTACGGCGGCGAGTTGGTTACTGCCGGAAGCATCATCGTTCGCCAGGTCGGCTCCAGCATCCACGCTGGTAAGAACGTCGGCACCGGTCGCGACTTCACGCTGTTCGCAACGGTGGACGGCCTCGTGAAGTACGAATGGAAGACGAACACGAAGAAGAAGGTCTCCGTCTACCCGATCAACTGACGGGTTGAGACGTTGTCTCCACAAAGTTGGCTCCACAAACGAGGCAAGCACAACTCCTTCACGCTTCGAGCGTGAGGGAGTTTCGTGTTTTTGTGGACCATGCCTAGCCACGCGCTTGCGTAGGTCGCGCACCTGCGTCGTGTCACGGAACGGCGCTGCAGAATGCTGCTCAGAACCCAGGCTTCGTAACGCCGCCGCCTTTTTTCTTCTTGGCGGAAGGAACGGCGGGTGCCGACAGGACCGTGGGAGCCTGCGGAGCAGCGGTCTTGACGCTGCTCGAGCTTAGCGACGATGAGTTGAGTTCAATCGCGGTTGGGGTTGGCCCTGGGCGCGTCGACTCGGCGGTTGGAGTGGGAGCTGGAACCTCAGCCGGGGCCTGCAGGCCATCGGCGAGCCGCTGCTGAGCTTGGCGCAGCACGGCGGTAGAGCGAGCGGCGACGTCCGCCACAGGCGGCGCCGAACGCGCGATCGCTACGCCGCCGATACCGAGTACGGCCACCACAAATACCGCCCCGCTGATCCAAACGAGCAGGTTGCTCTCGCGACGCTCGTTCTTGACCTCCACCCACGTTTCGGTTGGCGTTGGGCTTGGAGCAATCGGGGCGATCGATTGATTGCGCGGACGCATCGGCATGCCGGGGTACGGCGTCCCGGTGATGCGCGCAGCCGTTGCTTCAAGCATCTCGGCGAGCTCGCGCGCCGTCCGCACCCGCTTGCCCGGATCCTTCTCGAGCGTGTGATCGATGATGGCCGAAAGCTCCGGCGGAATGGCCGGATTGAGCTCGATCGCCGGCTTGTGCCGATCGAGCATGATGCTGACCATCAGCTGGTTGTAGTTGACCCCGTCGAACGGAGGCCGGCCGGTGAGGCACTCATAGAGGATGACGCCGAGCGACCAAACGTCGCTGCGACCGTCGATGTCCTCATCACCGCGCGCTTGTTCCGGGCTCATGTACGCGGGCGAGCCGAGCACCGCGCCGGTGTTGGTGCGCACGAACTTCGGATCGGCGGCGGCAGTGGCCTTCGACACGCCGAAGTCGAGCACGCGCGGTACGACCTCACCGCGATCATCCAGGGCGAAGAAGACGTTGCCCGGCTTCAGATCGCGATGAACGAGACCACGAATGTGCGCCTCCTCGAGACCGCGAGCGATGTAGGCGATCGAGGCGCAAGCCTCGCCAGGGCGCAGCACACCCGAGCGCGCCAAACGCTGATCGAACCCTTCTCCCTCCATCAACTCCATCACGAGGTAGGGCGTGCCATCTTCGGCTTGGCCCATGTCGTAGACGGCGACGACGGCAGGATGTTTGATCTGCCCGCAGGCGCGCGCTTCAAGGAAGAAGCGGTGCAGGGCGTCGCGGTTCTTGGCCAACTCGGGGAGCAAGAACTTGATGGCGAAGTCTCGATCGGTAAGCTCGTTGCGCGCCGCCCACACCGAACCCATCCCGCCTCGACCGAGCGGTCGCAGCAGACGGTATTTTCCGGAAATGAGGTCGCCGGCTTGCATCATCGAGAAATTGTCGCCTCCGCCACCAAACGGAGACGCAAAAGCTGAGCTTCAAACGTTCCTCAAAATCGATTCAGGGTCAACAGGAGCCCGGCCCAAGACGCAGAGACTTCACTGTCGACGGACGTTTTCAAGTTCGGTGCGGCCATCCACAGGACCATCGAGCGCTGGCCGCTGCATTTTCCCCAAAGGAACGACGCGAGCCCGCACCGGCACCCACTCCGGCACACCACCGCAAACGCCCACGCAGGTGATCTCGCTTTGCACCGGCCGCAGCAAACGTGGGCCCACTGTCGCGGGGAGTACGAGCAAGGCGCGAACAGGAGGCGGAAGCAGCAGGCTCTCCGGCGCAAGATCGACCGCGACGAGATGCTCAGGCCCGCGCAGCACCTCGCCCACCGCCTGTAGCGTGCGCTCGAAGACGGCGGCCTCGGCGCGCAACGACTCGGCAACCGCGCCGCGCGGTACACGCTGCGACGCGAGCTGCAGCTCTCCGGCCAGGCACTCGGCGAAACGCTGCACGCGCTCGGTCGGGCCCGCAACGAACGCAACACGCGGCGACAGACAGCCCTGTTGATCGAAGGGCACGACGTCTTGCGCCAAGAGACGAGCAGCGTCCTCGAGGGAGCTCTGCGCATCGACGTGGGCCAAGCCGAAGCCGGGTCCATGCACGCGCAGCCGCGCTCCCGGAGGCAGCTGGTCGCGCACCGCCGAGGCCGCCTCGGCACCGCCGTAGAAGTGGACCTCGTCGCCAGGCTGCACCGCGAGCGAGTCGGTGAGCGAGAGTTCCACGCCCAACGCACGCATAAGCGGGGCGCCCTCGCGAACCAGTAGCTCGGTCAACCACGGATCGCGACGCGAGGGCTTGATTAACACCACGTCGCTGGTTGCAACCGCGAGCACGATCGCGCGCAACGCCGCTACGCAAACGTTCGCCGAAAGCACCACATGACAACGCGGAGCGGCTGTGACTGAGGCCAAAAGCGTCGTGAGGCCGTCGGGCGAGACGCTGGTCTCCAAGTGTTCGGTCAGGGCGAGCTTGACCCCTTCGGGTGAAAGCCCCGAAGAGCGCACGAGCACTGCGCAGAGCGCGTGAAACAACGGGTCCCGCGGATCGGCGATGCGCCGCGCGAGCGATAGCAAGGCTTCGACTCGCTGCGCGCTCACGAATGTCCGAGCTGCTCCATCAGCAGCGAGCAACCGCGCAACGCAGCGCCCTTGGCCCGGCCGAACAGCTTCACGTCGCCATTCTCTTCAACGCGCACCCAATCGAGCGTTTGCACCGCGACCGACGAATCGACGTTGCCGAGATCAACGATGCGCGCGACGCCTTCTTGGCCCGCGGGGAGTGGCGCCAGCGTGTCGGGATCGGCGGCCCACACGCGGGCCCACGGCGGCGGACGATAAAAGCCTGCGCGGGCCGGCTCGATCAGGCTCGGTTCATAAAGCTGGCTCGTTAGTTCGGTCATGCCGTACTCCCCGACTACGGCGGCCTGCGTCAGGCCAAAGAGCTGCACCATACGCTCGCGCAGCTCGGCCTCTGGCACCTCGCGGGTGCGACCTTTGAAGCCGCCGGTGAGCATCACCACGCTGCCCGCAGCCAACGGGAAGACCTCATCGCCGAGCTGGTCGAGCAGGTAGACAAATGCGAACGAGGTACCGAACACCGCAGTCGGCTTCGCATTGAGCGCTGCCTTGCGAACGGCGGCTTCGGCCTCGGCTGCGTTCAAACCGAACTTCAGATCAACCAGATGTGGAGCGACCAAGCCGCGACGCTCGACGATCCGATCGATCATGAAGGAGAGCGAGGACTCGGGCAGCGAGCTCGAGCTTGGCGCGAGTACCAGCGCTTGCTCCGGAGCCACCTGGGGAAAGAGAAAGGCCTCAGCGAGCGGCAAGCTCAGCTCGAGGTACGTGGTGAGGGTACGCATCGGATGAAAGCCCGATGCGCCCGCCGTGGTACCGCTGGTACGAAAGCAGCGAACGTCCTCGCTCGCTTCATGCGCTGCGAGCCGCCGCAAACGAAACAGATCGGTGGGTGCGGCTTTGAGCTCATCCACGCCGCGTGGTGCCTGTTGATAGAGGCGCGCGATCGCCGGGATGGAGCTGCGTTGAAACTCGGCGATCTCCAGCGCAATCTGTTCGAAGCGCGCTGCATCGAAGGTCAGGCCTGCCGCGAGCGCATCGCGCGCGTAGCTGCGGACTTGCGCATGGAGGGCCTCACTTCGCTCGAGCGACGTGGTCACGCTTGCGCTCCCTCTCCGGAGAGAACGCCAGCGAACGCTTCAACGAAGCCCGCGGTGAGCTCCGGCTCGATCAGGAGTTGTGGCGTGAGCACGATCACCTGCCCGTTCGCTCCACCCAGCGTCGTCACGTAGCCGCGCGCGAGCAGCTGCGAAAACACCGTGCGGCCTGACACAGCGTCCGGCAGCGCAAGCCCCACCATCCACCCTACGCCGCGGATCTCAACGCCGAACGGCTCGAGCGTTGCGGCTGCGTCGCGCCGAAATGCGTTGCTGCGGGTCTTCACGGTGCGCACGATCTCACCGTCTGCAAGCTGATCCAACACCGCCAACGCGGCTGCGCAGCCGAGCGGCGCTCCGGCATGCGTCGAGGTGTGAACCACCTGCCCCGAACGCGCCCAAGCCGCCATCGCACGCTCCGAACCGATGCACGCCGAGATCGGGAAAGAGGCTCCCAGCGCTTTGCCAAAACAAAGCAGATCCGGAATGACGCCCTGTTCGAGCGAGAGCGAAAGCGCGCCGCTGCGACCCATTCCGGTCCAAATCTCGTCGACGATCAAGAGCGCACCGGAGCGCGTCGTGAGCTCGGCCAAGCGTGGCAAGAAGGCTCGCGGCGGGACCACCACGCCGCCACGACCGAGCACTGGCTCGACCAACACGGCGCCAACGTTGCCCAGCGCCAGCGCTTGTTCTACCGCGCTAAGCGTCTCCTCGAGATCGGCCTCACAGGCCGGAAACGGCGCAAAGCTAACGTTGGGATTGAGCTGCTCATGGAACGGCGCGCGAAAGGAAGGCTGAAAGCCGCAGGCTGCGAGCGGGCCATAGGAGAGGCCGTGGTAGCTCCCGTCGAAGGCCACGAGGCCGGGCTTGCCACTGGCCAAGCAAGCGGTTTTGATCGCCGCCGTCACCGCATCGGCGCCCGATTGCCCTAGCAAGACCTTCGCGTGCGGATCAGGGTGAAGCGCCGTGAGCCGACGCATCAGCTCGACCTTCAGCGCCGTGGGTAGCAGGTCCCCAAGACCTTGCACGAGCTGCAGCGTCTGTTCGGCTGCGCGCTGATGAACCGGGCTCGGCCCGTGACCGAAGCTGGCCGCACCAAAGCCAGCGGCCAGATCCACGTAGCGATTGCCGTCAACGTCGAACAGAAAAGAGCCAGAACCGCGCTCGATCACGAACGGTAGTTGGCTGCTCTCGGTGCGCGACTTACGCCGCGTCGAGAAGGCCGGACACTCGAGCTCATTGACCAACTCCCCGAGCTCGCGCGAACGCGGCCCGGGTGGCGCAACCACGATCTCAGGGCCCAGCCTTCGTGCGTTCGTCATCGGAGCTCTCCTCGAGCCGGCGCAGGCCCGGCCGACGAGCGCTCAATAACACACGCGGTTACGACCGCCACGCTTCGCCGTGTAGAGCAGCTCATCCGCGCGCTTGATCAGCTCGTTGGCTTGCTTGTCTGCCTCGGTGAGCTGGGCGGCGCCGACGCTGATCGTCACTTTGATGCTGTCGGCTTGGAAGGCGAAGACGTGCTCTTCGATGCGCTGCCGCAAGCTCTCCGCCAAAGAGACCGCGCCATCCAGTGGGGTCTCCGGCAGCACGAGGGCAAACTCTTCACCGCCGTAGCGAGCGAAGATCTCATCCCGACGGATCCGCTGTTGCACGATGCGGGCGATCTCCTTCAGCACGAAGTCACCGGCGAGATGGCCGTGCACGTCGTTGATGCGCTTGAAGAAGTCGATGTCGAACATCAGCACCGAGAGCGGCCGGTCATGTCGGCGTCCGCGGATGATCTCGCGTTCGAGCGCCTCGTAGAGGTAACGGGCGTTGTACGCCTGGGTCAGGCCATCGATGATGGTCAGCCGGTAGATCTCTTCGTGGTACTGCGACTCGACGTCAGCGCCGGAGAGGAACTTGAAGATGGTTGGGCCGACCTTTACCCGGTCTCCATTGCGCAGCACGGTCACCCCTTGGATCTGCTCGTCGTTGCAGTAGGTACCGTTGGTGCTGCGGTTGTCCGAAACGACCCACTGATCCTCAGAGCGCTCGAACAGGGCGTGACGCCGCGAGACGGAGTCACCGTCGAGCACGATGTGGTTGTCCGCGCCTCGACCGACTGAGGTGGGGGTCGCCTCGAGCGGGAACCGCTTGCCGAGCAAGGTTGGCTGCTTCGTGTAAATCACGACGATACAGTCCGTGCCCTTGGGCTGGGACGGTTCGTTCTTGGACGGGCCAACCGTCGTTACGCGTGTAGGCTCTTCGAAGTCGCTCACGGGACTGACAAGCAGAGAGCGACGACGTAATCCGTCGCCGCCCAAAGTCCTAGGCTAGCCGAGTCGGTCTCCGCGTCAAGAATGAGCGGCCCGCTCAAGCCGCTGCATCCGCGAATAGTTTGTGCGCCATCTGCGACCGAACTTCACCGCTCAACCGCCAGACAGTAGCTTTGCGACAACGCTGTTTGCCTGACGGACACAATCCGGCAGACCTACACCGTCATAGGGACCGCCGCAGAGCGAGAGGCCTCCAAACGCAGCGAGGCGCCGCTGGACGTCTTCAAGCCTCGCGAGGTGACCACGGACCGGTTGAGGCCGGCAGTCATTCCAGCGAAACACCTCCTCCGCGAGCGGCGAAGCCTCGATCCGCAACACGTCCCGAAGCTCCTTGCGCGCTGCCACCAGCAGGTCGGCGTTGGACATGGTCCGCACCTCCGGGTGTGCGTAACCGCCGAAGAAAACCCGAAACAACGCTGTGTCACTCGGAGCGCGGCCGGCCCACTTGGTCGACATGAAGGTGATGGCCGACGCATCTCGACCCTCGCTACGCATGAACAGTATGCCCGAGGCATCGAGCGCATGTGGGACCTGGTCACGCTTGAAGGCGAGGTGACATGCGGCGGTCGAAACGTGCGGTATGCGACGCAGATGGCGCGCGACCTCTGCGTCGAAGGGCTCAAACAGCTCCGCTGCTGAGCGGGCCGGCGTTGCCACCACCACGTGGTCGAAACGATCGCTCGTTCCCGAACCGCTCACCACGCGAAAGCCCGCGCCATCGCGCTCCAGCCCTGTGACCGCGGCGCCCAGATGCACTCGCCCGCCCTTGTTCTGCACCGCCGTCTCCAGCGTTTCAACGAGCTGCGCCATGCCGCGACGAAACGAGAGAAAGACGCTGGGGGCCGGCCCCTTCGGGGCCTTCGCTCGAGCTGCGAGCGCGCCCTTCACGAGACTGCCGTGGGCCTTCTCCAAACCGACCAGCTGCGGGAACGTCGCCTTCAAGCTCAGCTGCGACGGATCCCCGGAGTAGATGCCCGCGAGCAGCGGCTCACCGAAGAGCTCGACCGACTCTTGCCCGAGCCGACGCTTGAGGAAGGAGCTGATCGACTCGTCGTCGGAGTCGGAGACCTTCTTCGGCAGCAGCAAATCGAGCCCCATGCGAGCGACTCCCGAGAGGGAGAAGAGCGGACTCGAAAGCAGCGGCCAAAACTTGGTGGGCACCGCCAACACGACGCCCTCCGGCAGGCGGTGAAGAGCGCCGTCCTTGAGGAAGTAGATGCCGCGGCTCTCACGCTGGGTCTCCACGAGCTCATCGGCCAGGCCGAGCTCGATCGCCAGCTCCTTCACCTGCGGCTTGGCCGCGACGAAAGCGTCGGGACCACCGTCAAAAATGAAGCCGTCGCGACGAAGCGTGAGCACGCTGCCGCCGAGCCGCTGCGACCCCTCGAACAGCTCCACCTCGGCCCCGGCCGAGAGCAGCCGATACGCGGCGGTGAGGCCGGTGACGCCGCCACCGCAGACGGCGACCCGCAAACGATCCGCGGTCATTCAGCGAGCCCGAATGCGCGTCGACTCTTCGTGCACGTGGTCGATCATGGCCTTCACGTTGTCCGGCGGTACCTCCGGAATGATGCCGTGACCGAGGTTGAAGATGTGGCCAGGACGGTTGCCCACCGACTCGAGGATCGCCGTCGCGCGCTTCTTCGCCACCTCGATCGGCGCACATAGAAGCAGCGGATCCAAGTTGCCTTGCACGCCGCGATCGAAGCCGACGCGCTGCCAAGCGTCCATCAGCGGGGTGCGATGATCCACGCCGATCACCGTGCCACCTGCGTCGCGGATGCTCTCGAGCAAGGCGTGGGTGTTGGTGCCAAAGTGAATCACCGGCACGCCGGTGGCCTCGACATCCTTCAGGATCTTCGCCACGTGAGGCAGCACGTGCTCACGGTAGTCCTCGATCGTGAGCGCGCCGGCCCACGAGTCGAACAGTTGGATGGCCTGCGCACCGGCTGCGACCTGCGCCAAGAGGTAGCGACGACACACCTCGGAGATCTTCGACATCAAGAGCGAGAAGGCCTCGGGATCGCCCCACATCAGGTTCTTGGTGTGGCGGTAATCGGAGCTCTTTCCACCCTCGACGAGGTAGCTCGCAACGGTGAAGGGCGCGCCTGCAAAGCCGATCAGCGGGACTTTGCCTTCGAGCTCTTTGCGCAGCAGCCGAATGGTTTGCAACACATAACCAAGGCCCTCCTCGGGGTCGCAGACCAGCAACTTTTCGATCGCCGCGCGGTCACGCACTGGCGAATGAATCACCGGCCCCTCCCCTTTGGCGAACTCGAACGGCGCGCCCATCGGCTCGAGCGGCAGCAGGATGTCTGCGAACAAGATCGCTGCATCCATCCCCATCTTGAGCGGCTGCAACGTGACTTCGACCGCCAGCTCGGGCGTCTTGCACAGCTCGAGCATGGTGTATTTTTGGCGCAGCGCGCGGTACTCCGCCATGTAGCGGCCGGCTTGGCGCATGAACCAAACAGGCGTGGTGGGAACCGGTTCGCGGCGGCAGGCGCGGAGGAAGAGGTAGTCGCTCACGAGGGCACGGTACTTTAGGTGCCCTGGCGAAGTCACGCGCTCACCGAGGTAGCTGACGCAGCTCTCGCGGCGTGCTTTCCCAGCGCAGGATCTCGTGCATCAGGCAGGTCGCGCCGGCAACTCCGGCCGGGAGCAACAGCAGGAAGCCACAGGGAATCAGCGCGATCAGGCCGAGGCCCAAGGCAAAGCCGAAGATCGACCCAAGGTTGCGCCAAACGATGCGCAGCCGCTCACGCAGCGGAATGCCGCGAACGCTGAGCGGGTAGTCACAAACGTCCCATCCGATGAACCCCACTGCGCACAAGAACTTGAGCGGCACGGTGACGACGGCGGCGCCGGGAATCAGGCCGATCAGCGTCAAAATGAAGAAGGCTGTGAGTCCGCCGCTGAGCGCGATCACAGCCGAGCCAGCCGAACGCGCAACCTCGGTAAGGAACGGTGTTTCGGGCCGCGCCGGCGCACCCAGCCGCTCTTCGATACGGCGCACCAGCGCCTCTAGCGCCGGCCCCGACGCAGGCTGCGCGAGGGCCAAGCCGACCAACGTCGACAGGATCAAGAAGGCCACCGTCGCGAGCACCTGCAGCGCGCCCACCCAGAAGCCGCCATCGCCTACCCAACGCTCGACCAAGGCAGGCACCACGAGCACGCTTAGGATCGAAAGGCCGCTGGTGAGCACCACCGCCATCACCACCGGCACAAGGGCGAACGGGTAGGCCTTCGGAGTTGAAGCGAGCAGCCCAAAGCCGCGAAAAAAGCTGCGCAGACCGAGCGCAAAGCCAGGCTCACGTGGCAGCGACAACGAGGTAACAGGCCTGGGTGGTAGGTAGTTCGTAGGAATGCCGTAACGCTAGCACGTGGACGCGCTTTGCTACTTCAGCGTAAACGTCCGCTTCAGCGTGCCTCGCTTGGAGCCGTCGGCATTGAAGGTCGTGAGGGCGAAGTTGCGTTCTCCCAACGTGCCGAACGTCGATTTCACGGCCAACCGGCTCGAGCGGCTCTTACCGCTCACACCGTCAACGAGCAGAAACCCGTCGGCGCGAACTTCGATCGCCGCCACGCCCGAGGGAGCTCGCTCCAGACCGATCTCGTAGATCTTGTCGCCGGCTTGCCGAATGAACACGGCTGTTTCTGGCGTTACATCGAGCAGACCACGACCGCGCGCGATTTCTTGGTCCTCATCATCGAAGCCAACCACCTCGAACAAGCGCCCCGTCTTCTCGAGTGAGAAGGAGTACGAATCCGGGAAGTCGGCCCCGAGGAAGCGCGTTGCGCCACCAACCGAGAAGCCATCCACCCGGTAGTCGACACGCACGACCTCGGCAGCGGCTTCGGTGCGGAAGTCGTAGCGACCATCGGCTTGTCGCGTCCAACCGATAGCGAGCGGCAACGTCGACTTCTCCCCATCTCGGAACTGCTCGAGATCGGCAAAGGTGCCATTGAAGGCGTTCACGTCGACCCCACCGGAGATACCGGCAACCGACCCTGTGTCGGTCTTCTGCCAGAAGGTCCATCGCGACCACTCCTCGGGAATGTGTGGGCAACTGACGCCGTAGTTCGCCACCCACAATGGATATTCCGCGAGGTCCGGCGCAGCAGGTAGGGTCTCCCAGAAGCCGATCGAGGTGTAGATCAAAGGCTTGCGACCGGTCTTCGTCTCGACGATGTCGAGCCAGGTTCGAACCTTCGCCAAGACCGACGCGCCGGCCACTCCGTTCGAGGTCTCGACATCGAGCACCGGCGGGAGATCGCTCGCGTCGAGCGGGCCCATCGAAGCGAGCAGCAACTCGGCTTGAGCCTTTGGATCTTGGTTTGCGCGAAAGAACTGATAGGCGCCGCGCAGCACGCCGGCAGACTTTGCCCCAGCCCAATTCTGAGCGAAGCGTTGGTCTTTGAAGGTAGTGCCGTCGCTCACACGAATGAAGGCGTAGCGAACGCCATCAGCACGAACCGCCGGCCAGTTCACCGAGCCCTGGAACTCTGAGACGTCGATGCCCTTTACGGTCGGACCGTCGGCGCAAAGCTGAACCGCTTGAGCGTCGTCGTCGGCCTCCTCCCAATCCTCATCAGCCGTTGGGGGCGCGCAGCTGTTGAGGCAAAGCAGGAGGCTTGCAGCGGCCAACACGAGCGGTTTCATGCTCTCGCTCGAAGCAGCGCTCGTGCCAGCTCGAGAGCGCTTCAATCGTAGGGCGTGTGGATCGCTGCGATCCAAATCAAAGGATCCGCCAGATCCAGCTTCAGCCCACCACCCACAGCTGCTCGACCGGTCCGATCGCCGGCAGCGGCGAGGCCTCCTTGGGCGGCTGGGCATAACGCAAGGCGGTCAGCTGCTCCGGCGTCTCCCAGATCGTCATCGAGGTGGTCTTGCCGCTGGCCGTGTCGTGAAGCACGTAGGCCGCCAAAACACCGGGCTGGGTGCGCAACCAAGCGGCGTACGCATTGGCGCGTTTGAAGCTCGCAGCATCCGGTCGAGCGTGCGTGGTGATGCGACAGAGCGGCCAGGTCGGGCGCCCCGGAGCTGGCCCTGACTGCGATGCCGGAGCAGGTGGGATCGCCGGGGCGGAGGGCGATGGAGCTGGAGCGGTCGGAGCGGCCAGCGCGGCCGCAGGCTCGGAGGGAGCAGGCTCCGGCACCGGAGCGGGCGCGGGTTTGGGCGCGGGCGCTGCCGAGAGATTGGCCTCCATCCACAGTCGACCGATCTCAGCGACCGGATCTGCGCCGTCCACGCCGAGGTCTTCGGCCTCGATGACGCGATTACGAATCGAGAACTGGCCCACCCTCACGCCGGCCGTCGTGAACACGTCGAACCGCCCTCCGCCCAATACGCGGGCGTCGTAGCTTCGCGAATCGATCACGATGCGACCGCCCTTCACACTTGTCTTCGGTTGCATCGCGCCACGGTACCACCAAAGATTCGGCCCAAGCTTCAGGCTGCTCACGGGTCCGACTCCGACGCTCGCCGGCAGCCACCTCCGCAGCCGGCCCAGTTTGTGGATGATCGCCCCGACGAAAGGCATAGAATCCCCCAATGGCGCGCGTATCTCGACCTCCCGGCTTCGACATGACGTACCGGCCGACGAAGGCGACCTTCCTGATGCCGCTCGAGCGTCGCCTACCCTCGCTGCTCTACTTTGCGGCGTCGCTCGCCATCGGCACGGCGGTGCTGGTTGCGCCCTACCTTTCGCCCGGTTCGTGGCTTTACAACTTCGTCGTCGTGGGGGACCGCCACCGCATCATGGGCACCTCCACCTTCGCGCTGTTGATCTTCGGCTCGGCGCTGGCGGCGGTGATTCGCCAAAACATGGCCGGGGTGATCCTGCATCCGGATGGAATCGAGACCCGCGAGGTGCTCGCGTTGGGGATGCCGCGCTTCAATCGCTGGACGTGGAGTCAGATCGATCGCGTGTGTATTCCCGAACCGCAGCCGGCGGACGCAGCGAAGGCACCGGCGCCGGCCGTCAAAGGCGCGCTCCCGCGGCGCACCAAGATCCAATTGCACTTGTGGAACGGCACCCAAGCCTTCCTCCCCACCGTCTCCAAGAACGTGGATCTATCGGTGATGCTCGAGCGCGTCGCGATGGCGCGCGCCATCCCGATCGAAGGTGGAACCGGCTTGATCGACGATCTCGGTAACCCCTTCGGCGACGAAGAGGAAGACGCGTAGCCGACGCCTACGGGACGAGCAGCAGCTTGCCGACGACCTTGCCGGCCTTCGATCGTTGATGCGCCTGTTCGGCGTCAGCCAGCGCAAAGCGCGCTTCGATCATGGTCTCGATCTCCCCCCGCGCGAAGGCAGCCACCAGCGGCTCGAGCATGCTGCGATTGGGCCGGCCGAGCACCGACTTCACGCTGCGGCGAAACAACATCGACGGGACGTCGGACGGGTTGACCACGATCAGCGCGACCAGGCCCTTGTCTTTGAGCAGCGCACGACAGCGAGCCAGCGGATAAACGTCGGAACCTACGCCTTGAAGTACGAGGTCGAAGGGACCGTGCTCTCGAGCCGCGGTGAGAGCGTCGCCCGCGGTGTAATCGATCGCGATCGCACCCAGCCGTTCAACGAGCGCGCGGTTGCGCGTCGAGCAGACGCCCACGGCTGTGGCTCCCATCGCCCGCGCGAGCTGCAACGTGATCAGCCCTACCCCGCCCGATGCGCCCAACACGAGGATGCGCGCGGAAGGCGCCTTGCCCACGGTGGGAAGGCCGGCCTCGGTGAAGCAGCGCAACGCCGTCGCGCCGGGCACAGGCAGACACGCCGCATCGTCGTAGCCGACGCTGTCAGGCAAGACGGCGCATTGATCGTCGCGCACCACGACCTCGCTGGCGTAGCTACCACGCTGACCGCGGGAGAAGTCGGTAGCGCCGACCACGCGCGTGGCGAGCTTCAAATCGGCTTTGGGACCGCACTCGACGACTTCCCCAGCGAAGTCCACGCCCACCACCAACGGGCCTCGGGGACCGAGAAAGCGATGGGCGAACCGTAGCGGCCCACCGCTGCGCATCTTCCAATCGACGGGGTTGACGCCAATCGAATGGAGCTTCACCCGTACGTCGCGCGGGCCCAGCGGCTTGGCCGGTAGCTCCTGCAAAACGAGCGGCGCTTCACCCGAGGCCGAGCTGGCCACTCGAATCGTGCGCTGGAGCGTGACGAGCGATCCCATGGTCATGCCCTATCACGCCCCAGCGAGGGCGCTGGTCGTCAAATCGCAGGGCCGTTCTCGATCCGCGTGCGCAGCTCGGTCATCGGTAGAGCGCCGCACACGTTGACCTTCTTCTTGTCTTCGACGCCTTTGAACACCTCGTCGAAGGCCTTCTTGAACGAGCTGTTCGACTCGGCCGCCTTGATCGCAATGTCGACGGCCTTCTCCTTGTCCTTCGCGGCGCAGGCTTCTTCGACCTTCTTCATCTCCTCGAGCGCCGGGCCCTTTTTGCAGCCGACGAGCGAAAACAGTGAAACGGCGAGAACAACAGCGACCGGGCGGGCAAACATCGCGGACTTCATGAACTTGTCTCCTTGAGCGACAGCTCGTTCTTTGGGCTGTCCTCAAAGATGACGAGCACCTTTCGCGGGTGTCGCCTACTTTCTTCACCGTCTCAAACTTTTTTTGGGGATGAGAGCCTGGCCCGCCGTGATGGCTTGCAAGTACCTGGTCGGACTATCCTGCGCCCATGTCCCGCTTTCTCCGATTTGGCGCTGCCTTCAGCTCACTCTCCCTGATTTGGGCACAGGAAGCTCTTGCGACCAGCTACGAGATCGGCCCGGCTGACAACCTAGCGAGCGCGATCCAGGCGCTGGTACCGGGGGATGAACTGGTGCTCGGCGGTGGCAGCTATGTCCTCAGCGGTTACTTCGAGATCGCGGTTTCGGGCACGGCTGGTCAACCGATTGTCATTCGCGCCAAAGACGGTGAAGTGCCGGTGATTGAGCAGCAAGCGCAGCAGAACATCGTCAACGTGCTCGGCTCCTACTTGGAGTTTCGCGGGCTCGAATTCACCGGCGGTTCCCGCGGGATCCGCGTGCAGACCGGCAGCTTCATCACGGTTGAGGATTGCCATATTCACCACACCGGGGCGAACGCGATCAGCGTCAACGACAGCGGCGTGGACTACGCAGGCATCATCCTGCGCCGCAACCACATCCACGACACGGGCGGCGTCGGCGAAGGAATGTACCTCGGCTGCAACAACAACGGCTGTCAGTTCCACGACAGCTTGATCGAGGGCAACTGGATCCACGACACCAACGGCCCCACCGTGGATCAGGGTGATGGCATCGAGATCAAAGAGGGCAGCTACGGCAACATCGTGCGCGACAACGTGATCCACGACACCGGCTACCCCTGCATCATCACCTACAGCACGCTGGGCAACGGCCCGCCCAACATCATCGAACGCAACGCCCTGTGGGGCTGCGGCGATCACGGCATTCAATCCGCGGCCGACGTAGTTATTCGCAATAACATCATCTTGAGCGCCGCCGCCGACGGGATTCGCAACCAGCCGCACCAAAGCGGGGAGCCCGCCAACATCGAGATCGTGCACAACACCGTGCTCAAAGCGAGCGGGGACGCGTTGCGTTCGGACGGCATCGTGGGCTCGGTGCTGATCGCCAACAACGCTCTCTACGCGCAAAGCGGCAACGCCCTGCGCGTAGCCGGGGACCTCACAGGCGTGACCGTGAGCGGCAATGTTGGCGTTGGTTCACTGCAGGGCGTGAGCGCTGGTTTCAGCGCCAGCGGCAGCCTGACCGACTTCGTCGCAGCGAGCTTTTCGGGCGCGCCGCCCAACGACGTATTCCCGTCCGCGAGCTCAGCCTTGCTCGGCGCTGCCGACGTTGGCCACCTCGCGAGCGACGACTTCAACGGCACAGCGCGCGACGGTCAGTTGGACGTAGGGGCCTACAACTTCGACGCTGCGGGGAACCCCGGTTGGACCTTGCAGGCCGGCTTCAAAACGCTGCCAACGCCGAGCGGAAGCGGCGGTGCCGGAGCTGGTGGCGGCAGTGGCAGCGGTGGTAGCGGCGCTGGCGCCGGAAGCAGCAGCGGCGGAGCCGGACCGAGCGCTGGCGGTGCAGCAGCGGGCGGCGCTGGCGGTGCTGGTGGTGGAGGCGCGAGCGACGATGGGGAGGGCTGTGATTGCCGCAGCGCTGGCGCGAACTCGAGCGCGCACAATGGGTGGTTCGGCGGCTTGGTCGCGCTGCTCTTTTTGGGGCGGCTACGCCGCCGTCACTGCGGCGGTTCGAAGCCCTGACACGCCAGATCGATATTGTCGTCGAAGGCGGCCTTCACGCTCATAGGAACGGTTTGCGGCCCGCCGCACAGGTTGCTGGTCGAGCCGTTTTGACCGGTTTGTAGGCTGGCGAAGTCCCACAGCCGCGTCGCGTGAAAGACCGAACAATCAAGGCCGTTGCAACCGCAGGTCCCCGGTTGATTGCAGAAGTTCACGCCACCAGAAATCGTCGGGTCCCCCGCGATCACCACCGCAGCCAGCGCCTTGGGCTCGTTGCCTTTGAGCGCCAAGAGATCGTTGTAAAGGGTCTGCACCGGTGCGCCGGGCACCGTGCAACCGAGGCCACAGCTGTTGCCGTTGACGTTGTCGTAAGCGCCGTAGTCATCGACGTCGGTGACGAAGATCAGCACGAGCAGCGCGTCATCTCGCAAGAAGCCTGTGGTGTCGCCTTGCAACAAATCCACCGAAGAAGAGAGCACATGTTCGCAACCTGCTTCGGTCCCCGACCCGGCGATCACTTGGTTGGCCGCACCGGTAAAAGCCTGCGCCATCGCGGCATCGTCGAGCATCGTCGAGTCGAACCAGGGCTTCTGATTGGCGGGCCAGCCGCTCGGAACGAGGAAGCCACCGTCGTTGTCGTCGGTGACGCCGATGCGGTAGTCGATGTCCCCGCAGTTCACCGCCGCCAACGCTGCAACGACCTCGGCAAAAGCCTGCGTCGTCGAAAGCGCGCCGATCTCCTCCGCCATCGAGCCGGAGCCATCCATCGCGAAAAGCACGTCAATCTTGCTGCATCCGGCGTCGCACGGAGTACTTCCCCCAGTCGCGTTGAAGCCACCGGCAGAGGAGCCACCAGCCGCAGCGCCACCGCTACCGCCAGCGCCACCCGGGCCAGGGCCAGGACCAGGGCCGCTGCCGCCACCGTTCGGGTTGACGCAGGTATCGCTCAAGCAGGTGAGGCCAGCGTCACAACTACCGCCCTCGGTGCAGGCGCACTTCTCGCTGCCGATCGGGCAGTCCTCGTTATCATCGCTGCCGGCTGCACAACTGAAGGCTCCAAAGGCACCGACGAAGACAAGCCCAAGCATGGCGAAGGTACGACGCATCGGCAAAGCCTATCAGAAGGCTTGGATCCAACGCCAAGCGCCGGTTGTTGCCGCGAGCCCAAAGGCCACGTATGAGATTGGAATCGCGGGCTTTCGGGTGATGTCCCGCACTCGCGGCAAGGGTTTCGTGGCAAGGATGTTCGTTCGATGAGTTCCGCAGCCCTTCGTCTTCCGAGAAACTGGGCGACCCGTGTGGCGCCAGTCTTCGCGCTCGGCGGGGCGCTCAGCGTCGCCTTGTTTTGCGCAGCCGAAGTCCAAGCCGAAGAGGCAAAGGCCGACGCGAAGCCTGCTGACACCAAGGATGCGAAGCCCGCCGACGCGACGCCCGCTGATGCGAAGCCTGCTGACGCCAAGGATGCGAAGCCCGCCGACGCAAAGGATGCGAAGCCCGCTGACGCACCTGTTGATCCGAAGGCCGAGAAAGCCTGGGAGAACGCCCCCTACGAGCACCGCGGTGGTTTCGCTGTCGGTTTGAGCCTCGGGCTCGGCGTAGGCGCAGCCAACGGCTTTCCCGCTGATGCGCGCAAGATCGGTCGCGAGGAGTTCTACACCGAGAGCGGTCTCGGGCTGTCCACGCTCGGCTCCTTGTGGATCGGTGGAGCGCTGGCGGATTGGTTGACGTTTGGTGTTGGTGGCGGCTTCGCTTTGATCCGCGCCGACGGCACTGAAAGCCCTGCGCCGTTCATGTTCTTCCACACCGATATTTACCCGCTGTACGGCCTCGAGGGCGCCTTCCGCAACCTCGGCATGACCACCGACTTCGGTCTGGCCTTCGCCAAGACGACCGACAACGAGACGGGGGACGTGCTGATAGACGCAGGCGGCGCCTCGCATCTTTTCGTGGGCGCCTTCTTCGAAGGCATCGAGGTCTGGAAGATGAAGATGGGTCCGTCGCTCGGGCTGGACTACATGTTTTCCCAGACGCTGCGGCGGCCTTCGGCGATCGCCGGCTTCCGAGTCAGCCTCTACACCCTGCCTTGAGCGATATTCCGTGGTCGCAGCGAGAGTGATAGCTCTGCTGCATGACCGTCTTTTCCCGGCGCCAGCTGGTCCTTGGTTCTGCAGCGCTCATGCTGGCTGGCAGCGCCTGCAACAAAGCGCTGCGCAATAACGCGGAAGCGTTGTTCGAGGCCCTGCACAAGAACGACTACGCGGCAGTTAAGAAAGTCGCTGGGAGCGAGCTACTCAAAGACCTCTCCGAAGACGAGTTCGGCAACATGGCGCGCATCTACGCGGCCCTCGGTAGCCGCAGTGATCTGACGCAGACAGCCACGTCCATCAACAACGGGACGTCAGAGATTCGCTTCACCGCCACGTTTGCGGAGGGGCCCACCGAGTGGGTCTTTCGCTCCAAGCGCGAGGACCTGATCGATGGGCTGGAAGTTGAGGGCGAAGGCTGGAAGACCGCGCAAGCCAAGACCCACCAGCAGGCTTTGGAGGATCTTCTAGCTGCGCTCGGCTCGCAAGACCACGAACGCTTCCTGAAGCTACTTCACCCCGAAACTCGCAAGGAAGTGACAGCGGAGAAGTTCCGCGAGATCGCGAGCTTCGTCAGTTCGCGCGGCAAAAGGCAAGCCATCAAGGAGCAGGAACAGGGCTTTCGCCTCGTATTCGAGAACGGGGAGGTCGAGGCCAAGACGCAGCTGCGCGGGGGGCTCGTCGGCGCCTTTAACTTTGCGCCGGCCAAGTAGCGGGCCTTCGCTTTGAACGCGGGGCCAGTCGGTGCATCTGAGTGGTCGTCATGAACACTGCTCGCTTCACCTTGTTGCTCGGTTTGGGCGCTGTTTCGCTGCTTGGCTGCGCGACGACGCCGGCTCCTACGGCGCCCACCGGCCTCTTGAGTCACTGCCTCGAGGAGCGACCAAGCGAGGACGTCACCTCCTGGACCTGCGGCTCGCTGACGGCGGTAGAGACCATGGTGCTCAACGCTTCGTCCGCCGAAATGGAAATGGCCTTCGACGGCTTTGCAGCAAACTTCGGCGGAAAGTCGGTGAAGCGGCTGGATGCAGCGTATTCCGCCGGAGAGGCTCGGCACGCGGCGATGAGGCTCGAGGGGGTGGACGATAAGGGCTCGCCGCAAGAGGCACAAATGGTCGCTATCGCCATTGGCGGCGGCTTTCGCCTCGTGACCTGTGCCACCAAAGACGTGCGCACTCCCTGCGGGCCGGTGATGGATACATTGGTGCTCGAGCTCCCGAGGAACCGCCAGGAAACGGTGGGGTCCGCGGGGCAAAGGCCCACCAGCGGGCTGTGATAGCCTGCGCCGCCTATGTCGTTCCCGACCAATGTTTTTCGTGAGTACGACGTGCGCGGCGTCGCCGAGCGAGACCTGTCGAACGAGTTCGCCTTCGCCCTCGGACGCGCGTTTGCGGAGCTGATTCGACGGGGCAAGCCCGAGGCTGAACAAAGCCAACCGCTCACGATCGCCGTCGGAAGAGACGGCCGTCTATCGAGCCCAAGGCTGTTCGAGCAGCTCACGCGCGGGCTCGTCGAGCAGGGTGCCAACGTGCTCGACGTCGGCGTGGGACCGACGCCGCTGCTGTATTTCGCCGCCTTCCACACCCATCCCGACGGCGCGGTGCAGATCACTGGCAGCCACAACCCAGGGGAGGACAACGGCTTCAAGCTGATGCGCGGCAAGGGCTCGTTCTACGGCCAAGAGATCCAGGTCCTGCGTGAAACCATGGCCAGCGAACTTCCTGCGCGCACACGCGGGACGTTGGAGAGCAAGGATATCTCCGCCGACTACATCGCGGCGGTCAAACAGGCCTCTCGCTTGGACGGGGCTAAAGCGCCGCGCGTGGTGGTGGACGCGGGCAACGGCTCAGCAGGCCCGCTCGGGGTCCGCACACTGGAGGCGCTCGGCGTCAGCGTCGATCCACTGTTCTGCGATATCGACGGTCATTTTCCCAACCACCACCCGGATCCGACGGTGCTTAGCAACCTCGAGCAGCTCAAAGCGCGCATCCTCGAAACCGGCGCCGCGCTCGGTATCGCTTGGGATGGGGATGGCGATCGCATCGGTGCGATGGACGAAAAGGGCGAGGTCATTTGGGGGGACAAGCTGATGATCCTCTACTCGCGCGCGCTGCTCGCCGAGCACCCTGGAGCCACCGTCTTGGGTGAGGTCAAGTGCTCCGAGACGCTGTTCGCCGACGTGACGGCGCACGGCGGCCGCGCTCTCTACTCGAAGACCGGACACTCGTTGATCAAAGCCAAAATGAAGGCTGAGAAGGCGCTTTTGGCCGGAGAGATGAGCGGCCACATGTTCTTTGGGGATCGCTACTTCGGCTATGACGACGCGATCTACGCGAGCGTTCGGTTGCTGGAGATCGTGACCGACGCAGGCAAACCGCTTTCGCAGCTGCTAGCCGATGTACCTGAGACCTTTGCCACGCCGGAGCTGCGAGTGGATTGCGCGGACGACAAGAAGTTCGGCATCGTCACCAAGGTGCAAGAGCACTTTCGCAAGACCCATCGCGTGCTCGATCTCGACGGGGCTCGCATCGATTTTGGCGACGGCGCCTGGGGCTTGTGCCGCGCGTCGAATACGCAACCGGTGCTGGTGTTGCGCTTTGAAGCCAAGACCGTCGCTCGCCGAGACGAAATTCGACGGGAGGTCGAAAGCTTCGTCGCACAAGCGGCAGAGGCTCTGTGACGACTGCAGCGCAAGAACCGTGGACGGTCAAACGCGTCCTCGATTGGGCGGCGGCGGACTTTCGCTCGCGCGGCAACGACACCCCACGGCTCGACGCCGAGCTGCTCTTGGGCATCGTGCTGTCGATCAATCGCGTCGGCCTGATCGTTCAATCGGATCGGCCGCTCAGCAAGGAGGAGTTGGCCGCGTACAAGGCGCTCCACCAGCGTCGCCGTTCGCATGAACCGGTGGCCTACATCCTCGGCGCGCGCGAGTTCTATGGTCGCTCCTTCCATGTAGACGCACGCGTCTTAGTCCCTCGCCCCGACACCGAGACCTTGGTCGAGGTTGCGCTCACCCGAGCCAACCACCTGAGCCTCGCAGCCTCCGTGCTCGATCTTTGCACCGGCTCCGGTTGCGTGGCGATCACCCTGGCCCGCGAACGGCCGACTTGGAGCGTGCTCGGCTCGGACATCTCGGAGGACGCGCTGGTCGTCGCGCGTGAGAACGCGGTGCGCCTCGCCGCCGTACCGCGCGTCTTCTTCCAACAGGCCGACTTGCTCGAAGGCCTCGTTGGCCCGTTCGACGTAATCACAGCCAATCCGCCGTACATTCGGCTCGACGAGAAGCCCGAACTGGCCGCCACCATCCTCGACTTCGAGCCCCACGTTGCGCTCTTCGGAGGAGAAGACGGCCTCGAGTTCGCGCGCCGCATCATCGAAAAGGCGCCCGCCGTTTTGTCGAAGGGCGGCCTCCTGGCGATGGAGATCGGCGCCGGCCAATCCGAAAAGACGGCGGAGATCTTCCACCAGAACGGCTTCACCGAGGTCGAACGAAAGCGCGACTACGGCGGGATCGAGCGCGTCGTAAGCGGCGTGTTAGCTGGCTGAGTGAACGACCGGCCCAATCGGAAGGCCGGCTGGGCCGGCCAAGCAGCGCTCAGCCGCCGGCCGGACGCAAAGCTCTTTTAGAGGCAAGCCGCGTACGGCCCAACGTAGTCTTCAAACCGGCCGATGAAGGTACCACCGCTCTCCGGGCGTAGCTCCACACCGTCAGCGCTGAAGTAGTACTCAACCTCGGTCGAAACGTACTGACCGTCCGGCGTGACCGAGAGCTCTGCTGCGGGGCAGTTCTCCTCAGCGACCACCGAAGGCATCGCGAAGAAGGGATCAATGTTGCGCAGTCGCAGCTCGTAACGAGCGTCATTACCGACGTTTTGAAAGAAATCCACGTAGCGTGAAGAGAAGGCCGCTTGGCCGGCAAAGCGGTAGTGGAACTGCACATCCACCTCTTTCCACAAATCTGGGTTCTTCCAGTCGGTGACGCCTTCCTCCCAGACATCAAAGTAGAGGCCTGCAATCGTCGCTCGTTGCCGCGCCCAGGTCCCGAAGGTGAACGCCTCCTCCAAGCTCACGCGGCTTTGATCGCAAGGGCCCGCGCTGCACGTCCAGCGATCGATCACCCGGGCGCCGTTGCCAACCCAACCGGGTTGGCCAACTGCAGCACCGACCTTGAATACGTAATTAGCGCCGAGGTTCGAGTCGTAGGCGTGACATCCCCAACGATTGGTCTCCTCGAACCAGAGCTCCAACTTGCCCTTCTCGGTGGGCACGATGCTCACCGTCTCCCCGGCGTTGAGACCGGCCACCGGCACAGCGTGCAGCTCTCCACCATTGACGCGGTAGAAAGCGGTGATCGCCCATTGCGGGATACCGTTCTGCTCACCTCGGCAGCTGGCTAGCCGAGCCTCGTCGAAGACCAGCTCGATCGGGTCACCAGCGCGCAGCTTGCCTTCCACCTTCTCGGCCCAATCCGCCGAGAAGTTGATGCGCGAACCCGAAAGCGCAGCCTCGCCCTCCCCCGCCTGCTCCAACTCTCCCAAGCCATTTTCGGGAGCACAGGCTGAGAGCAAGACAAACGTGGAAATCAACGGGAGCAGCGACTTCATGGGTATGTGGAAGTAGTCCGATGCCTCACCGCGTCAAGGCACAATCAACCCGATAGGGGGACGGCGGCCCTTGCTGAAAGTGCGTCGCACAGGTGATCGTGCGAGCTCACCCGCGCTGGAGCCTCCTATGTTTCCGCCCGTCAGCGAATCCCAAGGCCTACGGCTGTCACCAGCTCAAATAAGCGTCACTCGTGAACGGCCAGCGCGGGCCATCCACGCCCAAGCGCAGGACGGCAAGACCTATGTGCTGCGCCCGACCTTGATGAGCGACGTTGACGCGATCTTGCGCGCCTTCGACGCGAGCCGCGCCGAACTCTGCAGGTTCATGCCATGGGCGCATCAACCGCAGAGCACGCTTCAGCAACTCGAGCGGCTGCGCGAATGTGAAGCCAACTACTTTTCAGGGCGGGAGTTGAGCATGGCGCTGTTCGAGCGCAACGCCGAGCAAGAGACGCTTGTCACCATGATCGGGCTCCACCCACGCGTACCGCTCAATCCGAGCGGGTTGGAGATTGGCTATTGGACGCCAACCCCGTTCGCAGGGCGAGGGCTAGCGAGCTATGCGTCCAAGCTCATCGTCATCTACGCGTTCGATAAGTTGGGCGCCGATCGCGTACAGGCCATTTGTGACGAGGCCAACGTGGCGAGCCGCCGGGTCATGGAGAAGGTCGGGATGCGGCAGGAAGGCCTATTGCACAACATCACGCAAAAGCCGAGCGAGGGTCTTTTGCAACAAGGCTTCATTCACACGGGCCGCAATCCAATGTTTGCGCTCACGCCCAGCGAGTTCCAGGTTCTACCCTGGGTGCCCGAGCTACGGCCGACGCTTCGTTACTTTAATATCGTAGGGGAAGCGGTGTCAGCCGTATGAGCGTCGAACTTTTCTTCCGCCCGATTCACAGCGGCCCGCCGCGCACAGGGCAGCACCCGTTTACTGGCGAGGCGGTGATCCTGAGACCGCGAACCATGCACGCGAGCGAGGCAATGCGAGCCAAGAGTTTACTCGCCGCCATGCCCTCCGCCTCGGTCCAAGGCGATCCGCTGGAAGAAGGTTTTCTACTTACGCTGACCGGCTTCGATTCCGCTGAAGCGGACCTCGTGTATTCGCTCATGCGTGAAGCTAATCTCATATGCAGCCACGAGACGACGAACTACTGCGCCACCGACGCAGCCTTCGCCGTCCCGCTCGATCCGGAGGAGCTGGAGCTCGGCGTGGAGGTTGTGTTCGTGCGAGCAAGCGAGGAGCTGCAGCTCGCGGAAGGATAGTTGGCGAATTAGCGAATTGCTCGCGTCGACCTTGAGTGCGGGTTGGTCACAGCGTTAACCTGACCAGATGCTCTTTTTCTCGCGGGCGCACGCTGGTCGGTTGGCACGAGGCGCGCTGTTGGCCCTAGCCTGGGCGGTCTGCGCATGTGATGGCGATGAGACGCAGCAACCCGCGGGCGGTAGCAGTACGGGTGGTAGTGGCGGCACGGGCGGTACGGGCTCCGGCGCTGGCGCCAATACGGGGGGAATGGGCGGCAGCGGTGGGGCGGGAGGCGTTGGCGGTGCTGAAACCGCGGACGCGCTATTTGCGTCCGATGGCATCGCGCGGATCGAGTTGACGCTTGATGAACTGGCGATCGATTCGATCTGGGCGGCTCCCTCGGAGTACGTCCACGCCGATGCGGAGATCGCCCTGACGAACGGCGAGGTGCTGAACTTGCCCGGGATCGGGCTGCGGCTCAAAGGCAAGTACGGTTCGTTCCGCACGCTCGATCAAAAGGCAGCCTTCTTGCTCAAGTTCGATGAGTTCGACAAGAAGCAGGAGCCACTTGGGCTGGAGAAGCTCGCGCTCAACAACATGGTGCAGGACAGCAGCATGATCCATGAGCAGCTGGCCTCGTCGCTGTTTCGCGCAGCAGGCGTCCCCGCTCCGCGCACCTCGTACGCCCGCGTGTTCGTCAACGGCGAGCTGTATGGCCTGTATTCAACCATCGAGGTGCTCGATAACTCGGAGTACTTGAAGACGTGGTTCGGCGAAGACGAAGGCAACCTCTACGAAGGACAATACGGCAGCGACCTCGAGGACGGCTTCATCCCCACCTTCGATCAAGACAACGGTGAAGACGTTGGCTTTGCCGATTTGCAGGAGCTCAAGCTAGCCCTCGACGCGATGACTGACCCAGCCACCTTCTTTGAGGACGCGAGCACTGTGATCGACATGGAGGCATACCTGAATTTTTCGGCGACCGAGATCTTCATCGGTCACTGGGATGGGTACGCCTGGACCCGCAACAACTACTTCGTCTACCGGGGCGCGGACGGTCGCTGGACCTTCATGCCCTGGGGCACCGACCAGACCTTCGCCGATGGCTTGCCGATCTGGGGTGGAGATGGTCGCGTGCAGGAGATGTGCGGAGCCTCGCTCCCGTGCCGACAACAGCTGAAGACGGCCTTCGAACAGGTTAGCGCCCGCGTCACCGAGCTCGATCTGGTGAACCGCTGTGACGAGCTGCGTGCGCTGATTGATGAGGCCATGCTCGAGGACCCGCGCAAGGAGTACGACGAGGGCTGGGTGTATGGCTCCATCGACGCGACCAAGGCCTTCCTGCAGAACCGCCCGGCAGATGTTGCAGGCCAGTTTGTCTGCACCGATCCAAACGTCCTGGACGGTGATGGGGATGGCGCCTCCGGTTGCGGGCAAGACTGCAACGACGCGAACCCTGACATCTTTCCTGGCGCCGCCGAGCTCTGCAACCTGACCGACGACAACTGCGATGGTCAGCTTGATGAGGACCCGCTCTGTCCCGGCTGCGTGAACGTACCAGCGACGGCCGGTGGAACGTACGCCTTCTGCTTCAAGCAACGGAACTTTGCCGAGGCCGAGGCCGACTGCGTCATGCAAGGCGGTCACCTGGCGTCGGTCCATGATCAGGCGACCCAAGACGAGATCGTGATGGGCGCTTACTCGCTGCTCGGCGGCGAATGGTGGATCGGGCTTCACGATCTGGTGACCGAGGGCTCCTTCGAATGGACCGACAGCACGCCCCTCGACTTCGAGACCTGGAGCCCCGGCGAACCGAACAATACCGGGGAAGAGGACTGCGGCCATTTGGCGAGTTGGGCGGGCGGGCTGTGGAACGACATCCCCTGCGACGTGCCCGCTTTCTACGTTTGCCAGCTGCCGTGACGCGAGCCTCGAGCGGCGGGAACTAATCCTCCGAGCGGGCGTCCATCGAGCGTGCGTTTCATTCTTTGCGGGCTCGCGTTGGTCGGATGTACAGGCTCGGGGGCGTCGCCTCTGGTGTCGATCGCGCCGGGCGAGCGCGCAGCAGGATCTGCGAACAGCGTTGAGACCGCCTCGCGAACGACCCCGTGGGTGACGCGCTCGGCAGCGGCGGTAGACGTTGAATCCAGCCGAAAACCGAAAGCGGAGGGGGTGGCGCCAGCTTGGCCTGCACCGCCAGCAGAGGTGAGCTGCGTCGTGCGCGGCGGTGGCAACCCGTTTCCCAAACCTTGCGAAGATCCAATCGCCACCGTTAGCTCGAAAGACGGTTCCCCACTCGTCAGCTTTTCCACCGAGAAGATTGAGCTGGTTTGGGGATTGACGGTTAGGCCCCAAAAAGCCTGGGTTCACGCGCGGAGCGGGGGCGTGACGGTCACTGGCTACACGCCAATCACGCAGCATCCTTTTCGGCTCGCAAACGAGGTGATGGTCCTCGAGGACCACGTTTGGCTAGCGAAGAATGCGCCAGTGCAGATCAAATCCAGCCGCACCGACGGTGTCAGCGTAAAGGTGCTGTCCGACCTCCGAGGCGTCGACGCGATCCCTGCCAAGGTAGCCTGTTCCGATCTGGCGTTTGAGTTGGCCGAGCCGGAGCCTGCGGCGGACGACACTGCGGCGAGCGCAGCGGCGCGCCTTGTCTACCCGTCGCAAAAGACGCTCACGCTGCGCAACGCCGCCGCCGGTTCGGTGATCGCGGTACTCCAGGTGGATCCGTCCGAAGCGCCCATCGCTCTGGAGCTTACGGTCGCAGCCGAGACGCGCAGCTGGCTCAACGTACGCTTCAAAACAGCGCAGGCTCGCTTCGACGTTTGGGTCGATCGCCAAGAGGTCAGCGATGAAGCGCTTGGCTTCGGCGGGTTGGGCTTCGCTGGTTGCGGCGGCAGCCGCGACCGAATCCACCAATCGACCCGTGAGATCGCGCGCACCATGCCCGTTCGTTTAGGGCTGTCGCCACAAAAGGCCGACCACGAGAGCCTATGGATTACCGAAGGAACGCTGGTTCGCCAGGGGGAGGTCGTGGACGGTTTCGTCGAGATCTACCCGCTCGAAACGCGCATCTACCCCGCAGAGGAGAACCGCTTTTGGGTGCCGGCGGACGAGTTCCGATAAGCAGCCTCAAGACTCACGGATCGACCCGCACGGTGCCTTCGACGCAGATGGGTGCGAAGGTCAGGGTCTTTCCACTCGGCTCGATCACCAGCACTGAAAGAGGCTCACCCAAACGGCAGGAGGTCTCGGTAAAAAGAGGGGTCTTGCCCAAGGTTGCGCCGTCGACTCGCACGGTTGAGCGGTCAGCTCCAACGCTCACGAGCAACTTGGTTCGGATCGCCTGACCTCTTGGTTTGGCCGGCCCGCTGGCTTGCGGAGCCGCGCTGACCTGAGCGGAGGACGCAGGCTTCGGAGGAGCTTGGTCATCTGCCCAACCCTCCGTGACAGCGACGTACAAGAATCTCGAGGCCGCCACGACCAGCAGGAGACTGCCGGCCAGCTGCGTTCCCGTTCCTAGGCGTTCAAGCACGTTCATCCGGCCACCCGCAAAACCTCAAGCAAGCTGGTTTCCCCGCGGCGAGCGCGTTCCATCCCATCGGCGAGCAGCCCCTTCATGCCGTTTCGCGAAGCCAACGCCGAGAGCTCCGGCGAGGGCATGCGCGCATTCACTGCCGCCCTCAGCTCTTCATCCATCACCAAGAGCTCGACTAGGGCCACGCGGCCCACGAAGCCGCGCCCGTCACAGGCCTCACAACCCTTGGGTTCATAGTAAGTGCCGTCGGGAATCGTGAGGCCCTGCGCGGCGAAGCGCTCGACGACGATCGGCTCGACTGGCCGGACTTGTCGACACGAGGCGCAGAGCGCACGCGCAAGGCGTTGCGACACGCAACCGAGCGTCGAGCTGGCGAGGACGAAGGGCTCGATGCCCATCTCGACCAAACGCGCAAACACGCCGGCTGCGCTTTGACCGTGGACGGTGGTCAGAATCAAATGGCCGGTGAGACCTGCTTGCGTCGCGATCTCAGCGGTCTCCTTGTCGCGGATCTCACCCACCATCAGCACGTTGGGATCTTGGCGCAATACGCTGCGCAAGGTCCCCGCGAAGGTCATCCCGCTCTTGGGGTGAATCTGGGTTTGGGTGGCAAACGGCAGCTCCAACTCGATCGGATCCTCGAGCGTTACCATCGCCGTGGTTCTCCCCCGTGAACGAGCGATGCAGGCGAGCGCAGCGTAAAGCGTCGTCGTCTTGCCGCTACCCACGGGACCCGTAACGAAGAGGATGCCCTGCGGGCGCCCGAGCACTTCGGCGAACCTCGCTTCAACGTCGGCCGGGAAGCCCAGCGACTCAATCTCCGGAACTGCGCGGCCGCCACGAACCAAACGCATGACCACGCGCTCACCAAGCTCGGTAGGCAGAGTAGAAACGCGCGCCTCCACAGTCCCGCCACCAAGATCGAGTACGAGCCGGCCATCTTGGGGCACGTTGCGAATGTAGGTATCCAAGCGGGACAGCACTTTGATGCGCGTTACGAAGGGTGCGTGAATGTCTCCCGCCAGCGTCGCGATGTCCCGCAGCTCACCTTGCAAACGCAGGGTCAACTTGGACCCTTGGGGGGTGGGCGAAAGATGAATGTCGCTGGCTCCAAGCCCTGCCGCGCCGCGAATGAGCTCATCACAAGCGAGGATCACGTCCGGCTCAGAGCCCGCCGCGGCGGCCTCGACAGCTTGGGCCAACTCCAAGAGCGCCCCTTTCAGGTCGCTGGAGATGTTGGGCTCACGCGCAGATTTACTGATGAAGGAACGACGGGAGGTGACGCTGTCGAGCCAGTGCAAGGCCACGCCAACGGCAAAGGCCAAAGCGCCAGTCAGAACGATCGCCGACCAAGGGCCGCTAAAGGTCTGTGCCCAACGCAACTTGAAGGCGTCGGACAAGCCAGCTGCGCCCTTGTCTTGCGCAGTGGCAATCACGGTGGCCACGCCGAAAAACGCAAACAGCAACGCGGTACCGAACAAGGACCGCGAGGCGCGAAGCCAAGGTCGCATGCAATCTTCCTAACACAACAGCGAAACCCTCGCGCTAGATCCGCGCTGGTTGCATAGTCCGCCCGTGCAAAGCCCTGAAGCGCCGAAAGTACCCGTAAGGAAAGCGCGAGCGCTCTTGTTGCGGGTCTTGGGGTTGGCCCGGCCTGAGTGGAAGCCGCTCGGCGTGGGCTTGTTGATGCTGGGCATCAGCAGCGCCGGAAGTCTGATCTTCCCGCAGGCCATCCGCCGCATCATCGATGGTGCGCTCGACCCGAACTCGGACGCGGCCATCATCGATCAGACCGCGATGTTCATGTTCCTGACGTTCCTGGTGCAAGGCGTCGCGGGCGCCCTCCGCTTCATTCTGTTCACCACCGCCGGGGAGCGGGTCGTCGCTCGGCTTCGAAAGCAGGTGTTCGAACGGATCCTCGAGCAAGACGTGGCTTTCTTCGACGAGAAGCGAACGGGCGACCTATCGAGCAGCTTGGCTTCGGATACCGCCGTCCTGCAGAGCGCCGTTAGCTCGAATATCTCGATGTTGCTGCGCAACTGCGCCATGGTTCTAGGCGGCGTGGTGATGCTGTTCTTCACCTCACCACCGCTTACGCTGCTGATGCTCGCGGTCGTCCCGGCCATCGCCATTGGGGCCGTCAGCTACGGCAAGCGCGTACGGCGGCTGGCCCGTGCCGTTCAGGACAAGCTCGCTGAGGCCTCGGCGACCGCCGAAGAGAGCATCGCGAACTTGCGCACCGTGCGCGCCTTCGCCGCCGAGGGGCGCGAGACGAAGCACTACGAGTCGCAGCTCGACGCGAGCTTCGCGCTCGCCAAGACGCGCATCAACGTAAGCGGCGTATTCATGGGCGTGTCGATGAGCGCCGCGTTCGGCGCCGTAGCGCTCGTCTTTTGGTACGGCGGCCGGCTGGTTCGGAGCGGCGAAATGAGCGCCGGGGATCTCACGTCCTTCTTGATCTACACGATTACCGTCGCGGTTTCCTTGGCCGCTTTGGCGGATGTTTGGTCCGACTTCATGAGAGCTGCGGGCGTCAGTGAGAGGCTCTTTGCTCTGCTGGATCGCACACCGACCATCTCGCTGCATGGTGGAAAAACGCTGGAGAAGGTGCCTGGCCGGATCGCCTTCGAGCACGTGGGCTTCGCCTATCCAACGCGCCCGCAAGTGGCGGTCTTGAAGGACTTCGAACTCGCCATCGAGCCTGGGCAGGTGGTTGCGCTCGTCGGTCCTTCCGGAGCCGGTAAGAGCACGATCGCAGCGCTGCTCACGCGCTTCTACGATCCAACCGAGGGCAGCTTGCAGCTCGATGGCGTGGACCTTCGTGAGCTCGATCCGAGTTGGCTCCGCTCGCAAGTCGGGGTGGTCTCCCAAGAGCCGGTGCTGTTCTCGGCCTCCATCGCCGACAACATTCGCTACGGCCGCATCGACGCCAGCGACGCCGAGGTCCGCGAGGCTGCAACCGTCGCCAACGCCCACGCCTTCATTGCGCAGTTCCCCGAGGGCTACGAAACCAAGGTGGGTGAGCGCGGTATCCAGCTCTCCGGCGGACAGAAGCAGCGCGTGGCGATCGCTCGGGCGGTGCTCAAAGATCCGCGGGTGCTGATTCTGGATGAGGCCACCAGCGCGTTGGACGCTGAGAGCGAGCATCTGGTCCGCGAGGCGTTGGAGCGACTGCGAGAGGGCAGTCGACGGGATGGCAGTCGGCGAACCACCTTGGTCATCGCACACCGGCTCTCCACCATCGCCGACGCCGACCTGGTGGTGGTTCTCGAGGGTGGTCGCATCGCGCAGAGCGGTACCCACCAGCAGCTAATGCGGGAAGAGGGGATTTATCGCAGACTGGTGGAGCGCCAGTTCATCGCCGCCTAACCTCCCAAAGCCGTCGGCGGACCAGTCCACCGCGAAATGACGAGATTCTGATACCGCGCAAGACCGGCTCGACTAGGGTCCCCAGGCCGTGTCGAAAGCCACCCCGCTTGCTCTGCCGTTTGCTGAAGGTGCGTCGGAGCGGACGCCCATCACGCGTCCCACCAACCTGGCCCGCAGCGGCTTCCACGTCACCGCCGGCTTCGTTTCGCTGGCGCTGATTCGGCTATTGCCCGGGCGCTGGTGGCTGTTTGCCTTGGCGGCCGCGTTTGCCACCTTCGCTTGGACCTCGGAGTTTCTGCGGCGCAGAAGCCCTGAGATCAACGCCAAGCTGATGTCGTTCTTTGGGCCGGTGGCGCACGCCCATGAGCGCCATCACACCAATTCGTCAACCTGGTACGTGACCGCCTTGACGTTGATTGCCGCCCTAGCGCCAATGCGCGGGGCGGAGTTGGCCGTGCTCGTACTCGGGCTCGCAGACCCGGCGGCAGGCGTCGTGGGGCGGCGCTTCGGTCGCATCCAGCTCTCGGCCAACCGTACGCTCGAGGGCACCTTGGCGTTCGTGGTGGTCGGCGCGCTGGCATCGCTCATTTGGCTCCTGGCCACCGGCGCCGCGCCGGTCCAAGCGCTGATCGTCGCGCTGGTCGCAGGGACAGCGGGCGCCCTCGCCGAGCTCGGCTCCAGCCGTCGTTTCGACGACAACTTCTCGATTCCCGTGGCGGTGGCGCTGGCCACCGGCATCGCGACCAGCCAAATCGCGCTGTAGCGCGCCTGCCGATGCAGGACCCAAAGCCGCGCCTGTGCGCGCGTCAGCTCACGGTTCGTTTCGACACTCGGCTGGTTTTGGACGAGCTCGAGTTCTCGCTCGACCCGGGTGAGGTGGTGGTGATCGAGGGGCCGTCAGGCAGCGGCAAAAGCACGCTGCTCCGCGCGCTCGCCGGACTGCAAGAGCTCGCAAGAGGAGCGCTTTGGCTCGATGGAAAGCCCGCGCAAACCCTGGCGCCCTCAACCTATCGCTCACTCGTTGGGTATGTCGCCCAGCGAGCCGTGATGTTCGCGGGCAGCGTCAACCTCCAAGCGGGTCCACGCTTGCGAGGCACGCAGCTCGACGAGGAGCAGCTTCGACGACTATTGCAAGGAGTCGCACTCGCCGCAGACTTCACCTCGCGCAGCGCCAAAGAGCTCTCTGGCGGTGAACAGCAACGGGTCGCACTAGCGCGAGCCTTGGCGCTCGATCCCAAAGTCTTGCTCTGCGATGAGCCGACCGCCGCCTTGGATCCGGAAACGGCGCGTAGCGTCCTCTGCGAGCTCAAAGCCTACGCAGCGCAAGGAGCGGCCGTTGTCATCGTCAGCCATGAGCCCGAACAAGCTTCGTGGCTAGCTGGCAGCGCCTATCGCTTTCTACGCGGAAGGCTGCAGCGCGTATGAACTACATCGATATTGCGCCCTGGCGGCTGCTCATCGTTTTGGCCCTCGTGCTGGTGTGTTCGCTCTGGGTTTCGCGCGCAGCCAAGCTCGACCTCGGTCGTGAGCTCGTCGTCGGTATCTTGCGTGGTGGCGCACAGCTGTTGGCCGTGGGTTACGTGCTGCTCACGCTGTTTCAGACAAAGCACCCAGCCTGGGTCTTGTTGCTGCTCTCGACCATGCTCACAGCCGCCACCTGGACGAGCGCGCGCCGCATCGAACACGGTCCTCCGCTTCGAGTGCTATTGCCGAGCGTCATGCTGGCGATCACCGTGGGCTCGCTGATGGCGCTGCTGCCGGTCTTTCTCTTCGTTGTGCAGCCGGACCCTTGGTGGAGCCCGCGCTACGTGGTTCCAATCACGGGGATGATCGTCGCCAACGCGATGAACGTCGTGGCTCAGGTGCTCGAACGGCTCTTCACCTCCGTATGCAACGACCGCGCGGAGATCGAGCAGTGGCTCGCCCTCGGGGCCACCCCGGTGCAGGCACTGGCGCGCCCGGTTCGTGACGCCCTTCGAGCAGCGCTGATCCCGACCATCAACGGGCTGCTCACCGTCGGGCTGGTTGCGCTTCCGGGCATGATGACCGGCCAAATCGTGAGTGGAACGGCGCCCGAACACGCAGTCCGCTACCAACTCGTAATCATGTACCAACTGGTGATTGTGGCGGCCGTATCGGGAAGCACTGCGGTGGTCTTGGCTCGCCGCGCGCTCTTCACGGCAGGCGAGCAACTCCGCACCTTCTGACACGAGGCTGCGCCGTCACGGAGCTGGAACGTACAGCTCGACGTTACGATCGTTTGCGTCCCCTCGCCCCTCCCCTTGCCACCCGGAGGTAAAGTCGAGAAAGCCAAGGCTGCGGCCCTCCTCGGCCACGGCGTCGCTCTCGGTCTGATAATCAAAGGCGACGCTGCGAATGCTGAGAAAGCCGTTGTCGAGGTCCCAGATCTCAATCACGCGCATTTGATGCGGGAAGTCCGCGAGGGCAGCGGTTTCCACTTCCCAATAGGTATAAGGCGCCTCGCTCGGTACCAGCCGTTCGATCTTGTGATGGTGGGTATGCCCCGCCAAGTGCATGAGCACGTTGGGGTACTCCCCGAGAATGTTGCGGAACTCCTCGGTGAGGACCGCATCGTCTTGAGCCACTCCGCCGAAGCCGCCGCCGTCAGTGAGCTGGCCAGAGGCATGATGCGACGTGACGATTACGTACTTACCGGCCGCGAGCGCCATATCCAGCGCTGGTACCAAGAAATTGTCGACTTCCCCGCGGTGGATTAGCCCCTCAGCGCTGCCGAGGGGAGCCGCAGTGTCCAGCACGAGCAGCCGGACATCGGAGCCGGCAATATCTACTTGGTAGTACGCTCGCCCTGAACTCGCTGCCTCTTCGGTGATGCCGTGGCCATCTCCGTCGGCGCGAACTCGCGTCAGGATCTCGCTTGAGCTGAGGCCCGCGCGAGCTGGATCAGCAACCACATCGCCAACCACGACGGGCCCCCCCGGCTGGGACCAATCGCGAGCGCCCACCTCCGAGTAGTCGCTTAGGTAGGTATCCGCATACGACGTCACCGCATAATTGCCCTGATTGAGGATGTCGTGATTGCCAGTTACCCAAACCCACGGCACATCCAGCCCCTCAGCGACGAAGGGGTCCTTCGGATCATTGTTGGGGCCTGCAACCGGATCATCATTTGCGCCCGAATCACACTCGAGCTCGGCTTGACCGGATAGCAATGAGAGCACCCAATCGACTTCATTCGCTTGAGCGTTATCAGCGTTGTCACCGCCGAGCAGAACCAAGGACAACGGGCTATCTTCGTGGATCTTGTTGATGGTGCGCACCGCAGCGTTGAGGATGCGACACGCGTGCCCTTCTTGTGGACGGAAGGCGCCGCCGGTGAGCCCCATTGGGCTATCAACGTTGATTACGCGGGCGGGGGACTCATCATCGGCAAGTTGGCTATCGGCCAAATGAACGAACCGGGTAATCAACGCCGCGTTGGCGCCTGGTTCGGGTGCTTGGGTGTCGTCGAGCGTGCGACGCAGCACAGGCTCCCCCTCGACTACGTTGTAATCGCCGTAGCCGTCCTCGAGCAGCGCGAGCACGTTGTCGGTCAGGCGCGGATCTTTCACGCCCGTTTGGTCCTGGGAGCGAACCGGATCGAGCCGTTCTTCCGTGGTGAGCGGCGCCCTCGAGAGCGGCGGCAGTGCCTCGAGCGGACCGCTACCGCCTTGCCCACCGCCACCGTCGATCGACGACGAATCCCCGTCGCAGTGAACCAGGCCAAGAAGCGCAAGCAGAACAGGACCGTGACGCAGAGTTTTCAAGATTGTCACGATAGCGCCATCCAAGGTCTGGATCGAGCCCCTGCGATGGCCGCAAGCAGGGTTACTGGCGCTTCAGCCATCGAGGGGAGGACTCGTCAGGCGTCCGAGCCTGCCTCGTAGGTGAAGACCATGAACCGCACCTTCATCATCGGAGACCTGCATGGCTGCGTGCATGAAGCGCGCGACCTGCTGGACAAGCTAGGGCCATCCCCACACGACCGCGTGATCTTCACAGGCGACCTCGTGGATCGTGGACCTGACCCGGCCGGCTGTGTTGAGCTGGCGGCCAGGTTCGAGTCGATCCTGGGCAATCATGAGGAGAATCACCTCGCGCGAAGATTTAGCGCCCCTCACAAGCTGTCGCCCGAACATCTGCGAACGAGGGCGAGCCTCGGGGAGGCCCACTATCAGTACCTGAGCGGCCTGCCCTTGTTCCTTCGGCTACCCGAGCACCAAGCCGTGGTCGTCCACGCAGGCGTCTTTCCTGGGCGTCCAATCGAGCGGCAAGACCCCTATCACCTGCTTCACCTGCAAAACACCAACGGCCTTGACAAGAAGAGCTTTTGGCCTTCCAAAGCGCCCGCCGATACGTCGTTCTGGGCCACACAATGGGGAGGCCCGGAGCGGATCATCTTCGGTCATACGGTGGTGGCCGAACCCTTCGTTCACGCCAATGCTGCGGCCGTCGACACCGGCTGCGCGTACGGCGGCAGGCTCACCGCGTTGGTGTTACCCGAGTGGAAGTTCGTGAGCGTCCCTTCGCGACAGAGCGCCAAGAAACCTAGCCGAGTGGCGCTGTACGAAATTCTACCCGGCGTGCGCTGCTTTTCCTGAGCCTAGCGGCTGGGCAGCGGCAGTCGTTGCGCTTCGGCTCCATGTCGGTACCTTGGGCGGGTGAATCTATCGCTCGCTCCGGGCTCCATCTTTGCGGGAGATTTTCGTATCGAGCGTGCGTTGTCGTCGGGCGGTATGGGCTCGGTGTTCGCCGTTGAGCAGCTGTCCACCGGAGCGAAGCGGGCGCTCAAATTGATGCGCCCAGAGCTGGTGGTGGACCAAACCATGCGGGACCGCTTTCTACTCGAGGCCCGCATCGGCTCGCGCATCGACAGCGACCACGTCGTCTCGGTGATCGCTTCGGGCATCGAGGCCAACGGTTGGGTGCCGTGGCTGGTGATGGAGCTGCTCGTCGGCGAAGACCTCGAGGTGCGCGTCAAGCGCTTGGGGCCGCGCCCATTCGCGGAGGCGGCGCTGATCGGTAAACAGCTCGCGCATGCGCTCTCGCGCGCTCACCGAGTCGGGGTGGTTCATCGCGACCTCAAGCCGGGCAATCTGTTTCTGGCCGTACCCCGCAGCGCGAACGCCGAGTTTCACCTGAAGATCCTCGACTTCGGGATCGCCAAGCTCGTCACCGAGCTGCAGAGCAGCGCAACGATGGGCCTTGGTACGCCGCTGTGGATGGCCCCCGAACAATCGGAGCGGCAAGCGCACGTTGGGCCAGGTACCGATCTTTGGGCGGTCGGGCTGATCATGTTCTATCTGCTCACCGGTCGGCCTTATTGGAGAGCGGCCAGCGACGCCGGCAGCGGTATGCACACGCTGCTTCGTGAGCTCCTCTTCGAGCCGATCGTGCCGCCGAGTCAGCGGGCGTTGGAGCTCGGCGTAGGATCGCTCATTCCGCCGGCGTTCGACGCTTGGTTTTTGCGCCTCGTCGAACGCGATCCAGCCCGGCGCGAAGTCGATATCGAGCGGGCGATGGCTGGCTTCAGCGCCCTCGGCCAGGCGATGAACCCCGCTTTGATGGCGTCACCAACAGGAGGCCCAACGCCGATGACGCAGGCCTGGGCGCATCAGCCCTCGGGTCCCCAGCTCCCGACTGGCGCTTCCGCAGACCAAACTCCAGCGGCGAGCCCCGCGCAGGCTCCCGCTGCTCCGTCCAACCGGCGAATGCTGCTCTTGGGGGGAGCAGCGGCGGCGCTGACCTTGGTGCTCGGGCTCGGGCTCGCCAACCGCAACCGCACCAAGAAGCAAAGCCGCAGCAACAACGCGGATGACGACGACAAGGAACCACCGCGCAAGAAGCGACCCGCCAAATCCATCTGTGCCGAGCTCGAGGAGCTCCACAATCGGAGCCAAACCGCGCGCGGTAGACTCGCCGTGGACGAGCCCGACTTTCAGGCAATCGCCGGTGATTTCGAGCGCATCGCAAAAGACCTCAAGCGGGTGGCCACCGACTTTGAGGAGGACTGGGGAGAGGAAGCCAGCCGCGACTACTTGGCGATGGCGCGCATGATCCGGGGAATGGCCGCGGGAAACACGCTCGACGAGAAGGTCAATGAGCGCATCCTCGAGTTGGAAGAAGAAGCCGTGGACCGCTGCCACGCACCAGAGGCACCTGAAGGGACTCCGCCGGAACCTGCTCAAGAGCCGGAACCGGCGTACTGACTCTCAAGTTTGTTCGTTCTACTTCTGCAAAAAAGCGCTGAAGTCGCGCGTCAAATCAGCAGGTGACTGCGTTGGACGGCCCAAGTCTTTGCGAGCACCCTTCTTCACGCGGACCTCCAGCAAGCTCGGCCCTTCCCCAGCAAAGAAGCTGGTAAGCGCCGCCGCCAAAGAAGCCTCATCCGTCGCCGCGCTGGTATGTGGGTACCCGGAGGCACGGGCCACCGCCGGCAAATCCACGTCGAAGGCCACGGTGGGCTGCCCACCAACGCTGTCGTGCGCGCCGTTGTTGAGCACTACGTGATAGTAGTTCTTCGGCGCCAACTGCCCAATCGTCGTTAGGCCGCCCATATGCATCAATACGGCGCCATCACCGTCGAGGCACACGACCTTTCGGTTCGGGCGCGCGAGCGCAACACCAAGCGCAATTTGGGAGGCGTGACCCATGCCGCCGACAGTCAAGAAGTCCGACCCGTGCGTCTCTTTGCGACGCTCACGGATCTCGAACAATTCGCGAGACGGCATGCCTGTGGTTGCGACGACGCAAGCGTCTGCAGGTAGCGCAGCGACGATCTGCTCGATCGCCGCTTCACGCGTAAGGCTGTACGAGTTCGTATCTTTCGCCTGCAGCTTGTAGCCGTCGAAGGTGCCTTTCTTGACCACCAAAGCGTGGGGGGCGCTCCGCCCTTTTGCATCGGCGATCGCGAGCTCGAGAGCGGCCTTCGCCTCCTCCATCGTGTCGGGCAGGATGGTCGTCTTGATGCCAATGGCATGCAGCGTCGCCAACGTGACGCGGCCCATTTGTACGTGCTGCGGCTCATCATGTTCGTCCGGACGACCGCGCCAACCGACCATTAGCAACATCGGGATTCCGTACACGGCCGGGTCAGCCAGCGAGGTGAGCGGATTGACGGTGTTACCCAAGCCGGAGTTCTGCATGTAAACCATGCCCAGCTCTCCCGTCGCCAGATAGTGCCCCATGACGAGAGCGACGGCGCTGCCCTCATTGGCCGTAATCACGTGACGCTCGCGCGGAGCGTTATCCGTTACATAGGCGCAGAAGTCTTTGAGTAGCGAATCGGGGACGCCGGCAAAAAGAGCTACGTTGGAGGAGCGGAGAGCGTCGAAGAAGTCTTTCGGTGACAGCACCGGTCTTCGCTAGCTCAGCTGTTTCTGGGCGAACAGCGCGGAACGCTCACTGCTCGCAGATCGTCGTTGGCTTCGAGCAATCCAGCGCTGAAATCTCTTTGCCCGTGGCATCGAGGAAGCGGTTCCAAACCTGGCTGCCCTGCCGTTCAACCACCAATTGGGCGGCCCGAGTCGGCCAAGTCATACGGCCGAGCAGCAGCGAGTTCTTCTTGACCAACTCGCCCCTTTCGTCGCGCAACTCGACTGTCGATAGCCGATGAAGTTCATCGTAGCTGCGGCGAATCTCGTGCACCAACGTGCGGTCGGCGACCGGCTCGTCGTTGACGCCAAAGCTCGCGTTGGACACCTCTGAACCAAGTGCATCGTAGCGAATGCGCCTTACCGCTACATTGCCGAGGACCGGAGCTGGCTTACCCTCTACGTCGAAGTGGCGCACCTCCACGACCTGCCCATACTCGTTGTAGGTCTTGCGCGCTTCGTGCTGATAGTTGAGCTGAGCGATCGTGGGCTGGCCTGCAGCATTGAAGGCCTTCTCGACCAGGTTGCGGCCCTTATCGTCGAAGGTAAAGCGAAGCAGCGAGCCGTCCTCCTTCGATGCGGCCAAGCCAGCACAATTGAACGGCTTCTTCTGCTTGTTGAAACAGCGCTGGGTGATCGCGTTGCCTTCTCCGTCGAACTCTTGCTCGATGGACACCACACTATCCGCTGCCCCGGCCAGCCGACCTTGCACGTCGACTACGGCGGAGGAAATTTCCTCGCAATACTGGTTCCGCCCGAAGCGGCGCCCGGCGGCGTCCCCATACTGAATCGGACGGCCCGAGCTATCAACGTTCATCTCCTCGAGAACACAGCCATTCGCGTCATAGCTGCGACGCGTCGCTGCGACGGCCGAGTTGGCGAAGGTCGTTATCATGCCAGTAGGACCGATGCATTGCTGTTCGAGGATGTTGGAGGCATTGTCGTAGGTAAACCGATTGCGAGCACAGCCGTTGACGTTGGTTACGGCGCTACCACCTATTGAGTAATAGGCAATCTCGCTCAATCTTCCTTTGTCGTCGAAGGCGAACTTGCGAGTGTACACGCCCGAGGCGTCCATCACGGGGGTGCCGTCTTCCTGTTGACACTTCGCATCGACGAGTTGGTGTTGCTCATTGCTAGTGAAGGCGAGCACCTGGCAGCCGCTACTGTCGATGATGACGTGTCCCCCTTGGTCCTGACAGATCCGCTTTTCGATGTCGCCCGCTTTGGTGAACGTCAACTGCCAGCGAGCGCAGCCTTGTTCAAAGGGGTATCCGTAGCGATTTTCGTGGGTCTCGATGCCTGCAGCCGTTTGCTTGACGGTCTCGATGATCACCTGACGCCCGTTGGTTTTGGTTCTAGTCCAGCCACCATCCGCCTGGCGTTTGATCGCCGAGCTCTCGAGCACGTTCCCCGCGGGGCCAACCTTGTCCACTTGAACAATCTGGTCCTCGATCCGCGTGAGTCGGTAGTGGGTCTTGCCTTTGACCTCCGTCTCCGAGATGGGCACTGGCACGTAGAGATCCCGACCGGGCAAAACCTCAAATGCATAGCTGACCTCGCTATTCAGCGAATAGTCAGCGGAGACGACGCCCGAGACCTCGGCGTCCAGGGATTGGTGACGGCTGCTCTGACTCGGGCGAAGCGATAGAAAGGCGACAGCTCCGATACCCACCATCACCAAAAGGCCCGCTCCGATAGCGACGCCCTTACCTCCGGAGGAACGCGGCTTCACCGGTTGCACCGGCCTTGCGAGCACCGGTGCTTCAAGGTTCGTAACGGCGTTTGCCCCCGGAGCGCCCACACCACCAAACGGCAACTCGGTTCGCTCAGCTTGCTGCGACAACATCCCTGCAGGGGCAGGCTGAGCACCGGCGATCAGCGTCGCAGCGGCTGGATTGGGAGGCGCCACCGCGCTCGGGGTTGGAGCTACGAGCGGCGTCGTTCGACCCGAGACCTGTGAAAGCTGAGCCGGCAGTGGCTCGCCTCGCTCGGTGGCCGGCTGCGACTCGAGGCGCGTTACCGCTAGCGGTTGGGTAGGCAACGCGGAGGCCTCGGGGAGCGCTCGGAGCGCCGCTGCGAACGCGCCCGCATCAGAAAAGCGCTGCTCCGGATTGCGCGCTATCGCTCGCGCGAGCACGGCCTCGAGCGCATCGGAGATGGCGGCGCCCGCAGCCTTTGCCGAAGGCCGTGACTCGGACGTAGCGAACTCGAGGCATTCGACGAGATCCTCCCCTTTGTTGGCTTGCACCGCCGTGAGCATTTCAAACAGCAACAAGCCCAACGCGTGTACGTCGGTCCAAGGGCCGCTCGCCCCGTAGCGCTTCGGCGCAAACTGCTCGGGGGCTGCATAGTTCGGCGTAAACGCCCGAAAGCTCGTGGCCGTCTGCGTCTTGGCTTGCGCCAAGGCCTCACCCTCCTGCATGGCCTTCGCGATGCCGAAGTCGAGCACCTTCATGGTTGGCCCTTTGCTACCGCGCACCAAGAACATATTCGGCGGCTTGATGTCTCGATGCGCGATGTGGTGCTCATGAGCCACGGCGATCGCGTCCACGGCCGGCAGGAATAGAAAGAGCGCCTCGGTGGGGCTAAGCCCGCCGAGACCCGAACTCCGCCGCGCGCGCATCGAGTCCTCGAGCGTCTGGCCGTCGAGCCACTCAAGCACCAAGAAGGGCACTTTTTGTCCGCGAGCCTCAGCAATGCCGTAGTCGTAGATGCGGGGAACGCCAGAAGCGTCGGCGAGCTTGATCAGGATGCGACCTTCCTCGCGGAAGCGCGAGAGAAAGAGCTCCCGTGCTTCCGAGGTGAAGTGGCCGGGAATCTTGAGACACTTGATCGCAATGGGATGCTCCAACCGCAGGTGGTACCCGCGGTAAACCACCCCGAAACCGCCCTCCCCGATTACCGCGTCGACGCGATAGCGATCTTCAATGGCGGTGCCGACGAGCTGGAATGAATCATCCACGCGTCATTTCTAACAGACCAGAACCAGCCCTCAAACAGACGTGAGTTTGTGCACCACGGTTGCACCAAGAGCCCCGAGGACGATCACTGGAACCCCGTGCCCCATCAGGCTGTGGAGGATCTCTGTCTTGGGACAATGCACGGCCTGAACCGTAGCGGCGAGCAGCCCCACTGCGCTGCCCAAAAGGGCGCTGCGCACCAGGCTTCGACTCGGGCTCGAATGTCGCAACGCCAACCCGAGCGCAAGCAACGGCACTACCCCAAGCACCAGAATCAGCTCGCCGCAGATGAAAGAATCTTTGCCCAACGCGCCGGTCACGCCCGACAACAGCGAGACGCCAACAAACAGCGCCGGCACTGCCAGCAGCGTAACCAGGGCACGCTTGACTGAAGGACCCAAGCCAGACTTGCCAGGCGAAAGCGCAAGACCGAGCGCAAAAACACCGAGTGCAGCTGGCAGCAAACAGGCGAGTAGCCGGCCCCACACCGTGAGGTTCTCACTGGCAACCCCCATCATTGCCAGGAGTCCCCCCATCCACACGACCGAAAAAGCCATCGCCAGCAGCCTGCGCCGACGCACGGTAGCCCGCGTGGCAGACACCTCCTTGGGCATGGTGGGAGCCTGCGCAACCGGCTGTACCTCCCCCGCAAGCGGGTCGGGAATCTGACCAAGCTCCGCTAGATCGAAATCTCTCACGTTGCCCCTCGTTTTTTTGGTGCTGCATCGCCGAGCGCAGCACGCAACGCTTCATAGGCGTGGAAGGCTCTCAACTTCACTGCGCCTTCACTAACCCCCAACACCGAAGCAGCATCCTGCACCGACATTCCCTCGTAACGCAGGAGGATGAACGCCTCGCGTTGATTGGGCGGTAACTTCGAAAGTGCTACCTCCACCGTCTGCGCGACCTGCTTGCCGATCGCCAGCAGCTCGGCATTCGTATCGGAGCTTGCAGGCGTCGCAACCAGCACCTCCTCCCCTTCCGCCACCGTATCTTTGCGGACGGCTTTGTGGCGCGCGTGGTCGATGCACACGTTCCGAGCAATCGCGTAGGACCAAGGGAGCAGCCGTGCGCCAGGCTCAAACGAACCGCGGGCGCGGTGCATTCGAAGGAAGGTCTCTTGTAGCAGGTCGTCCGCGAGCTGCCGTGAGCGACTCATGCGCAAGAGGTAGGCGTGCAGCCGCTCGGCGACGCATCGATAAATCACCGCGAAGGCAGCGTCCTCCCCATCTGCGTAGCGATGCATCGCAAGATCGGCCGCATCGAGCCCGGGATCAGTCAAGCCAGCGCTCTTTTGTGGGGTGACCCATTGAAATGGCAAGAACGCCACGGCTCCGTGTGTAAACACCTCCTGCGCATTACGCAGGCCGGAGCCGTGGGTTTCATTCGGTTGTGGCTTATGACGAGGAACGTTGGGTCAGGAGCAACCGCAGAGGTCCGCAGCCTTGTCCACGCATAGGCTGTCCCACGAGGTATCGCAGCAGTACGAATCAGCGGCACAGACGTCCGCAGCACACTGGCCGCACTCGGCACCCATGGCCGCGCCGGTCTCACACTCGCTATGACAATCCGCCGCGCTGCATTCGGTGGCCGCGGCTTCAACGCAGAGGTCGTCCCATGCAGTGGTGCAGCAGAAGGAGTCGTTCGCACAAACCGTAGCCGCGCAGGGATCACAATCCGTACCCAAGGGCCCACCCGCCTCCGTCGTCGGGTGATCGCAGGTGCCAGTGCTGCCACCACCACCGGACTCAGCACAATCGTTGAGCAGACCGGGGCAGGGCACACACACGCCGTACCCTGCGGCCACCGTCTCGCAATACATGTAGAGCTTGTGGTCGTTCGGACCAAACACCTGGTCGAATACGAAGTTGAGCAGCGCGCCGCCAACCCCGGGGAAGAGGTCCCCACTCAACGCATCGAGGTCAATATCGCCGCAGTCGTCGTCGAGCCGGCACGGTACACACACGCCGCAGGAGGTATCCGCCAACGTAACGTTGGCACAAACGTCCATCGGGTATTCGATGTTGGCGTCTTCGATCGGTTGACCAAAGATCTCGTCCTCGCCGAGCAAATCGCGAAGGGCCTCACCAACGTTGTATTGAATACCCACGCCGGCGCAGTCCCCGTCGTTGGAGCAGGTGTTGGTGACTTGGTTGTAGGGAGGCGGAAGCGTCAACGTCCCATTCCCTAGATCCGAGCAGCCGGTGGCGTCCGGACCGCAGGTTCCAGTGTCGGTCGGGTCAGCGTTGATCGCCTTGTGGCAAACCTGCCCACTACCACAGCCGTTGCAATCCTCGTCGTTGACGCAAACGCCCGGGGCCCCCTGCTGCCCGCACTCCTTTTCACAAGTGCCGGTGGAGAGGTCACAGAAGTACCCAGCGGCACAAGCGTACGTCTCGCTGCACTCGGAGCACTTATGGTTGTTGCAGGCTTTGGCACCGCCACACTTGCTGCAATCGTTGTCGACAGTGCAGTCATTGCTGCAAGCTGGCGCGCACTCGCCCTGTTTGCAGATGTCCGTCGACTGACACTCCGAGGTGTCGTTCTCCGTACAAGCGACACACTTATTGGTCGCCGTATCACAAACCTGATGCGCCGGATCACAAGCCACACAGTCAGCGCTCGACTCGCAAGCAATGAGGGGTACGCCAGCCTCCGTCGGGCATTCAGCGCCTTCCGGAACGCAATCACCAAAGCTCGAGCAGACCTGTCCCTCGGGACAGCCAGAGCCGGTATCCGCTCCGCAGGCAACGCATCGGCCGGCGTCAGCCCCAGCTTCTACCTGGCAGAAGTTGTAGCCACCGTCGCAACCCTGGCAGTCATCATCCGTCGAGCAGTTGTGCTTGATGCAGATTCCGTTATTCGTCCCAGCGCCCTCGCCGCCTTGGCCACCAGTGGGGGACCCACCAGCTCCAGCAGCGCCTGTCCCCGCATCATCGCCACAACCCACGAGTGGCAGACCAAGACAGAAGAAGGCACCCAAGAAAACGCGCGGATTGATGATGCGTGAAAAGAGCATTCCTCACTTTCGCAGAACAGCGGCCAAGCTGACAAGGATCTGCTCACCGCTACCAGCCCGTGGTACCCGTCAGCGGTCGGCTCTCACATGGTGCTAGCTAATCACACGCTCAACCGTCGCAGACTTCTGATTGGTCTTGGCGCTGCGGCTGCTTTCGGTGCCGCCGGTGCTGGTCTGACGGCTTACAACAAGCGTCAGCTGGAACTTTCGGAGGCCTCCGCGGCGGCCGCTGCAAAGGAGTCAGGTGAGCACTTGCTAGCGGGCCGCTTCCACGCAGCGGTGGAGAGCGCTGCTCGCGCGCTCTCCCTGGCACCGACCAGCAAGGACGCACTGAGCGCTTGGGTACGAGCGGAGGGGCTGTTCTTGATGGAGGTAACCCCAGACGCCAACCGCGCGACGGCCTTCATCTACAAGACCTGGAAGCTGGGCGCACGGGGTCCGCTATTGGCGTTTGCGACGCTCTCGCACGCCGTTGCGGTAGGCAATGACCGCTACGCGGGGAACTTGTTGGATCAGCACCGCAAGCTCGACGTCGCAGAGGATCCGCTGCACGACTATGCCGCAGGCGCAGCGCTCGACCTCCTCTGTTCAGCCGAAGCGGAGGCCAGATTCCTGCGCTGTAGTAAGGCTTGGCCGGGTTCACCTTTGCCAACCTTGCGGCGCGCGCGCAGCTTGCTCTTCCATGGGCGGCTGGAGGAGTGCGCAGAGGAGCTCGCAAAAATGTCGGGCCCTTCGGCCGGCGTACTCGAGAGCGCTCGAAAGAGGCTCGCCTCACGCAGCATCGAGCCGTTGCAGTTGAGCGCGGATACGATCTCAGACCTGCCGCGAGCGCTGCGGGCCATCGCTTATACGCTTTCGATCTCGGAGCAGACCCAAATCCCGGTGGACGTGATGTTGGGCGACGTCGACTGTGCGATCGCGGCGGCCTTTTGCGGCGAGCTTGCTGCTGCGGCACAGGACCTCAGTACGGCGCAGATCGCCCTCGAGAAGGCCTGCAGTCTACGAAGCGAGCTGGCCTCGGCGCACACCCAGCTGATCCGAGTTCGCCTTTTGCGCGGAGACCTCGAGGGCGCTCGAGTCGCTGCGAATCAAATCCAGGATCGTGAAGAGCAACAACGTGTCGAAGCCATTTCCGCCTACGAATCGGCTGACCTCGCGGCGCTCAAGAAGTTACAACAGGAACATGAGAGCAGCGCCGACTCAGCTCCCTTCATTTGGCCGCTGCTGAACACCGCCATCGCTTTGCTCGAACGCGCCAAGCCAGTTCAACTCGCGGAGCTTGAACAGGCCGTGAAAGCTGGCGTGAGTTGGGCCGACATGCTGCTGTTCGATGCAGCGCTCGCGGTGCGAGACCTCGATCACCTCGACCGAGTGGTACGCAACTGGACAGAGATGAGCCCAGCCCGCGCAAAACGGCAAGCCCTCAGGAAGACCCTAAGGCACGACAAGTCACCTTAGAGGCGCGAACCTGAGTGCGTGGGTGGCCGAAGGCCCCATTGCAGTCATTCCACCGCCTCCTTGAAACCTTCGACTCCTGGCGCGAGTCCTTGCTCGTTCCAAACGTCGAACATGGTAGCGTCGGCGCATGATTTCCGGCCGGGTCTTAGGGGGCTTATCACTGGCGATCCTCACGTGGAACGCCACCGCCTATGCGGACGTACCGGCAGAAAAACCGGCTGCGCAGAGCGAGCCGCAAGAACCGACGCCACCCACCGAGCCGGCCAATCCGCCCACGGACAAGCCCGCGGAGCCGGAAGTAAAGCCAACGGAGACGGTCGCCCCCAGCGCAGCCGAACCAGTAGCGCTACCGGCCAAACCTGCCGAGAAACCAACGTTGCCACCAGTCCCGGTCGAACAACCGCACAAAGGGTCGTTTGAATTTGGCTCCTACGGCCGCATGATCGCTGCCACCGACGGTCAGGGGGGCCCGGGAGCAGACGCCGATATCGTGGCGCGCGGCACTCGTATGGACGAGGGCAACTACGCCGAGGCCGAGCTGCGACGCGAGGACCATTGGGAGGGCACCGGCATTGACACCTCGATCGTGATCACGCTGGCGATTGCCAGCCCAGTCTTTCACTACTCCGGGGACTTCGAACTCAACGCGGCCATTCGCAACCTGTACATCGAGGCGCGCAACGTTGGGGTCGAGGGACTAAGCACCTTCGTCGGTTCGCGTATGGTCCGCGGTGACGATATCTACGCGCTCGACTACTGGCCGCTCGACAACCTGAACCTGCTGGGTGGTGGAGCCGCCTATCGACATAAGGCCGGATTCTTTGGGCAGCTCACGGTGGGAGCCACACAACCCGATGTACCGTTCTTCAAACAGACGGTGCTTCGGCCCGCCCCCCTGGACCAATTCGGTGCCACACCCGTCGCGCTGCTCAATAGGCAGAAGCTGATCGGTGCCGCCAAAATCGGCTACGGCTATAAGTTTGGTGAGCTCGCTCCGGGCGCCAAAGACACGAGGGCGGGTATCAAAGCTGCGCTCTACGGTGAAGGGCACGCACTGCCGGAGGGCGAGCGAGAAGAGGAGCCTGGCGGCCTCGTAGAACAACTACCGAGCGACGGGGGCTTCGTTCTAGGCGGTCAGTTTACCGCATATACCGGAAAACGAGATACCCACGTAAGCCTCTTCTTCCGCTACTCGAGTGACCTCGCAGCGTACGGCCAATTCGCCAATCCAGGGCAACTGACGGCGGAGAAGACAACGGACGGCGCCCGTGAAATCGTAGCGGCCATCGGAGGCAACGCCGAGGTCGACTTCTTCGGCGTGTTGGCAGGAGCGTACTTCCGGTCATTCCGCGATGCCACGCCTACGCTCAACTATGATGACGTCGATGAAGGCGCCGTGGTCCTGCGGCCGACCTTCTTCTTCGGCGAGATTGCCGGGGTCTCCCTGGAAGGGACCTTCGAAGTTGCGCAACGAGGAGTCATTTACCAGGACCCCGACGACACCGAGAAAGCCCCTGAGGGCCCTGCGCTCGCCAGCATGTTTCGCGTTGGCTTGATGCCGTTCATCTCCCCTGCGGGACGCGGCAACTTCAGTAGGCCGCACATCCGCGCCATCTACAATTTGGGGGTTCGTAGCTCCGTGGCCCGCTTGCTCTACCCGGAAGACCACCCCTACCGAGAGCGGGAACTCGAGCACTTCATCGGGCTTGGCGCCGAGTGGTGGTTCAACTCATCTTCTTACGGTTTTTGAGGAGCACGCACATGATCCGGATGAAACGATCAAACCGCTTTGGCCGAACAATCGCTGGCGTGTTTTGCACCCTCGGGCTTGCAGTCATCGGCGGCGCCTCCAGCAGCGGCGGCTGCATGAGCTACGAGGAGGGACTCGAGGGTGAGATCGCAATGTCCACCCAGGTCACGGATTGGCGCGACGAGGTGATCTACCAGGTCCTGATCGACCGCTTTGCCGACGGGGACACGGGCAACAACTTTGGCGTCGACCGCTCGGCGATGGGCAAGTACCACGGTGGTGATTGGAAGGGTCTCGAGGACCAACTCGACTACTTGGAGGAGCTTGGCGTAACCACTTTATGGATCTCGCCGATCATCAAGAACGTCGACACCGACGCCGGCTTCGATGGGTATCACGGCTATTGGGCACAGGACTTGACGGCGCTCAATCCGCACTTCGGGGATCTCGCTGCGCTGCGTAGCTTGGTATTCGCCGCGCACGAGCGGAAGATGAAGATCATCGTCGACATCGTGACGAATCACCTAGGCCAGCTTTTTTACTACGATATCAACATGAATGGCCAACCGGACGAGCAGCTCTCCGGCAACGGGGAGAGTTCGCAAGTCGTTCACATCAATGAGTATGATCCCGATTTCGATCCGCGCGGCATCCAATCCGAGACCTCGCTGGGAGAGGCAGGGCCTGCCCCCACCATCTTTGTCTACGATCCGCCGACGAACCATGTCCCGCCGATGCCGGAGCTGTTCCAAGACCCGCGCGCGTTCAACCGCAAGGGCAGAACCGTAAACTTCGAGGATCCGGAGCAGCTAATCAAAGGTGACTTCCCCGGTGGCCTCAAAGACGTCAATACTGCGCTTTGCGGTCCGCGCGACGGCGTTGCAGTCAAAGAGACCATGGTTGACGTCTACGCCGATTGGGTCCTGCAAACGGATATTGACGGCTTTAGAATTGATACGGTCAAACACGTAGAGCGCGAATTTTGGCGTTTTTTCACCCAGAAGCTTCGGCAACGGTTGGCTGCCAAAGGAAAGAAGAACTTCATCATGTTTGGTGAAGCCTTCGACGGGCGGGACAATCTCGTAGGCGCCTTTACCAAGACGGATCCGCCGGCGGCAGAACAACTAGCCCTCGAGAATGAATGCGTTACAGACGGCCGGGAGCTAACGGGCGACCAGCTCGATAGCGCGTTCTACTTCCCTCAATACTTCACGGCCATTCGTGATGTTTTCCAGCTAGGCCAAAGTACCAAACGCATTGAAGACTTGTGGAAGCTTCGCGATCAGAATTGGGGCTTGGAGCCGGCTGAGCTTGGCATTGGCGTCGCCCCACGCGACGTTCCAATCAACTTCATCGACAACCACGACGTACCTCGCTACCTGTTCACGGGCACGAAGAAGGGCTTGGCCAACGCCCTGACCTTCACCTTTACGACGCAGGGAATCCCTTGTCTCTATTACGGGACGGAGCAGGAGTTCGCCGGAGGCAATGATCCCTCCAATCGTGAAGACCTTTGGCCTACTGGCTTTGCCAAAGACAACAGCACCTTCAAACACATTCAGAAGTTGGCCAAGATCCGCAAAGAGAGCGCCGCGCTTCGCAAGGGCGCTATCGGCGTCGTCTGGTCCTCTGAACGTGGCGGGGACGAGGAGGATGCTGGCATCTTTGCTTTTGAGCGCAGCGGTGGGGACGCGGGCAATGACTACGCGTTAGTGATCTTCAACGCGCGCGAGGACAAGGAGGGCGCCCCCGCTTTTGAGGGCGCTCCCATGAAGGTCAACCGCGAGGCTGGCACTCAACTCAAGGACGCGCTCGGGTCCGGTAGGGAGGTCACAGTTGGGGCTGGCGGTACGGTCATTATCGATCCGCCGATGGCGCCACAATCAGCTCTGGTCCTCGTCGAGTGATGGTCGCGGCACCGTGCTGAACGGCTGAAGCACAAAAAGAAAAAGCGCCTGCTCGACGTTTTGGGGGGATAACGTCACAGGCGCTCGTTAGCCCTTATCCAAGGTTCGTGCCAAGCGCACGCACTGCGTTTTCGCGAGAAAAACCGCCTGCTGAGCCCAGCGCCCTAGCAGGGCGCGATTCAAATATGAAAGGTGCAACTTCGCGGGTGAACGAACTGCGCGTGGGAATGACCAGCTCGCGCGCACCAACGCTGGGACGCTAAGCTCCGGCCACTTTGAGCAAGCCGAGCAAACCGAAGCCCACCCCGCCCAAAGAATTGTTCAAGGTCCGGACTATTGGGCTTCAAACGGGCTTCCACGAGGACCTCTACCATCGGGTTCTCACGATGCCGTGGTGGCTGTTCTTCCTCCTCGCGGGCGCCGGCTTCCTAGCCGTCAATACCTTCTTTGCCTGCCTGTACCTGCTGCAACCTGGGTGCATCGCTGGGGCGCGGCCTGGCTCCTTTGGCGACGCCTTCTTCTTCTCGGTGCAAACGATGGGCACCATTGGCTACGGCGTTCTGTCGCCTACGACGGTCTATGCACAATGCATCGTTACGCTCGAGGCACTGACCGGCCTCTTGTCTCTGGCGATCGCTACTGGGCTAACGTTCTCCAAGTTTGCAAAACCGAGCTCACGCGTGATGTTTACTTCGCGTGCAGTGATCGGGCGGCGCAACGGCAAACCTTGCCTCATGTTCCGCATGGCCAATGCGCGGCACAACACGATCGTCGAGGCTTCGCTCAAAGTACTGGTGTTGTTGGATTTGGTGACCACAGAAGGCGAGCGGCTGCGCGTCCCGCACATTTTGCCGCTGCTGCGCGATCAGAACCCGTTCTTCCGACTGAGTTGGACCGCCATTCACGAGGTAGATGAGAAGAGCCCGTTCTTCGGTCCGAACGCAAAGGAAGCGCTGCGGGAGCGATCTGGTTTGGTCTTACTGAGCCTGAGCGGCCTGGACGAGACGATCGCGCAGACGGTTCACGCTCGCTACACCTATGAGCTCGACGACATCGTGTGGGGAGCGCGCTTCGCCGACATCATCACGACCGAGCCGGATCAGACGCGAATCATCGACTATTCAAAGTTTCACGACATCGTGCTCGAGCCCAATGATCGGCCCGCAGACGGGGCTTAGCCCGCTGTCGGGCGAGCTTGAGAGAGCTGCGCAAACTGCCACTTCTGCAGCGCGAGCTTTGCCTCGACCGATCGCAGCTGGTCACGCAGCCGCCCGGTGAGAAACACCGGCGTAGCGATGCCGAAGGAGCTGACCAGCGAGAGAAACAAGAAGGTCAGCTGCGGAGGAAAGTTCACCAACCGACTGCGGATCACGATGGCTTCATGCGCGAACTCGAAGGAGGCTGGCACCACCCCCAAGAGCTCGAGAAACATCGGGACCAAAAAGGGCAATACACCAATAGCGACGATCGCCGCGCGTTCCCGTTTAGGTGACTGCAAGCTAAAGGTCACCGCGTTGATCGCCGCCAGCGCCGGCACCACCATGAACGGCCCGAATAGACCGCTCATCCCACCAAAAACAACGGAGGTACCGCAGTAGAGAATGAACCGAGGCAACGTGGAGACGAGCTGCCGTTTCCACATGAACAGGGCCAGGATCGCGCAAAAGCTCAACATCCCCACCATGATGGCGGCATACCAATCCGACCGGATCCCTAGCACCACGGCAAACGGAACGATCACAAACCAAGAGAAGATACGCAGGGCGTTATCTCTCATAGCGACCCGCGAATGCCCAACATCGATCGACGCGAGTTCGCGCTTTACCTCAATGGGAGTGACCGGCGGAGGGTGCGACAATACCTCGAGCACCAACGCAGTAGCGGCTGCGTCCTTGGGGGACAAAGCCAACGCTCCACCCGCCTGGCGCAACGCCGCCACGCGAGCGCGCTCCCTTTGCTCGGGCGGCCCTTCGAGGGCGAGCGCCAACTCACGTTGGGCGCTGGCGATTCGACCGGCAGCGAGCTTTGCTCGACTCTCTTGATCGCGGTCGCCATCGAGGTAGCTCTCGATCGCCTCGCTGATCGCGCGGGCGGTCGCGTGGCGCTGATCCTTGTGAAACCGCGTAGCCCGGTCGACGATGGCCAAGAGTTCGGGCGGGACGTCCATCGCGCCCGCTGGCGTGACCCGCGTCGGATTGAGCGTGGACTCGAGAATGGTCATTACGTCGGCTCCTTCATGGAGCGGTTTGAACGTTAGAATTTCGTACAGAATGGCCCCCAACGCGTAGACGTCGGAGCGCCGGTCGACTTGATCGTGCTGGCCGAGCACCTGCTCGGGCGGCATGAAGCCCGGTGTTCCGATCATATCGCCTGGGTTGGTTCCGGAGTCCCCGAGCGCGGCATCCGGCGCAGGCCCGCTGGGATGAAGCTCGGTGACCCGAGCCAGCCCCCAATCAAGCACATAGACCTCGCCGTGAGGGCCCAACATGATGTTCTCCGGCTTCAGATCGCGGTGCACGACGCCACGCTCATGCGCGTAATCGATAGCCATACAAACGGTCATGAAGGCCGCTAGTAGCCGGTGACGACTGAGCCGGCGCAACGTTGCCCGTTGGCCCTGCCGTACGTCCTCCAGCATCGTAAAGAGCGTCTCGCCCCGAACGCGCTTCATCGTAAAGAAGGGCATCCCGTCGGGGCCTAGTCCGATGTCATAGACGGGAACAATCGCGGGGTGCTCGAGCAGAGCCTGCACGCGCGCCTCGCGCAGAAAGCGGCGCTGCGCCAACGGCATCTCCGCGGGGGCCTGAGTAATCATCGTCTTGAGCGCGATCTCTCGACCGATCTTCGCATCGAAGGTGGCCGACACTTCGCCCATACCGCCGATCCCGAGCCGCTCAACTACGTGGTAGCGCGCCTCGGGGACCTCCAAGGCGCGAAACGGCTCGAGCAATACGCTCGGTGCAATGGTCGCCGTCGGAGCGGTGGCGACGGTGTCGCGCAACTCGACGTGTGCGCGGCCTCGCATCGGAATCGTCGATCGATCGCTGGACTCGCGGGTCATGTCGAGCGGCAGCGTAGCTGCGCTGTGGGTTGGCTCGAAGCGACAATCGACGGAGCGCAGCGCTTAGGGCTGCGCTGGTTGGCCAGCTGGCGGCGAGGTCAGGGAGCGTCCCAGGTTATGGCTGGGAAGGCCGGCCCTGGCTTTGCAAAGTAGTAGCCTTGCTGGAGTTCGCACCCCAAACGCACAAGGGTATCGCGGTCAGCGCGAGTCTCGATGCCCTCCGCAACCACTCGACTTCCCAGGTCCCGACAGAGTGACACAATCGAGCCAATGACCCTTTGCTTGACGCTGGAAGCGTGCGCTCCCCGGATCAGGCTCATATCGAGTTTGGTGAACTCGGGCTCGAGCGCGGCAAAGCTCGAGAGCCCAGCGTAGCCTGCGCCGAGATCGTCAACTGCAATGCGATAGCCAAGAGTGCGCAAGCGTTGAATCCTGGGTAAAGCGTCTTTGACCTTGGCAAGATCGGCTCGCTCCGTCACCTCCAACACGATGCGCTCAGATAAGTCCGACAAGGGCGTTCCTGCCGCATAAAGATCTTCATCCAAGAGGTCGAGCGGTAGGATGTTCAAGAACAAGAGGCCGTCTGCAGGCGCCGCCAAGAAGGCTGAGCTCGCGAGCGAGCGGACTTTCGCACCTACCTCACTGGTGCGGCCCAACGTCTCAGCGGCCTCAATCACGTGCGGCGGCGTCGGCAACTCCGGCTCACGGGAGCGAAGCAATGCCTCATAACCGAAGAGCTTTTCAGTCTCGGGGATGACGATTGGTTGAAACACCACGAACAGGCTGGCCATGGCACGGTCAAAGGCGCCGCTCAGCTTGTCAGCGCGTGACATCGGTGGCTCAGACTTGATGACGTCGTGCGCTTCGCGGCGAAGACGCGCAAAGCGATTGAGCTTTACGGCTCGGGCGACAGAGCTGCGAAGCTTGCTAGGCTCTATCGGCTTGGGCAGATACTCGAGGATCCCGACCTCAATGGCCTCAATCGCTGATTCGAGCTGCGGGTCCCCTGTCATCAATAGAATGGGGACCTCAGGTGCCAGCGAGCGTACGAAGCGCGCAAACCCCAAGCCGCTCATCTTTGGCATCCGAATGTCGCATAAAACGCAGTCGAAGTTTTCTGCCTCCACCACGCGCATCGCCTCATGCACGTCGCTCAACGCGACCACGTGAAAGCTCTGGGCCGAAAGCGCTCGTTGGAGTGACCTCAGCACGAGCGAGTCGTCATCCACGATGAGAACCTTCGGCAAGGGAGCCAACTGTTCGTGCGGCGGTTCAAAGGCGAAGGCGACCATCTAGGAGTTCCAGTGGATCGAAGCCGCCAGCACTCCAGATAAAGTTAACCGTCCATTCAACAGATTTGAACAAACCAGCGGAATCGCGCGACTTACCAAACGTCATGAGCGCCCAGCTTACGGCGCCGGTGGGTCTTCAAGCTCTTCGGGCTTGGGACAACGCTCTCCCGTGTATCCCTTTTCGTGTTTCGGAATCCGGCAAGGGTGAACCTCAATCAACTTGGGCTTACCTACGTACTTGATGGTTCGCTTTTCAACCCGCGAGGTGCCATCTGCTTCGGTGATGCGCCGGCTGGTGACGACAGAGAAGCCGTGGGACCCGTGGTCTTTCACTTTATCGTCGTCAGGATCCCGTGAGCGCTTGCCCACGTACTCTACACGCGGGTCGGTGTAGCTGAACGGCCGGGAAACCTCGCGGTCTACCCTGCGCCCGCCGTTATCCCCGAATAGCCGAACCCGAATGAAGGTCTCGCCGTAGTCGCAGCGCAGCAAGAGAGCCGCTTTGGTGTCGTTCATGAACACCAGATCGGGCGACGGGTACGAGAGCGTGGCCTCGATGCCCATGGGGTACCGCGAGAAGTAGAAGCTGTGGGCTTGCCGTTGACGCACGACGTACCCACCGTCGAACAAGGCGTTGTAGAGGGTGGTGGCGAACTGGCTGACGCCTCCGCCTGGCGTCTCGGTCATTTCACCGTCCCCAATGCTGGGAGCCATCAAGAAGCCGCGCTCCAAGGTGCGGGGGCCGACCATGGAGTTGACGCTCATCGTATCGCCGGCCTTGACGATGGTGCCGTTCAACATGTCGCAGATGCGGTGGATGTTCTTCACGCGCGCCTGGCAGCAGGCGTGGTGCGTCGTGAACTCTGACACCAGGCCCTTGATTGCAAGAGCCTCAGCAGCGGTGGTGGTGAACTGCGGCTCCGCGTTGTTGTCGACTGGGAGCGGACCACGCCGATCGGGAGTGAGGGCCGCCTTGTACAGCGCTTCCACCAACCGGGAGTGATCCACACGGGTACCAGGACGGCTCTTCTGGATGGTGATGCGGTTCTGAGCGTCGATGTCGAAGCGCGCGTCGCGAGCCGCGTTGTACAGCTTGGGAACGACAGGCGCGAGCTTGCGTTTCACCTCCGCCTCATCGAGCTCGACGATGAAGCGTGGCGACGGGACATCGACACGGTGAGCGCGAAAGGCCAGCAGCAGGTCCTGTTGGGTGAACTGCAGCTCGACAGACTCGGGCAACGGCAGCGTGTCGGGCTTGGCTTTGGTGGTCTCCTCGACCAGCCGTTTCCCCTTTCGCTTCATGCGACTCTTGCGCTTGGGCATCTTCCATTTCGCCCGATCGGCCTCGTCTTTGAAACGCTTCTCCGCCTCTTCATTCTCTTTGCGCAGCTGCGCGACGAGCTCCTCCGGCGGCGCATACCAAAGCGTGATGGGGCCTGAGAGAATGACCTTCGCCTCTTCGACCTTGAGCTGTACGTCGGCCTCGGTGAGCGGCGGAACGATCGTTTGCAACGGCACCGTGATCGAACTCTGGCCGGTCAACGCCACGTTCGCGCGAATGGCCTGCTCCAGCTCCTGACGCTCGATGCGATGGCCGGTGCGAGGCAACTCGCCACGCGGAACGCCGTCCTCCACGTGAATCGCTCCGTCGAAAGGAGGGTCATCCACGAGCACCTCTTCGATGCTCGGAACGATCTCGTTGAACGCGCCTTCATCGAGCGTGAATACAAACGGGACGTCGGTACGGGTGCGAAGAAATGCTCGCGAAGCGCCGGCAAACCCGCCCTCACGAGCCACCGTCATCACCCGCTCCAAGGTCGCCTCGACGTCGAGTTGGACGCCTAGCTGCGCCAACGAAACGATGGTCTCCTTGGGCTGCGCAACCAAACGCAGCTCGCGGTGCTCGAGCGAACGACCGAGCTCTTCGAGGCGAGCCCGCGCGTCGGCCTCACTAGCGCCGCCGAGCGGAACCTCGGCGACGACAACACCCGAAGCCACCGTGCCCTCCGGTGGTGCAAACGCCGGCGCGCTAATCGCCCCGCCGAGCACGCAGATCGACGCGGCCGCGGCGGCGAGCCAGCGTGCTGGGCTCCTAAGGCGAGCCGTCTCCGGGCGAACTTCGGACACGTTAGATGGGTCGGTTAGCACGAAGGTCGCCTCGCTGCGACGCAGCTCAAGCGAGTCCGCGCTCGACGGCGCCGGGACCGACGCCCTCGGTCAGCTCGGTCTTCCACGCTCGGATTGCCACCGGGATGGGGTGCTCGGCTCCAAGCTCCGCTGTCGCGATCTCGTACGCCCGATCGTAGGCCTCGATGGCGAGCAGCAGAGAACCTTCACGGTGATGAAGCAGGGCCAGGCGCACGAGCGTTGGCCGCAGCTCGCGACCTTTCAGACCGTAGCGTTGCTCGAACACGCTGAGCGCACGCGCGTACAAAAGACGCGCCTCTTCTGCATCCCCGCGCTCCTCGCGCAACACCGCTAGGTTGTGCAACGCCGAGGCCTGAAGCTCAACGACCTCCTCACGCGATTGGCTCTCGAGCGCTCGCACCACCAACCGCAAGTCCGCCTCTGCGACCTCGAGGTCCATCTGGGAACCACGGAAGGTCGCTGCGTTGAAGATCGTCTCGAGCGTCGGCAAAGCGGAGTCACCGAGCGCCTGCGTACGGTGCTTGCGCGCCTTTTCAAACAGAACGGCAGCGAGATCACGCTCACCTTTGCGTGCCATCGTCAACGCGACCTGGTTCCAGGCTGCGCCCGCTGCCTGTGCGTCACCAGCCACTTCCGCGGCACGAGCCCACTCCTCGAGTGCGATCGCGGCAGCGCTACTCGAAGCGTCCTCGCGCACGAGGATGGCGGCGTGTAGCGCCTTTACCTGAACGAAGGTCGGCTCCGTACGGTCGGGAGCCGTAGCGATGGTCTGAAGCCTCGATGAGGCGGTCAACGCCTGCTTCGCTGCTCCCGTCGCAAGGAAGTGAGCGGCCAAAGCGTAGAGTGGCGCCGCTAGTTCTTCCGCTTCTTGGCCGAACGCAGTCTCACCTGCAGCGATCGCTCGCTCCAAGGCGCGCGGCAACTCTCGAGCGTCTTTCCCTATGAGTTCAGCCGCCTCGTCAATGGCACGCTCGTAGCTGCGCCGAGCCGACCGCCGTTTGGGCGACAGGCTCTGCAATAACGACTTCAGGGACAAGTGTAGGTGGGGCCGCAGGCTACGTCGTCAACGTCAACGTCATCACCGCACTCTTCAAAGGCAGCAATGCACTGGTCATAGACGGTGGACGAGAAACAGGCTGAATCCCCGCGGGCTTCCTGCTCCTGATCACAGAACTTCTTGGCCCTCTCTTCCGAATAGCCCTCACAGGCCACGAGTGACGCAAGCGTAGCGAGAACCAAAGCACTAAGGGCGACCTTCATCACGAGCTCCTGGCGCTGCGTCTACACCAAGCCGCTTTGCGCCGCCACACTGGCATGCTCCAGGATGAACCGAGCATTCCCGGCCTCAATCCGCTCAAAATGGAAGCTCAGCCAAGCCGCAGGTTCCGCCGCCCATGACCTTTATCCAAAGCGCAGAAAGCTCAATGGTCAGACCGAACTTGCGCACCGCTTGCACGGCTGATTGAACCTCTCGTTCACAGCGCGCCTTGAGCTCAACCACCGTCTCACCGGCCTCGGTCGTGCGCCGAATCCACAACGCGGTGCGCGGTAGGGGCCGGCCCTCCCAGTGTTCGTTGTAGCGACGCCCGACCATCTCGGCCCGAAAGAGCTTTTCCGCCTTCGGGTCGGTGGCCTTCGTGAACTCGTAGACGATGGTGGCGACGAACATGGTCAGGCGCTGGTACGCAGGGCGCGCTTTTCACGAGCGCGCTCGAGCCCGAGTTCAACCAGGCGGGTAACCAACTCACGGGCGCCAATGCCGCTCGCTTCGAACAACTTCGGGTACATGCTGATCGCGGTGAAGCCCGGCATCGTGTTCACCTCGTTCAAGTAGATGGTCCCGTCTGCCGCGCGGAAGAAGTCCACTCGCGCGAGCCCGTCACAGCCGAGCACCTCGAACGCTCGCACCGCCAACGCCTGCACCCGGCTCGCCTCGCTCGGGCTGATCTCAGCCGGAATCACCGTGTGCGAGCCGCTGCTGTCTACGTACTTGGCGTCATACGAATAGAAGCCGTCGGCGTGCGTCACGACGATTTCCCCAACGACAGAAGCGATCGGAGCGTCATTGCCGAGCACACCGCATTCGATCTCGCGAACGCCCGGTACACCGCGCTCAACCACCACCTTGTCGTCGAAAGCGAAGGCGTGGTCCAGGGCCGGGCCCAGCGCCTCGCTGGAGGCTGCTCGCGAAACACCGACGCTCGACCCAAGGTTGGCGGGCTTGACGAACAGCGCCTCACCCGCTGCAAACGCATTCAGCTCCGCGAGGACGGCGGCGCGGTTCTTATCGAAGGTGCGGCGCTTCAGGGTGCGATGGGGAACGATGGGCAGGCCCGCCTCGTGGAACAGACGCTTCATCACGTCCTTGTCCATGCCGACGGCCGAACCGAGCACACCGGAACCGACGAACGCCACCTCCGCCAAGCGAAAGAGGCCTTGAATCGTGCCGTCTTCACCCATCGGGCCGTGCAGCACCGGGAAGACCACATCGATGCCTTCCGCGGCTTCGCCGCCCAATAACGCGGCTTGCGCGGAAGCGTCCTGAGCCTGCATGACGGGGTGAGCCGCGAGGTGCAACTCGGCTGCGGCGGCTGCAGCGTTGACCTGGGCCAAACGAGGATCCCGCGACTGCGCCAACAGCGCCGCCTCCGACTCCCGGACCCAACGCCCATCTTTGGTGATCCCCACGAGCACAGGCTCGAAGCGCTCGCGGTCGAGCGACTCCAAAACGAATCGCGCCGAGAGCACCGAAATCTCGTGCTCCGCAGACCGCCCACCGAACAGCACTGCGACCCGCAGCTTGCGCGCAACCATGGTCACCAGCGCGCTAACGATCGACGCGACGGAAGTTCTTGTGGATCTCAGCCAGCGGCAGGCCTTTCACCACGTGCCCATCCGCGAGCGCAACATCCACCACGACGCTTCCGTTCAGAGAACGTTTGCCGCTCACGTTGACCTTGGAACCCTCGGCGACGATGGCCTCGTCGAGCGAGACGTCACGAACGGCCTGCAGCGTGTCTCCGACTCGCAGTTCCTGCGAACTCGCCTGTGCTTCAGCGACGGTGCTCGCCCCGAACAGCGACGAGCTAACCTCGACAGCGGTTTCTGTCGCTAGGAGGGCCGGAACGGCCGCGAGGAGGAGAAGAACTCTCACGGGCTGTCGACCTTATGAGACAGCCGGCCCTCTGTCACCCGAGAAAAGCTATCGTTCGGGCAAATTCGTTGCTTTTGATGGGCTTGCGGCGCGAGTGCCGATTGCTTAAGGCCCCCAGATGCTTCAACGACGCCCGAACTTGAGTGTGTTTACCCCGTTTGCAGCCGTCTCCCTTCTTCTCGCGTGCGGAGGCGGAGAGGTGCCGGCCAGCGGTGGGTCGGGCGGCGCTGGCGGAGAATCAGCGGGGGGGGCGGGTGCAACGGTTAGCGGTGGCGGTGGCAGCGGAGGGGCGGGTGGAACCGGCGCCAACGCAGGGGAAGGCGGCCTCGGTGGTGAGGGCGGCCTCGGTGGCGAGGGCGGTCAAACAGCAGGGGGCGGCGGAGCCGGCGGCGGCTGGCCGACCTGCGACGTCCAGCCGCCGGGTCTCGAGTCGAGCACGATCGCCGAAGTATGGGCGGACGATCCGGCCGGCCCGACCGAGTATTGGGTCCCGGGGGTCTACGTAACCGCGGTCGCCGGCGACGGTTGTGAGACCGGCGTCGCGTGCCAGTTCTTCGTCCAACAGCAAGAGAGCTTCGCGAGTCTCGCCGCCGCAAACAAGCAAAGCCTGCGCGTGGGCGTATCACCGTCAACGGCGAACTACTTCACCCAGCTGGCCGTCGGTGATCGCGTCGACCTACGTGCCTTCGCCTTCCGCGACACGGCCAACGGAAAGAATGAGCTCTTCTTCTTCGTGTCAACCAACCTTCCGGGCTGCGCCGAGGTCGTTGGAACGGGAACGCCTACGCCTGTACTCGCGACCTTGGCCGACCTCACCGTCGACGCCTACGAGAACACGATGGGCCCAGTGCTCGTGCGCGTTGACACGGTCTCGGGCAATCCCAACGCGCCGGAAGCAACCTTCGGCCTTTGGGACACCGGCGCTCCCATCGATCCGATGAACCCCGGCATCACGAGCTTGAGCCCGTTCTTCTTGGATACCAAGGCGTTCACCGGCCTAACCGACGGGCTCAACACCAACTTCGCCGAGGTTGTCGGAGTGTTTGGCATCTTCGCTCCGCCGGCCGATCCGCTGATCAAGTACGAGGAGATCTACGTGCGCAGCGAGCTCGACTACCCGCTCCTCTGAGAGCGGGTGCGAGCGGACGGACTCAAGCTTTCTTGGTCGACTTCTTTTGAGCCTTGGGTTTCCCAGGGCTCTTTTGGTTCGACGCCGATTTGGGCTGAGCTGCGGGCTTGCCAGCCTTCTTCGGCGTTGCCGTTGCGGTCGGCTTCTTCTCGGAGTGAGTCTTGACCTCCTCGAGATAGGCGCGGCATAGCACCTCGAGGTTCTCCGGTCGTGAGGCCCACTCGGTGGCCTTCTTCGAGAGCGTCTCGAGCTCACTCGCGGCGGGCGGCTTCACCTCGGTCGCCTGACCAACCTTTTGGGTGATCTCGACGGCCTTGTCGACAGCCAGCGTGGTCTCTTTCGCCGAGGAAGAGCCTTTGACCAGCTCCTCGGCCTTCTCGGCGACCTCCGCAGGCGCGGGCAACTCGCCCCAGGTCATGTCGTCTCGAATGAAGCCGCCGTCGCCGTTGGCATCGACCACCTTGAGCCAGTTGCCTTGGCGCGATTCCACCTTGAAGACCTCACCGCGCTTGACGGTGAAGAGCACGTCGCTGGTGGTGTTGGCGGCCTCGCGGATGTTCGCCTTCTCCGCGGAAACGACGACGCTCTGCGTGTTGCCAAGCGCTCGCTCGAGCACCCAGGCCTCATCGCCTTCGAAGTCACGAACCTTGGCCCAGCCGTTCTTCTTCTCGACCACGTCAACCGGGAAGAACTTATCGGCCGAGAACTTGAGTTCGGCGGCCTCGTGCGGACGCGCTCGGAAGTTCGCCGACGCGAGCTTGACGCTCAGCGTCTCCGCCGAAGCGCTTGAGGCGGTGAGCAGAAGCGGAAGACCCAACATCCAGAGGGTGAACTTCATAACGAACCTCGATAGGGCGCTAGTGCGCGAATTGACTCGTGTTTCCCGGCAGCTATCAAAAACCACTCAGGACTACCTGGGCGCACAATGACTTACATTGGAACCGATGGGCCAAATTTTGATCGAGGGTGCATCGATATTTATTTGCGACGCGTGCAATTCGAGGCCGAAATGGTGCATCGCGTCACGTCGTCATCAGCGCCAGAAGCACGTTTGGGGGTGGGATCCTGGCGGCGAAAATGGCAAGAGTGGGGCCGTTGTTCTCGCCCGTCGGCGTAGGCTCGACCTGAGCCAAGGAGTGACTCAAATGGTGAATTCGTTCTCCCTCGCGAACCACGGAATCTCGGTCCATGAGGTGCTGCGGAACCCCTCCGCGGCCCACTTGTACGAGCTCGCTCTGCAGCGAGAGAAAGGGAGCGCCATCACCTCGAGCGGCGCGCTCGTGGCGCTGAGCGGAGCCAAGACCGGCCGCAGCCCCAAAGACAAGCGCATCATGGACCACCCCGACAGCACCAACGACGTTTGGTGGGGGCCGGTCAATATCAAGCTGACCGAGCAGGTATTCCTCACCAACCGTGAACGCGCCATCGACTACCTCAACACGCGCGAGCACCTTTACTGCATCGACGGCTACGCTGGCTGGGACCCGAAGTACCGCATCAAGATCCGCGTGATCTGTGCCCGCGCCTACCACGCGCTGTTCATGCACAACATGTTGATCCGCCCGACCGACGAAGAGCTCGAGAACTTCGGTGAGCCGGACTACGTGATCTTCAACGGCGGGAAATTCCCGGCCAACCGCTACACCTTCGGCATGACCTCGACGACGAGCATCGCGCTCAGCTTCGAGCGCAAAGAGTTCGTCATTCTCGGCTCGGAGTACGCCGGGGAGATGAAGAAGGGTGTGTTCACGATCATGAACTACCTGATGCCCAAGCAAGGCGTGCTTTCGATGCACTGCTCGGCCACCGAGGGGGACAAGGGCGACGTCTCGGTTTTGTTCGGCCTCTCCGGAACCGGCAAGACCACGCTCTCGGCCGATCCGAAGCGCAAGTTGATTGGGGATGACGAGCACGCTTGGAGCGACGAGGGCGTGTTCAACATCGAGGGTGGTTGCTACGCGAAGGCCATCAACCTCAGCGAGGCCGCCGAACCCGACATCTTCCGCGCGATCCGCTTCGGCTCAGTGCTCGAGAACGTCGTCTTCGACGAGCACACCCGCAGGGTGGACTACGACAACGTTTCGATCACCGACAACACCCGCTGCAGCTACCCGATCGAATACATCCCGAACGCCAAGGTGCCTTGCGTCGCCAAGCACCCGAACAACGTGATCTTCCTCACCTGCGACGCCTTCGGCGTGTTGCCCCCCGTGTCGAAGCTCACCAACGCCCAGGCGATGTACCACTTCATCTCGGGCTACACGGCGAAGGTGGCCGGTACCGAGATGGGTGTGACCGAGCCTTCGGCCACGTTCTCCTCCTGCTTTGGCCAGCCCTTCATCGTGTGGCACCCGACGAAGTACGCCGAGCTGCTCGCCTCCAAGCTCACCAAGCACAACGCCCAATGCTGGCTCGTCAACACCGGCTGGTCAGGCGGTCCGCACGGCGTTGGTTCGCGTATGAAGCTCAAGTACACGCGCGCCATCATCGACGCGATCCACAACGGCGAGCTCAACAACGCCAAGACGGTGGAGGATCCCACCTTTGGCTTGGCCGTCCCGACCGAGTGCGCTGGGGTCCCCGCTGAGATGCTGATTCCGCGCAACACCTGGGCTGACAAGGCCGGCTACGACGCCATGGCGAAGAAGCTCGCGGCGCTCTTCACCGACAACTTCAAGAAGTTCGCCGAGCAAGCGTCGGAAGACGTTCGCAAAGCTGGCCCGCGCCTCTAACAGCCAGTCGCTTTGCACGCGAAAGCCCACCGGCCAAGCTGGTGGGCTTTTGCCTTTCCTTCACCGCGCGCCGCAACTTCCGCTAAGCAGCGCAATCGATGGCAGCGGTCACCTTGACGTACGCATGCGAGGCCTGCGCGGCAGAAACCACCGTGCGCGTAAGCGGGCTCAAGATCCCCGATGTGCCGGTCAACAAAAAGGACCGCGTGTTCTTTCTGCCGCCTGAAGAGGCCAAGCGACAGATCGACGCGGGCACCGCCAAAGCGATCAGCGTCAAGACCAAGAGCTTGGAAGAGCTCGCGCGCGAGGTCCTGCGATTTGCAACCTGTCCCAAGTGCAGCGCGCGCAACCCCGTCGGATTGGCCATCCAGCGCAAGCTGGTGCTGCAGAGCCGGGTGAGCGGCCTCGCCCTCATGGCGGTGTGCATCGCTGGCGCGTGGTACTTCCCGACCTTCGGACTCGCGACGCCAATCCTCGCGTTGGGCTTCACCCTGCTCAACATCTACACGCGCAGACTGCGCAGACTGCCGCTCGATCGAACGCTCGTCTTCATCGGCTTTGCTGGTCCGCTAGCGCTAGCGGCGTTTGCGCGCGCATACCCCAACCTCGCCTGGTTGGTGCCTCTTCCGCTGCTTGGTCCTGAGCTGGTCAGACCCCAAGCCGGCCGCGACTTCGAGTGGAAAGCGGCAGCCGAGCAGGTGCGTTTCCTCGACTGACCGCCGCAGAAGTCAGCGGCTCAGAAGATGCCGCCGCCAACCGTGGGACGCGCCGTTGCAACTGGTTTCGAGGTAACGACGGCCGTGGCTTTCGCTGTCGGCGTGGGTTTGCTGACGACCTTCGTCGTGGCCGTCGCCACCGCCGTGGCCGTTGGCTTGGCGGTCGGCTCTGCGCTTGGCTCCGCCGAAACAGGTGCGCTAGCAGCCAATGTGGCAGAGCTTGTCGGCGTTGCACTCGTGCCCGGCCCGTCACCGAACGCTGGCTTCGCCGTTGCCGTCTCTACGGGCTGGGCCGTGGCCGGCTCGCTCGCCGTCTCCTTGGCCGTCGCGGCAGCGGGCTCAGGGGCCTTGCCCTTCTGCATGAACACGAAGGCGCCAATTCCTCCTCCGACCAGCGCGAGCCCAAGCAGGCCGATCACCAAACCTGCGGAGCTCTTCTTTTGCGGCGGAGCAACGGGCCGTCCCCACTCCGTTTGCGTCTGACCGCTTTGAGCAACCTGGCCGCCCTGCGACCTCGAGAGGGCTTGCGCCAACTGCGGCGGCGGCCCGTCCATCGCCATCGTTCCGGGGCGAGCAGGCTGGCCAGGGAGCGCAGAAGCCACCTGAAGATTGAGCCCGCTCGTACCAGGCGAGGCGCCTGCAACAGCGGCCAAAGCCGACGCCAGCTCGCGTGCATTGGCGAAGCGCGAGGTCGGGTTCTTTTGCAAGCAACGCCGAACGATCCCATCGAAGGCTGCGGGAATATGCGCGATGACGGTAAGAGACGCGGGTTCATCGGCGAGCACGCCGGAGCACACCTCGGTGATCGTCTCGCCGGGGAAAGGCACGCGGCCCGTGGAGAGCTGATAGAGGATCACCCCCAGCGCCCAGATGTCGGTGCGGTGGTCCACGTTCTTGCTCGACCGCATCTGCTCCGGGGACATGTAATACGGCGACCCCATGATCGCCGTGGTGCGCGTCATCGAGTTTGCGGCCTCATCCGGATTGACCTGCTTGGAGATGCCGAAGTCGAGCACCTTCACGCACGGGCTGCCGTTGGCTCGCTTGGTTACGAATAGGTTGGCCGGCTTGAGATCGCGGTGAATGACCCCAGCGTCGTGAGCCTCAGCGATAGCGTCACAAGCTTGCATCACGTAGGTGGCAGCCACCTCGGGGGACAGCGGTCCTGTTGCCGAGAGCACCGCCTCGAGATCTTGGCCGGTGAGGTGCTCCATCACCATGTAGGGCGCGCCGTTCTCCAAACGCCCAACGTCGTGTACTTTGGCTACGTGCTCGCTTTTCAGCTTGGCCGCCGCGCGCGCCTCTCGGACGAAGCGGTCGATCGCCTGCTCGTTGGCCAGAGCGGCGGGCAACATGAACTTCATTGCGTAGAGTTCACCGAGCTCGCGGTGGCGCACCGCGACGACCACGCCCATACCGCCGGCGCCGATCACACGCTCAACCACGTATTTGCCGAGAAGGATGTCACCAGGCGAGACCGGGACGAGAGGCGCAGCGTCGTTCATAAGGCGGCGGTTAGCTTAGCACCGGGCTCGGCCCGGACTGAAGTTTGAGAGGCCAAGATGCGGATCATCGATGTGCACGCTCACTACGAGCCGCGAATGTTGCAGGCCGGAGCGCTCTTGCAGAAGTTGGACGCTCGCGCGGTTTCCCGAGTGGTTCTCATCCCTTCCATGAACGAGCCCATCCTCGAGTCACCCACCAACCTGCTGAAAGTAGCGCGCGCCCTGGCTCGTCGTTCTTGGACCCGCCCCTTGGTCGAAGCGATCCACCGACGCACCCTGACCCCGGAAGGAAACGTCGTCATCTCGGGGAAAACCATCGCGATCGATGCCCGACCGGACAACGCGAGCGTCGCTACCTTGTGCGCCCAACATCCCAAGCGCGTACTTGGATGGATCTTTCTCAATCCGAGACAGAACCCGCGCGTGCTGGACGAGCTCGAGCAGTGGCGGAGTAGCCCCGGCATGGTCGGGCTCAAGCTTCACCCGCATTGGCACGACTATCGAACAGAGCTGCTTACGCCATTGCTACGCCGCGCCGAAGAGCTGCGCTTGCCGGTGCTGATTCATCTCGGGTTCGGAGCCCGCGGTGACTACCGCACAATCTGTGAAGCGTTCCCCAAGTTGAAGCTGGTCGCCGCGCACGCAGGTTTTCCGTTCTTCGACGATCTCTGGCGGGCCGGCAAAGATTTGCCCAACCTCCGGGTCGACCTGTCCAGCCCCTACCTCGATGAAGCGCTGGCGCGGGACGTCGTGCGGGTGATGGGTCCGGAGCGCTGCCTGTTCGGTACCGACGCACCCTACGGCTTCCACGAGTCGGACGGCTCCTACGATTACGGGGAGATCCTCGGCTGGGTGTCGCGACTACCGCTTAGCGAGAGCAAGCGCGAACAGGTTTTGTTTGGCAATGCCGAGGAGCTCTTGGACTTGCGATGAGTGAGCTTGCGTTCCATCCCACCGAGGTCGATGGGGCCTTTCGGCTCGTGCCTGAGAAGCTTGCTGACGAGCGCGGCTTCTTCGCGCGTACGTTTTCTGTCGCGAGCTTTCGAGAGCGGGGGCTCACGGTTCCCGACGTGCAATTCAGCATCTCGTTCAATCACAAACGAGGGACCTTGCGCGGCATGCACTATCAAGCCGCGCCGTACGCTGAAACCAAGCTCGTGCGCTGCACGCGCGGACGAGTATTCGACGTGGCGCTCGACCTGCGGCCGACCTCGCCGACCTACCTACTTTGGACTGCGGCGGAGCTGACGGCGGATAACCACGTAGCGCTCTATATCCCCGCCGGCTGCGCCCATGGCTTTATTACGCTCGAGGACCAGTGCGAGTTGCTCTATCAAATAACCCCCGCGTTCGAGCCTCAAAGCGCGCGGGGGGTGCGCTTTGATGACCCGGCCTTTGGTATTGTTTGGCCGATTGACGCAACCGTCATCTCGGCACGCGACAAAAGCTACCCGGACTACCGACCCGAGCGCTAACCAGCAGGCCGAAGCTCGAGCACGCGGACTGTCTTGGGCCTGATGGCAAGCTCGAGCGTCCCTTGCTGAAGCTTGAAGGACTGGGCTTTGAGGATGTCGGAGGCCGACTCGACGCTCGGATCGACCGAGACGGTAACGGTCCGCTCGAGCTCTGTTGGGTTGATGACGAAGAGCAGGCGCGGAACCCCCAGCGCATCGTGATGTACGGTGGTGAAGATCTCGTCTTTGTCGGTGGATAGCGTCGGCAAATCGAGCGTGCTGATGGCTTGGCCCACCAGCCCCTCGGCTCGCGCCGGGTCGAGCGGGCAATGCAACTCGATGTCGGACCTCGAACTCAGCGACGACAGATCGAACGGCGTCTTGAGTAGACGACGTGCGCCACCGAGCTCCGGGAGCCGAGGACCAATGGTGACGAGCGTTCCGCGCGCTGCGGCTTCTTGGAGGCGCTCCATCAACGTTGCGCTGAGCCCCCCGGAGCTAACGACGATCAGCCACTTGGCGCCCTCGAGCGAGACGTCACGGTCTTCGCCGCCAATGTGAGCGAACGGTACCCCGCGAGCCTCCAAGCTCGCCTCGAGCAGCCGCGCAAAGCTGTCTGCCTCAACCGCCGGTGCATAGCCGAGCCCAAGCTCTTCTTCGAAAGCACACTCCTTTGCACCCGCGCCGGTTACCGCAAAGAACGCTCCTGAGACAGGGCCGAACGCGTGCATCACGCGAGCGAGTCGGCGCTCATTGCGAGGGATCAAGATCCGCACCGGCGTGTGTCGTTCGAGCGAGAAGAAGCCAACCCGATTCAGCGCTTCGCTGAGCTTGGTCCAGAACACAGCAAACGGGCGCGGCCTGCCTTGCGGGTCGATCGGTGCACCGATCCAGCGGTCCCGCTCGACAGCCATGTAAAGGTTGAAGGCGCGCAAGCCGTAGGCCAACGCGCATAGCACAGTAAAAATACTGTCTCGCTCCTCGAGCGGTGGAAAGAACGGCGGGAACCCGGCGCCGAGCTCACAAGCAAAGGCCGGGACATTCAGCGCGTCACTGCGAACGGCGAGCTCCGAGGTTCTACGCGATAGGATGTTGCGCGTCGCAGGGGAGGCCTTGTTGTAGTAGTCATAACCGATCAGGTCCACCGCCTGGCCGATGCGAGCCGCGTTGAGCGGCGTCGACTCTTGTCCGGGAGGGAAGTTGTGCGAGCGCGGGACGCCAACGATGCCAGCCTCGGTCAGCGCCGCCGCAAACTCGGTCATGGCGTTGGCCAGCAGCACCTCGTGGAACTCGGTCCAGTCAATGTGGCGCACGAGTTCTTCGGAGCGAGTGGCATCGAAGGTCGTGGGTGGATCAGCCTCGGAGAAGCGCAGATTGGGATTTCCGTAGGCCGCAGAAAACGCCTCGATTGACTTGTACTTTGAACGCAGGAACTCGCGATAGAGCGCTAAGGCATCGGGGTGGTAGTCCTGATCGTAGGGACCGTCTCGGAAGTACATCGCCCCTTCGTTGTCCACCTGGACCATGACGATGGGCCCTGCAGGGTAGAGCAGAGGCTTCAACACCTTGCCAAGCTCTATGAAGTAGCGCTTGGTCTCGTCGATGAAGGTCTTGCTGGCATAGCTCGGCACTGGGAACGCCAGCGGCAGCATCGGCAATACCACTGGCGCGCCCGTGGGCCCGCGAGCTTGGCAGGCTTGGTCCCAGATGATGCGGTCGGGAATGCCGAAGCAGGTCAACTCGGCGTTGATATGGGGGCCGGGCCTGACGATGGCCCAAAGGCCGAGTTCGTGAACCAAGCGCAAGAATGCGCCGAGGTCTCGCTGCGGATCTTGCTCCCCGAGCTCCAATACCCCCGGCGATACCTCGTGCACCGACCAGGGCACGTAGGTGTCGATGATGGGGAAGCCCATCCGCTTGGTGGCGAGCAAGCAATCGCGCCAGTGTTTTGGATCAAGCCGCCAGTAGTGAACGCTTCCAGCGAGGAGCGGGACCTTGTTACCACCGATGACGAGGCCTTCCCTCGTCATCACTACGCCTGAGGCTGAGTCTTGCTCTGGTCGCGACACGCCGGGAGGTTAGCGCAGGAAGCTGAGACTCAGGGCCCGCACATGTTGCCTGCCACACAATTCACGTTCGGCGCTGTGTCGCACTCACCGTCTGGGTCCCCGGCGGTGATTGGGGTGCACATGCCAGTTACGTTGTCGCAGGTTTCACAGAGGTCATCGCAGAGGCTATTGCAGCAACGGTTATCGTCCGGCTGGCAAATCCCGCTTTGACACTCGAAGTCGTCACCACAGTTAACCCCCAGCGACAGCTTCGGCATGCATTGATTGCCCGAGCAGAAGAATGCGTCCTGGCATTGACCGTTGTTGCTGCAGGTCGTGCGGCAGGCGCTGCCGTTGCCTTGGCAACGGTAGCCGTTGGGACAAGCGGCCGTGTTCATCATGCAGCCGCCGTTCGCGTCGCAACTCGAGACCGTGAGCTGAAATCCGGAGCAAACGTCGCCACCGCAAGAACTTCCAACTGCCTCGAGTTCGCACTGAGCCGCGTTGGGATCACAATCGCCAGTCGTGCACAGGCCGTTGCTGCACTCCGAATCCGGGTCTGCATCTGCAATCACGTCGATCAAGGAGCAGGTGCCGTCTGGCCCCACGCTCTTGGCGCTTGAGCAGGCCTCACAGGTCCCGCTGCAGGGCGTGTCGCAACAAAAGTCATCGGCGCAATTCCCGCTGACACATTGATTCGATGCAGTGCAAGCCGAGCCGGTGACGAGGTCGGGGTCACAGACCTGTGTTTGGGCGTTGCAGAAGTTTGCAGCGGCGCAATCGTCGGTCGCGCTGCAAGGGGCGCATTGGGTGCCGTTGCAAAAACCGCTCTGACAGTCAGCGGCGGTCACACAGCCACCGCCGTTCGCGCACGATGGGCAGGGGCCACCACAGTCCTGGCCCGTCTCCCCACCGTTCATCACGCCATCAAAGCATCCTGGTGGGACGCAATCGGTGACGTTGCAGGTCTCTCCGTTGAAACAATCGTCGTTGCTATTGCATTCGACGCAGTCGCCACCGGGCGAGCAAACACCCGCGCTGCAAGTCGTCCCAGCCGGCAGCGGGGTTTCGACGCAGACATCGTTGACGCATGCGGCATCGGCGCACTCGCCAGGGTCGACGCAGTTGCCGTCTACGCAGCTTGTCTGGCCGCCACCTCCTGCAGGTCCGCCGCCACCTCCTGCGCCGCCACCACCGACACTCGCTCCGCCCGAGCCACCACCACCCGCGGTTGAGCCGCCTCCGCCAGTCGACCGAAAGCGGTCGAAGTCCTGGGTGCAACCGACGAGCAGCAAGACAACGGCGCTGGAACGAAGCAAAGAAGTGCCCATATTTACTCCGTTAGGGAGCCTATCAAAGCCAAGCAACCGTTGCGAAGTTGTTGCTGGCACTGCCTGGCCTGCTGGGATGGACTAAGCTCCGCACGTGCCGAAAAAGCCGATTGTGCAGTGGACCGGGTTGCTGAGCTTGCTACTTGCCGTAGCTGCCTGCGGAAGCGCAACACCGAGCGACCCAGCTGTCCCTACGGCCAGCGGGGAGCCAGCGCGGCCAAAGGACGCGATGGGAATTGCAGCCTCGCTCGTACAGGGCCGCATCTCGGCGCTGGTCTTCGTCGATCGGGTCAAACCGCACCCTGTCGGAGCGAAGCTGCTCAACCTCGGCCCAGCGAAGGATCTGCTCGAGGGCTCCAAGTTTGACCCGCTGCGCGACGTAACCAAGGCTGTCGTGGTTTCGAACAACGCTCGTGAGGAGCGCGCCATCGTCTTTGCCGAACACTCGGTCGACGCGAAGCTGATCCCAGCGTTGGTCGCAGAGCTCGCCGGCAAGAGCGAGCCGCCAGGTGAGGTGCTCGAGGCGGCCCCCAACTGGACGGTCAAAGTCGCAAAGAAAGGCCGTGCGGGCGTGGTCTGCTTTCTGCCCCCTCGCTTCGTCGTGGTGTTGCCGGTGGACCTCGCAGACCGATGTTCCGCCTTCGCTGAAACGGGTGGCCTACCAGACCCGCAGGGAACCGAGGCCGCAGCCATCATGGTGACCGAGCCGGCCGATTCGCTGCGAGCTCGCGGCGTACCGAAGATCCCTGCAACGGTTACCGGGTTGACCGCGACCGTGGTCTTGAATGATGGGGGCGGCGCCACCATAGATGCGGTGGGTCAAAGCACACCTGAAAACGCAGCCGCCGACGCAGCCAGCCTCACACGCGGAATCGACGATGCCACGAGCGTCAATCTGGGCATCGTCAAGATTCGCGCTTTTGGCCCTGTGCAATTCACCCCTGCGGAGGACAAGGTGAAGTCGCACCTCGACTTATCCGCAGCAGAACTCGACCAGATCCTCTCACTCGCCGAGACCTTCATCGAATGACCGTTGGCCCGCGCAGATTCGTTAACGTGGAACAGGCTCGGGCCCAATTCGGGCCGGCCGTCGATCGACTTGGGGTGCTGCTGCTGCGCGGTGATCTGCTAGCCGATCGAGCGGTAGAGTCGCTCGCGGCGCTGCCCAAGGCTCGCGCGATGGCCATGGTGGACCAAGCGATAACGAGAGGGATCGCCACAGTTCGTGATGCTCCCGCTGAACTCGTAAGCCTGTTCGAAGAGGTCGAGACGGTGCCCGCTTGGCTCGACAAAGGCGCTTTGGAGCGCGGTGGTCAATTGCTCTTTCGCGTTGGCTGGTTCGGCGGGTTGGCGTTGGCAGCCTCGCTGCTTTTTGGCTATGCGTCGCCCGCTGGCAACAAGCCGCTGGTGTTCTCGGGCAGGTTGGTCGAGCAAACGCCCCGGCGGCTCGCGGAGACTTCACGCTTCGTCGAACAGACGTGCACGCCCAACGGCTTGGCGCTGCACGCCGAGGGCTACGCGATCACCGTGCGTGTACGCATCATGCACGCGTATGTGCGCAGAATGCTGCGGGCCTCCGCTGGCTGGAAAGAGGCGGAGTGGGGCGTCCCGGCCAATCAGCACGACATGGGCGCGACCTCGCTGCTTTTCTCCATCGTCGTGATCGACAGCCTGCGCAACTTTGGCTTTCTGCTGAGCGACGAGGAGGTGCACCTCTACATGCAACTCTGGCGCTATTCGGGCTACCTGATCGGCGTCGACAACGAGGTGCTGCCGACGAGCGAACACGACGCTCGGCGTCTGCTCGACATGATCGGCCTGACCGAAGAAGGCCCTGATGATGACTCGCGCAGGCTGAGTCGCGCTTTGTTCGCCTCGGGTGAAACGCCGGCCCGAGCCACCGAGGCTGAGCGCAAGCGCGCCGAGAAGACAGTGCGCCTCGGGCAAGGGCTCATTCGCGGAGTGCTGGGTGAAGAGCTATCGGATCAGCTGGACGTACCGCGGCATGAGTACCGGTACGCCTTCGGGCCGGTAAAGTCGCTGGTTCGCGCAGCGGAGTTGGCGGCCAGCCGAGCTCCAGCAGCGCTCTCGGAACGTTATCGAGCACGCGGTATCGCTTCGGGCCGGGCCTATTGGGACATGGTGGTCCGCTCCACCGGTGAGCCGATCTCCTTCCCTCCTCCGGACGCCTTGCTCGGGAAGATCGCCAACGTCGCAGAAGCCTCGACCCGCAACCGCAATACGCTCGGTAGCTACGCCCGCCCGCGTTGACTGGACTCGAGGGTGGAGCAGCTCCGCCCTTCCAGTAGACCGGCACTGAAGCTACACAGGTTGCGATGAGACTCGTGAAGCTTGCTGTGGCCAGCGTCAACTCCACCGTTGGAGCCGTGCGCGAAAACGTCGGTCGGATGCTGAAGATCGCGCAGCAAGCCCATGAAGAGCAGGCAGCGATCGTCGTGTTCCCAGAACAAGCGATTGGCGGTTATTCGCCTGAAGATTTGGTGCAGTGGCGCGCCTACGTCGCATCGCAGTGGGATGCACTACAGTCCTTTGCGACGCAGACGGCAGCCTTTTCGCCTGTGTTTGTGCTCGGCCTCGTGGTTGGCGTTGGAGGGGACCTGTTCAATTGCGCTGCGGTGGTCTTCGCCGGCCAGGTGATCGGGCTCGTGCCCAAAGAAAAGCTTCCTACGTACAACGTGTTTTACGAAGCTCGCACGCTCTCACGCGGCACCCCAGGGCTCGAGATCGAGGCCCATGGCGTCCCGCTCGGTGACCTGATCTTCGAAGCCGAGTTCGGCACCTTCGCGGTCGAGGTTTGCGAGGATATCTGGTCTCCGGATGGCCCAATGCGACGCCGCTGCTACTCCGGAGCTGAAGTCGTGTGCAACGTCTCGGCGAGCCCATTCCGCGCCGGCGTGCTTTCGACTCGCCGCGAAATGATCGCCACGCGCGCCTCGGACAATCAGACCACGGTGGTTTACGCCAATCTCGTCGGCGCGAACGACGGCCTCATCTTCGATGGCGGTGGCTTCATCAACCAAAACGGCCGACCGATCGTTGAGGCGGCTCGCTTTCGCGAGGGCCTTGCCTGCGGCATCGTCGATCTCGATCGCACCACCCGCATGCGACGCGAGGCCAGCACATGGCGTACCGATCTTGAAGATCATCGCAGCACCCAGCGGCCAGTACGCCTCGTGCGCCTGCCCGAGGTCGCAGCCACCGAAGCTTCTCGGCTCGCACGCAAGCAGCTCGGTTATCCCTCGCCGGCCGCAGGCTCGACCTTCTTTCTGCCTTCGGTGCGCAAGCCAACAACCTCAGCTCGCGATGAGCTGCTCGACGATTTGTACGAGGCCTTGGCGCTGGGCGTCGCCGACTACTTCCGCAAGACGGGTGCCTTCAAGTCGCTTGGCCTCGCGCTCTCGGGTGGCCGTGATTCACTGTTGACGCTCTTGGTCGCCCATCGCGCCGCGCAATTGGTGCACAACGGGCTATCGGAGGACGAGCTACGGACCGTCATGCCGAGCTTCCTCCACTGCTTCTACATGCCAACGCGTTACTCGTCGAACGGCACCGCGGACGCAGCACGGCAGATCGCTGAGGACCTGGGCGCCTCCTTCAGTGTGCTCTCGATCGAAGAGGCCTTTGATCGGGAGCTCGACGCAACACGCACCATGCTCGCCGGCGCTGAGCCGACCGAGCTGACGAAGCAAAACGTCCAGGCGCGTATTCGCGGCCAACGCATGTGGAACTGGTCCAACACCAGCGGCGCGCTGTTCCTGCAAACGGGCAACATGAGCGAAAAATCGCTCGGTTACACCACCGTCGGCGGAGACCTCGAGGGCGCCCTCTCGGTGATCGCGAACCTGCCGAAGACGGTGGTCATCGCCCTTCTCGACAGGCTGCTGGCGCGCTTTGCCTATCCTGGGATCGCGCGCACACTCGAGACCACCGCGGGCCCCGAGCTCGCGGAAAATCAATCGGGAGAGGCCGAGCTCATGCCGTTCGAGGTGCTCGATACCTGCCTTCACCTGTACGGCGCGGAGAAGCTCTCCGCCACGGAGGTCGCGGAGGCTCTGCCAAGCCTATTTCCAGCGATCGATCCCTTGGTACTCGCGGGCTATGCCAAGAAGTTCGCGACGCTTTTCACGCGCTCGATCTACAAGTGGGTGCAAGCCCCGCTGACGCTTCACGTCGGCTCGCTCGACCTCGACCGCGAGCGCGCACTGCAGCTCCCTGTGGTTCAGCGAACTGAATGGGGCTGAAGGCGGGCGGGAGCCGCCCAAGCCCGAGCAGGGTCTCGTTTTCAACGGAGAGTCCTCCGCTAAACTGCCCACCGCCCCTGCCTTCGGTCGAATGTCCCGTGCCATTCACGGTCTGATTCTGTACATGACATAGGTGGCCAGCGAAGAACGCCCCAAGCTCCCGGGCAAAGTACCGTTCTCGATGATCCGAACGTTCGTTCTGGCGGACGTGATCACGCTCGGCAACGCCTTTTGTGGCACTGGGGCGATCTTGGCGAGCATGGCGTTCGTGCGGGCTGAGGAGCGCAGCGCAGCGCTGACCGCCTTCATCCTGTTGCCGGTCGCGTTGATTTGCGACGTGCTCGACGGCAGCGTTGCGCGCTGGCGGCGCAAGTCCTCCCCGCTCGGCGGGGACCTGGATTCACTGGCTGACGTCGTCTCCTTCGGTGTGGCGCCCGCAGCGCTCGCCTTTGCGCTTGGGATGCGTGGTGGCTGGGATGGCCTGGCGCTCTGCTACTTCGTCGCCTGTGGCATCTCCCGGCTGGCTCGCTTCAACGTCACGGCGTCGGCGCTCTCCGACGGGACTGGCAAGGTGAAGTACTACGAGGGCACTCCCATCCCAACCAGCTTGCTACTGGTGCTCGTGCTCGGAATCGCCTACTCCCAGGGCGCAACCGGGGATGCGCTTTGGTTTGGGGCTCATACGATCGGCCCGTTCGTCTTTCATCCGCTCGTAGCCATGTACCTTGTCAGCGGGTCACTGATGATCAGCACGCTGCGTATCCCCAAGCCCTGAGCATCCCCAAACCCTGAGCCGCTAAAGGGCAATCGGGTCAATCCGCTCGATGCCTTTACGCGAAACGACGACGCGGATCCGCTTCCACTGCGCTTCGACCCCAGGGCTCGTCAGCGCGTAAATCACGTTCAGGTTGTAGACCCGCCGTGCGTTGGCCGAGCAAACCACGCCGTGTTCCGGATCGGCGAAGGTGATGGTGCGGTTGGGATCATCCGTATGAGCGAGCCACGGGCCGAGGTTGAGCCGAAAGATCTCGGTCATCATCGGGGAAGGCAGTTGGCCTTCTTTACGCGACTCGACAATCACCTTCTTTTGGTGCCAGAGCACCGTCTCCGGGCGGGCATGCTCCTCGAGCGCATGCTCGCGGGTCATACGACGAACCGTTAGTACCGGGGCAGGTAACTTCATGAACGCACGAAAGCCTGCACGCTCTTCAACCACACCCACTTCGGTGGCTCGTTCTTCGTCCAGGATCGTCCAGTTACGATCGGGAAAACGTTGATCAGCCCAGCGCGTGAAGGCCTGCTGCAGGATGGCCTTCATGCGATCTTTGACCGCGTAACTGACGACCAGCAGCGCAACCGAGAGAGCGAAGTAGCGCTGCATCTCCGCCGCGTGCAACGTGGCGAACACGGCAAAGGTCATCGCTACTGCCGCAGCAAAGGCATAGAGCGTGTGCATCACCCACGAGCTGCGGTCTCGCACTTCGTGCTTCAGCCAGAGCACGCTCGAGGTGAAGCGCTTGAGCACGTGGCGCCGAAACTCGATGTGCTCGATGTCCCGCCCGGTAGCGGCGTCCGATCCGACCGAGGGGTAGCTTCGATCGCGTCGATATCTCGCCTCGGCGACGGCATCAGCCGCGAGACGCGCCGCCAGCTCGTTGGGCTGGCCTGCGTCGTTTGACCGCTGTTGTAGGCGCACGCTGGCCGTGGCGTGCAGCGTCTCCAGAAAGAGCGACAGATCTTCATCGACCCAACGCAGCGCAACTCGCACCTCCGAAGGCAGCTCCCACGCTTCGGCGTCGAGGACCAGCGCCCGGTAACCAGCAGAGGTCTGCTGCGCGAGGTTGAGGAAGGCCAGCACGGCGCGCGCCGCCTCCGCGCCCGAGGTAGGGTCCTCGAGGATGGCGAGCATTCGACGCTGCGCCGCGAGGCCCGATGAGCGCACCACGCAGGCGAACACGCGCAGCCGACGAACCGCGTTCTTGGAAGCGGCGTCGGCATCATATGCGCCGCAAGCAGCTCGGATGCTGCTGCGCAATTTGCCCACCGCCTCGCTGTCACAGCGATGCGCGCTGCAAGCCTCGGCGATCGTATCGAAGGCAACCTCGGGAATCGCAAGACGGACATAGCTGAGCAAGTCGTCGTAGATTTGCTTCTTGTCGTAGGTGGTCTGCTGCAGTCGAAAGCTCTCCGGGACGAAGAAGAAAGCCTCCCAGGTGTAAGCGCGCTTCTCGTTCAACTCGAACGGGTAGTCGATGGCGAACTCGAGGTGCGTCTTGTCGTGAACACGCCACTCCACCTCGCTCGGACCGGAAGCGGCGCGCGATAGATCGCTGAGTAAAGAACCCCACTCACTGGCAGAGGGCTCGTCGGCGGCGGCGACCACGTGAACCGTGGGCCGTGCGCCCTTACCGCGACCTCGCTTCAGCTCCAGCGGATGCGCAGGAGCAGGAGCACCTTCCGTCAAACGCGCTCGGACCGACGGCGCCAAAGAGCTGGGCGCGCCGGCATCGATCGGCTGTGGCTGGGTTGGGGACGCGGCTACCACTCGATTGTCACAATAGCGTGACAAATGCGTTACGTCCCTAATTTCGTAAGGACATCACTCGATTGTCGAGTCCGTCACCACGATGGGCGTGTCATCGTGGCCGGAGATCTGGGGGTAGGTTGGGTACCAGCTCCCGCCGACATTGTTGCTGATCACCGAGCGATCGATGCGGATATCCCCCGCGTGATTGTTGCTGACGAAGAAGATCGCGCTGCCGTGCTGGACGACCTCGTTGTGCTCGATGCGGGTGCCACAGAGCGAAAGGGTCATCTCGTTACCGTCGTTGTAGATAGCGCCGCCGCTGCCACCGCCTGGCGTGCCTGCCTGGGCTGGGTTGCCGCCCGAACCAATCGCCTGGTTGTGCGAAAAGAGGCTGTTGTAGATCGACCAGGAGACGCCAATGCTGCTTAGCCCACCGCCGTTCGAGCAGGCGTTGCCGTAGCCCTCGGCGCCGCCGAAGGTGGTGTTGACGACGTAGACCGGTAGGCCGTTGTACTGGCTGAAGACGCGCAAGCCGGCCCCACCAACATCGGGCCCATCATCTGCACAAACGTTGTTGAAGAAGCGCGAGTTGATGACCTTGAGACGGCCACCGCGCACCCACACAGCGCCCCCGCCGTCGAACTCGGTTTCCGACTTGGAGTTACCGTCCACGAACGTGAGGTTCTGCAACGTAAGCCGCGGATGATCCTGGTTGTCGCATTGCGCGGTGGTCCAGTGCTGCGCCTCATCGCAGGTGTTCATGTACAGGATGCGGCGTGCGCCAGCACCGCTCAACGTGACCAGCCCACCACCGTCGATCACGATCTCCGGGCCGGTGTCGTTGAAGATCTTCGCGGTCTCTTGCAGAGTGATCACCACCGGATCCGGCCCACAGTCGAAGGTAATGACGCCGCCTGCCGCGACCGCGAGGATCACCGCTTCGGAAGTGCATGAAGCTGGAGTGCCATCACCGACGACGGTGCGCGGGCTCGACACATCGGCCAGCTGACCTTCGGCGGGAACAGCGCAGCTCGCCTCGGGGTTTGGATTGCCCGCAGGCGGACCATCCTCGGGATCGGTCAGCGGGTTGGGTACGCCCCCCGTCCCTTCACTGCCTCCCGGGCCGGGCCCAGGTCCGGAAGGTCCGGCGGCACCGCTGCCACCGCCCCCATCGGTCGAACCACTCGAGGACGCCTCATCACCGCAAGCCACGGTCAGCGCAAGAACGGATGCGAACAGGGTCGTAAGCTTCTTCAAGTCAGCCTCCAACCCAAGCCTAGCGGGCTCGTTGGGATTAGTACCAACGTTCGATCGGCCAACCGCGACGTTTGGCTTCCTGCGCGAGCCGGCGATCTGGATTCACGGCCACAGCCTCCTTCACGGCCGCCAAGAGCGGCAGATCCGTAATGCTGTCGCTGTAGAAGACGGCCTCGTCCAACGAATGACCCATGCGCTCAGCGAAGGCGCGCGCGCGCTCGAGCTTGCCCTCACGAAAGCACAGCGGCTCCTCGGGCAGGCCGGTAAACAAGCCCTGCGCATCGACCTCAAACACCGTCGAAACAATGTGCGGAATCTGGAGCAAGCGAGCGAGCGGTCGCGATGCATAGACCGAAGCGCCGGTAACGATGGCCACCACGTCTCCCCGCTCCAAATGCTCACGCACCCGACTGCGACCACCCGCGCTCACGTATTTCTGCACGTAGCTTGGAAACCACGCTTCGCATTTGCGCGTCAGCTCCGACTCCGGCGAGCCACGCAACGGCGCGAGCGCGCGGCGCGCGACCTTGTCGATGTCGATCACCCCGGCGGTGTACTGCAAGACCCAGCCGATCGTCCGCAGCAGATCGTAGAGCGACGCTTCACCCTGCTCGCGTTGATAGCGAACATAGAGCGAGGCCGTCTCTTTCTCGAGCAGCGTTCGGTCCATGTCGAAGAGCGCCAGCCGACTCAACGTGGCCCCGCAAAGCCTGAGGCCACCGCACCCGACAGCAGGTTGCAGAACGCATGAAAGACCAACGACGCGCCGATTCCACCTTCACGTTTTCGAATCGCCCCGAACAATAGCGACGGAAAAAACACCGCAAGGCGTGCGGGTACCGGGATGGTCAGGAAGTGACCGACGGCGAACACGGCCGAGGTAAGCACGATGCTCCAAGAGATCGGTAGGCCCAAGATGCGCACCTCTTTTGGAAAATGGGCATCGAGCTGCGTCTGCAGATAGCCGCGAAAAAACGCCTCTTCGGGAAATGCGATCACGAGCAATTGGCCAAGCACCGCGTCGTAGCTCGGCCACATGCGCGCAATGTCGAAGGAGCCGCGGTGGAACCAGTGTTTGAAGCCGAAGAAGAAGGGAACGGCGACCAGCAGCAAGAAGAACGCGGCGACCAGCAAGCCGCGAAGTGCTTCCCTCAGCAAGCGCCGCGGCACCAGCGGCTCGGGCTCGAGCAGCCCACCGAGCGAGAGCCCGTACGCGCGAATCACCGAGCCCTCGTGACGCAGCACCAAATACCAAACCGCGCTCAAGAACCCGGCTGCCACCGCGATGGCTGAGTATTCGCCCGGGACGACGTAGCTCGCGGTGGTCACCAGCAACGTCACCAGGAGCGCGATCGACGCGAGACGCCCAAGAGACGCCCTCTCGATCGTCGGCTGGGGTTCGCTGGCTTCGGGCATCGGGATCGAGCTGATACTCGTGCTCCGCGCTCACGTCATGCGCTGGAAGTGGACGGAAAGCACTGCACGGATGTGCCTCGACTTTCGTTCTTTTCTGGCCTTCGCAAAAGATCGAACTAAGGTGGCTTCACCTTGGCAAACGGGCGAGGACAACGGACCTTCCTTCGAGGGAAGAACTGATGCGGAGCAAGCTCGGCTGGCTCGGCGTCGCCGCTTCTCTCGCCTGGGGCATGCTTGTTCCGTCCAGCGCACGAGCTGCGTCGCCCTACACGGAGGCGCCTCCCCATGAGGAGGTCATCGCATCGGCGGCCTACCGATACGCCAATATGTCCAACGACGAGGCCCTCGCCGAGCTCGATCGCCGCGGCATTCGTTATCGGCGCGTGGACGCGATCGGCACCGTTCGAGCGCCCATTCGGCTCGAGGGCGCGCTCAACGGCGTGCACATTCACTCCGCGTTGCCGGAGGCCGAGCGCGCCGACAGCATGTTCGAGATCCTCGATGCGCGCCTGGCGCTAGCGCTCGACGATTTCTCGGTGATCCTCGCTCGCCATGATGTCGTGGAGCTCGTGCACTACACGATGTACCGGCCCAATATGCCTGCCCCCGGCTCGCCCGAAGAGAAGGCGATGCTCGCTTCGCAGAAGCAGCAGGAGCGAGCCAAGCTGAAGTCGAAAGATCCAAAGGCGAAGGACCCGAAGGCCAAGTCGAATGACGACAAGTCGGTGCGCATCGGCAAATCGTCGAAGACGCCGGCCGCCGCCAAGCCTGCAAACAAGACGCTCGCCAAAGGCGAGAAGCCCAACAAGGGCGCACGTCGAGTTGCCAGTGAAAAGCGCAAGGACACGGCGCGTGAGGAGCTCGCGCGCAAAGCCGAATTGCATGCGGCCGTGGAAGACCTGCACGCTTGTGACCACGACCACGCAGGCGAGGACCATGCTGGCCAGGAGAATGCCAAGCTAGGGCCCAACGCCAAGAGCCGTGAACCTCAGCAGGCCCATCCTCCCTCGCGCGTGCGCGGCCTCAAGAGTGGCGGCAAAACAGGCAAGTCCGCCAAGACCACCATCGGGCCCAAGGGCGGCAATCTAGGCCACGGCAAATGGGCGCCGCCAGGTACGCGTCATCCAGCCGGCCTCGCGATTGACGTTGGCATTCTGCGTAAGGCAGACGGGACGTCGCTCAACGTCGCTCAACATTTCCAAGGCAAAATCGGCGAGCGTACCTGCGGAGAAAACGCTCCCATCCCGGAGACTGACGCTGCGAAGGAGCTCCACGCGATCGTGTGTGAAGCACGCGAGAGTGAAGTGTTCACATACACGCTCACGCCCAACTTTGATGCGGCGCACTTCGATCACTTCCACATGGAGATCAAGCCAGGTGTGGAGTGGTTCTTGTACCACTGAGCGGATTGAGCGCTGACTGCAGCGGCTGATGCACGTGCGTGCAGCGGCTTGATTCCGAACAGAAAATTCGACTGACTCCGGACAACTGCAGCCCTCCGTGGACGAGATCCCAGCGAGGTGTTCGTCATGACGGAGTCCAGTTCGCTGAAGGTGGTTCGTTGTATCGATCAGAGCGCCAACTGCTGGTTGCTCGAGGTGGTCAACGCGGCGGGAGAACGCAACGTGGTCAAAGCGCTGCGACCCGGTGCGGATCAGCTGACCAGCGCACGCTTCGCTCGAGAGTTCGCTGTGCTGAGCGCACTTCGTCACGAGAACCTGGTGCCGACCTTCACCAGCATCGACGAGTTCGATGGGCACTTCGTCATGCCGCTGCTCGAAGGTGCATCGCTGCGCACCTGCCTCGATCGCGGTGGTCCCATGCCGCGAGCAACGGCTTTTCACATCGCGTTCGGGCTGCTCGCTGGCCTCGCGGAACTGCACAAGGCCGGCATCATCCACCGCGATGTGAAGCCCGCCAACGTCTTCTACGGGCGTGTGCACCACGAGCTAATTGAACGCAACCGCGCCATCCTCTTGGACCTTGGGATCGCGCGCAATCTCTCAGCGCCGCTGACCGCTGAAGGCATGGTGCTCGGCACGCCCAGCTACTTTGCGCCGGAGCAACTGTTCGGCGCATCCACCGACGCGCGGACGGATCTCTATGCCGTTGGACTACTGCTGTTTGAGCTGCTGGTGGCAGAGCGTTTTCATGATCACCGTTGCCCGTCCCAACGCTTCCGGGACAGGTATGAAGCTCTCTCGAGAGAGGCCAAGCGGAGGCTCGTTGGGCTGACGGAGTTGCTCGAGGTGGCTACCGCTGATGATCCGCGCCGCCGCTTTCAATCGTGCGAGCAGATGAGCCAGGCGCTCGTGCAACTGCGGAGGGCATCATGAACCTCGGGGTAGCCACGCGCTGCAGGTATCTCTCGCGCGACCTACTGCATCCGCAGCTGTCTCTCGAAGGGAACGCGGAGCCCTGGTTGAGTCGCCAATTCCAGCGCAGCTTCGAGGTCGTACGGCGGCTCAAGAGCGGCGGCATGGGCGAGCTGTTCGAGCTCGAACACAAACGGCTCGGCCGACGCTGCGTACTCAAAGCGCTGCACGTCAAGCACCGCAGCCGGCATGATCTAGCCGCGCGGCTCGAGAACGAAGCGCGCGTATTGTCGAGCTTCAGCTCGCCGCGGATGCCCGCCGTCTATGACTCCGGCACGCTCGAGGACGGGAGGCCCTACTACATCATGGAGCGGCTTGTCGGAGAGGACCTCTGCGCCAGCCGAGGCGTCTCGCGGGAGGGCGCTGTACGTATCGTGGGCGAGCTGCTGCTCGCGCTGGAGGAGGTGCACCGCGCGGGCTTCGTTCATCGCGATATCAAGCCGGACAACGTGTTTCTCACGACCCAAGGTCGCGTGGTCCTGCTCGATTTTGGGTTGGCCAGGCGCACGCGCGATGAACTCCGCATGACCCGCGTCGGGCTCACGTTGGGCAGCCCGCGAAGCATGGCGCCGGAGCGCCATGGAGAAAGTGGTGGGGACGAGCGCAGCGACCTCTACGCGGTGGGCCTCGTGCTGTACGAGCTGCTAGCGGGCTGCGGCCCCTTCGACGACGTTGGAGCATCGGTTTCGGCGTTGCGTGCGGCGCATGAGAAGCGCCTACCGAAGCCGATCTCGGAACGACTACGCATCGAGCTGCCATGCCGGCTCGAGCAGGTGCTGCAACAAGCGTTGGCCAAGAACCCGCATGACCGCTTCGCTTCGGCTCGCGAGATGCATGAGGCGTTGGTCAACGCATCGAGTTCGCTGGTCTACGACGAGCCCACCTTCGTCGAGCCAGACCCTTCAAGACTCGCTCGTGATGGTCAGCCCGTGGACGATCTGCCCGGCAGCTTTGGGTACGAAACACAGTGGGCATCAAATTATTGACGCTCCCACTTATCGAGCCTGCTCGGCGTGCCGCTTGTCTCGAGACCAGCCACGCGCAATCGGCGCCTAGTCGAGCGCATGACGGCGGGGGAAGGCACCCATGCTTGGTCGCAGCTCAGTTTCACTCTTGGTCCTCTTTGCGAGCGCTTGTGCGGGTGAGCTCATCGATCAGAGCAGCAGTGAGTCGCCCAACGAAGGCGGTGGCGGTGGACCTGAGTTCGCGGTGGGGGGTGGCGGTGAATCCTCTGAACGCATCCCCCTCGTCACCCTGCGGCTTCCCATCTCCGAGCCCTCGCCTTGCGAAGAGACCGAGCTTCAATGCGGGGAGCACGCTGCTTGCGCCGATGTCGACGGCTCCGCCGTGTGTGTTTGTGTTGGCGGCTACGCTGGGGACGGCGAGAGCTGCGTGGACGTCGATGAATGTGCGCTCGATCTGGACGCCTGCGCCGACACCGCGGAATGTAGCAATACCGACGGATACTACGCGTGCACGTGCTCCGAGGGCTTCACCGGCAGCGGCCTTGAGTGCGCAGACGTGGACGAATGCCTGAACGACCCGTGCGAGCCCAACACCGTCTGTACGAATCTCGAGGGGACGTTCGCCTGCGAGTGCGCCGCTGGTTACGAGGGCGATGGGCAAACCTGCACCAACGTTGATGAGTGCCAGTCGGGCGCCGCAAACTGCAGCGTTCACGCAAACTGCGTCGACAATCCAGGGAGCTTCAGTTGCGTATGTATCGCGGGTTTCACCGGAAACGGCGTCAACTGCATCGACGTCAATGAATGTGCATCCGGCGCGCCTTGCAGCCCCAATGCGATCTGCAGCAATGAAGTGGGCGCCTTCGACTGCCAGTGTTTGCCTGGCTTCACGGGAGACGGCCTGCCTTCCGGATCAGGCTGCAGCGATATCGATGAGTGTGCGGAGGGGCTCGACAACTGCGCCCTCCACGCCTCCTGCATCAACACTACCCCCGGCTTCACGTGCAGTTGCGACGCAGGCTTCATTGGCAACGGCACCCAGTGCCTCGATATCGATGAATGCATCGAGGCGCCGTGTGCCAGTGGGGAGGAGTGCGTCAACCTGCCCGGCGGTTTCAGCTGCGTGCCCTGAGCTCTGGAGCTCACGCGCACGTAGCTCACGGCGGGGTCGCGAAGCGGCCGGGGAACGGATCCGCGTTGAGACGCTGCGAAGCGTCACCGAGCGGCCAGCTCGAAGGGTTGGTGCCCTGCTCGTTGAACAACGCCACACCGATTACGCCGACGTTTCGCGCTGCACCGTGCTTCTTCTCGGCGTAGGAGTCCTTCACCGAGCCGAAACGGAAGGCGGCGACTGTCTCGGTGCTCTGGCGGAAGCCATCGATCTCGATCGAGCTGTTCGGCGCGATGATGTAGCCACGCTTGGTGAAGCTCGCCTCTTGGCCGTCGAGCACGTCGAGGCCATCGACCGAAACCACGACCTCGAGCCGAGCGGGCACATTGCTCTGAATCACGATGCTGTAGCGGTCACCCGCTTGACCAACCATGAACTTCTTCCCACCCGCGTCGAAGCCGCTCATGAAGCGCCCGGAGCCGTCTTTGAGACGCGCCGTGGCGATTCCCCCTCCGACGTCGATCGAGCCTTCAGAGAAACGCTTGAAGCCTGACATCGAGGCCATTTGCCGAGCGCCGTCCTCATCGTTGTAGAACATCGCCGCGGTGGAGAAAGGCGATCGAGCATCCGCACGCACGAACGGCGAGGTGGAGATGCTCGACTTGCGGGTCTCCCCCCACTCGGTGCCTAAGCCCGGCCGGCCCGGATCAGGCTGGGATTGCATCGGCATCTCGCCGGCGATTGCCCCAGCTCCGTCAGCAGCCGGTGGCGCGGCCGCTGGTGCTTGCCCAAGCGTCGACTTGGCATTGCCCGGACCGCTTTCACTCGCAGGGTAGTTTGGCTGAGAGTACGAGACGTCAGCTGATGGCGAGGACGCCCCACAGCCCGCAAGAGCCAGCGCTGCCAAGAGAACACCCAGGATCTTCGACTTCAGCCTCATACACCCTCCTCGAACGTTTCCTTAGAAACGCACTGACCCGCGGAACCTTACAGGGCCGCGGGTCAGGTTAGCTTTCGTTGCGAACTCCGTCTGCCTTCCCGTGCGGAAGCAGTGGAGTTCCAGCTCAGTTGGCTTCTTCGAATTCGGCGTCGATCACGCCGTCTTTGCCCTTGGCGGGGGGCGGAGGCTCAGCGCCGCCAGCGTCCCCACCCGGAGCGCCCGGACCGCCCGGAGGCGCTCCGTTGCCGTACATGGCACCGGCCAGGCGATGGGCCTCTTTCTCGAGCTTCTCGAGCGAGGCGGTCACGGCAGCGTCGTCCTGCGACTCAACGGCCTTCTTGCCCTCGTCGATGAGATCACGCAGCGTCTTCGCGTCGGCTTCCGGGACCTTGTCCTTGTTGTCGGTCAAGGCCTTGTCCACCGTGTAAATCATGCTGTCGAGCTTGTTGCGACGCTCGACCTGCTCGCGCTTGGCCTTGTCTTCAGCCTCGTTCTCCTGAGCGTCGCGCACCATCTTCTGGATCTCTTCTTCCTTGAGACCCGAGTTGGCGGTGATGGTGATCTTCTGATCTTTGCCGGTGGCGGTGTCCTTGGCGTGAACGCTGAGGATGCCGTTGGCGTCGATGTCGAAGGTGACCTCCACCTTGGGCGTGCCACGCGGTGCCGGCATGATGCCCTCGAGGTGGAAGCGACCAAGCGTGCGGTTGTAACGGGACTCCGTGCGCTCGCCCTGAAGGACGTGAATCTCGACGCTCGGCTGGTTGTCGCTCGCGGTGCTGAAGGTCTCCTTCTTCTGCGTGGGGATGGTGGTGTTGCGTTGAATCATCACCGTCATCACGCCGCCCAACGTCTCGACACCGAGCGAGAGCGGAGTCACGTCCAAGAGGACGAGATCCTTCACGTCACCTGAGAGCACGCCGGCTTGAACGGCTGCACCGATGGCCACGACCTCATCCGGGTTGACGCCCTTGTGCGGCTCTTTGCCGAAGAACTTCTTGACCGTCTCCTGCACGAGCGGGATGCGGGTGGAACCGCCGACGAGCACGACCTCGTGGATCTGCTCGGGGCTCTTCTTCGCGTCGGCGAGGGCCTTGCGAACGGGCTCCATCGTGCGGTCGATCAAGGGGCGAATCATCTGCTCGAGCTTGGCGCGCGAGAGCGACTTCTGAAGGTGCTTCGGCCCGGTTGCGTCAGCCGTGAGGAAGGGCAGGTTGATCTGCGTCTCCGGCACGTTGGAGAGCTCGATCTTCGCCTGCTCAGCGGCGTCCTTGAGGCGCTGGATGACCATCTTGTCCTTCGACACGTCCATCCCAGAGTCCTTCTTGAACTCGGCCAGCAACCACTCCATCACCACGTGGTCGACGTCATCACCGCCGAGGTGCGTGTCGCCGTTGGTGCTGATGACCTGCACGACGTTGTCACCGACCTCGAGGATCGAGATGTCGAACGTGCCGCCACCGAAGTCGTAGACGGCGATAACTTCTTCCGTCTTCTTGTCGAGGCCGTAAGCGAGAGCCGCAGCGGTGGGCTCATTGACGATGCGCTTTACGTCGAGACCGGCGATACGACCTGCGTCTTTGGTCGCTTGGCGCTGAGCGTCGTTGAAGTATGCGGGGACCGTGATCACGGCCTCGGTGACCTTTTCACCGAGATAGTCCTCAGCGGCCTTCTTCAACTTCAGGAGCACCTTCGCCGCGACCTCGGGCGGTGCCATCGACTTGCCACGCACCTCGATGTGCGCGTCCCCGTTGGGGCCCTTCACGACCTTGTAGGGCACCCGCGAGGCCTCTTGTTGCACCTCGTCAAAACGCCGACCGACGAACCGCTTCGACGAGTAGACCGTGTTGGTCGGGTTGGTTACGGCCTGGCGTTTGGCAATCTGCCCAACGAGCACCTCTCCCTTGTCATCCCAAGCAACGACCGACGGCGTAATGCGCGCGCCTTCCTCGTTGACGATGACCTTGGGCTCTTTGCCCTCCATGATGGCGACAACGCTGTTGGTTGTTCCTAGGTCGATCCCGATGATCTTGCCCATGGCGTCTCTCACTCCTGCGCTGCCCAAAAGGGCGAAAGAAAAACTGTGGCACCACTACGGGGCGGGGCGAACAAGCCCTGCGTCCCACGGTACTGCCGGTGTCGAGGTGAATTTGTGCCGGCTCAGACCGGCGGCCCAACCGACCTTATTGGGGCGGGTTGAGTGCTGCGGGGCCGAACCTAATCACCTCTGCCATGGCGTCAACAACAACGGCGACGTTGGCTGGGGATGAGCCGAGGAAGCCCACAAAACAGCGAAGAGCGGGACTTTCGACCCGCTCCTCCGACCCCTGCGAGGGCGTTAGTCACGCATGAAATGGCAGGTGTACCCGCCCGGATGGGCCTCCAAGTAGTCCTGGTGGTAGCCCTCAGCGACCGTGAAGGGGCCTGCAGCGACGATCTCGGTGACGATCGGGTTCTCCCACTTGCCGGACTTATCAACTCGGTCCTTGACGGCCATGGCGATCTTCTGCTGCTCCGGCGAATTGAAGAAGATCGCCGAACGATACTGGGAACCGCGGTCGTTCCCCTGGCGGTTCTCGGTCGTCGGGTCGTGCATCTTGAAGAACCACTTCTCGAGCAGCGTCTCGTAGCTGAGCACGGCCGGGTCGAACACGACGCGAATCGACTCGGCGTGGCCGGTGCGCCCAGTCTTCATCTGCTCGTAGGTGGGGTTGGGCGTGGTTCCGCCGGTGTAGCCCACCTCGGTATCTACGACGCCGGGGATCTTGCGGATGATGTCCTCCATCCCCCAAAAACAGCCTCCCGCAAGCGTCGCGACCTCGTAGGCGCTCTTGCAACCGGGAGCAGCGCCCGGATCCGGCACCGCGCAGGCATTGTTCGACGAGGCGGGCACAGCAGCCCCCGGAGCTTTGAACAGCGCTACGTACTCGGGGTAGCCCTCTCGTTCGAGATCGGCCACCGGGATGAAGCGCAGCGACGCTGAGTTGATGCAGTAGCGCAGGCCGGTGGGCGCCGGCCCATCCTCGAACACGTGGCCAAGGTGCGCATCGCCGCTCTTGGAGCGGACCTCCACGCGACGCATGCCGTACGAAACGTCCACCTTGTCTACGACGCGCGCGGACTCGACCGGCCGGGTAAAGCTGGGCCAGCCCGTCCCCGAGTCGAACTTGTCACGCGAGGAGAACAGCGGCTCGCCCGTGACGATGTCCACGTACAAGCCTTCCTCGTGGTTGTCCCAGAACCGGTTCTCGAAGGGCGGCTCGGTCTTGTCGTGCTGCGTGACAGCGTATTCCAACGCGGTAAGGCGCTTCTTGAGTTCGGCATCCGAGGGCTTGGTGAACACGCGGTTGGACATGGGAGAACTTTCCTTTGCGAGAGAGTCCGGTGAAGAACCAGCGAGACCTTGCTCACCGGCACCAGGCTTTTTGGCGCAGCCTGCCAGCACGAGCAAGCAGCTGAAGAACGTCGCGAGCAGCGCGAGAACCAACGGTTTGGGACGGCTAGGCTTGAACATCAAGGGGATCCTACGCGCCACCTCAACCGTGGTTTCAGCTACGGCGCCTTACTTGGGTCTCGAGCGTTTGGGCTAGACGTTGAAAGTCCGAGCCCTGTTCGATGAAGCGAACGTCGGTCTTGAGAGTCTTGGGATCAACCAGCTCTGCGAAGGGTACGTAGCGCAGTTCGAGTTGACCGGCCACGCTCACCATATGGCCATCGAGCCCCTTCTCACTGAGTGCGCGGGCAGCTCCCACGCCGAGCTGGGTCCCGAGCATCACGTCGAACGCGTGCGGCGCCGCGCAACGCGACTCGTAGCCGAGTTGCACGCCGGTCATCTTCACCGGCCGACCCGTGCGTTCTTGGAAACGGGCCTCCACGACTTTAGCAACCAACTTGCCGATGTCGATCTTCCCCAGAGAAACGTGGCCGTGCTCATCCCGAGCGATGCCGCGCAAATACGAGGCGGGCAACAACTCAGCCAGCCCCTCGGCCAGCACGACGGTACCGTAGCGCTTGGAGCGCTCCTCGCGAGCCACCACCAAATCGACGATGCGATCGGCGAGCGCCTCCATGTTGAGCCGCTTCTCCACCCGCGTCTGACCGTCTTCTTCGATCGTCTCGTCGACCGCCAGCTCACCAACCACGTCTTCAACGCCGACCACCAAGTGCGCTTCACCAGCGATGGCGACGCCGTAGGCGAGCCAGCCAGCCTTGCGACCCATCGTCTCGACGATGAAGTAGCTGCGCGTGGCCTGCGCGTCGGCGCGCAGGTTCAAGAGCTCCTTGGCCATCACGTCCACCGCAGTGAAGAAGCCGAACGTGAAGTCGATCCCGCGGTAGTCGTTGTCGATCGTCTTCGGCACGTGGACCACGCGCACCGGCGGCTCGCTCAACGTGCGTTGGTACTCGTAAAGGAAGTTGGCGGTCTTGAGCGTGTCATCGCCGCCGATCGAGATCAGCGCATCCACCTCGAGCGAACGCAGCCCGGCCACCACGCGACGCAGCGGCGCCGTGCGCTCGGCATCGGTAAAGTCGCCAGCTCCACGGATCTTCTTGCCGGGATTTGCGCGCGCCGTACCGATGATGATCCCGCGTTCGTTGCGCAGGCCCTGCAGGTCCTTGTCGACGAAGCGCCGATAGTCCTGCCCCTCGACCAGCGGCCGCTTGTTCGCGTCGAACTCGATCAACCCCGAATAGCCATTCGAGAAACCGATCACGTCAACGCCTGAACGACGAAGCGTGGAAACGGCGGCGGCGATCACGGCGTTGGCGCCGGGCGCAGGACCACCAGAAAAGAGCACACCAACGCGACGGGGCAATGCAGCTTGCGACATAGCCAAGCGTTCGCACGGCGCGTTCCCTGCGAAAAGGGGCGTTCATCACGCCATGCACGTGAGCGCTGAGACGCAGGCTCACGCACGAGTTGCGGCCGAGCGGAGCTCCGCCGTGGATGATCGATGGCGACGGCGCCGGCTTTTGAGTAAGGAGGGCCTATGGTGCCCTCCGTCAACGTCGTCGATCACCCCCTCGTACTTCACAAGTTGACGCTGATGCGTCGGAAGGACACCAGCACGGCCAGCTTCCGCGCGCTGCTCTCCGAAATATCGATGCTGCTCGCGTACGAAGCCACGCGCGACATGAAGCTGCGCGAGGAGATCATCGAGACGCCCATCTCCGAGATGAAGGGCTACGCGATCGACGGCAAGAAGGTCGTGCTGATCGCCATCCTGCGCGCCGGCCTCGGCATCCTCGACGGCATGCTCGCCCTCATGCCTTCTGCTCGCGTTGGCCACGTCGGTATGTACCGTGATCCCAAGACGCTCGAGCCGGTCGAGTACTTCTTCAAGGTGCCGCAACAGCTCGAAGACCGCAGCGTCCTCGTTTGCGATCCCATGCTGGCCACCGGCAATTCGGCCGTCGCCGCAGTGACGCGCATCAAGCAAGCCAACCCAGCCTCGATCAAGCTGCTGTGCCTGCTGACTTGCCCCGAGGGCATCAAGACCTTCCACGCCGCCCACCCCGACGTGCCGATCGTCACCGCCGCCATCGACGAGCGGCTCAATGACCACGGCTACATCGTCCCCGGCCTGGGCGACGCTGGGGACCGTCTGTTCGGCACCAAATAGCGAAGCACTGCGGAGGGACCATGGATACCGCTGAAGCTGTATTGCAACGTAAGAGCGTACGCGCCTTTCTCGATAAGCCGGTGCCGGAGCAAACCTTGCGCGGCATCTTCGAGCGGGCGCAGCGCGCGCCCTCCTGGTGCAACATTCAACCGTGGCGCGTCTTCATCGCCTCCGGCAAGCGGCGCGATCAGTACATCGCCGAGCTGACGACGGCGGCGATGTCACGCGGCCCGGAGACCGACGTCCCCTTCCCCGCCGAGTACCCGGAGCCTTACGGCACGCACCGCAGGGCCTGCGGCAAAGCGCTTTACGAGGCGATGGGCGTAGAACGTAATGACGGCCCAGCACGGCAGGCCGCCTGGATGCGTAACTTTGCGGCGTTCGATGCGCCGCACGTAGCGCTGGTCGCGCTCGACAAGCGCTTTGGCCCCTACGGTACGTTGGACATCGGCTGCTGGCTCTCCACGGTCTTGCTGCTTGCCACCGCGGAAGGCGTAGCCACCTGCGCCCAAGCCAGCCTCGGCGTTTTCCCAGATATTGCGCGCAAATACTTCGATATACCGGCCGAACTCAATCTGCTCTTTGGTATTGGCCTCGGGTATGAGGATACCGCGGCAGCGGCGAACCGCTGCCACACCACCCGGGATCCACTCGAGCAAAACGTCCGCTTCTTGCCGGACGAGATTGCTGACTAGTACCCCCGCCCGAAGTTCGTATCCGGATCATCTGGGGGTGCGCGTAGCGCAAGGGGGCGAGAATCGCCCCCTCGACAACGGAGAGGGTATGCCGGCCACAGCCTTGGACTGAGTGCCTAGATCCGCTCCGGCCCTTCACTTGCCGCGCCACGCGCGGGGGCCGGAGCGGATCTAGGCACGGACTTGCGGCCGGCAGTACTAGGGCTCCGGCAACTCTTCCAGCGGCTGGGAGAACTCGAGCGTCAGCTGCCGATAGAGGTCTATCGTATCCACATAACGGCTGTACTCGACTTCGGCCGCTAGTGAATCGGCTAGGAGAATCGGCGCGCCGTCTGCGTCGAGCACCAGCGTTGGGCTGCCGTCGGCGTTGAGGATGACCTCACCGTTCACGTCGCGGTCGACCTCGTACACCAGCGTCAGTAGGTAGTTCGCCCATTCGAGGATGCGAGCGCCGGTACCGCGCTGCACCGTCTTACCGAGTACGCTCTCGGTGCCATCACGATGGGCACTGTAGACGATGCCCGTGCGAGGGTCGGTGAAGCGGAAGGTCTGTGACTCCGGCCAGCCGTACTCTTCCGAGGGGATCGCGATGCGAGCATCGTGAATCCACTGCGACGACCAATTGGTGGGGAAGAACATGGTGCCCCAGACCATGGCGTTGATCTGCGTGTTCCAGCCGTAGTTCGGGTCCACGAGCAGCGAGTTGGCCGGGCGCGTCCCCACGTCTGTGCGCTCGTACCAGCGCGGATACTCGAGCGTAATTACCGGCGTATCATCGGGGTTGGCCGGGGGGCTCGCCCAGGGCGCGTAGCTCTCGTAGTCCCCGGTCATCAGGCTCGCGAACAGCCGCCGCATCTGCTCCGGATAAACCGTGGCGAAGTTCACGTTCTTGTAGCGCGAATCGACGAAGTCCTCCTTGGAGTTGGAGATAAAGCTGTCGAACGCCTCACCGAGATAATAAACCGCCCACGTTTTATCGTAATAAGCGCCAACCTGGGTTTGGTAGTCGCCCCAGAAATAGCCCTGCGAATAGTCGTAATCATTGTGTAGGTAACGGCCGTCCCCGAGCCCTACCGAGAAGTCATACAAGTAGAGGTTGGGCAGCGGCGCCGGGTCCGCGACATAAACCTCGGTATCGGGCATAGAGGCCGGCTGCACGCCACACACCTCCGCCGGGCAGAAGTAGCCAGGGTCCGGCCGCGTCAACATGCGGGTAAAGAGGTCGAAGGCGAAGGTGCTGCCGATGGCCAACGGGCCATACGCGCCGTCCGCCAAGAACTCCTCGGTCGGGTTCTCGGGATCACCGTCGAGCACCGCGCCAAAGAAGAACGCCTTCGAGATCATCTGCAGGTTATCGAGGTAGCGTGCCTGCACCCGACCGGTCACATCCCACGAATTGAACTGTACGCGGTTGCGACGGAAGCTGTCGAAGATGTAGCGGTTCTCGTACGCCGACTCGAGGAAGCGGATTTGCTCATACGCGTCCGCGCCCGCGTCATTGGAGAAGGAAGGAACGTTGCCCGAGTCTGCATACTCATCCGACGAGAACATGTAACCGCGACGAACGCGGCCGTCGGGCGCAACGGCTCGCGGTTGCAACGCCCAGGAGAAGTCTTCGTAGTCAGGATCGATGGCGAAGTCCGCCATATCCCGATAATCAACGACGTCCATCGGGGCGCCGTTGCACTCCTCACCAAGCACAGCGTTGGTCCCGTCCGAAGCGCTGCACTCGCCCAGAACGCCGAACTCTCGCTGGTAGCTCGAATAGTGACGGAAGATGTAAGGCTCGGTCACGTCCACCGGCGCAAAGTACATAACGCCGAATAGGCCGGGGCTCGTGGTAAAGGCGGTTAGCTCATACGCCTTCGCCTGGCCAGCGCCACTGCCGTCCACCGATACGCCGTCAGCGGCCCAAACATCGACCACGCCGCCATAGCCGAAGCGCAGCGCCGCACGGTCATAGGAGCCGGCGATGGTCATGTCCTGGCTCTGATCCCCGGGATAGTCCATGACGCTAGTCGTCGAATAGCGCGATATATTGTTAGAGACCTCTTGTTCGGTGATTGGGTCCTTGTAGCGGGGACCAATACAATCAGCGCCATCCACTTCACCCTCGGCGCAGTCTTGCTCCACGCTGCCGTTCTGGGTGCGCAGCTGCCAATACTTCTTGTCGTAGTTGAGCGAATCAAAGGTAGCGGCGAAGTTGTGGCGCAGCCCCATGGAGTGGCCGATCTCGTGCGCCATGACGCCCTTGCTCGTTTCGCGGCGAGCCCAGTTGTACACCTCTTCTCGATGAGCCAAGACAGCCGCCTTGTCCTCCGGATCCGGCGAAGGGAACAGCGACTGAGCCAGCTGCGCCATGCCGATCAAGTAATCAGCCTCGGGAGCCTCACGACGACAGGAGTGACGTTCTGCAACCGCGTGACGCTCGGCCCGACGTTCGGCGCGCCGAATCGTGGGGTTGGCCCGGCCAAACGGTGAAGCCCGCTGAATCACCTCCGGTGTGGGCGGCGCCGTCGGATCCGCGCCTACCGCCTGCACCATCTCCGGGGTGGCCATCGTCGCCTCTACAGTGGTATTGCGCAGTTGCCCGAGCCGCGCTGCGAGCGCCGTATTGCCCGGCCCCAGGCGCCCACTCTCGACCAGCGCCTCATAGCGCAACGAGTGCTTGCCCTGCGGCGGGAGGCCAGGCTTGCCCTTGGGCATGTTCTCGAAGTAGGGCGCCATCGTCTCGTTCTGATAGGCGCCTAAACGCGAGCTGAGCTCCTCCTTGGACAGGGCCTTCTGCTTACTGGCCGCACCAGACTTCTGATTCTGCTCTACCCAAGACGAGACGTTCTCCCCCGACAGGAACTCGTCCGCCGAGATCTCACCGTTGAGCAGCGCCAAGATGTCCACCAGATTCGAGGCCGAGCGATCGAGCACGTAGGCCCACTGATTCACGCTACCGGCGATCTTCTCACCGGTGAGCGGATCCTCAGCGTCCATCATGATGCCCCACGGCGACATGAACTCCACGTCGTCGATAATGGTCATTTGGTTGAAGCGTAAATCTCCCAGCCGCGGCGATGTACCGGGCGCCCCGCAAACCTCAGCGTCCCCCTTCTCCGGGTCTACAGGGTTGTGACAAAGGACGAAGATGTCCGGTACCTGCGCTGGGCTCTCGCTGCCTTTGGGCGGCGTAAAATCGTCGCTCCAGCGAGCCGGCCAGCCGAGATCCTGCTCACAGGAGGTCCCACCCGTACGGCGACATTCAGCCAAACGACCAGCGAGCACCGCCGTTCGCATGGCGTTGTTCCATGCCTCGAGCGCTTCCACCGTGCCGTCATAGAGGTCTTCGGGGAAGTCGGCGTTGACGTGCCACGGGATGGTCTTGATTGTGCGCTCGCGCAACGGCAGCGTACAAAGCCCCACGGTAGCGTCGCAACGCGAACCGTTGCCGACGGCCTCACACTCATCCTCGGTGCCGTTCGCGTCTTCATCGCGATGCGGATCAGCGCCCGCAGGCGTAGTCTCCTCGCTATTGCATTGAAGCTCCGGCTCGGCGTGGGAGCGCTCGTAGAAGTTCCACCGAGTAGCAAAGCGACGCCACTGATCATCTACGACGCCGTAGCGGCGGTCATAGCCGAAGCGGTCCATCGTAAAGTAGCCGAACATATCCATCATCGTCCCGTCGATGGCGAGCGGCTCGTAGTCTCGGTCTACGACCTTGAGGAACGCCTGGCGCAGCGTTACTTCACTGGGATTGCAATTGGTGGTCGGGAAATCCCCTATTAACCAACAGGCGGGGAAGTTACCCCAATACGGGTCCTCGATCACCACCGGCGAGGCGAGCGCCTTGTGGGTCACATCAAAGTAGCCGTTCTCGAGGTCGAACAGCGGATGGTCATCGTCTGCTGGATCATTGACGTAATAGGAGACCGGGTCCCATTGCACCCCGTAGTAGATCCCGAGCTGGGAGAGCGTATCGAGGTTGTAAGCGTCAGTGATTAGGTTCTTCGACCAGTCGACGCGAAAGAACTTGCGCTCGTTCCAAGGCAGGTCCGTCACATTCTCGACGATTACGTTGGTATTTTCGCCAGTTGAAGCGAGGTAGTCCCGCTGAATGTCAAAGTGACTTTGGATGGTGTAGGCCGCAACGATCTGCCCATCGGGCGTGCGGCGTGCACCCTTACCATCGGTATTGTCGACGAGCTCGTAGGTGAGCCGCGCGATCAACAACTGCTCCGTTATCTCAAAGCGAACCCGTGAAACCGGCTGCGCGTCCGAGCTGGTGAACAGGCCGTCAGAGCCCGCTCCGGCGGATACGTCCACCACGGTATTGCGCATATAGAACTCAGGGTCATCGGCGCGGTCAGCCAAGTCTCCGACGAAGTAGCTCTTAGGAAGAGCATTCGGCTGTACACGATTGATGGGTGCGCGTTCCTCCGCGCAGGCGGAGACCATGGTGAGGGTGAGAGCGCCCAAGACGAACGATCGAAGCATGGGCGCATTCTCGCGGAGCCGCGGCGCTTCGTCTACTGCGAGGCGCGCCGTCTACGCAGCAAAAGCGGGAAGCAAATGAGCAGCCATGTGCAAGCCAAGGCTCGCCCATCTGCGTCGTGCGCAAGACCGCAATAGGTCCCACGCAAGTCGCGATTGCTCTCCTCTTGGCCCGCGTCATCAGGGCCTGGACCTCCGCTCGGGTTCTCGCCACTGCAAGCTTCATCCACTTCCCCATCGCAGTCGTTATCTTGCCCGTCGCAGAACTCCTGCGCACCCAAATGGACCGTCGGGTCCTGGTCATTGCAATCTCCGCCGCCGCAGGGAGGATTTGGATCGCCGTCGCCATCCACGTCCCCATCAGCGCAGCCCTGCTCCTGGAAGCCGCTTATCTCGATGTCGTCCAGGTTCCAGCCAGAGCCGACGAGTCCGCCATCGGTCGCGCCCATCGTCCAGCGCAGGTAGACAGTGGGTTGTCCGTCAGCGATGGCCGATATATCGAGTTCCACCAAGTTCCACTGATTATCCGTTATGTCCTGAGCGTTCTGCCAAACCGTCGTCCAGCTGACGCCGTCGGTGCTGACCTTGACGTAGGCATGGTCGTACTCGGCGCCCTCGAGGTTGAGCCAACGCCAGAAGCTGAGCTTGGCGTTACTGACGTCGCTGCAGTCGATCGCCGTGGTGGTCAGGTTGGTCTCCGGCAGGTCATTCGCGTAGTCGCCATTCAGATTGAAGCCGAGCACGTTGTTGCCGGTGTGCCCGGAGGTCGGATCGGGAAAGCCTAGGTCTTCGCTCGACCCTGCGCCCATCGGTTGACCAAAGGCCCACGCGCCTTCCATGACCCAGCCCGGGTTTGTATCGAGCGGCCAGCGATGCACAGACTCAGGCTCCCCGACCGAGAGCGAGACCGACCGCTGGGTATCCCCTTCGTGCGTGGTTTCATTCGTGATGGTGAGATGGCCGTTGTATTGGCCAGAGAGCAAGCCGCTCGCCGTCCCCCCGAGCGCCACGACGACCTCGACCGAAGACCCTGCCTCGATCGTGCCGCTGCTCGGATTGACGGTTAACCAAGCCGGAGCGCCCGAAACGCTAAACGCAATCGGTGCGTCGCCGACATTCTGTAACGTATAGCTCTTGCTCCCCGGGTCAAACGGCCCCGCTTCGGGACCGCTTGCGGCGAAGCTCTCTTCGGGCGTAACCGACATACCGCTCGCCGGCTCGACACTGCCGATCACCTGCAGCGACGGATCGCCGAAGAGGTGCCAGGTGCTGAACATCGCTGCGCCATCGGCGCCGTAGGCGTCCATCATCTGGGCCGAGCCCGCGTAGAAGAGCGTGCCCAAGCTGGAGTACGTCCCTGCGATGAAGAGATCGTTGAATTCGTCTTGGGCCTCCATCGGCGGGTTCCACGACTGCGCGATGCTCGAGGCGTAAACTGCAACGGCGCCGGTCGCTTCCCCGCCGGAGGTTGCGCGCAACATGGCTTCACCGAGGCAGGTACCGGTATCGAACTCACCCGCGTTGCAGGCCACGCTGAGCACGAACGGCAACATGCCTGCGTTCTCGAGCTGAGGCACTTCGTAGGTCGAAAAGCCCGTGGTGCCAAACTGCGTCGGGCTGCCGTGACCACAATAGTTGATGAGCCCACGACCTTGGTTGAGCGCGTTCACGACATCGGTGGCGTCGGCGTTATAGCCGTAGAACTTGTCCACCTGCGTAAAGCCGGCGCCCAGTAGCTTGGTGCGTATCTCGTCGATATGCTCGTAGTCGTACTGGTTATCGTCGCCAGGGCCCTCCTCCGAGCCGATGCCGATCGCCTTGCGAAACCACGGCTGCTGGGGCGCCTGGCTGGTCTCGTACTCGATGGTGCGGGCGACCTGCGTATCGACATGGGCCGCGCTCGAGGCAGAGAAGCGTCCGACGATGACGTCGGGGTAATTGTCATTACCGGCTAGTTTGGCGTAGGTCGGGTCTGCTGCGCCTCCTGAGGCATACGGCGTCGCGACCTGACTTACGTCCCCCACCAAAAGCACGAAGGCGAGGTTGCCAGCACCATATTGGCTTTGGATATACGACTTGATGGCGCCAGCGCTGTTACCCACGGTGGAGATACCAACCGCCGTCGTCGGAATGCCGATCGCGTTCTTATGAGCGACGAGCGGCTGGACGTTCGGAAGATAGGCGTCGTGCGCGATGATCAGCAGCGAGCCCTCTTCATCGAGCGGCGAGTAGGCGGCCTTGGAGCCATGATTGAGAAAGTGCCGACTCGCGAGCTCGCGAAAGGCACGGCTTGGATTGAGCGCCAAGCCAGCAGGGAGCACGTTGAGCTGACTTGAACCTGTGCGCACGACCTCGACGGTGATGCTGTCATACACTCGGAGGCTTCGAGCCTGCGGGTTAAACTGAAAGGGCTGAAATGTTACCGCAATACCCCGATAATCGCGCAGCAGGTACGGCTCGCCCAACGTCGCGAGCTCGCCGGGGAACACCTGGTTGAGCTGGTAGTCCGCCCCGAAGCTGAAGGGCACACTGTCCGGATCAACGTCCCTCGTGATGTTCCCCTTCGACGGCGCTATAACTATATCAGCGACATCGTGATAACTCGCGGAGACTACGTTGACCGCAACCTCGGCGTCATCCGCGATCAAGATGCTGCGCGTAACGGTGGGGAGGTCGGGTACGCCCGCGCGCAAGGTTCGAGCGGCCCGCCGCAGCTCCACCTCGCTCGCGACCTCATTGCCGATTAGCAGCGGCGCTAGTTCATAGTCGTAAAGATCGAAGCGGAGCACCGTACGGTCGGGAGCGTCGGAGAGCACCTCGACCGTGCTCGGCGCCGCGACGGCCTCGCGCGCTTGCAGCCAGAACCACAGGCCCAGGAGCAAAACCACCCATCGGGCGGAACCGCGACCCCACAAACCCACGCGCGCGAAGCTCATGCAAACGCCTCCTTGACCCAGCCGAGGCTAATTGACCCGCGGTCAACATGGAACGCACAAGTGCGCCTAGCGCGCAGATTTCGGCACAGCAGCACGCTAAAACTTGGCTCTCAGCGGCCGTCCTCCCGATCTTACTGTCAGACAGACGCCTCCAAGCGACCTGTGCTAGCTGTGCAGGGTGGCTGGGGCGATCGAAGCAGTTAGCGCGCTTGGGTCTGCGCTCTCGGGGGCGGCGGTGATCACAACGTTCATCGCTTATCGCTGGAAGCGCTCACGGCAACTCGCCGAACAACGCAAGAAGCTCGCTCGGCCACCGCTCGAACTGAGGGAGGGCTATTGTCGCCTCAACGGTATCGCGAAGAAGCGGCGCCGAAGTGAGCACGACGTACTTGCTTCAGGCTGCAACGTATCGGTCATCGTGGTCTCCGGCCGAGAGCGCTATTGGAAGCGCGCTGAGACTCGACAAGAGGCGCGCAGCTTCAATCTTTTGACCGATAACGGTGAAAAGGTCCGCGTCTGTCTACGTGATAGTGGCTGGACGCTGGAGACAGCCGCGCGCGAGCGGAATGGGCCAGAGCGGCGCTCGGTTGAATATGATCTTACCGACGGCGAGCGAGTATGGGTGGAGGGTGAGCTGCAGGCCGTCGTGCGCAAGCGTAAGGCTGGTTACCGCGACAATGGTTCGCTCAAACGTTGGGAGTTCAAGGCGGACGGGGCCGAGATTCGTATGTGGACCGAAGGCGCCCTTGCCGCCCACGAGGCCACCTTTTTTTTACCGCCGGTGTTCTCGATCCTGCTCTGGAGCTTCGTCGCGTTCATGCTCGGCTGGTCGCTCTCGATCGCCATGGGTGGTCGACTTTCGAGTGGAGAATTCTCGGTGTTTGTCGCCCTCACCGCAGCGATGGTTGGCCTGGCCGTCGCGGTCGTCGTGGTGCAGTCGATGGGCGGCTGGATTGGCAGCCGTCCGTGGTTCCAACGCAAGGAATGAGCAGCCGCGCTATCGAACAGAGGTGCGCTACTTACGATTGCCCGCGAGGGCGACGCTTTGGGGCCGGTCTGCAGTTTCCGGCCAATCCACCGTGAGGACGTGGTGGTTGCCGGTGATTGGGCTGGTCACGATCTTGGCTTTCTGACGCCCCTTCACCATCCGCAACTCGACGACGAGCTCATTGCTAACGATGCCCGCCGTCTGGGCGTAGTGGTCTTTGCCCTTCTGACCGAGACCGTCGATCGCATTGAAGGTGTACTGATCGAACGAGTCGGAGGAGAGCGGTTTTACGCAGTCGATGCGCAGCCAATCGTTCAATACCAGCAGCGCACAATCGCTGGGCGCAGAGGCCCCACCGGTGAGCCGCGTTGCGCTCGACCAATCACCAAGGCTCGGGCGCGTCCCAAGCGGCGTCACGATCGCAGGGACGGCATCGCTTGCGGGGGTGTCAGCGCGCGTGAGCACCTCGCGATGGCGGTTCTTCTCGCTGAGTAGGAGGTAGCGCGGTGCGGGCTCCGCGTTCGCCCAGCTGTAGGAGAAGAAGGCCTCGCGGTCGCTCTCGGAGGTGAACTTGGCGAAGCCTGCAGCGCCCGGTCGCAGGCGGATGAAGGTCGTCACGCCGCTCGAGGTGCCAACGACGTAGTCGGTTCCGGACTTGCCGAGATCGCGCTGCTGCGTGATCAGCGCGATACCGTTCGCGCAGCGAATGGCGGCCCACTCGCGAATGAGCCGCATCGTGCACAACGTCGAGCGGCCTTCCTTCGAGGTTTCGGCGTCGACCTTGCCAGCGTCCCAATCCGCCTCGGTGGGCAGGCTCGAGGCCGTGCGCGGGACCGTCCAAGCGGGAGGCGATAGGGCGCTGGGAGCGGAGCTGGCAGCGGGCGCAGGTTGCATGCCCGAGGAGCTCGCGATCGGCGCGCTGACGGAGGCGGATTGAGGCGTCGAGACAGCTGCGCTCCCAGCGACTGGCGTGGAGTCGGAGCAGCCTGCGAGCGCTGCCCACGCTCCGAGCGCTAAGGTTGAGAGCCGAGCCAAACGCTGCACAAGCGATAGCTGGTTAAACGCTCCGCGCCGGCTCATGCTTGGGACCGCTTGGGGCCGTACTTCAGCGTAAAGAAGCCATCCATCGCGCTCAGCAGCCCGTCCACGTTGGCGAGCTCGGGCACCGAGATCCGGCAGATTTGTACGTTGTTCTGCTTCTGCGCGTTCTTCACCTCGGCAGACAACGCCCCCTGCGTCGACTCCTCCGGATTGATGACATAGAAGTAGTCGGGCTGGCCGTTGCCGGTGGATTGACCGTAGCTGACCCGGCTTTTTACCAAGCTAGGCGCGTTCTTTAGTAGGTAGTCAACGAACTCATCGCACAGGTCGGCATGGGTCGTTGACGCAGGCGGCAGATAAAAAGAGAGCATGCCGGTCCCTAGGCCCTCCGCTACCTGCGACTCGGTGATCGCATACAGCGTTATTTCGTGACCGCGCGAGCGCAGCGCCTCCCGCAGGCCGCTCGCCAGCCGAATGGTGTGAGCGCTAATGGCCTTCATCCGCGCCGGGAGGTCCTCCAAGCCTGCGCTCAATTGAGCCAGTTGGTGCGGCCGAGCGAAGGAGTCTGCGTCGGTAGCAAGCTCACGGGCGCGCCTTAAGATGGCGAGGGCAACGGGCTCATCGGCACAAGCGGCGACCCCGAGCGTGGCCTTGCCCTTCGTAAAGTACTTCGACCCGCTTTTTACTAAGATGAAGGGCCAGCCGGCGGAGAAGGACTTGGCGAAGATCGGGAACAGCGGCGCGAGCGTTGTATCCACGATGATGGGTACTTTGCGGTCCCAACGTTGAGCGTCGGCACGCAGCCCGTTCATCAAGGTATCGAAGTCGTGCGCCTGCAGCTCGGGATTGGTGGGCGTCTCAAGGAACACGCAGGCCGGTGCTCCTTTGAGCTCCTCGAGGCCGGCGAGCACACGATCAACCAAGGTGAGCTTGCGCCCGCTCGCGTCCGAACCGAATACAGCGAGCGGCCTCGGTGTAATGGCGCCGCCGCGTGAGAGCAGCTCGCTAATCAATTGCCCGGTACCGCCATAGCCGTTCTGGGCGTAGAACAAGGCGACCGGCTTGGGGCCCAGCACCTCGGCAGCCGCGCTGAAGACCGCGGCCTCGGCTGCGAGTCCGGTACAGAAGTAGAGGCTCTCCTTCAGCTGCGGGAACAACGCTCGTAACTTTGTATCGCAGGTCGCCGGCGTCGCTTCGTCGAGCACCGGGACGGGCTGCCCGGCGACCCGTGAGAGCTCGGCTCGTGCATCGGCTGCGAGCAAGGAGGCCACGGTGCGTTTACGAATCAGCTGGATGCTGCGCGGCTCGATGCGTGCGGTGTCGCGAATCAATAGGATACCGCCCGCCGCAGGCCCAGCCGCGGGCAGGGCGAAGCACACAGCGTCCGCCGCGAGGCTGCGCACGTCCCCGTCAAACGCCTTCTCGGCGACGAGCACAGTGAGCACCTTGGGGTTGGGCGCCGGCAGCGGCGCGCGCCAATTCTCGAATAACTCCACGCCCTCGGCGCGCAACGCGGCTGCTTTGGCCGGCGAGATCGGCAAGCTCGCTTCTGCATAGATATGTACTGGTAGGACCCGGCCTGGCGCTTCAATCACGGCGAGCCATGGCTTGGTCACCGAGGCGAAGGAGAAGCAGCGCGCTGCCTGCGTGCGGGCCTGAAGGTAAAGCTCCACAAGCGTCGCCAGCGGCTGACCAAGCCGAGCGTAGTCAAACGGCAGCCCAACGGCAGCGAGCCGCTCACGCAGCTGCGGGCCCTCCAGCGGCCCACTGACGAGCTCCCCGAGCGCCTGCTCAAAACGCTGCGCGAACGCCTCATCCGAATCAAAGCGCATCAGATCATAGGTCGTCGCCCGCGGATCCCAATCCTCGGGCATGGCCCCTTCAGCAAGCAGGCGCGGCAAAGCCCGCAGCAGGTTTTGCGCAAAATCAGCACCCAGGCGGATCGCGCCAGCAGGAAGGGTCGTCGAGGTCGTCATCGCGCGCGAGTTATAGCAAAGGGCGGAGCCCCGTGCGCGAGCCATGCTGTGGGTCAGGACTTCTTGACCTTTTGCTCGCCAGTCATTGAGACCTTAGCGGCCGCACCCCTCAGCGGCTCCAAGCGCTTAGCGCGCTACGGATCTTGCCGTATCTCAGTACGTGTAGAGATTACCGGCGTCAAACCGCGCTATCCATCCCAGCATCTCCTCATGGGTAAACTCGCCCGGCTTTTGGTAGGGACCCCACAAAGCAGTCTTGTCCCGACAAGGTTTGAGAAACTTGGCGACTTCCGAGTAAAGTCGAAAGTCTACAGTTGGCTCTTTGCAATCGCCTAGGAGCGGCTCAGGCCCCGCCTGAAACAGCCAGCCCTCTCGCACTTCATGCAGCACAATCTCGGAAGAAAGCTTCTTGCGCGCAGCCTCGATACCGCCAGCTTTCTTCAGAATGCTATTCGTGACCAGCGTTAGCCAATTGGTATCCCGGATACCGTGCTTCGCCTTCTTTGTCTCGTAGGTCCAGAAAATGACCCCTGGATGGCGCTTGCAAAAACGATAGGCCTCTGCTGGATCTCCCTCATAGTTCGGGAACGCTGGAGCAAGCGTTAACCCTCCCACACCAAAGCGTATTGGGAAGGCCCGCGCAGCCTTGAGGGTCCAGGCAAGCAATGACATAGCTTCGCTGTTCGCGGGCAAATACATCCGTTGGCATGACCACTTGCTCATTAGCCCGTTATCGGGCTCTGTTCCACGGAAGAAGTTAATGAGACCAAACAGCGGAAGGCCATGCCCCTCATAACCGTCGCCCGATGGATGCGCATCGAAAACTTCAATGCTCTTGACGACCCGCTTTTTTTCATCCGACTTGGTCAAGTAATGCCGAACAAGCCCGCGGCTGCGAGCTGAGACTGGCTTTATCTTGTTGGTCGAATCTACATACCTATGTGGAAACCCATCAAAGAATTGTTCGAAGAAGGTGCTGTAACCGTGAGCGTCCCGCGTATCGTCGAAGATGCAGGCAAAGCCGGGGAGCAGGGTAAAGAACTTGAGAGGGTGCATCAGACCGTTAAATTGATTCCGCCCGGCGGAGTCTTGCCACCTAGGGGAACCCAACGCTGAAGTTGAGGGTCCCACTCGAGAATGAAGAGAGGGAAGGCCCCTGAAGAAGGAGTCACGGAACCGGAGGGCTGCAGCTTGCTAGAGGCAATTACCGATATCGCCACTACTCACACGTGCCAATCCCACTTTCTAACAGCATAACGCCCATGCAACTTTGCGCCGTGGCGCCCATTGGGGCAGCACCCGCGCCGGGGCCGCCGGAGCCAGGTGTTCCGGCGGAGAGAGTATTGGTTCCGGACGGCGTTACTTGACCAGCCGCTGCGGCGGCCACCGCTGCGACGGGACCTCCAACGCCGCCGGAGCCATCTCCGCCGTCCCCGCCTTTCCCGCCAATTCCTCCGGCGCATGCGGCTGAGTTGTTGGGGTTCGATGAGCCCATAACCAACAAGCCCTGGATGCCGCCGGGACCGCCGTTGCCGCCCTCCTGGCCCTGTGCCCCGGCACCACCGACGCCACCGCTGCCGGCGGCGACCACACTGTCGGATATAGTTAGCCCGGCTCCGGCCAGTAAAACAACGCCAAAACTCGCACCGCCACCAGCACCGGAAGGCCCCCCGGCACCGCCACAACCACCGGAGCCGCCACCACCGCCACTGGGCCCAACTATATTGCTGTTAACGGTGCACTCTTTTCCGCCGCCTCCGCCGCCACCGCCCTTACCGCCAACTCCCACTCCGCCAGAGCCGGGAGCCGCTGGGATATAGCCGTTGACGGTTAAGGTCCCCAAGGCCGTTTCCGACGTTGCGTCGGGCCCAGCGGCAGCGATGTCCACCGGAGATTGGCCGCTCGTGCAACTACCACCCGATTGGCCAGCTCCGGCTAAACCGCCTGAGTCGTCTCCAGGGTTGCCGTTGCCACCGCTCGTACCGCTGGTACCCCCTCCTCCGGGGCCGCCGGCCGTGGGAGAGCTACCAACGCAGTTGGTTTGATCTCCGCCGAAGCCACCAGCCAAACCGACCATACCAGCGCATCCAGCTAATCCAGGGTCACCCTGGACGCCCGCAGTCGCCATCATGGTGAACGGCTCTCCAGCCTCACCGGGTTGTCCATTGCCGCTCGTCACGCTGGCCGAGACCAAGCTGAGGTCAGCCGACCCTTCCACGATAATGCCGATTGAACTCGCGCCCAAAGCTCCGGCGTTGGGCGCCGAGACAGCTAGCCCTTGCAAAGTGCTCGAGCCGTTTTGCACCAACACCGCAGCGACGTCGGCCGGGCCTTGGATCGTTGGGACGTTTGCGTCATTGTAGTCCCAGGTTACGCAATTGAGACCACCATAGATATTTACGCCATTATTAACGACGAGCGAAGCCGTCTGAGCGAGGCTATCTGAGCCACAGATATAGACATTGCGAAAGCGGCTACCGTTGGCAGAAGCTGCCGTCACAGCGGTCTGTAAGTTGGCCGTTGGCGTGGCTTGTTGTCCGTTACCGCTAGCTCCGGCCTGGACGAATACTCCGCACTCTGCACCGATCGTAACGCCCTCAGCAGGGATGCATTGCGTCGGCGTCATGCCGCCCTCTCCGCCCCCACCTGAGTTGCCTCCGCCTCCGTTGTTCCCGCCGCTACCACCAATTCCGCCGTCGCCGCCGCCTCCGGGGTTTGAGCCGCCGCCTCCGGTACCGGCGGTGCCTGCGGCTCCGCCTTCACTGGGGCATTTGCCGTCAAAGAACTCGACGCAGACGTCGCCGTAGCAGGCGGAGAGGGTGAGGGCGGCTAGGATGCAGGTTCGGAGTTTCATAGGTCCTCTGTGGCGATAAAGCAGGTAAGCGAAAGGCTCAGAAGCGAAGGGTGAATTGCGCGCCAGCTTGGTCGGGGCCGACCACCGGCAACAGCAAAGCCTTCTGCTCTTTGGCGGGCTCCTCGGAGCCGCCGGGGATAACCAAGTAAATGACCATCGCCGCGAGCGATGCACCGGCCACGCTGAGGCCGATGATGCCGCCGGTGAGCAGCCCGTTGGCGCCGCTGAACTCATCGGTCACGGCCGTCTCACAAGCCTGGTCTACCGTAACGCAGGCGTCGCGAGCATCTTGGGCGCTGCTGTACTTGCCAGTGCCTACCACCGTGAGACCAATACCGACGCCAGCGCCGACGCCGGCGAGACTACCAAGTAAAATGGCCGGCCAGATCGGCTTCTCATCGACAGGCGGCGGCGCGGTGGTGGTGGTGGTTGGCGTGGCCGTAGCGGTTGGCGCCGGGCCCACGGTGGTGGTGAGCTCCACCTTGATGGTGAGCGAATCACCAGCGGCCGCGGTGACCGACTTTTCACCGGCTTTACCCGATAGTTCCACGCGAATGGTGGTGGAGCCTGGGTTCAGATAAAGCGGCGTTTGTAGCGGCGCGAGGCCAACGGCGACATTGCCAACGAAGACGGTGCTGCCTTGCTCGGCGTTGACACGGAACTCACACAGGCCCTTCTTGAGCTCATTGAGCTGGGCCTGCATACGGTCTTTGGCCTTCGGGTCCCCGGTGGCCGGGAAGTTGGCGAGGCCGTAGGCGAGGTGCTCTGCGGCCTCACGCTTCTTGCCCGTCTTCACCTCGGCCAAGGCGAGGTTGGCTGCGATGTCTACGCTCTTGCGCTTCTCGAAGGCTGCGCTCAGCTTCTCGTAAGCAGCAGGGTATTCACCCTTCTCGAGGTGGGTGGTCCCTTGCTCAAACAGCGTATCCACCTCATCCCCGCTTGCCAGGCCACTAACAGATAGGCTGGCGGCCAATAAGGCGCCTATCACCAGGCAACGACCCCACCGCAAATGACTGCCAAGTCGACCGGGTTCGGCGGAACTGCTTTCGTTTTTCATAGCGCTCTTGCAATTCATAGCTGGTTCTCGTCTGTGCACTAAGGGGCACGTTTGAAGAAAGGTTCCACCCCGGGAGGATTGGGTGCGCTCGAGGCGCTGGTTGGGGCTGTGGGGGTTACAGGCGGCTTGGGGGGCGTCACGGCAGCGGTGGTGGCCGGAGAAGGGCTTGCCGTGGGCGAGGCTTGCGGAGCAGGGCCCTCAGGCTGCGCGCTCGCAGCCGCGGTGGCGGACGTTGGTCTGCGCAAATTCTCCGAGGGACCAGCCTTCTCCGGGGGAACCAGCGGCATGGGCTGATTGGGCCGCGGCCGCGGCGGACGCATCGAGGCCTGCGGCAGCGCCATTTGCGGCGGAAAAAGCGGGGCTGGCTGAAGGGCGCGCGAAATCAAGAGGACCGCGACGGGAAGAACCACGGCCAGGGCCGCGAGGTAAAGGAAACGGCGGTCGCGCACGGCCGCACGCCGCATCGGTGGGGCGGGAACCGGCTCCTCTGCGCGTTCGGGCGCGTAGGCAGCGGGGGACGGAGTCGGGGTTGGCGCGGGCTCGGAAGGCGCGGGCTGTGCGGGCGATTCGAGGCGCTCGGCTTTGACGCGATGACCGTCTTGCAGGCCTTCCTCGGCGCTGAGCGTCGAAGGCGGCAGCGGGGAGCTGTGAACGGGCTGGCCCGGTGCGGCGGTTTTGCGCAAGGCGGCCTCGGCCAACGCGCTATCGGTCAAAAGGCGAGTCTCCAGCCGGCGCGCTTCATCGCGGTCGAGCGCACGCGCGAATTCCTCGCTCGGCTCCGACTTGTTTTGGCGCGCCTCACTCATCTCTTAACCCAACATTCCACGAGCGCCCTCACAGCGCTCAGGTTTGTGCACGGCCTCATTGAAAGGCCCTCATTCCAAGCAGCGTAGCGACAATCAAAAGCACGACGATCAACGCTGAAACGATGGCGATCAGGTCCTGTTTGCGCAGGCCTTTTTTCGGGCTTGGGGCGAGCTTGGCCATGGGCGCCGTGGTGATGCGCGGCAAAAGCGGCGGGATTTTGCGCGCTGGGCGTGCGCTGAGCGCCTGCAACGCCTGATCGAGCAGGCTCAGAAAGGGCGGCGGTAACACCTGATCCCGACGCATTTGCTCGAGAAAGCCCGCATGGCGTTGATCGCCCTCTTCGGCGAGGACGTGCAAACACTCACGTTGGATGCGCTCGCTCGGCGGGCGGGCCAACCCGCGCATCACCGCTTGCAGCAGGAACTGATCGACGCCGACCGAGCGCAACCGCGCCAAGCCTTCCACGCGAACGGGCTCCGCGATGGCCTGGCCGCGCGCATCGAAGGGATCGATCACTTGCTTGGCGAGCGCCACACGTTCGGCGTGGACGGGCGAGGATTGTTGCAACGCGATCAGCGAGCGCTCGCGTTCTTCCAGCCGCGGAGCCGTGAGCGCGGAAGCGGCGAGGCGGGCGATGAAGGTGGCTTCACCGTCGGGTTCTTCACTCAGCGTGGGCGCCGGTTGAGGGGCGGCGGGCTTGGCTTGCGGGCTGGGTGATGGGAAGCCAGCGGGCCGCGTGCCGTCGTTCATCGATACGGTGCCACCGAGCCCTGGCGCTGGGGCGGCCGGCCCCATCAGGTCGAGCGTGAGCGCCATCACGCTGCGCACTTCGATATCGCGCTCGCTGGCCAGCGCACGTTCGAGCGCCGTGCGTGAAAGCGGTGAATTGGCGCGTGAGAGCCCTTGGGTTGCGGCCTTACGCACCGCAGGCGAGGTATGCCCGAGCGCGGCCTCCAGGGCCTCGCGATGGCCAGGCTTGTTGGGCGATTGGGCCAACTCGAGCAGCTGTTTGACCTGCGGTTCGGCCTCGTCTTGGCGGTTTAATGGGCTATTGGGCAATAGCTCGGTACCGCGCGGAGTGGCGGCAGCGCGGGCTTGTTGCTCGGCCGAGGCGGGCAACGTTGGGAGGGCTACAGCGGAGGCACTCGAGCGGCGGAGCTGCGGGCTCTCTTGGGTGGCAGCGGGCGAGGCGGAGATTCGAGCGGCGGGCCCGGGGTTCGCAGCCGAGTTGGGCCCGGCTTGGGCCGGCGCAGGCCCGGCGTCGCTTTGGCGGCGCTCGGTCGGAACCGAGGAGCTGGACAGAGCGTAACTCGCAGCGCCGCCGCGCTCGACCGTGCGCCGACGGTGCCTGCGCGAAGAGACCACCTGGCCGTCAGGCAGCCGCATGCCCTGTCGGGTAAAAATGGAAGGCAAACGCTGGCCCATTCGTTCGGCGCTGTGCTGCATGGTGGAGAGCACGGCCCACAGTTCGTCATAGACGTTCTGCATGGTGGCGGGCCGTTCCCCGGGGTTCTTCGCCACCATTTTCGCGAGTACGTCGGCGAAGCGAGTGGGCACGTCGGGCCGGACGTCACGCAGGTAGGGCACCGGCTCGTCCATTTGCAATAGGCCCATACGGGTGGCCGGCACGCCTTGATCGCTTGGGTCAAACGGGTGAAAGCCGGCCAAGCTCTCCCACAACACCAGGCCCAGTGCATAAATATCTACGCGATGGTCCGGCTTGCCGGCGCCCTGCAATGACTCGGGCGCGACGTAATACATGGTAGCGATCACCGAGTTCTCGCGCGTGAGCCGCTTGGTTTCACCGAGCAAGCGCGAAGCGCCGAAATCCAAGAGGCGCACGACGGCTTTGCCCTCCGGCGGTTCTTCGGTCATGCAGAAGATGTTCTCCGGCTTTATGTCGCGGTGAACGATCTCCCGTTGGTGAGCGATGGATAGTGGCTTGGCGACCTCAATACCTATGTAAAGCGCATCTTGCACGGCTAGCTGCCGTGTTGCATCCAAGACGTAGCCAAAGTCTTTGCCCTCCAAATACTCGAGTACGAGCACCGGCGCGCCCTGCTCCAGCCGCATGTCATGCAGCGTCGGCAGGTTGGGGTGGTCGAAGCGTGCCAGGACGATCGCCTCGCGCTCGACGCGGCTGCGCAGCCGCTCGAGATCCGCCGGCGTTTGCGCGACGGTGGAGCGCAGGACTTTGATCGCATACCGCCGCGGCAGGATCTGATGGCGGGCGAGATACACGTCGTTGAAGCCGCCTTCACCAAGCACGCGCTCCACGACGTAAACGTCGAGCAGTTTGTCACCAGGCTGATAGGAGGGGCCCTTGTTCACGGCGAGCTGGCGCAAGGTAGCCGATCGAGCATGGGCTGTCCCAGCGCCAGATCAGGGGTGCAGAACGAAGCGCACGAGGATGATCGTGACGATGCCGATCACCAGCGTTGCGCCAGCGAAGATCAGCGCAAAACGCAGGCGATCAAAGCCGGCTTCAGGCGACGGGCCGGGGCGCTGTGGCGGTGGAACTGGAAGAGGCGCCAGGCCCGGGGCATGGCCGGGCGAAACCACGCCCTGCGGCGCCTGCGGCCCCGCCTGGTGCGCGTTGACGGCGGGGTAACCGCCAGGCGCTGTGGCCGGCAACTGCGAGCGGCTCATGCGTGGCATCGGTGCGGTGGTGGGTTGCGGGATGAATGCGGCAGGGGACGGCGGCGGCGCGCCTACGTTGGGCGGAGCCGCTGGTAGCGGTGAGGCGGCAGGTACAGCCGCAGCAAGCGCAGGAGCAGCAGCGGCGGGACTCGCCAGCGGCGAGGAGGCGTCGAGCGGGAGGGTGCCGCTCATCGGTGCGCCGGCGGAGCGCGGTGGGGCCGAGAAAGAATCACGATCGAGCACGTGCGTTCCGTGCATCGCGCGGCGCGAAGGAGTCTGCGCCGGGGTTGCCGCTTGTGGCGAGGCAATGGGCGACGGTGAGGCGAGCGTGGACGGGGAGAGCGAAGGCGGTGCCGCGACCGCAGATGGCGCTGGGACCACCGCGACCGGCGCTGCAGGGTTCGCACCAACCGGCGTTGTGATCGGCGACGCGGATGGGCCGAGCGGCGACGCGGGCGACGCGCCGGGAGGAGCCGAGACAAAGGCCGGCGTGAAGGCGGCGGGACCTTGAATGGCGTCCCACAACGCGCGCGCCATCACGGCGGCGGAGGGAAAACGGTCATCCGGCTTCTTGGCCAAGGCGCGCAAGATCGCCGCATCGAGCGCGGCGGGAACGGGCTGTGGAGCGACCGAGGAGGGCACCGGCGGCGGCTCCGAGAGATGCGCGTGCATCAACTCGAACATGCCACTTTGTTCGAACGGACGGCGGCCCGTGACCATGGTGAAGAGCATGCCACCAACGGCGTAAATGTCCGCGCGATGATCGATCTTGGAGCGACCGTGCGCTTGTTCGGGCGAACAAAAGCGCGGGGTACCGATCACGCTGCCTTCTTCGGTTGCGAAGCGCGAAGGCTCCACCGTTTGGTCGCCGGCCAGGATCTTCGCCACGCCAAAATCGAGCAGCTTGACCACGCGACGGGTGATGCCGCGCGAATCGCTGGCGTTGTGCAGAAAGACGTTCTCGCTCTTGATGTCGCGATGAACGATGCCAGCGGCGTGCGCCGCTTCCAGCGCCGAGAGCACGTCCGCGGCGATTTGCACGGCCTCGTCGGGCGGTAGAAAGCGGCGGGCGATCACCTCGTCCAGCAGGGTGCGACCGGTGAGGCGCTCCATCACCAAGTAGGGCCTCCCTTCTTTGGTGATCCCGAGATCGCTGACCTCCACCAAGTTGGGATGCGAAAGCCGCGAGAGGATCTGCGCTTCGACGCGGAGTCGCTCGGCGGCATGAGGAAGCGCAAGCTCGGGGTGCACCAGCTTGACGACGAGCAGCTTGCCGAGCCGGCGATGCTCGGCCTCCACCACCTCGCCCATGCGGCCGCGCCCGATGCTGCGCAACATGCGATACGGAGTACCGCGCAACGCATCGAGATCGACGCTGCTTTCGGGTAGGGCCTCACGCACTGAGTTGTCTGCTGCGTCCACCATGTGAGTACGTGTTCAATCGGTCGTGGCAGCGCTCAACAATCGACACATCAATCGTAAAACCTCAAGAATCTCCGGCGATCAACGCGTCAACCGCGTTGCGCATGACCGCCGGTGCCGGCGCTTGCCCGAGCCAAAGCTTGTACGCCGCCTCGGCCTGACGCACCAACATGCCGATGCCGGAGGCCGCAGGGATCCCGGCTTTACGTGCCTTTTCAATGAAGGGCGTGGTGGGCGGGCGATACACGAGATCGAGCGCGAACGCGCGTTTGGACATCGCCTCGAACGGCACCACGCTCGCCACCTCATCGCCCGGATCGGCGCCTTGCATGCCCGCGCTGGTGGCTTGAATCACGATATCGGCCAGCTGCGCGAGCTCGGTCCATTGCATGCGCATGGCCATCGAGAGCTTGGTGGAAGGCTGCACGTGCTCGTGACTCGGCCACACCGAAGCGAGGCCTCCGACCACGCGAACCCGCTCCGAGCTGGGTGAATCGACGATCGCTTCGGTGTCGGTCCAGGAGCGGGTGGTCACGCCGATCACCGAAAATCCGAGCGCCTTGCAGGCTGCGATCGCCGCTGTGGCTGCACCGCCTGCGCCGAGAATCGCCGCGCGCCGCCGATCCGCGGTGGCCTCGACGATCTCGGCCTGAAGCGCGCCGACGTCGGTGTTGTAGGCAACGACCTTATCGTTTGCGTCGCGCACCAGCACATTGGCCGCGAGCGCGCGAGCCGCTGATTCATCGATGCGATCGGCCAGGCCGAGCACCTCGCGCTTGTACGGCAGGGTCACGTTGGCGCCGTCGTAAACGCCGTCTCGCAAGTAGCCAACGGCTCGCTCGAGCGCGCCCAAGGTTCCGACGTCCACCGGGCTGTACGAATGCGGTAAGCCCGCAGCGCGAAAGGCCGCCGTGAACATCGCAGCGGAAGCCGAGTGCTTCACCGGGTGACCAAACAGCACGAAGCTTTGTTTCTTCATCAACAGACTTCAGTATCGAGCGTTCCGGCCGGCGCGTCGACGAGTTGGTTTGCGGCCTGCAATTCGTGGCCTTGTTGCGGGGCATGGCTTGACCGCGAGCGCACCCCGCTTGGATGATGCGCCGGTGCGGCTTCCCCTCACCTTGCTCGGATTCACGTTGCTCTCGGCTGCCGCGACGGCTTGCTCGTCGGAGGCAGGTTCAAGTGCGCAGACCAGCACAAGCGCGGCGGCAGCGACGGTTACCGCCTCCAACAATGCGAGCTCCTTGCCGGAGGGTGAAGCGGCGCCACGAGCCAAGGCCAACGTACGTGAGGGCGGTGCGCTCGCGCTTGGTGTAGGCGAGCAGGCGCTCTATCTCGCCGACGAGGATCACAAGGCGCTGCGACGCATTCCGCTGCCCAGCGCAGGCGCTGTACCGAGCGCCGATCAGGTGCAGACGTTGGAGCTTCCGGGAGCTCCGGCGCAGGTGCTTCCGCTCGCCGGGCGCGTGCTCGTCACGGTGCGCGATCCCGGCCTTTTGCTGGTGATCGAGCGCGATGAGAAAGGCGAGCTTTTCGAGAAGGGCCGCGTCGATTTGCCCGCCGACGCATGGGGACTCGGGCTGTCCGCCGACGAAAAGTTCGCGCTGGTTACTTCGGCCTGGACCAGTCAGATTTCGGCGGTCGAGCTCGGCTCGCTCAAGAAGCTGTGGTCGATCGACGTGGCGCGTGAGCCGCGTGCGGTGGTGATCAACGAGCAGGGGACCGTCGCGTACGTGAGCCACTTGGTGGGCGCTTCGTTGACCAAGCTCGAGGCCTCCGGGCCAGGTGGTCTCGCGAGCCCGCCCAAAGTCTCGACCGTTGGGCTCACGCCAGCGCCGTTGCGCTCGCCCTCCGGCGTGACGCTGGCGGCCTCGCTCGGCTATGCGGCGCTGCTTTCGCCGGACCAATCGCGGCTGTTCGTCGCCCGTCATGCGCTCGGTGCGCTCGGGGAAAACGCCTGGTTTGGGGCCTCCACCGTGGACGTACTGCTCACCGCCGACGACAGCTCGCTCGCACCGCGGCGGCATGGCCTCTTGCCGTTCTTGCGCGCCGATAAAGCGCCGAGCGGGCTCGAGTTGGTGGTGCCCGGCAAGCCGCTCTCGCCGTTTACCCAACCGCGCGCGATGGCTTATCGCAAGAGCACGCGCACGCTGCTCGTCGCCAGCGAGGGGGATGACCTGCTGGCCGAATTGGACGCGACGGGGCTCGATCCCGCGCGCGGCGTATTGCGCAGTTATGTGGTTGGTAGCGACTACGATCCGCTGCTCCCAGTCGCTGGGACCTGCGGCGCGCCGAGCGGCCTTGCGCTCTCGAGCGACGAAAAGACAGCCTGGGTTTGGTGCCGGTCGACCTACGATTTGGCGGTCGTCCCGCTGGAGGACTTCAGCACCGAGAGCGCTCCAGCGAAGGAGCTCCCCGCTGCGGTTGTCAGCACCGTTCGCCTCGCTGAAGAGCCGCTCGCAGACAAGGACGGGGCGATCGGCAGGAGGCTCTTCTACAACGCCACCGATCGCATCACCAGCGGCGGGCTCGGCTGTGCCGGCTGCCACCCCGAGGGCCGTGACGATGGGCACGTGTGGCACGAGGCGAAGTTCAATACCACCGACGGTACGCACACAAACTTCGTCGGGGACGCCGCCGACATCCCGCAGGAGGAGGGCGTGCGCGGCGTACCGCGTCGCACTCCGATGTTGGCCGGCTTGGTCGCAGCAGCGGGCCCCTACGGCTGGCACGGTGAGAGCCCCGACTTGGGTGCGCGGCTGAGCGCGGGCTTCGGACTTCACCGCTGGGGCGGAATGCCGAAGCATGACGGCTCCAACTTGATCGCCCGCGCCGGCCGACTCACGGTCTTTCTGCGGCGCGGCTTGGTGCCACCGCCAGCCTTGGGCCGCGAGCTCACCGAGACCGAGAAGCGCGGGCGCGAGGTCTTCGCGAGTCCGGAAGTCCGCTGCGCCCAATGCCACGCCGCTGAGACGGGCTTCACCAACCGCGCGGTGTATTCACTAGCCAAGTTGCCGGTGCGCGGCGGCTTCGACGAAGAAGAAGAGGCCGGCTTCAAGACGCCCTCGTTGCGTTTCATCGGCGGGCGAGCGCCCTACTTTCACGACGGCCGGGCGCCCTCGCTCGAGTGGATCATCAACAACAATAACGATCGCATGGGGAGTACCAATCAGCTCTCGGGCGTTGATCGCGCTGCGCTGGTTGCTTACCTGAAAACACTATGAAGCGGACCTTCCTATCCCTTGGATTGGCTGCGCTCGTCGGCAGCGCGGGCCTTTTAGCGCTGAATGCAGGCGCTGCACCGCCGTCTGCCTCAACGCAGGCGAGCGCGAGCGCAAAGGCCGGCAGCGAGCGCTCACCAGTGCCTACAGCCCAGGAGTGGCAAACCGCGACCCCAATGCAACTCAGCCGAGTGAGCCCCGCTGCGGCTGGCTGCAAAGCCACGCGCGTTCGTGAGTGGCTGCGGGTCCGCTGCCCAGAAAAGATGTTCGCTGTCTCCCTACTGGGCGGCTCGAATGAAGGCCTCGCCTTCTGGATCGGGCCCGAAGAACAGGGCTCCCCTGGCGAGGTGCAGTTCCCGCTGCGACGCGGGGATCGACGGGTGGTGCAGTTCTGGACACAAGGCAAAGACGCGCAAGGCGCGTACGTTCCTGAGCCGGCGCTGGTGCTGCAAGAACATTGGCTCGCGGGCGAAGAGTCGCCCTTCATTTCGCTTCTGTGAGAAAGGTCTCGATCGATGGCAATTCATGATTGCGCGCAGCTCGCTGGGTTCTCGCTAATGATGCTTGGGCTCGCTAGCGCCTGCTCGGCCGCGAGCGAGCCGGTCAAGCCGCCGGAGGGCAACAGCACCGCGACAGCCGTCACCACGGCGCCATCGGCTTCAGCCAGCGTGAGCCTTGCGCCCACGGCCAGCGCCGTTGCCTCGGCCGAGCCGGTGCCAACGGCACCACCCCCTCCGCCGAAGCCCACCGCCCAGGGTAAGTGCCAACCCGGCATGTCCGAGTTCGGTGGCGGCAAGTTCAAATCCACCTATTACCGTCAAGCGCTGAGCGTCGAGCCGTTCTGTTTAGATAACAATCTAGCGACGACGGATGAATACACGGCCTGCATTGACTCGGGCAAATGCGATAACGGCGCCGTGCATGCCTGCGACCCTTCCACCTACAAGAAAGAGGGCCGCGGCAACTTGCCGATGATCTGCGTCGACTTCGATCAGGCGGCTCGCTACTGCAAAGCGCAGGGCAAGCGCGTCGTGAGCGATCTCGAGTGGGAGTGGGCTGCGCGCGGCGGAGAGGAAGCGCTCAGTTACCCGTGGGGCAACGACGCGCCCGGTGAACAACTCTGTTGGTCGGGCAAGGAGAAGCGCACCATGCCCTGTCCGGTAGGGACCTTCGCGCAGGGGAAAGCCGGCGTGTTCGACCTCGTCGGTAACATCTATCAGTGGACGACCACCACCAATGACTCCACCGGCAGCTTCCGCATTGGCCGCGGTGGCAGTTGGAAAGACGGCGTCCCCAAGCAGGTCGCAATCGCCCACCACGGTGGCTTCAAAAAGACCTACCGCTGCGGCTTTCTCGGTATTCGCTGTTCCACCGCTGTGCCGTGAACCAGCCGCGCTGAACGAGCTTCAGGTGTGACCAAGCACCTGGAGCGTCCACTGATCTGCAGCGCCGCAGGCTTCACCGCTGACGTACAGCACCTCGATGTTGAGCCAGATGCTGTTGTCTTCACCGCCGAAGCCCTGACTGTCGTCCCAACCTCGCGAGACGCTCTCAGGGCTGCCAACGCCATTGGTTGGGGTTGCATTGCAGTTGGGGTCTCCCGACTCAGGCCCTTCGTAGACGCGCAGATCGTAGTTAACCGAGGCAGGCGAAGCCAACGTGACCGTGTAGCTCATGTCCGACTCGAACACGCCGCTGTCTTGCTCCTGGATATGCACTTTAAACCACTTGGAGCCGACGCCGTTGCGCGAGACAAAGTCGTTGCCTTCATCACCTGCTACGGCCGGTAGAACTTCGGCGGTTGCGCAGGTCTCCGGCGCGGTAAAGTCGCAGGTCGGGCCACCGCCGCCGCCCGCCCCGCCGTCACCACCGAAGCCACCCTCACCGCCAAAGCCGCCGTCACCGCCGAAGCCGCCAGAGCTTGATGAGGAGGCTGGACCAACAGGGCCTGTCGCACCAACGCCGCCCTCGCCTCCGCCGCCCTGCGGACGAATCCCACCCGTGCCGCCTTCGCCTGTTTCGCCGCCACCACCCGTGAGCTCGCCACCCTCCGCACAAGCAACCAGGACGACGAGGGCGGTACAGCGAGCCAACAAGCGGTGAAGCATGGCTTGAGTGTATCTCAGCCGAGAAACGCTCACTTGGACTTTTGACAGACGATCGGCCGAGCGGATGGCAGACGTAGCCGCGGCTTCTTTGGGTCGAACAGCTTGGCCGCATCCACCGTTTTGCGGAGCTTCAACTGGGCCTCCATCACGTCGCGCATCAGCTCCGGTTTCACGCTCGCCTGCTTGTCGCGGACGTCACCCCAAAAGCCGTCTCCGCCCAAGAAGAGGAAGTCGCTGCCGACGACGGTAAGCGTCGTTTCATCGCTCAGTGGTGGCTTTTTTCCTGGCCGGCGCAGCTCCAGAGCCAACGTCCCCTGTTTGCAAACAGCGCTCGCTTCGAGCCCGGCGATCGAGAGAATACCTCCTGATTTGTTCAGGTTCGCTTGCAGCACGCGCTTGAGCTCGGCCACCGTCAGCGTCACCGTGGCGATGCGGTTGTCGAACGGGAAGGACTCGAACAGCGCCCCGTAGCGGAGCTTGCCTTGCGGAAGGTGAGCGCGCAGGCCACCACCGTTCATGAACGCGACGTCGGCGCCGGGCACCCCGGCCAACATCAGATCGGCAAACAGGTTCCCGAGCGCTGACTCTTCATCGTACGCGCGCTTGATCTCGGTCGTGAGCGTGGGCCCGACCTCCTCCTCGCGGCGCGCCTTGGAGGCATCGATCGCGGGTTGAAGCAGCGCACGGAGCGCACGGTCGCGCACCACCGGCGCGCCTTCGTAGGCAGGCGTTTCGCAGGTATCGAAGTCGGGTTGCTTGGCGCCGGGGCAGAGTTCTTGCGGCGCAAAGATCTTCTCGAGCTTCACGCTGCCGTTGGCCAGCTTCAGATCGATGCGACCGAAGGCGCTGCCGTAAGCGAACTGCTCGATGATGGGGATGCCGTTCACTTCGTGAGCAACGCCCGCGTGCGAATGGCCGGCGACGATCGCGTGGACGGTGCCCGGCGGTAACCCGCGCGCGAGTTCGAAGATCTCGGCGTCTTGTTCACACTCGTCGGTGACCGAATCGCCCGTGAAGCGCTTGCACTTACCGCCCGCGTGCGCGAGCACCACCACCACCTCCGCGCCCTCTTTGCGAGCGAGGGCGGCTTGCTCGGTGACGGCGGCGAGCAGCGGCTTCATCGCCAAGTCATCGACGTTGGGCGCAATCGTCGTGGTCAACGTCTCGGCGGTGGAGACGCCGATCAACGCGATCTTGTGCCCCGCTGCTTCAATCAGCACGCGCGGCTTGATGTTGGGCCAATCCACCCGCGCGCCGCTCGCGCGGTCGAGAATGTTCGAGGAAAGGAAGGGAAACGGCGCCTCTTTTGCGAGGGCCAAGAGCGCACCGCGTCGATCGTCGGTTGCGCTTTGCGGCGTTGCAGCAGGGCCGGCCGGGCCAAAGTCGAACTCGTGATTGCCGACCGTGACGGCGGCATAACCGAGCGAAGCGTAGGCATCGCGGACCGGTCGGCCCTCGAGCAGGTTGGACTCGAGCGTGCCTTGGTACATGTCGCCGCCGTCGAGCAACAGGACCGCGCCGCCATCGGCTTTCCGCGCGGCTCGAAGGTTCGCTACGTAGCCCGCGAGCAGCGGCAACGCGAGCACGCGCCCGTGCAGGTCGTTGGTACCGACGATCGAGAGACGCCGCTCGGGCTGCGGCGTCGCAGAGGCCGCGCCGGACGCGGCTGCGCTCGCGCTTTGTGTTTGCACGGCCTCGCGAGCTTCCGGCTCGGATGCAGCACAACCGAGCTCGAGTGAGCCAAGGAGGAGGAGCGCAGGCCAACGTTTCATGGCCGGCAGTGTGACGAAAAGTGCAGCAATTTGCATCCGCCATGAGCGACGGACGAAAGAGCTGCACGTTGGGCGAGGGAAGCTCAGTCGAGCGAGGCGGTTCGGCTCTGGGCGCCACCCATGTCGAGCAGCTCGGCGTGGAAGAAGACCTTGCCGTCGCTGGTGGTGATCTTCCCGCCGACGTCACCCCAAGGGAACGAGCGCCCGGAGATGGTCTCGAGCGTGGCTTTCTTTGCGCCGATGCGCACGCTGAAGGTCGACTTGGTGACCGGCAGCTCGACCGCTCCCACCTTCACGGTGAGCGAGGTCTCGTCGACCAGCGCCTCATTCTCGTCGGCGACGGCGACCGTGCTCGCGAGCTTCGACTCGAAGGCCTGCTGATCGAGCGGCTCCACGCTGCCGTCCGCTGCGACCTGCTCGGCGCGCACGAAGGCGCCGTCCGCTTCGCGCGTGGTCACGCGCAGCGTCTCGGTCGTCTTGCCCTCGACGAAGCTGTAGTCGACCGTGAGCTTGCCCTCGGCCTTTGCCACCACCCGCTGCGTGAGGCGCAGCGGCTTCTTGCGGTAGCTGCCGGAGAAGCCGAAGGTCACGTAGTCACCGACGGCGCGTGCGTCACCTTGGTCGGCCACGGCTGCGGCGGGCTCTTCCACCGGTGCCTGGGTCTCGGCCTTTGCGACGTGCTTCGCCACCACCGTGGCTCGCTCGCTCGGGACCTTCTGCGGTGCCGAGATTGTGGCCGGTGCACAGCCGGCGAGAAGGGCGAACGATGCGATCAGGGTGGTTGCGATTGCCTTCATAAGGGGTGCCCTAGCGAAAGCTGGTCGCGTGGGCCAAGTTCTAGAGCGGCACATTCTTCGAATGTCGTTAGAGTGCGCGTATGTTGCCGCGAGTTCAGGCCTTCGAGTTCAACGACCACCCTCAAGCACCGGCGGCGCTGCGTGCCACGATCGTCGAGGCGCTTTCGCTCACGCTCGAATGGGGCCACATCCTCGATCGACTCGCGACGCCGCTTCACGAATTTCTACGCGATAGCGGTAGCAGCGCCGTGCTCGATCTCGGCTCCGGCGCTGGCGGGCCGGCCGTGAGCCTCGTGCCCTTGCTCCGCAAGCTCGGTTGGAGGGGGAGCTTCACGCTCACCGACCTGTTTCCGCACGCAGCGTTGTGGGAGGAGCTTCGCAAGCGCGAGCCGTCGCTCACGTTCGTCCCGAGCTCCGTAGACGCAACGGCGATCAACGCCCAGCTCTCGGAGGGAAAGGCCCGCACGATCATCAACGTGCTCCACCATCTTCCACCCAAGGTCGCTGCGGGTGTGATCGAAGACGCCGTACGCCATCGAGCGCCGCTCTTCATCTCGGAGGGCTTTGAGCGCAACCCGCTGCGCTTCCTGGCGTTCGGCCCGGTAGGCTTGCCGGCCCTCGCAGCTACGCCGTTCCTAGCCGACAATCACCGCTTGATGCGCTTTGCTCTCACCTGGCTTTCACCGGTGGCGCTCGCGTGTTCCATCTGGGACGGCGTGATCTCGACCTTGCGCGTCTACTCGGAGGCCGAGCTGCGAGCGATGGTACCGGCAGACGCTGACTACGATTGGACGTACGGCACCTACGACTTCGTTCCTTTCGGTCGCGGCTACTACTTTTACGGTCTACCGCGCCAACGTTCCAAGCCGACGCAGGGGTGAGGCATGGAAACAACACTCGACAGACGGGCAATCGCCGATATCCTCACTGCGTGTTCACGCTGACCCGTCTGCGTTCGCTCATTCCGCGGTCGATCCTCGGCCGCACGGCGCTTGGTGCATCGCTGCTCTACGCAGGCTGCGTGGGAGCGCTCTGGGCGGTGCATCGCTCGCTGATCTTCCCCGCGCCGAAGAGCGGTCTCGCGCCCACGCTTTCGGGCACCACGATGTTGAAGCTCGACGCTGAAGGTTCCGACGTGATCGCGCTGTATGCGCCGCCCGCAGCCGAGCCGGCGAAAGAGCTGCGTGCCTTTGCTCGGCCAGCCAAGGTGAGCGTCGGTAAAGGCGGCGTCGTGGTGTTCTTCCACGGCAACGGCCAGGAGCTAGTGGACTTGTCCTGGCTTGCGCGCGCGCTGATGGATCGCGGGTTGGGCATTTTGTTCGTCGAGTACCCGGGCTACGGCGTGGCCAAGGGGCGGCCGAGCGAGGCCTCGATCTATTTCGCAGCCAAACGCGCCTTGGATGAGCTCGCTCGCTTGGGCATCACGCAAGATCAGGTCACGCTCGTCGGCCAGAGTTTGGGCTCCGGCGTGGCGATGGAAATGGCTCGTGCAGGCTACGGCTCCAAACTCCTGCTGATCTCGCCGTTCACCTCGATGGTGGACATGGTGCAGCGTTTTGCGCCCATCCTGCCGGTGCGCGCGATCGTGAAAGACCGCTTCGACAGCATCGGCAAAGCGAAGGAGATCAAGATCGAGACTGTGGTCGTTCACGGGTCCAAAGACTCGCTGGTTCCCGCCGAAATGGGTCGCACGCTGGCCGCGGAGATTCGCAACGCCACGTTCGTCTCGCTCGATGGTGCTGGCCACAATGACGTTTTTGCATCGCGCGGCCTCGACGGAACGCCCTCGCAGCTGCTCGAGATCATGGTGAAGCTCGCCAAGCGGGGCGAGCAGAACCTTCGGCCCAACCCGCTCGCCAACTGAGTGAGACCTCAATGGTGAGAAACGCCCGGACCACGTCGAAGCTGAAGAAAAAGGAAGCTCGCGCAAGCGCCGCGCGGCTGCGTCCTGAATCCGCGCGCAAAGGCGGCCGGGCCAAGAGCGACAAGGAACTGATTACGCGCCCGCGCCCAGCCGCAGCGCATGACACGCCGCCGCCTCTGCGCGTAACTCCGCGTCCCGACCTAACGGTTCCTGCGGTCTCCATCGAGAACGTTGATTGGGAAGATCCGCATGAGCCGATCTCGCCGCTCCAACGCTGGGAGTTGCTCGAGCGCAGCTTGCACAAGCGGCTGGAGGAGCTTGGAGCAGACCCGGCCAACGCGCGATTTGAAGCGCGCGAAGGGCGGGTCTCGTTTTACGGCGCTGATGGCGTTTGTTTGGTCGAGGCGCGCGCGCAAGTGCTCGGCTCGTGGATCGCGCCGATTGAAAGCAGCGCGCGACTTCCGGAGGAAGACGCGCGTGGTCGGTTGGTGATGGCTTGGGCAGACCCAGCGTTGGCGAACGTTGGCATCGCGAGGCTCGAGGAGATGGGCGACATGCTCACGCTGGACCGGCCGACAGCCCGTGAGTTGCTCTTGCGCGCCGCGGACGTCACCTGCGCCGAGCACGTACTCCTTTTGGCGGCGCCGCACGGTGAGCACTACTTGGGGATTCGGTCGTTGCGCGCGAGCGCCCTACCCGTACCGGCGACGCCCGGTTCGCCGGTGGCAACGGTGTTGCGCGGGCTGACGGATTTGCGTCGTGCGATCAGCCAACGTGATGAACCGACCGACGTGCTTCGCGCTCGCTTCCTCAACCTCGGCAAGACGCTGATTACGCAGTCGGAGACCACCTATCGCGACAGCGATTGGTCGAGTCGGGTGCAACGCGCGGGGAAGGTGCTCGTACAGTTGGCCGCGCGGCTCGTGCCGCCCACCTTCTCGGCGATCGCCGCGGGAAAGCTCGCAGACGAGTGGCTCAATCAGAGCGTCGCCGTGGACCTCGCGGACGCCGTGCGGCTACTCGAGGACGAGTGGGGCGCCTTCGCCTGAGAACGGCGCGCTGCACTGAATCGGCACAACCTTCGGCAACACGCGCCGCATGCGACTGACCTACTTGGGCCATGCCGGCTGGCTGTGTGAGGCCGGTTCACTGCGGCTCTTGTTCGACCCGATCTTGGGACCGAGCCACGCCGGCGGCCTGTTCAGCGTGGAGCCGCGGCGCAGGCTCTCCGCAGAGAGCCTGCGCGCCGACTTCATCTTTGTTTCGCACGTGCACTTCGATCACTTCGACGTCGCGAGCTTGGGCCAATTGGCGCGAGCCGACGCTGAATCGGTGGTGGTCACGAGCGACCCGCTGGTCGCAGAAACAGCGCTTGCGCTGGGCTTTCGTCACGCCAAGGTGGTTCCGCCCGGCGAGCGGATCGAGCTCGCCGACGGCGTTAGCGTGATCACCACGCCTTCAGCCGCACCCGAGATCGAGTGGGGCCTGCTCGTGTGCGACGAGAGCGGCTGCGTATGGAACCTGATCGATACGGTGTTTAGCTCGCACGACGACGTCGAGCGAATACGCAAGGTCGCGCTCGGCGATCGGCCGCTGGATTTGGCGATCGCGCCGCTGCAACCAATGCGCGAGATCGCGATGGCGACGGCTGGCTTCATCGGGTTTGAGGCAGGTGCGTATCAGCACCTGCTTGCGTGTGCGCGAGCGGCAGGGGCGAAGGCGGTAACGCCGAGCGCCTGCGGCGAGCGCTTCGTTGCGCCCTTCGAGGCGATGAACGCGCTGGTGTACCCGGTCTCGGGCGAGCGGGCCGCGCGCGACTTCGCGCGCTTCGCGCCGGAGGCCCTGCTTGCGCTGCCCGAGCTTGGTGAGCGGCTCGATTTGCAGGCCGGTGCGCTCACGTTGAGCCCGGGCGCCTTGCCCGTCGAGCGTTGCGAGCCAAGCTCGCGAGTGCCAGCGACCTTGCGCCACTTTCGCCCGTGGAGCCCGGTGCCGCTGAGCGATCCCAACCTCGAGCAAAAACCCTACGAAGCGTTGGTCTGCACCATTGAACCTTGGCTCCGAAGCCAGCTCGCACCCGCGCTCAAACGTGAACTCGGTGAGCACGCCGAGTTCAACGACAAGAGCTTCGTACTCGAGGTGGTCTACGAGCAGCATGTCGAGCACTTCAGCTTGCGCGCCGATGGTGAGCTGCGCGCTGCCTTTGATCCGGAGTACGACAGTTTGGTGGCGATCGCCGCTTCGATGTTGGCCGACGTGATCGAGGGACGGCGCGCTTGGGTGGAGCCGCTGCTCGCAGGGCTATTGCGCTGTGTCGAACGCGGAACGGTGATTGAGCCGGGGCAGCTCGAGGAGCTACCGATCGCGCCGATTTTTCTCTACTACGCGCTCTCGGTAAGGGAGAGCGTCGAGCGAGCAGTGCGCTATCGAACGAGGCAGTGGCTGGCTGCTAGGTAGCTCGCACGCTCGCTGGGCTGGTCGGATGCGAACGCGCCGACGTCCACGCGAGCACCGTCCCTGCGCCTATCACCAACGCGGCGCCGAGCAGCTGCACGAGCGATGGACGTTCATCGAGCAGCAAGAAAGCGCCGGCCAACGAGAGCACCGTGCCCACGTAGCTGATGGCCCCAAGCCGAGCGGCCTCCACCAGCGCATAGGCACGCGTCATCGCCAATTGGGCGATCCCTCCCGCCAGCCCTGCGCCCACGACGAAAAACCAATCGACGGGCGTCGGATTGCGGAAGTAGCGCAGGTTGAAGCAGAAGAAGACGCTGAACGCGACCAAGCCGAAATGCAACGCGATCGCCTCCGCGCCGTCCGCTCCGACGCCACCCTTTCCGCTGCGCATCTTGCGCAAGAACATCATCGCCAACGCCGAAAAAAGTGCCGCCGTGAGCGAGGAGGCCGCGGGCAAACTACCGAACGAGAGATGCGGCCCGGCCACCATCGCCACTCCGAGGAAGGCGACGATCAAGATCGCCCAAACCGAGCGCTCCGTCGGCTCTTTCAAGATCCAAGGCGAGAGGATGGCGATGAACAACGGCGACGTAGCGAACAGCGTAGAGGCGTCGCCGAGCGCGAGTTCAGCGCTGCCGAGCGCGTAGAAGGTGGTCAACATCGAGACGGTACCGAGCAGACTACGTGCCCACGAAAGGCCACGAGATCGCGCGACGATGGGCGCACCTCGGACCAAAGCGACCGCGAGCGCGACGATGGCACCGATGAGAGCACGCGAGCCAGCGATGGTGGACCAATGCGCCGAGCGAGAGGCCAAACGAGCGGAGATCGCCATTCCTGCAAACAGGACGTTGGCGAAGGTCATCCACATCAGGCCTCTGAACCGCGGGGTCACGCGGGGCGCGTTATGGCCTGTTACGGGTAAAGCGTCACGGAATACGAACGCGGCCGCTCGCGGAACTGGCCCGGGTCGAAGGGCTCATCGCGGCGGGTCTCGCCCTCGTGTAGGCCGACGATCAAGACCGACTTCGCGCCGGAGAGATCGCGCACCGTGCGCTGAATCTCGAACTCGCCGAGCACTGGCGTGACCTCGCTGCGACCGAGCTCGCTGCCGTCTTCACGTAGCTTGACGATGGCCCAGCGAAAGAGCGCGGGCCGCTCCCATTCGGCGGCAAAGGTGAACTCGGCGTCGGGTGCGACCTGATCGAGCGTCAACATGATGTACGTGGCACCCAGCGGCTCGATTGGACGAAGGGGCGCGAGCCGCCGCGGCAAGGTCGCGTGGTCCACCGACCATTCGAAGCGCACGCGGCCCATCGCGCCCAAGAAGCTGACGTCCTGCATGTGTTGGTCGTCGCTGCGCGAACCGAGGAAGGCGCGGGCGACGGCAAACTCGAGCAAAGTATCGGCGAGCGAGCTGCCGTTCCTTCGCTGGGTGACGCGCAGCGCGTCGAACATGTCCGGCTCGTCGTTGAGCGGGCCCTTGATGCTGCGTTGGCTGCTGATCGCCACGAGCGCGGTGGTGAGCTTGCCGGGCTCGTTGGTGCCAAAGCGGTCTTCGAGGAACTGCGGGAAGAGGAAGGCCGCGGGAGCGGGCTCGTTCAGCGAGCCGACGAAGGTGCGCTCGGGCGCGCGTTGTGCGGCATCCACCTGTTCGAACATGACGTCACTGCAGGGTGCGACCAGGTTCGCCAGGTGACCGCCCAACATCGAGAGCACGTCCTGATCCGTCGCTGCGTCTTGCGAGAGCAGCAGCGCCGAACCGATCGCGGTCGCAAGGGCGTGGCGCGACCGACAGTCGCTGCTGAGCGCCGGGGTTACGACGAAGGTGGTTCCACCGTCGCTCGCGGCGCCGGCCTCGTTGCCCGGATCGCTATAAGCGCGCGCGGCCTCAGCGTCGGGCTCGAAGTACACGTCGAGTTCGGGCGAGCCGGTGGCGGAAACGTCGGAGCGCACGGCGGGCAGGCGAAGGGCGCGTAGCCCGAGCAGAACGTCGACCGAGGCTGCGAGGATGGCTGAGGCCTCCGGCGAGGTGCCCTCGGAGTGCACGCACACGCGCAGGTCGCCAGAACACTGAACCGTGGGCAACGTTGGCCGGAAACGCAGCTCTGCGCGAGAGACCTCGGGCGGGCGTGAAGCGAGCGGCGTGGTGACGGTGGTCGGCTCTTCATCCCACGGTTCAATCGGCTTGCTGGACGCGAGGGGCTTGTCCGACGACTTCTGCACACACGCAGAAAGCAACAAAAGAGCGCCAAGCCAGCGGTTCACGTTGCGGCGGACTCACGAGAAGCGAACAGCGTTGGACGGGCCGATGGTTTCAACTGGTAACCCACGCGATTTCTCATACTCTCACGGCGCCGGTCGCGAACCAACATGGCAGCACCTTTCGATTCAAGCCGCGCAGTGCGCTTCGATCTTCGTCAGGGGACGATCGAATTCTCAGACCGCAGACCACACCTTTTGGTTCCGGCCGATGATCTTGTTGCGCTCGCGACGGGTGGGCTCTCGGCGCGGGCGCTGGGGCAACGGCTAGGAGCTTCAGCGATGACGCGCGCCGCCCATCGCTTGAATCCCTCGGCGGGTGGGCGCTCGGCGCGGGACATCGTGCGGGCGACGGAGCTTTCGAGCTTGGTGGATCAGCTCGGTGGGGAGCTGGCGTTGCTTGGCTTCGGCAACTTGCGTGCGGAGTGTTGGGGCGACGTGCTGTTGTTCGTGTTCGATCCTTGCTCGCTGCCTCAACGAGGGGATGAGCTGCTGGTGGGCGCCGTTGAAGGTGCGATGAGCCTCGCGACCGACGAACGACTGAAGGCGTTGGTGGTGGATCGTTCGGCCGAGCTCGCTCGCATCGCCGTCGGCAGCTTCGCGGCGATCAGCGCTGTAGAGACGCTGGCCAAGAGCGGGGAGCTATTCACCGAGGTCGTGCGGGCGCTTCATGGGGAGCGGCCTCTTTGAGCCCTGAAGACCGGGTCGTCCTGCTCCATGAGCTGCTCGCGCGCGTTCAAGCAGCAGCCAAGGCTCGTCCGCCTCGCGAGGCACAAGCCTACGAGTCGGCGGCGGCTGCGGAGTTCGAGCTACAACCAAGTTCGGTGGAGCCGAGTCGAGAGACGTTCCGCGGCTACGACTCCTACGATCTACCTCGCGAGCCTGCGCTCGCGTCATTCTCATCGAACTCGGGCGAGCCTCAACGGCCTGAACTTACGGCCTTCCCCGAATCGGTCCGAACGCCGCTGCCCACCAGCAACACCATGGAGGGCGCGTTGATTCGCTTCAGCGGCTCTTTCGATGAAGAGGCGACGTCAACCGGCAACGCCGACGAGATCGAAGCGTTGGTTTTGGCAGAGGAACAACTCGCACGCGAGGTCGAGGAGGCGGAACTCCGGGCCTCGGACCTGTTGGAAGAATCGCACAGGCGCGAGGAGGAGGAAGAGGCTGAGGTCGCTGAGGGAGAAGCCGAGCTCTTCACTCCGCCATCGATCGAGCCGCCCGCGGACCATGTTGCAGCAGCCGACGATGACGATGAGGTGATCGAGATTGATGAGTTTGTGGACGAACTCGAGGAAGACGAACCCGACTCAGCCCCGCGCGAGACGATGCTCGGCTCACCGGAACGACCGATGACAGAACCGCCGCCCTCCGACGAGGCTGGAACAGAGCCGCCCGGCCCAAGCGAAGAAGCACACAAGCCGCTATGGGCCGACTCTGCACCGCCGCAGGTGGATGACTTTAGTCGGGCCGTGGTTAGCTTCACGAGAGAAAGCCGGGCGCCCGCGGCGCCGCTCGAACTCGAGGATCTCGACGCCCTAGCGGAGGATCCGGTCTCGACGCTACCGCCCGCAACCGTGCTCACCAGCGCCGATGAAGCGCTGGGCTCCCCATCGTCGGTGCCTCCTTCGGCGCGCCCATCGAGCCTCGAATCATCGGTGCTCTTCGATGTAGCGCAGTTGGGAGCGATCGAGAGCGCAGCCGCGTCGGGAGAGCCCGCCGACAACCTGCTCGAGGAGCAGCCGGAGTCGTCGAAGCGTCCAGTCGCCTTTCGTGAACCGCTCGATGAGGTCGTGCTCGACTCCACGCCGCCCGAGTCTGGCGAGGTCGAGAGTCAGCCGTTCGTCAAGGGCAACAGGCCACAGACAGAGGAGGAGGAACTCGCGAGTTCACCTCCACCCGACGGTCCGTTTGCGACCAGCCCGTTCTTTGCACCCGCGAGCGAGACGCCGGTCGAGCTTGTTGCACCGCCCTTGGTAATGAGCTCCTTCGTGTCGGTCCCAGCCGCTATGTCGGTCCCGGCCGCTATGTCGGTCCCAGCCGCTATGTCGGTTCCGGCCGCTGTGTCGGTTCCGGCCGCTGTGTCGGTTCCGGCCGCTGTGTCGCCGCTCGAACCGCCCCCGGTTGTGCGCGCGCCGCTCTTCGCGCAGCCGCCGCTCCAGCCACCGCCGCTGCAGTTCCCGCCGCCGCTCCTGGAGCCGCCGCTGGTTGTACCTACCTACGTCGACGACGATGACGATGACGACGGTCCGTCGACCCGCTTCCAACCAACGCCCGTTGCCGCCTTCGATGAAGCCCCGGCGCACGTTGAAGCTCCGGCGCACGTTGAAGCTCCGTATGTCGAGCCGTTCGCGCCGGAGATCGTCGCCGAGCCCGAGCTGGCGCTTGTTGCAGAGCCTGAAGCCGCGGAGCCCGCGCCGGAGTTGGTTGCTGAGGCGGAGGTAGTCGCTGGGCCCGAGCCGGCGGTTGCGTTCGACGCGGTCGAAGCACAGGCTTCCGAGCCGGAGTTGGCGCTTGTTGCAGAGCCCGACGCTGAGCCGGAGCTGGTTGCAGAGCCTGCGGTTGTCGCTCCGTTCCACGCCATCGTGGACCCGGCCGCCGAACCGGAGCTGGTTGCAAAGCCCGTCGAAGCACCGCCGTCAGAGCCGGAGTTGGTTGCAAAGCCTGAGGCCGAGGCTGAGCCCGCGGTTGCGCTCGACGCCGTCGCTGCCCCGCCCGCCGAGCCGGAGCTCGAGGAGGAGGAGGGCGAAGAGGAGGCCCCAACTCCCAAGCCCGTTCAGGTGGAGACCACCGAGATGCGCTCGCTTGGCGCAGTCAACATCACCGATCGCTCGGAGCTCCCCGCGGCAGAAGACGTGATGGAGATCGTGCCGCGACAGCCCTCGCGACCGATGAACTTCGGCGCAATCTTGGATCGCGCGCTCGCCCTGCGTCCCCGTCCTCGCCTATGACAAAGGCCACTCAACGAGGTTGAGTGGCCTGCATCATCGAGCGTTGAGGCTCAGCTAGATCTCAGCTGCATTCCGTCTGAATGCAGCGCGCTGAGAGCACCTCGAACGAGTAGCGTTGCTCGTACGCGCGACGGCAGTTCTTGACGCATTCGTCGCGAGACTCCTTCTTCTTGTTCAAAGCCTCCTGCTTGGCGAGCCCCTCGCGTGCGGCCTCAGACTTCTTCATCGCCGACTTGCCCTCGGCCACGTATGCGCCCGTGGGGTACTTGGCGATGTATTCCTCGACGCTCTTGCAGTCATAGGACTTGGTCGGCTTGAGGCAGATGTCTACTGCAGCAGCCTTCCACGCGTTGTCATCAGCGAGCTTGACCTTGGCGGACTCACCCTCAGCGAGAGCCTTGCGGCCTTCTGCCGTGTACTTCCCAGACGGGTAAGCGGCGATGTACTTCTCAACGCCTTCACAAGCCGTCTCCACCGTGGGCTTCCTGCAGCCTTCAACGTTTGCGGCCGTCCACAGATCATCCTCAGCCTTCACGGCCTTGGCCTTGGCGGTGGTGGCGTAATTGCTGAGCTTGCGCGTCTTGCCCAGGTGAACGAGCACCTTATCGATCGCGCTCTGCTCGATTTCTCCACCCTTACCGCTGAAGTCCGAGGCGGCTTGATCGATTACGGCTGCATCGCCGGCGGCGACGAAGGACGCGCTGATGGTGACCTTGTAGCTCTTCTGCACCTGGCCGTTGACCTGCACCTGGAAGAAGGACGTCTCCTCCGTCGCGTTCAGGGTCACATTGGCGATCACGTCCGGGTTGCCCTCGGGGGAGGCGACGAGCTTGTAGCCCGCGTTGGTCATCGATGTGGACAATGCGCTCTGTACGTTGGCAGCGAATGCCTCGGCCTCACCTGAACCAGCTTTCACTACCACGAGGATGCCGAGCTCGGAGGGAGCCGGCGGGAGGTTCGCGAGATCCGCCGGAGAAACGTCCCCCGAGGAAGAACCACCACCACAATTCAGGGTCCCGCCGATCATCGCGCTGACGACCAACGTAGATGCAACTGCGCGTACAAAACCGTTCATCGGAATCCGACCTCCTCGTCGACGTACTTTTCGGCGGCACTCATCCTCTCTCGCTCCCCGGACGTCAAGCTCAAGCGCCACCGAAACCGCTTCAGAATCGATCCCAACGCGACGTTCCCCAAGACGATGGAATCGATCACCATGACTCCTCCCGCCGAGTCGCCGGTCGATCGGGTAGCCGGTCGCCTCTTGTCAAAGTTGGCGGCAGGCCAAGTCGGGCTGCCAATTCTCCCTGCGGCTGCTCAGCGCATTATCGCGTTGGCCCAGGACGACTCCACGAGCGTCCGCGACATCGTGGAAGTCCTCAAGCGAGATCAGTCGCTTACCTCCTACGTACTCAAGGTGGCGAACTCCCCCATCTGTACGCCTTCGAGCCCAATCGTGTCGATTCACCAGGCCTGCACTCGACTCGGTTCTCGCCAGGTTCGGGACCTCGCCCTGATGGTCACGATCAGCAGCCGCACCTTCGTCGTGCGCGGCTACGAGAAGCTGCTCACCGACATGTTCAAGCACGCCGTGTGCACCGCGTACTTCGCGCAGGAGATCGCGAGGCAGAAGCGCCTCAACGTCGAAGAGGCCTTCCTATCGGGGCTGCTTCACGACGTTGGCAAGCCTGCGGCACTGCCCCTCGCCGCTGCAGAGAACCTGATCGCGCGCAGTGACGTGATCGAGGTCGTCGACCGCGTTCACGTGCGCTACGGCGTAGCGCTGGTCGAACGTTGGGGACTGCCCGACGCCGTGGCGAAGGCCACGAGCTTCCATCATTCGTCGGGTTACTCGGACACCGGCGTTCAAATCGTGCAGGTGGCCGATCACCTTGCGCACGTTGTATTGGATGGTGCGCCCCAAGATTCGGTGCGCTCGCACGCAGCAGCAGCAGCGCTCAATTTGTACCCGGAGGACCTCGACGCGCTGTTCGAGCTTTCGGACGAGGCCGAGCGTGTCGCTGGAGCGTTCGCATGAACGAAACACACTTCGACGTCATCGTGATCGGCAGCGGTCCTGCCGGACACGGCGCAGCCTTGTCGGCGGCACACTCCAAGAAGCGTGTGGTGGTGATCGAGCAAGAGCGCAACGTAGGCGGCGCCTGCGTGACCCACGGCACCATCCCGTCCAAGACGCTGCGTGAGACGGCGATCGCGCTGTCGGCCTTTCGCAAGAAGAGCGGTGACGCCTTTCGCGTCGAGACAACGCCCAATACGCAGGTCGTTGCGTTGATGCGACGTCTCAGCCAGGTGATCACAGCGCACGAACGAGTGATGGAGACGCAGCTAAACCGCGCCGGCGTGCACCTACGCCACGGTCGGACACGCTTCACCTCCACCGAGAGCGTCGCCGTGCGCGACGTTCACGGCGTAGAGACGCAGCTGTTTGCACCCGTGATCGTGATCGCCACGGGCTCCCGCCCGCGCAACCCGAAGGAGCTCACAATCGATCACGAACACGTGCTCGACAGCGATTCGATCCTCTCGATGGCCTACCTCCCGCGCTCCCTGATCGTGCTCGGAGCCGGGGTCATCGCCTGCGAATACGCCTCGATCTTCGCGACGCTGGGCGTGAAGGTGACCATCGCCGACAAGGGCGCCGGGCCCTTGGGGTTCTTGGAGCCAGAGCTGGTCGAGCGCTTTTTGCGATCCTTTCACGCTCACGAGGGCGAAACAGAGTTTGGCTCCGGCGTCGCCGAGGTTCAGGTGGATGCAGCCGATGGCGTGCGAGTGAAGCTTGCGTCGGGCAAGACGCTCGTCGCCGACAAGGTGCTGGCCGCGGTCGGACGAATCGCCAACATCCGCGGGCTCGGGCTCGAGACCGTTGGCATCAAACCGAACGCACGCGGTGTGATCGAGGCGGACGCAGACTGCTACACAGGCGTCGCCAAGATCTACGCGGCGGGCGACGTGATCGGTCCTCCCTCGCTCGCGGCCTCATCGATGGAGCAGGGGCGCAGAGCCGTTTGCCACGCGCTCGGTCGGCCCGTACCGATCGATTCGGGCTTCATTCCCACTGGCGTTTACACCATCCCGGAGCTCGCGAGCGTCGGCCTAACGGAAGCTCAAGCGCGAGAGCGTTACGCGCAGGTCGTGGTTGGCCGCGCTCCCTTCGAAGAGCTGGCCCGAGGGCAGATTGCGGCGATTGACGACGGCATTTTGAAGCTCGTGGTTGACGCTGGCTCGCGCAAAGTCGTCGGCGTACACGTCTCAGGAGAAGGCGCAGCGGAGCTTGTGACGGTCGGGCAAGTGGCGATCTCGTCGGGCTGGGAGGTGGAACGCTTCGTTGAGACAACCTTCAACTTCCCCACCCTCGCTGAAGCGTATCGCGTGGCCGCCCTCGACGTTCTGAGCGCGCAGGAAGAAAAGACGGTCACGCAGCTTCGTGAGCGCGCAGCGTAGGCCGCTACGTTGGATCGGCCTCGACGACGACGAAGCTGAACGGCTCCCAGAAGCCTGCGGGCGCCCCTGGCGCTGCACCTACAGCAACAAGCACGTAGCTTGCGCCGTTGTCGAGCGACGAGAGACCGCCTGCGCTCAGCGCCGGACCCAGCGCGACCTCGACCTCGAGCGATTGACCCAGCCGATTGGCAAACAGCTTTACGCCGTTGGGAGCACCCAGCGTCGCTACGTTGAGGGCGGTATACGGAGGAAACGGCAGCGTTCCCCCGCGCGGAACCTGCGAAGCCAGCGGAAACTTGGGCGCGGACTTCATGTTCGGTTGAATGCGGACATCCACCGGCTCGAACGAGGAACTCGCGTTGAGCACGGCGAGCCCAATCGCCGAGGCTTCGGTCAAGCGCGACAGCGGCGCGATGATCGGAAACAACGTCGGAGTCGTGCCGCTGTAACCATCGCCACAACCGAGCTCGGCATCCTTTGCGTCGGCAGCTCCGAAACACCCGGTAACAACAAACGCCAGGCTTCGCTGCTGCGCGAAGGTGTTCGCGGGTAAGAGCCCGAGCGAAACGACGTCAACACCTGCTGGTGGGTCGAGCAGCAGGTCCGCACAACTCGCCCCCACCACGAGATCGAGATCGCCCGCTACTACGACTGCTTCGAGATCACTCTCAACCGCCAACACCGACGCCGGCTCCACGATCGGAAAGCTGTGCCCAAAGGCAAGCGGCTGTGGCGGAAGTAGCTCACCACCGGAGCGAGTAGCCGCATCTACAAAGCAAAAACGCAGCTCACCGCGGTCCGGACTGCCGTGAATCAAAGTCAGCTTGTCGGGCAGATCCGGCTCGATCACCGGAGGAGCGCCCGCAGTTCCGCCTCCACCGCCAGCGGAGGAACTAGAGGAAGAAGAGGAGCTCGTCGCTTCACCGCCGGCACCACCGGTGGCGGCGAGATCACCGTGGCTGCCCTCGCAAGACACGGTTGGGAGCACCAGCAACGAACACAAAGGGACCCAGGAGCGGAAGAGCTTTAGCAACGGCTTTCCACGTATGGTAGCGCTGCTTCGTGATCGTAGTGAAGGTTGATGACTCCGTTGCAACTGCGCTTAGGCGGGGTCACCCGTGGGTTTTCCGTGAGGCCCTGCGCGGCACCACTGGCGGCACTCCCCGCACCGGCGACGTGGTCGCGGTCCAAGACGCGCGCGGTGGGACGATTGGGCTCGGTCTCTTCGATACGAGCTCGCCCCTCGCCGTACGCATCTACACGCGGGGCGATCAACCGCTCGACGCCGCGTGGTTCTCACAAACCATCGCAAGAGCGTTCAGTCGCCGTCAGCAGCTCTCAAAAAGCGATACCAACGCTTATCGGCTACTCAACGGCGAAGGGGATCGCGTACCCGGCCTCGTGCTCGATCGCTACGCGCACGTAGCCGTGTTGCGAACCGACGGTGCAGCGATGCAAAGCTGGGTGCCGCGCTTAGTCGAGACCTTGCTGCCAGTCTTGTCGTCGATCGGCGTCGTAAGTCTGCTGGGTCGCGTCGAGGCCTCTGCCGCCAATGATCGACGGGTAGTCCAGCTCGGTGGGGAAGCTGCGCCGGACACCATCGACGTGCTCGAGCACGGCATGAAGATGGAAGTGGATCTCGCGCGGGGGCAAAAGACGGGCGCCTTTCTCGATCAACGCGAGAACCGTCGGCGAGTTCGAGAGCGCTCGAGCGGCGCCAAAAAGGTGCTCAACCTTTACAGCTACTCCGGCGGATTTTCGCTGGCTGCAGCCTTGGGCGGCGCCGAGCGCACGGTCAGCGTCGACATTGCGCCCAAAGCGCACGCCTCGGCTCAGCGCTCATTTCGTAAGAACGGGCTCGACCCTTCGACTCACGCATTCGTGACCGCCGACGTGTTTGCATTTCTAGAAGGCGCAGCCAAAAGCCGCGAGCGCTTCGACCGCATCATCTGCGACCCACCGAGCTTCGCCCCCAACGAGCGCGCCAAGAAGACCGCGCTCGCGGCTTACGCCAAACTGCACAAAGCTTGCGCCGGCTTGCTCGCAGAGGGCGGCATGCTCGCCGCAGCTTCCTGCTCGAGCCACATCTCTGCGGAGGACTTCCTCACTACGCTCACGGACGAGGTGTTGGGGCGCAGCGATCTCTCCGTTCGCGAAGTTCACGGCCCGCCGGAAGATCACCCGTCCCCCGCTACCTTTCCGGAGGGCCGCTACCTAAAGTTCATCTGGCTCAGCTAGTGAAGGCGCTGCACTAGCGCTTGGCGTCGCGCGCGGGGCCTTCTTCATTGAAGCTAAACAGCAGCTCGTTCACCTGACCGTAGGATTTGTGGGTACCCCAGCGCGGGTTCATGTCTCGGATCCAGTACACCTCGCCTGAAACCAAACGGTCATTCGGGTTCTTGGAGCGCTCCGGTAAACGCCGCAGATAGTCCACCGTGGAATCGCGATAGGTCTTGTTGCCAGGCATATGGATGCGATTGAAGTAGTCGCTCCAGATTTGGTTGTAGCCGTAGCTCTTGGCGTTGATAAGGTCGAAGTTGGGCTCCTTCCCTGTGTAAGGATCAATGTGCCGACCGTCAGCGGTGATGGCGTCGCAAACGATGACGCCGTCATCTTTCACTGGGTTTGGGCTGAACATGAACCAGCCCTGCAGGTAACGCATCTTGTGCGGAATGAGGCCCATGCCCTCACTTTGTGTGCGGATCTTGGTGCCGTTGGCCTTGTTGTACTCGGCAATGGTTTCGCCCCATCGCTTCTTGGTCGCCCAGAGCTCCACGAGCCCTTGGTTCAACTCGGCCACGAGTACAAAGCCGCACACTGCCTCAGAGAACACGCGGCCGCTAATTTTGAAGGTTCGCGCAAAACTGCCCATGAACACCGGCTCGCGCTGCTTCGGCGAGAGCCCCCAGAAGCGCGACGCTGCTCGCGGGGCTGCCGCAAACATCGCTTTGAGCACGAGCGACACAGGCGGAATGCGAACCACCCACGAGTACAGCGGGCCAACCGGCAGCGCCGACAAGACCTCGGCAACGGCCTTGGTCCCAGTCACGACCTCCCCGTTCGGACGGATGGCAAACAGCTTGCGCGCCTTTTCTTCCTGGCCCTCTGCTTCGGCAAAACCAACGAGCTCGAACCGATCGAGCCGCGCTACCAACCGCGCGAAGAGCAGTGCAGCACCCGAGCTCGTATCGAGCACGACGGTTCGCGCGCGATGCCCACGCCGCATCGTGCGCGAAGCCAGCGTCCAGTCTTGCGGGCTGATCAAGAGCGTCGAGAAAACGCACAGCGACCACGCAAACGGCCCCAACACGAAGGTCGAACCAAAGCCGATATGGAGCAGCTGAATCAGCACCAACTCGGCGCGCCGCATCCACAACTTCATGTCGAAGCCAGCGATCACCAGCCTCGGTAACAACATGCAGAAGGGAATCGCCGCTTCGGCACCGATCACGCCGAAGGTCATCCAACGAAGAATGGGGAACGGTGCGTAGTTGCGGATGTCCCCGACGATCGGCGTCACCATGCGGTCGACGTAAAGCACGTAGTGAACGGCGGACCCGTTCACTTTCCAATCAGCACCAGTCTTGTGAACAACGTTGAAGTAGTAGATCGCCGCAAGCTGCAAGCTGACCGCGACCCCCACCACCGAAACGAAAGGGGATAGCCGGAACGAATCGATCAAGCCGCTGCGGTCGTTGAGCTCCTCGGCGGTGCGCTCCTTCTTGCGCTGAAAGGACGCCAGCAGCCCATCCAAGCTGAAGCGGTCCCCCATCGGCATGAAGCACGTCCACAAGAGCAGCAGGTTCTGTACGACGTAGCCGCCGTTCTCGATCAACAGCACTCGACCGTTCGCGCTGGCCACGAAGAAGAGCGACAGCACCTGCATCAGCTTGGTTTTGAAGCCCACCATGAGGCACAGGTAGGTGGTGAGCATCACGGCGAAGAGCAGCCACAACTCAGGCGCCGTCGTAAAGCCGTGGAACAGTGTGAAGCCCTGGGACTGCGGCTTGCTCGTCGAAACGAAGGTCGGCAAGACCCCCTTGTCACCGAACATCTCCTCCCAGGCTGCGCTGCGGCGAAAGAGATCGAACACCAGGAAGCCGCCGAGCAAGATGCGCGAGAACCCAAGCGTTCTACGATCGAAGGTGAGCCACGAATTCTGGACGAGACGCACCCAGTCATCCAACTGCCTAGAGACCCAGCTCACCTGCCACCTCAACGCGCGAACTCATTGGATTTCGGCCCAGCGTAGCGTAAACCGAAGGGGAATGAGCGACGAACCGATGCCGAAGACGCCCGAACTCGAGCTGCCTTCCGCTGCCGTTTCGTTACCAGAGGACGCGCTCACAGAGCTCGAGGCGCTCGATCAGGACGCCCCCAACGATGTGCTCAAGACCTTTGGGATCATGGCGCTCGTTGCGACAGTCATCTGCTTGATCCCTCGACAATACGTGCCCGCAGGCACGCTCTTTCTCACGGGTATCGTCATTCTGATCGTGCGGCGTCTGCGGCTACGCGCGGAAAAAAGAGGCTGACCGTCGTGCCTTCAGAAGGCACCGTCTCTACGCGAATCGTGCCGTGCACAGCGTCCACCATGCGCTTCACGCCAGCGAGCCCAAGCCCCGTACCGCGGCCTGGTTTGGTCGTGAAGAACGGCTGGAAGAGCCGGGCCTGTACCTCATTCGACATACCGAAGCCGTGATCCCGCACGGCCAGGCGGACGAAGCCTTCGGTGTTCAGGTCGGTGGAGAGCTGCACGCAGGAGGGGCGCCCGACCGATGCGTCTCGCGCATTCGACAATAGGTTGATCACCGCGCGAATGAGCTCGAGCGGGTCGATCACCACCATGGCGCCTCGCGACGCAAAGCTGAACTCGAGGCTGACCGAATCCCCCGACACTGCACGCAACAGGGGCCGCGAGTCGAGCAGGACCGAATCAAGCTCGAGCGGGTCGCGCACCGGGGTTGCGCTGGTCGCCGTGTGAAGCAGTCGGCGAGCTAGCCCCGCGCCATGCTCAGCGGCCTGCAGAATGATATCGACCCGTTGCTTGACCGCCGGGTCGTTCGGAAACATGGCCTTTAGCTGCTGAGCGCACAAAAGGATTGGCGCTACGGCGTTGTTCAGATCGTGCGCCACATGCCCCGCCACGACGCCCACCGAAGCGAGCCGCTCCGACACCAGCAGCTCCTTCTCCTGAGCGAGCAGCATCTGCCGTGCCGAGGAGGCCTCTGCCTCCTCGAGATAAAGGGCAATCATGTCTGCGACGCTCGCCGCAAAATCCACCTCGCGCGTGGAGAAGGTGCGCGCGGGCCCGACGTGCTCGTGGCAGACGATGCCCATCATTTGACCGCGCCGAAAGATCGGCGCGTCGAGCAGGCTCGTGACGCCTAGCGAGCCGAGGTACTCGGTCAGCTCCTGCGTCACCTCGCTCGTGCTCACGTCTTCCACGACCAAGACGCGCTTGGACTCGATGCCCTCGATGTAGCGGGGTATCGAAGCGAGGCTCAGCGTCGTCTCTGCCGTCTCGTGCGTGCCCGCCGAAGCCCGGTAAAGCATCATTTGAGTCATCGCGGTATGGGCCGGGTCGAAAAACCAAATGCCGACGCGCTCAACCTCTAGCTGCTCGGCCGAAATCTCCGTGGCAACCTGGAGGATCCGCTCCAAGCGATCACCATCGGGCACCTCGAGCCGGGCCAACTGGAGCCGAACGTTGAGGAAGGAGGAGGTCCCCGACTCAACAAATCGTTCGCGAATCGATGCCGTTGAACGCCCCACCGCCGAAGCCTATCAGTCAAACCCTGAGCAACCGTAGTCCGTTCTCAACGGCTGGAGGTTGGACCGTTGAGGACCTCCCCGGTGAACGTGCGGGAGGGGATACCGACGATGATCTCCATCACGGTATGGTTGTTGTACGGCATTGGTAGGTAAAGGGCGTCCTCCCGGAAGCCGCCGATCCCATTGCCGAAGATGACGCCATGGCCGTACTGCGTCGTATTGGCACTCCAGTCGACATAGAGGCTCGCGACGCCATCCTGAGTAATCTTGAAGAGCTGCGAAGAATTGAAGTTTGGTACGTAGAGATTGCCACAAATATCGACGGCCACGCCGTCCAACCAGGCGTAATCGGGGGCCACGTCAGCGAACGGCTTCAACGGACTCGTGGCGTTCATGTTTTCATCGAGTGTCGCGACACGCACCTGCCCACCGCTTGGCCCGATCATTCCTACGTAAAGCCGGTCGTAGCTCGGGCTGAAGTCGAACGAATGTGTGACCCACTCGACCTCCTCATTGGCCACGAGGACTTCGCTGACGCCCGTCGCCGGGTCCACTCGCTCGATTGAACTCCCGTCCGCTACATACAGTTGCTCATTGGGGCCAACCCTCAAACCGTAGCCAAAGATGTTGGCGTTGATGGTGTATCGCTGCGCTTCGGGGGTGATGCCCCCGAGCCCTTCGAGCGTATTCATCATCAAGTGGCCGCTCGCGGCGAACTCAATCTGCTCCGCGAACACATTGCCCAACACGGGTGTCCAATTGCCTTCGTGCGTGGACCGAATCAGGTTGCTGGCCACGTCCAGGCCGAACATCCAACCTTGCTGATCGATCGCCAACCCATGGTAGCCGCGGAGGCCAGGTAAGATCTGCATCGCGAGCGGAGTGGTGGGCGCTACTGCGCAATCAAACGCTGGTGCCCCGCCGCTACCGCCAGCGCCCCCCGGACCGCCGCCACTGCCGCCAGCGCCGAAGCCACCACCACCTTCAACGGCCGTTCCGCCCGCGCCGCCAAGCGCTCCGGCCCCACCACCGTCGCCGCCGCCGCCCGAGGAGGGCTCGGTCACAATCTGGGATGAACAACCGCAGAGCAACAGCCACAATACGCCACGACAGCTACGACGCGGCTGGGCCCAAGTTGGCGCATGTCGCGTTGTCCCGGTGGATTGAAGATCGCTGAAGAAACGCATCGCATTGCATGATGCACGGAACGAGCCGGGAGACGAGCCTCAAGCTGCTGCACAATCCGCCTTGCGCAGCGATGGCTTGAACCGTGCTAAGTCTTGGCTCCATGAGACCGTCGGCCTTTGGGTTCGCGCTGTACTTTCTGGTCGCCTGTGGTGATTCGAGCGGGACAGGCGGCAGCGGTGGAGCTGGAGGGAACAACGCTGGTGGGAGCGGCGGCTCGAGTGGAACGGCTGGCGCCGGTGGAGCAATCTCCCCGCGCGGGAGCTGTGACGCCAGCGAGCGGGTTGGCCGATTTACCGTAGAGAAACAGAAAGAGTTCGGTGTCGTCCAGGGCTCGGTCGCAGACGGTGTCGTTCCCAGCTCGGTGCCGGAGGTGGTGTCGGAGTCGGGTGGATGTCGGTTGCTCAAGCGCCAGAATTTCTCGTGCACCCCCAGCTGCGTCGGCGCCGAAACCTGCGGGCAAGACGGCGTTTGCATTGCTTACCCAAGGCAAGTGAGTGTGGGCACGGTCACCATTACTGGGCTAACGACACCCGCGGTGATGGAGCCGCAAAACCCTGGCAACAGCTACTTTGCACCGGATGCGGAGAATCCTCCGTATACGCCCGGTAGCGCCGTTAGCCTGTCAGCCGCTGGCGCTGAGAGTCATGAGGGTTTTGCGCTCTATGGCGTAGGCTCTGAGCCGCTCGATACAGCTCCCACCTGGGTATTAGCGGAAGGCTCAGACTTGGAGGTTAGTTGGCCGGCGCCAACCGTCGAAACACCGGCCACCATCCTGGTTGAACTTACCATTGACCAACATGGCTCATCGCCGCTCACGTTGCAGTGCGAGTTCGAGGATACCGGCGCAGCCGCAGTACCGGCGAGCGTGATTGATCAGCTGATTAATTCGGGCGTCTCCGGCTTTCCCAACGGCAAGATCGTGCGCCGCACAATAGACAATACGTCGATCGATGTCGGCTGCGTCGAGTTGGTGGTCGGCTCACCGCTGGCTGCCAACGTGTCAGTAGCGGGCTTCATTCCTTGCAATAGCCCTGACGACTGCCCGAAAGGGCAGACCTGCAACATCGCAATAGAGATTTGTGAATGATTCGGGTAGCCGCAGCTCGCGGCTCCCTGCCTCGGTTCCTCGCAGAAAATTCTGCTGGGATGGGTTAGAGTGCCACCGCACGTAACGATTAACCATCCGAGGAATCAATGGACAAGCTCAAGCTGCAACCAGGCGTCATCACCGGAAAGGCGCTAAGCGACCTATTCGCCTATTGCAAGCTCGCCAAGTGCGCACTTCCGGCCGTCAACGTCATTGGCAGCCATTCAGCAAACGGTGTTCTGGCGGCTGCAAAGCAAGCCAAGTCGCCGGTTATCATCCAATACTCACACGGCGGCGCCCAGTTCAACGCCGGTAAGTTCTTGGACAACTCGGCCCATCTCGCCTCAATATCCGGCGCCGTTGCAGGGGCACATCACGTCAGGCTGATGGCCGAGGCATACGGCGTGCCTGTGGTGTTGCACACCGATCACTGCGCAAAGAACCTTCTGCCCTGGGTTGACGGCATGCTGACCGCCGGGGAGCAATACTATGAGCGGCACAAGACCCCGCTGTTCAGCTCCCATATGCTGGATCTGAGTGAAGAGCCGCTAGCGCACAATCTGGAGCTCTGCGTCCAATATCTGAAACGGATGAAGAACATCGACATGACGCTGGAGATTGAGCTTGGCGTCACTGGCGGTGAAGAAGACGGCGTCGACAACGCTGGGATCGACAACGCGAAGCTCTACACCCAACCGAGTGACGTATTGGCTTCCTATGATGCACTCTCCAGCGTCGGCGCTTTCACGATTGCCGCTTCATTCGGGAATACCCACGGGGTCTACGCACCTGGCAACGTCAAGCTCACGCCCGTCATCCTCAAGAACAGTCAGGAGCACATCCAGCAGGCGCGCAAGACTGGCCCCAATCCAGTCAATTTTGTGTTCCATGGGGGATCTGGCTCTTCCCAAGAGGAGATTACAGAGGCGGTCTCTTATGGCGTCGTGAAGATGAATGTCGACACGGATACGCAATGGGCGTTCCTCCAGCCCATCAAGAAATACATGGATGAAAAGTCTGCCTACCTACAATCACAGTTAGGCAACCCAGAGGGGCCGACCAAACCCAACAAGAAGTATATCGATCCGCGCAACTGGGTTCATCTCGGTGAGAAGGGCCTCGCCGCCCGAGTCGTGCAGGCGTGCAAAGATCTGGGAGCGTTCGAGAAGTTTGAGTTCTGATCCGCTCGCCGTCCGGTTGCAGGTCAATCGGACGGCGCTTTCGGGTCTCCCGGGCGAGCGCGCGTCCCACTGATGCGGTAGGCTCCTCCGCAATGAAGGCCTTGCTACTCACCTTGGGTTGGCTGATCCCTGCGTTGGCGCTGCTCACCGGGTGCAGCAAGCCAGAGCCGCCGGTATTGAAACCCGAGAAGGTGCTGGTGAAGGCCGTTACCCCCAAAGGGCTCGAGCTCGAGGTAACACTCGACGCCCACAATCCGAACTCCGTTGCGCTCTCGGCCAGGTCTGTCACGGCCAGAGTCACCTTGGCGGACAAGGTGGATCTCGGCAAAGTGACAGTGGATACAAAGGTAAAACTACCAGCCAACAAACATTCAGAGCTGGTCGTACCGATGTCCCTGGAATGGGGGAACACGCTTCAGGTTGGCCTATTGGCAGCCTCCAAAGAGACCATTCCCTTCAAGGTGGAGGGCACGGCTGAAGTGGGATTCGAATCCATCTCTTTCAGCGTTCCCTTCACGACCGAGGGAAAGCTCACACGCCAGGAGCTCCTGGTGATCACGACAAAGGGCCTCCCGCTACCGTTCTGAGCAATCGCGCGCTCCCTTCAAGCCTCGCAGTGCTTACGTGTCATTGCGTGTCGATACCGAAATAGCCTTTCAATCTCGTGCGAGGCGACCCAACCACCCGCAACCGCCCCCAGAGCGCCCAGCGGCAACCGATAGGTGATGTCGTCCACGAGCCGTGAGGTGGTCGGCCCCAACGAAGTGACGGTGTGCTTGTGAACCCAGTCAGCGAACGGCCCGCGCGTCATGCGATCGGTGAAGCTTCGGCCGGGCTCATAGGCGATGTGTTCAGCCTCCACGGTCTTCCAGATCGGCCCTACGAACATCTTGAGCACCACCCGGGTACCTACCTCGAGCGACCTCGGCGGCGTTACGATCTCCACCTTCTGCCAAGGTGGAACCAGCAGCGAGAACGCGTCCTTTCGCTCGTGAAAGCCGAATAAGGCTTCAGCAGACACATTGAAGTCGCTGGAAAATACGATGCGCGGCTCACGCCTGGTGCCCAATCGCTCAATGGTTGGGCCCGTGGCTTCTGTAACGTTGCGGCTCATATTGTCTATGCTCTAACACGGTGACACCGTCGCTGCCCCGCGAAGGCCAACGCATCGATGAGCATGGTCAAGAGTGCCGAGCTTCGGTAGCTGCCGTGCTCAACCAGCGCTTCGCGAGGCCTTGGGCCGGAGCATCTTCGTCTTGCCTACGAAGACGTCCGCCATCTTGCGAAACCGCTTCCACACGCTCTCCTGCACGTAAGGGACTCCGTGCTTCTCACAGATCGCCTTCACGCGCGGAGCAATGCGCTGATACTGACGCATCGGGATGTCGGGGAACAAGTGATGCTCAATCTGGTAATTGAGGAACATGTGAGCGACGTCCCTTACGTCGCCGCCCGTGTGATAGTTCACCGAGGAAGCCACCTGGCGAACCAGATTGTCGGCGCCAGAGGCGGGACGGTCGTCCCAACGATACATATCATCCCCGGCGTGGTTGGGTCCCACCACGAGGAAGGTATGTAGGTTCGTCAGCACGTCAGCGATGAAGACGTTCGAGGCGGCGCTCGCCACGGCGAGCGGCCCGAGCGGGGCAAACAACATCGGAAATCCGACGAAGTTCCAGCCGGCGTACGGTAACCACGATTGCCAAATCACGGAGCGATAGAGCTCAACCGTACCAACAGGCCGCTTGCGTTCACGCTCGAGCAAGACCTTGAGGGTTGCGGGTGCGTAGTAGGTCGCGCGCCAGGTCAACGCGAGCAACCCCAGGGTGACATAGCGAGCTGCCATCGGCATGCGCTGAACCCATTCGACGTTGCGCTCGATCAGGTCTGGATCTGTCTCCTCGCTGGTAAAGGCGTGATGCAGCACGTTGTGCTCGTAGATCCACGACTCCGGCTCAATCCAGTCGAAGAAGTCCGCAAAACGCCGCCCATTGCGTGCGAAGGAGGCGCCGGTCTTTTCCTTGGGTACGTTAGGGACACGGTCATAACCGCGGTGGCCAACGTGGTGCATCAGCAGCCAGCGATTGCCCTTCCCGATTGCCAAGCCCAACACGCTAATGGGGTTGGGGCCGGCCCAAGCAGTCATGACGCCAAGCCAATGGGCCCGACGGCCCCATGACTCCACCTTCTTCAGGTGTTCGAGGTCTTCCTCGCCAAGGCTGGCGAGGACCTCTGCGCGCAGCGCGTAGAGGTCTTTTGCAAATGCCTCCGCATCAACGCCTTCGAGCGAGGCCGCTCGCGTAGCGGTTGTTGGACGAGTAGCACCGGGTTCGGAGCGCAGAGCAGGCGCGGCCGCATTCATCGCCGCAAGTGCTTACTCGGCCTCGGTCGCGGAGCATAGCTCGTTGATCGGGGAACTCGAAACCTACCCTGACGAAGCGGAACGCGGTCGGAATCTGGGTCTGATTCGATGCGCAGCGCCAGAACTTCGACAGTGGTGGGCAGAGCGCCTAAACTGGGCCGCCTATGGAGCCCCGTGAGGGCGACTACGTAACCGACAACCTCCGTCTCGTCCGTTTGATCGGTCGCGGCGGAATGGGCAGCGTTTGGGTCGCGAGGCACCACTCGCTCGACGTCGACGTCGCGGTCAAATTCGTATCGAAGGAGCTCCTCTCGGGTGGCGACAAGCTGGTCGTGGAGCGCTTCCATCGCGAAGCCAAACTAGCGGCGAAGATCGAAAGCAATCACGTCGTTCGGATCTTCGACCACGGGCTGACCAAAGCCGATGGCTCGCCCTACATCGTGATGGAGTTCATGCGCGGGGAGAGCCTCGCCGAGCGCATCGCCAGGCTCGGTCGGCTCGCTCCTGGAGACGCGGCGCGCATCATTAGCGAGGTGGCCAATGGGCTGAAAGCCGCGCACGCCATGGGCATCGTTCACCGCGACATCAAGCCGCACAACGTATTTCTAGCCCGATCGCGGAGCGGCGCCGAGGTCGCCAAGCTGCTCGACTTTGGCATCGCCAAAACGACGAACGCGGGCGATGAAGTACAAAAGAGCCTCAAAACCTCGACCGGCGTGCTGATTGGGACGCCGCAATACATGAGTCCCGAGCAACTGATGCACGCGGGTCCACCCGATGCTGGCGCTGATCTATGGGCGCTTGGAGTGGTCGCCTATGAGGCTGTCACAGGCTCGCTCCCGTTCGCAGGTGCAACGCTTGCTGCGACGCTCTTAGCGATCACGCGCGCGGAGGTCACGCCGCCATCCGCCTCTTTGCCCGGTACTCCGGCCGAACTCGACGGCTTCTTCCAGCGTGCGCTCGCGGTTGACCCGGCGCGCCGCTTTGCAAGCGCGGATGAGCTTGCAAACGCTTTTGCGGAGGCCGCTGGCGGAATCACGCCAGCCTCGATCATTCCGTTGGACGCAGAAACCAAGCGTGCGCCGGAGCTGGCTACCTCGCAGGAGCTTACGACGGAGCAGTTTCTCGCAGCCGAAGCGACGGCCGCGCAAACCCGCGCGAATGAGGCCGAGAGCGAGGTCGGGTTCGCCCCGACCCAAGTGGATACGGCCCCGCGTCCGCAGCAGGACCAACCAGCCGAGCTACGGGCTGCGGCGACCAACGGTGCTGTGGAGCTCGCAACCAAGCCGTCGGTGCAGCCTCCGGCCGCTGCAGCTGAACCTCGCTCAAGTCGAACGCCCTGGCTTCTCGCTGGGGGGCTATTGGTTGCGGTCGGAGTTGGCGTCGTTGTAACGAGGAAGGCCCCACCTCCGGCGACGCCGCTCGCAGATTCCGTCGTAGCGGCCTCAAACAGCGCTCCGAGCGCGACACCGAGTTCGGTGCCCAGCGCAAGCTCCACTCCGAGTGCGGTCGCCGTGCCCTCTGCAGCCGTGGTGAAAGCGGAATCGTTCCGAAAGCAAGCCGTCAAAGAGGGTCGCATCAGCGAGTCGATCTGGGTGCCCGACTTTTGGGTGCAACGAGACGCCGCAGACAGTGGGCTCGGCTTGCTTGCGGCGTCGGCCGTATGTCGCCAAAAGGGGCTTTCGCTCTGCTCGGACACGCAGTTTGAGCGGGCTTGCACGACCTACCCGGAGCTTGGGCGCACGGAGTCCTGGACCTTCAGCTCCGAATCAGGCGGCTTCGTTCAACGCGGTGGAACAGCGGGGTGCAGTGCTCGAGAGACGGTGTTGCTCGACGACGTCCGCGAAGCGCGCGCAACGCTGTGCTGCAGTCGCGCTGTTTCGCTCAGCGGTGAGCTGCGCAAGTTCACCTCGCTGCGCAATGCGTCCAACCCGGTCCTCCTGTACGAGACGGCGTTCAACGCCGGCCACGGGGATCGCATCGCAAAGAACTCCGCCCCCTCGATCGGTTTTTTCGGGCAGACGTTGAACTCGGAAAAGCTGCAAGAGACGGTGAAGTGGCTCTCAAGCTCGACCTTCCTTTTCCAAGATCAGTGCAGTTTGGCGCTGATTCCGAAGGATGAGGCGCAGGGTTTTTGGGCGAACTGCACCGGCCTCGAGCTCGAGTGGGAGAAGGCCTCGGGCGGCAACAAGGATCGCAAGGTCACAGCGATTAAGCAGGTGTTTCAGCGCTTCGAGTTTGCTGGTTCGGGCCAGCTCCGCGACATCCGGACCTGGCAGCACCCACGAAGGCTGCTTGAGCTATCCGGCGCTGAAAGTTCGCCGCCTCGCTGAACGGCTGATATCCTTTCCCCGTGCTTGCCGACGCGCGAAAGAGAAAGAGCCCGCCGCGCGCTCGTCCAGCGCAAGAGGTGCTTCCTCGCCCGACGCAATCAAGCGCGCGAGAGGAAGAACCCAGCCTGCGGCTCGAGTTGGCCGGCGGAAAGCTCGGGCTAGAGCTCGCTCAGCCCATCCGCGTAACGGCGGGGCTCGAGCTGAGCGAGCTCGCGTTCTCGCTCCCGGACCTGCGCTTTCCCGTCGATCTGAGCGGCGGAGTGCGGAAGTTCCGCCACATGCGCGGGCTCTTGCATCGCGCCCAAGTCGAGCTCGTGCTGCCAGAGACGGCGGCGCGCCTCACGCCGATGTTGCCGCGAACACTGCTGCCGAAGCCTGCAGAGCTCACCTTGGCCGCGCGCCTCGACGGACTGCTCGTGGCGGTACGGTGGCCGGAAGGTGCTTTGGCCTTCGACCTGATCGTAGCGCCCTTGGGAGCCCGGCTGCGGCTCGTCGTGGAGGAGGCTCGCGGGCTTGGTTTGAGCGAAGCACCACACACCTGTGCGCTCCGCTTGGTCAGCGCGCTTTTGCCCGCCAGCGCTATGCGCAAAGGCAGCCTGTTCACGCTGGAAGACCCCATGCGTCAGCTGATGCTGGAGGTGCTCCCCGGTGCGGGCGCGCGCGTGCCGTCGACAGAAGGCCTACGCCTGGGTTTCTCGGTCTCACCGCGCTCGGGTAGAGTGGTGATCGCGAGCGAAGATCCGCCAGGCCCGCTCTCGACCCGTGCAGTGCGTGCACTCGAGACGGCTCAACTGCTCGAAGAGGCGGACGATCTTTGCTTCAAAGGTCAGCGGGATCTCGGTCGCGCAGCCTACCTCGCCGCGCTCGAGCGAGCGCCGCGACACCTCGACGCGACCCGACGGCTCGCCAACATCGATCTCCAGGAGGACCGTGTAGAAGCGGCCATCGGCTCGATCATCGAGGTGGAGAATCTGGTCAGCGCTGGCGTGCTCGGGGCGGTCGCCCTCTTGCGCAGCGGCGAGGACCAAGCGGCCTATGCTGCGTTCGCGAGAGCAGGCGCTGAAGAGCCGTCAGCTGGGCTGGCAGCGCTCGCGTGGTTTCAGGCAGCGCAGGTGGCGATCGATCGCAAGAGTCGCGCGGCGGCGCTCGACGAGGCCGTCTTGCGCTGGCCGATGCTCGCGCAGGCCCGCTGGCAGCGCCTCCGTGAACGGCTGCTCATCGGCGATGACCGCGGGGCACGCGCGGACTTCGAGCATTTGGAGGCCAACGCGCGCACTCGCGAAGAGCGCTGCAGAGTCGCGCGGGAGGCTGGAGAGCTATTCGCCGAACGCGGCTTCATCGATCAGGCTGAAAAGCTCTTTGAGCGCGCGATCCGCTTTGAACCGCGCGATCCTGTCGCTGTCGCCGGGCTCGCGCGAGCGCTCCGCGAACGCGGCAAACTCGCCCGCAGCCTCGATCTCTTCAGTCGCGCAATTTCGCTGGCGACCGAACTCGGTCAGGACCTCTCGGAGGTGGAGCTCGAGCTTGCAGAGGCGCTCGTCGCTTATGCGCAAGATCGACCGAACGCGATCGCACGCGTAGCGAACATCTCGAACGAGCGCGAATGCGCGGGCAAGGCGCGTCTTTCCGAGGCCCGTTGGCGGCACGAGCTCGGGGACACCGCAGGCGCCGCGCGCGCGCTGGGTCGATTGCGTGCGCTCGCCGAGATGAACGTGCCAGAGCCTACAGGCGCCCATCAGCCGCCGACGCAGGCCACGCTTTCACTATGCGAGGTCTTGCTGGCGGCCAGCCACTTCGAGCAGGAGGTGCTGGGCGACGGTCGAGCCGCCTCCCGAACGCTCTATCTCCTGTTGCGACTTTCGCCGTCCCACCGCGAGGCCAGCCGACGATTGGCGTCTCTGCGCAGCGCCCAAGCCGAGCCAGCAATGGAGCAACCACAACCACGCGTGGTACAGGTTGCCCAAGCCCCGCTCCCACCCTCCGTCGCCGAGCCCGAGCTCGTTGATCTCGCGCAGCCCGAGATCGTTGATGAGCAGCAAGCGGCGCAGCAGCCACCGTTGGATCCAGCGTTGGCCGAGGAGCGCGTCGAGGTGCTTTCGCAAAGGCTGCGCGCCGACCCACGGGATCAAGCCACGGCCGAAGAGCTTGGCGAGCTGCTCGAGCTGCTCGGTCGCGATCTCGAGCTATTGGCACTGCTTTCGGCGCGAGTCGAAGACGCCGATGAAGATCAGGTGCCGGAGCTACACCAAGCGCGTCGGCTTGTTTTGCTGCGACTCGCAGAAAAGACGCGCGCTGAGGGCCGCGAGGACGAAGCTCAGCTGTACGAGTCGATGGCTGAGGGCTGATTGCTTGGCCCAGTGAGGGTCGGCATGCTAGCGCCACACTCAGGAGAGCCGAGTGTCCCGTTCCCGCCCCATCATCGTTCAAAAGTATGGCGGTTCTAGCGTCGCCGACGTCGAGAAGATCGGACGCGTAGCCGACCGCGTCGTAGAAGCCAAACGAGCGGGCAACGACGTCGTGGTTGTGGTCTCCGCGATGGGCAAGACCACCGACGGCCTAATCTCCCTGGCGCACAACGTCGCAACCGTGGACGGCGCCAAAGTGGAACCGGCTCGCCGCGAGCTCGACATGTTGGTCTCGACCGGCGAGCGCGTATCGATGTCGCTGCTTTCGATCGCGGTACAAGCCCGGGGATTTCCGGCTATATCGTTCACTGGGTCGCAGTCGGGGATCCTTACTAACGACCGACACTTCGACGCGCGCATCATCGAGGTTCGTCCGCACCGCATCGAGGATGAGCTGCATCGCGGCAACATCGTGATCGTCGCCGGCTACCAAGGCATGAGCTACAAGCGCGAGATCACCACGCTCGGGCGCGGTGGCTCCGACACCACCGCGGTAGCGCTCGCAGCCGCCCTCGAGGCTGACCGCTGTGAGATCTACAGCGACGTGGATGGCGTCTATTCCGCGGACCCCCGCGTCGTTCCGGCGGCCGTGCATCTGCCGGAGATGGATCACGCCATGCTCCAGGAGATGGCCGAATGTGGCGCCAAAGTCGTGTGCGCGCAGGCCGTCGAGTGGGCGCGCCGTCGCGGCATCACGTTGGCCGCACGCTCGACCTTTGAGCGCGGTCGCGAGACGGTGATTACCCCGAACCGGCCGCAACGCAGCCACAACGTGCGTGCGATCTCGAGCGAGACGAAGTTGCTGCGCGCATCGTTCCACGGGCTTTCGCGGAGCACGGTGATCGCGCAGTTGGTTGAGCTCGACTTGCCGTTCAAGGACCTCACCTTCGGCCTCGATAGCGGCACGGCGCTGTTTCCGCTGCTGAACCACCCGACGCCGGCCGCCGCAGCGGAGAAGCTGCGTCGCGCCTTGCCGAAGGCAACCGTCGAAGAAGATGTAGCGGCCGTCAGCGTCGTAGGCGACGGGCTCGCCGGTAACGCCGCTGCGCTGCGCGACTTCAGCGCCATTGTCGAAGCAGCGCAACCGTTGGCTTTGGTCGGTGGTCCGCTGCGTTTGACTGCGGTGGTCCGCCCTGAGCAAACCAGCGAGCTCTCACAAAAGCTTCACGCCGCGTTCGTCGTCTAGGGCGCAGCGACGATCGGCCCGGGGCCAGCCGAAGCGAGCGTCGCGTCAATCGCATCGATCTGACCGTCGAGCCGCTTGAGCTGTTCGCGCGCCTTCGTCAAAAGTGCATGCGCTTCAGCGGCGTCTTTGATCGGCTCGCGCTCGCCCAAACGCTTGGGCAACTTCGGTAGGGGCTTGCCCTCATCGAGGTCGAGCAAGGTCTCGGAGATCACCGCTCGGTCGCTGTCGGACTCGGCCAACGCACGCGCAGCCTTACGCGCGCGTTGGATCCGCAACACCAGCGCGTCGATGGTGCGCTTGGTTTCGGCCTGCCGCTGAGCCAGGCCCAGCCGCTGTGCGGCCAGATCCTTGAAGGCATCACTGCCCGCGCCAGCTGCTGGCTCCACCGCCGGCGCCATCCGCAGCGAGCCTTCGATGCGGGCAATTCCATCGAGGACGCGCGGATCCGTCATCGGCGCGGCGGGGGGACACGGAGCAACCGGCGCGCGCCGCGGCGGCGAACAGCCGGCGGCTAAACCCAGGATCATGATGCAAACAAAAGCCGAGTTGCGGTCGATCACGGGCGCAGATTAGACCATCACGAGCGATTCGTCCTCGGCTCACAGAGCCCAAAGCACAAGGCAATCTGGAGAGTGCCAGGCCGGAGTGGCCGTGCTACTTCCGCCAGGTGGCAGAGGGGCTTACCGCGCACTACGAAAAACGGCTTTCCGCACTGTCCGCACTCCAGAAGAACATCGCTGACCGCAGCGACGTATTCTCGTCGCGGAGAGGCCTCACGGTGCTCGCGTCGATCGGCGTGCTGATCACCAATTTCGTACTCGGCTGGCCGCTGTGGTCGACCATCACGCTCGGCGTTCTCGTCGCCCTGTTCATCCTTCTGGTGGTGCTCCACACGTTCGTGCTCTCCGAACAAATGTTGCTCACCGAACGCGAGACCTACCTGAAGGCTGGTCAGGCGCGCATGCGGGGGGAAGCCGTCGCGTCGGCGTCCAAAAAGAGCAACCCCGATCCGTTTGGGAAGCGCTTCGACAAGCCGGAGCACGAGAACGCGTCCGACCTCGATCTGTTTGGTGAACATTCGCTGTTTCAGCTGATTTCCAGGGCGGAGACCTCGATCGGCGAGGAGTCTCTAGCGCAATTCTTACTGACGACGACGTCGGCCGACACCGTGCGAGCGCGTCAGGAGGCAGCCAAAGAGCTGCTGCTGACACCGGCCTTTTTGGAGGACCTAGCCGTTCATGCTCGCCGTGCTGAAAGTCGCGGGCGCGCGGCAGAGCCACTGGCTGTTTGGGGAGAGGCACCGGCCGAGCTCCCGATCGGTGGGCGTCCAAACGGGGCTCCGGCTTCGCGCGCCACCCTCATCCTCGCCGCACGGCTGGTTGTTCCGCTTACGATCACGCTCTTTCTCGTGCGCGGCCTCTTGAGCAACGTCGCACCGCTGTTGGGCTACGCCTACCTGATCTCCTTCGTGAGCCAGCTGGTGCTCCTTGGCTCGCTGTTTCGTCCGATCGATCGCATGGTCACCTTCGTCTCCTCGCGTGAGGCGCCGCTCGGCAAGTTCCGTCGTGTGTTCGAGCTGGTCGAGGCGCAGACAGCCTTCGAGTCGCCGAGCTTGAAGCGGATCGTCGAGACTCTGCGCGCCGGTGAGCACACAGCGAGCCGAGAGATCGCCCTGCTCGAGCGCGTGATCGGGTTCGCCGACCTACGGCACAACGCCATCGTGCACATGTTCGTCAACGCGGTCTTTCTGTACGACCTGTGGGTTGCGTTGGCGCTCGAACGCTGGCGCGCGCGTTGCGGCAAGCGCACCCGCGCTTGGTTGGTCGCCCTCGGTGAACTTGAGGCGCTTGCGAGCATCGCCACCTTTGCTGGGGAGAACCCGAACTACGCTTGGCCCTCCGTATCGGATGGCGCGCCTGCTCTCGAGGCCCAAGGCTTGGGGCACCCGCTGATCAACAAAGACAAGCGTGTGGTGAACGACGCCAGCTTTTCCCCGAAGCAGCGCGCTCTCTTGATTACGGGTTCCAATATGTCGGGCAAGAGCACCTACCTGCGCGCGGTTGGCTTGTGCTCGATCATGGCCAACGCTGGGCTCCCCGTGTGCGCAAAACAGGCCTCACTTACCGTGATGAAGACCTGGACCAGCATGCGCATTGGGGATGCGCTCGAGCGTGGGATGAGCCACTTCTACGCTGAGTTGGTGCGCCTGAAGGCAATCGTAAGCTCCGCGCAAGGTGGAGACCCGGTGCTCTTTCTGCTCGACGAAATCTTGCACGGGACCAACTCGCACGAGCGCTCGATCGGAGCCCGCGGAGTCGTGCTGGACCTGATTCGAAGAGGCGCGGTTGGTGGTGTTTCCACGCATGACTTTGCCCTCGTGGCGATCGCTGATGAGAGCGAAGGGTTGGTCCAGAAGGTCCACTTCTCCGACCATCTCGAGGAAGGCAAAATGGTGTTCGACTACAAGCTCAAGTCGGGCGTGGTTGAGAGCACCAACGCCATTCGTCTGATGAAGCACCTTGGCATCAACGTCGACTACGAGCTCGGTGCTGAGTCACCTTCCGACGCTCCCAACTAGCTTTCGATCGAGGTCAGACATGAGCAACGAGCGTTTGGCTATTTCTGCGGCAGAACTCGATGATCTCGATACCAGCCAGCTCTTTCGCTTTGTGGAGCGCCGCGCCGGGACGTTGCTTGCCCTGCACACGCGCGAGGAAGTGGCTGTCCGTCTCGGGCTCCTTTCCAAAATCAGCCCGCGGCTAGTTCCAAGCACCGCCGGCCTTTACTTGTTCGGCTTGCTACCCCAGGCCTTTTTCCCTGAGTGGGGCGTGGTCGCGGTTCACCTTCGTGGGACGGATCTCACGGCGCCGGTGATCGAGCAGCACAACCTCGACGGCGCTCTGCCCGCTCTCTTGTCGCAGTGCGTGGAGTTCGTGGCAGCCCGCAATCTCACCAATGGCCTGGCTGAGTATGACGCTCTGAAAGTGCGCGAGGCCCTGGTCAACGCCCTGGTCCACCGCGATCTGCGGAAGCCCAGCCGAGTCGCGCTGAGGCTGTTCTCCGATCGGCTCGAGATTTGGAGCCCCGGCGGCCCCCCCGAGGGCTTCTCCGATGTCGACGAAGTCGCAAAGGAGGGCGGGATCTCCCACCCGCGCAACCCCATCATCGCGGCCACCGCTCGCGTGCTCGGGATGGGCGAGCAGATTGGACGCGGCCTGCCTCTCATGGCCCGCGAGGCGGAGGGAGACGCGCGCGTCGAGTTCCACGCCTCCCCAAGAGACTTCACGGTGACGCTCCCTGCGCGTTGGCAACGCGGCCGCACCACCGAGCAACTTTCGTAGCGACGCTAGATCCCTAGCCCCCAACGATCACGCGGGCGCTTTACCTGCGGCTTGGAGCTGGGCACCACGGCAGAAACCGAGGGCACGCTGCTCGGCGCTGCAACGCTCACAGAGGCGCTCGCGGCGGGCGGTTCAGCGGGGATGGCGGGGTCGCTGGCCGCAGCGGAGTCGGTCGAGACAGCAGACGGCACCGGGACCGCAGCAGCCGATGGGTCCGCAGCCGGCAGCGCGACCGAAGGCGCAGCATCAGGTGTTTCTGAGGTCACCGGGAGTTGCGCCGACACAGCGACCGAAGGTTCCGCGGTCGCACCGTCTCTCCCTGAGTTACTCGGCCCGGCCTTGCCGATGAAAGCCAGCACCGCCCAAACCGAAAGCGAAGTCGCGAGCACGAGCAGCGCGCCTACCAAGAGCGCCAAGCGTCGCCGGGTGGGGCGGGCATTGAGTTGAACCGACGACTCAAGCTCCCACTCCGAGACCGCCGCATTGGGCAGCAGTGCACGACGCAACTCCTCGACGAACTCGCGACCGGACTCGAACCGCTCATCGGGGTCAGGATCGGTGGCTCGCCGAAACCAGGTCTTGAACGCTGGTGGCAGGGCACTTTTGACGAGCGCGTTCTCTCGCGCCGGACCAACGATCTGGACGAACAGCTCGGCTACCGTTGAGGCTTCATAAGGCAGATGGCCGGTGAGACATTCGAAGGTCACGATCGCCAAGGCCCAGAAATCCGTGCGCGCATCCACAGGGTGCGTGCCCATGATCTGCTCATGGCTCAGATAAGCGGGGGTGCCGACCACCACGCCCTGTTGCGTCTGGTTCGCCTGGGACCCGAACGACTTCGCGATTCCGAAGTCGAGGATCTTCACCTCCTCCCCAAGTTCGGTGTTGGCCAGAAAGACGTTCTCTGGCTTCAAATCGCGATGCACGATGTTCAAGCGGTGAGCCACGGCCAGCCCCAACGCCACTTGGCGCACCACGCTCACGGTTTCGACCGGGCCCAACTTGGTCATACGGCGCAACCTCGAGGCAAGCGTCTCCCCGCGCAGCAGCTCCATCGCGATGAAGGCGATGCCCTCGTGGTAGCCGTGATCCAGGATCTTCACGACGTGCGGGTTGTTGATCGCGCTCGCAGAACGCGCCTCGTTCGTGAGGCGGTCGAGCCCGCCTTGCTCGCGATCGATAGCGACGAGCTTGAGCGCCACGAGAGTCTGCGTGACCTGGTCTTTTGCGCGCCAGACCTCGCCCATCGCGCCTCGACCGATGAGTTCGTCCAGTTGGTAGCGGGCACCAACCAACAGCTGAGGTCTTCCAACGGCCGTCGACAATCTTCGGGAAGCCTAAACGATCTCGCAGCGAGTTCGCTTCGGATCGCGACCGATCGGCCAAGCGGACTAGCTTACGTCGCGTCGCTTAACCGGCACGTGGTATCCGCGAAAGATACCGAGAAGACGTTCAGCGTCGGATTCGGTACCGCGCCCGATTCGAAAGAAGCCGGAGGGAGTGACGAGCAGCACCCAAACCGGCGCCGCCGCGTCGGCAGACCGCGTCGTTTCGATCGAGACCGCGCTCAAGGCGTGCTGTTCAGAGTTACCTCGCAAGGTCTCGAAGCGGACGGTACTGGCGTCAAAGTCCATCAGCAAGCTGCCAAGCTGACCGCGCCGCCGACGCACGTAGAGCACAGAAAGACCGGAGCCTATGAGCCAGGAGGCCGTGATCGCTCCGATCAATGGGGGCACGGCCCCGACCAGGATCAACGTGCCAATGATGCCAGAGAGCAACAAAGCGGCGGCTACCACCCGCCGCACCGCCAGCTCGATCACTGGGCCTTCGGAGAAGGACGCGAGCAACAGTTGCGACATCACCACCGACGACTCACCGCTCGACAGCAGCCTTCGACCAGCTGCCATCGTCTCCCGATAGCGTGGTTCAGCGGTCAGCGACGCCACGGGTCATGCCTTCACTACCTGCTCATCGCAAAGCGCCAGTGAGATTGGCTCCGTCGAGCCCCAAACCGGTAGGGTCGAGCCCAGCGATGTTGGCGTTCGATAGGTCGGCGTTGGGAAAGCGTGCTTCGGCGATCAAGGCACCTCGCAGATCGACGCCGCGCAGCGTGGCTGACGCAAAGCTAGCGCCCGCAAGTCGGGCTCCCGCTAGCGAACCACCTTCGACCGACGCAGACTCCCAGTTCGACTCTTCCGCAATGACCAAATCAAAAAGCGCCGCGGGCAGGCGCGCCTGCGTGAACTGCGCGTTCTGCAACGTTGAACGGCTAAACACGGCGCCGCGGGCGGAAAGCTCGCTTGCCTTCAAATCCGGCAACAGGCTCCCCTCGAGATTGGCGCCATCCAACGAAGCTTCGGTGAAGTCTGCGGCATCGTATTGAACGCCAAGAAACTGAGCGTCGAGCAACTCACAGCGCGCAAACGTGATCCGCTGCCCAGACGAGGCGTCGAAGATGGGCCGCTTCCCCTCGGCGCCGGAAAAGCTCGCATCCGAAAGAAACGCACCACGCAATGAAGCGCCATCAAGCTTAGAGGCGGCAAAACTCGCGCGCTCCAGGTTGGCTGATTCAAGCGTCGCGTTCGTGAGATCGGCGCCACGAAACGAGGCTCCCGCGAGGTTCGTGCCGATAAAACGACAGCGCACCAAGCTCGCCCGATCGAACTTGCAACGCGAAAGGACCTTACCGGAGAAGTCGAAGCCAGCGAGGTCCAAGTTCGACAGGTCGAGCCCCTCGAGCGGCTCGCCCTCACGCATCCGCCGCTCGACTTCCATCTTGGTCTCCCCACGGTGGACCTGCGGCAATGGACTTTGGGCCGAGATCGGAGGCGCTTCCATTCCCGTCATCGTCGGGCGCCCCGTCTCGTCTTCGTCGAAGTCATCCATGGGTTGGGCGATCAGCACCGAGCCGTGTTGCGACGGAGCCACGACCGCGGCGACCGACTCCGGAGCAGCCCAGGAGGGCTCGGGGTTGGGCGACGTTGCCGGAGCCATCGTCGCGGCAAGCTGTGCTGCATTCGTCGCAACCACAGTCGGTTCAGCGCTCAAGCCCGACGCCCCCGCCGACATCCTGAGCAATGCATCGGGAACAGCCAATTGCCGCGTTGGACCGTCCCCACCGGACAGCAGGTCGTGCGCCACGTTGCCGGCGTTGGTCGGAGGCGGCTCCTCCTCACTCGGTGGCGCTGAATCCCGAGCTCCCACCCCCAAGCCACGAATGGTCGTACGAAGCGCGCGAACGGCGACCGGTTCGGGCCTGGTACCCACCGGCTCCGCTTTTGGCGGCGGAGTGCGAGCTGGCTCAACCGTCTGCGCCGATGACGCTTCGGCTGTGCGGATGATCTGTGCGAGTTGGTCGATGTCGGGCGCGACGGTTGGGGAGTCTTCAAAGGGACCACGGCGAAGCGGCGCTGGGGCCGACGGTGCTGCCTTCGCGAGCAACGACTGCAGCTCACTCGGAGCCTGCGTCATCGTGGAGTTGAGGCGCTCGGAATCGGTCGCAGCGTCTCCGGCTAACGCACGGCGCTCGGCTTCATCGAGCCACGCTGGGTCTACTTTGATGGAGGTTACGCTCTCTGGACCGGGTGCTGGCTCGAGCCGGGGCTGCACAGCGGCACGGGGCGAGGTCACCTCGGGCGGGGCGGTGCGCGCAGGCGCCCGCCCGCGGACGACCGTCTCAATCATCGCCGACGTCGCGGTCCCCGGAGAAGCGAGAGTGCGCTTCAGTTCGGCTTTCGGATCGACTTCGACCGAAGCGGCCTTGCCAGCTCGCTCCGTGGGCTCAGGCGCAGCTTGCGTATTGGGCAAGGACGGCGCGGGTAAGGCTTGGCCCGCATACGTCGGCTCAACCAGCGACATCGCGGCGGGAACCGCGGCTGGAGCCGGCGGTGGCAACGAAGGCATGGGCCAAGGGACAGGCCGCCCAGGCATCTCGAGGCCGGCGAAGATCTGCAGCGGAGAAACGTCCTGCTGAACCTCGAAGTTGCCCCGCCACGATACGCAACAGAGCGAGCGATCGCTGTCGACCCAAAGCGTGTCGGCGAACATCGGCACGGTCTCGAACTCGGAGTGGGAAGTCGAATAGACCCGCGCTTGTCCCAAGGCGCTGGGCAGCTGCGACTCGAAGCGCTGAAACTCAGGGTGCAAGCCTTCGAGTACGAGCCACTCGGTGCCTTCGAAGAAGGGGCAGCGCTGATCGGGCGGCGCAACATGGAAGTAGCTCCACGCGAAGGTGTCGGGAAGGGCCGGCTCAGACTGATCGAGCACCGCCGCGTCGAGGTTGCGCAACAGCCGTTTCCGCGTCTGCCAGCGACCTGAAATAGCGCCGAACCCAGCGCAAGCGTCTTGGTCCTGAGGGTCAACGATGTTGTGCGCCGGCAGCCCTACTCCCTTGACCATCCCCACCGGATTTTCCTCGTATCCAACAGGGCCCGTTGCTCCACGTTCATAGCGCAGCGGCAGCCGCGTGAACGGGACTGGCGCTGTCAGCTGATCACCCTCCGTCCACATCCGCTCGCCAAACACCTGCAGCGTCTTGTCTACGAGCGGTCGATTGCCCATGACCGCGAGCCGCACCTGGACCATCGGACTCGGCGTCGGAGCGTGCGCGTGCCCGGTGAGCACGACCTCTCCACGGGGAAGATACGGCGCCATATCCGAGGGAGCAGCCACACTCCGCTCGCTGTTGTTCTCGTGATGCTGATCGCCAAGCAGAATGGGCGCCGGGTTCACGAGCCGCATCGGCCCTCCCCGCACCAAAAAGAAGGTCGCTTTGACGACAACGGTTGCGCGACGCCGACCTGCCGTCGACCAAAGACGCACCCCGCACGCGACGTCTTGCGTCGCGTTAATCGCTATTGGCCAAGCCCCTTGCTCCACGCCACCCGTCATAACACGAGAAGGCTACTTCGCGCTGCGTCGCGCTTTCGTCCAACCGATCACCCGGCGCACGTTCTCACTGAAGATCTTGTGAACGTCCTCATTCGACAGGCCCGCTTTGCGCAGCGCAGCCGCAAGCGCCTGAACCCTCCCGGCATCGGCCAGCTCCGGCACTGGATCGCCTCCGTCGAAGTCGCTGCCGATACCCACGTGATCGACGCCAGCGACCTCGATCATATGCAACGCATGCTGGACGAGATCGTCGAGATGAGCCTCAGCATCGATTCGTACGTAGTCATCGTAGAAGTTCAAGCCCACGACACCACCAGTCGAAGCGATGATCTTGAGCTGCTCGTCGGTCAAATTTCGAGGGTGATTCGCCTTCTCTCTCGCATTCGAGTGCGTCGCCACGATCGGCGCGTCGAACTTGGCCGCAATCGGGACCGTGTCGGCGAACGACTTATCCGACATATGAGACACGTCGACCAAGGCGCCCTTCTCGTAGACCCGCTCACAGAAGCTCTTACCCAGCTCGGAGAGCCCTTTGGTCGCCTTGCCTTTGTCGGTGGCACTCGTGGCGAACTTGTTGTCGCGCCAGTGAACGGGGCCGATAAAAACGGTTCCCCGCGAGATGAAGCGGTCAATCTGCGGAACGTCCTCGGCAAATGCGCCAGCGCCCTCGATCGCGATGAAAGCCGTAATCTTCCCCTCTGGCGTCGGCCCACTGGTGTCCGGCCACAACACCTTTTCGTGTCGCTTCAAAATGGCGTCGACGGTCTTCAGAATCAGGTCGGCGTCGCGAATCGTCGGGTGGCCGCCGTGCAGTTTGTCCGAAATGTAGATCGGGTAAACGATGCCACCGTAGCCGCCGTTCACGACAGCCGAGATCGCCCCCTGGCCCTCCTTGAGAGCGATGTCCCGGCCCTTGTAGCGGACCTGCCAGGGCGTATCGACGTGCATGTCGATGGCGCGCGGCGGCGCATCCCAGCGCGGGTCCGGTAGCTTGACGCTGGTGCTCGCCACGGCCGAAGGGGTTGGCACGAAAGCGGAAGCAGTAGGAGCCGCTGCGCTCGCGATCGCCGACGAAGCTGGTGCTTCCGTCGAGGTCGGCTGCGGATGGGCTGGCTTGGTCTCGCACCCAGCCGCAGACAACACCGAGGCAACGAGGAGGAACGCGGCACCACTCGCGCGTCGCCCGAGCATCGGCCCGCAACGTTCTTCGGCTGCTCGCGCGACCACGGCTCTAGGCGCCACTACGCGGATGCTCCGTCGGCCTTTGCGGCCGCCGCGGCATGCTCGACCAACTGGCGCAACTGCTCGAAGTGAACACCGTCTGGCAGATCAAACCCCTCTGCGTTGAGCAACTGCCGAATCGGCTCGCCCATCTCACGCATTGCAGCCGTAACCTTCTCTGCCCGGTCGGAAGCAAGCTTCGAAGAGTAGGCGATCACATCCGAAGGGATCGGGCCTGCCACTGCAAGGATTCGGATCTCGGAGTTTGCCACGCCACTGTCTTGCCAGCCCGACGACGTGGGCGCGGTCTTACCTGGTTCAAAATGGGCGAAGGTGGCGCCAAAATCGGCCTCTCCACTGAGCACGACCTTCACAACGGCTTCGTGTGTGCGTCGGAAGGACTGCTCGTTGAGATCGGTCTCCGGATTCACACCTGCAGCAAGCAGCTTGAGCCGCGGAACGACGTACCCGGCAGAACTCTCTCTCGCGACCCACGCGGCCTTCTTACCGGCTAGGTCTTTGAGCGTCGCGAGCTTCGAGTCGCTGCGAGTAAAGATGGCCGACGAGTAGTCGGTCTTCCCAAGCCGCCGAGCCGAAAGGGCAATCGACCCAACTTTGGCTCGCTCCAGATCGATGGCAACCAAGGGAGGCGCCCACGCGACATCCACATCCCCTTCCTGCATTCCGCTGAGAAGCTTCTCGTACGACCGCAGCACCAAAGGGCTGAGTTCGAGCTTGGTTCTCTTTTTGATCTCGTCACAGACCACCTCCAAAAGAGCAGACGCTGCCGGGGCGTTGGAGATGATCGCAAAGGTCACGTTGTCGCGGGCTACAGCCATTTCGCGCCCAGCATAGCCTGGTCAGCTCCCGCGCAACAGGACGCGCGCCTCCGAAAGCAGACGCCAGCCATCCTCCTGATGGCCCGCACGAAGCGCATCGTACCCTCGCTCCCGCAAGGCCTGGCCTCGCAATAGCAAAGCCTGCTCCTCGCGGAAGCGGACCGCCTCCTCGAGGTAGCGATCGGCCACCGCGGCCCTACCAAGCTCGAGCAGGCGAAGCCCTATCGCGCTCAGCTCAAATGCCGGCAAGGCGGTCGTCCGACAAAGCAAGCCGTCTAGGAACGCAACAGCAGGTTCAGCCGCTGAACCGCTTAGCTTGTGCAAGGTGAGCACCGCCAGCGTAGAAAGCGCCACGGGGACGGGCACCTGCGGGGAGAGCAACTCGACTCCCTGCGCAAGCAGCGACCTCGCGAGCGCTAGGTCGTCGCCGCAGCCTTCCGCGCGCCGCCCTAGTTCGAACAGCTGGCTGCCGGATAGTGAGCCGGGGAGGCCGCTGTCAGCCTCGACCGCCTTCGTACGGGCGACCATCCGATCGCGCAACTCGACATCTTCGATCTGCTTCACGCAAGCCACGATACGATCGTGCTCAACCGGCGAAATCCGACCGGGGAGATTGTCCAAGTGCCCCAGCGCGATGACCACGGCTCGCTTCGCTATCGAGCTGCCGCGTAACCGAGCAAGACTCTCCAACGAACTAAGGGCAGAAGCTCTCGAAAACCGGCCTGCGGCCAACAGCTTCCCCCGCAACAGAGCGAGCCGCGCCTCACGCGTTTCGAGCAGCTCATCGCGAGCATTCTCGCAAGCCAAGGCCAAACGCGCGCGCGGTAGTTGATAGCTCGGCTCCCGCGCGGCTCGAGCGAACGCCAAGCCTGCGAAGCGCGCCGCGGCAAAGGCGGCTACTCGTTCATCCGAACTTGCTCGCCCTTGCAACACCACAGACCACCACAAATCAATCACGTCGAAGGAGTCGGGGACGTCCGACCCCAACGAAAACGCCTCACGACTACGCGCGTCGATGTAGGCCGCGTGCGCGGAACGTGAACGAGCCACCTCTGCGCTCGCGAGCCAGTGCGCCGCATGGCCGCGACCCGCACGGAGCAGCGCACCAGCCTCTCCCAAAACATTGATCGGCGACGCAGGTTGACTGCGCCAAGCCTCAGCGCAGGCTTTGATCGCCTCATCATCCGCGAGACTGATCGCACAACGCAGAGCGCCAAGGATCGCCGCCTCGCGCGTTGCTCCCTCACCCGCGAACAGTCGGCGGTAGGCGGCCAATGCGATGAAGGGCCCAACCGAAGTCTCGAGCCCAGCGGCAGCACGAAGCCCCAGATCGTCCAAAAAGGTCACGAGCCACCGCGCTGCGGCCCACGGTCAGAGACGAGGCCCAGCGAAGGCACGCGCAGAGCTGCCTCATCAAGCCGTTCGAGTTCAAACTCGAGCGCCTCGAGTTGACGTCGAATTGCGTGATGGTTGGGCGCATCCTGCGCGAGCAAGTCCTTGATTGGCTCCACTCGACACTCAGACAACAGGCCTAACAGCCTGTTTCGCTCATTGCGCTGGAGCTCCAATAACTCTGGCGTCCGCGAAAGTTCCAGCTCGTTGAGTAAGCGATCGATACGGTGGATCCAACGCTCCACCCCTGAAGCTCGGCTCATCAGAGCCGCTGGATCGTCGAGCCGACGAGCAGCGAACTCTTCTTGCTGCGCCGTCTCCAGCAGGGCTTGCACCTCGTTGTAAACACGCCGAAACGCCACGGCGTCGACCTCGACCCGGGCGCGCTCAGCGCGACTCTCCAGCGCGGCGAGGCGCTTGTCCCACGCGTCGCGGTCCATACCGACCAAGGTCCCATTCGTTCGATAGACCAGACGCTTGAGCGCGTGCAGCTCAGCATCAAACGCCGCCAGCGATGGCCCCAAGCCCTCTGCTGTGTTTTCGCTCATATCCGCCACCAAGCGACGAAGACGCGTCGCATGCGCGCTGAGTTTCGCTGGATCGGTGCCGATGGTCTCGCGCACGCTCGAGGAAAGGTGCTCCACCTCCCGTCGAATCGCTTCACCCGTATTTCCCCAGGAACCACGGCTCAACTGCTCGGCATCGGCGAGCAGTTGCTCGATCTCTTGGTCGTTCAGCGCCGGGTTCTCGACGGGCTCCACACTCGCCCAGAGCTTCTGACCGAGGACGGTTGCTTGGGCCTCGACCCGCATCGACCCATCGCAGCGCAACACGAGCTCGACGCGCGTTCCAATCGGGGTATCGCGGGGCACTGGCAAGGCCAACGTCTTGATCGGTACCCGGCCCTCCAGAATCCGCAACACCACCGCACCGCTTTGATCCGCCGTGGAAAATTCTTGCGTCGTCTCGGTCGGAAGACCGGTTCCACGCTCGATAAGGACCTTGCGGTCACGGCGACCTGAGCGCAGGACCTCGACCGAAAGGTCCTTCGACGTCACGCTGGGGCGACTCAACGCTGTGGGGCGCGGTCGCGCGGTGCCGCGGTAGATCACGAAGGGGACCTCCGGAAAGAGAACGCCCTCCGCATCGCGTGGCAAAAGCGAGAGACGGTACTCTCCATCTTCCGGAAGCTCGACATCGACGCGCGCGGTGCGCTTGTCCGAAAGCACGCTCTCCGCGAGCACCTTGCCGTCGCGATGAATCTCGAAAGCCACCGCCTGTTCCGGCTCCAGCGCTGCAAGCGCGAGCCGCAGCTTGGCGGCGTCCGTGACAAACCGGCTACTGAAATGTGCGGCTGATCCAGCGTCATTGCGGATGATGAGGCCACCCAATTCAGCCGCATGAACGGCCGCTCCCAGGGCCACCACGGTGTCCACGCTCTCGCGCAGGATCTCCGGCGAGCGACAATGCGCCGCCAGCCGCTCTTGCACCAACTCGGAGATCGCCGGAACTCGCGTGGAGCCGCCGACAAGCACCACCCGATCGATCTCCGCGAGGCCGACCCCCGCTTTCGCCGAGCTCTCGGCGAGGGCTCGTTCTGCACATTCGATCGTGCGCAACGAGAGGTCGCGGATCAGCTCGGCATACTCCGCTCGCCCAAGCTCGAGTTCAATCGAGACGTCCTCGCCATTCTGGTCGACAAACACGTTTTGCCGAGAGAGCGACACCACCTCATTGGTCGAGAGGCTGTGCTTGGTCTCCTCGGCCAAGGCCCGCAAGGCTTCGAAACGAAGCCGATCTGCAGTGCTATTGCGCAGATCGAGGTCCAGCTTGTAGCCGCGCTCGCTGAGCTTCTTGCGCAGCAGCTCGGCCAAGCGGCGATCGAAGTCATCCCCGCCCAAGAAGTTGTCACCATCGATCGCGAGCACTTGATACTCGCCAGCGACGCACTTGAGCACCGACACATCGAAGGTGCCACCGCCGAGGTCGTAAACGAGAAAATTCCCGGAAGGCAGGCGGGAGTGGAACGTGTGATAAATCGCAGCAGCCGTTGGCTCCTGCAGAATACCAAGCACCTTGAGCCCGATCGCTTCTCCCGCGCGGCGTGTGGCCTCCGTTTGTAGAGCGTCGAAGTAGGCCGGCACGGTGATCACCGCGCGATTGATCTCGAAACCAAAGCCGTCGGCGGCCTTCTCCTTTAGGAAGTCGCGCATCGAACGCACGAGCTCGGCCAGGATCTTAGAGGAGATCTCTTCGGCTGAAAGTTGGTGGGGACCGAGCTGGAACTTGGTGGTTTGGCCCATGCTGCGCTTGACCGAGAGCACAGCCGCATTCTCGACCGCGCGTGCCGCCTTGGCCGCGCGCCCCACCGTAAACTCTCCCTTGCTCGCGTCCCACCCAACAGCCGATGGGATGGTGCTGCGGCCAAAGCGGTCTTGGTAGAGCACGACCTCACGCTCCGATGGCGCGAGCAGCGCAATCTCTGAGTGGGTTGTGCCGAGATCGATGCCAACCGCGCGATCAAGCAAGATCATGACTTCTCCGAGGGCCCGAGCAGCGGGTCTTGTTCAAGCGGAATGTGACCAGAGCTTTGCAAACCGCGCAGCTTCTCCGCGGACTCGGGCGCGGTCCTTTTCAGCTGCGCCCAGTACGTCTCGAGCACGCCACCAGCAAGCGACTCCTTCAAGCGAGAGGGAACGGCACGGGGCAACGCACGCGTCGCTGAGCTTGGCAGCGGGACCTCCGGCTCCTCGAGAAAGGACCCGAGCACGAGCTCGAGCCGCTCATGCGGAGAGCGCGTCAACCGATCAAAGGCCGTGCGCAACCGAGCTTGCTCACTCTCATCGGCGTCCGCAAAAAGCTCCTGCAGCCGTGCCGTAATTTCCTCGGGCGTCGCCAACGGCGAGATGCCGAACTCCTCGAAAGGGTCGGCGCTCTTCAGCGGTTCGCTCACGGGATCCCCCATTGACGCTTGGCCTCAGCCACCTTGAGCGTCGTTTCCTCAACATTGCGGCAGGCCGGAAAGAGACCGCGCGCATCCTCGAGCAGCTTGGCGGCTTCCTGAATACAGTTGCGATGGTTGGCGGCGTTGGCAAAGTTGAGCCGCGTCTTGGCTCGTTCACAGAGAATCTGCGCCATCGCTTGCCGCGCGTTGCGATGACCAGGACAGACGCGCAACGCCCGTTCAACCAACGCACTGTACTCACCCGGAGGCTGCTCGACGCCAGCCCAAAACAACAACATTTCGGCGCAGCCAGCAGCGCGCGCCATGAGCTCGACCGGCTCTCGCAGGATGCGCGCCTCCATGCTGAATAGCAGCTCGATACTGGGCGCAAGAATACGGCGCATCCGTGGCATGTCCCGCGCACGAGAGAGGTGCCAGGCAACGGGCGAGAGCTGCTCGAGCGCAAACACTTCCACGTGGATCGAGTGCCCAGTCCAAAGCCAAAGCGACTTCAGCTTTGCGCTCAGTTCTTCGGCTGCGCCTACTCCAGCGTCCACAGCCCGTGCTTCGGTAAAGGCGTCACGGAGACTCTCGAGCGCATGATCGACAACGCGATAGACCCGTTGGTCGAGCTGCTCACAGAACGCCTGAACGACTTCGGACGGAAGTTGTTGGCGGCGAACAGCGTCATCAAGCCGGGCGAGGGCACCGAAGCAAACCGTACCAAAGTAGCCTTGCTGAGCCTGCTCAGCCGCTGCTTTCAACGTGAGTGCAACCATCGGGGCGTGGATCCGCGAGGCAAGGTTCAGCTCGGCTTTGGGTAGTCCCAGTCGCTTGGCAATCTCCGTAAAGAAATCGTGCTCTTTAGCCAGGGAAAGCCAAAGGCTCTGCTCCCGGAGTCTGTGCTCGAGCCATCGCTCCCAATGGCTTTCGAGGGCGCCCTTCTCGTCAGGGGTGGCATCGGCAGCCGCCGATCGACGCAAACGCAGCTCCCAACTATCGGCGACCTTTCCAGCAAACACGGCAGCAGCATGCCGCAACGTGGCCGGCCAACCCGAGAAGGGCCCCGCGAGAAGCGCGCTCAAATCCCGCGCGAAGCCTTGCAGGGCCCGCTGGACCGCCGCCTCAGCGCCCAACGCTTGGCTCAGTTCACGGACCAGACGAGCTCCACGAACGCCCTTTCCAACCAGCAACGGTTGTCCTGGAGCAGCCTGGAACTCCCAGAGCGCTTGAAGCGCTCTCTGCTCCGTGAGCCGCACAAGCACGAGCTCATCCGTTGAACGCCACTGCCCCGTCGCGGCAAACGCCGCGCCCGAGCTCATGACCTCTCTACCCGTTTGGACAAGGTCCCCATTCGCCGCGCATCATACTCCGACAGCCGGAGTCGCACCACGCGCCCGCCACCAAACTCGAAGTGCCTCGCGATCGTCTGGACTGAACAACGCCAGATAGTAAGCAAGCGAAACCAGCGAGAACGGGCCGACCTCCAACGTCAGCAGGATCCCAAGGTGCAGGCCTACGCCAACGAGGACAAAGGGTTTGCGCAGATCCCAGCGCAACAGCAGCCGCACGAAGCGGCCGCCAGAATCTCTCCTCCTGCGTGCCCAATAAAACAATAGTAGCCCGGGGGCCATCACCTCCCAGTGCCACGTCACAGCCGTCATTACGGATAGGACGGTGGGATAACCGGCAGTCCAATCCATATTGAACCGTCGCCACGTCGGATCTTGGTATACCCAGTAAAGGGCTGAATAACCGCCCAATGGGGTCCACACCGGGCTCACCTTCTGAATCCCGGTAAAGCCGTACATCACGAGCAGCTGAAAAATGAGCATGTAGCGAGGCCAAGCCAGAATAGGCTCGGGTGGGGCTAGCTTGCCCTCGCGTCTACGAACGAGCCACCGGGACAAGGAAAGGTCGGTATGGGCACCGCTGAGAAACAGTAGGAACATCGCATTGACCATTAGCCCGTCGTACCCACCGATCGTCTCCCCCTGGATTCGGGTCAACGCAAAGTACGTTTGCCCGGCTACCAACGCAGGAATTCTTCCGCCCACGCCCAGCAATACCAGCGACGTTGCAACCAAGGACGCTGCGGCTAAAGACCATACGACGGCAGGGGTCGCGCCACCGAGCCAAGCCACCAGCCCAGAAGGATTGAGCGATAGGGCTCCGCCGTTTGCACGGTCTATCCACATGGCCGAAAGCACGCCACTGTACATGGCGTCGACAATCGTCCCCAGCATCACCGTCGCGAGCGCAACCCGAAACCAGGCCAGAGCTATGGGCGCTTCGGTTTCGGAGGTGAAAGCCGTCCATGCGGAGAGCCAACCTCGCCTGCTCATGGCTGTCGCTTGCGGTCGAAGACGTGGGTGACCTCGTAGCTACCCTTGGCTTTGGTCCCCATGCGTACGGCCTCGGGCGGCAGGCTCTGCTTTCGCTCGAGTCGAACTCGAACCGCTTCTGCATTCGGATGAGCGGCAAGTGCTCGTTTTGCCAAGAACGCGGCAAACTCTTGGAAGCGCTTTCCCTTCCACTCGCGCGCAAACCGACCCTGGAATTTGCGTAGGCGGTGGTGGGTCAAGAACGCTGAATCAAACGCAGTCGCTTCGTCGTGGGGTCGGTAGATCGCTACCCACTGACCGTCGATCTTGGCGTCGACATGAACCTCTGCTGGGTAGCGTTGAGGACTTGAGAACATGGCCCAGCCTTGTCGGGCGCCTGTGCTCTCCGCATACAGATTGAACGGCGCCACCACCACTCCGCGCACGTCCGCATAGCCCTTGGCCACGCGTTGAAACCACAACGCGAAGTCGTTGCCTTCACCCAAACCGCTACCCCACTCGGCGAGGTCAGCCTGGGTCCCCTTCGACTTCCAGCGCTCATCAGAGACCGCGCCCGTAGGCAGGGACAGCAAAACGACCGCTGCGCCGTGAAAGGCCACGAATCCAGCGCGCAAACGCGGTGAAGCGAGAACCCGACGAACGGTCGTGAGCACGTCAACCTCGACGTGGACGCTTGGCGACGGCACCGCGCAGCAGCGGCTCGGGGTCGAGCGGCGGCAACGCCAACACCAGTCGTTCAATGCGCGGCAATGCGTCTCTCACGGCACGCTCGGCGCGAATCTCGTCAAACGGCTGGTCAAACACCAAAACAAGGCAATAAATGCCGGCAAAACTACGCGCTATGTAGCCGCCATCAACGCCGCGCTCGGTGTGGTTCAGATGCGACCCTTTATGCAATTGGGCCAGCTCGCGCAGCGTCCTTACTTTGCGCACCGCATCTCGAAGGGCTGAGTCCTCTTCCTCGTTAGCCGGGGAAACTTCCTCGAGCGTTGGGTCGACGGCAGGCGCCGGTTCCGGTTCTACGCCGAGCGCGATCAGCACGCCGCGGTGGCTCTCGCGAACGAGCCTCAAAGTCTCTCGAGCCTCCGGAGGAAACGGAAACACGTTGTTCGGCTCCTCGTCCATTGCGCCTTCGATGCGCTCCGAGGTGGCCGCCCAAATCACAGGGGAATGCGCATCGATCACCAGCGCTCCCAGCGAGCTCGCTCGCGAGGCGAGTGCGCGGAGCTCCTCCCGCAGCGACGATGCCACCGGAGCGCGAGGACGACGTTGGGGCTCACCGATCAGCGCCTCCTCGAAGGCGCGCACCAAGATCTCCAAGCGACGCAAGTTTGCCGAACCGATCGCCTCTGCAGCGGCAAAACGAGCGACCACTTGTTTGCCACCGGCAAGAGCGACACGGAGCGAAAGTGGTTCCTCTGGAAGCTCGCCCTCCAGTACCGCAACCTCGGCGGCCCCCAACTCTCGACACACCAGGTCCACAAATCGCTGAGTGAGCTCGTCCGACACGTCGCATCCTGTTGCACAGCTGGCGCTGGGCGTCACCGGCAGCCATGCCGAACCTGCTCCCCTTTTGGCCCGACCGACGCTCGCGTGGTCCACTAAGCCCATGGGATTGTACGCTTCCGCGGCGGATGCACCGGTACCTGTGGGCTACAGGCTGCTCTCTGCCTTTGGCATCCTGGCCATTCTGGGCATCGCATTCGCGTTGAGCTCGGACCGTAAGCGTATCTCCTTGCGACCGGTCCTCTGGGGAGTCGGCTTGCAGCTGCTTTTGGCTGCGGTGGTGCTGACCCCCTCCGTTCAAAGCTTCTTCTTCGTATGGATCGACGCTGGCGTCCGTCGGCTCCTCTCATTCTCGGAAGCCGGCGCGACCTTCGTCTTTCAATCGATTGAGCCCCACAAGGTCTTGAACCCCGACGGGTCGCAAACGGATGTCATCGTTGGTCGCGTCTCGCCCCCAACGAAGACGTTCGCTTTCTGGGTCTTGCCGACGATCATCTTCTTTTCGAGCCTGATGAGCGTTGCCTACCACCTTGGCATCATGCAACGGGTCGTCTACGGCCTTGCCTGGGTGATGCAAAGAACCGCACGCATCAGCGGCGCGGAATCCCTCAGCACTTCGGCCAATATCTTTCTGGGACAAACCGAGGCCCCACTCACGATCAAACCCTTCATCGTCAAGATGACGAAGAGCGAACTGTTCCTCGTCATGGTCGGGGGATTTGCCACCGTCGCAGGCGGAGTGATGGCCGCTTATGTCGGTTTTCTTCCTAACATTCCTGGCATCGCTGGGCACCTTGTCACCGCGAGCATCCTGGGAGCTCCAGCCTCGATTGCGATCGCCAAGATCATGCAGCCCGAGACGGAGAGCCCTGAGACCTCGGGCAAGCTGGAGTTCAAGGTAGAAAAAGCTCACGGCAACGTGCTCGAGGCAGCCGCTGACGGAGCGTCGGAGGGTATGAAGCTCTTCCTCAACGTGATTGCGATGTTGCTCGCCTTCGTCGGGCTCGTTGCCATGTGCGACTATGCACTATCCTTTGCCAATGTCGCAGGGGAACCGCTATCCATGGCTCGCATCTTGGGCTGGGCGTTCGCGCCTGTAGCCTTCGTAATGGGTATTCCCTGGGCAGAGGCTCCCTTGGTTGGTCGCCTGTTGGGCGAGAAGCTCGTGCTGACCGAGTTCGTCGCCTATATCCACCTGGGAGAGATGACCAGCGGGGCGTCGCCGCAGCTCAGCGAGCGAAGCGCTTTGATCGCTAGCTACGCGCTATGTGGCTTTGCCAACTTTGCCAGCATCGGCATTCAGTTAGGAGGCATCGGAGCAATGGCTCCAAGTCGGATGCCCGACTTATCGAAGATGGCGCTCCGAACGATGATCGGTGGCGCGCTGGCAAACTGTCTGATGGGAAATGTCGTCGGCATCTTTGTTTAGCAAGGCAGGAACTCACGCAGCGCTCAGGTGTCTCTGGGCTGGCCCGTGTCCGCGACTGAAGACCCCAACTTCTTTGCTGAGTGGGCGGCACGCCGGCTCCGGCTGATCCGCGCGCTCGTCACGTGGCTAGGAGCTCTTCTGGCCCACGGCCTCGTGGCCTTGCTGCTCACCTCAGGCGACGATCAGCCTGCTCTCGCTCCAGCCCCGCAGCCAGCCCGCGAATGGCTACAGGACGCAGCCGCCGCAACGAAGCAGCTGCTCGCAAAACATCGCCATCAGGAGGCGCGCCGACGCTTGGTCGCCGAGGCCCGGGCTGCACGTCGGCGTCATTCTCTGGCACTTGGTGAGTTCTTGCTGCGGGCCAACGCGATTGACGCCGAAGAAGAAGGCAGCCCCTTCGACCTAAACCAAGCCAAGAGGCTCTTTATCGAACGTGTGACGTGGCTGAAATCGGAGCTCGCCACGACCAATCCAGCGACAGCCATCTCCAAGGTATTTGCCGACCTCGCTTACACTGGAGTTCCCGGGGGCCGCCTGTCCGACGTATTGCTGAACCGCAGCGGATCGTGTGAGCCACTGAGCCACTTGTTGGTTGCAGCCCTTCACGATGTAGGGCTCGGCTCGAGGGCCTTCCTACGTTACTATGGTGGGAAGTCGGCTGGGGTATCGCACCTCGCTCCGCTGCTCGCGGATCTCACTGCCGAGGGTCGACTCGTTCAAGTACGGGACCTGGTTAGCGGCCAGGAATCTGCACCCTCCGGCGCATACTTCCCGGCAGCAGATCTCATTGACGTCTACGCGCGGGCGCACGACCTCGAGCAGAACCCAATTCCACGTGACGACTTCGATGTCGGCAGCCAGCTCTCGAGCAGCCCTACCAACCTCGATGGCGGCCCATTCAGCCTACAGTCGGTTCCCGCCACTCAGACGTTGTCGTCTGGCTACCCTGCGAACAACGATCGCTTTGAGGGCGCCTTACCGCTCTACTCCGAGCGGGCAATCGCCAATGCTGAAGCCGCTGATGAATCTTCGGCGCGCGCTGGAGCCTCTGTTCCCTGTGCCTTTTACCTGCATATGGCATGGATCGATCCCCCGCATGTGCGCACCGGCCAGGGAGGGGACGTCAATGTCGAGTTGGTGCGCCTCCCGTCGGGTACATCCTTGGACCGGCTTGCAACGCTGATTCAGTCCGTCGAGGCAGAGAAGTCTCCGACGACACTCGCCGGACGACTCGCCCAAAGCGCCTGCCTCAAGGGGCTGTACGGACGCGCCGGCCTCTTGTTCAGTCTCGCTGGTAAGCGCACAGTCTCCCAGCGGGCGCTTCACGCCGAGGGACAGGCGAGACATCTCGGCGAGCTCGCGCTAGCCGAACTCGCACAGCTTTCGGCCCAGGACCAACTCGAGGTGCTTCAGGAGATGGACGACCTCACGTTTGGCCGCGTCTGGGCGTTGATCTTCCTACCCGGCTCAACAACCCCGCTGCTTCATTTTGTCACTGCCAATCGAGGCAACTTCCGCCGGGTTCTGCCTCTTGCTGCACTACTCATCAATCCGGCCTCACGAGATCTAGCTGCAGAAGTGACGGACGCGCTACCCGTGGACAGTTGGCTCGATGTGATGGCGGAACTCGCGCACGCCCACGACAACTCCAGGCCCTGGACGGCGATCCACCCGCTCGGCGCAGAGGAAGACGCGCAACCCGTCTCACGTTTTCTTAGTGCCTACCGCGTATTCGCGCGAATGTCGTGGCGGATGTGGGAAGCGGCGCGCTCACCCGAGGAGGTGGTTCTTGCCATTGCGACCGAGGCCAAGCGCTATCAGCTCGCAGACGCCGAACGCGACGCCATCGGGCACTACTACCTGCGCCAATTCACGCTGCTGGAGTCGAACCGCGAAGGCGGCCCCGCTCGCATTCGTCGAGCCGCAGCAGCCCTCCGGGCCAATGGCTTCACCAGCTCGAACGTCCCACAATAGTTGTGGCGGTTGCGCTCGACTGACTCCGGCAAAACGGCGAACATGCCGCCATGCGAGTCCTCGTTGCAGATGCGTTTCCCGAACACTACCTGAGCGACCTCCGAGCGCTCGACATCGAAGTTCACTACGATCCCAATGCCACTGCGGCCGAGCTGCCGGAGAAGATCAAAGGGGCCAATATCCTCATTGTTCGCTCGACCAAGGTCGACGCAAAGACGATCGCGGCCGGAGCTGGTCTCGCGATGATCCTACGAGCCGGTGCGGGCTACGACACGATTGACGTCGTCGCAGCAAGTGAGCGCGGCATTTTCGTGGCGAACTGTCCCGGAAAGAACGCGGTTGCGGTTGCAGAACTCACCTTCGGGATGATCCTCGCGCTCGACCGTCGCATCGTCGAAAACACTACCGAGCTACGGGCTGGCCAGTGGAACAAGAAGGAGTACAGCAAAGCCGCAGGGCTCAAGGGTCGCACGTTGGGCGTCCTCGGGCTCGGGTCGATCGGCTGCGCAGTGATTGAGCGCGCGCGGGCCTTTGAAATGAACGTCCTAGCCTGGTCCCGATCGCTCACCGGATGGCGCGCCGATGATCTCAAGGTTGGCTACTGCCGAACCCCGGAGGAGCTCGCTGACCGTGCCGATATCGTTTCCGTGCATCTGGCGCAGACCAAAGAAACGAAAGGCATGTTTGGGGAGGCCTTCTTCTCCAAAATGAAGCGCGGAGCGACCTTCATCAACACCAGCCGCGGCGGTCTTCACGATGAACCCGCACTGGTGAAAGCAATGAAGGAACGTGGGTTACGCGTGGGGCTCGATGTCTTTGCAGACGAGCCGGCAGGGGGAACAGGCGAGTTCGGGGCTGAAATCCTTAAGATGCCTGGCTTTATTGGGACTCACCACATCGGCGCCAGCACCGATCAATCACAAGACGCAATCGCTGAGGAGGCCGTACGCATCTGTCGCGAGTTTTTGGCCACTGGTCGCCCGCCGAACGTCGTCAATATCGAGGTCCGCGCGCCTGCACGCAGCGAGCTCGTCGTGCGCCATTTCGACAAGGTAGGGGTGCTCGCACAGGTCCTCGGCATCGTCCGCAACCACGGGATCAACGTGGCCGATATGTCGAACACGATCTTCCAAGGTCAGAAGGCCGCTGTTGCTTCGATCCGCATCGCTTCGGATCCCCCGGCAGAGTTGCTGCAAGAAATCGCCGCCCTCCAAGACCTGGTCATCTCGGTAGAAGCAAAACGCCTGACTTAAAAATAATCCCTAAGGCAAGCCGCGCCAGCGCGTCATCCCAGCGACGACGGAATCGGCCCTATGCTCGCAATCCTATTCGCAACGCTAGGGTCGAACGCCCCCAACCGAAACTGGGTGCTGGAAGCCATGAAAGCCCATGAGCGGGCGCTCTTACGGTTCGCCACGGCAATCGTGGGGCCGGATGACGCTAAGGACATCGTCCAAGAGACCTTCTTGGAGCTCTGCCGAGCCGACTCCAAGGAGGTCCAATCGCATTTGGTCCAATGGCTTTTCACCGTCTGTCGAAACCGAGCCATCTCGCTAAAGCGAAAAACGAGGCGGCACACCGAGGTGGAGGACACGATGGGACTGGTAAGCGAGGAGTCGGGCCCACATGGCGCGCTCGAGAAGAAGCAGGCTGAAGAGAGCATCGCGAAGCTGATCGCAGGGCTTCCAGATCGGTCGAGAGAGGTCGTCGCACTCAAGTTCGGCGGTGGCCTCAGCTACAAGGAGATCGCAGACGTCACTGGCCTCTCCGTCAGTCACGTGGGGGTCATCCTGCACGAGGCGCTGCGCGCGGTCCGGGAGAAATTCGTCAAAGCCGAACGACGGCTCGCGTTGCCCGGCGGGGGAGCCTAACATGGATATCAACGACCCTCGCCTTACAGCCTATTCGCTCAACGAGATGTCGCCCGAGGAGCGCGCGCTCTTTGAGCAAGAGCTGGCGCAATTCCCAGCTGCAGCCGAGGAGGCAGCAGCCTTTGCTGCCGCCGCCAGTCTACTGCAGAGTGAGCTTGCGCGGGAGGCGCCCGCCGCGCTCACGGAAGGGCAGCACGCCGCCATTCAGCAGGCGAGTGAGGGGGAGAAGCCGGCACCGCCTCAGTCAAACGTCATTGCCCTACCGGCACAACCACGCTCATCAACAAAGCTGCGCGGCCTGCTCGCCGGTGGCACAGCACTGATGGTGGCAGCTGGGGCCTTCGGCCTGATGACGATGAGGAGGTCCGAGTACGCGAGCTCCATCGAGGACAACATCGCCGACGTGAAGAACGTCGCGCCCGCGCCTGCAGCGAGCGCAAAGTACAAGGCCGCGCCCGCAGCGACTGCAGCGGCCCACGCAGCGGACCGCAGTCAGTTTGACGGCAAAAACACGAAGGGCCTACCAAGTAAGCCATCGGTGGCAGCCGAGCCGGCCCTTCCGCGTCCCGGCATTCCTGGTTCGGTTCGATTGCCCGAGAATGGCTTCATCGCCACTGCCGTTGACCGTCAATCCACCTTCTCGATCGACGTGGACACGGCCAGCTACTCAATGGTTCGGTCGCTCCTGAATTCCAATCAGCGTCCCGATGCAAGCCTGGTGCGCATCGAAGAGATGATTAACTACTTTAAGTACTCCTATCCAAGCCCCGACGATGCCGCGTTCGCCGTCTCAGCTGAGGTCGGCGAGGCACCCTGGGCAGCCAATCATCGTCTGGTTCGCATTGGAATCAAGGGTCGCGAAATAGCAGCCAAGAGCAGGCCCCCATCGAACCTCGTGTTCTTGATCGACGTCTCCGGATCAATGCATGGTGCCGACAAGATCGGGCTGCTGAAGCAAGGATTTTCGATGCTCGTTGACCAGCTCAACGAGCGCGATTCAGTCTCGATTGTTACCTACGCAGGAAGCTCGGGCGTGGTGCTTCCACCTACCAAGGGCAGTGATCGAAAGACAATTCTGGCAGCCTTGGAGGCGCTGCAAGCAGGAGGTGGCACCAACGGTGCGCAAGGAATCAACGCCGCCTATGACCTAGCGTCCCAGTCGTTCGTAGAGGGCGGAACGAACCGCGTCATTCTGGCCACCGACGGGGACTTCAACCTTGGCGCTTCGAGTCCTGCCGAGCTGCAGAAGCTGATCGAAGACAAGGCAAAAACGGGCGTCTTTCTGTCAGTCCTTGGGTTTGGCAGCGGTAACTATCGCGACCAAACGATGGAGACCTTGGCCGACAAAGGCAATGGCAACTACGCCTACCTCGATTCAGCAGCTGAAGCGAAGCGTGTGCTTGTCAGCGAAGCCTCAGGAACTCTCATCACGATTGCCAAGGACGTAAAGATTCAGGTCACGTGGAACCCAGAGTTCGTGCGTTCTTTTCGTTTGATTGGCTACGAGAACCGCATGCTTGCTCATCAGGACTTCACGAACGATCAGAAGGACGCCGGCGAGATTGGTGCTGGGCATACCGTCACCGCGCTCTACGAGCTTGAACCCACGTCGCGGACGAGCCAGGGCAAGGCCCTTGGCAACCTCGCCATTCGCTTCAAGGATCCTGACGGCGTTACGAGCCGCCAGGTGGACGGTCCTATCACAGGGGCGGATACACCCTTTGGTTCAATGTCGACTGATTTTCGCTTCGTCACCGGGGTAGCAGCGTTTGGCATGTTGCTACGGGGGTCAGCCTACATCCGTAACTTCGGCTATGCGGAGGTTCAACGCGTTGTGAGTGGGGCCCTTGGTGACGACGCAGACGGTTACCGGAAGGAGCTGGCTGAGCTCGTTGGAAAGGCCGCCGAGCTCGATCACTAGCCGGGCACGATTTGGCACAGCTGGGAGCCGTGGATCGCGGTTCCCGCGGCCGCCGTACACTCACCTCGGCTTTTCAGCGTGAATAAGCTCTGGCATCACGATTGCTGAAGGGTGCACATGCTTCAGAAAAGCTCACTGCTCCTGGTTGCCGCTTCCCTACTCTCGGTCGCCTGCAATGCGTCCGTCATTTCAGGCAATACCGGCGGCGGTAACACGGGCGGCGGTAACACCGGCGGAAGCAACACCGGCGGCGGCAACACCGGCGGCGGCAACACCGGCGGGGGAGCTGGGTACGCCGAGGGCATCGCGGTAGCGTGGAGTGCGCTTGGACCGGACGCTGTTCCGGCGCCTGCCGATACCCTTCTACTTTCGTTCTCAAGTGAGCCGAGCGTTTGTAGCGACCCGTTTGGGACCCTACCCTATTGCGAGGTTGAACTGGCTTGGCAGGTAAGCATTCCGTTGCCTGCAGAGTATCAGTTCGCGGGCGCGGTCGTGCCGCTCACAGAGCTGCAACAGGTCGGAATGGGCCCGTTCTTTTCGGAAACGGAGGGAGTTGGAGACGCTGAATGCTCGGGGGGCGGCGGCACCCTCGAGGGCACACTCGAGGTGCTAGAGGTTGGCGAAACAACTCTTCGTATTCGCCTCAGCGACGCGAGCACGTTTGCAGCTGATGTGGACGGGGAGCGCACGCTAACGCGCTGTAACCAGGCCACTCCGCAAACCGCGCGCGCCATCGCGATGAGCGACGAACAGCTGAGCAACGTCTATGGTCCGGGAGGCGGAACCGGGAGCGGAGTTGGCGGAGGCGCTGACCAACCCGCCTTCGACGGCACGCTGTTTGTGTTCCTCGACGCGAGCGCCCCGCCTCGAGATCTCTCCTGCGCAGACCCTTACGCGCTCGATGAGGGTTGCGAGTTCGAGAGGCGCGTGGTCATTGTTGGGCTCGACCCCTCCGAACAGAGTCCTGGGCTATACGCCATTGGAGATAATGCAGTATCCGTGTCAACGAGCGAGTATGGTCCCAACGGGGACGGCACCTGCTGGGGCGGCGGTGGAGCAGGCTTCAACGATGGTACCGTAGAGGTGGTCGCACTGGACGACACACAAGTACGGGTCATTGTCTCAGGCGGCCCGATAGATGGCCAGATCGAGGGAACTGCTTCGCGCTGCTTCTGAGAAATACTGAAACGGCGAGCCGCTCAGCTAGCCTGAGCGCGAGCTCAAGGCCGCCGCCAGCTCGGCCGCATCAAAGGAAAGGTCGAAGCGGTATTGGCGCTCGCACCACTTACCACGCGCGCGAGCTACGGAGTTCTCGCTGGAGGCCTCACCTCCTGCTACCTTCGTCACAGTGCTCGTCGCTCGGAGGCTGCCCTTTCCCGTGGGTGTCGTTAGGTCCACCCAGAGGATCGGATACTATACCTTGGTAACCAAGGCGTCATTTGCCCTATCCGCGGGCCCCGCCCGCTGGGCAGCAACGCAAGCGCCGCTTCGCGCAGCAGTCTACGATCAGCACTCGAACCTCACATTTCCGACTGACTACCAAGAGACGAAGTCTTCCTGCGACGTCATCATCGCTGGCGCAACGCTCGCAGTCTCAGGGCCAATCCGATTGCGCGTCGGACCGTTTGCCCATCACGTTGAAACAACAAGGCAGCTAGGCCCTGTTGAAGAGCCTGTTGCGGGACGCAAGGGCTCCTTCGCAAGGCCCAATCAGCAACTTACTAGACCAGAGTACCCCTTACGGCTTGAAGTTATGGGTCACGGGTTTCATGCACAGCTGACCCTTAGTGGACCTGTTTTGTCGGCTGCTTTGGTGATACGCAATGACTGGCATTCCCCAAGTGAAGTCCAGCTGCAGCTCGATGGGATCTTGCTCGACCCTATGCGAGATACGGCCGAGCTGGTCATGCGCGGTCAATTTCACTACGTCGGAGACATCGAACAGCATGTCATAGCTGTCGTAGACTCGCAGCCGTTCCAAGCCGTCCCCTTCACCGAGGCGCGAACAGGTTGGCCACGTTACACAGCCTCGTTTCCGGCTGGCACACCGTCCGTTCCTCCGCCAAAGCGGGTATCTCGTTCGGTAGCCGATGATGAGACCATCGATCGACAACCCGTTGGACCATCGCCCTACCACGAAGACACCTTTGCTGCGGGCCCACTTTCTACAGCACTTGCGCAAGGGCCGTTCGATTCCCACGAGGCGCCGGTGGACTCAGACCAAGACGACGCAACCCTGCCAAAATTAAGACGTCTCGAAGAGCATGCGGAGGTCACTAGACTCTCCCCTAACCCTCTACTCGGCGATAACGCCTTACCGTTCAATCGAAAGCCAAGCCGAACGGTGTTGGGGGGCGTGCCCCATAACGCACTACCGTTTACGCAGTCGAATGCGCCGAGCGCTTTGCCAGACCCAATAGCGCCAAACCCCTTACCGTTTACTCGAGCCCCCGAGGGTCTGCCGGTTCCTGCGGTTAGCGGCCAGTATCCCGCCTCCGTGCCCGCGGTCTCCGACACGCTTCCCCCGATCGCCGATACCCTCCCGCCTGGCCCCATGCCCGAGCCTGCTCAACAGCCCCCCCTGCAGGCTCCCCCACCCTATCCCGCCGTCACATACCTTGCGCCGAGCCCAGCCCCCAAAGCGGCTATCGCGCCAGACCAAGCCGTTAGCCCACTACAGTTCCCTAGGACGATGCCAAGTGCATTTGCCGCCGCTGACGTCGAGAGCGGAACTCAGCTCAAGATCGACGGGGTCACCTTTGAGCGCTTCGCCCAGATCTGCGGTCGGCTTTGGCGTGGGGAAGATCGCCGAGAACTGCTTCGCTCGGAAGGTTTGACTGAGCTCGGCTGGCGGCTGATAGAGCGACGATGGAAACAACAACTTGAGCTGACTCCGCCAGGCCAGCTCGCGCCCATGCTGGCGCTCCTCGATCGTGCTCAGTCGTGATGAGCCGGTTCAGATCTCCTGTATGGGCAGCGAGTGCTCTCTTGACTGTTGCCTGCGCGTCGCCCACCACCAGCCCCAAGGCGAACCAACCGAAGGATCCTGCACCGCCGGAGGGGCAGGCACAGGTCTCGAGACTACAAGATCGAGCCGCGCTAGCGCTTCGCGGGCCGCAGGTCGAGGCAAAAGGGGGTGACTTCGTCCTCGCCAGTGATGGCGTCATCGCAGTTGTATCCGCCGAATCGGGCGCCCTCTTGGACTTTGCTCCCGAGGGGGGCTTCGACGAGATCGTTGCGATCACGCCTTCTCTCTTTGATGGCCCCTCCCCCATTCGTACGGCGCTAATTGCAATATCTTCACCGCCCGCGCACCCCGGGATTTTGCACGTCGAGCAGCGGCCAGCCTACCTACCAGTCACGCTCCATACGTATTACACCTTCCGCAATCAGGTATTGGTCATTGATTCCTTAGTAACCCCGGACTCAACGGCGGCGGAGGGTATGGCGATCGGCCTTGGCGAGCGGCTTGGCTGGGGAAACGCGCCTACCTGGTTGGAAGGTCGTGGCTTTCTACGCAATAGCGGGGGAACATTCTCTACCAAGTTTCTCGGACGCCAAGGGAAAGAGCTTTCCTACGTCGTCTCCTTCGGCGACGAAGCAAGTATGGTCCGGGTTGGCCATCCTTTCCTCCCTGGGTACTTTGGCCAAGCGCGAGGCAGTGAGCTCACCTTCGCCTCGAGCTCGTCAGGCTTCAGACGCACGCTCTTTCTTGCAACGAGCAGCGGCTCGATAGGAAACACAGCCGCTAAGCTGTACCAGCCGAACAGCTTTCAAGTTGCGGAGCCTCCCAAGCTCCCCCCAGGTGGAACGGTTGAAGTGGCATCCTGTGCAACGGAGTCAGAGCCGCGCAAACCCTTTGCTCGCTTCGCTCGAGGAGAAAAGCTTGAAGCGCCAGTCGGATGTTATGAGGGTAAACTTTGGGCGCCGGGAAGTCCCGAGGGGACGTGGACGAGCTTTGAAGAGGTAAGCAAGGCGACATTACTCCCATCGGGGCGGGTCTCCGTGGTTGCAACCGAAAGAGGGAAGCCCATCCCTGTGCGGGTCCAGTTTCGGGGGCTGGGAACTACCAAGGATCCTGATTGGGGCGAGGACCCAGACAACGGCGCGGCACTAAACGTCGCCTATGCGCCTACTGGCGTTGCCAGCCACAAGCTCCCGCCTGGAGAATATCGCGTCATCGTCGACCGCGGTATCGAGTACACCGCCGTCGACAGGACGATTACGGTAGTCGCCAATCAGCGTTCCCACGTATCCGCAGAACTTGAACGCGTCGTCGACACAGTCGGATGGATTTCCTCCGATCTTCATCTGCATGCGGCCCCCAGTCCCGACGCACCCCAAACACTCGAAGACCGAGTCATCTCGCTTGCAGCAGCGGGGGTTGAGGTGGGCGTTGCGACTGATCACAATCGCGTTACAGACTACAAGCCCGCGATCGAAGCCCTTGGCCTCGAATCAGAAGTAAACACCATCATCGGGGTGGAGGTCACCACCGAGGACTCGCTCTTTGGCCACTTCAACGTTTTCCCGCTGCTCCCAACGGCTGCACCGCTCAGGTACAAGCATACCAATCCGCTGGAGCTACTCATCGAGGCGAAGCAGCAGCAGCCCTATGGTCCGCTGACCATTGCGCAGATTAACCATCCAAGGATGGGGGACATCGGCTACTTTGATATGGCCCGCTTCGACCGCGAGGACGTCGTTGGGTTTCGAAGGCGCAACCCAGCCTTACCACTTAATTTTGACACCATCGAGGTTTTCAACGGTGATGACCTCTCGGCCATCGGTAACGTTCAAAGCGTGATGAAGGACTGGATTGCGCTGGAGCGGGCGGGAATCCCGCTCACCGCCACGGGTAACAGCGACTCGCATCGAGCCGTTTTCCATGAGCCTGGGCTTCCGCGCACCTATGTTCGGATGAATGACGACGCGCCCAAAGCCTTCGTCGAGCGGGAATTCATCGAGTCGCTCCATGCACGCGCCGTCACTGTTACGAGCGGACCTTTCATCCGCTTCGAGATCGACGGGAAAGGCCCAGGCCAGCGCGTTCCCCCAGGCAAGCATCGGGTAAGAATTCAGGTAGACGCAGCGCCCTACGTAGACGTCTCGCTTTTGGAGTTGGTCAATTCAGGAAAGGTGGTCGCCACGTCGAATGCGCCGTTCCCAAAGGGCGCCCACAGAGCTGAATTGGAAGCGGAGGTAGAGGTCGCAGCGGGGGACTCACTCATTGCCGTCGCAAGCGGTTCCAAAGAAGTAGAGATCGCGTTTCGTCGCGGAGTGATGCCCTTCGCCTTTACCAATCCCATCGTAGTTTCTGCGTTCGAAAGGCCAGTTGGGCAATGAGCTACAGCCGCCCCAGTCGGTAGTCCGCCCCCAGGGTTACGCTAGCTCCTAGCGAATTCGCAGCCATCTCCAACTGGACCCGCTCGGCCAGTTCGCGATCAAACGGCCCAAGCGCTAGAACGTAGCGTTGCTCATCGTTCGCTGTCGTTGCGATTACGGTTGCCTCGAGGTCAGCGAATTGGATCGAGCGTTTTTTCTGCAACAGCTCTTCGGCGCTCGCTGCCCTAGCCAATTCCACATAAAAGACGTCTTCCAGAAAGACTGAGAGCCCGCCGAGATCACGCCCGCTATCGTCTTCGAGTACCACCCCAAGCCCTTTGCACATCACATTGGGCCCCAACTTGATGCCGGAACGCCAAGCCCCATAGGCTTTGCTCGCACCTCTCAAGCGGAGCTCAATCTCGACCGAAGAGATCAAGTCCTCCGCGCGCGATATCGTTGTTAGTAGCCGTCCCATGGGTCGCGCCACCGCGTCCTGGTATGCCGGTTCGCACGACCAAGGTGAACCACCGGTACGCACGCACACATCAAGCGCCTCAAGCGACTTCGGGTCGACCGAGTCGCTGGAGCGGAAGTTTCCGAGGCGCAAGCGGTAGGCGCTGTCTCGACCCGAGAAGTCCTGGCAGCCAACACAAGTACGACCCGTTGGACAGCTCGTTAAGTCAGACTTCGCGGTTTCACAGTCGGCCCCAGCGCAGCAATCTTTACCGCAACGACTGAGCGGTGGAATCACAAGTACTGGAGCTTGGTCAGGGGCCGCTGGGCTTGCCGTTGTAGCCACGCCCGCAGGCTCACTCGAAGCTTGAACCGGCGGCCGCGGACGGAGCAGGAGCAGCGCCGTTGCGGCTACCGCCGCACCTGCAACAAAAGTAGCAGCCATGGCCCCCCACGCCCTTCGCGGGCTCGCTTGTGGAAGGCGGCCCGCGGCCCGCGACGAAGGTTGTTTCGTTGTCGGATTGTATTCGCGCAGCGCGAGCGGGAGTTCGCCCTCGAAAGCGATACCGCCCTGCTCGAGTTGCGCTACCTCCTCGCTCGTCGTCGGCATCAGCTCGCCTCGGCGGACAAGCGCCTGCGCAACCAGCGCCTCCAAGTTTTCGGACGCCTCAGGCAAATCGTTGTCCTTCACGAAACCTCCTCCGTGCCCAATCCCTTTGCGGTTAGAAAGGCTTTTAGCTTCTTCATGGCACGTGCCCGAACCGCGCGAATATTTTCATTGGTGGTCTGCCAGCGCTGAGCAAGGTCGGCAGATACTGCATTGGGGAGTCGGTTGTGTTCCTCACCTGCTTTGAAGTACAGGGCCGATACACGAAGCACATCTTGCTCACGCTCAGTGAGTTCTTCGAGCCCCTGTGCAACGAGATCGACGCGCGACGGGCGGGACGATGGAGCTTGTTCATCGATCGCGTCGCACGAGACTCGCTCCAAGTACGGAGTCGCCGAGATTTCTCTCAGTCTATGCAATTGGTCGGCAAGCAGGTTCGTTGCCACGCGTGATAACCAGGCCCTCGTCCTTGCAAGAGCTCGCGCGGCGTCGAGGTCCTCGGCGGCTTGGAAGGTGTGGGCCCGTTCAAAAGCTCGATGGAAGGTCTCCTGCACCAAATCCTCTGCAGAGAGTCCGGCTAGCGACAACAAGTCGGTCTTGCGGCGCAACAACAAGCCGTAAAGGAACCGCACATGACGCGAATAGAACACCGACTGTGCAGTTCGCGCAGCCGTTGGCTCCGTAGCTTGCCGCGAGATACGAGCTAGTAGCTGGCTGTCGCTTTCTGTTTCGAGGTGCATGGGCGTGGCTGCGCGGAACTCCGTCCCTCTCTACGCCAAACCGTGACAGGCGTGACCTCCCGTCATGCGACGATACAGAAGGCGAAGTGGCGTCACGCTTTCTGGTAGGGGGGGCGTGAACAAGCTCTTCGCCGTCTGGGGATTCTTGATTGCCGTCTGTGGATGCGTCGGGCACTCACCCGCGGACCGCGGTCATTCGCTCGGCCGACCATTGCTCGAGGTTCGCCCTGTCGACGCCCCGCAGCGGCCGGTGTTCTCAACAGCTCCGCCGACGATCTACGAAACGGCTTCGTTCCAGGACACGCCCAGTCCACCGTTGCTAACCGCTCCCTCCACCTGCACGGACGCGCGAAGCGAGCGCGGATTCTACGGGCTCTATCGAACCGACGCCGGCCCCAAAGGAGAGGTCGCTCTCACCTTCGACGATGGGCCGCATCCCACGGCAACGCCCTCGGTACTTAAACTGCTGGCGCGGCACGGTAGGAAAGCCACGTTCTTCTTGGTTGGCCGAAACATCTCTCGGGATACCTACTCTATGGTTCAACAAATGGTTGCGGAGGGTCACGCACTTGGCTCTCACTCCTACAGCCACAATGTTCACATGACGAACGTCGCGACCCCCGAGGCGACGATCGAAGACATCGTGGCCCAGCACGAAGTCACGGCGATCCTCATCGACATCGCGCTACTCGCTGTTTCGCCCGATGACTTTGACCTACGCTTCACTCGAGTTTTCGACAGCTCGCCCTCAACTTGGCTTTCAGGGAGCACGCTTCGGAAGCATTGGGAAACCTATCGAAGTCGACACGCAAGCGAATTGGTACAGGCAGGCTACTCTGCGGGGAGTCGCCCCTATCGCGTTATCTACTCCCGTCCACCGGGTGGCGGCCCTTACGTCGAGCACGATGGCTCGGCTGGAATCGCGCTCTACGATAGAGCATTAGCTAGACTCAAGATGATGAACGTAATGTGGCACTCAGCCTCAGGTGACACCGTCCCCGAGAAGCGTAGTGACTTTGGGTTCCTTACCGAGAATCTTGCCAAGGGAACGAGACAGGGTGGGGTGGTACTGATCCATGACTACATGCGCCCCGATGCGCTGGAGCACAGCCTCCGCCAGATGGCGCGCGATGGCGTTCGCACGGTAACGCTTGGAAGCGCCGTCAGCGCCAAGTACGGCTGCGACGAGAACGCGCTGTCTGCGCTCCTGCAAGGCCCACGGCCCAACTGACGCAAATCTGTTCGTAGCGCCCATCTTTGGTTGAAAAAAGTAGGGAGCCCCTGGCAGGCGGACCGGGGACGCGTTAGATGGGCCCCCATGGCTGATATGACGCTCGAGGAGATTGAAACCAACGCCCTAGCCTTGGATAAGGCCTACGAAGAAGGCTATTCGGGCAAAGATAGGCACTCAGTCAATCCCGAAGGGTTGGAGCAGTTCCTCAAGCAGGTTGACGGCCTCATGGCTGAACTCGCCAAAATCGGCGCGCTCACCGGGGGTGATCAAGCTCCGGTGGTCTTGCGGTCGCTAACGGACCGCAAGTCGCTCTATGAGCGTGAGCTCGTGCTGGTGCGCGCCGCCCGGGCGCTTGGTCCCAACTTTGAGAAGTTCAGCGCGGAGGGCGCAGCCGCGAACTTCGTTTTTGACCGCTACAATCGCTACTTCGCGGGACAAGGTCGGGACACGCGCGATCTTGGTCTGCTCAAGGAGCTTGTTGAGGAACTTCGCCAGATCAAGAAGCGCATGAGCGCGATCGGCGGGAAGAATCTGCCCTCCCCGCTCGACAAGGACCTTGAGCTCGTTGAAAGCAGCATCTCCCGCTACCAGATCGAAGAGCGCGAGATCCCCAAAGCCCAACTGACCGGGACCACAGAGGAGCAGGCGAATCGCTGGGCCTTCCTGGCCAATCAACAGTTCGCGCTTTACCAAACATTCTTTGCTGGGCAGTCCCGGGTTTCGCGTCGCCCGCAGCTTTTGGTTCGGCTTGTGGAGAACCTCAAGCGCTACCGCACCGCAATGTTTGACCTGAAGAGCAAGGGCCTAAAGTCGGCCTCCAACGACGGGAACATTGGCATCGTTGACGGGCGGATCAAGGCGTATGAGCAGGAGCTCGTTGAGATCCGCAGCGTGCGCAAGTCCGTGCCCTTGGCTGAAATCATGGGCGTACTTGGTGGGGCAGCGAATGAGCTGTTTCAGGAGTATCGGGACGGTTTCGCAGGCAAAGATCGAACAAGCGTGAACTTGCAGCAACTCGCAGTTTTGCTCGACAAGTTGGACGAGCTTCGTCGACAGATGGAGGAGCTCGGCCGAGTCGAGAAGAATGAGAGCAACGTCAAGAACCAGGTCATCGTTCGCGAGTACCAAGCGAGCTGGGTTCGCGAGCATCAGCTCGTAAAGGCCGCGCAACAAGGGGACGGCGCGTCCTTGATTCGCGCGTAGCCCTTACTCTCCATCCGTGAACGCGGGGCCTGCAGCCATTTCAGCTGCAGGCCTTTTCATTGGTAGAGCCGGGCCACTACGCGGCGCTCTCACGCTTTGCCTCGGCCCCAGACCGCAACGCAGCTTCAAACAGGTTCGCCAGGCGCTCGGCTTGGTTCTGTTGAGCTCGATCGAGCGCCGCAAGTAGCTCTTGGCAGTGTTTTACGGTCATCTCGGGGCTCATGCGATCCCGACGGCGTCGCGGCGCCGGCTCAGCTACGGGCAGATCGAGAAGCGCTAGTTGGGCGGTCTGCGTCTTGTGCATGCATACGATTTGAAACCAAAGTGGGGCGGCGAGAAGTGCCATAGTATGTCCTAGGACAAAGTACGTCCGCCTACTGCAAGGGACCTACGACGAGATGGATAGGTAGGTTGGAGCCTCCGGCCGTTAGGAGCTTGCTCGCAACACCAATCCCAGACGTGTAGCGCCCCAAGGAGACAGCCTCGCTATTCAATGCCACCGAGGTCCCCTGCGACGGTAGTAGATAGTTTCCCCCATTCCCATCGAGTCCAGCGCTACCACTGGCCGCTCCAGCCCAAACCCCCGCACGCGGATTGACCGCTAAGAACAACTCCTCCGCGGGCTCGGCGATTCGAACCTCATAGAGCATGCCGAAGTTCCCAGCCAAAGTAACTGGCATGCCATCGACATAGCTCGTACCCGAGAGATGTGGGTCCGTCGGCTCGTCACCACCCAGTCGCAGTCGCTTGAGCCCGCCAGGAAAGCGAGTCATTAGGATACGGTCAGCGAGCGGGAACGTTCCGCGAGTGTGTATACCGCTGTTTGGTAGCAGGCCTAAACTTGCCGTCAATGTCGCGGCGTTGGCCGCCTCGGGAACACTTACGATTGATATCTTGAGGGCACCTATAACATTGACCTGAAAGATACTGTGAACCAGCTCCCCGCTATCAGCGACGAGACTATCCAGCTCTGCGTCCACGACCACGCGGGTCATGGGTGGTACCGTCACTGTCGGTTTTCCCGGGGCATCAAGAAAGTCCCGGGCCACCGTCCTTCCAACGCTCAGAAAGTCCGCGGAGGGCGCTGCGAAGGCAAGTTTCTCTACCGTGAACGTGACCGGCACAGCGGTCTGATTGAGAGCCACGGCAGTGAACCGGCGCCGCTCTGAGCCGTCATTAACGTGATAGACGTATACTCGATAGCGACCTGTATCCACCTCATCGGCGTAGAGTACACCGTCGCTATCGACGTATTCCGGCTCGTCTGAAAACAGGAGGGTTGGACCGGAGTCAGGGGCGCACGTTCGGACCGGCATGCAAGTCGCCTGGGAAAGCTCGCTCAACCCGCCGAAGACCTCTCCGCGAATCACCCCGTTGACCTCCGTCAAGAGTGCGGCAGTCGGCGTTGGGCCGACGCCGTCGCAGGCGAGATCCACCGCGAGCTCGAGGGCGCCGGGAGGACACGGCGGCGGCAAAAGCGCGATACCGCCGCCACTGCCGCCAAAACCACCCGCACCACCGGTCGTTACGGCACCACCTGCGCCCGCTTCACCGCCGGCGGTGCCGCCGCCGCCGGCAATACCACCTGCACCGCCGGTGACGGGCTCTCCTCCGAGACCACCGCTTCCTGCAGTGCTACCGCCGGCACTCGTGGTTGCATCATCGGCACATGCTGCGACAGCAAAGCCCAGGAGAAGCACAGTAAGCGAACGAGCCATGTGGAGAGTATCGCCTGGGCTTTCGATGTTGGCTACGAGCGGTAACGAGCATCGAACTGAAACGCGCGCTTCATTACGGCTTGCTGGCCGTCGGGGTTCTTCACCACGACATCCACGAGCGCCCCATCCTGACCTCCAGGCGTATAGGCCTCGAGCACACTGCCACTTATGCGTTTCACCTTCTTCGCCTGAAGCCCACCAACAAGCACGATGGCTCCTTCGATGAAGTTCTTACCTTCGATCGACAGCTCGGTGTTTCCCTCGGTCGTACCCTTGGCCGGACTCACCAGCGTAATGACCGGAGCGGGCACAGCCTCGAACTTGAAGCCCTTGAGCGCCACGCCATCCCCGCGGTCTGCAGAGCTGACGACCACATCGACCAGCCCGGCCGCGCGAACAGCGGGCGTGACGACTTCCATGCGAGTGGAACTCTTGACCGAAACGGTCTTGGCCATCTCCGTTCCAAAGCGAACGGATGCGCCAGCTGGGAAGTCCTCCCCCTCGAACACCACACGGGTCCCGCCAGTGGTCGGCCCGGAGCGTGGTTCAAGACTAGATATCTTGGGGACCTGCGGGCTGATGTACGTGAAGGCTTCTTCGGTACGCACTGACACGCCGGCAAGTACGAACTCAATCGCTACTTTGCCCGGGGTCTGGCGAGCTGGGAGCTCAAAGTCGAGGAGCTTCTCGCTCACCACCTTGCGACTTACGGTGAGTTCACCAACACGAACGATGATGTCCTCACGGAAGTTGTCACCCGATACCCGAATGGTCTTTCCGCCTGTCGTTGGACCCGAGTCAGGCAGCAAGGCCAGCAGCTTGGGTGGAGCTGGTAGCGGCTCATATTGAAAGCCGGCAGACAGCACAGCACGCCTTCGGTCGGGGTTCTCGACCGAGATGTCAACAGTCCCAGGCGCTTCGCGTCGAGGAACCTCAACGTCAATGTGCGTAGAGTCGCGGAAGTTCACCAAGGCTTCAGCGCCATCAACGTAAGCCCGGACATTCTTATGGAAGTCCCTGCCGTACAACGCCACCAGCTTGCCACCATTTATCCAAGCATGTGGCGGGTCCACCTGATCGATGCGGGGGACCAGTGGCTTGTAGCGAAATACAGTATCGGAGCGATCCGCTAGGCCATCCAAGGTGGTTACCACGAGTGCACCTTCGAGGGCCGCTCCAACAGGTGGCAGCACAAAGGTGATCCTGCCGGGCGTCTCGTACACGCAATCAGGAGCGTGCTCGCCAAACAAGCTCACCACGATACCGCTAGCAAAGTTCTCCCCTTCGAGCACCACTTCGATACCACCCTCAGTCGGTCCCTCGGCGGGAATGGCTCGGTGGATACGAGGCCCTTCAGCGTAGAACAGCAGGCCAGGCTCTGGCGATCGCTTGCCGCTTGGCGCCTCAACCACGACGCTCGCAGATCCAGAACCTGCTGGCGCTGTGAAGCGTAAGGTGAAGGCATCAACGAACTCGGTAATGCACTCCTCCTCCGCCACCAGGACACGACATCCAGGTACGAAGCCAGCCCCAAAGATCGTTATCGCCGTCCCCCCTCGCGAATCCACTCGGAGCGGCTTCATCGCGTTGATGTTGGGTGCCGCTGCGGCGTAACTCAGCTCGGGCGAGCCCTCTGGCCACGCGTCGTCGGCAGTTACATCACTGGGCTCATCGCGAAGCGGTTGCTCCGCTGAGTCGGAATCAGCGGCATCCGCAATAGCGTCTCCCTCTTCGGGTAAGGCCTGGTCTTCAGTACCTGCTTCATCGGATTTCGTCTCGTCAGCCATTCGCCCGTAGGAGAGCAGAGGAGCTGGAAAATGCAAAGCCGACCTGCGCGGTTAGAGGGTGCGCGCTTTTCTTCTTCTGATCCACACGCGCCCTAGCAGCGCCAAAACGACGACGCTGACGAGTACAATGGCGACACGCCAGGGTGGCTGCGACTTGAACAGGTCAAGCACTGAGCCGGAAGCCCACACAGCGATGGCCAAACTCGGAACGTAGCCCAGCAGAGTACCGAGGGCGTAGCGTGAGAATGACACGCGCGAGATGCCAAAGAGCGCATGCACCAAAGGGTTCATCCAGAACACGATGCGCAAAGTAAAGGCCGTTGAAAGCCCCCGTGAAGCTATCCGCTCGTCGTACTTTCGAAGCCGTGCGGGCAACCGGGCCGACACCCAGTCCTGGCCGACAAACCGCGCGAAGTAGAAGCCCAAGGTCGCGCCGAGCATCGCGCCCACCAAGCTCAGGCCATAGGCAACTGGCTTGGGCCACACGTAGGTTGAAGCAAAGATGAGCGCCACACCTGGAACGCCTGCAGGTTGCAACACAGCAAAGGCAACCAAGTAGACGACGTAGCCCCACGGCCCCATCGCGAGAAGCTTGCTACGAAGGACTTCGGGGTCCCCTAGCAGCTCAAAGAGGCCGGAGGCCCATACCGCCAGTACACCAAGAGCAACGGCTACAAGAAGCACTGCGCGCAGCCGATTCACTCTTGGAACATCGATGACCCAGGCGCACACGTCAAGCGGCCGTCGAGAACACGCGCAAACGTTGTTTGCGAGCAACTTCCTTCCGGTGTATCTCGGCTCCAGAATGAGTTCCACTCAAGGCCCGTTGAAGGCTCTGCTACTTGAAGGCATCCACCCTGGCGCGCGCGAGATACTCGCCGCTGAAGGCATCTCGGTTACGGCTATGGACAAATCGCCGCCCGCGGCGGAGCTGCCCTCACTGGTTAGCGGCTTTGACATCCTAGGCATTCGCAGCAAGACCCAGGTAACCAAAGAGGTCTTCGAGGCGGCACCTCGCCTTCTCTCGGTGGGTTGCTTTTGTATTGGGACCAACCAAGTCCAGCTCGACTTCGCCAATCAGTCTGGGGTGCCGGTCTTCAACGCTCCGTTGTCCAATACCCGCAGCGTCGCTGAGTTGATGATCGCGGAGATCATCATGCTCGCACGACAACTTGGTGACCGCTCGAGTGAGGTACATGCGGGTCGTTGGAACAAGAAGGCCGTCGGCTGTAGAGAAATCCGCGGCAAGACGCTTGGCATCGTGGGCTACGGGCACATTGGCTCGCAGCTTGGTGTGCTGGCTGAATCGATGGGCCTGCGAGTCATCTTCTACGACGTGGCAACTCGACTCCCCATGGGTAACAACCGCTCGGTGTCCTCGCTCGAAGAGCTACTGCGCACGAGCGACTTTGTGACGTTGCACGTCCCCGCGACGGCTCAGACTCACCACATGATTGGCGGCTCAGAGCTGGCGATGATGAAGCCAGGGGCCTCCTTGCTCAACGCCAGTCGGGGAACGGTGGTCGTGATCGATCAGTTAGCGGCGGCACTTCGATCGGGGCACATTGGCGGCGCCGCAGTCGACGTCTACCCCGATGAACCGGAGGGAAACGGTGAGGGCTTCACCTCCGAACTGCAAGGACTACCCAACGTGATTCTCACCCCCCACATTGGCGGCAGTACTGAGGAGGCGCAAGAAGCGATTGGCCGCGAGGTCGCCTCCTCGCTTGCCAAGTACATTACGCTGGGAACCACGACAGGGTCCGTCAACTTCCCTGCGATCGAGCATCCACTTTCAAGTGGCAAACACCGCATCGCCAATATTCATAAGAATGTCCCCGGTGTCATTGGGGACATCACCCACGTCATCTCTGAGGCCAAAGCCAATATCTTCGCCCAAGTCTTGGCGACGGATAGCAATGTAGGTTATCTCATTATGGACCTGGATCAGCAGCTGACGACCGCGGTAAGCGACCAAATCAGCGCGCTGTCCACCTCCATCAAGACCCGGCGGCTCGCCCAGCGCTGAGCCACTCAGCCCGGAGTATTGCGCATAAAGTCAGCTACCTCGGCGAACCGCACATCGAGGTAGCTGCGTACGGGCCCAACGATGCCGCAGGCGTCGAGTGTGCGGCTCATCGCACGAAGCCAAGCGTCTCGCATCGGGATGTCGACACGGACCTTCGCGTGCCGCATACGCAGCCGTGGATGGCCGTGAGCTGCTACGTAGTCCTGTGGGCCCCCCAGCCACCCAACCAGGAATAGAGCGAACTTATCGCGCGAATCCTGTTCGACCCTGCCATTGGCGTCACAAGCATGGAGCCTCGTCAGTTCGGGCTCGTGAAGCTCCATCTCGTCGTAGAAACGTTGGGCTAACGCTAGGACCGGTTCAGTACCCCCCAACAGTTCGTAGGGGGTAGCCTCTATCTCGACCGAGTCTTCACCGTGCGTTCGGCTCATCGCTTCGGGTGGTATAGACCGGCCGTACGCCCCGACCAACGGCAAATAGAATCGCGGCGGCGAGAACGAGGCCAAACGCTAATGCGAGATTGGAGAGGGATTCGCCAGCGCCCACCATAGCGATGGTGCCGTTGCCCCCAACCTCGCCAATATGTCGGAAGGTCGCCATCAACCCCAATACAAAGCCCAAGAAGCCCGCCGTGATCGTGGCCACCCCAAGCGGCAGAATGATCTCCGATGCGTTGGAGCGAGGATTGACAATAGCTCGCACGACTGCGCCTAGTAGGAAGCAACCAAGAGCAAGAGTTGGGAACATTCCCCAACCCCCGTTGATGAAGAACTCTTTCATACGACCCTCCGTGGTTAAGAGGGACATTGGCTCAAGAGAAGAGTTCCGCGGATACGCTCACGCGTCGAAGATCTTCCCTGGGTTTAGAATGCCCTTGGGGTCCATGGCTCGCTTCAGCAGCCGCATCGTCGCAAGCTCTTCACTCGTACGCGAGAAGGACAGAAAGTCCTTCTTGAGCAAGCCGATACCGTGCTCCGCAGAGATGCTTCCATCGTGCGTGCGTACCAAAGCAAACATACGTTCATCAAGTTCGTGAGTTCGAGTGAGGAACTCTGCCTTATCCATGGCTTCGGGCTTCATCACATTAACGTGGAGGTTGCCGTCACCAATGTGGCCAAACAAGCACACTTCAAACCCAGGATAATACGCAGCGATAGTCTCTTCCAGCTGCGCGCAGAAAGCCTCGAGATTGGCTACCGGCAGGGCAATGTCGTTCTTATGTGGCAACCCTGTTGCACTGAGACTCTCGCTAATGCTCTCACGCAGCTCCCAAAGCTTCGCATTCTGAGCGTTGTGCTGACCCATCGTTCCGCCCTGAACGAGGCCCTGTTCAAAGAGCATCTCGAGCCAACCCATCGACGAAGGGTGCTTTTCGATCTCCATTACTACGTAGGCAGCGGCGGCTACGTCGAGAGGGTTATCCACCCTGCGGTGTCGCTGAACACGCGAGAGGCATTTATCAGTGAAGAACTCGAATGCCTGCAACGTAAAGGGAGCCTCACATGCGCTTCGAAACAGTCGAAGGACATTGGGTATCCCGCTTACAGCAAAAAGAAAGACCTCGCATTCCTCGGGCAGGCGCGTGAGCTTGAGCGTCGCTTTGGTAATCACACCGAGCGTGCCCTCACTACCGATGAACAGCTGCCTGAGGTCAGGCCCCGTATTGTTCTTCTCGAGCGCACGCCCCATGGCCAAGTGCGACCCATCCGCGAGCACCACGTCGAGCCCGAGCACCCAGTTGCGGGTCAGACCATAGCGAATGACCTTGATCCCGCCGGCGTTGGTCGCGATGTTTCCGCCAATCTGACTCGAGCCTTTCGACGCGAAATCGACAGGCCAGGTGAGCCCTTCTTTCGCGCAGTGCTCATGCACAGCCTGAGTGACTGCGCCTGCTTCCACCGTGACCGAGGCGCCCAGCTTGTCGACGGGCCCTATCTGGTTCATTCGACCCAAGGACAGAACGATCTCCCGATCCTTGGCGACGGCTCCCCCCGCGAGCCCCGTACGTCCGCCGGAGGGCACAACCGCCCTACTGGCGGCGTTGCAGAGCCGAAGGACGCCTGAGACTTCGTCAGTCGTCTTTGGCCTGACGATGGCGAGCGGGGCTGGCGCGAAGACCTTCGTCCAATCCCGACCGAACTCCACCTTATCCGATTCGTCGACCGATATACCGGCTTTGCCTACGACGGCCTCTATCGCGCCAAGCAGGTCGCTCTCTGTCATGCCATTAGCTCGGTGAGCGGCCCCGTACAGCTCTCTTCATCGCCAAACGTATCGGTCTCAATCCCATACGCCTGAAGCATAGAAACCAATAGGTCATTGTGAGGCTTTTCACCGTCGTAGTTGATGAACTGATTCATCTTCAAGGCACCACCGCAACCACCGGCAACGAGGAAGTTCTGGTTCATATGCGAATGTGTGTTGCCCCGGTAGATTTCGCTCGTCAGGATGATGCCCGTATTGTCGAGCATCGTTCCCTCGTCCTCCTGAATGTTATTGAGTGCATTCATCAGGTAGAGGAGTTGCTCCAGGTTCCATTTGCGAATGATACCTAGCTTTTGCCATGCGGCGGTGTTCGAGTCAGCTTGGTGACTGAGGCCGTGCTCATCATCAAGGATTGGCGCCCCATTGTGCAGCAGCCAAGGGTGCGGGCGATTGTTGGTGGCCGCAGAGAACTGAAGAGTCGCCACGCGCGTCAGATCGCAGGCGAATGCCATCACCAATAGGTCGATATGAAGTTTTGCGATCGTGGGGAAGTTGGTTGGGTCGCCGAGGAACTGCTCGATACCGAGCGGGACTGAGGAAATGGTGGGCATCTGACAGTCTCCACCAATCACGCCGCCAGTCGTATCCAGCCGCTTTTCAACCTCTCGTACTGCGTCGAGGTGTTGCTCGAGCTTCTTCTTGTCTTCACCAGATAGCTTGGTAACGAGCTTCTCGTACTTCTTGTCGACTCGGTCGAGCACGCTCTTTCGCCTGCGCTTGAGCGTCTCGGCTCCCTCAGGGTCTGAACCGAGATCGGAGAACAGGCTCTCGAAAACGTCCCAGGGGTTCGTCTCGTTGGGCACTGGCAGATCAGAGCCTAAATAGCTACACACCGTACGCACCTCAGTGCCGCCGTGATTCGTCGATTGCACACCAAGATTGAGCGTTGAACGCTTGGTGGTTTGCCCTATCACCTTGGCAATCTCTTGGTCGAGCGATATGCCACTTGCCCAGCCAGCAAGCGAGCCGTCTCCACCGATAAAGTTGCCGGGGTTGAGACTACGCCCTGTCAGAACGGCCATGCCTTGCTGATGAGGCTCGCCCGGTGGTTTCATGCACGAGAGCATGTCCAAACCGGTTATGAACGCTATTTTTTCACGCATCGGCGCAAGCACGTTCCAATAGTTTGAAAACTCCGGCGTTGGAGTCTCGTAACTGCCATTGGGCGTGTACATGTAAATGAAGCGTTTTGGAAAACGCCCTGCGCGCTGCTGCGCCGTGGAGATGCGCTCGATGCGCTTTTGGTCTTCCGGTGAGCAGCCCAGACTACCCATGAGCGGGAGCGCCAGTGACACACCACCGAGCCCCTTCAAGAAGGTCCTTCGCGGGAGGATGAGACGGCTCATTGGGCCTCCGAACTTGCAAGTCGATAAAGGAAAGCGTCAGATTGTGTGAGGGCGACGAGGAGTTCACGCACGTTGCCGCCAGAGCTTCTGAAGGAGCTCTCCACGTTTGACAGCGAACAGGCGTCCTCTGCGGTCTCGCCGCGACCATAGGCGAAGCGGAACCACATGGTTGCGTAGCAGGCTTTCACTTCATCGCTGGTTGCTAGCCGCTCGCTCAGCTCACGCAACCCAATGAACGTCCCGTCGATATCGGAGTCAACGATGGCTCCGGATGCGTCTATGGGAAGACCGTTGCTCTCAGAAGTACGGTAGCGACCTAGGGAATCAAAGTTCTCGAAGCCAAAACCGAGCGGGTCCATCAGGCGGTGACACGAGGAGCAGGCTGGGTTGCTCGAGTGTTCGGCGAAGCGCTCGCGCGTTGTGGCGTCTGGGCTTGGCTCTGGTACCTCGAATACGAGATCTGGCGGCGGTGGCGCAAGGGTGTCGCAGAGGAACGCCTCCCGCACAAGCTTGCCTCGGTGAATGGGTGACGTTTGGTTCGTGTGCGCGTTGTACGCGAGGATCGCTCCCATCGAGAGAAGTCCGGAATGTTGCTCAGCTTCGAAGTCGACCCGCTCAAAACCGTCACCAGAGGAAGTAACGCCGTACAAGCCAGCGAGTTCGCTGTTGGCAAACGTATAGTTGGCCGTAAGCAGGGTCCCAAAGTCACCGGGACCGTCAAAAACGACGTGGTCCACGAACGTCATCATCTCTTCGCGCATCAACGCGCCAATCGCGGGGGACCACTCTGGAAACAACTCTGGGTCTTTGGTGACATTGTTGACGCGATCGTAATCGAGCCACTGTTGATGAAAGGTCGCGACGGCGTCCCGCGCACGTGGGTCGGCCAGCATGCGCCGCGCCTGACTCGCAACTTGCTCCTTGGTGGTGAGGCGGTCTGCGTCCGCGAGTGAGAACAGCTCATCATCTGGCATCGAGCCCCAGAGGAAGAAGGAAAGGCGAGAAGCCATCTCCCAGGAGGTTAGTGGGACGACCTCGAGGCCTTCAGCCGTCGCAAAAGGCGTGACGCCCTCACCAAGCTCAACGCGATACAAGAACTCAGGGGACTGCAAGAAGGCTTCGAGCACCATGCCGACGCCCTCACGGAACGCCGTCTCCTCGAGATCTTCCGCATCAAAGTAAACTTCAGCTGCGGCGCCATAAACCTGCTCGAAGCTGGAAATCTCTTGGGCTGTGAGCGGGCGACGAAAGGCCTTCTTCCCAAACGTCTCGATGAACGTTCGGATGCAAGCGCTCTGCTCATCAGGGGTTGTAGTGATAGAGCATCCTGTGAGCGCTTCTGGGTCGCTATTCGCCAGCTGACTCACCGACTCGGCGAGCGTCATATACTTCTCGGCGAGCAGCGGCGACACGTTGAGCGCACTCGCATTGTTAGCGAAACCGAGCGCCTCCTCTTCGGCTGGAAGCTCGTTGGCGGGCTCACCCACTACGCCGAGCAAATCGCGTACGGTGTTGTTGTATTCGTAGCGAGTGAGTCGCCGAATCGGCGACTTGCCCGGCGAAACCTGACCGTTGCAGATTGGCTCCACAACGGCTCGGGTCTGCTCGCCGTCTCCAATGTCACCCACGCACCCTTGGGCGGTGAGAAGCAGAAGGGAGGCGGCAAGACGCGAACTCCATGAGCTCGCGCCCTCGGATAACTGCCTGAATATCAGCTGCGTACGGCCGTGGCGACCCATTGACCAAAGACCTCCTAAGAGCTGGCCAATGCTAGCTCACAAACAGCCGATATGCCCTAAGAAACCCTCATGATTGAGGCTTGGTACCCGGCCCAGAGAGGAGCAACCCAAGCGCGGCGCCTCCCTGTCCAAGCGCTGCCGAGGCTGCCAGATGACCGAGCAGCTGCTCGCGATTGTCGAGCACGCTCAACGACTGCATTTCGAGCGCACCAATGCGATCTTCCGGAGTAAACGGAGCATCCTCGACGCGCTCCATGGATAGCTTGTGGGGTGCGTAGGCCATGCGTTCAGCCTTCGTGGAAAGCAGCGTGTAGTCGTCACCGCGTCGGAGCTCGAGCGTCACTTCCCCCGTAACGGAGGGGCACAACCAACGCACGAGGGCGTCTTTCAGCATCCAGCTTTCCGGGTCGTACCAACGACCCTCGTACAAGAGCCGACCGAGCCTTCGACCGAGCGTGAAGTACAAATCGAGCGTGCTTTCGTTGTAGATGGCCGAAAGCAGTCGCTCGTAGGCAAGGTGCAAGAGCGCCATTCCCGGCGCTTCGTAGATGCCGCGGCTCTTGGCCTCAATCACCCGGTTCTCGATTTGGTCGCTCATGCCGAGCCCGTGGCGCCCGCCGATGACGTTGGCCTCCTGTATTGCTTCAAGCGCGGAGCCGAGCGAACGACCATTCAACCCGACAGGCTGGCCCTTCTCGAATGTTACCGTGACCCGCTCACTGGGAATGGCAACATCGGCCCGATAGGGCGCCACGCCCATGATCGGCTGCACGATCATCATTGACGCATCAAGGCTCTCCAGGTCTTTGGCTTCGTGCGTGGCTCCCAGCAGGTTTGCATCGGTACTGTACGCCTTCTCGGTGCCCATCTTGTACGGGAGACCACGCTTGATGAGGTACTCGCTCATCTCGGTACGGCCCCCGAAAGCCTCAACGAATTTCACATCAAGCCAGGGCTTGTAGATGCGTAGTTCCGGCTCAACCAAGATGCCGTAGCGGAAGAACCGCTGGATATCGTTGCCCTTGTGCGTGCTGCCGTCACCGAAGATGGTGACCCCATCCTCGCTCATCGCCTTAACGATCGCCGTTGCCGTGACCGCACGACCGAGCGGGGTCGTGTTGAAGTACTTCTTGCCACCACTGCTCAGATGGAAGGCGCCTGTTTGAATCGCAACGACGCCCTCCCGCGCCATGGCTTCACGACAATCGAGCAGCCGTGCCTTTTTCGCGCCGTGAGTGAGGGCAATCGGGGGAATGTCGGCAGGCGTTGCCTCATCGGGCTGGGCGAGATCCGCTGTATAGGCAAATACGTCCACCCCTTGCTCGGCCATCCAAGCAACGGCGGCGCGTGTATCCAAACCGCCAGAAAACGCGATTCCAATTCGGGTGCCCGGAGGCGGGAGCTTGCGATGAATGCGACTCATCGGCGCGCCTTAACACGCCTCCGGCGCCGCGAAACGCGGATTACGGGGGCGGTAGCCTCGCGTCTCCTCGGCGCAGTAGGTTGAGCTCAGACAGCACTGCGTCCTCTTCCTCGCACAACACTTTCAATCGTGACGGAGCATCACCAAGTTTTGGCTTGTCCCCGTCTGGCGTTGTCGAGATGTCCCGGAAGATCAACGCCTGATGTGCGCTCAACGCAGAGGGTGCCCCTCATTCCATGCTCATGCCCCCTTCGCAATCTTCTCCTTCATCTTTGCTACAAGGGAGGCGTAGCCGTCTTTCTTGAGGATCTTGACAAACTGGGACCGGTAGCTGTCAACCAGGCTCACGCCCTCGGTGTTGATGTCCTCGATCTGCCACTTCCCGCCGCCCTTGCTGCCCATGCGGAAAGCGATCTCGATCGGCTCCTCGCGTGAGTCCGTCTTGCTTTTGGCCTTGGTTTTGACCACGAAGACGTTGTCCGAGACCTTCTCCTCTGCGACGTATTCAATGTCGTAGGCCAGCGTCTTCTTGAGGTTCCGCTCGTAGGCCTTTTGCACCAGCTGCTTCAAAAGGCCGGAGAACTCCTTCTGCTCCTTCTCTCCAAGCTTCTGCCACTCATCCCCGAGCGAAGCCTTGGCAAGCCAGTCATAGTCGAGGAGTTCATCGAAAACGGCGGCAATCTTCTTGGTTGAGGAGCCGTCCTTGTTCGCCTCAATCAGGCGGAAGAGCTCAGTCTGTTTGCTCTTCACGATGTCCGTTGGCGGTCCTGCCCAAGCCTCTCCAGGCACAGCAGCAGCCGAAAGTAGGACAGCAAGGGCTAGGGAGAACAAAGGCTTGAGTTTCACTCGTGGCTCCTCGAAGAAGTATCGTCAGGTTTCTTGAATCGTACGGCGTGCGATTGCAACTATGCCCGTCGCAAAACTGCTGCCCAAAAGCAACTGTCGACTGCCCCACTGACGAAGCACGCCGAGCATGTATTCATCAGACGTGTTCGCTCACCGCGATGGGTCCCTCCTCTTCACCAGGGGCTGCCACTTCATGCTCGGTGCCGGGCGGAAGACAAACGGAGAAAACCGTGCCACCAAGAGCCCCGCTTTCAACGGAAACCCGCCAGCCATGAGCGTCGACGATTCCTTTGACGACGGCCAAACCGACACCCGTGCCGTGTGAGCGAGTCGTGTAGAAGGCATCAAATATCTTGTCCGCGGCCTCCGGAGGGATGCCAGGCCCTTGGTCGATCACGCGGATGATGGCGTCCTGGCTCTTGGCCCGTTCGATTTCAACCAGAACCAGAGTGCCAGCACCGCTTGCTTGCACAGCATTTCGGATCAGGTTCCAGAGCAGCTGACGTAGCTTGGCTGCGTCTGCTTGCACGCGAAGCGATGAAGGACCTCGGAACTCAACCTTGACGTCCTCCCCACGTCCCGACTTGGCCGCAAGAGCGACAACGTCCTTCGACGTCTCTGCCAAGTCGACCCACGCCAAGTTAGGCGGTTGCGGGCGCGCCAGGTCCAACATGTCTTCTACCAGATCGTTGAGACGGCTCGCTTCGCGGAAGACGATGTCGCAAAGCGCGCGATCCTCTTCGGTAAGCTGCGGGCTCGACCGCAACAACTCGATCGAGCCTGAGATCCCTCCTAGCGGATTGCGGATCTCATGCGCCAACCCGGCTGCCAAGCGACCAAGTCCAGCAAGGCGCTCGGCGTTGACAGCTCGCTCTTCGGCCCGCGCAAGATCGCCACCTGCGGTGGAGAGCCGCTCCGCGAGGTAGCCGCACATTGCAGCCACCACCAGAAGCGCCGATAGATTCGCCACCAGCGGATAGGCTGCGGTTGCCCAGGTTAGCGAAAATGCACCTACGTCTTGGTCCGGTGGAGGCGGAAGGAGACCGCTTACGAGCAGTGCCGTAACTGCGACGTAGGTTGCCGCCCCGGAACAGAACCCAACCACGGCTCCGCGGGCACCGAGCGCGATCGCTGCGGCTACGCTCGTCAAGCCATAAAGCGAGACGGCGCCGCTCGCGGCGCCGCCGGTCAGATAGACAATCGAACTCCACAGCAGCTGGTCCGTGACGACCTGCGTGAAGGCAATCGCCGTGTGCAGGCGGGGACGTCGCAACAGAGCGGCGTAGACCGCCGCAAAGGCGTAGCCCGCTACGACGGTGCTGAACGCAACGGTGGAGGAAACGCCGCCTGTGACTCCGCGAAGATAAACCAGCGCAATCAGGGCCAAGAACAACGTGAGAACAGAAAGCCGAACTGCCGAGAGTCCAATAAGCCGGCGTTCAAGGGTCACCGACGCATCCCGCCGCACCGAGGCCGGCGACAAAGGTCGCGATTGGTCCAGGCTCACTCCGTCTTGATCTTGCCGGCAAGATCGAAAATGGGCAGGTACATGGCGATGAGAACCGTTCCAACCATGCCGCCCACGATGACCATGAGAATCGGCTCCAGAAGGGAGGTTAGCGCCGCCACAGCGACGTCCACTTCGTCCTCGTAGAAGTCGGCAACCTTGTTGAGCATCGTGTCCAGAGCACCTGTCTGCTCACCGACTGCGACCATCTGCACAACCATGCCCGGAAAGACGTTCGCCTCCCGCAGCGGGTCAGCAAGGTTTTTTCCCTCTGAGATTTTGCTCCGGCAGTAGATGAGCGATTCCTCAATCACGATGTTTCCGGCTGTCTTAGCCACGATATCCAGGGCATCGAGGATGGGTACGCCAGAAGAAAGCAGGGTGCCTAGCGTCCGCGTAAAGCGAGCAACAGCGATCTTTTGCATGACAGGGCCCATGATCGGGAGCCAAAGGATCATGCGATGAAGAAAACGTTTTCCAGCGCGGGTTCGGACTACAGAGATAACCCCGACCACCAACGCGATCCCCACCAAAATGATCAACCAGAGGTAGTTAAAGAAACCTCGGGAAACGGAGATGACCGTTTTGGTGAGCCAAGGCAGGCCATCTGCCGCGCCGAACTCCTTGAACATATTCTCGAAGGCAGGAATTACCCAGCCCAAGAGCACCACCATGACAACCGCCATGATGATCATAACCGCGGTGGGGTAGGTGAGCGCACCTCGAACCTGACGAGCAAGCTTGACGTTCTTCTCGATGTAGACCGCCAAACGATTGAGGATCGTATCCAGGATGCCGCCCAGTTCACCGGCGTGCACCAAGTTCACAAACAGGTCGTTGAAGATCTTGGGATGCCGCTTTAGCGCATCACTGAAGGTGGCACCTTGCTCCACCGTTGCTTTGATCTCGCGGATGACCTGCTGGAACGACTTGTTCGACTCTTGGTTGCCCAAAATCTCGAGGCACTGAACGAGCGGTAATCCCGCGTCGATCATCGTGGCGAACTGGCGTATGAACTTCACCAAATCCTGGGAAGTAACGCCGGTACCAATCTTGAAGCTGAACTTCTTGGAGACTTTGGTGGGATTGAGCTGCTGCGCTCGCAACTTCGAGAGGACGGCGGCCTCATTTTCGGCCTCCATCGTACCCTTGCGCGTTTCGCCCATGCGACCGCGCGCTTCCCAGACGAACTCAGCCATTTTTCTGGTCCAGTCTCCGCTGCCAAAGCTCAGCCGACCCGAGGATCGGGACAACTAGAGTAAGCATACGCGGGGTTTTCGGCACCGGTCAAAAATGACTGCTACAAGGTCGTTCGAGTTGGACAGCGTTGCAGAATTGGTAGTCCGTAAGCTCGGAGCTGCACCAGCCGCCGTGTGCGCTGCAGTGCGCGGCGAGCGCTGGGGAGTTGGGGTGAGTGGGACCGTTGGGCAACATCCCGCGATGGCAGAGACCCCGTTCGACCTCGCAAGCATCACCAAGTCGTTCGTTGCAGTTACGGCAGCGCGGTTGGCGAGACAGAAGGCGCTGACGCTGGCTGAACCATTGGTTGAGTTTCTTCCGGAGCTCGCCCATACGCCGTCGGCTCGCGTCCCGCTGGACCTGTTTCTTGCACATCGAGCCGGGCTTGAGGCGCACCAGCGGTTGTTCGAATCGGCCGTTGAAGGTCGCCCGATTTCACTCGCTCAGGGCCTGGTGCAAGCAGCAGAAGGAAGGCGCAAGGAGTGCCTCGATTCAACCTGCCCACCGGATGGTTTCCCGCCGGTCTACAGCGACATGGGCTTCCTGCTGGTTGGGCAAGCGCTCGCGCGCCGCGCGGGCATAGAACTGGCGACTCTAGTTCGCCGAGAGGTCCTCACTCCGCTCGGCATCGAAGATACGGTTGGCTCCGCAGCAGAGCTTTCGTCGCGTATGCCTCACTTTGCAGACGTTGTGGCACCGACAGAGGTTGTGCCCTGGCGAGGCGGGGTCGTTCGCGGCATCGTGCATGACGAAAATGCGATGGTGCTCTCCGGGCTGGGACTTTCCGGTCATGCTGGCCTTTTCGGGGACGCGCTATCGGTCATGCGTTTCGGCGAGGCTCTCCTCAATGCCATCAGCGCGGACGACGGATGGCTCGGTCCCAACGACCTTAAGCCACTCTTGCGCCCGAGACCGGGCGGGTCCTTGTTGGCAGGCTTCGACAGCCGGAGCGAAGAGAAGCCAAGCAGCGGCTCGCGTGTGAGCCGTGCGACGTTTGGCCATCTTGGCTTCACTGGCACAAGCCTCTGGATAGACCCTAAGCAAGCTTTCGTCGGTGTTCTGTTGACCAACCGCGTTCATCCAACGCGTGAACACGTTGCTATCCGCGAAGCGAGGCCAGCTGCTTACGATGCGATGTTCGACGCGCTTGCGCCGACCAGCTAGAGTCGCGAAGTGACTGCACGCGAGGCTGCGCTTTCGACTGAGCCGGAAAACCGACCCGTCGTATCGCCGTTGGCCCTGGCCTCGTTGCCACCACAAGCCCCGCGTCGTCGAGCTCGCAACAACTACCGATTCTTACGCGCTTACCGCACCACTTTCACAGTGCTGGTGAGCTACCTCTCGACGTTCTTTCTAGGTCGAATGTTTGGCGGCCAGTGGCTGAGCGTCCGACTCGAGACGATTCACGCACGCAACGCGGGTCGTGTGATGCACACGATCGTAGAACTGCAGGGGCTCTTCATTAAGGTTGGCCAGCTGTTGAGCGTGCTGGCCAACTTTCTCCCAGGCCCTTTTCGGGATGGGCTTTCGGCCCTCCAAGACCGGGTTCCGCCAAGGCCAACCGCGGAGATTCGGGAGCGAATTGAACGCGACCTTAAGCGCCCAATCAGCAGCCTGTTCGCCACCTTCGACGACGAGCCCTTAGCGAGCGCCTCACTCGGTCAGGTGCACTCGGCAACCTTGTTTGACGGTCAGCGAGTGGCGGTAAAGGTGCAACACGCTGACATCGACGAGATCGTCAAGCTGGACCTCGTGACCATCAAGCGGATCATGTGGTTGGTGTCGTACTTCGTCCCGGCGAAGAACTTGGATGTCTACTACCGCCAGATCAAAGCGATGATCGAGGAGGAACTCGACTTTGAGCGCGAGGCGGCCAACATCGAACGAATCTCCCACAACTTCCGCGAAGACCCGACGGTGCTCTTCCCCAAGCCGTTCAAAGACCTGTCGACGCGGACGGTGATGACGACCAGCTTCGTTCACGGCTTCCGCGTTGGAGATACGAGGCGCTTGGACGACGAGGGCATCGACCGCAAAGCGCTGGCGCAAAAGATCGTTGAGGCCTTCTGTCAGATGGTGTTCGTCGACGGCGTTTATCACGCTGACCCGCACCCTGGGAACGTCCTGGTCGGCAAACGCGGGGAGCTGATCCTGCTCGACTTCGGTGCGGTCGCAGAGCTCTCAAACGAGATGCGCGAAGGCATTCCCGAGTTCGTCGAAGGCGTCATTCGGAGGGACACCGACCGCCTGATCAAGAGCCTCAAGAAAATGGGGTTCATCGCTCGTGGAGAGTCACAAGACGTAAGCGAGAGAGTCGTTGAGTTCTTCCACGAACGCTTTCAGGAAGACGTAAAACTGGAGAGCTTCAACCTAAAAGACATCAAGCTCGACCCACAGCGGGGGCTAGAAAACCTGCTGAGCTTACGGCGCATGAACATTGGCCTTCGCGAGCTCAGCCAAGCGTTCCACGTGCCGCGCGATTGGGTCTATCTGGAGCGCACACTGCTGTTGCTGACCGGCGTCTGCACCGAGCTCGATCCCGAGATGAATCCTGTCGGGATTATTCGCCCTTACGTCGAGAACTTCGTCCTCGGCAATAGAGACTGGGCTCAAATTGCTTTGGAGGCTGCCAAGGACATGGCCCTCAAGGCAATCACGATACCTGAGGATCTCCGCAAGTACCTTCTGCGAGCGAACCGCGGCGAAGCGGAGATCCAGGTCAAGGACCTATCGAAGGCCGCGCATGTCGTCGGGTCGAGCGTACATCGCCTAATTTTGGCTCTCTTTGCGATCGCTCTCGGCGCATTCTCGGTTCAACTGTTCATCGCAGGGCATGTAGAACTCGCGCGACAGCTGATGTTCGCTGGTGGGGGCACGGCCCTACTTTCGCTCCTGATGATGCTGTTCCGTCGGCGCTGAGCCCTAGGCCGCTTGCACGAGTCACTTTCACGTTCTCACGAGCATCGAAGTTTACTAGACCAACGCGACCTGCCCCATGCAGCACCTGATCAAGCACCAACCCTCGTTTCCGCTCTTGCAGGTGAATCTGGCGCCCAACGAGGTAGTCATTGCGGAAGCGGGAACCATGGTCGCGCGCTCGACGACCTTGGCGATGGACGTTCGGTTGAACGCTGGAGCGCGAGCCGGCTTTTTCGGCAAGCTAAAGGCCATAATGATTGCGCTTGTGCGCAAGCTCGTCGGCGGAGACACCTTCTTCGTCAACCACTTCTCTTCGCCAGGGGGAGGGTGGGTTTGGCTCGCGCCTGCACTCTCTGGTTCGATCGTTCATCTTCCGCTCGCTGCGGGCCAGAGGGTCACCCTTACGGCAGGAGCCTTCATTGCCTGCACTGGTGAGATTGATCTCAAGATGCGCTGGGGTGGACTGCGCGCCATCTTCTCCAAAGAGGGGCTGTTCTTTGTTGAGGCCTCGGGACCAGGAGAAGTGTGGGTCTCAAGCTACGGCGCCGTTGATGAGATCTGGGTGAACGGCTCGTATGTGGTCGACAACGGACACCTCGTCGCGTTCGACACGTCCCTCGATTTTTCTATCAAGACTCCCGGTGGTGGTTTGATGGGGTTCATCGCTTCGGGCGAAGGCCTCGTGTGCGAGTTTACCGGCCAAGGCCGAGTGTTCATTCAATCACGCAACACCAATTCGCTCGTCGACTGGGTTTCCAGACTCCTTCCCTAACAGCGGATCATGCAGATCAACCTCCTTCACCGACCATCTCAGGCCATCGCGCAGGTCTGGCTCGCCCCTGGGGAAGCCATTACGGCAGAGAGCGGAGCGATGGTTGGGATGACGCCCAACGTGGTGATGCAGACCCAAGCGGGAGGAATCGTAAGTGGGCTCAAACGAATGTTTGGCGGGGAATCGTTCTTCCGGAACACCTTCGTTGCGCAGGGCGGACAAGCGGAAGTGCTGTTTGCGACGCCATTGTGTGGCGACATGGCGGTCGTTGAGTGTGGTGCAAAGAACTGGTGCATCCAAAACAGCGCCTACGTTGCCTGCGCTCCCTCGGTAAACGTTGCGACCCGCTCTGGCGGTTTCAAAGGCTTCTTCGGCGGCGCAGGTTTCTTCGTGCTTGAGTCCTCGGGGCACGGGCAACTCGTGCTCGGGGGATTTGGAGCGATCGAAGCCATTCACGTGGATGGGAGTATGGTGATCGACACTGGCCACATCGTGGCTTGGGAATCGACCCTGACGTATGAGGTTGGCAAGAGCGGCGCGGGATGGATCGCATCGCTGCTGTCCGGTGAGGGGCTGGTCTGCACCTTCCAAGGGCAGGGCGTGGTTTACATCCAATCCCGCAACGCTGGCGAATACGGACAAGCGATGGGCGCAATGCTCCCGCCGCGAGGATAGACATCGTGCACACCGAAATTCTGCATAACCCTGACTTCGGCGTTCTGCGGGTTCGCTTCGAGCAACCTGGCGAGGAGATCTCGAGCGAGGCCGGCGCGATGGTTGCGCGAGACACCGCCGTGCAAATGCGAACGAACCTCCAAGGAGGATTTGGCGGTGCGTTGAAGCGCAAACTGCTGGGCGGTGAAAGCCTGTTCCAGAACACGTTCACCGGCACCATGCCCGGCCAATCCGTTTGGATCGCCCCCGCGGCAGAGGGGACCGTCGAATCGGTCACGCTGCAGCCAGGAGTCGAACTCTTCGTGCAATCAGGCGCCTACCTTGCGTCGACTCCAGGTGTCGTGCTCGACACGAAGTGGCAAGGAGCGAAGGGGTTCTTTTCTGGTGGGTTGTTTCTGCTCAGAGCCTATGGACAAGGCCAGCTTTGGTTTTCCACTTACGGCGGCCTGCATGCCATTGATATCGGTAGTCAATATCCTGGCTACATTTGCGACAACTCGCACATGGTGGCCTTCACCTCGGGGCTCGCTTACCAAGTACGAAAACTTGGTGGACTCAAGAGCCTTTTCTTTTCGGGCGAAGGGCTAGTCTGTGAATTTTCAGGGCAAGGTCGATTGTGGATGCAGACCCGGAATCCCGCTGCCCTCGCGTCATTTCTTCATCCCTTCCGTCCAGTATCCAGCGGGAACTGAGGGTCCACGCTCGCGCACACCGTTGTCTCGTTGAAACTCCAAACAGGCGCCGCTAGTATTCGGCGTTCACCGCCACGGCTGCCGGTTCCATGTGGAAGCTTACGATCGAGGACGACGAGCAAAAGCAGATCAATCTGCCACTCGTCCAAGCGCTTTACGGAATCGGACGTGAAGAGGCGAACGAGATCCGACTAACAGAACGCAACATCTCGCGTCGTCATGCTTCTTTGAAGCAAAGCGGCGATGGCTGGGTTGTTCAAGATCTCGATAGCTACAACGGGACCTTTATCAATGGGCTCCGAGTCGCTGGTGAACAACACGTCGGCCACGGCGACATCCTCCAGCTTGGAGATTATCGGCTCGAGTTTATTGATGAAGGGCGGGTCGCTCCCCCACAACCCGCGGCGGCCACGGCGGCGTCGACACCAGCGCTGGCTCAACACCAGCGCCCCGACCGCCTGGTAGTCGTGGTTGGCCCGCAACCTGGGCAAGAATTCTTTCTCGACCGAGAGCACTTCACGATGGGGCGGTCAGAGGACGCCAATGTCTCGGTCAACCACAGTTCGGTTAGCCGTTTTCACGCGGAACTCTTCTCGGTTGGCAATGGACGTTTCGAGATCATCGATAAGGGTTCTGCCAACGGCATTCGAATCAACGGGCAAGAGGTGCGGCGCGGCTTTATCGAGGCCGGAGACGCGCTTGAGCTTGGGGATGTACGCTTGCGGTTCGTTGGGGCAGGCAAAATCTTTCGCGCCGGGTTTGACCGCAGCCAGGCGCTGCCAGCCGTCACCGGCTTCGACCCTAACAACAAGAAGCCAACCGGCTCGTCGAGCATTCTGACCCTGGTGGGAGTCGGAGCTCTGCTTGGTATCGTTGGCGTGGGAGCAGCGGCTGCCTACGTCGCGACGAAAGACGACTCCGACACTGGTGCGCCTTCCGCACAAAACTCAACTGAACTCTCGCCAGATCTTCAGCTGCTTGAGGAAGCAAAATCTCTTAGGGATAAAGGAGACCTCGACGCGGCACATGAACAGATCGCAAAGATCTCTCCAGACTCACCAACGCTGAAAGAGACTGCCGTTTCAGAGATTGAGGGAGCTTGGGCGGATGCGCTGTTCAAGCGGGCTGAGAGTTCCGATGATCCGACGCGCCAAGCCGAACTTCTGTGGAAGATTGCGACCACCCCCACGGTTGATGAGGGCCGACGCCGAAAGGCCTCAAACAAGCTAAGAGACGTTGGCGTTGAGGTACCGGAGGATCCGAAGGAGCTGAAACCCAACTCTCCTTTGCCGACGACCTTCCGCCCCAACCTTCTCCCAAGGCCAACGGCCAGTGCGACGAGCCGCCCGTCGGGCACGATCGATCGGCAGGCACTCGAGAAGCCCCGAGATAAGATGGGGGAGTTGATGGGCCGCTTCAATACGCTTTCCCCAGCTGAGCTGCGGATGCTGATGGGGCTCTGTCAGCAAGAGAGCAATCTCAAGTGCGCCCAAGATGCATCTCGCCGCCTGGCGGAGTTGAAGTCCAACCCATCGGCAACCGCGGCTCCGCGCAAGTAGTCTAAACCGCGCCGACTTCAGAATCCTCGAGTCGGCCCGCCGTACCTACATAAACGCGGCCAGCTTTTGGAGATCGAGCAGACTAATGAGCCGCTCTTTGCCTGGCTCTCCCACGCGAATGGGTTCCCATCGCTCGAAGAACTTGGCACCAGCTGCTTGGCAATTGGCGTTCTCCGATGGCGCCCAGCGCGCGGAATCAATGTTGATTAGCTTGGATACCGTAAAGCCAACCTGTTCGCCATGCGAGTCAACCACTAACACGCTTGCCGTCTCGGTCCGATCGAGCTCGGGTTGCCCAAGTAATGCGGTAAGACTAAATGCGGGGATAGCACGTCCACGAGTCATCACGAGGCCTGGTGAGCCGTAGCTCCCCCCAAGCATCGCGGTGTTGTCGTTCCATGGCAGGATCTCCACCAACTGCTCTATCGGGGTCGCCACCTCAAAACCGATGTCGTAGGTCAGCATCCGCGCAACCGGTAACGCATTGCCGCCATTGTCCGCGGCGCTCGCAGGCGCTGTAGAGCGCGCGGTAGTGCAGCTCTCGTGCTTCCTCGACCGTGTAGCCGAAGATGCGGAGGAAGTTCGCGTTGGCCCCGAGCACTTCGCCAGTTGGAGCAAACTCGACAAGCGCGTGGCTCGCGTGGATTGCGGCGTAAAGACCTTGCAGTTCGTGGAAGCGCCCGTGCGTTTCAGAGGGACTCTGACTTGGGCGGTGGATGGGAGCGCCGGGGACAATTGAATGCATGGGCTTCTCGCGTGGCAGACGATACCTGCTGGTCGAGAAACGGGCCCCGAGGCCGAAAGCTTAACCCCACTAGCCCGGGATGGCGTCACATCGGGCGGCGCGCAATCCGTTCCGATTCGCGCAGTTGCTGCATCTCCTCGGCACAAAACCAACGGAGAACGCGGATCTGAAAGCGGCACGGATGCTGCTCAGCTCAAGACGATGGATGCAATCCTGCCGTCAAACTTCAATCAAGACGCGAGTTCACCTTTGAACGCGCTTGATAGTGCGGAGTTAGCGACAAGCGCCCCCCTAGCGAGAGCTGCACACACGCTTCACGAGCTCAATAGCACCCTAACGGCCATTCAGCTCTTCTTGGTGGCAACTTCCGAGAACCCCTCAAGCCTGCAAGAGGCGTTGCCATCCATCGTCACGGCGGTGGAGCGCGCTTGTCTATTGGGAGCGCAGCTCAGCGACACGATTGGCGTCGTACAGCCGTGTGCGACGCCCGCTCGTTGATCGCCGAGCTTTCTGAGCTGCACAGCTGCGCGATTCTGCCAGCGAATCGCGCCCCATATGCTCTAGCTATCCGTAATCACAGAAGAAAAATGGTGGAGGCGGCGGGAATCGAACCCGCGTCCGCGAGGTATCAAATGCATTCTCGTTCACGTGCGTAGTCGCCGTATCCCCGACGACTGAGTTCGCGAATTCGGTCGCGACCTATCTCTCGCTAAGTCGACCGCGCTATTGAGAGCTTCCTCACGCGATCCAGCCCTAGTGGTTTGACCCTTGGGCTACCAGGACGATCTGGCCCGCGGATCTGCACGTGGTTTTTAGGCCGCTAGTGCAATGGTGTCGTTGTCGTTCGCACTTATAACGTCCCGCTTAGTAAGGCGGAGCAGGAGCCGCCACACGCGAATGCATCATCCATCCCCACGTCGAAACCGGTCACCCCCGAATGAGACCAACCTTGCGGTTGATTGTGCGCCGTGAACGTAGGACCCAAACCGAACCTTCAATCCTCCTTCTTGGCCTCGGTAGCCGCAGCTTCTACAGGTTTGAATTCAGCGGGAGCCGCCGAACCCTCACCCCAGAAAAACTTCTCGAGCTCGCTGAACCAAACTCGTTGCCCAGACTCAGACACCAAGTCGAGCCGGTACTCGTTGATCAACATCTTGGAGTGTTCCAGCCAGGACTGCCAGGCCTCTTTCGAGATGTTCTCGAAAACCTTCTGGCCCACAGGCCCCTTGAGCGGCGGCTTTTCAAGCCCTACCGCCTCGCGCTTCAACTTGATGCAGTTGACCATCCTCGTCGACATGGTGACGACGTAGCGCGGGCGCGGACTCGTGTCGAGCCCCCGAACCACGCAGGGGCATCAGGGCTCTCAAGCAGCGGCGGCTTGGCTGATGTCCATCAGAAGGCGTACGGAGTCAGCGTAGGTTGAGCCACGAATGCAACGCCCGCCTTGCAGCTGAAGTACCTCGCAAAAACTGGGAGGCGTTGGCGGCGCTGGTCTATTCGAAGCAGGCTTCGACAGGGGTGGCACACTGCGCCGCGAGTGACGGATGCCACACTCAGCAATCACAATCAAACCCGCGTCGTGCACGGCTCGGACGTCAATCTGGGCGCTCGACGTACCCTCAACCAGGCTTCGGAACGATGAAATCACGGCGTTGACGCCGCGCACACGCTCATCGCGAGCAGCGTGAAACCACTCCACGTCTGGGGCGAGCATCGCGGAGATCCACTCCCAATCGCGGCGGTTGAACGCGTCGTAGTAACACTTGACCCAGTCAACGTTGCTTTGTTTCGGAGTGTCCACGACCATCTCGAAGCACAGCTTAGGCCACCTATTGGGAGCGAGAATTCACCGCGATCTGGCCATTTGTAGGATGCGAGCGTGGATCAAACTCGACCCGGCTTTGGATCATTGTTTTCCCACGCTTACTAAACAATGTTCGACAGCAACTCGGCGGGCTACCGAGCTTTAGGGGGACAGCGGCACCAGCTCGCCAAGAAAGCTAGCCGGCAAGGCGCTTTCCGAGGATTCCCTCGAGCTGAACCAGCGCTTTCGTGAAGCCCTCGATTCCCTCTTGGAGCTTGAACGAGGCCATCTCGTCTGCAGCGTGCATGCTTCGGAAGGACTCCTCCGTGACTACGATCCGATCAATCGGGTTTTGACGTGCAACCGCAGCGTCGAGTTTGCGCGGGACTTCCCCGTCAGCGCTTGCCAACTCTTTCAGCAGCTTCGGTGAGATGGTCAGCAGATCGCAACCAGCGAGTTCAAGGATCTCCCCTGTGTTACGGAAGCTCGCGCCCATGACCTCGGTCTTGTGCCCATGGTGCTTGAAGTAGTGGAAGATGTTCTGAACCGACAGCACGCCTGGATCTTCGTGAGCTGGAATGGAAGCAACACCCCGCTGTTTGAGGAAGAAGTCCAAGATTCGACCGACAAACGGTGAGATGAGTGTCACACCCGATTCCGCGCAGGCCACCGCCTGGTGAATGCCGAACAGCAGGGTGAGGTTGGTGTGGATGCCCTCAGCTTCTAGCTGTTCGGCGGCACGAATGCCCTCCCAAGTGGCAGCGATCTTGATGAGGATGCGCTCCTTAGCGATACCCCGCCGCTCGTACATGTTGATGAGCTTGTGAGCCTTTGCGATTGTGCCAGGCGTGTCGAAGGAGAGCCTCGCGTCGACCTCCGTGGAAACGCGGCCGGGCACGATGTCCAAAATACGCTGGCCGAATTCAACGCTCAGAAGGTCAATGGCTTGGGCGACCACTTCGCCTGCGGTAGCCTTATCACCGGCCAGCTTGCGCCCTTCTTTGAGCGAAGCGTCCACCAACTCTGCATACACAGGCATTTCGGCAGCGGCAGTGATCAACGACGGATTCGTCGTTGCGTCTTGCGGCTTGAATTGCTCGATGGATTGGATGTCGCCGGTATCCGCAACAACCAGTGTGGATTCCTTCAGCTTGTCGAGGAGGCTCATGCTCGGTGCCTACTTCACTTTTGCGGGGACAGGAATGGTCCCCTCACCCGTGCGAACGTAGTTGACGACGGCAGCGCTGAGCTGATCCACCAACTTGACGCACTTCTTGCTCACGTCGCCCATCGAAGCCCCTTTGCACTCGGAGCGGCGTTCCTTGTTGATTTTGGCAATCTCGGCGTTATTCAGCAAGGCCGCCTGCAGTTCGTCACTGAGGACTTTCCAATCGAGCCGCGGAGTCTTTGGCGCTGGTGGAACGCTGAAGGTTACGTCGGCCATCGGAACAGTGGCGCACGAGCCGTCCCAGCGCAGAAGGTCGTATTGACCACCAGCGCCGCTGACCTCGATACCCGTAGTGTTCTCTCGCGTGGAAAGCACGATCACCTCTTCGTCGAAGACCAGCTTGTCTCCCGAGGATACGCCGCCGTACCCATTGAAGGCGTCGGTGTTGCCCTTCAAGTAGCCACGGGTGAAGGGCGTGCCCTTCTTGAAGAACGCCAGCGCAACGTCCGGGTGAACGTTTTGACAAAACTTCTTCACGAAGGCCGCGTTTGGCAGGCAGGCCTTGCCTTTGGTCTCGCAGGTCGAGGGAACTTCAACCTCGGCAGCGTCTTGCTTTGCCGCGCTGGGCGCCGGCGTCGAACTCTCCACTGCCGAAGCGGAGGACTCAGCAGTGTCGTCCGTGGGGTTGGGTGAAACAACCTCTCCAGGGCTGGAGCCGCAGGCGAGGAGAACCAGAGCAGAACACGCGCCGACAGTACTGCGGCAAAGGAGGTCGCATCTCATGAGACCGAGACACTACCAGCTCAGCGGTGCGCTTGGATGAGCGTCTGTTGCCCGTTGAGGTCGATCTCGACCTGAAGTGCTTGGATCGCCTGCGCCTCCTTCTTCACGTAGATCACACCGCCGGGAAGATGATCGTAGCGATAAAAGTTGCCACTCACAGTCTTTGTAGAGCCGTCTGCGAGCGAAAGGGTGATGCTGCTCACCTCATCCCCGAGCGGTGGCCGGGCAAGCTGCACGTCATTTAGCCAGGCCGCCGAATCGGCCCCAACCGACAGGCGCTCATACATTTGATTGAGAGAGGACTCGGGAAACTCGAGCGAGTTGGTAGCAGCCATAAAGTCGAGAATATTCTCGTACGTATAGTCGCTTATCCAAGTTGGATCACAATAGGTCATAAAGTCCTTGTGACTGGGCGGCACCATATCATGCTTAATAATGTCCATTCCCCAGACACCGATGTTTCCTCCAGAGTGCGGATAGTTCGGATCCGCTCCGGACACTCCGCCACAGGGAGAGTGATCCCGTCCGTGATTGTGGCCGACCTCGTGAACGGCCGTACTCGTCGAGATTTCGCCTGAGAAGCCAATGCCAACAGCGGCCCGCGTATATTCCGCATTAGGCCCACCAATCCAGCCTAGGCCTAACATACAGCCCCCAGCGCAGTAGTTATTGAAGCTGCTGGTAGGGTTGAATATTCCGAAGTAATACTCATCAAAGTCGGCATTTGAGCTGGTGCGCTCATCAGTCACGGCGTTGAGAACAGTCTCCCACCCCCCACCGCCAGCGCTAATGGAGTTGCTCCAAGCCAACGTAGGACCGACGTTCACGATAACGTCCGTCGTCGGGTAGACAGCCATGAAGGATTGGCGGTAGAGTTCTACTTGCCCAGCCGATGTATCAGGCATGCGGTTGGAGCCGTCTGCCTGATACTGCACTGGAATCAGCGTCACCTTGAGCGTCTTGGACGAGCGCAGCTGAAGGGATGATTCGCCAGTGGACGCATTGGGGTTTGGCCCTTGGGAACTAGTAGCAGGCTCTTTGAATTCGACTTTCCAATTGCCCCCAGTCATGTACTCAGCGGGGACATCAAAGTTAACCGTGCTGCCATAGCTGCTATCAGAGTTGTTACCAAAACTCGTTACCGTGGTTTCGATTGGTGGATTACCGCCTAGCGTCAACCGAGCAGTAAGAGGGGCCCCACTTGCTCCCGAGGCAGAGGCAAACACACGTACGACCGCGGGCCGGTTGGCTACTAGACTGACGGAAGGAGCTTGTGGGGAGCCATTCTTCCAAACCGTTGACTTGAGCGCTTGATAGAAGGCTACCTCGCTGATGGTAACGCCTGTTGCATCGCCTTCTTGTTGAACCGGCCCACCACCTGTTCCCCCGGCGCCTGCGGTACCACCGACCCCCGCCGACCCACCAGCCCCCGGCTCGGAGTGCCCTCCCGCACCTGGCCCCGAAACGTCGGAAGCGCCAACATTGCCCGTGGAGGCGTCTGTTTCACCACCGCTGCCACCGTCCCCAATCGTGAACTCGTCTGCGCCAGTCAGGAGATTACATCCACCAAGGAGCAGGAGCACCAAAGCGGGAGCCGCTACCCGCCTCTCGGCGGACCGGTTGATGAAACCAAGGAGACCGAACGGAGCGTTCATGGCTGACCAACGCCCTTCACAAGGCGTGCCACGCGGCAAGCCTCCTCGTTCGCGCAGAAGTTTGCGCCGCCATCGCATTCCCGTAGAGCGTCAACAGAATGTTCCAGTCACACTGTGGTGGGGCAGCTCCGAATCAATTAATGCCCTGGGACAAGAGCTGCCCACCCGTGGGTCCTTACGAGAACCCTCGTTTTTCAATCCAACCAATTGGAGAACAGCCCTTCGTCGATGCAAGGTCAATAAATCATGGTCAACGATCGATCCATTCCGAGGAGGACGTTTAATGCCTCTTCAGACCCTTAGCAGCGTTCGCGGCTCCCTAGGCCGCGAGTCAGAGACACGCGCCGAGCGAAAAACCGTTAACGGTTACTTGCTGCATCAGCTCGTCTTGGATTGGTCCGCACGTTCCGCTGTTACATACGGGACTTGCGACGTTGCAGTTTTGGAAGCAATTGTCCCCTGTGCCATCGTTATAGCAACCATACCCTGGCGCGCAGATGCCTGGGTTGTTGGCACAGGAACCGCTGGTGGCAGTGCCAGCCGCAAAACACATCGTGAAGAAGCGTTCTGCGCCAGTATCTTCACGAGCCAGTATGCAACCTAGACCGGTAGGGCAACCGACGGCCGACGCCAGGTTGCAGGCAGAGCTGCACATTGTGACATTGGGAATGACACCACCATTGCCATCACCCAACTTTACAGCGCATATGTTCGTTCCGTCGCATTCGGCGTCCGTAGCGCAGAACGGCGCGCAGTAGCCCACCGAGGCTTCACCAAGGCAAATAGCCCCCTCAACGCAATCGGCGGCTCCACATTCTGCATTGAATGCAGCCGAGCCGGTTGGACCGCAGGCGCGCTCTCCGGCGGCATCGACCGTGCACTTCTCCCCGCTATCGCAGCCACATTGAGGTGCCACGAGCTTGCACGGGTCTTCTGTACATGGCGTGCCTCCCCCTTGCCCGCCGACCGCTGGCTGCCCGCCCTCGGGACCACCGCCTTGACCACCTACGGTTGGCACACCGCCTTGGCCGCCTGTACTTGCGATCCCCCCGGTGCCGCCCTCAGCGCTGTTGCCACCGTCGTTAGGGATGACACCGCCACCTGTGGCGCAGCTGACGAGCAGCGCGACAAAAACCGTGTTGAGTAAGCGAAGGGGCATATGCGTTACGCTACTCAGCTACGCGGCCTCGTCAACAGACACCCAGAATGCTTGGAAGTGACCCAATCGTCGGCCTCGACCACGATTCAGCCGACTCTGCACCTTGGATGCCCCATCGACTTCGCAAGAGTCATTTCTTTAGACGTGCCTTCATCGCTGCGAGCTCCTCATCGACCTCTTGCTCAGCAAGGGCTCGCGCTTCGGCTTGCGCCCGCGACCGAGCCGCGACTTCGGAGCGCGTTTCTTCGCTCGGCCGCAGCTGCTCGGAAACTAGTTTTGGCGCGATCCGCTTCTGGTCAGTCGGAGCGCTTTGAGCAGTAGTCGCCGGGGCCTTTTCGGCGAGTCTACGTCGCAATCGATGGCGAGCGTAAAGACCGGCAATACCAAGCAAACCAATCGCAAGAAACCAATACCAATAATTGAGCAGTAAGCCGACCAATCCGATGACGACAAAAGCGCCCAACACGGAGATCGCAATCAACCGCCAGCGCTTGGCCTTCTTCGCGGCTGCGCTCTGAGCATTTTCCTCACCCGTCTTCCCGTCTGAAAGCAGGTCATCAACGGCCCGCTTGGCTGCGTCCTTACCAGCGGCCAAGGCCGCCCGGGCTGTGGCATCTTGAGCGAGCTTATTGAAGTCGGTCACGTGCTCTCCTGAATAGCAGGCTGGACTTTCCCTATGAAAGAAGTCGTGGAGCTTTAACGGAGCACGTCTCGCTTTGCTACGCCACCTCCTTGGCCCATTCACGTCCGCCGTGAGAACTTCCCCCCCGTGCGCAACTTCGTCTTTGCCAGCTTCACGCTCGGAGTATTGGTTTCTGCCTCGGTAGCACTCGCGCAGAGTGCGCCACCCGCTCCACCAACGGTCGTCGACAAGGTTGGTGGCCCCAACACGAAGGGCAAGACTGAAGCCGTCGGGCTCGATGAAGACGACGACGATGAGGAAGACCGGCCGGAGGGCTGGACTCCAGGGATTGAGATTGGCGTTGGGTTCAGCGTCCTGCAGTCACGCGCAGTCGTGGGCATGCAAGATGGCTTCACGATCGCGCTAGGCGGCGTAGTCGACGCCGATCTCGAATTCAACGAGGGCATTCACGAATGGCGCAACGGGCTGCGGGTCGAGGCCGGCGTAACGCGGTCACCCTCGCTCGATGAGTTCGAGAAGTCGAACGATGCTTTGGAGTTCGAGACGCAATATCTGCTTCATGCGCTCGAACTATTTGGTCCCTATGTTCGTGGAGCGATGAACACGACGATGTTCCCCGGCGTTGATACAGAGCCGAAGGCGGTCACCTATGTGGTGACCAATCTCGACGGCTCAAGAACGACCAGCACTGGGACGAGCTTGGCGCTTACCGACCCATTCGCTCCGATACAGTTCCGCGAGGGACTTGGCGTTTTCGCGCAGCCGATCGAGGAGGAGCCAATTGCCATCGAGGTAAAGGCTGGCCTCGGCGCCGAGCAAACCATTGGGGGTGGTGTCGCCATTCTTGACGACGATGCCACCCCCGAGGTGGAGGCCAAAGAACTTGGTGACACCTACATGATTGGCGCAGAGGCTGTAGCCGATATTTGGGGCTTCTTCGACACGGAGAAGAGGGTCTCTTACAGCATTGGCGCAGACGTCCTGGTGCCTTTCAAGACCAACGATCTAGCGGCGGGAGACCAGCGCAGTCTAATTGAGCTAACGAGCGTATTGATCGACGCGGGCGTAAATGTAAAGCTCTTCGATTGGGCGTCGATTACTTACAAATTCGGGGTTCTGCGAGAGCCGCTACTAGTAGACAAATGGCAGGTCACGAACTCACTATTGTTGACGGTGGGCGGAGTGTTCGGCTCAAAGGCGCCAGAACCGCCGAAGCCGCCCTGTGCCTGTACCAAGCCGACTGCGCCAACCGTCAATACCAAGTAACGCTGGCTAGACGGTGGCTCATTCGGATGGCGACGGCGGCTTCTGGCGTTCAATCGAGAGCGAGATGAGGCTAGACATCAAGTACGCGTAGCGCTCGTCGTCACGGTCCCATTGACGGGGCCCGCCGATATGCTCGTGACAAACGACACCGACCATCCTGCCCCGAACCCAGATGGGTACGTCCAACATGGCGCCAATACCGAGCGGGACTAAGTAGCTCTCCGCAAAACAGCTTGTTCTCGGATCCGAGCGAGCGTCGTTAGCCAAGATGCTTCGTTCGGTAGCCAACGCCTCAAAGTAGCGTTCATGGCCGCTGGCGCAGATCTCAATGCCGTTTTGGTGCGTGCGAGAAACGCCGTCGAACAGGTCCAGGCAAATGATTCGCAAGAGCGTGTCATCCAAGAGCCATGTCGAGACACGCGCCACATTGAGCGCGGTGGCAGCCGCCTCATCCACTCGACGTGCGGTCTCGCGAGGATCGTCAAGGATCAACGAGCGCTGGCTCATCAGATCGAGCATGGACGCAATCTGCGCCCTTAGCTTGGTGACGACGTTGGTGAGCCCTGGCGCTATCGACGGCGGCGCGTGGCTCCCGGCAGTTGGTCGCTCTGAGAACTGAGGCTGAGGAGAGAACTCTAACTTCACGCGCTCGAGGGCCAGCGTGAGGCGCTCGATGATATCGGGACTGTCGGGACCTGCCGCCGCTTCCGTCGAAGTGATCCGAGCCCAAGAAGCCAACCGGATCTTTGCGGCCAACCCGCCGAGCCGCTCAGCATCGGTAAAATAACGTGCGCATTTTGCGCCCAAAGCGGCCTCCTTCTAACGAATGCAATAAGCGAAACGGCGCAGTGGAAGCAATCTTGAATGATTCCGAGAATAAGCGCAGAGCGCTTTACAATCCTCTTCCCGCTCGGCGCAACATCGAGTCAGTAGGAGCGCGATTGGACGGCCTTCCAGCAGCAGCCGTTCGGCCCTCGATAATGCCACCATCTGCCGTCATACCAACGACCAAGCCTGGTTCAGTGAAGAGCGCCACGATCGGCGCCGTCCACGAATCATCCGCCCACATGATGTCCCACCTTCCAATTGGGGGAGCGGACATCCCGGTGGCGTGTGCGGTGCGGTGGTGCATCCATATGCGGCCTGCGCTCGCGCACCAGCCTCGACTTGAAGCATCAATGGAGACCGATGACAGGTCAGGTTTGCCCTCGACGAACTCATGGCGGACACCGCTGGGGTAGACCCATACGACAGCGCCACTGGCGCCAACGCCTACTGCGGTATTGGCTGAGTCTTCACCGTCACAGGCCAGGAAGGCCCGCACTAATGGGGTATCAATACGCTCTAGGCTCCAATCGAGCGGACGGTAAATGGCTGCATAAGCGCCGCCATCTCTCGCTCGGCCTACCACCATCCATTTTGAGTCGGCAACGCGGGCGAGCTTTGAGATCGATGCAGCGTCTGGAACGGGAAGTGGCTTGAGCCAACGTTTTGCCGTCAAACAGCAAAGGGTCGGGGGCTGATTCGGCGCAGTGCCAACGAGAACCGCCAGGTCGTCGATGTTCCCTGATAGGAGTTCGTAGCGAATATTGCCCCCCGAGAAGCGGCGCACTTCACGCGGGCCTTCACTCGAGTAGAGGGCGAACGTTGCCTCGTCACCACCTACGAGCCACTGACCGGGCGCCACGCGGCGGACGAAGCGAATGGAGGTTGGGTCTGCGATGCCGTCGTGCGCGACATCCTTCCAGTGTGAGCCGTCCCAAAAAGCTAGCCCTGCATTGGTGGCGGCCATGCACTTGCCGTCACCGTCCCAAGCAACGTCGCGGATGACCTTGCCAAAAGTTCCCGGGTAGCGAAGTGGGGTCCAGGTCCATGCCAGTAGTTGAGTCGTGTCTTCGGACTCCTCGAGATGCGCCCTCCGCTTGTTTACGATCGATAGCCGCGGAACCTCGGAGCGAAGCCAAGGAGCGATCATCATCGCAAGCGCATCCGCGCGCATGGGCCTCAGCTCCGTTTTTCCGGAGGTGCCGCAGGCGAGCGCGTAGTCAATCGCTTTGCAGGCCTCGGCGTTGGCCCGCAGTTCGGGCGCGAGCCAGGGCGACTCCCGGATACTGCGGCGCTGATTCGAAAGCGCGGCCATCAACGCCTCGGATGGCGACTTCACATCGAAGTATTCGGCGCCGGTAAGCACAAAGTAGATTACGCCAGCCATGCTGAAGACGTCACTCCAGGCGCCTACAGCTTTGGCGTCCATCGTTGCGAGTTCAGGTGCCGCGTAGCCAAGCGTGCCGACGATGAACCCGCCAAAGGTCGCAGCGACGCCCACTGGACGCGCCACACCGAAGTCGGCGATCTTGAAGATCTCGTCGCTTCCGAAGCCGCAACAGAGGACGTTGTCGGGCTTGATATCGCGATGGATCACGCCGACTTCATGAACGGTGGAGAGGCCCTGACCAAGCGCCTCAACCAAGTTCGCTCCACGCTGGGCGTCGAAAGCATGTCCAGTGGTTCGGATGGCGTGAACCACCCGTTGACTCAGCGTCGTCCCCTCGATGCCACCGTGAACGTATTCCACCACCAACCAAGGGACGCGCACCTCAACCCCGCGCGATCGAAGGGCCACCGCACCAGTGTCAATCAAACGAACGACGAAGGGAGTTGGCGGAACGCGCTCGTTCAAGCGGCCGAGGGCGACAGCCTCTTTCTGAACGATCAGCTCAGCCGTCTTACCCCACTGGGCGACGAACCAAGGCCGAAGGATCTTGACGACGACGCCGCACTCCCCTTCCGGCGCGAGACGCATCGCGTAAAATGCCACCCCCATCGCACCCTCTCCGACGCGCGAAAGGATGCGGTACTTCACTCCAGGAGCGGTCTCCGACGAGAGCTCGCTCCCGAGAAGCGCTTCGAGTTCATCACCGCCGGAAGGTGGAGCTATGGAGGACACGTGAGGTGCATGCTAGCTGAAGCTCTGCCGATTTTCTGGTCGAGAAGCGACCCTCCGCGCGGCCCGGGCGCTTACTGCGAGCCATAGGAATGCCAGCACGAAGCATCCATGAAAGAGCGGCGGCACCCAAGCTGGCACTGAGGCCATCGGGTAACGCAGCTGATTGACCCAAATGCCGGCCTGATAGCTGGCCAGCGTGAGGAACCCAATCAACCCCGCATCGCCGTCTCGCCACTTCAGCAACAGGACCGAAAGCACGCCAACAGCGCCCGCACCGACACCAAACGAGCGAGCCAACTCGTGCAACTCGAGCCCTCCCGTGGGGAAGAAGACACTCGGCGTAAAACCCATGAGAACGGCGACAGAGAGTTCGGTGAGCGCGTGAAGCACCAAGACGATAGTGGCAAAAGAGCGCATGGTCTGGCGAGTCGGTCAACCAGCCAGCGCAGCCTGGATCGCCGTCTGGAGATCCAAAGCTCGAGCCTTAAGGGTTGACGTCAACGCCGTTACCTTCTGCAGCTCCGACAACCGAAAGCGAAGGCCCATCAGCAGTTCGCCTCCTGTGGAGGCAAAGTCGATGACGTCGCGCACTTGGGCGGCCTCTGCTGTAAGGCCTTCCTTATCAAGTGCATCAGCGAACTGTTTACCTTCGAGTGCGTAATCTCTGGCCACGGTTCCCTCACAAAACGTTGAAGGCCTGCATCCTAGTTCCATGTTCGGGTGTGACGACCTCGATACCACCTCCGGGGTTGGCGCCCACTGGAGGAGCCTGGCGCGTCACGAAGGGTGTTCCGGGGCGAACCGTTGCGGTTTCGATGAAGTCGGCTCTGTCGATGTTTTCTTGAGGGATGCCGTAGCGCGCCGCGTAGCCAGGCGAATGAGGGTGCTCGAGGGCCCAGAACTGCCCCTCTGGTCCTGCGCTGCGGCCCATCGTCCCCATACGGTAGAGGGTAGCTCCGCCCTCTACTCGTTGACGCGCGGCGAGCGCTTCGGCCGAGGTGCCTTGCTCCGCTGGACCGTAGGGCGTCGCCACTGGCGGGGTACCATGTGGCGCTCCAGTGGCGCTGAGGCCAAGTGGATCGACGTGGACCGTTGGCGTGCCGTCGAAACCGTGGAGATCCGTTCCGCCTGACAAGCCGAGAGGATCCGCGCTGCACCAACGCCCAACCTCTGGATCGAAAAAGCGGAAGCGTGTGCTGCAGAGACCGGTCTCCTCATCGGCGTACTGCCCAAGCAGACGGAACGGCGAACTTACGCGATAGCCGCGACTCTTTTCTCCGGTGGGATCCCACTTCTCCCGCAACACCCGGCCCCAAGCATCATGTCGAGCGGACCAAGCTACGTGGCCACCCGCATCAATGAGCTCCTTCGGAACGCCGAGCTGGTCCGTTACGACGAGGAATACTTCCTTTCGTTCGCAGTGGAGGAGTGGGGCATCGCTGTGCGGGTGATGAACGAAGCTCCGCACGCCTCGCTCAACCTGAAGGTCGGCACACAAGAAGTTGCCGTGATGGAGGAACTCGGTCGAATCGGTCTTGCTTCCGCGTACGACATCTTTGCGGACACGTCGGCCAAAGGCATCGTAAGACATCACGACACGCGAGCCGTCGCTCAGCTTGAGCTCGCGGAGACGGTCGCGAATATCCCAAACGTAGTCCGCTATTTGCGCGGTCTTCTTTTCACGCGCGAAGAGTCGGCGGCCGCGCTTATCGTATTGATACGTCTTGCTGTCGGTCTCGAGCAGGCGATTGCCTGCTGACGTCTTCCACTTTGTCGGGCGACCAGAGGCGCCTAACTCTCGCAACGCGCCAACGAGAGCGCCTGCCGGATCGTAGAGAAACGCTTGGCGGTATTCGCCAACCGTGGATCCGACGAGCCGCCCCGCAGCGTCGTAGGCAAAGGTCGACTTGCCCCAAGTGCCGTCGTCGATCGTAGAAACGCGGCCGCCGACGTCGTACTTGTAGAGCCGCTGGGCAAGCACTGCCGGCACGCCGTCTGCCGCCGCAACCCCCTCCGCTCGCTGCTCGATCAGTCGATCAAGATCGTCATAGCGGTGCTGCAGCGAGAACACTCCTCGACCTTCACGGAGCGCCGTCTCCCGCCCGAGCGCGTCTCGCTCAAACGAGAAGCTCCGGCCCGCATGCTCGACGCGCGTAAGGAAGCTCTCGCGGTCGTAACTGAAGCTGGTCTTGGTGCCGTCGAACAGCGTGCGTTCGATCACGCGACCGTCGAGATCGTAGGCGAAGCGCAGCAAGCGATCCCCTTGCCGCTCGACCACGATGCGGCCGCGTTCATCGCGCTCGAGAAACGTGGTGTGCTTGTACTCCGACTCCGCGAGCGTGGCCTCAACGACGCGCCCCTGCATGTCGCGACGGAAGGACGTTGCGCTGCCGTCGCTCGCGACTTCCTTTAGAAGGCGACCATTGCGATCGTACTCGAAGTCGAGATGCGTACCGTCTGGCAGCTCGAGACGCTGCACACGACCGGCGGCGTCTCGCTTGTAACAGAGCCTGCGTTCGTCGAAGGTGATGGTCTCAGCGACGTGACCGGCTTCATCGTAGCGGTAGGAGTAGGTCTGGCCGGCAGGGTTCGTAACCTTTGCGAGACGCTCTTGCGAAGTGTAGTCGAGCCGCCAAGAACGGCCCTCCGGATCAATGAGGCGGGCCAGCTTGCCCATGCCGAACCAGCTCATCTCAATCACGGCGCCGTCTTCATTGACCTGGCGGAGGATGTTCCCGTTGGGATCGAAGGTCCGTTGTACGGTTGCACCTCCCGGCCGCCTCACGACGAGCGGTCGACCGAGCCGGTCGCGTGTCACTGCGCTGGTCCGCTGCAGACTGTCCGTTTGCGTAAGCACGCGCCCGAGCGCGTCAAAGCTGAAGGCGGTGCGAGATCCTCGCGCATCCACCTCGGCGATCACATTGTGCTGGGAGTCGTACTCAAAGGTCCTGACCGGGCCGCCTTCATCGACAATCTGCGCAAGGCGGCCGCGTTCATCGCGCGTGAAGTTGAAGAACTTACCGTATGAGTGACGAATCCCGATGAGCCCGCCTGCACGGTCGTGAGCGAACGAAGTTTGTCCGCCGTCAGCATCGACTCGACGTACGACGTTACCGTCGGCGTCGTACTCCCAGAGCGTGGCCTGACCCATCGCATCGACCTGACGCGTCTCGTTCCCAAAGGCGTCAAACCAATGTTGGGTGCCTTCCCCAGCGCCGTTGACCACCGCCACCCGGTATCCGTCGGGGTCCCACGCACTCTCGTCGAGCACCCGCCCATCATGAAGCAGCGTGCGACGGGCAAAGCCAGGAAGCTCCGACCACTCGACCACCCGATTCTCTTCGCCATACACAATGGTGCGTCGATTGACCTGGTCGTATTCGAGTTCGAGCGCGTACAGCCCGTTCGGGCCTCCTGTCTGGACGCAGCGCCCGCTATCTGCGTCGTATACGTAGCTGAAGCGAACACCAGCCTTGGTGGTGGTCGACGTCATCCGACCGAAGCCGTCGTATTCGAACTCTTCGCCGTGGCCGAGCGCGTCCAAGACGCCGGTGAGCCGCCCTTGCTCGTCGTACTCATAGTCAACCCAAAGCTCCGGGGAGCTTCCAACCACGACCTCGAGACGAACGATGCGCGAGCTGCGCCAACGAACGAGCACCTGCCGCCCTGCCGTGTCGCGCACGCGGGCTAGACGTCCGTCCTCGTAATCGAACTCAATGCTGTTGCCGTAGCCATCGGAGGTAGAGCGCAAGACCGCAACGCCCTCCGCCGTCAGCGGTCGAAAAACCTTCGTAACCCGGGCTTGATGATCACGGATCGTGAAGTCAAAAGTCCCCTGCCGCGTCAGCGTCAGTCGTTCACGACGATGGAAGGTTGATGCGCCAACGGTAACCGTCTCGAAGTAAATCTCTCGGCCTTCAGCATGTCGAAAGACGATCGACTTCGGCCCGAGTGCGACGCTCTCGTCGAACGGATGCGCCCAACCTGCACCGAGCGAAGCGCCACGTTCGCGAAAGCGTAGCGAGGAGTACGAGCGCTTGAAACGAAGCGGAATGCAGCCCGGCAGATCGATGTCGGTGGCGCTATCGACGACGGCCCCAGTGACCAGGTCAACCGGATGGCCGCCTTGACACGTGTGCTGCTCGGCTGGCCCGGATGAAGTCCCTGGCGCCTGGGGGTTACCAGTCGCGCGTGCACCTGGTCCCGCGCCAGCGCCGCCAGCGCCGGAGTTGGACCCTCCGCCACCTCCACCGCCATTCGACGGGCCGGATGGTCCGCCCGGGCCATCGCCACCGGAACCACCACCACCACCAGCTCCACTACCGCCACTGGCACCACCCGCTCCGCTAGCAGCACCATTGGTTCCAACCGTGATCGCCTTGTTGGATACGCAGATGCTGCCGGTGATGCCGGCCATTCCGAGTTCAACGAGGACGATAGGCGCGCCCACGATAATGGCGACAGGCCCCGCCGTGTTGAGACTCACTACCTCTTTCAAAGTGCCTGGCTCGTTACCGTGGCAGGTCTTGAGTACCGAGCCCGTCGTCGCCCACGGGCTTCCCTCAACGCGGGTTCGCATCGCGGCATCGGTGATCCCTTCGATGCTCGAGGCAACGACTGGGTACGGAATGGGTAACGGACTTGGAGCGGCCGGCGTGATGCACACGCTCACCGCCATGGGAGTAACACTGTGACCACTCTTTTCAGTGATCACGTCCATCTTTACTGCAGTTACTTTTCCCATGGTCCGCCTCGCCCAAGGCTAACTCCTTCGAGAGGCTTTGTGGGTCGTCATGGCCCAAAGAAGGTTCGAGTTGTAGTCTGTGCCAATGGAACGCAAACCCTGCGGCCGGCACAACCAGCTCGCCTCAAACGACGCCGCCAAAATCACCCAGTGTCCGTGTGGCACGGTTCATCTGCACCTGAGCGCAAGTGGAGTGAGCCTGCGGCTATCGGAAGAGGCCTTAAAGAACGTGACCCGCGCAATGATGACCGCCCTCGATAAAGTCGAGGAGGCTGAGCAAGCAGCAATCAATTAAGGCGTAGGAACTTTTCCTGGGTGAGGAGCGTCCCTGCAAGATGTTCCACAACTGGCTGAACTGGCTGAAGCTCTGCCGAGCGGCCCTTGGGGCTTTGGTCCTCGTTGTGGGGCTGGCTGGGAGTTCGCTTGGGTTCGTGGCGGCTGAGGAGCCAAAGCTCAAGCCGTCCCAAGAGTTCACCGTTGGCAACTGCGACCAAGCGACGCATTCAACGCCAACTGGGCGGCTCAGCAGGACGCGGGTGGTCAGTTCGGACAGCCTCTCGCTCACCAGAGAGTGTGGGGACGGAAGCTTTGACTGGGTTGAGCTGAAGCAGCCCGGACGACCCCACGTACGGGCCTCGTTAGCGCGTCACACCCCGGCAACAGCGTACCTCTTCGAAGACGGAACAACAGTGTTAGAGGGCGCGCCGGGCGATAGGCTGGCGACGTCCGAAAGCGGTGCAGTCAAGCTCAAGGACAAGCAGTACCTGACCCAGGAGCGAGCACCGTCACTGTTGAGTCGCGTTACCGAGTGGCTACCAGCCGCGGCCTCGCTGTGTGCGTTGTTGGGAGTAGCACTTCACGCCAGGGTTGCTCGGCGAAAAGCCGCAACGGTCGCCGCTGCGGCTGAAGGCTGGCTCGACGGTGAGCGGTTTGTCCCCGCAGACAAGCGGTTCGAGGTCTTCATTCCTGCACAGACGCCTTCGGTTCAGGGACCAGCAATCGCGTTCGGACTCGTGCCGCGCGGTGGGTATCGCGACGTGCACTGCGGCGCGGTGAGCGTCGGCTCACGAACGGGGCATCTTCAGCGACTTTTGCAAGCCGAACTGAAATGCAGAACCGCGGCGCTCTTGCTCGTGAGTGCCGCGGCTTTGCTTGCGTTGCTCGTTCGTTTTGGCGGCTAGCCGCGCTTGTCGAACGAAGTGTAGTCCCGACTCAATTCCCCCGTGTAGATCTGCCGCGGACGGCCGATCTTGGTGGTGGGGTTCTCATGCATTTCCTTCCAGTGGGCGATCCAGCCCGGGAGCCGGCCCAACGCGAAGAGCACCGTGAACATGTTGGTGGGGAAGCCGAGCGCGCGGTAGATGATGCCACTGTAGAAGTCGACGTTCGGGTAGAGCTTGCGATCGACGAAGTAGGAGTCTTCGAGAGCGGCCTCCTCGAGGCGCTTTGCGATCTCAAGCAGCGGGTCTTTGATACCAAGCTTGCTGAGGATGCGATCACATGCGGTTTTGATGATCTTCGCCCGCGGGTCGAAGTTCTTGTAAACGCGGTGGCCAAAACCCATGAGTCGAACGCCAGAGTTCTTGTCTTTGGCCAGCTTGACGAACTGATTGACGTCGCCCCCGTTGGCGTGGATCGACTCGAGCATCTCAACCACTTCCTGGTTTGCTCCGCCGTGCAACGGACCCCACAGGGCCAGGATACCGGCCGCCGTGGAGGCGAACAGGTTGGCTTGAGAGCTGCCCACCAAACGGACCGTGGAGGTGGAGCAGTTCTGCTCATGGTCCGCATGCAGAATGAGTAGGAGGTTCATGGCGGCGCGCACATCCGGGTCGACCGTGTACGGCTCGGCAGGTACCGAGAACATCATGTTCAAGAAGTTGGAGCAGTAATCGAGATGATTCTGCGGGTAGACGAAGGGCTGACCGATCGACTTCTTGTATGAATAGGCGGCGATTGTTGGAACCTTTGCCAGCAGGCGAGCGATCGTGATGTCGAGCACGTCGCGGTTCTTCACGTCCAAAGCATCCGGGTAGTAACTCGAGAGCGAGCACACCATGCTGCTGAGAATTGCCATGGGGTGAGCAGTCGACGGATAGCCGTCGAAGAACCGCTTCATGTCCTCATGAATCAAGCTGTGGCGCGTGAGAGTGTTGGTGAACTTCTCAAGCTCCGGCTTCGTCGGGAGCGACCCGTAGATCAACAGGTACATGACCTCGACGAAGGAGGACTTTTCACCCAGCTGTTCGATCGGGTAGCCCCGATAGCGAAGGATCCCTTGTTCTCCGTCTAGAAAGGTGATCGCGCTCGTCGTCGAGGCCGTGTTCATGAAGGCCGGATCCAGGGCTACGTAGCCTGTCTTCGCTCGAAGAGCGCCGACGTCTAGGGCCTGTTCTTTCTCGGTTCCCTCGATGACGGGAAGGTCGATCGACTGCTCGTTTCCACCGACGGTTAGCGTCAACTTGGCGTGCTGCGGCACACGGCCTCCTTAGAGATTGATTTTCGAGACATGGGGTTCGCTTGGAGTGCCCATACGAACCGAGAGACGGCCATCAGCCCTGTTGGGGAATCCGATGGTGCGCGCGTAACCTAACAAGAAGGCACGACGGCTTCGAGACGAAAGTCAAAGATCCAACCAACCTGCTAAAACAGGGGGCGTGGCCTCCCCGAATGAACGCTTTCACCTCTTTGGAACCGCAGCAGCCCATCCCCGGGCGGTGGAGCTGGCGGAGGGGGTACACCACCTATTGACCCGGTACGTCGATGAAGTGGTGCTTTCCTTCGCCTTGTGTCCGTTTCTGCACCAACGCGACAGCGGCTTGGGCGCCGTAGGTATCGTGCTGGACGCGCAGCCGGACGTCGCCACCGCCACCGCCGCGTTGAGGGCCCTCTCCGCCAACGTGGCTCACCTTGTGTTCCCGCTATCCCAGCTCTCCTCCTCGCCGTTCGAGCGTTTTGGCAACAAGTTGGCCGAATCGGTTCGCGCCTCAGCGCCAGAGAAGCTCGTTCACGCCAGCTTTCACCCTGAGCTCGTTGGGGGAGTCGAGAACGCGTACCGCTTGATTGGCCTGTTGCGCCAATCGCCTGACCCTTTCGTACAATTCATTCCCCACGGCCTTACCAAGGGTGGCACGGTGGTCGCTGGTGTGGAGCCCACCGAAGGCCACGCGGAGGCGCGATTTCAGCGACTGACCGAAACAGACCGTCAGGAATTGATTCGTCGCACAACGCACTTGAAGGCCGAGCGGCGCAAACTCGACGCTCTCGCGGCGGCCCTCTCGGCCTGACAAAGCACAAAAAAGGAAAGGCCCAATTGCTCGGGCCTCTCTCGTCATGAACGGGGCCGGCCCCGTTCGATCATGCTTCAAGCAACGGCTTCTTTGATCGCCTTGATCGGACGAGCGCGGACGCTCTTGCTCTTCGGCTTGGCAGCGATCTGCATGGGAGCGCCGGTGAAGGGGTTCGTGCCCTTGCGAGCCGGAGTAGCAGCCTTGTCAACCACGCGGAACTTCGCGAAGCCGGGGAGCGTGAAGACCTTGCTCTTCTTGAGCTCCTTGTAACCGACGTCAGCGAGGGCATCGAGAACCGCCTTCACCTGCTTGCGCGAAAGCTCGCCCGTCGCCTCGACGAGAGCGTTGATGAGTCCGCTCTTGCTGAGCGTTGCGGCCTTCTTGCCTTCTTTCTTCTCGGTCTTCTTACCAGCCATGTGAATCTCCTTTGGAGTGCAACCTGCCTAGTGGGGACAGGAGTCACACTCGCTTTCGGCGTCTTCGACGAAGCGCTACGCCAAAAAATGTTTTGGGTTCTTGTTCTCACGGCTCGCTGTTTTTCGGCTGCGAAACCGCGAAATCACGCGCAGTCAATCACAGGACCGGAAACAGATCCAGCACGACCTTTGGTTTTTGTCGGCCCTTTTGTCGTTTTTTGTCGGCCGCATCATCAACCGGTGTTGTGCAACGTGCACGAGTGGAACCAATTGCACGCGCCAAATTCAGCCCAATTCGGCCAAATTCCGCTACTTCTCGCGCCCGACAATGCTCGCTTGGAGCTCTGCTGATGAAGCATGGTCGAATCGGTTTGACCACGCCACGCAAGCGACGAGCGAGCCGGGCGCACTCTAAATCGCGCACCACACTGAAAAGTTCTTGCCTCGATGCGAAGCCAATTTGGCTTGTTTTTATGTGAATTCGGCGCGCCAGACCACTACAGTCGTCGACGATGGCCCGCGCATTGCTCAAGCTCCTGGTCTGTTGCCTGGTGTTCTTCGTCGGTACAACCGCCATCGCGGCGCCAACACCGAAGGAACGCGCACAAGCGAAAAGTGCTTGGATGAAAGGCAAACGCTTCGTCGCACAAGAGAAGAAGGACGAGGCGGTCGAGTCGCTGCGTATCGCCGTCGAACTCGATCCGAAGGTGCAGTACCAGCTCGACCTTGCGCGTGCTCTCGTGGCTGTGCGCGCGCTCGTTGAAGCGAGCGAACTCTGTGAGGCGATCAAGACTTCGAGTGAGGCCAACACGCAGAAGGCGAAGCAAGCTGCGACTACGCTTGCCAAGGATCTCGAGCCTCGCATTCCTCTTCTGACCGTCAACGTGAGCAGCACTGGAGCAACCGCGACGGTCAACGGCGAGACGGTTGATCTCGGAAAGCCGCTCCCATTTGATCCCGGCGTCTACACCGTTCGTGCTCGGATTGGCGACAACCCAGAGACGAGCGAACGCGTCGAGCTTCAGGAGCGTGCACGCAAAACAGTGACGCTCGATCCGAGCGCGGGGCAACCAACCAAAACTGAAGAGAAGCCTTCAGGAGGAACGATGCTTCCAGCCGCGATTGCTTACTCTTTGGGTGGCGCAGCGTTGGTGGCTGGAGGTGTCACTGGGTTTTTGGCGTTCCGAAAAACGGACGAGGTCAAGGACCTGTGCGGCGGAGATCGATGCCCGGAACAGTACGCAGGGGAAGTAGACGCCGCCTTGAGCCTCGGTACCGCGTCCACAGTGCTGTTTGCGTTGGGGGGACTTGGGGCTGCGGCAGGGCTTGTGCTCACCTTCACCGTTGGGCTCGACGGCGATGAGTCGGTCGACTCCAAGGAAAACGAAGAAAAGGCTGCTCAGGTTCAGCTGCGTCCCTACGTCGGTCCCGCTGCGGTCGGAGTAATCGGCACTTTCTGACGGGCGGACTTGACCATCCAGTCGGAGGAAAGTACATCCCGGTTTGACTCCTCGCAGGGGAGCATGCCGAAGTGGCGGAATGGCAAACGCAGCGGATTCAAAATCCGCCGTCCTTACGGGCTTGTGGGTTCGACTCCCACCTTCGGTACTAGAGCAGTCTCCTTGGCCGGGTAGCGAAAGACCGCAACGATCGATGCTTGCGGGCGATGCCTCGGCAACGTAGGAGCAACCATGTTTCGCGTGAAGCTAGCTGGTCTCGCCCTGCTCTCCCTCAGTGGGCTCTCATGCGGTGCCTCCGACCCTGCGAGTTCACAGACGCCACCGCCCAGCGTGCCAACGCCGCCTGCACCGTCTGTCGTCCCGGTCGCGGCGTCCGTGTCGGCATCAGCCACAGAGTCCGCGCAGCCACCCGTCGCAAGCGCAACGGCCTCGCTGCCCGAGCCGGTGCCCCCGACCGCCTGCCCGGAAGATATGGTGCTGATCGACGGGGACTACTGCACGAACCTCGAGGTCAAGTGCAAGTCGAGCCACTACGCCAAAGCCAACAAAAAGACGATCTGCCACGAGTTCGTCCAACCAACCAAGTGCATCGGTAACAAGGTCAAAAAGCGCTACTGCATCGACCGTTACGAGTTCCCAAACAAGAAGGGCCAGAACCCGGAGGTGATGAACGACTTCCCGCACGCACAAAAAAAATGCGCGGCGCTGGGCAAGCGAGTTTGCACCGAGACCGAGTGGACGATGGCGTGCGAAGGGCCCGAGTACAAACCCTACCCGTACGGCTACAAGCGCGATCCATCCAAGTGCAACGGCGATAAACCCTACAAGTTTCCGTCGAAACAAGAGAACGGCCTGCTGCTCACACACAGCAAGAACGAAGAGAAAGCCGCAGCCGAGATCAAGCGACTCTGGGACGGCGTACCAAGCGGGTCGCAGCCGGACTGCGTCAGCGACTACGGCGTGTTCGACATGCCGGGCAATGCGGACGAGCTGGCGGCAAGCGAAGGCAACAAGGTGCAGTACGGCTCGATGAAGATGACGGGCGGTAAGATTGAAACCCTCCGTGCCGCTGACAAGTTCGACAACGTGACAACCGGCGGCCCTTGGGTTGACGGTGTTCGCAATCAATGTCGGCCGAAGATCTACACGCACAATGAAGGCTTCTCTTACTACTACTTGAGCTTCCGCTGTTGCGCGGAGACCGACGGAAAGCCCACTGATCCTCGCGCACCTCGGCAGATCAAGCGAGGCGAGAAGTGGAAGGACTGACAGCGTCGTTGCGATGACGTCGTTGGCCATCGCTGTTTGCTCGGTCACCCGCACACAAAGGGGACGCTACTTTTGGGCAGCTTGGTGGACCCACCCGCCAGACTTCTCCCCGTTCCGAAAGCCGGATGCGTCCAATGGCGGTGCTACGAGCGAAGAAGAGGCGTTCCGCGACGCACAGCGCGCGACGGGCCGCCAACTTCAACCGATCGAACCCTACTGGGCGCATGCTTGGAATCGCATGTTGCGCGGAGAGTCTCCACCGCCCATGCCGAAGCCAAAACAGAAGGCCGACAACGCCACCACGCCCACTTCGGCTTGGTCGGTTCTCGGCCTGGAGCCAGGTGCGACTCACGCCGAACTCAAAGCGGCGTATCGGCGGAAGGCTCTTGAGTCACATCCCGATCGCGGTGGGGACCCAGCGACGTTCCGTGCTGTCGTCGTCTCTTACGAGAAGCTGATAGCGAAACGTCGCCGCTGATCCCAAACACCAATCACATTCCGCCGCCGGCGCCGCCAGCAGCCATGATCCCGCACTCCGCGGAGCAGTTGGCGATCACGCAATCGCCAAAGGTGCTCGCTTCACCCAAGGCCACGACCACGCCTGCAGTATCGATCTCGTCCTGGCAGAGGCCGGGATTGGCCGGATCTCCGAGGTTGTAGCAACCGGGGGGACCTGCCTGCATGTCAGGATCGCACTCGGTGTCTTGGACGCAGCGAACGATGTCGAGACAGCCAGGCTTCTCACAGCAGGCCAACGCCGACTCGGTGCACTTGGTGCCAGCGCAGACTTCACAAGCATCGTTCATGTCGATGCCTGCGGGACCACAAACGTCGCCGCCCGCTGTGCCGGTTGAACCTGCCGAGCCCGAACTCGAAGTGGGGCTGCTTCCACCACCGCCGTCTCCACCGCTGTTGCTCCCGCCGTTGCCGCCGCTGCTGCTGCCACTATCACCACAACCGAATGCGCCAACCAAACCAACAACAACCAGCGCAACCATCGAGTTCATACGGATCATGTTCAAGCCTCCTGACCTCGACATAGCAGACTTCGGGCCAACAAAAACTGCGGAAAATCGGCGAGTTCTGAGGAACGGAAGGATCAGCTGTGACAAGAAAGATCCACCCTTCTTGTCCATGAGTCGATTGCAGGTCAGCGTCGCGAGGGCGATTCAGTTGTGGATGACGACGACGGTCGTTGCATCACCCGCAAGCGACCGCTTGGCATGCCAGTCGTGGGGCAATTCAGGCTCGGACCAGTCGAACACCCACTTAGCGTCGATCGGGGCCAAGTTGACGCAGCCAGCACTTTTGCGATCTCCCCACTCGTCGTGCCAAGGCGCCCCATGGAGTGCGTAGTCCTCGAAGAAGACCTGCGTGTACATCACCTCGGCATGCACGATATCCGGGCGCCGCTCAGAGCGCATGGTGGCCGTTCGGAACTTCGACGCGATCGAGTAGGTACCAACGGGAGTCGACGAGCTATCACGCATCGTACCGTCCGCGAGGGTCTCCCCACGACCGGCGGAGATCATCGTGGCGTAGACCGGCTTGTCGCCCTCAAACGCCACCAGCCAGCCGCCGACGGTGCTGACCTCCACCCAGGTACGTCGGCCGGTCTGGGGTAGCCGTTTGGGTAGCTCGGCCTTCGGCTCGACGACGACAACATCCGCACGACGAACCCAAACGTTCGGCTCGGCCGTCTCGAGGTAGTCCTCACCGGTTGCACCCGCCACCAACTGAATCAGACCTTGCGGCTCGAAGGCTCGGTCTTGAGCGATGAAGCGTCCTTCCGCGTCACGGTCGTAGCGTTTGGCCTCCTGCTTCTTGCTGAAGGCGAGCGGCAGACGCAGGCCGTCTTCCAAGCGCACGCCATGAAATGCCGATCGCGGATAGAGATGCGTTCTCACCATTGGGATCACCGCACGATCCCAAGACAGTAGCCAAGAGCGTTGGTCGTGATTGAAGGTCCGGGTGAATGCGATCGTGGAGCCGAGTTTGAGCGGCGTATCGGATTCGAGGATGGTGTACGGCGGAAGAAACAGGTCCGGAGCAGGCTCCGTCGCGACATCGAGCGAAGCATCTGTCAGACGTCTATCGATGGTGGCGATCTCCTCCCGCGTCTTCGCCGCTCTCGCCGAGTCGATCCGAGCGCGCAGAGTCTCAACGTTGCCTTCGGTCGCTTTCTGCTCACGCATACTAGGCAGGCCGCGGTAACGCGGTGCCTCGAGCGATCGTGCATAGTCGAACGGCCACGGCGAATTGATGTCGGGCGCAGTCTGCTCAAGGTCAACCACCACGGGATCTGCAGCGTTCAACGTCGCATCGCGACCGGTACAAACCCAGCCACTCGGCTCAACCGGCACCCAGAATTGGCATACGGCGCCTGGTCCCGCGATCCCGAGAGTGCCCTCAGCGGTGGTGAGAGCGAAGGTTGCTGGCGGCTCGACGTTCGCTCTTAGGGCCAGCGATTGCCCGAGCGTTATGTACCCAATCCATTCCGACTCGGCGGTCGGCCGTTTGCGAATCCAGACAAACCGCGCTTTGGCGTACACCCGCTTTGTCGACGTCGGGCCAGGGGCCGACTCCTCGACCTTCGCCATTCCAAGCCGTGACCAGCCGAACTCCATGCAGAAGGCACGCGCCAGCGGCAGCCGCTGCGGCTCTTCGGCGGAAGGCGCGCAGGCTGCGGACACGGTGGCAAGAAGGAAGGTGACAAAGCGCAAACCGCGCATGCAGCTAGGCTAGAGAAGCCCGTGCAGCGCGGCCAAGTTCACCAGGGCGAACCTCCGAGTTCACCGCCAGTGCGAAACGAAAGTTAGAGCGAGAAGCTCAGTTAGCGCCGCCGGTTCCGGGGACACCGTAGTCCGCAGCAAACCCAGCCGTGCCACCGTCTCCGCCTGCGCCGCCAGTTGCGGGGACACCATACTCCGGAGCTGCACCACCGCCGCCATCCGAAGTAGCGCCACCACCGCCGTCCGCAGTGGTTCCACCGCCACCAGAATCAGACCCTCCGCTCGACGTCGAGGAACCGCTGTCTCCGCAGGCCGCCGCGCTTGCGGCAAGACCGAGCAGGATGGCCGCGGCTGTCCGCGGAATGCGGCCTTCCGCATTACGAAGCTTGGTGCCGCAGTGCGGGCAGGCATCTTCGACGAGCTTCACGACACAACCGCAAGAGGAACAAGAGACGAAGGGGGGCATGGCGCGATTTTATTCTGGCTGAGCACCCTGTCAACATGCCGCAGCGTTAGGTACCCTTGCGCCATGACGACCAACGGCGAGAGTCTCGTACAGATTCGCAAGGCCGCTCCGCCTCCTCGAGTTCCACGCGCAGGAGAGACGGGACACCACCCGTATTACGCGGTGTGGGAGCTCACGATGAAATGCGACCAACCTTGTGAGCACTGCGGCTCGCGTGCGGGCGCAGCTCGCGACCACGAACTCTCCCACGAGGAGATCCTTGAGGTCGCTCAAGGTTTGGTTGACCTCGGTTGTCGTGAGGTGGCGCTGATTGGTGGCGAGGCGTACCTCCGCAAAGACATCTACAAGATCGTTGAGTTCCTTACTGGCAAGGGGCTGCGCGTCAGCATGCAAACCGGCGGGCGGGCGCTGCACGCGGAGCGCGCTCGCGAGCTCAAGAAGGCTGGTCTGTACGGGGTCGGCGTATCGGTGGACGGGCCACCACGCATCCACGACAAACTGCGAGGCAACCTCGGAAGCCACGCCGCAGCCATGAAGGCGCTGGAGAATGCGCGCGATGCGGGGATGATCGTCACGTCCAACGCGCAGATCAATCAGCTCAATTACAAGCACCTGTGGGAGTTGGTGGAGGGCCTTTGGAAGCGCAACGTGATTGCGTGGCAGGTGGCCATCACCGTGCCGATGGGTCGCGCAGCCGACCGCCCCGAGTGGATTCTCGAGCCCTACATGATGGTCGAGGTGATCGACACGCTCGCGGCGATCCAGATGGAGGGGCTAAAGCGGTACGATGGCAAAGGCGAGCCGTTCAACATCTTCGTCGGCAACAACATTGGTTACTACGGCCCCCACGAGACCACGCTCCGCTCAAGGCCGGGTGGCCGTGAGTCCTTTTGGCAAGGCTGCAAGGCGGGCCAATACGTGGTCGGGATCGAATCCGATGGCAAGGTCAAGGGCTGCCCCTCGCTGCCAACTGCGCCGTATACGGGCGGCAACGTGCGCGACAAGTCGTTGAAGGAGCTCTGGGAGACTTCGCCAGAGATCGGTTTCACGCGAGACCGCACCACCGACGAGCTCTGGGGCTTTTGCAAAACCTGCTACTACGCCGACGAATGCAGGGCTGGCTGCTCATGGACGGCCCATTGCACAACGGGCCGACGCGGCAACAACCCCTTCTGCTACCACCGCGTCAAGACGCTCGAGAAACGTGGGATCCGCGAGGTGCTGAAGCAGAAGACGCTCGCCCCCAACGAACCCTATGACTTCGGTGCCTTTGACATCGTTGAAGAGCCCCTGCCCGCTGCAAGCAGCGACAACTCCGAAGCCACCAGCCCCTAGCTTCAACGAACGATGCGTAGTTCCTTCCCGACTCTGGCAAGAAAGGTCGGGAATGGAACGACTTGGCCCCGACGGCGATCGCGAAGGCGGAAGCTGGGTCGAAAGTCCTTGTCGCAAAGCTCGAGCAACTTGCCGCCAGCCACCAATCGGAAGTCTTGGCTTTCGGGGTCGCGCGGCATGGTTGGATCTCCGTCAGCACCGAATACCTGCAACATATCGGTGATGTCGGCGCGTAAATACGCCTCCGACAAGGCTGGATAGGCGCGCGCCGTATCGAGCATCTGGAGCTCGGTCAGCTGCCAGATCCGATCCGCGTGATTGCCTCGCACAGCGGCGTCGAGCTCGAGCAAGATCGCGCGGGCCTCTTCGAGCAGCGCTTGATCAAGGACAAGGTCGGGGTAGCTCTGCCATGCCCAAGGACCAAAGCTCGAACCGAGCTGCGTGCTCGTGAAGACGGATAAGGGGAACGTCAGCTTGTCGGGCTTCTCCGCGTCCCACTCAAAGCGGACCTCTGTCAGCAGCGTCCCGCTCTGCGCGGTCCCGTCGTCTCCCTCTTTGAACTTGAGCAGGCGCGCAACGGCCCGCATCTCTTTGCGATCGAGTTCGAACGAGGGAGCGCGCGCCAAGCTTGGGGTCGGCCCTGGTTCGACCAGCAGTTCAAGCTTGTTTTCACCTCGCGTGAGCCACTGCTGCACGGCGCAGTTCTCGCCCGCGACCGTCTCAGGCGTCAGCCGCGTAATTGGGACGCCGTTGAGATAGAGAACCGCGGCGCAGCCCTTGATCTCAAGCTGCGACATGATGACCGAATCAGGCTCGCTCATTCTACTTGAACGTATGGATCGAAGTTGCCTTCAAGATCTCGACCGGGTCGATGGCCCTTGGAGTACTCCAGCCAGGAGCCTTGAACGACGCAGTCAAGACCAACGACTTCGACTTCAGTTCTCCCTTGAGGCCGATGTTCTTGTTGGGCAGGTCATAGACGAACTCGCCCTTGAACTCGAGCCCGGAGGTCAACGCCGCTCTCGCATCCGTGACGGTATAGCCGGCCAGATAAGCACTTGCGTACGGGGTGAGCTCGCCTTGGCAATCTCCCGCGACGCCAAACTTGGGTGGGCCCTTGGATTTGAGCTTTGGTGGGCAGGGGCCTTGAAAAGCACGGATCTCCTTATCAATGGCGATCTTGAAGGCAAGGCTGCCCTCGATCTTCACGACGATGCCGGTCTTCCAACGCTCGCCGCCACAAGTAACATCAACGCCGAAGCTGAGCGCCAACCGCATGTTGACGATTTCCATCGCCAGCTTGAGCTTGAACTGGGTGTAGACGGGCCAGTATCGCTTATCGATGCAGGCGGCGTTCTTGGGCCCCCACTCGACCACTGCGTAGCCGCAGAGCACGTTGAGGTTGAACTCGAACTTGAAGCCCGCCTGCGGAACCTTCTTGAAGAGGTCTTTCACCGCCCCCATCGCCAACGCTAGGTTGGTCACGCAGGCCTTTAGCTCGCGAACCGCCTCGATGAGATCCTTGCTGCCAATCTCTCGGTCGTTGCGTGCAAAGACAAGTTCAAACCCAGCGGAAGGCTTCGCGAGACGCTCGGTTACCGCCTTGTAGTTGAACCGTATGTCTCCAGTCCGGTTGATGCGGGTGGCCCTGACCGCGTGGCCATCTTGATCGCTGTACCGCTCCACCCGTCGACCGATGAGCGTGCCGTACGCGTTGCCAGCGAGACCATTACCAACGTTAATGTCGACGGTCGTCTCGTAGGCGCGAGCGCTGGTCCCGATGCGCCGCTCACCCGATGTCACGGTCTGTCCTGGATTGGTAAAGACCTGCTTCGGCTTGTTCCAATCGGCTTCGCGGCGATGCTCGTGCTTGAACTGACCGAGCGGCGGAACCTTGACGCCGATCGTCCATTTGTCCCGACGATGAATCCGCAGCAGCGCCTTGATGTCTCGATTGATCGGCTTGGTGGCACCCTTTGCGCGGGTTCCACAGGCCTGCGCAACGATCTCGATCTCCTTGGGTTTGGACGCCGCAAACAGGCTGATGATCCACTCAAACAGAACGAAGGCGCCGCTCCCCATCTTGTGCATGTCAAACAAGAAGGTCGGACCGAACAATCGGTGGTCTTGCTCATAGTTGATCGAGCTCACGCCCTGCCTCCTAATCACGAGGGGCTTGAGTTCGGGCGCTTTCGTCTTGGCGGTGACAGTCAGCAGCGCGTGCTCGTCTCTTGGACAGTCAGGCGTACTGAACCCCGCGTGAATCGACTTCAGGGTGACGATGTCGCCCGGGTCATCAAAGCTCGCGGATTTGGGCGTTTCGGCGGCGTTGTAGTCGGCGATGGTCTCAATCACGAGATCGTACGCAGCGAGCGCAGGATCGCGAGCCGGCTCGTTCCCGATCATCACCTTGTTGTGTCGCAGGCGGTTGATCGCCTGCGCGAACTCTTTCTTCTTCGGCAGAGAGCCAGCCGTCGTTCCCTTCGGCGGGGGCACATCCGGGTCGTCGATCGAGTGCTCAAACTCAATGTTCAACGTGTCAACGTCGCAGGGTTTGGCGACTGCTAAGGGGCAATCACACTTCGCCTGCGTCGCTTGCTTCTGAGGTTGCGTCTTCGGTGGCGCGGGGGCCGGCTTCGCTACAGGCGGCTTCGTCGGCTGCGGTTTGGCCGGCTGCGGTTTGGTCGGCTGCGGTTTACTCGGTTGCGTTCCTGGTCCCATGATGTCCCCGCTCAATCCGTAAGTTCACTTGGGTGGGCCGCATCAAATTCGGCGTAGACGATCACTTGCTCCAAGTCCTCGACCTCGTTTGCGCGAGCCGTCCGAATCAGGCGGCGGACCTTTCCCTCCGCAGCAAGAGTGCGGCTCTCAAGGATTGCTCCGAACCATTCGAGCTCTTTGTCGGCCTCAATTCCTAGAAGCAAGAACAGCAAGATCAACTGCGCAGCCTCAGGCTCAGTGCGAACCCGGTACGAGTCGGCCTTGTCGACGGCTGCTTCGACCCAGCTGTTGAGAGCCTCCGGCGACATGACCTCCACCCACTCTGTGAAGCTCTCACGCAGGTAGCCCACCATCATCTGGCAGAACTTCTCTCGCGTCTTCGCGTTGAAGAACTCCATCTGCTCCCGCTTGATCCGGAACATCGCGAACTCCTGCACGCAATGCTACCCGCCTGGCGAAGGCATGGGGGTCTTGCTAGCGAGTTGTATCAAACTGGGGTCACACGTCGGTCGATGTCGGCCTGCGTGGGCAGTATTGCTCGCCAATCGCATGACGTAGAAGCGTCGCGCTTTCGACGCTATCGCGTGCGGAATTCTGCAGGAAAGCCTTATCGATGCCCTCGCCAAGCGGAACTCGCCTTTGGCACCGCTTTCGCTAGGGGCTTAGCGTGAATCTCGAAGTCCACTCTCTTTCGCCCCGCCCCCGTTCGCTCGTCCCCGCTGATCGTGCAAGCCAGGTGCTTCGCGATGGAGCGATACGCGAGACAGTGAACACGGTGCTCCACCTTGGTCTGCGCTACTTCAGCCTGGAGGTCGCGACCTTCAGCGAGGCAGCCAAAGACACACTGATCGTTCATGGTCGAAGGACCGAGGAAGATGAGCCGCCGCCCTCATTGATTGGCCCGCCCGGTGTGGCCATGCGCGATGTGGTGGTGGTGCATGACGCCAAGGCTTCGACCTCGACCTACGCGAAGCGACTCTGCGAGCTTGGAGACGCGTCCTACATCGGCGCGCCCATCGTTGTCGACGGACGTACAGTGGGCGTACTCGAGTTCACCAGTCGGAAGCCGCGTGCGGCCTTCAACGAAGGCGATATCGAGATGATCGGGAGCTTGTCACGCTGGCTCGAGTCGGAGTTGGTGCAAGCTGCTTTGACTGAAGGCGCCAAAGCTCCGCGCCCCAAGTCGGTTCCGCATCCGGCGTTCCTTGCCAGCATGAGCAAGGAGCTGCGCACGCCGATAAGCAGCCTGCTGGGACTCTCAAAAGCCATGAAGCAGGAGAACCTTGGGCCGCTCACCGAGCAGCAAAAGCAAGCGCTCGATGCAGTCCATGAGAGCGGCCGGCACCTGCTCTCGCTAGTAAACGACATTCTGGAGCTCGCCAAGATCGAGTCGGGCGACACCGTTCTCGCCATGGGTCAATGCGATGTGCGCACCATCAGCGAGAATGCGATGAAGACGGTTCGCGATCAGGCGCAGACCAAGGGAGTGCGCATCGTGTTCGCGTTGGACCCGCGCGCAGAGACGGTTCGTGGTGACGAATCACGAATCCAACAAATGATCGCGACCATGCTCGAAAATGCGATTCGTCTCTCGGATACGGGCTCGCGCATCGGGTTTGAGGTCATCGCCGATCCGGAGCGGGAGGCGATTCGCTTCGACGTTTCTGACACCGGCACCACGTTGAGCGACGACGACTGTCGGAAGATCTTTTCGCCATTCTCAGAGGCGGACTCAACGCTGTCACAGCACTGCGCAGGCCTTGGCGTTGGCATCTCGCTAGTGCATCGATTGGCGGCAATGCACGGCGGCGGCTTGGCTCTCGAGCGAAGGGAGGGCGGTAACCGCTTCTCCGTCGGTATTCCCCATCGCGTGACTGAAGCAAGGCCGTCTACCCGAACCTCTTGGCAAAACCTGTTGGTGATGATCGTGGACCCCACCGACAGCGTGAACACGTTGTTGCAACCCTGCCTCCGCGCCCGTGGACACCGCGTACTGGTTGCAACGAGCTACGACGAAGCCCGCGACCTCTCGGCGATGTTTCGACCAGACGTCATGGTGCTGGAGGCCGAGATTCCAGAAGGTGGTGGGTTGCAGCTGCTGCGCGCTTTCCGCGACTCCCACAGTGACAATCTTGCTCAGGTCCCCACTTTGACAACCTGTTCGCTCTCACTGCCTGGCGATGAAATGCGCTTCAAGCAGGCTGGCGCCACTGGCTACATCGCGCGGCCAGTCTCGATGCGCATGCTCGTGACAGAGATCGAAAAGGCTGGCCCCTTCGCTGACCAGGGCTAGATGGGAACCCTGATGCCGAAGCCGACCGTGCTCGTTGTCACCAGCGACAGCAAAGACCGGAGCACGCTTGAACGACTCCTCTCCGCGGAGGGCTACAGCCCTGTCTTCGCCTCCGACGTGAAAGCGGCTCGGCAGGCAATGACCGATGCGCCGCCCGAGCTCACGCTCTGTTCCGCGCAAATGGCAGGAGCAACGCCGCTCGAGTTCTTGCGCGCGTTGCGACGAGAGGATCGTGACTCGCAGGTGATCGTCCTCGTAAGCAAGGCTGATGAGGCTTTGCGCGAACGAGCCCTCGAGGCGCAAGCGGATGAACTGCTCACGACCCCAGTCGATGCCATCGACCTGCGCGCCAAGCTGTCGCTGCTCGCTCGATTGCGGCGCGTTCGGGGGCTCGACCTCGAACACTCCGACGCCGACACGTTGGTGGACCACTGCCCCGCAGCGTGGATCTTAGTCGGTCGGGACCTCATCGTTCGGCGAGCGAACCGAGCCATGGCCAAATTGCTCGCGGCTGGTGGCAGCGGTCGACTCGAAGGGTCATCGCTGACGGAAGTTGCGGGGGAGGATCCGTCGGCTTTACACGATGTGATCGCCAGGGCTTTCGAGAGCGATGGTGGCGGGTCGGTAGAGCTCGAGGTGCACCGCCGTGACGGCCGCACCTTCGCCGCGGTGATCGAGGCAAGTCGCACGCCCGGAGCGGCTGAACTCGTCCAAGTTGTGATGAGCGACATCTCTGAGCTCAGGCGATATCAAAGCGAACTCGAGCGCAGTGCTTATACCGACGCGCTCACGGGTCTGCCCAACCGTGGGTTGCTCAACGACCGCCTGCAGGTGGCGGTGTTTGATGCGATGCGTTCCAACGAAGGCGTGGCCGTGCTGGTGGTCAACTTGGACCGCTTCCACCTACTCAACGACGCCTTTGGCTTCGAAGAAGGCAATCGCATTCTGACGACCATGGGACTCACGCTGACCAACCTCATACGACCGGATGAAACGGCTGCGCGGTTGGGCGGCGGGGAGTTCGCCCTGGTGCTCCGCGGCTTCCACAACTCGCAGCAGATCGTTACGCGGTGCAAGTCGATCCTTGGGGAGCTGACCAAACCGATGCACATTCAGGATCGTCCAGTGACGATCACCCCCAGCATCGGAGTTGCGCTCTTCCCCCACGACACCACCGTCCCATCCGAGTTGCTCCGCGATGCGAGTATCGCGGCCCGGCGCGCACATGCGGCAGGTGGCAACACCGTCCGCTACTACGCCCCGGACATGGAGACGCGCAGCCACCTTCGGGTCGACATCGAGACGCGCCTGCGACAGGCGATGCTGAAGAACGAGCTGCGGCTCAACTACCAACCGAAGGTTTCGCTGGGCTCGCAGATGGTTTGCGGTGCAGAGGCGCTATTGCGCTGGACCGACGCGGACCGCGGGGCGATCCCCCCGAACGAGTTCATCCCCATCGCAGAAGAGACCGATCTCATCCTCGGGCTAGGGGCCTGGGTGATCCAAAGGGTCTGTCACATCCTCGCGGAACGAAGCAACCTTGGTTACATCGACTTGCCGATCTCGGTGAATGTGTCCGCGCGACAGTTCGCCGAACAGGACGTACCCGAACTTGTGCAGAACGCCCTTGCGGCTAGCGGTGCCAACCCTGAGCTTCTTCACATCGAGATAACGGAAGGGCTGCTGCTCAATGACTCAGGGCGCACCATTCACTCCCTTACGTCGCTTCGCGACCTGGGGCTCAAGCTCGCTCTCGATGACTTTGGAACTGGCTACTCCAGCCTTCGTTACCTGAAGAAACTACCGCTCGACTACGTCAAGATCGATCAGTGTTTCGTCCGGGGCATGCAGGAAGATGACCGCGATCAAGCCATGGTCGAGACCATCGTCAAGATGTCGCATCGGCTAGGTTTTCGCGTAATAGCGGAGGGTGTGGAGAGCGCCTGGCAAGCCCGCTTCCTGCAAGAGGTCGGCTGCGATGAGGCCCAGGGTTACCTGTTCGAGAAGCCGATGGCCGAAGATGAGTTCATGTGTTTGGTGCCGGTCTCACTGGCGCCAACGCGAAGGCGGCAAACTCTACTTCGTAGCGTCGTTTAGCCTTGAGCAAAACGCCGCCGCACATGGCCCTTCAACACATCGAGACCAACGCTGCCCGTTGAGAGGACTGCCTCGTGGAAGGCGCGCAGACTGAAGCTTTTGGACGACCGCAGCTCGTCACGCAACTCCAGAATCGTGCGCTCGCCAACCTTGTAGCTGATCGCTTGCGCCGGCCAGCCGAGATACCGGGTTGCCTCGCTCTCAGCGCTGGCTTTTGGCATGAGTGCCTTGGTTTGCAGCAGCTCTGCAACCAGTGCCCAGTTCCACGTCTCCCCCGGGTGAAAGTCGAAGTCAGAGGGGATCTTGAGCTCCAAGTGGGCACCGATGTCCGCGACAACGCGACAAGCTCGGAACATTTTCGCCATATGCATCCCCAGCAGATACTCAGGACGCTCGTAGTAACCGAGCTCTGCCATCAGGCTCTCCGCGTAGAGTGCCCAGCCCTCGGCGTAGCCACTCGAGACGACGAACAGCCGGTGAAAGCGACTCAGCGATTCAGCGAAGTGCACTTGCAGACCACACTGCAAGTGATGCCCGGGGAAGCCCTCATGGTAGGCGGTCGTAATCTCGCTAAAGAGCAGGTACGGCGCGCCTTCAGCCGGTGAGTAGTAGATGGTTCCGGGGCGCGAGAAGTCCTCATTCGGCGGAACGTAGTAGGCACCGATGGGGCCACCCTTTGGGCCAAGTTTGACGTCCACTCGCCGGATCTGTTCCGGGATGTCGAAGTGCGTCCCCGACAAGTCGGAGAGAGCCTGCTCCTGACGTGCCTTCACTTCCGCGAGAAAGATCTCTCGATCGAAGATCTGCCGAGAGAGGTCCGCTTGCAGCGCTTGGATCACTTCCTGGACCAGGTGCGTTGACACTGCACGTTGCGGCTCGACCTGGCGAGCTGTCTTCTCCATCTCGGCACCGATCGCTCGGATCTCCTCGAACCCCCAGCGGTAGGTTGCCTCCAAATCCAAATCGGTGCCGAGAAAGCGTCGCACCGATCGCGCGTAACGTTCTTCAAGCACTGCGTCGCGCGACGTTGCGCGAGGCTCGTACTCTCGAAGATAGGCCGCAAACTCCGAGGCGCAGCGCTTTGCGGTCGTCACCCCTCGCTCGAGGGCGGCACGCAGCGAACCGCCATTCAGCTTCGCCTCATCGTATTGACGAAGCAAATCGGCGTAGCTGGACTCCGCGCCTGCATGCACCTCCATCTGTTCGATGACAGCCGCGACCTGACGCTTGGAGGCGCTGAGGCCGCGGGACAGCCCAAGCGAGAGTGCGCTGCGGTAGTTGGCGTAGGCCCCTTCCAAGGCTGCGAGACGCTGGGCAATGGCTTCCCAGTCCTCAGCCGCTCGCATGTCCATCACGTCGAAGACTGTGCGAACGTGCTGCGCTGGGCTTTCAATATTGTTTAGATCGATCAGGTTGTCGCAACTCTCGTAAAACGCAATGCGCTCCTCCAAGAAGTCCGCCAAGACCTGATGTGCCAAGCCGTCTCGGCTCGACGGCTCCGGCGTCAGCTTTGCCAATCGTTGCCGGTAGTCGGCGCAAAGGTTGAGCACAGCCTTCGCGCCGTCGGGGCTGTAGTCGTCCCAGGTGCTGGGCCTGCCGGGAAGGCCTGCCATTGATGCCGCCACGGGAGCCACCTTGGCGTAGTCGGTGGTAAAAGCATCGCTCAGCGCAAACACTGGGGAGCTGGATTGCATGATGGCCGCTGACGCTAATCGATCGCGCTGCGTGTCGCTGGACTAACCGCCATCATCGCCCGCGGAACCATCGCCGCGAATCGCTCGCAACACGGCCAACACGGTGGTGGACCTACCGTTCTCTTGAAGCGCGGCCTCGATCCGTCGTTGTTTGAGCGTCTGCTCGAAGACCTCCAAACGATCGTCCTCGGGGAGATCGTAGAAGGCTGCAGCGTGAAGCCGGGCGCCTCGAGGGTCTACGACGCGATGCGCCGTAACACACCGCTCAATGAGCGCCTCCCGTTCGGAAACTGTCAGGGCCATCTCAAGCGATCCCCAAGAGCTCTACGCCCTTGTTTTCCAGACAATCCGCGAGCTGCCTGCGCGCGCGCGTGACGTTCTGAAGAAAAGTGTTTGGTCGCATGTTGCACGCCAACGAAAGGACGGCGTCACTCTCGACGCCATCACTGTTCAGCCTGGCGTTCAGAGCTTCGCGCGGTTTCTCAGGAAGCTCCTCAATGCAATCGGCGATCGCACGGCGGAGCGGAGGGTCCGGCGGACTCGGGAAAGGACCTGCTGCCTCGAGCACTGCAGTAGGCTCTTCGCGATGTCGCCGCCGCACTTCATCCACCGCTAGGTTGCGAGCAATTCGCAAGAGCATGCGGAGCAGGGAGTTTGCCCGCCCATCGGACTCAACCGTCGGTGCGACCTGCCACAAGCGTAGAGACGCCTCTTGCACAATCGCCTCGAGATCGAGCCTGGTGGCAAAGCTGCGCAAGCTCTGCCGCAACGGCCACTCGGCGACCGAGAGAAAGTCTGCAAACGCCTCGGCACTTCCCCAGGCGATTGCAGAAAGATGGACGTCCAGATCTTGGCTCACGGCAGGTTCAACGAATCTCGACCAGGATGTTCGCGAACGCTACGCGAATTCCGAGAAGGTCCTGCGCGGAAAGCTGCCTGTCAGCAACGAACGTCAAGCGATACTGAAGATTGACCGCGAGCGCTCCTTCGCGAGCGCTGTGCTCCGGCCAAAGTCGCAACTCCAACTCCACTCCGCTACGGAGATACAGGATCGCGCGGACCTCCTGATACGAGAGCGCAGTTCCGGCCTGACTGAGATCGAGCGCAAACTCCACGGTCAGTGCGTTGCCGCTGATGAATACGAGGCGGCCGTTGGTGATGAGCGCAGCGGGCTGTACAACTTGCGCCGTTGGGCGCTCGGCCTTCTTCGCCTTCTCCTCGTCTCGCGCTACTTGCTTGCGAGCTGGCAAAGGAGGAGGTGGCGGTGGGGCGTCGGCAGGGGATCGATAGGCGCGGCCTGCGGGCGGGCCTTGAGGCATTGCGCGTGACGGCGCTGACGGGGCTTGAGGTACGGGGCGTGACGGCGCGGGCGGGGCCGGAGCCGGAGCCGGAGCATCGCTCGGGAAACCAGGAGGCGGTGGGGCGGCGCCATAAGCAGAGGGAGCCTGCGAGGGCGGTGCCATTGAAGCGAAGGACGCCACCGATTGGGGCTGCATCGCATGCGTTATCGGCATGTTCAGCCGTGCCTGCGCTGCATAGCTGACGTTCTGGTCGTCCTCGAAGCCGTCCGCCTCCGCGGCAACCTCGAAGGTCCCTGTGTGCGTGGCGGCGCGCAAACCGAGCCCTTCGGCAGAGAGCCCGTACGCAAGCGCGTTGGGTTGCTCGACCCTTCTTGACGGATCTCGTGGGTCGACACTGCGTTCCTCAGTAACGGCGATCCAAGAGCTGAGGCGCGTTGCGATCTGAAACGCGATCCCCGCGCGCTCGATCTCTCCCTCAACGGTTTTTCGGTGACCGCCGGAGGAGAGCTGCATCTCGAGATCCTCAACCAGCTCCCGGGCAAACAGCTTTGCGATAGCGCCACTTCCGCGGCCTTGCTCCACCGGAGCAACCTCGATATCGCGAATGAACGCAGCCCCGTTCATACGCGCACGAAGCCTGATCCGACCTCCTTCGGGGGCGAGCTCCAGCGCGGCGCGCAAGGGACAGCCAGCGTACACATCCGGCAATCGGCTGGGCGCCACTCGGCGAAGTGCATCGCCCTCGAGCACGACGTCCACCAGCATCGGCCTCACTGTATGGGAGAGTACGCGCGCTGCCGCACGCGCTCCGTCTTCGCCCAAACCGACGATCGCCTCCACTCCTCGGCCCGCCCTCGCGATGGGAGCAACGAGCGAGCGATTCACCGCACTGCCTACCCCCACGCAATGCAGACGTGCGGTGAGCGGCAAGCGCGCCAGAACAGCCTGAACGATGTCCTCCTCGAAGCCCACGAGGCCGTCGGTAATCAAGATGATTTGGCGCTGAGATCCAGGGCGCAGCTCCTTCATCGCATGCTCGACACCCGACACCATCTCCGTTCCGCCGTTGGCCTGCAGACGCTGAATCCAAGCGATGGCCTCCGCCTTGAGGCGCGGGCTCGCGGGCTCGGGAAGTTGGCGAAAGGAGCTTGGCCGCGAAGAGAATTCGACCATCTCGAGCAGGTCGGTGTCGGCCAACGAGTCGACCAACGCACAAGCAATTCGCTTGAGCTGGTCGAGTGGCTCTCCGCTCATCGAACCGCTGGTATCGAGCAGCAAAGTGAGATCGCGAGGTAGCGGCGTCGGCCTTTGGTCGGGGCTCGGTGGAACCAGCGTTAGCAGGCCAAACAAGCTCTCGCCAATGGCGCCGCTCGGGCGAGCGACATCGAGAGAGAGCCCCGGTTCACTCGCGGCTGCGCACCACCGAACCACGATGTCGCGATCGAGCTGAGCTGCGTTGCCTGCCCCGAGCTCGACGCTGTGACCGAAGCTGGTGCGTGTGCACGAAAGCGGGTGGGAGGGCGATTCAGGCGACCGCGCCTGCGTTGCGAGGTCTCGCACGTTGAGCGCAAGCGAAGCGCGAACACCGATGTCCGTCTGGGCGATCGCAAAGGCGAGCCGACCCTCTTGCTCCGCGGAAAGGCGGCCACCTAGATAGCGAGGTGCCGTCGTAAGGGGAAAGCGCCACTCCCAGAAGCCCTCGGTCAGCCAGGCGAGAGGCTGATCAATATCGAGTTCGATCTCGACCGTCGAGCGCGGGGGAATGTTGGCGATCTCTTGGCTAAATAGATTGCTGCGCTCTTGCTCGAGCAGCGCCGCAGACCGCCCCTCGACGAGCGCATGTTCGTACTCGCGACGCGCTTCTGCACGCCCTTTCACCTTTCCGCGCACAAGCCGCTCTCCGATGCGAAAGGAGAAGTCGCTGACGGCTGCGTCAGCCGGTAGCGGCAGTTTGTACAGGACCGTCAACGCCTCTGCGTGCGGATTCTCGAAGCGTTGACGAAGTCGCACGCGCGCGTAGCCACCGCACGCGTCGACCTCCAGGTTGCAGCCGACAAGCGGTAGCAAACTTGCGTTGGCCTCGACGAGACGTGCGCGCTGAACGAATTCCGCAGACTTGGTAAGCACATTCATGACCGTTCCTCCGTTGGTTCAGCTGGTCAACGGAGACAGCCACCAGCTAGTGACAAACTATTTTCGCCGACCGCCAGATTCACCTCAAACGTCTGATATCGAAGCTCTTTTTTAGACTCAGTTGGATCATCCTGAGCACCGATTGGTTCGACTTCGTGGCGCGAGTCATTCCGGGTTAGGGTAGTCGCCGCATGGCTACGACCTCCAGCGAGAATCCGCTCGACACCGGTGCTCCGGCAGACGGTTCACAGCTGTCGACGACGGCTTCCGCGAAGACCCAACCCAAGAAAGGGCGACGTTGGCTGCGTCGGCTCATGCTTGGTCTGGCTGTGGGCACACCGCTCTCGATACTCGCGCTGTGGATCGCGATTCATCGCGTCGAGTGGCTCGGGCCGTGGCTCGCGGACACTGGGCGGTCGATCGTTGGCAACGACGCCATCGCCAAATTGGAGGACTGGGCGTACGGCGTTCAAGACGAGTACAACCAAGCTACGCGCGGGGATGAAAAGCCCGAGTCGTTCTGGGAGGTCCCCTCCGCTTCACCCGTCGTCGTGCAGCCAGCCCCTGGCGAGACCCTGAAGTACCCCGTCTATGCGCGGACCAGCGTCGGACCGATGCATCAGAGCTTCTCCGCGCCAGGGGACGGCGACTGGGTCCCGATGCCCGATGCGCGCTTTCCCAAAGAGCCCGCCCCCATGCTGAAGACGCTGCTGCATCCCGACCCCAAACGAGGTTGGTCTCACGTTGCGGTCGTCGCGGTGGATCTTCGACAGGTGCGGCTCCACTTGATGGCCGGAACCATGGAACCGATGTCGAGCTTGCCTGCAGCCCGCGCACACACGCGAACTGGCCTCATTCCCAAGGCGGATGTGCCCAGCGCACTCGCCGCCTTCAACGGCGGGTTCAAAGCCACCCACGGGCACTACGGAATGAAGGCCGAAGGTGTCGTCTTCATCGAGCCACGCGGCATCTCCTGCACGTTGGCCGGCTACGCGAAGGACCGTCTCAACATTGGCTCCTGGGAAGTGTTGGAACCAACACTCACCGAGATGGATTGGTTTCGACAAGCGCCGGCGTGCATGATCGAAGGAGGTGAATTGCACAAAGGCCTCGCCGTTGAGCAAAACACCCTCTGGGGAGCGACGCTCGACAAGGACACCGTGATTCGCCGCTCGGCGATTGGTCTTTCCCAAGACCGCCAGACCTTGTTTGTCGCGATCAGCGAAGCCACCACGGCGCTCGCGATTGCAAAGGCGATGGAGCACGCCGGCGCGCACGATGTCGCGCAACTCGACGTGAACTGGTCCTTTCCAAAATTCGTGACCGTCGAGCCCAAGGAGGGAGACGCGGAAAACCCCGTGGTCTCGGCGATTATCAAAGGCTTTGAGTACAAGGAAGAGGACTACGTTCGTAACCCGATGTTGCGTGATTTCTTCTACCTAACGCGCAAGCCAGCCGCCGAGTTGGCTACTCCGGGCCAATAGCGCGCAGGTGACCATCGGCATCGCGAGGTGAAAACCTCAAGCAGACTTCGCAACCGTTCGAAGTCGGGTTACCAAAGAGGAATGCTGAAAGAACGACCGAGGTCCGTTGTCACAGGCGCAAGTGGGGGGCTCGGGCGAGCCTTCGCCGTGGAACTCGCAGCCAAAGGTTCGTCGCTCCTGCTTGCAGACATCAACCAAGGCGGCCTCGACGAAACGGCCAGCCTCGTCGAGCGTGCCGGTGGAAAGGCGTTTACCGCGCTCTGTGATGTGGCGCAGAAGGAACAGGTTGAGGCGCTCGAGCGCAAGGCGCATGAGGTCCTCGACGGTGTGGACCTTCTGATCAACAACGCGGGCGTCGCCGTGGGCGGTCCCGTCGGGGAGGTTCCGCTCAGCGATTGGGAATGGTTGATGGGCATCAACCTGTGGGGCGTGATTTACGGCTGTCACTTCTTCCTCCCTCGAATGAAGCGTTCTGGCAGCGGCCACATCATCAACGTCGCCTCGATCGCCGGCGTTGCCAGCGCGGCCGCGATGGCGCCCTATAACGTCTCCAAAGCCGGGGTGATCTCGCTGTCGGAGACTCTCGCTGGCGAGTTCGTGGGAACCGAGCTCGGCGTAACCGTTCTCTGCCCCTACTTCTTCAAGACCAACATCGCGCAAGCTGCGCGCTCAACCCTCTCCGGCGGGGCCGAGATGGTGGAGAAGCTCATGGCCCGCTCGAAGGTGCAAGCGCCGCAGGTAGCGCAGCTGGCTCTCGCGGCCGCAGCACGCGGAGACCTGTACGCCTTTCCCCACCCCGAATCGAAAGCGATCGCCTTCATGAAGCGCAGCGCACCGGAGCTGATGCTCAAGAAGTTGGGCCCGTGGCTGGCCTCGCGTAGTCGAACGTGAGGACGCTGGAGGTCCTCAAAGAAGCGCCGCGGGCGTGTTCCTATTTACCGAATACCGCGGCGTCTCTCGATCATCGCATCCTCGTCGAGGTGTCGCAGGAGGAGCTCTCGGGTCTGCTCGAACGAGGCTGGCGACGATTCGGACCCGACTACTTTCGACCAGCATGCGGGAGCTGCTCAGCCTGCTTGCCCACCCGCGTCCCGACCTCGTCGTTCGTCCCGTCAAAGAGCCAACGCCGAGCACGCGCTAAGTGTGCCGAGCTCTCGATCGAAATTGCTTCGCCTACCTGCGACGCTGAGAGGTTGGCCCTCTACCATCGCTGGCACGCGTTTCGAGAACAGGCTCGCGGATGGTCTGAGGCCGAGCTCTCGGAAGAGAGCTATCGCTTTCAATTCGCGTTTCCGCACCGCGCGGGTCGCGAACTCACCTACCGAGACGAACGCGGCAAGCTCGTGGGAGTTGCGCTGTGCGATCAGACCGACCGCGCTTGGAGTGCTATTTACTTCTTCTACGATCCAGACTGGGCAAGCCGCTCGATCGGCACGGCCAACGTGGTCATTCAGCTCGAGCTTGCGCGCAGTTTGAGCCTTCCGTACGTCTACCTCGGGTACCGAGTCGATGCTTGCCCATCCCTGGCTTACAAGGCGCTCTTTCGGCCCCAAGAGGTGCTGACCGGCCTTCCCGCCGACGATGAAGAACCAGAGTGGGCACTCTCTCTTCCGAGCCGCTGACCGCACTTACGGATTGCGAAAAGAAAAGCCGAAGGTGTGACCGTTGATCTCAAAGCGGTCTCCCTCAACGATCTGCTTCCGGTGAACGCGGTGACCGTTGTAACCGATGCCGTTACGCGAACCGAGATCGACGATGAAGAACGCGCCTGAAGTCAGCTCGATAGCAGCATGCTGACGGGACACGTTTGGATCGTTCAGCAGCAAGTGACACGCGCCTTTCTCCCGACCAATGATGAATCGGGGGACGTTAATCGCGTAACGACGACCAGCGTAGTCCATGAACAACGCTGGCGGCGCTGGCACAAAGTTGGGAGGAGGTACTGACGTCATTGAACGGCCTAGGCAGAGAATAAACTCAAAGTGGCTGAATGACCTACATCATCGCGGTCGAGTCTGCTCTTCATCAGTGGGCAACGCCAAAACGGGGCGGGTTGGCTCATCTGCTTCAAAACCGGTGGGGTCCACGGTAACCACGGGGGTTGCACTCTCAAGCTGATTTGCCGCGGGTATCCTGAGCCCGTTCCGTGCTGAGGGCGGAGGTTCGCTCGCTTGCGCGACTCGCCGTTCCAGCGCCGCAGCCGCCGCATCAAAGTCAATTTCGGTGATGGCCTGAACGCTGTCCGGCTTGGCTGGCTCCCGGAGGCGCTGGCGCAAGAGGCGGTACCGTTCCATCGCCTCGTCAACCAGCTCATCAACCTCGCGGCCCTCTGCTTGAGCCATCGTCGAGAACGCCTCCCAAACGACGTCACGGCACAAAATCAGCCTCGGAGTGCCATTGTCGGGACTACCAACCTGTTCGCTCGCCGGGTGCGCAAGGAATCGTCGGCTGCTATCGCGGCCACACACCTCGCCGCCAAGAGTTCGTAAGCAACGCTCATCGGCGCAGGCAAGCAGGTGCGCCACCGTCCGCTCTCGCCCTTCGGCCGTTGGCTCCATTGCAATCAACAGGCTGAGCGACGGGTGCCCCTCGGAATTCGGGACCTCACCCAGATCCGTGGCCTGGTTCAGCAACGACAGCAATGGCTCGTCGAAGCCAGGGGCCAAGTCAACAGCAGCACTATCGAGGCCAAGTATGGTGCTGAAGATGGCGTTGGTTGCGTCTACCCAAACCACCGCGATGCGCGGGTCTTGCCGCAGGATTCGTAGGGTCTCCGCGGTGCCGGAGCGAAGCGCTTCGCGGAAGGTCACCATGTTGAGCTTCGCCTCGGGCAAAGCCGATTGAGCCGCGTGCAACGCGGCGATCTCGCTGTCAGTGCCAGGACGGAAGTAGCGGGCGATCACACATTGACGTGACACCTCATCGGCAATGGCCAGCGCTGCGTTGCTCGACAGCGCCAACAGCCGGAAGAGCGCAATCACGTAGCTGTGCATGACTTCACTACTCGACCGGCCAAGCGCCGCTCGAAAGCGACCAACGTCCAGCGACCCGCGCAAGGCCGACACCACGAGCACGAAGCCCAAGGGATCGATATCGAACAACTCTGCCAGTGCCCGCACGGTTGGACTCTGCGGCAGCGGAACCGGAGAGCCCGATATCACGGGTGGCTGCTCAGCCGGTTCGAGCAGAGACACGTACGGCCAGTCGGTCAGGAACAGCCTTGCGTCCACAGGACCGGCAGCGGGCTGAGGTGGCGCCAGGACGAAGCGTTCATCGTCCCACGCCCGCAGGGCTTGCCGAACGACCTCATCACCGTGACCGCGCAACCGCTGTTTGAGTAGGCGGCGCGCGTCGCACGGCATCGTCGACATACGCTGACGATTGTCCGGGGTTGGCTGCGATAGCAGGTTGCACTTTCGCGTTTCGGCTAGAAGCTCCGGACACGATGCACAACACGGCGGAGGGTGAATCACGGGGCCAGAGAATAAACGATTGAAACGCCAAGGACCTTGATTAACCGCCACGCTCGAAAAGCGACTTATCCTGCGACCCTCGTGGTGCCAACGACCCGAAGGAGCCTCCCAAGTGTCAAAGTTGATCTCTAGCCACTGGCAAGAATTCCCCCCCATCTTGGCTGCGCGCTTTGGCGTTAAGGCTGGCAAGCAGCGCTCGATGTTTCATGAAGGGCACCTGGTGTTGGTGCTTCATCTGCCACCGACAGCAAACGAGGTGGAACGGCGTGCAACGATCTTTTGGCGACACCCGAACGGGACGTGGAAGAGCAGCGGTGAGGCTAAAGGAGGCCTGGGTGCGCTGAAGTCCTTGGTGGAAAGCTACGTGAAAGAAGGAACGCGGCTGGACGCCGCGCTCGAGTCTGCTCGCACGGCTGGGGACTACTTCAAGATTCTACAAGACGTCACTCCGCTGCTGCGCGCAGTACGTGGAACGCACAGAGTGATGCAAGAAGCGCGTGAACTCCTCAAGACCGACTCGGATATGATCGCGCTTCGAGACTCAGCCTATGAAGCCGAGCGCACGGCGGAGCTGGTCCAACAAGACGCCAAAGCAGGCATGGACTTTACCGTGGCGCGGCGCGCTGAAGAGCAAGCTGAACTGCAAGATCGCATCGCTAAATCAAGCCATAAGCTCAACCTGATCACCGCGCTCTTCTTGCCCGTAACAGCGCTCAGCGGGGTGCTCGGGGCGAACCTCTCTCATGGCCTAGAGAACACTGCCACCCCGTACCTTTTCTGGGGATTCGTGGCGGCGGCGTTCATACTTGGGTTCTCCGTGCGGGCAACCGTCGCGAGAACGCGCTAGCTACTGCTCGAACAGAATCGGTGGTCGGCGCTGAATGAAATGATCAACGAGCTGCCGTGCATAGGACGGTAATTCAACGAAACGCGCCCCAAAACCAGGGACGTCGTTCGGCTCATGACTACCAGGGCGTGCCCATTCGACAACCCCACGAGCTTCCAACTCAGCACCACCAGGAAGCGTCACGCGAAGAATCACCTCTTGCCCAAGATTGGGCGCACGCCTGCGCGTCGCGACAAACACCCCGCCCTCGTTCACGACGTCGCCTGTGGAGCGCCAACGATAAAAGTTGCTCGCGCTTTGGAAGTCGATCGCTGTGTCAAAGCGCAGGATGGCGCCACTCGCTGCTGCAGCCGACCCACCTCGCTCCTGCAGCTGGCGAACAACAGCAACGAGTTCACCCAGCTTGTGCTCGACCCGTTGCACAGCGCCCTGCACTTCACTGATGCCCTGGCGATTGACGAGCATGGCCTGCTGCGCCCGCGCGATCGCCTCATTCTCCTCGGGCGACGCACCAGGCCGTTGAACCAAGCTTGCCGAGGGAGGCACGGTGGGAGGACGCACGGCGCCTGCGGGATTTGCCGCTTGTTGCGCCAAGCGGGCCGCTTGCTCACGAGTGAGCTGGCTCTGTTGATTGGCGGCTTCACGTTGCTGAGCCGTGAGTTGCTGTTGGTGCGCTACGAGATTCTGATGCTGCGACGCCATCTGCTGCTGATGTTGGGCCAGCTGCTTCTGATGATTCGCAAGATCCCGCTGCTCCGCAGTCATCGACTGTTGGTGTTGAGCGAGCATTCGCTGCTCATCCGTCATTTGCTTCTGGGCCGCGGTGATATCGCGCTGCATCACGGCCATTTGGGTTTGGTGGGTCACTAGCTCACGCTGCGCAACGAGCGCATCCTGCGCTTGCGCGGTGACCTGTTGTGCGGCGACTGCGGCTTGCTTCTGCTCTTCAATCAATTGCCGTTGCATCGCTGTTAGCTGGTGAGCGACTTGCGTAGCGGCTGCAACTTGCCCTTGCTGCGCAGCAGCAAAGCTCGCCACCTCCTCAACCTTCCTAGAGGCCTCCGCAAGCGCGTTCCTCAGTGCCTCGCCCTGTTCGTGCCCCATCGCTTGCGCCGACTGCCCAGCGGCAACGAGGCTTTGAGCCAACGCTGAGACGATGGGCGCGAGCGTGGTCTCTACCGCGTTCAACTGCTGAGCGATGAGTTCAACGATCGCCGGGTCACGCTCCACCTCCACGGTGAGTTCCTTGGCGCCGAGTAGTTTCACCTCTTGATGAAGCCGCTCGAGCTCCCCCGCGATCAGCTTGGCCGGCTCACCAGCGCGGGCCGCCATTGCCATGAGGCCTTTCTGCACGCCGTCGAGCTGCTCTGCGACCCCAGCGATTGAGCCGGTCACCCGCGCTACCGGATCGTCCTGCTTCCCGCCGGTAAGCTTCACGCGGACGAAGCCCTTCTTGATCTCCTCCCAGCGCGCAGCCCGTTCTGCGGAGAGGCGACCACGCAACTCGGCGAGCTTGAGTAGGTTGTTCTCAGCACCCGATGTGAGCGTCTGCGACTCGCCTGCGTAGTGATCGTCGATCACCGCTTGCACTTCCGCGTCAGTGTGAGCCGAGACAATCTTCTCGGTCACCTTGTTCATGTTGCGGTAACTGCCCTGAAGTTTGAAGGGCGGCTCAGTACGGAAGTTGTCGTCCTGCGACGCGGAAGCGATGTACTCGAGGTTTACCTTGAGCAGCACCTCCTGAACCACGAAGAGCCGCTTGAGTACCTCCACAATCTCGGAGACTTCGGCCGCTGAGTAGGGGTAGGCGAGCTCGGTCATGGCGACGCTCTCACCTTTGGCCATCTTGATCAGCTTGGTTGTATCCGCGGGATCCCGGCCCGAGAGCGGCTGAAGTGCCTTGTTGGATGTGAGTGCGTTCTCAAGGTAGCTGAGCGCAAACAGATCCCCTTTGCCGTCGAGGATGTCGCCAAGATTGTAGGTATCGGCGCGATTCGCCAGCATGTCGGGGATCTTGAACTTCTCGCCGCTCTCGGTGTACGGGTTGCCCGCCATTACGACGCAGAACTTCTTTCCGCGCATGTCGTAAGTCCGCGTCTTCCCCTTCCAAACACCTTCTATTCTTCGTTGCGCATCACACAACGAGATGAACTTCTGGAGGAACTCGGGGTTCGTGTGCTGGATGTCATCGACGTACAGCATCACGTTGTTGCCCATCTCTAGCGCAAGGTTGACCTTGTCCACCTCCTGGCGAGCTGTGGCATTGGGGGCGTCATTGGGATCGATCGACGTGACCTGATGTCCTAGGGCCGGACCATTCACCTTCATGAAGATGAGACCGAGCCGATTCGCCACATACTCCATCAGCGTCGTCTTGCCATATCCAGGCGGCGAGATAAGCAACAAGAGCCCCATCTGATCGGTGCGCTTCCCCTCGCCAGCGGATCCCATCTGCTTCGCCAGGTTGGCACCCACGAGCGGCAGATAGACCTTATCGATCAGCTGGTTTCGTACGAAGCTCGAGAGAATCTTCGGCGCGAACTCGTCGAGTCGCAGTCGCTTCCGCTCGCGGTCCAGAATCTCCTGCTTCGTCTTGCGAAACGCGCGGAACCTGGGCGCTCGCTCGGTGACGAAGCGATTGATGCGCAGCAACCATTCGTCGAGTCGCAGCTGGAGCGCGCGGTCCTTCACGGAAGGGTGTTGTCCAAGGAGACCGTTCACGCTTGCGCTTACGCTCGCGCTCGTTGGCGCGCGATCGACTCGGCGCTCGGTGGCTACAAATACGGCGGCTTCGAGCACCGCCTGCCGATGTGGAGCGAGCTCAGAGTGACGGTCCGAAAGCGCGGCTAGCCAGTTGCGCACGAGCCCAAGCCGCTCGGCTGGGTGCTTCTCGAGTGCCCGGAGATCATCGTCAAAGTCCCTTCGAGCCCCACAAGCGTCCAACTCGGAAAAAAGCGCTTCCTTCAAATGTTGCGCAGATTCACTCGTGATGAAACGCGGATGCTCCGCTGCGAGCTCCTCAACGAGGTACGCGGCCGCGTCCTCAATCATCGCCTGGGATAGTTGCAACCGATGGGCGTCCGCACAGGAGCTCAAGCGTGGCGACAACTCCATCGCCAGTTCACGCTGGGGCTTTACGTTATCGAGCCGCAGTCGCAACTGACCGTAACTCCGGGCGCGACGCTGCAAGATCGCCCGCTCAGCTTCTGCCGTATCCGCCCAAAGGAGTGCCGCCAGCGCGCGCGCATCGCTCGAATAGCGCAACAGCCCTCCAGCCTTCTTGAGATCGAGTAGTGCCATCAACACGAGCGTGGCATCCACGTCGTGAACTCCTCGCTCGTAGCCCTCATCGTGGCGGGTCTGGGAGTAACCACGGACCAACTCGAGCAAGGCTGGGCTGACACCGTCAGCGTTCCTATCGCCCGTCACCGCCACAGAGAGCTTGTCGATGGATAGGCCCTCTTGGCCGAGCTCTGCCGCGAGCAGCATCGCTGCTGCGAGATACTCTGAACGATAGACCTCCGCGGATTCGCTGACCAACTGCTGGTCCCACAAGTCGCGATTGTCCTCGAGCGCTTTGTCCTCGATTCGTTCGTAAAAATCGGTCCCCGTGAGATGGACGTAGAGCACGTCCGCACCAACGCTGTCGTCACGCCGCGGAATAAGCGCCAGCTCAACGGGCTGGGTGTTGACGTTGAAGCGGTGAGTACCGAAGCGGATGACGTTATCGCCACCCTCAAACAAGTCCGTCTTGTCGCGGAGGGCGCGCAGCGCATCCTGCCGTGCGCTCTTGAGCTTCGACTCAAGCTCATCCCCCTTCACGCTCGCGCCAATGTCGAACAACTGCTTCGCGAGGTCGCGAAGCTTCATCACCATCGCGTCCGAGGCGAAGTACGTGTTGAGCTCGTCCGCGGTGGTTAGCGTTCGTGCCTTGCGCTGAATTCCGGAGATGATGCGTTCAGCTGCGCCCACGATGTTCTGCGCGCGGCGTTGTCGCTCGTCGAGCAGGGTTTGACGCTTGGCGGCGATGGCATCCGTTACCTCCTCTCGCTTCTGCGCGAGGTCCCCAAGAAATTCGTCAAACTCTCCAAAGCGCCCCTCGAGCTCTTCAAGTGAAAGCAACAGGCGCGAAAGCGTTTCGTCGCACTTCTCAGGCGTATCGCAAAGCGAGAGCGCGCTGACGATACTCTGGCCAAACAACTTGAACTGAGCCGTGAACTCCCCTCGCCCCTCCTGAGCAGAGAGCTCCTTCTTCCGCCCGGCGAGCGTGGCCCGAGCTCGGTTCAGTTGCGAGTAAGCCTCACTGATGCCCTCTAGGATTCGCGTTCTCTGCGTCGGGTCATCGATGGCAAGGCCGTTGATGATGTCGGAGAGCACCGTCAAGCCCTCTCCAACGCGCTCCACGTCCTCGGCGATAGGCTTGAGTTCAGCAGCTTTGTTAGCGCCGCCAACTCGGGTGATGACCTCGACGAGGCGATTGACCAGTGGCTCCAGAGCCGTTGGTTGGAGCAGAAACTCGACGGTGAGCTTGCTGACCTCATCGTAGACCTTGATGACCTCAGCCTCGAGCGCGTCAACGCGCGGCAAGTTCATGTAGCGCATCTCGCGCAACGTGATCAGCGACCCACGTTGCTTGCGAAGCTCGGAGAGCCCCAGCATGAACTCCTCTACGGAGCTCATACCGGTGATGTGCATCCCGCCGATCACCTTCTCCTGATTCTTCGCTGCAGCCTCGAGCGCCTCAGCACTCCGCTTTCGGATCGCCGTGACCTTCTCGAACTCGTCGATGATCAGCTCCGAAGTCTTGAGCAGCTTCTGAACGACCTCGCCGAGATTGGCCGCCTCGTCATGATTCAACCAATGAAAAGCATCGGCCATGCGACGACAGGAGCTGACAACATCCTCGTACGTTTGGCGGGTTGGGGACTCCGTCGTGGCAATGCGCCGCAAGGTCAGAGCCTCACTGATCCCGCGCACCAACTCCGAGTTGCCGAGTTTGGCCAAATAGGACCCATCCGTTGGCGCGGCAGCCGCGTGTTCCTGCGTGCAGAACGGAGTCTGCCAGATCTGCATCGGATGCACTTTGGTAGGTTCGTCCGAAAGGCTCCGAAAAATGACGAGCTTGCCATCGTCAAAGATCGAATAGCCGTGGCAAACAATGGGACTCGCAACCTCTTTCCGGATCAGGTTGTACGGCAACAGAAGGTAGGCGCCGTCTTCGATTCGATCGAAGACGAACAGCACATCTTCACCATTGGGTGCTTTGAACTGACGCCGGAACACCATCCCGCGAGAGTCAGCGTCGAAGACTTTGTAGTCGCCCGTCCTCAGGTAGTAGCCGCCAGGGAAGATGATGCCCTGATCCTCTGGGAGCGGTAGACAGGCTTGCCCGATCGCGTCGATGCGCACCACAGCCTGGGTCCGGGTATTGAAGACGAAGTACCGATAGAGCGATTCGCGGTACGGCTTGACCTTGAGCAAGATCAGCGCGCCGAGCTTCACGTAGAAGACTTCAGCATCATCGAGTACCTGGTTGGCATCCTCGACTGGCTCGCGATAGACGCCTCGACCGTCCTTCGTATTGTTTTCGACCTTGATGGTCAGGTCGCCGCCGACCGTGTCGACAAACACCTCGTCGAGGATCGAGAAGTGAGGGAAGTCGCCTGACCGCTGATCTTCGCGCCGTACCGAGACGAACTCGAAGTCGTGCTGCTTAGGAAGGAAATGGTCTTCCTCGCCGCGGCCATCGATGAACTTGATGGCACCGCTCTTGTCGATGCCCCAGCGGAAAACGCGCTGGTCGGCGAGCCGGTTACTCGTTTGAAAAATCGCCAACACCCGCGTGTCGGTGGTGCGCAGCATGAGCAGCTTGGTGTCGCGGTTGTAGCGATAGAGGTCCGCGAATTCTCGAACGAAGGCGCCTTGCGCCAAGAAGTGGTCGGCAGGGACCTCGATGGGTGAGAGATCGAAAGCCCCCGGAGCGGTCTCGATGAAGTTGTGCAGGGAGAACACGTCCCCGACCACCGTCTCCGACTTGAGACCGAGGAAAACGTTGTAGCCAAAGACGAGCTGCCCGTTGACGTTGCGTATATCCCGCGGAACGCAGTTGTTCTCAGTACGCACGCGCTCGGTGGCAAGCAGCGCGAGCTGGGAGCCACCAAACGTCTTAATGCGTCGTTGATTCAGATCTTCGGCGCGGCGAGCGAGCTCCTCAGCCTCGACCAAGAGGCGCTTACGAATTACGTCGTAACTGCCTCCCTCGAGATCTTTCGACGCCGCTTCATCGGCGCCAACCGCTGCTTTCGGAGCTTCATCCGCCATGAGTCAGTCTCTACTTGTTCGCAGTGAGATCGTCGATTCCGAGGTCTTTGGCGCGTGCCGCTAACTTCGCAATCTTGTCGCGGGCATCGCCATCAGCACCAGCCATCAACTTACCCAACAGCGCGCTGAGCGACGCATTCTTTGGCGTGCTCTCCTCGCTCAAGGTGACGTCTTTGTTCGGGTTCAGATAGTCGCCGAGGACGTTCTTCAGCGTGTCGCTCTGCTCAATCGTCGAATCAACGGCCTGCCCCAACGAGATGGCATTCACGAACCGATCGAAGAACTTGCCGTCTCCGCCGACGATCTGGATCTTCGCGTGCTCGAAGGCACGCGCCATGATCTGAGCCTGCTGTTCAGCGATCTGCTTCTTCGTGTCGAGCGTGTGCATCGCAACGTCTCGGCTGGTGGAGAGTCTGACCCTGAACTCTTCGTGCGCCCGGCTATCCGGATCGAGGTGCTTCATCGCAGCTGCCTTCTCAGCGATGCCCTGCGCTTCAGCGCTGTATTTGAGCCGCGCCGACTCGGCCTCTGCAGTTCCCTTCTTGAGGATCGCCGAGGCCTCGGCCTCCTCAACTCGAACCACGGCGAGCCCCTTTTGCTCCTGGCCAATGGCTTCAGCTTGCAAACGCTCTCGGATCACGAGGGCGTCAGCAAGGCCCCTCTTTTCAGTAGCTCCCGCCTCGGCTTCAGCCACCTTCACCTTGGCCAAACCGATTCGCTCCTCGCCTGCCGCTTCAGCCTGCATCTTCTCGAGACGCACCCTGGCCTCGACCATACCGGCCTTCTCCAAGGCGGCTGCATCCGCCTCTTTGACGCGTGCTTTCGCGAGACCCTCAGCCGCTTCTTCAGCCTGGTGACCTTCAGCTAGGCGAATCTTCGCGCGGGCGATCTTGTCCGCAGACTCGAGCTCAGCCTCAGCCTTTGCCAGCGCTTCACGCCCGTAGTGCTTCGCCGCGTCAGCAGCGGCTTCAGCGGCCTTGACCGTCTTCACCAGCGACTCTGCGGCTTCCGCCTCAGCGTGGATGCGAACAGCTTCCTTGTTGCGATTCGCTTCCGCTAGCACGCGCACATCTTTGATGCGCTCTTCTTCCTCGGCGACGGTCTTGTCGACCACCACGCGACCACGGATGATGTCGGCGATCTCCTTCTTCTTTCCCTCGACCTCTTTGTCCTTGTTGATGCGCTGGATCTCGACCTCGCGCTCGCGTGACAGGGCTTCGAGCTGTTGCGCCTTCTTCACGCGCTCAATCTCGATTGCCACTTCGCGTTCTTTGGCCTGCCGGGCAACAAGCACAGCTCGCTCCTTGCCCTCGTTGGCGACCATCGCCTCTTCTTCGTTCTTGTGGCGTTGCAACAGGGTGCGCTTGACCTCTTCCTCGGCAATGCGCTGCCCATCGTTCTGCTCACGAGCTGTTGCTACCGCGATCTCCTTGTTCTTCTTGACCTCCGCTTCCGCGCGACGTTGCTCGAAGTTGAAGATCGCCTCGTCAGACGCGAGGTTTTGACTGCCGATCTCCATCCGCTCCTTCTGGCGCAGCTGGTTGGTCTGCACGTTCTGGATGACGGTGAGGTCAGTGATCTTGCGAATGCCTTCCGCGTCCATCACGTTGTCTTTGTCGAGCGACTCGATCGGTGTTTGCTCGAGGTAGTCGATGGCGCAGTCGTCGAGTACGAAGCCGTTGAGGTCAGGTCCGATCACGCGAATGATCTCGTCCTTGAAGCCCTGGCGTTTGGTGTAGAGGTCCTCGAAGTTGAGTGCCTTACCCGCCGTCTTCAGCGCTTCGGAGAACTTTGCGTTGAACAAGTCGGCGATCACGCGCGGATCGCTTGCCCGCGCGCAGCCGATCGCCTGCGCCACCTTGAGGACATCTTTGGCCTCCTTGTTCACGCGCACGAAGAAGGTGACCTTGATGTCAGCTCGGATGTTGTCTCGACAGATGAGACCCTCCTTCGCGCGGCGATCGATATCGATCGTCTTTACCGAGATATCCATCGTCTCGGCTCGGTTGATGATTGGCCAGACGGTTGCCCCGGTAAACGTGACGTCGGGCTCAGTGCCAGTTCGTCGGTTGATGATTAGCGCAGCACCTTGATCAATCTGGCGGAAGAACTTCGCCAGCACGATGAGAATGCCAGTGATAACGACCGCGGCGACGCCCACGATGATGAGAATCAGGAACAGTTTCGGCATGAACGATGGCTCCTTCGATCGGGCCTGCGGCACACGAGCGCACCCCGCGACAACCCTCCCATCCCGGTTGGGCGGTCGGATGGTACACGAGATTGAAGGCCCCACAGGCGGGCGGCGCTAGGTCCCCCAGAAAAACGATTAGACCAATAATTCTAAGCTTGTAAGCGACACCAAAATCAACCGCTCCCCAAGGTGAGACGCCGGGCGCGAATGTCCATAGACAATCGGTCGAGCGGTGAATCCTGAGGCTCGATTTTGTCTCGCTAGCTCCGTGTCACAACGGCTGACGTCAGCGCAAATCCTGGCAGCTCAGATTCGACCACGGCACGAGCACGAGACTCAAAGGTCGTGCCATCAACGATCGGCAGATCGCGCTTTAGCGCGGCTTGTAACACTTGCATCAGCACGACATCATCGTTCGCTCGCGTGCAACCAAGCGATGAAGCGATTTGCAACACGGCACTCTCGCTCTGCGCCGGCCGAAGTGAAAGCACGGCTTGCCCCTCAATTTCGATTTGTCGCTCGGTCATCAGCAGCCGGTCAAACGCGCTGCTTGGACCGAACGCCCCGCCAAGCAGCACCACGCGCTGTTGATGACTCTGATCTTTCCGGACCAGCGCAGTTCCGGGCGTTGCCACTTGGTAGTACCGCAAGAACACGACCAGGCAGATCGCAAGCACCGACATGAGTGCGACTGCAACAGGCAACAGAAAAGGGACCACTCTCGGTACTTAGTCCAGCTTCCCAGAGGCGCGAACCTTTTCATCAGGCTCGCGCTCAGGGGCGACTGGGTCCTCGCGACCGCGGTCGTTCAAAAAGCGACGACCTTCACCGGAGAACCCCGGTGGCATGCGCTCCACAGTGTAGGTCCCGTTCTCTTCGTTCAGATCGACGAGCAGCACCTTATCGCCACGCACCAAGTTGCCTTGGGAGTCTCGAATCTGAAGAATCAGGCTTGCCCCTCCGTCCTCGAGAACCGCTTGCCCGAACGACTCGTTGACCTCGCCCGTACTCACCTCGGCAACCTTCCCAATCAGGTCTCGCTTCTGTACCGCCTTGTTGGTGGCAAAGAGCTTACCGAGCGGCCGAACAGCGAACGAAGTCGCCACAAGTGAGACGAGGCTGGAGCCGATGAAGACTCCACTCTCGACCAACCAGCCATGAGACCCAATCGAGAGGCAGACCAGCCCGGAGGCCAAAAGGCCCAAAAGAGCGAAGAAGCTCAGTGAAATCGTGACCGGCACGCGACGAAGTGAATCCAGGCCGAAAACAGAGGCGGCGAAGTCTCCGTCCGCTTCAAGGTGACCACCCACCATCCCCGACTTCGCGTCGATCGCATCGGCTCCTTCAAACACGCCCTGCATCGCGCCCTTGGCTGCACCTTCAAGCGCGCCGTCGGCATGACCTTCTGCGCCCCCAAGAAAATCAAGATCGAGTGCTCCGAGAATGACGAAGGTCCAGTAGACCAAGCAGAGCAGCATGACCGTGGTGAAGACCGCAGTTGGAAACGACGTCAGCACTGCCAGCACTTCGGGCATGCCTGCAGCCTATGCAGAAATCCGAGCTTCGTCGAATCGCACCAAACGACGGGCTAGGCAGCGCGAAGGAGCGACAGCTCGCGGCGCGGTTTTCGCAACGGCTGATCCGCAAGCTTGCTGCCAGCCATTCCTGCGACGTAGCCAAATCCGACGAGGGTGAGCTTCATCCGAAGCGCATCAACCAGGCCTTGGCGATCGAGTTCGGCCACCACAGCTCTAATGTCACTACGGCGAACTCCAAGATCAGTAGCCAAATCCATCGCGGTTATCCTTCGGCCTTCTGCCTGGGCAAGGGACATTGCACGCATGGCGTGCAACGCGATGAGGGTTTGACTTGGAGCCTGATTGTTGGAGGTGGACTTCGTCATAACTTCAACCTGTGGTCCTCCCAGTGCTGTTCGCAAGTGCACCCGCTTCACTTCGATAAGTAAAATCGAAACAAAGTCCTACACTTATATAAGTCCAAGGGTCACCAAACGCTGAGCTGCCTCCACGAACGTATCGCCGCGATGCTTGTAATCGCGGAACATGTCGAAGCTCGAACAAGCTGGACTCAAAAGGACCGCATCACCTGGAAGCGCCGCTTGGGCAGCGCGCTCTACCGCCTCAGTCATTGTTGCTGCGCGCGTGACCGCAACCGACCCGCTAAGAGCGTCACCGATCTTCTCGGCGGCCTCACCAATCAGGATCGCCGCGCGCCCGCGTTCAAGCATTGCCTTGGCTAGCGGCTCGTACGAGCCGAGCTTGTCCCGCCCGCCAGCAATGAGGACTACCTTCGTTTCCGGAAGGCCGCGAATGGCGGCAACGGTCGCACCAACGTTGGTGCCCTTTGAATCGTCGTAGAAGTTCACACCGCCGTAGCTGAGCACCTTCACAATTCTATGAGGAAGGCCTTTGAAGTCGGCCAACGCACGCCGCAAAACGTCCACGTCTGGCTGCCACGGATTGAGCAACGCCAGCGCCGCGCATACGTTGAGGGCGTTGTGATCCCCGGGCAGCGGGATCTCCTCACGCGACAGCGCGAACCCACGCACTCGATCGACGATTTCGGTGCGTGTGAAAACGATATCCGCGTCGGTGCATTCGGCCGACCCAAAGCGCAGGAGCCGCGCTCCACCACGTTGGGCCTCCTTTACGCAAAGCGGGTCATCAGCAGGAACGACCGCAAGGTCACCCGCAACCTGGTTCTGGAAGAGATTGCCCTTGGCGCGAACGTAGCCAGCAAAGTCATCGTAGCGGTCGAGGTGATTGGGCGACACGTTCAGCAACGCGGTAGCGTTTGCGCGAAAGGACGGCACGCGCTCCGCCTGAAAGCTGGATACTTCCAGTACGACGACGTCGTATGGAAAGGCGCCTTCTGGCGATACGAACGCGCACGGTGGATCTCCCAGGTTGCCCCCAACAAATGGAGTTCGGCCCATTGCCCGCAGGAGCTCACCTAGCAGCGTGACCGTTGTGCTCTTCCCGTTGGAACCAGTTACCGCCAAAATGGGGAGCTGCGGCAAGAACCACGAGGCAAGCTCGATCTCACCGATCACCCGTGCGCCACGCAGCTCGGCGTCACGAAGAGCTGCAAAAGAAGGAACACCTGGCGAAACAACCACCAGCTGCGAGTCAGCATAGTCGAAAGGCTCGAGCCCTCCCCCGCGAAGCTCTACGCCTTGACTGGCTAGAGCCTGCGCGTCCGAAGAGAGCCGCTCCACCGGTTGGCCATCGATCCCAAGCACGCTCGCGCCTGCTCGCGCACAAAGAGACGCAGCAGCGACTCCGCTCTTGCCCAGACCAACGACAACCACACGAGCGCCGCGCAAACTCGTCCGCTGCTTCAACTTGAACGCGTCAGCCGTCATGAGCGAGCTTCCTTTAAGCGTTGCGCGAGTCGCCCGAGACCCAGAGAATTCGACGCCTTCACCAACACAACATCGCCGGGCGCAACCATCTCGAGAAAGCTCGCCTCCGCCTCGAGCGGCTCAGCCACGTAATTCGTGGCTTCAAGTCCGAGGGCACAGCCTTCGAACAGGGCGCGCGCGCCGGCTCCTACGATCAAAGCAGCCTTGGGCTTCGCTGAGTGGGCCGCGACCCCAACCGCGTGGTGCAAAGCATCACTCTCACACCCGAGTTCAAACATCGTTCCGAGCGCGAGCACCAACGGTCGCCCCAGTGCGTCCGCCAACTCCCGCGCGACATTGATGCTGGAAATCATGGATGCCGGATTCGCGTTGTATGCGTCGTTGATGAGCACGGTGCCATCCGGCAAAGCACTTACATCAAGCCGCCCAGCTTCGTTGGGCGGGATCGCCTGCAATGCTGTCTCAAGCTGTTCAGCCGACACATCTCGATCAACGGCCAGCGCAGTCGCCACGGCCGCGAGGCACGCGAGTGCGCCTGCATGGCCCAGCAGCTGAACGTTCGCACGAAGCACTCGCCTGTCGACTTGCATCACAAGCTGATTCAGTTCGAGCGACAGCACCTTGCGCTCTACCAACCTGACGGCAGCGTCCGAAGCAACCCCGTAAACCAAAGAGCGACGAGCCGGAGACACAGCAAGGCAGGCTCTTGTAAGCGGGTCATCCCCATTGACGATCGCCACGCCCTCCGGGCCAAGGGCGGCGAGCAACGAACTCTTCTCGCGAAGGACCCCCCAAACATCTCCAACTCCCTCGGTGTGAGCGTGAGCAACCAGCGTAACCAAGCCGATGGTTGGCCTCGCTGTCGCGGCCAGATGGGCGATCTCGCCTGGCGAATTCATCCCCATTTCAATGACGCCAAGCTCGTGCCCGGGCTCCAACCCGAGCAAGCTCATCGGTGCGCCGATCGCGTTATTGAGATTGCCCAAGGAGGTATGCGTGTTGTGCCCTAACGCGCGGAGCAAGTGCCCGACGGCGTGCCGGGTCGTTGTTTTGCCGGCGGAACCTGTGATGCCAATCAACTGCCGAGACGGTTGGTTGCGGCTCCAGCGCTCGCGATGCAGCCGAGCAAGTTGGGCGAGCGCGGTCAACGTGTTGGGAACGCGCAGAACGAGGCAGCCCGGTGGAGCTGAGACCTCCTTCTCAACCACTACAACTTGAGCCCCACTGGCCGCCGCGGCTGCCACGTGCTCATGCCCATCAAACTTCTCACCGTTGAGCGCAACGAAGAGCTGCCCTGGTGCGAGCCGACGTGAGTCAGTGCAGACGCCAACGGTAACCTCGGCTCCCCTTGAGGCATCAAGGGGGCCCGAGGCAACGGTGACACCTCGCAGAACAAGGAGCAGCTCGGCTATCGAAAACACTGCGCCGTTAATCGGCAATACGGTCGCCACGTCCAAACATGTCGCAACTCGAAAACGGCCGCAAGCCGTTCACACAGCGCCGGAGCTTCTTTGGGTCAGACGAGTAGCTCGTTGATGAAGCCCTTCTCAAGCGAGGGGTCACCAAAGTCATCAAGCGGTCCACCCGAGTCGTTCTTGCACCCAACAGCTGCACCGATCGTATTCAAGAGCAGGTTGTTGGTAGCACCGCCGGCATCAATGTAGAGCCCCGTCTTCAAGGCTCCGCCAGCGCTGCCGGCCAAGATGTAAGGGACGCCGTCGTAACTATGCCACTTGTTCGAGAGGTCGTTCGTTAGACAAACGACGCCCGAGTCAAGTGCATCGGCGGCCTCAAGCCGTTCGAGGAAGTAGCGGAAACCCGAGAGAACGATGCGGTCGATCTTGTGATGCAGGAGGTCGGCTCCTGGAATCGGATCACCCGTGTCGCCATCGGAGTTGATTCGATGGGAGATCTTGTGGAAGGGAAGCTGCTGAACGCCGTCGACGACGTACTGCGTTTGGTCGTTGCCACAACCGATCTGCAGGGTAGCGGCGCGCTTCACGCCGCAAGCCATCGTAATTGCCAAAAGGTCGTAGTGACGTCGCATGATGGTTTCGATCATCGAATCATCATCGAGCACCGCCACGACGGCATTCAGGTCCAACACCTCTTCGTCCGAAAGCTCGCAGGAGAGGTTCTGCTCCAAATCTCGGATTGCATCGAAATGACGGTCCAGGCGTTGTCGATCAGCAGCCGAAAGATCGGTCCGACTGCGCAACGAGACCATCTCCTCTCTCACCAGATCGTTGACGCTCTTGCGACGAAGCCGGAGCTTCTCGAGCTCCTCCTCGCCGACCCCAGCGAGTCCAAACAGATCTTGATAGACATTGAACGGGTCCCGCTCGGCACCGCGAATATCCAGCGCACCGCGATACGAGAGCACCTCGTCCAGATAGCCAAACTTCCTTCCTGCGTAGAGCGTCAGCGGTTCCTCGCCGTCAGCTCCTACTTCCCGCGAGATACGATTATCGATCGACTCCCCCATCGATAAGGATTCATTTCCAGCCGGATCGACTGACACGCGGGCCGCCGTGAGAACCTGATTCCCGCCACCCGAATGACCACAGCCGTTTCCTGGAAACGCAAAACGAAGGCCACGCACAATCGCTAACTTGTCGGCAAAGGCGCCTAGCTCAGACAACGCACGACCGGAGTCTGCCGAGAGCGTCGCTGCCGACAAGGCGCCAGGGCCCGCAGAAGGCCAATAGCGTTCGGGCTCGCCGTCGACAGCTTGCTGAACACCGTTTCCTTGACGAACAAACACTGCAAACGGCGCAGTAGCGGCGGCTACGCGCCGCTTAGGCGCAAGACCCTCCAGGAACGGAAGAGCCACTATCGCGCCGAAAGCACCTCGAAGGATATTTCTTCGTTTCATGGTCCCACCTGCCCTACCTCAGGATCGGTTCTTCGATATCGGAACACGTCGCTCAACAGCAACGCTCGAAGCACATCGCGGATTGGGGCACCCGCAACGGACTCGTCCGCGACCAACTCGGAAAAGCCTAGGTCCTCGGGAACGAGGTCGCGGCCCAAGGCGAACTCAATCCATGAGCTAGCGAAGCATTGGTGCGCAGAACGGCTCTTGGCGATAAGAGCTGATAGCTCAACCGCGTTTGCGTACGAGGCATCGACCCCATCGAGGTTGAACGTGGCGCTCGCGTCGATGGGTAGACCACTATCCATGTCCCGCCATTCACCTGCTGCCCCGTAATGCTCAAACGCGAACCCGAGCGGGTTAATCACCTGACCGTGACAGGATGCGCCGCAAGTGCCCGGGCCGGTGAGAGCCTCCACACGCTGCCGGTTGGTCATCTCATCACCGAACATCGCGCCAGCCGCCTCATCCGGCGGCTCTCCGAGCGGGGTACAAATGACACTCTTTGCAACGTAGACCCCTCGAAGGATGGTGTCCGGCTGCGCCGAGGTACCGCGCCACGCGAGGAAGCCAGCCCGAGTCAGCAGGCCGGCTCGCTGTGACGAGTCGAGCTCGACCTGCGCGAAGCCACTGGCATCAAAGCTTAGTGTGCTCGGGTCAATGCCGTAGATTTCGGCGGTGCTTGCGGTCACGAACGTCGTGCGGTCGAGCAGCAATTCCGAGAGGCCACCGCCCCCGTCAACGACGTGGGAAACGAACCTCCCGAGTTCCTCGCGTAACCCCAGCGCCGTTTCACTGTTGAATGTGGGGTAGAGCGTATCGCTCTTATCTAGCTGCTCGTACTCCTCACCGTGTCCGAGTTGATCGAAAAACCGGCGGAAGGTCTGGCTCGTTCTCTCGTCTGCGAGCAACCTGTCGACCTCGATTCCGAGCGTATCGGCCGAAGCGAGGTCCCCTCGATCGGCTGCAGCAAAGAGCTCATCATCTGGCATCGAGTTCCAAAGCGCGTACGAGAGTCTCGACGCAAGCTCATAGTCGGTTAACGCGACAAGGTCCTGCTCGGACGTCGCTAGCTCCGTGCGATAGAGAAAGTGGGGCGACTGCAGGACCGCTTCGATGGTCATACGGACTCCCGCAGCGAACGGGTCCATCTCTGGATAATGGGTTAAACCTTGGTCGAACACCGTCGCGATTCGGGCAAGTTCAGCATCGGAGGCGGGTCTGCGATACGCCCGTTTGACGAAGCTATCGAGGAAGGCGTCGCGCCGCTCGATAGGTGCAGTAGGCAGAGTGGTCGGCGCAATATGTGAGAGAAGTTCCGCGTCCGCTGTCACCTGCGTCGCGACGTCCTCCGCAGCTCGTTGGTAGTCCGCCCACAGCGCGCTGTTCACCTCAAGCGTCACGACATTGTTGTCGAACAACTTCCCGCTCAGTGGGTCGGCTGCAAAGCCCGCAGACTGCCCAGTAGGCACCGGCAACTTAAACAAGTCTTGGACGGTGTTCTCCCATTGGGAGTGCGAGAGCCTCGGGAACCGAGAGGAATTTGCGATCTCCAAACCCTCGGGTGTGCAGCCAACACATCCATCCCCGTCGTCGTTGGAACCAGCTCCGCCGCCGGTCGGATCCCCAATCGAGCCCTTGCAAGCGCCCACGGCGATCAACGAGGCGAGAAGTGCAATCGCTCCACCACGTATCAGCATGAGCCGCATGGTGGACTAACTAGAAACGCTCAGCAATGTGGGCGTTTTCTCACCAGGGGCCTTGACTCTTGGTCGAGTGGCGCACTCCTGGAACTTGCCAACCTTACTGTACGTTGCTCAGTAGCTTTTGGCCGTTATCGAGCACGCCACCCCAATAGTTTCATTCAGCTCGACTAACAGAGAAAACGAGCGCGCGCGAGGTAGTCCCCGTACGTCAGCCACACGCCCGCCGCTTCCACCAGGCGCGCCCCCGCCTCAGTTCGAACATTGCCAACAATCGCGCGTCCCTTGCGCAAGGTGACTCGCTCGACCAACGAACGAAGCTGCTCCGCGGCCTCGAAATCCTGCGGAGGGTCGGGGAAGTGCAGGTAATCCGCGCCGAGTTCACAAAGTAGCTCCGGGTTCGCAAGGCTGGGCCTAGTGAGCCGAACCGCGAATAGGAAGCCGTAGGGTACGAGCGCCTTGGCCGTCGCAATTGCCAGGTCTGAATCGCTAGTGTCGCTCAGCTCCAGGATGATGCGGCGTGTTTTTAGCCGTCTTTGTTTGGCAATGTTCATCAGCCGGCTTGGCTCAAGGGCGGATGGCGGGCAGGGGATCAGCAGGCGGACTGTCGTGGGGACACCCGTTGCGGCGGCAAACTCCCTCAGCGCACGTTCAGCGAACTCTGGCGTTGGTTCTGCCCTCTCTGCGAGTTCTCCGTGAGGCATTCCCGTCGTGCCGACAATGCTTCGGAACGGCACGCGCAAGCCTGCATCGACCGCCAGGTCATCTAGACGAGACGGCCGACGAATGAAGCCACTCTCCCCCGTTCTGGGGCCATCCTCAAAACCTTGGCCAGGCTTCCTCGCGTCCGAAATCATGTTCCCCCCACCTTCACGAGGGAGCACCCTAGAGGTGATTCCAATCACGCTCAAGTCTCGCCGCACCAACGGGCCTGCTTCGTGGCACGGCGCGTAGTAACCTCCTGCTTCGTCGATGGTTCGCTGGTTTTGCATCCTTCTTGTCGCTCTCCCTGTCAGGGCCTTTGCGTCTCCCGAGCTTGAGGAGGTGCCGCGGCTCGAGCGAGAGCGTGTTGCTCGGCTTGCAGACGAGGGCCTCGCTCTATTTGAAAGCGGTGATTTCGACGCGGCACTCAAGCGATTCGAGGAAGCCGAGGGCCGAGTCCCCGTTCCCACCCTGACGCTGCACCGTGGATTGACGCTGGAGAAACTGGGACGGCTGGTTGAGGCCAAGCGGGCCTTCGAAATCGCCTCCACAACCCAGCTCGAACCCAATGCCCCGTGGCAACACAGCAACGCGCAACGAACAGCCCAGCGGGAGCTGCTCCGACTCAGTCCCCTGGTCCCGATGGTACGGATCGCCTTGCGTGGTGGTGAAGGGGCGCGGCAGGTCTTTCTTGACGGCCGGCCCATCGGGGTTACCGGGGATCTAATTCCGGTCGACCCCGGTACGCATTCGATCAAGGGACGGGATCCAGAAGGCGCAGTCGCGGAGGCTGTAGTCGATGTGATTCCAGGGAGTCGCACGGAAGTAGTGCTCGAGTTCAGCCACCCCCACGGGGATCCCACGGCACGCACCGTTTGGACGGCTCTTGGCTACGGGCTTATCGGCCTCAGTGGCGCCGCGCTCGGAGTAGCCATCGGAACGGGGGTGGCGTCATTCGCACTCGCAGCTGACATCGAAACTGGCTGCGGAGCCTCCAATTGCTCAAGCTCGACGGCTGACGATGAACAACTTCAGGTGTATCGGGTTGTGGCGGTCAGTTCGCTCATCGCCGGGGCGGTCTCGTCGGGTCTTGGGGTGGCCGCCGTAGTTGTTGGCGGTGGTGAGAAGTCGTCCGCAAAGCTCACACTTGGCCCCGCCAGCTTCGCGCTAAGCATCCCGCTTCCGTAGCATCGCCCAGTCTCAAGCATACACGTCGTGGTAGCCTCTCTGGGCTATGGCGCGGTCCCTCTCTACTCTGGTTCTCTCGGCTTTGATTTTCTCCGCATCCTGTAGTCCCACTAAGCCACCGGACAGTGTCGACGGAAGTTCGCCTTCTGCCACCCCGAGTCAAACCGCGGATCCTGGGCAGCCGATGGTTGCCAGCAACGTGGCAAACCTCGTGGAAGCAGCAGACGCTACCCGTGGCAAGAAGCTCTATGAAGAAGAGCATTGTGGAGGCTGCCACGGCACGCAATCGAAGCCCCCCGCGAAGTTTCCCAATCTGTTCACTAGCGATTGGAGTTCCGCCAAGCTGGAGGAGGGCTTCAACACCATCAAGAATGGGGAAAGTCCAATGCCCGCGTATGGCGACAAGCTAAGCGACAATCAGATTGCCGACCTGCTGCGCTACTTCCGGTCTGGGGAGTAGCCACAAACTGGCGCTACACCGTCGTCACATGCGAGGGTTTCGCATGCTTGTCGATCGACGAACACGGCGCGCTCATGCCCCCTTGCGAGCTGCAGAGCACTTGCTGGCTGCACATCGAGAGCGCTGCGGTGCACGCGCGGTCGTTCTGTTCGACGGTAGAGCCATGCTTGCATCAAGTGCGCTCGCCCCAGCTGATGAAGCAACGCTGCGAATGTGGATCGGCGACCTTGCGCATGGCGGGACAGGGCCTTCACGCGACATCTACCTCCACAGGGTTCCACTCTGGGGTCGCCAACTAACGCTCGCGTCGTTAGATGGTCGAGTGGGAAGCGTGAAGGCTGTCGCAAGCGGACTCAGCCGTATCCTCGCGGGGTGACCGACTCAATCGGACTTGGGGTGATTGAGGGCTTTTACGGCCGACCATGGACTCAGCCGAACCGACTTGCCGTGTTGCAACACCTCGGAGCAGCCGGCCTTCAGACCTACCTGCACGCCCCGAAACAAGAACGCGAGGACGTGACCAGCCTGCGTAGGCCAGTGCCACCGCATCGGCTCGGCATGCTCGAAGAACTTGCAGCGCACGCATCAGCCTGTGGGGTTCGCTTCATCCACGGCTTGTCTCCCTTCCGCTTATTCGATCGGGCGAGTCTGCCGTTCTTGCGCCGAGAGCACCTTGAATTTCGCCGCCTCCTCGCCGCCAGAGTGAAGGAGCTCTCGAACGTTGGAGTCCGTGACTTCGCCATTCTTTTTGATGACACCTGGCCGACGATTGCACCGCAACTAGCAAACGAAGTGACCGGACAGGACCATGGAGCGTTGGTGCGAGAAGCCGAGGAGCTGCTGGGCCGGAAGAACTCGCTGGTCGTTGTACCTGCTGTCTATTTCGGCCGCGCGAGTTCATTGAGCGATGGGGCCCGCCGGTACCTAAGCGGACTCCGCAGCCAGGGCGCCTGGCTAACCGCCTGGACAGGACCTGGTATCTTTAGTTCGTATATTTCAGAGGTGGAACGAGGACGACTAGAGCGCTGCACGGGACTTTCTATTTGGATATGGAGCAATGCGATCGCGAACGACTGGCTACCTCTAGCAACCGGAGAGCCCCTAGGACTGACGCCGCAGGAGAAGCTGTGCTTCGGCCCAGTTCACACCGTGAGCCCGCAACTCCTAAGCGAAGGAAGGGGCGTATTACTGAACGGGGCCCGTGAATTCGTACCAACATTAGTAGCGCTCCATATGCTTTCCGACCTAAGGCATACGATGGAGGGTCATCAGCCAGACACAGCGTTAGAGCGTGGGGTCAAAGCAGTATGCGGCAGCAACTGGCAAGTAGTTCTCAAGATCGCAGAATCGGTCGGACCTCATGAGTTATGCTTTCCCCAACGCTTTCGCACCGGGCTTCTCGAGCGCTTGGTACATCTCCCGCTCAGCCGTAGGCGAACGGCTGCACTCGATGCACTTGGAGTACTCGCGAATACCGCCGCTGAACTGAATCGCGCCACCGAGATAGACCCGAGGCTCGTCGAACTCCAAGGAACGGCCTTGCGAATCACGGAAATCGCGTACCACTTGACGCAGACGCTACTAGGAAGACCATCCAAGCTTCCCACGTCCAGCTGGCGTACCGCGCTAGACCCCTATATCAAGCCAGCGCGCCTCAATGAGCTATTGAGACATTCACACGAGTAGACGCTGGCACTGCCGAACGCTCGCACCCTTCGCGGAGAACCCCATGAAAAAGACCGACTCGCGGGACTCAGTTCAACTCGACATCGACAGTGACATTACGCGAGCAAGCACGTTACCGGCAGAACTCATCCGCAACCCAGTACATTACCCCCATATACTTGAGCAGGTATTCACGCGCACGTGGCATGTGCTCGGCCCTAAACCCGCCACCAACAAAGTCCAGCAGCTGGAGCCGGTCACGCTTCTGCCAGGCAGTCTCAATGAACCACTACTACTCTCCTGTCACCAACGCGACCTTCACGTGCTCTCTAACGTGTGTACCCATCGAGGCAACCTGCTCATAGACGAGCCCTGTAGGGCTCCAACGATAAAGTGCCGCTACCACGGCCGCAGCTTCGAACTGGATGGCACGTTCAAACGCATGCCAGCCTTCGAGCAAGCACAAGACTTTCCCACATCGAGTGACAGCTTACCGAAGGTCCCATCAGCAAGCTTAGGGCCGCTATTGTTCGCCTCGGTTACGCCACAGATGACGTTCGACGCATTGCTCGGCCCCCTAAAGGCGAGACTCGACTTCGTCCCTTGGTCTGCGGCGGTGCTATCGGAGGCAAAGGACTACGTCATCAACGCTAACTGGCTTCTCTACTGCGATAACTACCTTGAGGGACTTCATCTCCCGTTCGTGCACGACGGGCTAATGGAGGCACTCGATTTCACTTCCTACGCAACAGAGCTGCATGAATGGGCAAGCTTGCAGCTAGGCATTGCCAAGCGACCGCAAGACGCCATTTCCCTCCCCGCAGGTCACCCCGACGCTCATCGCAACGTAGCCGCGTTCTACGCGTTTCTTTTTCCGGCTACCATGCTCAACGTCTATCCATGGGGAGTCTCGGTGAACGCTGTCCGCCCGCTTGGGCCGGCAAAGACCTGCGTAACCTACCTCACGTTCGTCTACGATCAAGACCGACTGGGCTCTGGCGCAGGCGCTGACCTAGAGCGCGTTGAGCTCGAGGACGAGGCCATTGTCGAACGGGTACAACGAGGGATCGCATCGCGTTTCTACAAAGGTGGACGCTTCTCGCCCACCATGGAGCAAGCCGTTCACCACTTTCACAGGCTCGTTGCCGCACAACTTCGTTAAAGCGCTACTACGTGCGCTCCGCGGCCTAATACAAGCTTGGCCAGCTCAACGGTGCGCGCCAAGTGAGTAAAGAGCAATACCTGCATCCGCGTGGCCACGGTTCCAAGCAGCGCGAGCGCCGACCGCGTCCGGTCCTCGTCGAAGTTGATAAGCACGTCGTCAAGGACCAAGGGTAGCGACTCGAACCCCTCCCCGTGATGTTCTATCGTAGCGAGTCGTAGAGCCAAAAAAAGTTGGTCCTTTGCGCCATCGCTCAGAGCCTCGACAGCGACCTCCTGTGCAGAGCGCAAGCAAACCAACTCTGGTTGATTCTTTGAGTTGATAACAATCTTTAGCCCCTCAAAACTACTGTGAGTCAGCGTGCGAAAATGCTGAGCTGCCCTTGATAGCACCGGTCCCTGATGGAGCTTCTGATACGTATCGATCTCTCTTTCGAGAATCAACGCGGCTAGCCGATGACGAATATAGTCACTAGCTAAGGTGCGAACCTTCGCAATGTGGATCGACGCCTGCTCTGCGTAGTATGCGGCCTTTGAGTCTTCGGACTCTACGTGCCTTATGGCCTCCTCATAGGCTCGTCGATCGTGAATCACCCTCTCTTTTCGTCGCTCTAGCTCGTCGCGTTCGACATCCTTTGCTTCAAGCTCCATTTCAATGTCATCGGCGCTCAAGGCAGCACTCTCGAGTTCGAGCTGCTCAATGTCATCTGTCTCCCCGGCTAAAGCTATTTGTTCCCGCAGCCGCTCTACTTCCACGACCAAGACGCCGGCGCGAATGGAACTCTCCTCGATCCGAACCAGCGCGTCCAATGAGTCAACTCCGGCGGTGTCAAACAAGCCCTGGAGCGACATGTCGGACTCTGCTACCGAGCGCTTCGCTTGAAGAAGCTCCTCTCGAGCTTGCCCGAGCCGAAGGAGACAGTCCTCGCGCTGCTCATGAGCTCGTTGCTCGCTATCCAATCTTTCGAGCAACGCCTCAACATCGACAATCGAAACGGGAGCATCTTCCTCTGCTCCTCGCACCGCGTTAACTAATTGATAGAGCTCACGCTCATCCGCCTCAATCAATCTCATCTCGGACTCGAGTCCCCTAAGCTCTTGCTCGATTGTCGCATCACGCAGACGGGCGGCATTGACACGTACGAGTTCTTCCGCCAGAACATCGACACTGACGCCGTGGGGTAGCAGCCCCAGGCGCAATGACTCTTCGATAGCTCCGAGCCGGTTCTCCAACCTGGCACGCTCTCGATCCAAAGCCTCATAGGCGACTTCAAGTTCCTCGCGCTGGCTCGCACGATGCAGTTGCCCGTCTATTTGACGTCGCAACAGCGCCACGCGCTGCTTTACCTCCGTAAGTGCGCGGTCGAAGTCTAACGATGGGTTCCCCGCCGCAACAGCGAGCGACGCTCGATGAGCCTCCACCGCCGCGAGCAGACTCGCCGCCTCGGCTTGTCGAGAGCGTGCCTCAAGCGACATCATCAGGACGTCTTTGCGACGCCTCAACCACTCTATGGCACTCGTGCCGGACATCGTGGGAACACCTAGGGGGGCCAACGCTTCCCCAAGCTCAGCTTTCAACGCCGCTCGCTCAGCCGCGTTGCCCGCGCTTGCTTGACCCACCGCCAAGAGCTCCGCGCGGACCTCATTCATACGCAATTCTAGTTGGGCAAGCCGAGTCGAACGGTCAACATCATGACGCATTCGATCCGCGACACTATCTGCCTCCATGATGGCGCGCTCGACGGCATGCAGTGACGCGGCAGCTCGCACGAGGTCGTCGCGAATTGATCTGGACCGCTCGAGATCCTGTTCGCTAAGGACGGGCCCACCCGAAAGTACGGTCTGCCGTTCCGCCTCGAGTCGACGTACCTCTCGCTCCAGCTTGCGCTTCTCGGCGACGAGAACCTGCCACTCACTCTCGAGACGTTGCTCACGTGCTGCTCGCTCGCTTACCCACTCCCAAGCAGGCGCAGCGGCATCGTCGTTGAGTTCTTGTCCAGGTCCGAGACCCAAGGACAACGTATTCACTCTCGACTTCTCGGCGAGTTCGTCGGCTCTAATGGCTAAGCTTTGTGCCTCCGCTCTTGTCGTCAGAATTCGCTCAGACCGCACAACCATCGACTCCAGAGCCTCGAGCTCGACCCGATCCACCACTAATGTGTCTGGAGCCAATGCGGCTATACGCCGCTCAGTTTCGGCAATCCCACTCTCACACATGCGGAGTTCGAGCGTGAGCGCCCGCTTCTCCTGCAACAGAGCGCAGAGCGCGCGCTCAGCAGCCGAGTCAATGACTTGACCGCCATCCGATCGCCCCCGCGACAGGTTCGCGGTGTCCCTACTCGCTTCCAGCGCCAGTCGACGCCGGCTTTGCTTCGCGTGGATTGAGAAGAGCGCCGCCAACCGCTCTCGCGTTGCCGCGTGATGCCGTGGGTTGTGTGCGTGATTCGGCAGAAGCTCAGATAGACGGTGCTCAAGTCGGGCAATACCCTTATTGAGGTCTTCGATGCGCGTAGTCGCCGTGGCCCGTTCGCTGCAGAGTCGTTCACGCTCAGCACGCGCGCCCGCCGCTAGCCTTGGAACACCGTCCAGCCCTACCAACTCATCCGCAAGTCTCTTGTAGCGAGCAAAGAGAGGGGCGACCCGACGTAGCTTCTCGAGCCGCCGTTTCTCCTTCTCGACATTTCGCAGCGCGTCGTCGAGTGTTAAGCGAGTAGCGAGGGCATTTTCGATGCCTTCCTTCTGTTGTTCCAGGAATTCATACTTCGTTTCATGGCGTTTACTTAAACCATCTGCCTCTACGAAGTTCTTGATTGCCTCGTTTAGTGGCGGCTTCCTTGTCCCGCGCGCTCCAGCACGAAAGAGGCCATCTGCGCGAGCACGCATTCGACGCAGCTCCTCAGCCACGCCTGCTCCTGCAATCCCAGCGTCGAACAAACTCTCAGCAACCGTGCTCTTACGATCCAAGAGGGCCTTGGCTCCGACGCGCAAGCGCTCATGATCCAGGCCGTAGAGCGTGCGGAAGAGTTCCCTGTCCACACCTCGCAAGAGGCGTCGAAGTCTGTCTTCCTCGAAGAGGCTGCCGTCCATCAACCGGAGAGGCTCCTTCCCGCTTCGTCGTACTAGCTCGAATCGACTTCCATCTTCAGCAACAATGACGCCTCCGACCTGCAGCTTTGCGTGCTTATGGTGATCCGGGCCACGTGTTTCAAACCCAAATAGCAGCGTCTCAAAGCCACGTAAGCTGGTACTCTTTCCTGCCTCGTTGGCACCATAGACTACGACGAGCGACCCAGCCGACTGACTCAGGTCGATCGACTTGCCAGTGAAGTGGCCAAAGGCGGTAAGGTGGAGCGCCTCAACTCTCAAGGTAGCTCCTCGACACCTAGGACCAAGCGTGAAACCAGTAACTCTTTGACATCGTCAAGCACTGGGAGCAGGGCTTGAGAGTCGTCGAAAAAAGCAAACTCTTCGAGCTCCCGCAAACCCTTGGGTAGCTTTGCCGCGAAGTCCGCGAGCTCTGCCGTCAATTCACCGAGTATCAGCGGATCCAACGCGGCGTTGTCAATAGCTCGTAGAAGATGGGCAAGGGGATCGTTGGCTCGCGAGAGTGCTGCCAAGTCCAAAGGAGCACGCGTCTCAACTCTAACGTCCCCCAGCCAAGCCCCTTCGCCTGCGACGTCAAGGCCCATGGCCCGAATGTCCGCTATGAATGCATCCTTCTCGCGGAGGATTCTGCCGTGACTTGCTGGTCGCCCAACTACGGTCACCCGCGCAGCGAGCAGTCTACCCTGCGCTGTTGATACTCCGGTTAAGAGGGCGTCTCGGAATTTTAGTACAATGTCGTCCCAAGAATCCTGCTCTTCTGCTTTTAGTTGGCAATCCCAATAGCGCGCATAGTCAAGGGCCCGATGCTCAGCCCGAAGCACGCGACCTTGCTCAACTGAAAGCATGAATGCGCCCTTGGGCCCGGTCTCCTTGATGTGCCGCCCCTGTAGATTGCCGGGGAACACAACGTATGGGTCAGTGTGAACGACTTCGGTTTGGTGAACGTGGCCAAGAGCCCAATAGTCGTATCCCCGTTGTATCAAGACTTCGAGCGTGGTCGGTGCGTACGGCTCATGTCCAGGCCGCCCGTGGAGGGCTGTGTGAAGCATCCCAATGTTGAACAAGCCGCGAATCGGTTCAGGGTAACTTCGCGCTAGATCCTCTCGAACGTCACGGGTTGGAAAGCCGCGCCCATGAATCGCGACGCCTAGGTCGTCGAAGATCACCGTCTCCGCTGAATCAGTTCGCAGCTCCCGCACGTTGTCTGGGAGATGAACCCGTTGCGTTATCTCACTCTCTGCGTCGTGGTTTCCGCGCAAGAGCACCACCCTGACTCCAGCCTCCCGCAGTTTCCGCATCTGGGACGCAAAATAGAGGCCCGTCTGGTGGTCCTTCCAAGCGCCGTCGTAGAGATCTCCTGCGACAAGCAGAAGTGCGGCTTTCTCATCGATAGCCAACCGAACAAGGTTCTCGAGCGCTCGCCTGGTAGCTCCCCGCAAGGCGTCCCGCGGGCACCCCTCATAGGCTTCAAGTCCTAGCATTGGAGAGTCCAGGTGAACGTCCGAGGCGTGGAGAATCTGCACAGGTGGACCGTACGCTAGTCGATCTGCTCAGAAGATTCTTCCGGGATTCCCCACTCCGGTTAACCTTGGTCGCAACCGGGAACATATCGTGGCTCAAAACCAGCGCCATCCAAACGTACTCGTCCTAGAAAGCAAAGCACTACTTGGTAACCCCTTGGGAGATCCAACGACACGCTCCACGTGGGTGTATACCCCACCAGGCTATCGCGGAGAGCCCCTTGTAGCGCTGCTCGCATTAGCTGGCTTTACGGGCAATGGCCCCATGTTATTCAATCAAGACCCTCTGGGCGAATCGCTGAGCGACCGCCTTGATAGGCTCATTCTCACCGGTGCGTGCCCACCATGTCTCCTGGTCGCACCTGACTGCTTTACCCGCATGGGTGGCAATCAGTATATCGATTCGCCCAGCACGGGCCCATACGCGAGTCACTTGGTTCAGGAGGTAATCCCGGCGGTAGAGGCTAGCTATCCGGTTAAGAAGTGGGGGGTCTTTGGCAAGAGTTCGGGTGGCTACGGTGCAATCGTCTTGTCGATGTTGTATCCAAACGTCTTTCAAGCTGCAGCAAATCACTCGGGTGATGCTAACTTCGAGCTTTGTTACCTACCCGACGCATTGGAGACTCTCGACCAGGTAAGAAGCGCGGGTGGCGCACAAGCTTGGCTTACGAGGTATTGGGCCTCGAGCCAGCGACGCACCGCAAAACAGATAAAAACCCTTGGTTTTCTTGCGATGGCCGCACATTACTCGCCTAATAGAGAGTCAGCGGATGGCTTTGACCTTCCATTCTCGCTCGATACTGGCCAATTTCGGCCAGAGGTTTGGGCGCGGTGGCAAGCTTGGGACCCTGTGTCGATGGTAAGCCGGTACGGCGATGCCCTACGCAGCCTGAAGCTGCTGTTCGTCGACGTAGGCGTTCAGGACGAGTACGGGCTGCATTGGGGAGCCCGGGCGCTAAGCTCAGCCTTGAACAAACATGGGGTGAGTCACCTCTACGAGGAATTCGTTGATGGCCATATGAACATACCCTATCGCTTCGAGCGGAGCATTCCATTGTTGGTTGACGCGCTGGTCGCTTGAGAGCTTATGGGAAGGGTCATCGGCGATCGGTTCGAGCTTATCGAGGCTGTTGGGGCGGGAGGCGCCGGGGATGTTTTCTCTGCAGTGGACCTCAATAGTGGGGTTAAAGTCGCTATCAAGGAGCTGCAGAGGTCCGGTGACCAAGCCCGATTCATCCGGGAGTGCTCGCTCCTTGCGAGCCTGGATATCCCAAGCGTAGTTCGCTACGTAGCCCACGGGACTGCGCCTAAGCCCTGGCTTGCGATGGAGTGGGTTGAAGGCTGCACGCTCTCGGAGTTTCTCCGGCACCACAAGCTCTCGCCTTTGGAGAGCCTGAAGCTGGTTGAACTACTTTCGTACGCAGTCGGTGAGCTACACTTACGCGGTATCATTCACCGCGACATCAAGCCGGGAAACATCATCCTGCAAAACGCGGAGCCCTTGCGGCCCGTGCTGATCGACCTTGGCCTCGCCCGCACTGCCGGACCATCCCTTACCCAACATGGTTCGCTGCTTGGCACCGTCGGCTACATGGCGCCCGAGCAGGCGCGCGGGTCCACAGACATCGATTGTCGGGTCGATGTGTTTGCACTCGGATGTTTGCTCTTTCGCTGCATCGCGGGGGCACCGCCATTCACTGGAGAGGATGCCCTAGCAACCATACTGCGAATCTCACTGGAGCACGCGCCCAGACTGCGGAGTGTTTGTAAGGCCGTTGATGCAGGCGTCGACCAGCTGTGTGCTCGGCTCCTCTCAAGAGACCGCGACGCACGCCCAACGAACGCCGGGGAAGTGGCCACGTTGATCGGCCAACTGTTCAAAGCCCTCGAGAGAACCGAGCTGGTAGAGCTTAACGACGAGCGCTCCAACAACACTGCTGAGAGGCGTTTTTCATTCTTGGTTCTGGTGACGCACGAGAAGCGCGAGCTTGAAGTACCAAAGGCGCTAGAAGCGGCCTTGGGCAGACTCGGCCTGCAAGTCCAACCCCTAATCGATGGCAGCCTCATTGTCGTTGTCATTGCAGAGCTTGCTGCCGACGACCTAGCGCAGCGAGCGGCTAGAGCTTCGCTCTACATTCGTTACTGGCTTCCCGAGTCACGGACAACGATCACGATGGGTCGCATGGCGCAAGGCGGCGCGATGACGCTCGGGGAGAAAGCGGACCAAACCAGTAGCTTAGTTTCTCACCTGAACAGTGAAGAACGCGCCGGCGTCATTGGCGTCGATCATCCCACGGCTAGGCTGCTCGCAGACCGCTTCGTCCTCCGGCCTCGTCCTTGGGGTGCCCTACTCATTACACAACACGCTGGCGCGAGTTTGGGAGCCGGGGACATGACCGGTGAGTTCGTAGGGAGGACCATTGAGCTTCAGACCTTGCTTGAAGGCTGCCTGAAAGCCGCGCAATGTAGTCAATCCGCTACGTTCATGCTTGCCGGAGCCAGTGGAGGGGGGAAGTCCCGCTTGGCACGTGAACTGCTTGGCGCACTGGATCACTCGTCCCGGACTGCGCTCTCGCCGTCATTCGATGTTTGGATTCTCCAGGGGGACCCACTCGCCGCCTCCACTCCGTTCTCGATGCTTGTGCCGCTCCTCTATGTGCAGGCTGGCATTGGTCGCACGGAGAAAGGATCCTTGGCGCGCGGCAAGCTCGAGGCCTTTGTCAACAGCACAGTCCCTGCCTCAGAATCACGTCGTGTAACGGAGTTCTTGGTCGAGTTGCTCCACCTGGATGCTGGGCCAACCGTAAGCCCGGCTGTCGCAGCTGCGCGACGAGACACGACACTAATGGGTGACCAGGTTCGACGGGCTGTAACGGACCTCCTACGGGGAGCAGCTAGCTCGAGACCGCTATTGATGTTCGTCGAAGACCTGCAATGGGGAGACGCTGCAACGTTAGCGCTCTTGCATCACGCCGTGAAAACGCTGAACGACATCACGCTCGTCGTTGTCGGCTTGACTCGTCCAGAGGGCGAAGCGCCCTTTTTACACGCTTTCAAACGCTCTGCGACGGTCCTACGGCTTCCCAACTTGGATCCAGTAGCGGCGAGTCAACTCGCACTTAACCTACTTGGAACAAGAGCGTCCTCCGAACTTGTTACTTCAATCGTGGAGCGTGCCGAAGGCAACCCATTCTTCTTAGAGGAGCTAGTTCGCGCCTCCGTCGATGGCTCCAGAGAAGTCCTCCCGCCCACGATCATATCTGTGGTTGAGGGAAGGCTTGAGCGACTGTCGCCCGAGTGCCGGCGTATCGTGCGCGCCGCCTCGGCGTTCGGCGAGACCTTCTGGGAGTCCGGGTTAGCATCGGTGCTCGGTCGCAGCGAGATACGGCCGGAGCTAGTGGAGATTGAAGGCGAAGGCATCATTCGACGCAGCGCGAGGTCTCGCTATCCGATGGTGGAAGAGTGGAGCTTCCGCCAGCGGCTGCTCGCAGAAGTGAGCTATGACGGGCTCTCCCAACGTGAGAAGGAACTGACCCACGCAGCAATCGCTAATTGGCTTGAAAGCGTTGGTGAGGGAGATCCGACGCTACTCGCTGGGCATCTAGCGTGCGCAGGAGATCACACGGCGGCAGGACGTCTTTATGCCGTCGCCGCTCACCTAGCACTCGAAGCGAGTGATCTGCCCCGCGCTATTCAACTAGTACAGAAGGCGATCGGTGCTGGTGCGTTTGGGGAGGACCTGGGACGGCTGCTTTCTGATGAGGCGGAAGCACAACTCTGGCTGGGGGACAATCCACGCGCGCTGACTGCTGCAAATCAAGCTATCTCGCACTTGGAACTTGGTAGCACCAGCTGGTGCCGGGCAGCAACGATCGCCGTGACCGCTGGGGCGCGAACCAACGAACGACGCAATGTTGATGAGATCTTCGCAACGATCGAGGCACTCGAGGCAGCTCCCGGGAAGCCGCTAGAAGCCGAGCGCCTAATCCTGTTGGCGCAAGCGGCGATTCAAGCCGTGTTCTTGGGAGATCTTCGGCTCACCGACCGCTTACTTTCAGGCACCCCATCGGGCTTGGCGCATAAGGAGCCGCTAACGGCAGCATGGCTTCTGCGGGCGCGGGCTTGGCGCGCACTGGCAGCCGGGGACCCTGCAGCCTACGGCACGCTTATGCGACATTCGGCTAGCGCATTCGATGAGATAGGCGACCGGCGAAATGCCTGCGTTCAGCAGGTCAACGAAGCCTACTCCTCTATTAGGCTGGGGCAATGGGAGGAGGCGATTATTGAGCTGACAAAAGTCATAGCGGAGACGGCGCAGCTGGGCATTGACGCTGTGGCAGCTGTAGCAGAACACAATCTAGGGTACGCCCTATTGCAGATCGGGGATCTGGCGGCGGCAGAACGCGCCGAGAGCCGTGCTATCGAGGCCTTTGACCGCCAGGGCGACCGGCGCATGTTAGCGGCGAGCCTGGCATATCAAGCCCTCATTCTCTCTCGACAGCGACGCTTCGACGAGGCCCGACAGCATGCTGAGCAGGCACTACTTACCGCTCCTGCTAACTCGCCAACTGAAGCGATTAGTCTCTCGATAGTGGCGGCTGTCATTCTGGATACCGCCGAGCATGATGCCGCGGGTCGGGAGCCGGACGGTTCTTCAACGCTAACGCGAGCGCTATCCGCCGGCCAGAAAGCAGCCTCTCTTCTAAACGGCTTCCTTGGGGTGGACGAAGGCGAGCTCTTTATCCGCACGGTGCTAGTGCGAGCAACCGAAGCTGTTGGTGACATTGAAGCAGCACGAGAGCTTTGCCTGGCTCTTAGTACCCGACTAAGCCAAGCCGCCGCGCTCCTACCGCGAAAACACCGGGGCACGTTCTTGACAAGAGTGCCTGAAGCCAGGCTTGCCCAAGAACTCTGTGAGCGACTGGGGGCGCCGCTGCCCTAAAGCGCGCCGCTCGGACGCTAAGCAACTACGACTGTCCCGATGCTGCCTGGCGCCGTGATTTCACGACTCAGTTCTCCTTTGGTCAATCGTCCCACGATGTGCACCTGACTAGCCCCGGCCCTGACAGCGGCAAAGCACTCTTCAAGCTTGGGGATCATTCCCTCTTTTACCACCCCAGACTGAATCAATGCATGGCCCTCTTCAATGGTCATACGAGCAATTCGACTCGAAGGGTCCTTCACATCCCGAAGAACGCCGCGCACGTCGGAGATAAGCACCAGACTCGTCGCTGCTAGTGCTACGGCGACTTTAGTGGCGACTATATCTGCATTGATGTTGAACACCTGACCATCGCTGCCGCAGCCCAGGCAGGCGAGGACTGGCATACGCCCGGAGTTCAGCAGCAACTCGAGCAGCTCTGTATTCACGCTTACTACGTCCCCAACGTACCCGAGGTCGACGGGCTCAGAACCAGCCCCCGAATACAGCCGGGGGGGCCTCCGGTCTGCGGCTATCAATCTATCGCTGGCGCCATGAAGCCCTACCGGTTTAGCGCCCGCATTGATCAGTGCAGCGCAGAGATCGACGTTGAGCTTACCTGCGAGCACCATCTTCATGACGTCGAGCGTGGCCGCGTCTGTCACTCGACGGCCAGCAATCTTGATTGGAGTCTGGCCCAGTGCTTCCTGCAACTTCGTCGCCTGAGGGCCTCCACCATGAATCAGGACGAAACGTGCGCTTGTACCCAGACTCGCGAGGTCTGCGGCAAGCTCACTTAGCTCTGGGCTGGCAATTACTTCACCGCCAAGCTTGACCACAATAGTTTGCTGCATCAGGGAAATCCTCCGGAATCGCGAAGCGTAAGTCCCTCATCGAGCCCAAGCACTATATTCATATTCTGAATACCCTGCCCAGCCCCCCCTTTGATTAGATTATCGATTGCAGAGAAGACAGCTAGCGTGCGACCACCATCCTCCTTGGGACCAAGTTCAAAGCCAACCTCTGCATAGTTTGACCCGGCGACGGCGACCACTTCTGGTAGGCGCGACTTTGGCACCCGAACGAATGACTCATTCTCATAGGAATCCCGAAAAGCTTGCGCCACCATGTCCTTATCAACAGAGGCATCGACGACAGTAAAACTAGTGACGAATATTCCCCGGGATAAGGGGGCGCTTACCGGGACGAAGTGCATCTGCGTAGCAGGAGCACCGTGTGCGGCCAGCGACTCGAGAATCTCTGGGACGTGCTGATGCTTGAGGGGCTTGTACGTTCGAAGATTGACAGCGCGGATTGGGTGATGGGTCCCGGCTTGAGGTGCGGCGCCACTCCCGCTAGAGCCGGTGATACCAACCGTCTCGACTGCGTGCTTGAGCAAACCTTTTCTTGCGAGCGGAAGCAGGCCAAGTTGGATGGCGGTCGCAAAACACCCGGGAGAGGCCACAAGCGACGCAGCTCGAATCTGTTCGCGGTTGAATTCGGGTAGTCCATAAACCGCTTTTGCGAGGAGTTCTGGGTGGGGGTGCTTTCCGCCGTAGAACGCCTCGTAGCTCGCGACATCTTTGAGACGATAGTCGCCCGACAGGTCCACGACCTTTGCCCCGCATTCGAGGATTGGGGGCACCGCGGCGGCGCTCACTTTATGAGGTAGCCCGAGCAACACTACGTCCATCCCGCGTGCAGCATCGGCCGCGGATAGGTTCTCAAAACGCAAGTCGGTCAATCCTTCGAGATGAGGATGAGCATCTGCTAACGACTGGCCAACGAAGTCGATCGAAGCAACGCGGCATAGCTCCACCTCCGGATGGAGGAGGAGCCTTCGGATCATCTCGGCCGCGCCGTAACCACTCCCACCTAGAACAGCTGCTTTGTACCGTGACATGGCTCCCTCTTAGCATTGCGCGGGGCGTGGAGGTATGGCGGCTTGATGTAGATGGTCACGGCCAATGAACCTTGCGCGTCGCGCAACGGGACCAGCTAAACTCTGGGCATGACCTCCGACGCCACCCTCGCCGCTGTACTTTCGGCTCGAACTGAGCCGATGCTCAACCTCATCGAGGAGCTAGTTCGGCAGAACTCCCACACAGCAAACAAGGCGGGTGGGGACGCCGTCGGTCGGCGCCTCGTCGCGGAGGCCGTTGCACTCGGCCTCACAGTGAACTCCCAGTCCAGCGAGCGATTCGCGGACCACTTGGTGTTTTCAACGCCAGGCGTCAAACCAGGGTTTGTCGTGCTCGTGGGACATATCGACACCGTGTTCCCCGTTGGCACGTTCGAGGGATTCTCACGGGAGGGCGACCTGATACGGGGCCCCGGAGTCCTCGACATGAAAGGCGGGATCGTGATCATGCTGGAGGCGGTTCGGAGCCTCTTCGCAGTAGAAGGTCTGCAGCCCAACGTGAAGGTGGTGCTCGTGGGGGATGAGGAGGTTGGATCACCGGAGGGACGCGCCTTTATTGAGCAACACGCACGTGGCGCTTCCGCCGCCCTAGTGTTTGAGGCGGGGCGAGCGGAGGACAGGGTCATTACGCGGCGCAAGGGAACTGGCTCTCTCAAAGTCAGGGCTGAAGGCCGAGCCGCGCACGCCGCGAATGGTCACAAGGACGGCGTTAATGCTATTAGCGCCATGGCGCACTTCGTCATCGCTGCTCAGGCCATTACAAACTACGATCTTGGAACTACGGTAAACGTCGGCACGATCAAGGGTGGAGAGGCGAAGAACACTGTCCCCGACGTTTGCGAAGTGGAGGTTGACTTTCGTTTCACCACAACAGCGGAAGCGGACAACGCAGAGCAGGCTTTACTCCGCGCCGCGCGACAAGCCGAGGTACTTGTTCCGGGGGCAAAGCTGGTCGTCAGCGGAGGCAAAGGCCGGCTGCCTCTTGAACGAACAGAGGCGAGCGCCTCACTCTTTGAACGGTATGCAGCGGAGGCAGCGAAGGCGGGCCTCGGTAGCCAGGAGTCCGGTTTGATCTCGGGCGGCTCAGATGCCAGCACGACGTCGGCCATCGGAATCGCCTCGATTGATGGGCTAGGGCCTCGCGGAACAGGCTTTCACACGAAGGACGAGAACGCAGCCATTTCGAGCCTCGTTCCAAAGGCATTGGCGCTCGCCACGTTTCTCTCGCGATACGCGGTCCACACGTGAAGTTCCTCGAGCCTGGCTTGACCCTGGTCGACAGGTTCGTCGTCGAGAGCTTCGTCGGCCGAGGGGGCATGAGTATCGTCTACCGTGCTTTGGATCGAGCCACCCACACGCCCGTGGCCCTCAAGTTCTTTACTGGCCGCGATGAGGCGATTGAGCGCTTTGACCGCGAGGCTAAGCTCCTCGCTGGTCTTTCTCACCCGGCTATTGTCGAGCATATCGCGAGCGGAGTCTTCAAGGGCACGCGTTATCTCGCTATGGAGTGGTTAGACGGAAAGGATTTGTCGCAAGCGCTCGCGCAAGGAACGCTCTCTCCTCTCGAGACCCTTGAGCTGGCGACAGTGCTAGCGACCGCGCTGGGAGCAGCCCATCGAGCCGGAGTGATTCATCGCGACATAAAGCCCGCCAACATATTCCTTCAACGGGGGTCCCCTAGCCATCCAAAGCTATTGGACTTTGGCATTGCACGTTCCAACGTAGGCCCTCGCCTGACCAAGCACGGCGAAGCGCTTGGAACTCCGGCGTATATGGCGCCCGAGCAAGCGAAGGGAGCAGGAGTCACGAGCGCGGCCGACGTGTTCTCGCTTGGTTGCGTGCTTTTTGAGTGTCTGTCAGGTAAGCCGCCGTTTTGGGCCGACCATCCGTTGGCGGTGATGGCGAAGATCCTGTTGGAAGATGCGCCCAAACTCGCCGACCGGGCGCCCTCCGCGCCAGCTGCGCTGGCTCAGTTGATCGACGACATGTTGGCCAAGGAGCCTGACTCCCGTCCGCCTGATGGTTCAGCAGTCTTTGAACGCTTGGAGTTCGCACGTAGCGCATTGGGACATCCTTCGGCGGAGCCCCAATCGCATACCTCGACCTCCCTCACAACGCATGAGCGCAAGCTTCTCAGCGTTCTGTTCGTAGGCAACGTTCCAGAGTCTCCGGCAGAGCGCCTCCGGACAACTGAGGTTACCCAGGTATCTCCCTCCGGCGGCCAGGAGAACGAATTGTTCTACGCGGACGTCATGGCTCACGGCGGATGGGCCGAACGACTCATTGACGGGACGATTGTCGTTACCATGCCTGGCTCCGGAGTCCCGATAGAGCAGGCCGCCCGCGCCGCCCGCTGTGCGCTCGCGATCCGTAGGACATTGCCCTCCAGCCTCGTTGTCCTGGCGACGGGGCGAGCGGACCTCACAGGTGGTTTCCCAGTGGGTGAAGTGATTGACCGGGGGGTCAAGATGTTAAACCAAGCCCTGAACCAGGCCGTTGACGCTACGAGCGAAGAAGTCGGCGTTTTGGTTGATGGGGTTACGGCGGGTCTACTCGATCAGCGATTCGACGTCGCTGCTCGACTCGGAAACTTTCAGGTACTCGCGGAGTCGACTCTCCTAGAAGCGGGCACGCTGCTTGGTCGGGCTTCCACGTTCGTGGGCCGTGAGCGTGAGATTGAGCGGGTATCAGACGTCTTAGCCACAAGCGCGGTCCACCAGTGCTCGCAAGCTTTACTTATCCTCGCGCCTGCGGGAGTCGGCAAGTCGCGCCTCGCGAGTGAAATGGTTAGTACGCTAGTTGCCCAAAGCGGAGCAACGGTTGCTTGGGCGCGTGCGCATACTGCAGATAGGCATGTACCCCTAAGGGTGGCAGCTCGCCTTCTCTCTGTTTTGATTGGACTGGTGGACAATGAATCCCAGACGGCGATGCGGCAGAGAGTTCGAGCCCGCGTGGGGAGAAACCTCACGTCTAGTCACCTCGACCGAGTTGCGAGCTTTCTAGGTGAACTCTTGGGCGTACGGTTCGATGGCGAGGCGCACCCGCTACTACCGATCGTACGAGAGGATCCGATTCGGCTTGGAGACCATATCCGAGCAGCGTTCGGCGACTTCTTGCAGGCCGAGCTCGCAGCAGGACCCTTAGTTCTGGCAATAGACGACATCCACCACTCTGATCCAGCCTCGGTGGCGCTAATCGACAGTGCACTAAAGAACTTTCGCAACAGCCCGCTACTCATCATTGGTCTTGCGCGACCCGAAGTCGACAGTGTGTTCCCGGATCTGTGGCAAAACCATGCTTTGCTGACGCTAGCCCTTCAACCACTATCTCCGGTTTCCGCCCGCAAACTTATAGAGCAGGCCCTCGAAAACGCTGATAGTGACGCAATCGAACGCATCATTACCGAAGCGGCGGGCAACGCGCTCCACCTTGAGGAGCTGGTACGTGCCTTTCACGAAGGCCGCGACGGCAAACTCCCAGAAACAGTAATGGGCATGGTTCAGGTTCGCCTCGAAGCCCTCCCCCCCGACGCGCGCAGAGTGCTCCGCGCATGTTCGATCCTTGAAGACTCCTTCTCGCTCAGCGCGGTGAAGGCGTTGGTTGGTGACCGTTCCGATGAAGTCGAGAATTACCTCGAGCGAATGGTTCGCTCGGAGCTCCTCTCTGTCACTGCCCCATCAAACGCTGCTTCGGTATTCAGCTTCCGTTCTGCAACCATTAGGGAAGCCGCCTATGAGAGCCTCACCGAAGAAGATCGACGGTTGGGCCATCGCTTGGCCGCGGACTGGCTGGAAGAGTATGGCTCCACGCGAGAGGCGGTGCTGGTTGCCCACCACCGCGAAAAAAGTAGTCAGGGAGAGAAGGCAATAAGCTGGTACGCGCGCGCCGCGGAGGTCGCACTCGAAGCAAACGACCTCAGGGCCGTAATTGAGCGCGCGAATCGTGGACTCTCGCTACGCGCAGAGGGGTCTTTACGCGGAAGGCTCTGCATCCTACTGGCGGAGGCCCATCGCCACCTTGGCGAGAATGCGCAGTTGTTCGCGCGCGCACACGAGGCCCTAGCATTGTTGGTTCCTTTTAGTCCAACGTGGTGGATCGCCTACGCCAACACTGTGCTTGCCTCTATTCGCCTTGGAAAGTCAGAGCTCGTTGATGAGTTGAGCGCGTTGCTCGAGACAACTACGCTTCGAGACTTACCCGCTGACGCGGCGCGAGCGGCACACTACTTGTTCTTCGCTGGCAAAGACGGCGCAGCCGATACCATCTTGCGCGTCGCGATGCAGCACATCGGGCCTTTTGCGGAAGACCCAGCAAAGTGGGCATGGGGCTACCGCGCACACGCCACACACGCTCTGCTCACGGGCAATACTGGAGACTACCTAACGCAGCTCGATATGTCGGTAACTGCATTCGAGGCGGCGGGGGACTATCGCAACGTTGCATCGGAGAAGGTGAACCTTGGCTTTGCCCATGCTGAACTCGGACTCTATGAAGAATCCCTTGCGATCCTAGGTAATGCGCGCACTCTTGCGGTAACGCTGCAGCTCCGCCATGTGATTGGCGCTGCAGATTCGAATATTGGAGCGGCGCTCGCACGACTTGGAAAGTTCGAGCAAGCACTCCTAGTGTTTCATCGAACGAACGCCGAGTTTGCAATACAAGGCAACAAGCGGATGGAGGGTAACACGCGTAACTATCTAGCCCGTGCGCTACTCCGATTGGGTCAATTCGCGGAGGCTGACCGAGAAAGCGAACTCGCAGTTGAGCTGTTGGAAGCGGTCCCCACGCTTCAACCTTCCGCGAGAGCTACACGAGCCCGGGTTCTGCTCGCTCGAGGACATCATGAAGACGCTCTGCGCCACGCAGCGAACGCCCTTAGCGCGCTTGAAGTAACTGGTAAACTCGATGAAGGAGAAGCCTACGTACGGCTTGTTTTTGCGGAGGTTACCGCTGCCTCAGGAAACCGCGAGCTTGCTTACAAAGCTATCCTCGCGGGTAAGGAAAGGCTCCTCGCGCGAGCCAGTGCTATCCACCAGGAACATTGGCGGAGAAGCTTTCTGGAGCAAGTTGAAGAGAACCGACGAACCTTCGACCTCGCGGGCACGCTCCTAGGTTAAGCCGCGCCCGCTTCGAAGCGAGGGGCACTAGGAGGCGAGACGAGCAAGCCGGCGTCTAGTGCCGTACGCCGCAACAGCAATCGCTAACGCCAGCAAGCTTGCTCGATCCTCCCCGGACCGAGAGGGCGTCGAGCAGGCACAGCCTTCGGGGACTGGTATGTCGCCTCCTCCTGAGCCACCAGCTCCGCCAGCGGCCCCCGTCCCGCCAGTTCCACCGCTCGAAACGCCTCCCCCTTCGGCCGTTCCGCCGCCCGCCCCTCCACCGCCCGACTCCACAGCTTCCGTCTGACACAGGGGTGAGCAACCGTCTCCCGGGTCTGTGTTGGAGTCATCGCACTGTTCCCCTGCCAAGACGTTGAGATCACCGTCGCCGCAGAAAACTTGAGTGCAGTTCGCATCGCAAAACTGTGTTTCGCCACCTTCGTCACACTCTTCAGTCCCGCCATCCGTGTTCCAGCGAAATCCGTCGCCGCAACGTGCTGGCTGACACCCTTCATCAATCCCATCGGGACACGAGTCCTGAAGGTCAAAGTTGCCGTCATCGCATAGCTCATCAGGCATGCCCAAAGCGCCGTCACCGCAGGTTGTCTGCGTGGTGAACTGCCGCATCATCTCGTTGTCCTCGTGCTCGAGAATGTGGCAGTGGTACGCATAGTTGCCGACGTAGTTCTCAAACGTCGCGACCACGCGCACGATCTCATTGGGCTCCACGCGAACAGTATCTTTGTAGCCAGCCTCGGTTGGGATTGGTGGAACCGCAGGCCCGACGGTCTGCACTTGGCCGTTAACGAGGGTAAAGGGTTGCCTGTCCAACACCCTGAACATCACGAGGTGGATGTGCATCGGGTGCGCGAGCCCCGACTTATTTACGAATCTCCAGATCTCGGAGGTGCCGAGCTGAGGCTCCTCTGTAATTGTGTCATAGCCGAGTCCGTTGATCGTCCACATGCCACTTGCGCACGGGCTTGCCATTCTGGACATCTCGAACGTGCGCGTCATGACTGAGTCTTGCTCGGTCGGAAGCTCGACAGGCTCAAGAAATGCGGGCAACGGCGCTGTGTGACCCATCGCAGGTTGCACAATGAATCGAAGAACGTTGGGGACATCGTCCATCGTCATAGCGCCAGGGTAGACAGCGGGGGCGTCGTTGATGAGGTCAATGATGGTCCCCGGGGGGTACGCAGCAAAGTCGATGACGACGTCCATTCGTTCACCGGGAAGCATCAACACCTCAGAAACGGGCACGGGCGCTGCAAGGAAACCGCCGTCCGAACCGATCTGAGAGAATCCCGCTCCGTTCGATAGCTTCAGTCGATAGGCGCGTGAACCAGAACCATTCAACCAACGGAATCGATACTTGCCACGATCGACGTTCAGGAACGGCCACACCTTGCCATTAACCAATATCGTATTACCGACCACGTGCTCCTCGAGGGCTGCCGGATAGCGGAAAGAGCCATCGACATTGAACGATCGGTCCTGGATCGCCATCGGGATTTCGTAGTTTCCAGAGGGCAGGTTGAGCGCTGCGTCCCCTGGGTTGCGTAGCAGGTAGAAGCCAGCCAATCCCATTTGAACGCCAAGCCGCGTCGTCCCCAACGAGTGGTCGTGGTACCAGAGTGTGGCCCCGTGCTGATTGTTTGGGTACTCGTAGACCGAGCTTTCCCCCGGGAGAATCGTGAGCATCGGCTGACCATCATAGGCAGCTGCGACGTGAGCTCCGTGCAGGTGCATCACCGCCCGAGCCTCGTCCATTGCTCCGTGAGAGCACAAATCCACGGGTAAGGCGTGGGTTTGGAGGAATTGACCGTTAGAGTCTCGGAAGTCGTTGATCCAATTGACGTCCACCTGCTCGTTTGCGAGAGCTTCAATCGTTGGCCCCGGATAGGTGGGCCCTGCACCGTCATCAAAGCCCCATACAGTCGTGGGTGGCAGCTCGCTGTGAAGCTGCTGTTCGAACTGTACGAAGGAGATGTCGTAACTAGCCTGCTCGCCTGGCATTCCAACGATAGGGTCGGCAACGCGCGGGATCGGCAGAGGGTCCAAGAAGGGAGTGGGGACGACCGGACAGAGATTGGTTGCGCAACCGACAAACGCCCCCTGCCACGTACCCGATTGGGCTTCGCAATCCAGCGCTGTCAGCGATATACAAGTAGCGTCTGCATCGGCGATACAACAAGCACCGGCTGGCTGGGGGCAGGAGACTGTTCCACAAGTCGTGCCGGTCCCCTGATAGGTGCCGGTACATCCGTCGCCCGGGTCCAGCGCGGTTGTGCAGGTGCCATCGGCTACGCAACACGCGCCCGTGGGTCCCGCAGGTTCGAACGTGACCTCCAGTACTGGTCGCAACGCTGCATCGGCGAATTCTCGGCTTGCAAAGCGCCTCGCCTGGCCGGCCCCAACTGTCTGTGCAACCAACATCCAGCCGAAGTTCTGTGCGGGGGTATCAAGCCAAGCTTGTACATCCGTCACCATTCCTGGGGTACTCCAGGTTGTTAGGGTGTCGATGTCTCCGGCAAGCGCTACCCCGGATACCATAGGTGAAAAATCTCCCCCTGGCGTTGCCCACGTCTGGGTGTCGTAGAAGCGGTGCAGCCACGTGGTATCGCCCATCACAGCGGCGGTACCTTGACCTCCGTTACCGTCGCTTGGCATCGACATACCTTCGCCCCAGTTGGCGAGGACTCGGTGCAATCCAACATTGAGGGGAGGGCCATTGACCCGCGTTACCTGCATACGAAGCTGGACCGAGAGGATTTCGGAAGCGGGTGGGATTGCTCCCGCCACGTTGAACGCGATCATCCCGCGCCGAACGAATGTGTTGTTCGTTTCCCCGGTAAAGATGCCGTCACCCATGCCGTTCGCCTGGGTCCCGGACTCGGCGTAAATGCTGGCATCTCTTATGGCTTGAAGCAGAACCGTTTCCTCAGCCTGTGCCTCCGCCGCAAGAAGCAGAAAAACGGGAGCGATGCCCAAAGCCAGAGAAAGGCGCATGCTGTCAATATCGCCCGTACTCTCACGCCGCAGCAAGTGGGAAACGCTGCTGAAAAGCGTGGATCGGCGCAGCCCGCCCGCTCGCAACTCCTAGTTTAGTGACAGGTACCTCGCCAGTACCTTCACGACGGCAGTGATCCTTGCGTCGCGCCTCAGCTCGGGGGGAAAAAGCACCCAAGCTTGTCGCGCAAGTACGGCGGTGCGCGGGCGGTAGCTTGCGACTTCGACGAGTTGCGGATGTTCAGCGGCAAGTGCAGTCGGCAACAGACCCAAGCCTGCTCCAGCCGCTACGAGGTCAACGTGGAGCCTTCGCGAAGCGGTAGCCACAGCCACCCGTGTGCGAGGTACGTTTTGCGCCTCCCACTCACCGAGCCAGGAATTCTGGAGCGGCTGACCGGTGGTGATCCAACGGGCGGACTCAGCCGCTGCGATCAGCGGAGCCGTACCAAAGACACCAAATTGTACCTGAAAAAGTCGTCTGCCAACGAGCGTCGAGGGTGGCGACTCCAGCAACGCAAGACCAATTTCGGCCTCATTCTTGCGCAAACTTAGCCCGGTGTCCGAGATGTGGACCTCCACCCGGAGCTGCGGATGGCTTGCAGCCAGCTCAGAGAGGGGAGCCTTGAGAAGCGTCGCAAAGCCGTCAATCGTCGTTAGCGACACCACTCCGTGAGCTTGTTCTTGCTTGAGTTTGGCTCTGCGAGCGATGCCCGACAGCGATACCGTCGTTGAACGCGCCAAGTCTGCAAGCTCGCGCCCGGCGGGGGTTACACCTTTACCTCGAACGAGGCAGGTGAAACCGACCGAAACCTCGAGAGACGCAATGCGGCGATAAATCGTTGACGGCGCAACGGACAATTCACGCCCAGCAGCGCTCGCAGAGCCCAAGCGCTCGAACGCCTCAAGGTGCCGAAGATCATCCCAAGACGAGATCATTATGACTCGCTAGCCCAAAGTCTCGCTACAGAACCTACCGCTGGCCATCAGCAGAGCCTAACCGAACTGGTAGCCAGACACGGGCATTCGTCCAACCGCGCCCTGGAACGCGAGCACCCCATCGTCTTCCGCAGCAGCTCCGACAATGACCATCAGTGGCAAAAGGTGCTCTTCACGGGGATGACACAGGCGAGCCTGAGGAGCCCTCACCCATTCATTGAGCTGCGTGGCTCGTACTTCAGGCTGTGCGAGAACAGCTTTGGAAAGCCACTCGTCGAAGGTCGACGCAGAGCTGCGTAACGAAGGATCCCGGAAGCCTCGCATATTGTGAAACGACATTCCGCTGCCGATGATGAACACGCCTTCGTCACGAAGGGGAGCAAGCGCGCGACCAATCGCGATGTGCTCTGCCGGCGCCAGTCCAGCCTTTAGTGACAACTGAATTGTTGGAACATCAGCGTCTGGATACGTGAGAGCGAGCGGGACGAAAGTCCCGTGGTCAAACCCTCTGCTAGCGTCCTCCGCGGTTGTAAAACCGGCACTCTCAAGCAAACTCCTCACGCGCGCGGCCAAGCTGGGACTCCCTGGAGCTGGCCATTGCACGGCGTATGTTTCCGGTGGAAACCCATAGTAGTCGTAGAGCATCGGTGGCGAAGGAGAGGTCATTACGGTTGGAACCGCCTCCTCCCAGTGAGCCGAGACGACGAGCAGCGCGGTCGGGCGCGTCGGGGTCACGCTGGACAATCCTCGAAGATAGCTTGCTAACGCGGCCAGCTCTGACTTGTCGAAACCAAGCTCTGCAAAAGGCCAGGGACCGCCACCATGCGGCACGTAAACAGCTGGCATGCGTTTCGACTTAGCAACGCGACCGTCACTGTTCTGCGCTGGAAGATCGCAACCCGAACCGATGCCTGACGCAACTCCTGCAAGACTCGCCATTAGGGTGGCCCTCCGTGAAATCGACACAGGAGGATAGTGGACGCAGCCCAGTCGAACTGCAAACACCAAGGAGGAGACGCTATGTTGCACTAGCGCCTCGAATCAGCCCGAAAGCTGGCTAATACACGTCGCGTAGATAGCGCCCCTCGCGCTCCATGCGACTGAGTTCGACCTTCGCATCGTCCTCTGATTGATCTTTGGAGAGGATCTTCAGCAGGGCTAGGTGAACGTCAGGGGCCATCCGCTTCGCATCGCCGCAGACGTAAACAAAGGCGCCATCCCTTAGCCATTCGAGTAGCTCCGCTTCGTTTTCCGTCATCCGATGCTGGACGTAAACTTTCTCCGTCTGATCACGAGAGAACGCCGTGTCGAGCTTGGTGAGCGCTTTCGACTCCAGCATGTGCGCCCACTCCTCCTCATAGTAGAAGTCTGTCGCACGGTGGCGAGCACCGAAAAACAGCCACGATCTGCCCCTTCCTGGCTCGCGAGCGCGCTCCTGAAGGAAAGCTCGGAAGGGGGCGAGACCTGTTCCCGGCCCAATCATGATCATGTCCTCATTGCGGGGAGCAACTCGAAAGCCTGGGGCACGCTGAACGAACACTCGAACGTTGGCGCCCTCGGCTAGCTGCTGGGAGAACCAATGAGAGGCGACACCGGTGCGAGCTGTGCCGAAGAGCTCGTAGCGAACGAGGCCGACTAACAGGTGCACCTCACTCGGAAAAACCTTTGGACTTGAAGCCACCGAGTACATCCTGGGCTGAAGGCTGCGCAACCCCGCGACTAGCTGCTCCGGACTAAGTTGCGCTGCCTGCCCCCCCTCGAGCACGTCGATCACATGGTGCGACGCCAGAAAGTCATGCCGTTCCTCAACGGTCAAAGCGGGTTCACCGTTGAGTTTGCGAACAGCGTCGACGAGCCGAACGTCGAGAGCCTGAATCTCCAATCGCGATCGAAGCGCTTCGTGAAGGGACAACTGCTCGTCTCCGCATTGCACGACGCTGCTGCCGCTGGCGCCACTCGCATCAAGCACACGTTGAACGAGCGCGGCATCGTTCTCCGGAAAGACACCGATCGAGTCTCCAGCGCCGAATCCACCGAGGTTGTCGGCCGCGAGCACCACGTGAAGCGCCTCGTGTGTGGAGCCCGCCTTTGTGAGCGGACGGACGCTGAGGACCCGCGCGCTTGCAGGGTTCCTGCGCGTGCCAGCAGGCTCGACGCGAACACTTGCGCCGCTCTCTACGGGCGCTGCGACTGTGCTGGGCTGGGGCGTGCTCGTGGCTTGCCCATCCTTCGGAAGCCGCAGCTCGAGCTGCTCGAGCACGGCGGAAAACCACCGCTCGAAAGCGACCTCATAGTCAGCATCGCAATCCACTCGCGGGCTGATTCGCTGTGCTCCCAGCTGCTCAAGCCGCAGGTCGAAGTCCTTGCCGCATTGAGCAAAGCGATCGTAAGTCGTGTCTCCTAACGCACAAACGGAGAATTTGAGGTCAGGCAGCGGCCCTGCCTTCTTCATCAGGAAGGAGTGCAACGCCTCAGCATTCGACGGGGGATCGCCATTTCCGTAGGTACTCGTCACGACTAGCAGCCAACGCAACTCGCCCAACGAGTCTGTCGAGACGTCCTGCATGTCTACAACGTCGGCGTTAAACCCTCGCTCTTGGAGCGACTTGCCCGCTCGCTCCGCTAACGCCTGGGCATTGCCTGACTCGGTCCCAAAGAACACGGTTACGCTTCGCATGAACCGTCGCTGCTTAGAGCGTGGCCGAGCAGAAGGAAAGCCCCACACGGACACTTCGCGATGATGCTACTGGAGAGTCATGGCACGGCCTACCGAACTCCCTCCGCCTGGAGCCGAAGACACCCTCTACTTGATCGATCTCGCCGGGTACGTGTTTAGGGCTTTCCATGCGATCGAGAGCCTCACCAATGCCGCCGGTGAACCGACCAACGCTACCTACGGAACGCTGACCATGATCATGAAGCTGGTCGGGGAGCGGAAGCCTCAGTTCCTCGGCGTGGCATTGGAGGGAGAAACCAACTTTCGGACTAGCGTAGACCCTCGCTACAAAGCCCATCGGCCCGCCCCCCCGGCCGAGCTCGTACTGCAGCTTCGACGCTGCAAAGAGATCGTAGATGCTTACCGAATCCCCGCGCTGTCGGCAGATGGGTTCGAGGCAGACGACGTCATTGCAACGCTCACAAAGCAGGCGCTCGAAAATGGACTGAAGGTAGTGATCGCAAGCGCCGACAAGGACCTGATGCAGCTCTGCTCCGATCGTTGCATCCTTTGGGACGCAATGCGCGACCGTGTGTATGGGCCGCCGGAAGTCGAACATAAGTTCGGCGTAAAGCCAGAACAGCTTCGAGACCTCCTGGCCTTGGTTGGCGATAGCTCCGACAACGTTCCAGGCGTACCGAGCATCGGGCTAAAAACAGCAGCGGACCTACTCGCACAGTTCTCGTCGCTCGGTGAGATATACGAACGATTGGACGACGTTAAAAAGCCTCGCACACGCCAGGCGCTGATCGAGCACCGCGAGGACGCGATGATCTCACGCGATCTCGTGACCCTACGTCAGGACGCCCCGGTAGCATTGAACACTAAGGCACTAGCCTACCAAGGCGGAGACTTGGAGCGATTACGGGCACTGTTCACCGAGCTCGGCTTCACGAGACAGCTCGCCTCGCTACCTCGAGCGGTCAAAGCCAAACCCGTCACCGTTCAGGCGAAATTCCCTCCTCTTTTGTCTCGTGGGGAGCTAACCGACTGGGCCGAAAAGGCGCGCAAACAGGGCTTCTTCTCAATCTTTTTGCACACGTCCGACGAAGACGCCATGCGTTGCCACATAAGTGGTATCGCGCTGGCGCTCGACGCAGACGCCGCGGTTTATGTACCTTTGGCGCATCGTAGTTTGCTCGGTCCGAAACAGCTTCTGGAGGCAGAAGCATTGTCCATTCTAGGTCCGCTAATCGCAGATACTTCAATCGCAAAAGTCGGGCATGACCTGAAGCGAATGGACGTTGTTCTCGGACGACAAGGGCTTCGCCTCCAAGGCAAGTGCTTTGACTTGATGCTAGCGAGCTATCTCCTCGACCCGGAGGTGAGCCACGAGTTGACTGAGATCTGCGAACGTGAAGCTGGCGTGCAAGTTCAATTGGTTAGCGCGCTATCAAAAGAAAAGGGCCGCAAGAAGGTCACTTTTGAGGACCTTCCCGTTGAGGAGGTGGCACACGCAGCCGCTGCCTACGCGGACGGAATCCTCCGTGCCTATCAACGACAGCGAGAGAAGCTTGGTGATAGCCGCCTTGCTGATCTCTTCGGGCAGATTGAAATGCCGCTGTCTTCGCTCCTAGCCGACCTTGAGCTCAGGGGCGTCCTAGTCGACACCAGCATTCTGGGGAGCATAGGCGACGTAATGACCAGTGAGCTTCACGAGCTCGAGATCAAAGCGAGGGCGGCCTGCGGCCACCCGGATCTAAACCTAAGTTCTCCACGTCAGCTTGAGACAATTCTATTTGATGAGTTGAAGCTAAAGGTTACGAAGAAGACGAAAACGGGTCGCAGTACCGATGCGGAGGCGCTCGAGGCAATTGCTGACGACCACCCGCTGCCGAGTTTGGTGATCGAGCACCGTGGGATCGCAAAGCTCAAAGGGACTTATGTCGATGCGCTTCCGCGATTGATCTTGAACGCAACCGGGCGCATTCATGGGCACTGGCGTCAGGCGGTTGCTGCCACTGGCCGCATCTCTAGCGAGGAGCCAAACCTTCAGAACATCCCAATCCGCACGGAGCTGGGACGGCAGATCCGCAGAGCGTTTGTGGCCCCGCCGGGGAGCGTATTTCTCAGCGCCGACTATTCACAGATCGAGCTACGGGTTTTGGCTCACCTGTCGAAGGACCCTGTGATGGTAGAGGCATTTCAGACTGGGCAAGACATCCACACTCGCACCGCGATGGAGATCTTCGGAGTCAGCCAGACTGCTGTTACCGACGATATGCGGCGAAAGAGCAAGACGATAAACTTCGGCGTAATCTACGGAATGGGAGAGGTTGCGCTATCAAAGCGGCTGGCGATCCCGCGGCGAGAGGCTGGAGCCTTCATTGAGGCCTACTTCCAAAAGTACGCCGGCGTCGCCGAATTCATGCACAAGACGATGGAGGAGGCAAAGAGGACGGAACGAGTCACCACTCTGCTGGGGCGTGTGAGAATCCTTCCTGACCTTCATAACGCAGATCGCATGAAGCGTTCTTACGCCGAGCGGATCGCGCAGAATACGCCCATCCAAGGAACAGCCGCCGATATCCTCAAGCTTGCAATGGTCAAGTTGCGGAGCGGGATCTCAGGAGGCGCCCGGATGGTGCTTACGGTGCACGATGAACTCAACTTCGAAGTACCTGAAGAGGGCGTCGAACAAGCCGCTCAGGAGATCCGGCGGACCATGGAGAGCGCCGTAGCGCTCGATGTACCTCTCGTAGTGGACGTCGGTTGGGGTAAGAGCTGGGCGGAGGCTCACGCGTGACTGCTTACCCAGCCGACCTAGCGCGCCGACCGCCAATAGCGAGCAGTCGCAGCGGTTGCGAGCTCTCTTGGAACGTGACGACGTCGCCGTATTGAGGCGTTACACCTAGATCCGGCCCGTCAAGAAAGAGTACCGCCTCACGCATCTTGCTTCTGACGATGATTTTTTCGCTCGGGCCGACGAGAACCTTCAGCAGGCCATAGCGTTCACCACTTGGCGTGTACGGCTCTCGTACCACTAACTGCAATAGACGGCTCTTCAGTGAAAGTACGCGGCCTCCAGCGGAACGCTGGGCGGCGGTTGAGCCGGCTGCAGGCCCGACCCAGAACCCGCTCGACTTGTGTTCTTCCACCTGGCCATTGTGTTCGATGAGGTACCGCGAAGTCGCCGCGGGGCTTCGGTGACAAAACAAGGCGTCGTTCAGGACTCGCTCAGAGATGGTTCGTTTACCAACCGTCACGCACATGCGCGTCAGCAGACGCTCTGAGAGTCTGCCCTCCAATGCCCGCTCGAGCGCTCGTATGACGCTTACGCCATCTCCGCCGCGAACCCCGCAGAAGAAACCTACTGAACTCGAGGGTGCGCTGTTGATTCCCAAGACTGGGGCGTCGCGCACCGAGTGGGAGGCTCTTAGCAGCGTTCCATCTCCACCTACGGTGACGACGAGCGCAAACCTGCGCGCGGTGATGTTGCGTGTGGAATCGTCGATCGGCACGGGCTCCACACCCAGCCGGTCGAAGGCTGCGTGGAGTTCATCTACCGTTCGTGCGTGAGCGTCGTGGGTTGAGCGGAGTCGAGATACGGTCGGATCTCCTTCCGCAATCAGTCGTCGCAGCCTTGTGGCGCCACTTGGTTGCACCATGGTCGACCAGGCGGACCGCTTCATAATGAAGGCGACGCGCTGTCTCACTGGCTCTCAATCTCGGCGAACCGGCGCAGAGCCAGCTCGGTTTTGGCGTCTTGCACCTCGCCTCGACGCACCGCAACCAACGCCTCGCGAAGTGGAAGGTCAACGATCGTGGCTAGCTGCTCGAGTGGGGAGCCATCTTCAGGCGGAGTACCTCGCTTGTCGGGTTCAACCTCGACATGGAAGAAGTAGTGACACTCACTCATCATCCCAGCCGATGGGAAGGTCGGCGGACCGAGCGGTTTGATGTCGCCCACCGGTACCTCAAACCCCGTCTCCTCGAGGAGTTCACGAGCCGCACAGCGAGCAAGGCCTTCGGCGGAACGCTCATCCTGCTCGACGAGCCCCGCAGGAACCTCCCAAAGCGCACCTAACGACGGAGTCGGAGGTATCGGCCAGCTGTCCTGGGCGCGTACCACGAGAGGTGGACGAATTGACGACCTCAGAACGACGTACCGTTCACCGTCGCGGCGATAGTGAGCCACCACGACCACCGCGTCGAGGCGCGTACGTTCGGCGCAAAAGTAGGGGAAGGGCGAACTGGTTGAACCGTCCTCGAACTGCAGCTCCAAGCTCAGTTGTCGCACGTAGATGAAGCCCCGCTCGCCGGGCGACGAGGGGGCCTCTTCTACAATTCGAACCCGGTGTCGGGGAAGTCTGGGCAGAGCCATCGGCTCGAGAATACTACTGGACGGGACCGAGCGGAGTATCGGCAGAAACCTCGACCACGTGAACTTTCTCGTTATCAACGACGCCCAGGGACTCCCCGAAGAGATACTCGGTGGCGCGATAGGACATGTCGAGAACGCCGGTTCCCGCTTCGTCCTCAACCCAGCAGGCGGGACCAGCGTCGATCACCATGAGCACGGCGGACCGCCCATTGTCTGGGTTGGTCACACGAATCTTACTGGCGCAGCCAAACCGGTTCTTGTCCGCAGAGAACCAGGTAATGCTCTTTTCACAGGCTTTACCTGTCATCGAGCTGCTGCAGATCCCTTGGGACTTGAGTGTCGAGAGGCATGCCGGAATGCAGTTGTCTCCTGGGTCGCTGAACTCACTTCCGTCCTCAGCAATAGAACAGCCAAAGGATGTCCCAACGTAGGTGCCATTCTCCATCTTGGTCGTGCCGACCGAACCATTGCAGGACCAAGAACTGGTCGTGCCCATGCACACGTCGTTGCCGGTTTGAATCAGACAGCCGTTGCTACAAGGCTGGAGATCGACCTGTCCTGCATCGCAAAGACCGCGCGAATTGCCATCCGGCGAGCAGCTGAACTCAGAACTCGAGAAGTCGCTGCATTCGGCAGCCGGGTCCTGCGGATCCTGCGGCTCCTGCGGATCGATTTCCTCGCCGCACTGTGCACCCACAGCAAAGCCCTTTGCAGGAGCCTTTTGAACTCGTTGGCGCGTTTGGGGTCCCCAAACGCCGTCCGCCGAAATCTTGTCATTGGGGTTGTTTCGATTCCAAAGTCGCTGGAACGCCTCAACGTCCAGCCCCTTCTGACTCTGCGCGCCCGACCCTGTGTAGTCAAAGTGCGGCTTGTCCCCATTGCCGAACCACTTGAAGCCGCGAGTTTCTAGAGCACTCCGCCATGTCGAGTTCTCGGAGATATCAATCGCAAGTCCTGTCTCGTGGTTGGAGTTGCCTGGAGTGGCCGCAGCCGCGATACCGCAGCGCCCTTGCTCATACCAACGGCGAACCATGTACTGCTGCGTAACGGTTCTAAGCATGGAGTTAACGGTCATCTTCGTGTTTGGCTTCGCATCGAGCGCTCCAACCATTGCGTCGCGTGCGGGCTTGACCACGTAGGGAAACACCGCGTCCGTGAGGACCAGGTTGGGTCGACTGGGCAGCTCGACGACCATGTCGGGCTTCATGCAACGCATCTCATCGATAATCTGTTGCGAGAGCGGCTTGATACTCGCGGTTGAGCACGAGGAGTTCGTTGCCTGCTCAACCGTGCCACTGCCGACCTCGGCTTCGGAGTCAACCACCGACTCTTCATCTTCTGTCTGGATGTCGTCGGGGGGTGGAACTGCGCAGCCCGAAGCCACGGCCCCCCAAGCGAGCGGAAGAGCGGCCAGCATCATCATTCGTCGAAAGAAGCCTTGGTTCGCCATCGTCAGGCTTCAACGCACGCGGCGTTCCATACAATACCAGCGTAAAAAAACATCTTCGGGCGCCGTAAACTCGCCCAACGGATCACTCAGCCCGGATCCAGACAAGCTCGGCAACCTTGAGGGCCAAAGTGGTTGCGTTAGATGGATCTACCAATGCTCACCCAACTATGTCCGCGAATTCGTCAACCTTCCACGTTGGCGGTGCGAGGTGCGACGCTGACAACATTAATGAAGTGGTGGCAGCAGCCATTTCGCGCTGGATCGAGCAGATCCTAAAGCTCTACGCGGCGTTGGATCCAGGAGATCCAGCTGGCTCGGGCGTGAGCAAACGAAGACCATCGTTTACACACGAAGCCTTCACACGAAGTCCAAGCTTGCACAACTAGGCAATTCTGAATCCAGGGTCCTCATCATCCCCGCGCTTGCGGGGCGGGCGGCCATATTTGCGCTCGTACTCCTCACGCGAACGCGGCCAATCCTCACCGTCCTTGCCGTATTTGCGCTCGTACTCCTCACGTGAACGAGGCCAGCTGTCGTCCCCGTCTTTGCTACCTGCTTGTACAGCGCCCTCCTCTGCTGTGTTGTGGGCGGGCTCGTTATTGAGGACCCCCTCAGCTCGCTTGCCGAGAGAGGTTAGCCCGGCACCAAGGAACGTCGCGACCTCTGCTGCCGCACGCACGACCTCACGACCTGCGTCATCAACCGCCTTTCCAAGCGCGGTGGGGGCACTCGAGATCTGCGACGTAAAACCGGACTTCCGGGGTGACTCGAACGTCTTCTTGGCTTCGTTCCTGACCGCCGTTGCGGCGGACTCAGCAGCCCGGAAGATGTCCGCCACACCACGCTGAAGTGAGTCTTTCGCTCGCTGAGCGGCCTTGTGATTCGGGTCGTCTTCTTTCACTGCAGGTAGCTTTGCGCCGCGCCTTGAGCAACGCAAGGTGGTCTCCGCATTTCCATCAATCTTCGCGCTGAAGAGTGAAGAAGCTTGGCGTTCGGAACTGCCCCCAGGGGAACTGCAGGTAGGTGGCGCCGAGCAAAAGGTCCGCTTCGCCGCTACGCAAAGAAACGAGAGGGTCGCGCACCGCCGCTAGGGGGTGCCACGCCGAGTGGCGCAGACCGTAGTCGAGTAGGACGCCAGTGGTAACGGCGAATGGGTTCACTATCGCAGCAGGCGTCACCACGAACGGTCCGAAAACGGTAGGTCCGCCCGCAGGAGGAACAGCCGGACCGTCGACTCCTGTTTGCTCAAGACGTTCATTGTGTCCCCAGAGTTCACCGTTGCGCTCCCGCCAAAACCGCTTGCGGAACGTGAGCCAGGTCAACCGAATGAGAATCGATGGCAGTCCGATTGAAACGCCCCGGTAGCTCTTCCCAGCGAGAGCATCGGGCGCTATCGCGTAACCTGATTGTAGAAGAGTGGCGAGCGAGCTGGGCCCCAGCCGCCAGATCTCACGTGCGCGGCTATTGTCGAAGGCCACTCAGGCCGCCGCCTCAGGTTTCCCAAGATTCGCCGCTGAAGTCGTCCGATTGCGGCCGTTCTGTTTGCTCGCGTAAAGCGCAGTATCCGCTGCCTTGAACAACGTTTCCCAAGTCTGTCCCGCGGCGGGGAAGGTGGCCACGCCAATGGAGCAGGTCACGGTGACCGTCCGCTGCACGTCTTGGCCTGGCGCCGGACCCGCGATAAACGTCGTCCGCGAAAGCTCCTCGCGTACGCGCTCAGCCAAGAGCATCGCGCCACGTTCATCGGTCTCCTCGCAAACCACCACGAACTCTTCACCGCCGAAGCGCGCAACCGCGTCGGTCTCTCGTTTATTGCGTCGGAGTACTTCCCCCAGCCCTTTGATGATGACGTCGCCGACGTCGTGCCCGTAGTTGTCATTCACCTTCTTGAAGTGATCGATGTCGGTCACGAGCACAGCCAAATGACGCCCAAAACGACGCGCGGCGCTTATCTTTTGTTCGGCCATTTCAAGAAGGGCGCGCTTGTTGAGGAGACCAGTGAGGCCGTCAGTTGTTGCGAGTTCCTCGAGCCGCTTCATCATACGCGCGCCTTCGAGAGATACTGCCATATGACTTGCCAGCACCTCTAACGTGGCTCTCACGCTCTCGCCAAAGGCTCCGCGACGTCGAGATCCCAACACCAGAGTGCCGAGAGGACGGTCATGAGCGGATAGCGGCAACACCAATATGCTGGGCATCTTGGGTGGAGTGACATGACGAGTAAATACAACCTGCTTACGGTCGTCGAATTGCCCGCGATAAGGCAAGGGGTGCCGGTTCTCGAGCGCCATCGAGACGAGCCCAGTATTGGACCTAAAGCGCGCACCGACCACGGCGGATCCGTCTCCCTCATCGAAGTCGCCACTGATGAAGCGAATCTCGTGAGTACGCTCTTTCTCGTCAAACAGGGTTAGGGCGGTGTAGTCAACGCTGGTAATCTCGCGCGCGCTTCCAACACCGACTTCAATTACGCTCTCTTCGGTCTTTGCGGAGGAAAGCTGGTCGGCCGCCCGATAGAGCTTCCCTTGCTCAGCCTTACCGCGCTCCAACTGCAAGAACACTCGTTCGTTGTGGATCGCGCGAACCGCATAGCGAGCAGCTTCCGCGAGGATGGCCTCCTCACGCGGCAAGAACAAACCTTCCTGCACGCGATCCGCAACGAGCAGCCCGCGCACTTTTCCATGCTCGTGTACCGGTATTACGCAGACCGCCTTTACCGGACATATCCCTGAGTAATAGGGCAACTTGTAGCCTGGTCGAAGGCCGCTCAGGTTAACGATTTCTCCGCGGGACATTGCGGCGCCGAACACGCCATCGCCGGAAAGAAACGGGCCCTCGACGAAGTCGGGCTCGTCCGTGACTAGTTCGCTAATACGCAAATGCGACCCCACGTCGTTCTGCCAGAGCAGCATTGCTGTATTGAGCCCGAGCGAGTCTCTCACCAACCGCAGCGCAAACAAGACAGACTGGTGAATCTCTTCAACGCCACTGCGCATTAGCCTGTCATCCTCACTCGGACGCGAGGGTGGTGCCGAGGGAGCGAGCAATCGAAAGCTCCGCGCCTCGGCTCGCAAGTTGTCCATCTCACTGGTTAGCCGGGCTTCCGAGAGCGTGCGCATCCGCGCCAGCTCCGTACGCAGGACCGCGGCGTTCAATGCTGTAAAGACGACCATGAATGAGGCGTGAAGAATGCCGTCAATGAGGCCTATTCCGCCAAACGCCACCACCCTAATGGCGCCCTCGCAAACAAGCCCAGTAAGAAGGGCGGCGATAGGACCCGTCTTTCGACCGAAAGCACTAGCCAACGCCAAACAAAGATAAACCAGCGGGAAAAGGTCGGAATCGAGGTGTCGGTCAACACGGACCACGACAAAGTAGGCCCCCAACATAGCCAACGCGCCCAATTCAGCCTCAGCCCCTGCGTCGAGCGACTTACGAAAACGCTCCACGAGGCGGCGCGCAGCGAGGAAGACCAAAAGAACGCCGTAGGCCCATGCCAGCGCCAGCGGTAGCGGACTTCTCGCGTCGGCCACGACGACGCCGGCTAGCGCCACGAGCGCAGCGACAAGCGCAAGGCCCGAGAGAGCCCGTCGAAATACCAAGGAAAGTCTGACTAGGAGCCGCATCGGACGGACCACGGCGCGTAGCAGAGGGCTCGCGAATGGGACCAGTTTTCGAGCGAACTAGGAACCACCGTAACCCACATCCCGCGTAGACTCGTCGGCTTGCGAGTTGGCGTTCGTCTACAAATCTTGGCCGCGCTCGGGGCGTTACTCTTGGTTGCGTTCGCGCCGTTGTACCTGGCCGTCGCTCGACTAACCGAGGCATCACTCGTCGCTGCGCGCATGGATGCGGCCCAAGATCTGGGTCGTAGCGTGGCAAGTTCGTTATTCGACTCTGGCAAAGGAGTGTCAGAGTCGCAACTGGGGGCCCAGCTCTCGGCAGGGGGCATTTCTGCGATCGCTATGTTCGACAGCGAGGGTAACCGGACGACTGGGGCCGGGACACTCGCGCTGCTGCCCACACACGTGAGTTCTGCAGAAGACGCTGCGCTTCGGACGCCCGGGCTTGAGGGGAGTGCGCTGCTAATCGTGGTTCGCAATCCAGTGCGTGCGGAGAGCGTGGCGATGGTAGTCGAGCTCGATCCTACTGAGCTCCCCGAGACACCTCTTGTACGGCTGGTTGCGCTCTACACCGGAGTGATCGCGCTTGCTTTGCTGGTGTTTGCCTACTTCGCGATGACACGGTTGGTAGTTCAGCCGATCGAAGCGATTTCGCGCGGAGCGAGTCGTATTGCCGGAGGAATCAACACGTTCGAGATCCCAGCAAGTCGCACGAAAGAGTTCGGCGAGTTGAGCGATAGCTTGCAAACAATGCTGGCCAGGCTAATGGCAAAAGAGGCGTTGCTCCTCTCGAAGATTGCTGAACTCGAGCGCATCACCCGTGAGCTTCGAGATGCGCAGGAGTCCATAGTGCGGGCAGAGAGACTTGCTAGCGTGGGCCGGTTGGCAGCTGGTATCGCGCACGAGATCGGTAACCCGATTGCGGCGATCTTGGGTTTTGAAGAGCTACTTCTCAGCGGAGGTCTCGAGCGCGAGGAGGAGCGAGATTTTCTGCAACGCATGAAGAAGGAAACAGACCGCGTGCACCGAGTGCTTCGCGACCTTCTCGATTTCGCGCGAACTGGGCAAGGCTCGCCAGACAGCGCGAACAGGATCGGCGAGTCGACCGAGGTTGCGAGCAATGTAGAAACGGTACTCGCGCTGCTCCGTCCGCAGCGCAAGCTCCAGGACCTGCACATCGAAAACGCTGTCCCGAACGACTTGCCTCGCGTGAAGCTTGCGGGTGAGCGCCTTCAACAGGTGCTTTTGAACCTCCTCATCAATGCGAGCGACGCAGCACGCCGGAGAATCCGCATCGAAGCGGCAGCACAAGGTCAGCGGGTGCAGCTCATCGTCGAAGACGACGGAGCGGGGGTCAGTGAAGCGATCCGAGAAAGATTGTTTGAGCCCTTCGCAACCACCAAAGACGTTGGGGAAGGGACGGGGCTCGGCTTGGCGGTTTGCCGGGGCATTATTGAACGAGCCCAAGGAAGCATCACCCTTGGCCCAACGGGCCGACTTGGTGGTGCGCTGTTCATCGTAGAGCTGCCGGCATCGACATAGCCGGCGCAGTAAATGCGCCCAACGAAGAATATGCCGATTCCTTAGGTAGAATTAGGGAAATCTCCGCACAGAAAGCCTGGCTCAAGTCTTGCGAACCCAAGGACATGAGCAAAGCGATTCCCACCGTGCAGAAGTACATGACGACCTCGCCCCACTCGATTGGCCAGGACCAGCCGATTGCGTTCGCGAGGGCAATCATGCGGGAGCATCACATTCGACACCTACCCGTTCTCTCTGGAGGGCATCTCGTTGGGATGATCACTGAGCGCGATATTGCGCTCGTTGAGGGACTCAAAGGCGTGGACCCAGAGGTCTTGAAGGTGGAAGAGGCGATGTCCACACAGACCTATAAAGTCAGCCCTGAAGCGCCGCTCGACGAGGTCGTTCGGGAGATGGCCTCCAAAAAATACGGATCCGCGATTGTTGAGCAAAACAACAAGATTGTGGGCATCATCACCACCGTGGACGTGTGCCAGGCGCTTGCCGACCTTTTGCACAGTCGTCTTTCAAAATGATGAGCTGAGGGTGTGAACTCGAACAACAGGCGGCTTAACGCAAACACTGCATGCAAACGCAATGTTTGCGTCCGCCCGTTGGCCGCGCTCGATTGTCACCTTGACCTCAACACATCAAACGTCGAAACAGCCCAGAAACCGCCGCGTCGTGGACATGAATAGAGCGGTCGGCCGTACGCTCTTGCTAGGCACAAGGATTGCGTAGGAGCGAGTGTCTACGCTCACCCAAGCGTCCAAACTGGCGAATGGAGGGCGTAGAAAAACGGACCGGCTCTGTGCTGGCTCAGGAGTTGGACCGGAACGCATCTATGGGAGAATCGCGATTTGAGGAGCTCCGTCGCTACGTTGGATTCGACGCGGAGGACGAACAACTACTTGCCCAGATTCGGCCGGTAGTTCTCGAGAACACAGAGGAAATCGCGGCAGAGTTCTACCGTCGGATTCGCAGACATCCCGACGCCCTCGCTGTCTTCCGCGACGAGGCGCAGATTGAACGCCAAAAAGGCTCGCTTCAACGCTGGCTTTGCAGAGTTTTCTCGGGCCCGTACGACGAGGCTTACTTCGCTGAGACCAGCAAGATCGGGCATGTCCATGTCGCCGTTGGTCTACCGCAGCGTTACATGCTGACGGGCATGAACGTCATTCGGCTGGAGCTTGCTCGAGTCATCCGGGCCAGCAATAGCGCGATGTTTGACGCCACCATGAGCGCAGTCAACCGCGCCTTAGACCTTGAGCTTGCGGCGATGCTCGATAGTTATTTCTGGGCTCTGCTCCACCGAGCGCAAGAAGCCGAACGCGTCCAGGCCAGCAGAAGAGCGGACCGATTAGCCGCGATCGGCACCCTGGCGGCAGGCCTCGCCCACGAGATCCGCAACCCCTTAAACGGGGCGCAGCTCCACCTTACCCTGGTTGAGCGCGGGCTCGAGAACAAGCGGGTGCCGACCCAAGAGCTGGTAGAAGCGATTCAGGTGACAAAGCGTGAGGTGCACCGACTGTCGAACTTAGTCACCGAGTTCCTCGACTTCGCGCGACCGCAACCTCTCTCGTTGCGTCCAGCCGACCTACGCGAACTCTCGGATCGAGTCGTGGCGACGATGAGCGCTGATGCCGCAACGAAGGGCGTCTCGATTTCTGCGGTCGGTCCGCTAGGTACGGTCAATGCGGACGTCGACAAACTCACACAGGTACTGTTGAACCTCGTCCGGAATGCGATCGACGCGTGCGAGAAGGGCGGTAGCGTAGTGGTGAGGACGATGAAGGATGCAACGACCTGTGCGGTCCAAGTAGAGGACGATGGGATCGGAATTCCCGATTCATCCATGCCCATCTTTGATCCGTTCTTCACGACAAAGGCCGCTGGAACGGGCCTTGGTCTTTCTATTGCCCATCGAATCGTGAGTGACCACGACGGAACGCTCGGGTTCGTAAGCAGACCGGGCCGCACGGTTTTCTCGGTGCGCTTACGTGCCGCGGAGCCCACATGAGCAGAGAGAGCAAACTCCTCGTCGTAGACGACGAGCCCAGCGCCCGTAGTGGACTTGAGAAGCTCCTCCGCCACGAGGGATACTCGGTGGTTAGTGCCCCCGATGGCCCTCGCGCGTTGGCGCTTGCGGATGAAGAGGCACCAGACCTCGTCATCACCGACATGAGGATGCCGGGGATGGACGGGATCGAGTTGGTGGAGAAGCTGCGAGCTCGCTGGCCAGAGATGCCAGTCCTGGTGGTTACGGCCTTCGGCGAAGTCGCGGGGGCGGTGCGAGCAATGAAGGCCGGTGCCCAGGACTTTCTCACGAAGCCCATCGACTTCGACGTACTCGGGTTTGCTATTCGCCGAGCACTCGCGCACGCAGCGCTGACAGCCGAAACCGAAACGCTCCGCCGTCAGGTCCGGGAGGATGGCGGAGTTGGCCTTGGAGCGTTGGTAGGTGCTAGCCCAGCGATGCAGAAGGTCTATCAAGTAGCTCGCAAAGTGGGCCCCTCGCGCGCAACGGTGTTGATCACGGGGGAGAGCGGGACCGGAAAAGGGGAGCTTGCTCGGGCACTCCATGAGCTAAGCCCCCGTCGTGGAAAGTCGTTTGTCCAACTCAATTGCTCAGCGCTTACCGAGTCGCTTCTCGAGAGCGAGCTATTCGGACACGAGCGTGGCTCCTTTACGGGCGCCGAAAAACGCCGTATCGGCAAGTTTGAGCTCGCCGAGGGCGGAACGCTATTTCTCGACGAAGTCGCTGAGATATCACTCTCTACCCAAGTCAAGTTGCTGCGCGTTCTTCAGGAACGCAACCTTGAACGCGTGGGCGGCAACGAGACCATCCATGTGGACGTCAGGGTCGTGGCAGCGACAAACAAAAACCTAATCGCCGAAGTCGAGGCCGGGCGTTTTCGCGAAGACCTTTATTATCGGCTCCGAGTAGTGCACCTTGAAATGCCACCTCTGCGAGTGCGTGATGGGGACATTCTCTTGCTCGCTAGTCACTTTTTACGTCGATATGCGGACGAAAACGGGAAAGAGATCCGAGCATTCTCTGATGCAGCGAGGGCACAGCTTCTTGCCCATCGGTGGCCCGGCAACGTACGCGAGCTCGAGAATGCCATTGAGCGGGCGGTTGTTCTTTCTTCTTCGGAACAGATCGAAGACAAGGATCTCCCCACGGAGATCGCCCCGGTCGCCCGCGGCGCAGTCAGGATCCCTGGATCAACCATGGCAGAGATTGAACGGTATGCCATCTTGGCTTCGTTGGAAGTGTGTGACGGTTCCACTGCCAAAGCGGCAGATCTTTTAGGCATTAGCGTCAGAACAATTCAATATCGCCTTAGTGAGTACGGAGTTACTTCACGGGGCAAAGCCACGAAGACGTAGGAAAAAGGTCACCGATGAAAACCATGTTAGTCGCAGTCGACGGCTCGCCACGAGAAGCTGGTGTCCTCAGCGCGGCGATCGATCTCGCCAAGAAAACCGGGGCCAAGATTCTTCTCTTCCGCGCCGTCGGAGTGCCGAAAGACGTCCCGGTGGAAGCGTACACCCTCGGCCCCGACGAGCTCGCCCGGCTGGTCGAGCGCAACGCATCAGAAGAGCTGAAGAAGCTGCTCATGCAAGTTCCAGCAGATATTGCCTTGGGCACACGCGTTCTTTTTGGTTCGCCTTGGTCTGCGATTGAACAGGCTGCCCGAGAAGCGAATGTTGACCTCATTGTGATCGGTGCTCACGGGTACGGAAAGCTCGACAAGATGCTGGGTACGACAGCGTCGAAGGTCGTCAACAACGCAGACCGCCCAGTGCTAGTCCTGCGCGAGCCTGCGCACATCACGGCTTAGCGACCCCGACCAGCTGTGAAACCGTCAAACAGCTGAGCCCGCGACGAGCAACTGCATCGAGCAGCTGCGGTAGAGCCTCCAGGCTGGTTGGGGGCTCGTCCCCACGCTCCGCAGCGTCGTGCAGTAGGACAATCGCCCCTGGCTTGAGATTGGGCTCGATGCGGCGCAAAATTGTAGCCGCATCGGGACGCGCGGCTCCGTCGAAGGCTCTTGCTGTCCAGCCGACGACTCGCAGTCCCAACCGTGTAACTGCGACCTGTGTGCGGGGACTCGTAAGGCCGACAGGTGGCCGGAAGAGAATGGGCCGGACCTCAACAGCCCGCTCGATAACCTGCTGCGTCTGTTCCAAATCCTTCACGATTCGCGACTCATGGCGCATGTTGAGCAAGCGGTCGTGGCTGTAGCTATGCAGTGCAATCTCGTGGCCTCTTCGCACCATTTCGCAGACGAGGTCGGGGAACTGTGCCGCCTTTTCCCCAATCAAAAAGAAGGTTCCACGGGCGTTCCCCGCTTCCAACAGGTCCATGACCCTACGGGTATGGACTGGGTGTGGGCCATCATCGAAGGTGAGGGCTACGTTGGGAGCGCGCGCGTCACCGCGCGCAACCACAGGAACAAACAGGGCGAGGTTCAAGAAAATCGAACCCAGCGTTACGACCGTGACGAGACCAAGAAGGAGAAGGCCGGAGACCCATATCGGCGGTGGCCCAAGCCAAAGAGAAGAGACCAGAAGCCCGTACGCTGAAGCCAACATACAGAAGAGCAGGTAGCGCGACGCCGACACGGCTCCTACCTCCGAGCCTTTCGTTCCTCTGCTTCTAGTTCATCCTCCAGGTCCAGATTGGACGCAGCGCTCTTGGTTGCCGGCCCCACCCGAAGCTTCGGTTGCCCCTTCTCGGCCGAGTCGGGCTCCGCCGAGGGCGTGTTGTCGGCGTCGTAGAACCCGGCGAGCACTGCCGCAACCAGACTCAGAGAGGTGATGGCGTATCCACCGAGAGTTGCGCCTGGTAAGCCCGCCCAGCCAAGCCCTACACCTCCCAATAGCGAGCGAGTAGCCCACATTAAGCCCGCGGCCAGCAGCGCTCCAAAGCCAGCTTTCAAGCCAGCCTCAATCTTCCCGCCCTCACTCCAAATCGGTTTGCCAGCGATGAGGCCGACAACCACCCCAACAACAGCGGCGCCAAGATAAGCAACCAGTGGCCCGGGACTCGCGAGGCCCAGTTTCAACAGCAAAAAGCCCAACAGGCCGCCGACCAGGACACCTTTCACGAGACCCAACAGAAGCCGGAAGATCATTTTTGCTTCTTCATCCTTGGCATGAGGTCGGGCGCCGTTCAACATGCGCGCGCGATGGTTAGCGGATCGAGACGAGGTTACCTCCTGCTGCTGGCCTTCGGTGGCTGCGGTGTTGGATATCCTCTCGGTGCCGAACAGGCGAAGCCAATCGTTCGCTCAGATGCGGAGCGTGATCTCGATTGTCCACCCGAGGAGATCAGAGTGGTGGAGGCTTGGGGGGGTGTTTTTGAGGCCATCGGCTGCGGGCAAAAGGCCACCTACAAGGCCAATTGCGATGGCGTGCGGTGCTCCGTGAGTCGGGAGGGTGAGCCGATGGTTCCGTTCAAAGATCGACCCGAGGATACGCCGCGGTGAGCGACAAGAACGACCCCAGCGAAACAACGACCTCAGGGTCGACCTTGCGCCCCCCCTTCGCACGAAGCTATCCCGAGGATCCACGTCTGGCTGAGCTCCTCGCAGCTTTTGAGCGCGGGAACTACGGGGCCGTTCGAGACGGCTGCGAAAGCCTCGCCTCAACGACGCGTGATCCGCGTGTGAAGGCTGCGGCTATTGACCTGCGCCAACGCGTGAACCCAGACATCGTTTCAGCTGCTCTGCTAGTCGTAGGGCTTGGTCTGGCGTTGTTTATCGGAGGCCACTTTCTTTTCTCCGCGCGTGAACATCGAGACGCTCCTGCACCTCCAATCACTGATTCGGCTCGACCCTGATGGCTGCGCACAAACTCATCGTTCACCTCAGCTCGCTCTTCACCGTATTGGCCATGGGCGGATGCGTTGAGGCAACGAGCCCGAAAACCCGGACGTCGTGGCAGGCCACTGAACCAGGATACAAGGCAGGGCCGCCCTCGAGCGAGGCAGAGGCGTTCTTCCCTTTGCTCGACGGTAATCTCTACCACTATCGCGTTGAGCTCCTTGGCGATCGCGTGGAGCCTGCGGGGATGTTGGTGATGAAGGTCCACCGCCAAGATGCTTTGCGTGGCACGCTAAAGAAACCTGGTGCGGATCAGGCTTTTGAGTACACGGCCGGGGGTGTTGCGACTGTTACAAAGACAGGTGCTTCCGCGTTCCTTTTCAAGACCCCGTTCGCCCTCGATCACAGTTGGCTCGGTCCCCACGGCGGGGTTACCAAGTTCAGCGAACTTGGGATCAGCGTCAACGCAGCGTCCGGAACCTACGCGGGCTGTCACCGCACTCGCGAGGAAGTGCGTGGGGACGTCTCGCGCACGGTGGTGACCACGCTGTGCCCAGGCGTTGGTATCGTTCAGCTGCGCGTGGACGCAGCCGGCGGCTCCGAGCAAGCCGAGCTCGTTTACTACGGCCCGCCCATCGACATCGGGCCGGACGGCCTCACTCGCGAACAGCAGTAGGCGGCACACGTAACGTAGCGTCTTGTCCGCTAGATCCCGTAGCAAACGGCACAGGTAAGCACGCTCGCTGCGGACGGTTTGATATAGACTCGCCCCGTGAATTACTGGGACTACATCAAAGTCGAGGACCTACTTCGACTTCAATCCGGGTTGAAGTCGGATGACTCCGAGGTGAACAACGATGAAACGCTCTTCATCGTCGTTCACCAAGTCTATGAGCTTTGGTTCAAACTCATTATTCGCGAACTCGATCAAGCCTGCTCGCTCTTCGACCAGAAGCCCGTTCCCGACATGGCACTGGCGCAAGCAACGAAGTCGTTTCGTCGCATCACGACCATCTTCGACCAAGCCATCAGCCACTTTGCGGTGATGGAGACGTTGACCACTCGCGACTATCTCGGCTTCCGTGACAGCCTGATTGGAGCGAGCGGCTTTCAGTCAGCGCAGCTCCGCGAAATCGAGATCATCCTGGGGCTGGATGAGAGTCAGCGAATTTCGTTGGGCGTGGAGGGCAGCTACAAAGACGCACTCAAGGCAATGGACGGTAGCAGCTCTCCCGCACTTGCACGCGTACAGCGCAGGCTGACCCAAAAGGCGAGCTTACGCACACTCATCTACCGCTGGCTCGCCCGAACCCCGGTGGCCGACGCCTCGCCCACTGAGTTTCTCGAGCGCTTCCTCGAAGGACATGCGCAAGAGGTGGAGGCTCGGCTGGTCTCAGTATCAGAAAAGATGCAGTTGCCCGAGGCCGACCTCGAACTTTGGCGAGCCCGCTACCAGCGTGACTTCGCCAATACCCGTAAGTTCCTGCTCGCAGAGGACGACTCAACGCTCGAAGGGTTCACCAAAGAAGAACGGATCCACGTACGAGCTGCACTCGTTTTTCTGGAGAGTTACCGCGATCTCCCTCGCTTGGCGTGGCCCAGGGAGGCGCTCGACGCGCTGCTCGAGATGGAGCAGAAAATGATCATTTGGCGACAGCGGCACGCTCGGATGGTTGAGCGTGTGATTGGGCGGCGCACTGGCACGGGTGGCTCCGCTGGCGTCGACTATCTCGATCAGACAGCTCTTCGCTACCGTGTATTCGGCGATGTGTGGGCTGTACGAACGGTGCTGCTGAAGCGCGAGAGCATTCCAACAATCGCCAACGCAGACGACTTTCGGTTTCGCATCCAGGATGAATAGCCCTTGAACGCCTTCCTTCGTCACTACCTAAGAATCGATGCGCGAAGCCTGGGCCTCTTCAGAATCGCCCTGGGATTGACTCTACTGACAGACCTGGCGCAGAGGTTCGTGCATCGCGCCGCGTTCTATTCGAACGAGGGAGTACTGCCCAATCACAATCATCTCTTCAATCTGAAGAATGAAGGCCGCTTCGTCTGGAGTTTGCTCCACGCATTTGCAACACCAGGAGAGGCCACGGTTGGTCTTTTGCTGATTGCGGTCGTCTACGGCATGTTCACCCTAGGTATCTATACCCGGGTTTCGCACGTGCTCTCCTTGGTAGGACTAGTGAGTCTTTCTGCGCGGAACTTGCTCGCGGAGGGCCCGGGAGAACCTGTCGCGCTCGCCCTCTTGCTGGCTACTGTTTTCCTTCCCCTTGGTGCGGCCTTCAGCGTGGACGTCATTGGCGCACGCGCCAAGGCGGCGACTGAGATGAAGCCAAAGGAGCTGATTGAAGACTTCAAGCTCCCATCGGACAAGGCGGTGCAAGCTGGGCGACTTCCAGGATTCAGTCCTGTCTCGTTAGCTGCCGCCGGTACGCTGGGGCTTGTGTTTGCGATCCTCTACTCAACGGCACACGCTCGTGTGGGGAGCTGGAACGACGGTTCTGCATTGCACAAGGCGATGCAGGTTCACCTGGTGGCTTCCCCCTTGGGGTTCTCCCTCCGCAATAGCCCCATCCTCGGGCCCTTGACGCACTTCGTCAGGATTGCACCTTACGCAACCATCGGACTGGCCTTGATACCACTGTTTAGAGGGCCGTTGCGGCTTTTAGCGGCAGCGTGTCTTGCAGGCTATGGCTTAGTGTTCGCGCTGCTTACCCAGTTCTCTTTGTACGGTTACGCCTTAGCGAGCGCTTCGCTGCTATTGGTCTCTTCTGATACCTGGGAAGCGTGGGCAGGTCGCTTTGAAAAACGGCGAACCCGCACCGTAATCTATGACGAAGACTGCGGTATTTGCTTTTGGTTATCTCGCTATCTGCGACGGATCGATACTCGTCGCCAGCTCATCTTCTTAGGAAACGGTTCGTTTCAGGATGGTGCCGACCAGTTGGCGGTTCGTGTCTCCGCGGACGGAAAACGGAAAGAGATCAGGCTCCCCGACGCCCTGACCCCGGAGCTGCTCGAGTCAACAGTGGTCGCGATTCGCGAGGATGGTAGCTTCGCGCTTAGAGGGCAAGCAGTGTCCGAGGTGATGCGTGCGGTGCCTGGGCTAAGCCTCCTAGGGTGGCTGCTTTCACTGCCGGGTCTTTCTGGACTTTTCGAGGTTTTTTACAAGCTATTCGCGCCCAGGCGCGCCGCCGTTAGCGTCTCACTGGGAATGAGTGCCTGCGGCGTACCCCGACCCGAACCCAAGCAAGCGGTAACAGAAACGGTTGAGGTAGCACCGGCCACGCGACTCAAGAACTGGCTCTTCAGCAGCGTTCGAGAGGGGCTCGCCGTATTCGTTTTGCTGGCGCTCCTGCTGCGCGCCGACGAGGTTCACAGCCTTGGCATTGGCGTGAAGCCGACGGGCGTGCTTGAGAGCGTCACTTGGTGGACTCGCACCACAGCTCAGTGGTCGCTGCTTTCACCTGAACCGCCAACCTTGAGCGAGGGCCCCGTGGTGGACGCGATGATCAAGGAGGGCGAGAACATCGACAGCTTCACGGGTCGCCAGCCGGTGATGACACTCGACCAGCCGTTTGAGCTCGGATCCATGTGGGCGATGTACCTGCCGCGGGTCATCAGTGATCAGCGGCGCGGATATCAGTCTGCATTCAAGGCGTACGTGTTGAAACGAGGTCCCAAGTTCCAGTTGGAGGAAGGACGACTCATTGGGGCAGACTTCTACTGGTTGAAACGGCCCGTCGATGGCTCATCGGAGGTGGTGAATGAACGAGTATTCCGCCAGGGCCGAGGCGGAGGAACGTTCGGCGCTCCAGGGTCGGGACCGCCGAATCTTCAGCAGAGACTGCCGATGCTGAAGGCTCCAGTCGACCCGGAGCCGGAGACGACCCCAGTTCCGCAACGACTGACCCCAGGCGAAGAGCTCGGCGAATGACCGCGGGCAGCGGTTGGGTGAAGCGGCTCTGGCGTGGCCTTCACTCTCGCTACTTCACGGTCGATCCACGCGCCGCAGGGCTGTTCCGGATCGTCTTCGGGATATTCTTAATCCTCGATTGCATCCGGCATTGGATGGAGATTGGGTTTCTCTACTCAAATGAAGGGGTGCTCAGCAATCACAGCCACTTGTTCAAGCCTACGAGTGGCAACGGGCTGTCCATCTTCCACGCTTTCTCAGCAACTGCTGAGGTCCACGTTCTCTTCGCATTGGGACTGATCTGCCACGTACTCTACACGGTAGGATATAGGACTCGCCTCTTTGCAATACTGACCTGTGTATGGGTAGTGAGTCGCGATACGCGCATACCCTTCGTCGAGAATGGGGGGTATGTCGTTCAGAACCTGCTTTGCTTCTGGGGCTGCTTCATGCCGCTCGAGCGGCGGTTCTCGATTGATGCCTGGAAGCGCTCACTGAGCTTGCGTAGAGAGGCCAGCGTCACCGAGATCAACGCGGGCGGTGACCCAAGCGGCTGGCGCGGTCCGATTGTCTCGATGATTGGGCTCATCATCATTGTCAACGTGTCCGTCGTTTACCTGTTCAACGTCTTGAACAAGATGGGCCATCTTTGGCGTCGTGGGGAGGCCGTTCACTACGTACTCCACCTCGATCGCATGGTGACTGGGCTTGGTGTCTTCGTCAGGGAACACTTCCCGCCATTCATGGTCCAGGCTGCTGACTACGGTGCGCTGGTCGTAGAGGCGACTATCTTCGTGTGCATCGCCTCGCCCCGAGCGCGCTTCTACACCCGGCCGATCGCGATCGTTCTAATGTGCCTTTTACACACGACGTTCGGCACCTTCATGCGTCTTGGGCCCTTCTCGTGGTGTCTCATCTGTTGGTCCATCTTGTTGCTCTTGCCAGTGCACTTCGAGCGAGCCCGGCGATTCTATGACCGGCGAAGCAAGACTTGCACGCTGCTCGTGGACGAGACCCAAGCCTTCGCGATGTTGGTCGCACGCGTTGTTCGCCGCCTCGATCCACGTGGGCGAATTGGTATCGAAGCCGCGCGCGATGGCGCATCGCTAGCGACTCGGGACGAGGCCGGTAAGGTCTCAAAGGATTCAGCAACGCTTTGGCTGAGCCTGACAGAGGCACTCACTTTTGGGCGCTGGCTTCGCCGCGCCGTGACACTATTGAGCCTTGGTACATTTCCACTCATGGCTCGCTGGGCCCTTGGCCACGGGGATCAGATCAGCCGGTTCTGGGGGCTGACGGTTGGTGGTCCCGAACTCGCTGTAGCGTCTCCGCTAAGAGAGCGCCTTGGACGGTGGGTTCACCGCGTGAGGGAAGCGTCGCTCGTCTACTTGGCAATCGCGGCTACCTATCAACTGTACCTAGAGAACAAGATGATTCCGAAAACGCTGCCACCACCCCTCAAGGAGGGACAGGAACTGCAGCCCGACGAGAAGTGGGCGCTCGAACTCGTCAAAAAGTACGTCGGTAGCGAGGTGATCACCCTCAAACCAGATGCACCCAAGATCATGCAGATCACGATTGGATATACGCGTACGTTCCAAGGCTGGGGCATGTTCGCGCCGAATCCGATTCAGGAAGACGGGATACTCACGGTGGATGCGTTCACGCTCGATGGGCGCCGGATCGATCCGCTGACTGGAGAACCCCCTATTCTCGACCTCAGGCCGCTTCGGGGCGCAGGCCTCTCCCAGCTTAGGCAAGACTACGGAAACCGCATTCGACTCGACCGAAACGCCAGTTACAGAGATGGTCTCAAAGACTATCTTCTTCGCTACCATCTCCGTACAGGTAACCCGTCGGACGAGTTAATCGGCTTCGACGTTTACTGGGTTAGGGACAAGTGCCCCAAGCCGCCGAGCAACCAACCGTACGACAATGATGCAGTGCCTCTACTTAGTTATCGGCGGCCCAACGCAGAGGCCCTGGCACGAGAGGTGAATCTCAAACTGCCGGCGGTTCCCAAAGTGCGTAGTGCTGAGAAGTGGTAGCTAACCCAGCGCGCTGGCGACCTCTTCAACGAGCCGCGGAATGTCTGCTTCGGCAACGGAGCACAACGCTATGCGGATGGCCCCCTCCTGCGGCACAACGAACACCCCTCTCGCCTTGAGGCGAAGAGCGACGTCAAAGGCGCTCTTCGTCATTACGGTGGTGAAGAAACCACCGTCGTATCGCGGATAGAGAAGGCCCTTCGGGCCAGCGAGAGCATTGAAGCGCGCAACCCGCTTACCAAGTAGCTCTACACACTGGCTACGTTCCAGATCCACGGCTTCGCGAATCGTGGGCGTCGTCAAAATTCTCGCGATGGCAGCCATGCCTCCAGCGTTCACGTTGGACCAAGTCCCGCGACAAGAGTAGGTCAGCGCTGCCTCGATACGCCGGCGCTCATCGGCATCAGGGTGAAGTGCACAGAGCGCTCCAATGCGCAGACCGTATTGGAGAAAGGTCTTTGACGCGGACCAAGCGATGACCACGAGCACGTCGGGCAAGAGGCTGGTCATCTCGTCGAGCATGGCGTCCAGCTGGCCACCGAACTTGGCGTAAGCAACGTCCAAGCACACTGTGATCGGGCCCAGGCTCGAATGTTCACGCAAGATGCGCGCAACCTCGCGCCATTCATCCACGCTGAACGAGTAGCCGGTGGGGTTGTGACAAGGGCTGTTGAGCAGCACGAGGGCGCGCCCCTGTTCACGCAGCATGGTGCCTAGCGCACTCGAGAACGCTTCGGTGTCGAGACCACCGCGTTCATTGAACATGCGAAAGGTAACAAGCCCACGATCCGACTCATCGGCAAGCGTCTTGTAGGGGCCCCAATAGAAGGAAGTCGTCAGCAGCGATTGCTTTGGTTCGAGGAAGTTCGCAATGGCGTGACGCAAGGCGCCCGTTCCGCCAGGAGTGGCAACGGCGACGGCCCACTCGGCCGACCTTCGGCCCCCCAGCAAGTCAGCGATTACCCCGCGCAGAAACTCGGCATTCCCGGCAATTGGAGCGTAGCCGGCCGCGACGACCGCAGGTGTCTTGGAGAGCTCGGCAATAACCGACTCGAGGGTCGCCAGCCGTCCGTCGTCGGAGAGGAGTGAGCCGACGGTGGCATTGATCACGGACTCTCCCGCGGCAGCGCGCGCACGCGCCTCGCTGTTGAGCGCAAAGATGGGATCATCACCGGGGCGAGCTGCGCGCGAGGGGATCAGAAAGGCCATATTCGCGGGGGAACTAGCATGGTTCGAGGCACGGAGCATCACTCGATGGCAGCCGTGGTGGTTGAATGGGATCGGCGCTTGTCGAACGGACTGAGAGCGCTACCTTTGAGCGATGCTCACACGTTTCGGCGCTCCGGTCTTCAGCCTCGCGGCTCTATTGGCGGTTGCTGCTTCATCGCGAACTGCAGCGGCCGATGAACCGCAGCTTCCGGCGCCTCCGGAGAGCAGCGTCTTTCTTGGAGAGAGCGCCTGGGACATACCGGGGTGGGTGGTTGTCGACCTCGACGACGACTTGTCGATGTCGGAAGTGAAGGAGGTCGAGAGTTCGCTTGCTGCGAAGTTGCCCGGCTTGCAGTTCTTCGATTCTGACCTCGGGGAGGAGACCCGCATTCAGCTCGCCCGCGTTCCGGGGCTCTCCGTAGAGCAAGCGATCACCCGTGTGGTCGGAGATGAGCGAATCGAGGGTGCAGAACCGCTAGCGTGGGTTCGAGCCAACTACGTGCCGAACGACCCACTGTACGAAAAGCAGTGGCATATGACGCGGGTAGGCGCCGAGACGGCTTGGAACTGGGGTACCGGGCGCGGCGTCACCATCGCCGTGATCGATACGGGCGTTGCTTGCGAGGACTTTAACGGCTTCAGCAAGGGTACGGATCTCAACGCAACACGTTGCGTGGACGGCTGGAATTTCATCCGCAACGACGCGCATGCCAACGACGACCACGGTCACGGCACGCATGTGGCCGGCACCATCGCCCAAACCACGAACAACGGAGTCGGCGCAGCTGGCTTGGCTTTCGGAGCCCGACTGATGCCGGTCAAGGTCCTCGACAAGGGCGGCTGGGGCACAACGGTGGATATCGCCAATGGCATTCGCTGGGCCTCCGATCACGGGGCACAGGTCATCAATTTGAGTCTTGGTGGTCCTCGTAATTCGAAGGTGCTCGAGGACGCAGTTGCGCACGCCCGGGCACAGGGAACCGTGGTCGTTGCAGCCGCTGGAAACAGCGGGGGATCGGTAGGATTTCCAGGAGGATCGACTGGCGTCATCGGGGTATCTGCCACCGACCCATCGGACAAGCTTGCGAGCTTTTCCTCGCGCGGAAAGGGCGTCGACATCGCTGCACCTGGAGTGGACGTCGTTCAGCAAACGATCTGCGACGGAGGGAAAAACGCCTGCGAAATCTTCCCGGGCTGGAAGGGCACGAGCATGGCCTCACCGCACGTCGCCGGCGCGGCAGCCTTGTTAGTCGGTGCCGGGCTCTCCGACCCCGAGGCGGTTGAGAATGCGTTGCTCAAGAGCGCGCGGGACGTTGATCCCTCGTCAGAGGGGCGGGCCTTCTATGGGGCCGGCATCCTTGATGCGGGAGCGGCAGCGAGAGCGGCAACTCTGCAACAGGGTTTGTGGCGAAGCGGCTTGCTCGCGCTGTTTGCATTGCTGCTGACGGTCTTTGCCAAGCAACGCGACAAGACGGTTAGCGTGTTGAACCCGGGGTTCGCCCTAGGTGGTGTGCTCGCTGGGCCGGGCTTGTTTTTGCTGCCTTTCGTTGCCTCACGAGCCTTCCTGCCAGTGGACCTGCTCTCGCGACCGCTTGGTGAACTCGATTTGTTCGTTGGCGCCTCTCTCCATCGGCTGCTGCCGTTAGCCAACGTCTTCGTTCCGTTGGCCCTCCTGGTGACAACCTTTCATGTGAAGCGGCTGCGTGGCTTTGTTGGCGGAATCGCCGCGGGCACGGCGAGCTTTCTCGTTTCACTCCTCGCACTGGGACAGACCTTCTCGCCGTTCGGCCAACCCGGGCTTTGGTTGTGGCTCTCGCTCAACGCCGTGCTTTGCCTGCTGGTGGCACGCTTTGCGTTGAAGCACCGCGATTGAGCGTTGATAAAACTTCGGCGGAATTGGCTTGAAGCCGGGTCTTGCATGGCGGAAGTGAGCTGCGTGCAGAATGCTCGAGTCGCTGGTCTAGCTTTGATTCTTGTGCTCGCAGTGGGCGGTTGTGGGGGCAGTTCGAGCGAGTCCCCGTGGCCGCCCGAGCCGGCGGACGTTGACCTTGGACCGGCTGGCGAGCGCGAGGCGGAAGCACGGGCGCCGAGTAAAGCGCGGCAAGCAAAGCCGGAACCAAGCGCTGTCTCCAAGCCATCGGCCTCGACGGCTCCTGCAAAGCCGTAGCGCGACTAACGCCAATAGCCTATTGGTCCATTGCCAAGTCGGACCAACAGTACCTGCGACCGGGCGAAAACCGAGTACCATGAGGAGGCTCGGCGCGACCTTCGCTCGTGCATGAGTCGTAACCTGTGGCCGATTTTCAATCCAAGGTGACTCGACGGCCTCGTTCCAAGCTGGAGCGAATCATCGAGACACTCCATCGCGACGCCCAGCTTCCCGCCGAAACCGCGGGCCTGACTCGCGCGCTTGGCGAACTCGAACAGCAGGTTGCAGATACCGTGCTGAGGGCGCTTCCGGCGCTGCGCGCGCTCCCACTAAACGAGGCCAGAAAACAGCTCCGCGAGTGCGGGGTCACGCACAGGCCAACCAGTGATCGCGTTCTGCTTTGGACGGGCCACCTGAGCTCCGTCGCTCCGAGTGAGGAAGCGCTACGACTCGTCGTTCGAGTAGGTTACCCAGGGGAGAACTTTGAGTCGATTGCGCGCGCACTCGACGCCGAGCTGCCCGCAAGCGAGGCGCTCAGCCTCGCGCGCCGCGCCAACCTTCTGCTCGATCACCACGCGCGTGCTATTTGTCTCCCCATGCAGCCGACGTGCAATAGGTGCAGCATTGTCGGTGCCTGCGGTTTTCGCGGGATCGGCGCTGACCCCAGCGCGAGATTGCGTTCGAGTAGCTGAAGTGGTTCGGCTTTCACGCAGCACGTGGATAACGGTGGGGCTTTGCTTCGTATTGCTGTTGCCCGCTGCGCTTGCGTGGTTTCTGTTTCCTCGCGTTGATGTTACCTCGCTAACAACGGTGCCCTCGGCGGCAAGCGTTGGGACATCGGCTGGCCCCGCGACTCCCACGACGAAGACGCGCGTTGAGTTGAGAGGCACGGTTGTCGATGCCTCGAAGACTCCGATTAGTGGCGCCAAGGTCACGTGGCTTGTGGGCGGAAAGAAAGCGGGCAACGCAAGTTCGCGTGGCGATGGCAGCTTTGTGCTCAAGGTGGCAGCCTCTGCTGGCGTGCTTGAGGTCAGCAAGAACGGCTTTCAAACGACAACGTTGGAACTTGCTATCGATGCTCTGAGCAACGAGCACGACCTCGTTCTGAGTGAGGCGGTATCCATCAAAGGCTCGGTGGTGGACGAGGCGGGCAACGCTGTCAGCGGTGCGATGGTTATCTGTGCGAGCGGCAACAAGGAAACAGCGCTCACCGACGCAACCGGTCAATTCACCTTTCCCCCGTCAGCAGACGGATGCAGCGCAACGGCTAGTTTCAACGATCAGATTTCACAAGCGACGACCCTAAAGGGCGGTGCACCCAACGAGCTCACACTGCAAGGACCTGCTAAAATCTCTGGGCAAGTACGGCAGGAAGATGGCTCACCTCTCACAAAGTACTCAATCGGAGTCGAGAGTTTCCAAAGCAGCAGCGGGACTCGCTCAAAGAGGATGAGCAAGCAGGTCGCAGTCGACGACACCGACGGCGCATTCACGCTGAACGGGCTAGCCCCGGGCTCCTATGTGTTAGTAGCGACCGCCGAAGGCAGACCACCAGCGAAGAGTCGGCTGGTCGAGGTCGCAGCAGGCGAGCACGTCCGAGGGGTCACGATCCAGCTTGGTCGCGGTGGAATCGTGTCGGGCAGCGTCACCGACCGCGAGAGCGGAAAGCCAATCGCGAGGGCTACCGTGCGGCTTGATGCGGCCTCGTCCAGCGGTGCCTTCTTCAAACCGACCATGACCGATGACGCCGGAGTCTTCGAGCTGGAAGGCGTTCCAACCGAGTCATTCTCCATCCGGGTGGCACACCCCGAGTACAAAGAGCGAATCATTACGATCGACCGCAGCTCGAGCGCGTCGCTCACGATTGATCTCGGTAAGAAGGGGGACGGCACCGACATGGAAATGACCGGCATTGGCGCAACGCTCATGCAAGGAGAGCGTTTCGTCGAGATAGCGTCCGTCATTGCGGGCAGCCCATCGGAGGCGGCCAAACTCGAGCCGGGAGACCGCATCGAGCGCATTGAAGGACGTGACGCAGGCACCTTCTCCGTCTCCGATTGCGTGCAACGCCTACGAGGTGCTGAGGGCACGCGCGTCACTGTGACCGTGGGGCGCGGCTCGACGCAATTCGACGTGACGCTTACGCGAGCAAAGATATCGCGCTGATCGTCACACGAGTAGCAACGTTGCGAGGACTCCGGCTGCGACTCCACCCGCAAAGCAGAGCCACCGCGGGAGGCCCTGAATGAGTTGGAGGAGCCCCGGCGACTTGAACGTGGCGAGCTCGCGCGGGTCAAGAACCACGGCCGGAACTGGCTGCTCTTCGATAGGCCTATGCTCGAGAATAGGCTCCGCTAAGGGACGCGGAGCTACTGGAGATAGCTCTTCAGCGACTTCATCGCAGCCCACGGCTACGTTGCAATTGCTGGCCTCATCGAACATTCCCGGGGGAGGTAGGAAAGCTGGAAGGGAGTGTTGTGTTGGCCCCGGAGCGCCCGACGGAGGTGCACCAAACTCGGGCAAGAGCAGAGCTGGCGCACTGGGGACCTGCGCGATTGGCCAATCCTGTGCGGTCGTGGTGAATCCACGGCTGACCGGCTGGGGTTTGCGCGGAAGCTCCGCCTTCAACTCGCGAGGAGGCGGAATCGGCGGGGCGGCCGGGACGACACGTGCCTCCGGCACAACGATGGCGGGCGCAGGCTCGGGGGTTGCGAGCGGCGCAGGAGGAGCGGTCATCGCCTCGTTGACGATGGTGTCAAGCGTCGGACGTTGCGCAGCACGCAACCCGAGATCGAGCCGCGAGGGACGCGGCCTCACGGCAGCGCGCACCGACTCGCGAGCAGGCGGCGGAAGCTGACTCGACGGCGGTTCAGACGGCTTCACCGAGGCCGCGGGTAGCCTTGACGAGACGAGCGCTGATTTCAACGGCGGAGGGGCCTTTGGAGCCTTGAGCGGCGGACGGGGCACTGACCGAATACCTGAACGGGGAGCATCAGAGTCAGTTCGCTTTTCGGGTGTTCTGAGCGCGCCGCCAGAGGTCATGAGCAACCCGATGCAAGGACGACGCCGACCAGCGCAGGGACCTTTCCGTGCACCGCCCGCGGAACATTTCACTGTCGCGCGCAATTTCGCTCGATAAACCGACCCGAGCGCGTCACCGCTTCGCGATCATTGAGGCTCAAGGTGGATCTTTGATCCAGCAGTGGGTGACCGCAACTCAGCAAGAGTCTCGTGCAGCCACGTTGGTGGCAGTCCAATCGCAATCGGGGATATAACTGCCCATCGTGAGGACCGTTCTTTTGGTGGCATTCTCCCTTTTGGCCGGCTGCGCTGGTCGACCAACACCGGTAGACCAGCTGGCTGCGTCGCAAGCAGCGGTGCGCGGCGCGGAAGAAGCTGGTGCCGACAAGCTAGACCCTGAGGCACAACTCTATTTGAAGCTAGCTCGGGAAGCGCTTGAGAAGGGGAAGTCGCAGATGGAGGCCGAGGACAACGACCGTGCGGATCGATCGCTGCGAAAGGCCGAGGCCGACGCTGAACTCGCTAGGCAACTTGCGCGGCGCCAAGCAAGCCGCACGCAAGCCGAAGAAGCGAAGAAGAACCTGCAAAAGCTAAAGCCGGTGACGCCATGAACACTCGTTGGATGCGTGCAGCAGGCTTGGGATGGTCGATGGCGTTGCTCGCTGGCTGCGCAACGGTCGCTCCACCAAAGGAACTACTCGAAGCCCGCAAGAGCTATGAAAAGGCACAGGCCAGCCTCGCCGCTACGCTCGCGCCAGCTGCACTCGATAGCGCCAAACAGGCTCTTCAAAAAGCGGAACGCTCATTTAGAGATACCGAAGACTCGGCAGAGACGCGCGCGCTCGGCTACATCGCGGAGCGCCGAGCGCGACTAGCAGCAGCGGCAGGAGAAACAGCCGAAGCCGACAATGCCAAACTCGCTGCCGAAAACGAATTCAAGGAACGCAGCGCACAGGAACTTGAGAAAGCGCGCTCTGCGATCCAAACAGAGAAGCAACGGGCTGAGGAAGAACGGCTACGTGCCGAGGCTGAGCGGAAAGCCCGCGAGGAGGCCGAGCGCGGCCGAAGTGAAGCGGAGAAAGCCCGGAAGGAGGCCGAGCGCGTCGCTGCGGCAGCGCTCGCAAGCCTCAAAGAGATGGCGCAAGTCAAAGAGGAGCAACGCGGTGTCGTCATTACCCTCGACGGCTCGGTCTTGTTCACGTCCGGCAAGAGTGATCTGCTCTCGATTGCCAAAGAGAAGCTAACGGCCGTCTACCGAGTCCTAAAAGATCAGAACCATCCAAAACTGCGCATCGAAGGTCACACAGACTCGGTTGGCTCTGCTGAGGAGAACCGCAAGCTCTCGCTTGCGCGTGCTGAATCAGTCAAAGCGCACTTGGTTTCGCTCGGTTACCCCGGAGATAGGATTCACTGCGCTGGGCTTGGGCCGGACAATCCAGTCGCCGACAACGGCTCAGCCGAGGGCCGAGCGAACAACCGTCGCGTCGAGATCATCGTGAACCCCGCTCGATGAGAGGCGTGGGCGGGTCGTGAGGCGACGCAAGAGAGAGCGGCCCCTCGAGACCCTTGGGTCGGTGCTCGTTCGCGACAAACTGCTGAAAGAGGCAGTGAAGGAGACGCGGAACCCGGTTTCGAACCGCGACTGGGAAACCGCAGTTGGAACCAGAATCGCCGCCAAGACCCGTCCCATCCGGTTGGATCGCGGACTGCTGATGGTGGTGGCGTCTTCCGCTGCCTGGTCGAACGAACTGTCGCTCCTCTCTCAGCCGATCATCCAGCGTCTGCGTTCTTTGGGCCTGCAGGTGAATGAGCTGCGGTTTCGGGTTGGCGCCGTCGAACCCGATGTTGGCGCCAACCGAAGAGCGGCCAAACTTGTGCCGAGACCTACGCCGCTTGACGCTCCTCTCGCCGACAGCCTCGCACGCGTCGAGGACCCTGAGTTGCGTGCGGCTCTCGAGGCAGCAGCGGCGCGCATGTTGGGCTTTCGGAAGTAGCGGCTCGCGCTAACGAGTCGATGAGAGGCGCTTCGCGAGCCCTTCGAGACGATGCAATCGAAAGCGCTCGTTGGCTGTGAGCGACGTTTGTTCCGATAGGCCCGTGACGTAGTCGAGGATCAGAGTGCGCGAGAGGTGCTTGAGCTTCGGTCCAAGCGTCAAGAGCCCCTCCACAGCTGGCCCGGGTAACATCAGGCCCGCCAGTCGATGTACCTCCAGCATCCACTCGACCCACGACGCCTTTGATAGCTCAGTCGAAAGACGCAGGGCGTAAACGGCAAACGGCTCGAGTTGCTCGGAAGTGCAAACCGTACCCTTCTGTACCTCCGCGATCAAATCGCTGAAGCAAGCCACCAAGAGGCGCTCAGCCTCTTCGGCTCGGCCGAGTGCAAACGCCTTGTCCGCGAGCTTCGAGAGCGTATTGAAAGATCCAATGATCCTCGCGAGCTCTTTTCCGCTGGTCGGTTCCGCAGGACGAGCGGACTCGAGTTCGAGGTCTCGGATGTCGATCGCGCCTAACGTCCTCGCTAAGTTGGTGGTGTTGCGCTTCGAGTGAGCATCAACGACGGAGAGTGCGAGTTCATGTTTGCCAATCGCGATGCGGTCCCCGTGACTGAGCGCGGTGTCCTGCTTGATCCGTGTCCCGTTCAGGCTAACGCCGTTGCGACTGCCCAAATCCACGAGAGTCACGCTCGAAGGAGTAACGCGCAACAACGCGTGCCGCCTGGAGACCATCGCATCATCAATGGAAAGCTGGCACTCCTCGCTCCTCCCGATGACAAACTCACCGGGAAACAGCTCTACGTCGTGTGCGAGGTATCGCAGCCGAAAATGCTGCATGTCCCTACCCTACTTCAGACCAACGAACGGTTCGAGCCCTTCGATGCGGGACATGAGGAATCGGTCATTCGGGCCATACTTCGCCGATTCCTCACGAAGCGCCGCGAGGTAGTCGCGGAGGGATGCTCCACCACCGCGAATACGCCGCAAAACAGTGTAAAGTTCGTCAACCACCGCCTGCGGGAGCAGTTCCCGACGGGCAGTGTAAAGTTCGAAGATGAAGTCGACCCAGTCGGAACGATTGGTGGTCGAAGCCAGCTTCATTGCGAGCCCAACCGCGCGTTGAGCCAGTTGCCCGTCCAACGACGGCTCGCGCAAGTTGCGGTGCAAGATGTCTCGCAGCGGGCGCTCGAGCAGACGCAGGGCATCCTCCGGTCGGCCCATCGCCAGCGCTTTTTCAGCAACAGCACCAACCAACGTGAGTTCGTTGACGCGCGTGTCGGGTGCAACCTTGAAGGGGCTGGGAGAGATGCGCGTGTCGTCCGCGTTGGTTTCGTCGCTAGGCTCAAGCCACGCTGCCGTCTGCATTGTCTGCAGCTCCGAGCGCTTGGGACGCCCAGCCTCTGGCGCAACCCCATGGATGGTCATCAGCTGTGTTCCGACCGTTATCGAATCGCCATCAAGAAGCGCGGTAACGCCGCTAATTCGCTTCCCGTTCACGGTGATTCCATTGCGACTGCTCAGGTCCTCAACCGTCGCGTGGCCACCTCGTATGGTGAGCACCGCGTGTTGGCGCGATATCAAAGGGTCATCGATGCTGAGCTGACAGCGCGAGCTACGCCCGATGACGAATTCACCCTCGGGAACCTCGAGATTGTGACCCAGGTAACGAAGCCGGACCAAGCCCTCTCAATGTAGCCCAAGCCAATGCAACTTACCCGGCACAAAGTTCAACCGGTCCTTCAACTTGACACGGGTCAGGAATGACTGGCTCCAAGGCCGACATGGTGAGGGGCGGCGTGTAGCCCTCACGCACGAATCAGCCGCAGGAAGCGGGCAACCGTACGGGGATGACGCCAAAGTCCGTAGATCTTGAACTCGCCAGCACGGTAGAGGCGCAAGACCTCCCCCATCGAAACGCGTTCGCGAACGGGAGCGTTGGGACGACGGGTCGATGCAGGCGGCGGCGATGACCGCCGATCATCTGTGTCGACGAGAGAAAGATCAGAGTTCTCCCGCCCAAGCGCGACCTGTTTGAGGTTCTCCCAATTAACGCGGTCGAGGCTAAGGAGCGCACGTAAAGGGCCGCCAAAGGTTACCGATGGCATCCCGATCGCACCGTCATGAAGTGTCAGCCGACCGTGGTCAAATCGAAGGGTGATGGCCTCCCCCGAATCAAAATCGACAAGAAAGATGGTCGACTTCAAAGCTTGGAAGCTGCGCCGGCTTGAACGATCCGAGAGGCTCTTCCGAATGCGATCAGCGTAGTGACGCGCCAACACCGAACTCTCGGCGAGCGGTACAATGTCGACCAAAGGCTCCAATGGGGCCCAGGATAGAGCCAACCCCTACTTCGTCAAGCAAAGGCGATGACGAGCTGTCACGCAGCCATGGGAACGTCTGGCGCTGACTTGAGCAGCTTCTGGACCGCATCAGAGTCCTCGACGAACTTCAGCACGGGCTGAAGACCTGCACCCGCCTCTTCACCAAAACCACCGCTCAGCGCGAGCCCTCGAGCGCGAGGCCCGCTCAGCACCAAGAAGAGGTCCTTCTTCCCGCCTAGAGCCGGAGCATCGATGACGTCGACGATACGATCACGCTCCAGGTGCAGCTCCTCTGGTCCGCGCTGGATGAGCACTCGGCGGTCGGTAATGAGATAGCGAGTCGCCCGTTCGAGGCGAGCTGGCTTGACGAGGCTTGCGTACATCACAAACACCGCTGAAGCGGCTAGCAACGCAACACTGATTGCGACGGCAGCCACGAGTACGACAAAGGAGAAGCTGCCAGGCGAGAGCCCAGTGCCCAAGACTTTGCCAACCCCGTGAAGCGCATCGACCGCGGCCATCACAGCAGCGACTACGAGTAGCAAACCCAAACCGGCCGAGAGCCCCCCCCTGACGTTGGTTGGGAGCAGGCGAGTCCAGTGGCGAGCCGGATGGGCAGACCACAACACGCGCTCACCCTCATCAAGACGCTGTGCCAACAATCGCTGGCCATCTCCCGCGGGAGCGGCTGGCGTGACGCCCCGCGCGAACGCCCACACTCTGTCAGGACCGACAAGCCCGTGAAGCTCAATCGTGATTCGACGCATGAGGGCCCCTGCCGGGACGGCTCGGACGAGCTCGAGATCGCCCACGTCCGCGCGATGTGGGTCCCATTGAATTCGCGCGAAGCTGATTGTTCGTCGGTCGATGAACCTCCGATAACGGCCACGCTGAACGATGATGCTGCGGTCGGTAATGAAGTACTCGAGCTCAGCCCGCCACCAAAGCGGCACCCGCCACAGCCCCACAGCCATTGCCGCAAACCAGGCGGAGAAGAGCATCATCTCCCCCACATTCGCGCTCAATAACATCGAAACCGCAACGGCCCCCAGAAGCGTCGAGGCCGAAACGAAGGCAAAGACGATCGCTCCCCACTTGCACAAGGGCGGGACCGCAAGGCGCGCGGGCCTTCCTCGCCAGATTACTGGGCCGTCAAACAGTGACTCTCGGGAACCGTCAGAAGTCATCGCGGATCCTTCGACCACTCAGAACGAGAGATCGCGTGTCAGAGCGTAGGGCAATCCAGGTGCATGGTGGCGCTGATTGCACGAATGGCAACCAACACCGCGACAAAAGTGGCGGGCATCTCCCCACACTCAAACCTCGTATGAAGAGGCCTGGCCGCCGCTAATCAAGAGCGCTGGTTGGCGTTGGAGTGGATGCAACTATTTGAGCGGCTCTAAACTCATTTTCCGCAAGAGCCAATCGACTGCGCGCTACTGCCAGCCAGTGGTCCGCAGGCGCAGCAGCCGCAAGATAACGCCTCCAAGCGATTACGCACCCTTCGAGTGCAGCTACTTTGGTCTCGATGTCGGTGGCTCGTCGCGCCGTTAACCAGTGCCCTAGCGCTCTGTAGTAGGCCTCGTCATAAGGGGGCACGAAGAACCAATTCGACCCGGACAACATTTGGTCCTTCGGGTCGAAGGCTCGAGCGCGCTCAATGTTGATGAGAGCCGCCTCCAAGTCGCCAGCACGGTCCAGCGCCACACCCAGACTCCAGTACGTGGTGGGCGATGCCAAGAACGCTGTGCGTTGATCCGCGAAGCTGAGCAGTTCAACGGCACCACGGTATCCCTCGATGGCTCGCTCGATCAGCCCGCTGACCATGAACGCCTCGGCTTGATTCGCCATCATGGTCGAACGAGCTGCGGGCATGGGCTCGAGGGCGATACCGCGCTCGTAGGTCTCCACCTCGCGCTGTTGATTACCAGTCCTAGCCTCGGCAATGGCGAGGTCTGAGTAAGCGTCGACCTTGACCGGCTCTGGCACAACGGCGTTATCAACCACCCAAGAGAAGGCCTCCCTTGCTGCCTCCCATTGAGCCAAGCCGAACATGACTTTGCCGTACAAGAGCCGAATCTTCCAATTGTTGGAGGAGCTTGCCTTAGCCTGCTCGAGTTCTGCGCGCGCCTTATACAGCTGTGCATCCTCTGCCATTAGCGTTTCGGCGAAGGTGCTCGTTTCATCCTTTTGGTGGTCCAGCAGACGCTCTTCGGTCTGCTCGATCAGACGCTCTTCCTCGCTGGTGGAAGGCAGGCGCATACGCTGCCAACGAGTGGGTGCTGCCTCGGCAATCGAGACCGACAGGCAAACGCCAACCGTGACCAACCAAGTCGCGCGCATCACCGGACTTTTACTTTCGCTAAAGATCCGCTGCCCAGCCGCCCCAGCGCTTTTGCTTTCGCGCGAAGCGCCTCCCCAAAAGGGACGCTGGAGGTGGCCTTCGCAGCTGATTCCAGTCGCGCCGCTGCACTTGCACTATCCTTCGCCGCGAGGCTAATCGCCTCGCTGACAAGCCTGTCCGCATCCGATAGCGCACGGCTCGAGGAAGCCTTGGCGCCTACTGAAGCAACAGCCTCATCCCAGGCAATATCAGCGGTGGGCCCCGCACCTGTGCGCAAGCGAAACAACGCGGTAGCTATCAGCACATCCGGCAGTCCTTCCCGCGCCCGCTGTGCCTCCGTAAGGAACGAAAGAGCGTCCTGAATACGGCCGGTTTCGGTCGACTTGCCCTCCTTCGCTTGCTCATCAACCGCGCTGAGCAAGAAGGCCGCTTCCACCAAGACCTGGACACGCTCCTCCAGGCGCATGAGCGAGATACGCGGCACGAGCTTCCGATAGGCGGTCTCTGCGCGATCGAGCTTGCCACCCAGCGCGAGACTGCGCGCCAGCGACCAAAGCGCACGCGGTTCATCAAAGGATGCTGGGACAACGCGCTCAACCGCCTCAAGTAGTTCGAGTGCCTCAGCCGGCTTACCCAGCAACAAAAGCGCTCGAGCCTTCGCCAGAGTCGCGCCTGGACGACCTGGCCACAAGGCCTGCGCTTCTTCAGCGAAGGCGAGGGCTCGCCCAGCGTCCTCGAGCAGCTCGATGTGAGCTCTGGCTACGAGGTTGCAGTATCGTTCTTGCTGCGGGAACCGAACCTTTCGCCAGAACGTTGGCTTTCCCGTCCTCGAGCTTATCTGGCACTCCTTCGGACGACTCGACGCAGCAGCAACAGCTGCCAGGTCGGGCTCTGACGTTACTCCGAGCGGAACACCTGAAAGTCCAGCAAGCACCAGGTACAAGCCTGCGGTCGACATCGGACCCGCAGTCTACCAGGGACGAGCCCTTCGGCTAGCCAAGCCTTGTTAGCCGAACGCGGGACGCACAATGATCGTTTCATCGCGCTTCGGCCCCACGCTGACCAAGTCGATCGGAACCTCCGTCTCTGACTCAATCAACGCGAGCAGTGCGCGCGCATTGGCTGGGAGTTCAGCGAGCGACCGCGCGCCGCCAAGCGCACCTTGCCAACCCGCGAGTTCACGAAAGATCGGCTTCACTTCAGAAAGATCGTCGGCCGGCAGATTGCGCGTCCGCCCGGAGGCAGTCTCATATTCGGTGCAAACACGCACGACCGGCAGTCCGGTGAGTACATCCAGCTTCGTGACAGCCCAGCCATCGACGCCGTTGACCCTTGCGGCGAAGCGAAGCGCGGGCAAGTCGATCCACCCCGTGCGCCTGGGTCTACCTGTCACACTCCCAAACTCACCGCCGTTGGTTCGGATCGTTTCGCCCGTGGCGTCGTGCAACTCGGTGGGGAACGGGCCCGCGCCAACGCGGGTCGCGTAAGCCTTCGTGATGCCGAGCACACGGCCGATTCGACTCGGACCAATCCCAGCCCCAGTACAGGCCCCACCCGCCACGGCCGAAGACGAGGTGACATACGGATAAGTTCCGTGGTCGAGATCGAGCAGCGTGCCCTGCGCGCCCTCCAAGAGTGCGCGCTTTCCGCGGCGAAGCTCGCCATCGAGACGCTCGCTGGTATCCCCAATCAACCCCGCTAGAATCTCTGCGGCGCTGCGGACTGACTCGAGCACGGCGGCGAGCGAGGGCAATTCCCCCCCCAACGCCTTTGCCGTTGGTTCCCAAGCCGCAAGCTGCGCTTCCACACGCGGACGCAGCAAAGCCGGATCAACAAGGTCGAGGACCCGCACGCCGCGGCGTCCCGCTTTGTCCTCGTACGCAGGCCCGATACCACGTTTGGTCGTACCGATCGCTTTAGCGCCGGCCCCACTCTCACGCAGTCCGTCAATCACTACGTGCTGCGGCAAAATCACGTGGGCTCGTGGGCTCAGGAGCAATCGCCCTCGCACCGAAATCCCCTTGGCTTCGAGGGCAGCGATCTCCGCTACCAATACCAACGGGTCAATCACCATGCCCTCGCCCATCAAACACAAGGTGTGTGGCTGCAGAATCCCGCTTGGAACGAGCCTAAGGATGACCTTCTGGTCTCCAACGACCAACGTGTGCCCCGCGTTGGGTCCACCTGCATAGCGAACAACGACGTCGGCGTGCTCCGCCACGAGGTCGACGACCTTACCCTTGCCCTCGTCCCCCCACTGCGCGCCCACCACAACAACAGAACTGGCCATCACGCGGACTTATCGTGCGTCCCGGGCCGAGAAGCAAGGCGGCCGAGCGACGATAAGAACCTTGCCTTCATCGACCCGCGCGGCGATGTTCGCGCCGGAGGACCTCATGACGGAACCGCACGCACCCAAAGAGCGAAACGAAGCTGAAGAGATCCCGAAAGTGGACGTGAACGAGCGTGGGGCCAAAGGCGCCGACGGCTCGCCGCAGACCATGAACAAGCGGCTATTCGTCCAGCTGCTCGTTTTCGATTGTGACAGCAGCTTGAATCCGGACCACGCGATTGAGCAGCTCAAGACCGCGCTCGATTCGCGCTCGGTGCGGGGAGTCATTTACCAAGATGTAAACGCTCCACGCGGAATCGGTGTTCTCACCTTCTCGGACGATCCGTCGACCTTCGTCGCACACGTGCGACCAGCGATTCTCAGCCTGCCCGGGCTCGTTCAGCGCATCGATCACAACATGCTCGGCCGAACATACTCGCAAGGGTATGAGCAAGACCTGGGCTTCTGGCTGCTCGACCGCCCGATGTCCGTCATGGAGAATCCCGCGTGGCCATGGCACGTTTGGTACCCTCTTCGCCGCACCGGCGCGTTTGCCAAACTTGACGGCCGAGAGCAGGCAAGCATTCTTCGCGAGCACGCCATCATCGGTCGCGCTTATGGCTCGCAAGATTTGGCGCATGATGTCCGCCTCGCCTGCCATGGCCTCGACGCATCGGACAATGAGTTCGTGGTCGGACTAATCGGCCAGGACTTACACCCGCTCTCCCACGTAGTTCAGTCGATGCGCAAGACACGCCAAACGTCAGAGTACATCTCGCAAATGGGGCCCTTCTTCGTTGGCTACGCGGCCGCTCGATTGGGCGCCAAGGGCAGCTGATACCCTATTAGGGCGTAGTGGTCGGCGGCACTGCCGCCGGCTGCGCTACCGGTTGCTTTGCATACCAATCCTGGGCGGCTTGGTAATTCTGCTCAAGATAGTTGGCTTCACCGTCGCGGCGATTGTGGAGGCCCTTCTTGTTGGCCTTGTTGGTATGTTCAACCTTCATCGCACGAACGGCCGCAGCGATGGCTTTCACGTCCTTCTTAACTACGGCCTCGCGGATCTGCATGAAGTGTTTGCGGCGCAAGGACTTCTTCTTGCCCATCGAATCACCGCGGTTGTAGACGACGGAAAGAATAACGGCTTGAGAGTAAGGGTCCATCTGGCCGTAGCCAGGGAATATCTTCTCCACCTTAGCCTCGAACTTCGGAATGGTGACGTCCTCGTACACCTTCACCGCGGCCTTGTACTGAATGTCGATGTCCTTCGTCGCGACAACGGCGGCCTTGTTCGCCTTCTTTTTGGGCGGGACCTTCTTCCCCTTCGCGTTGATTGAGGGGACGTAGTCATCGAGTTTGTCGAGCTGTTCCGGCGTTAGATGGCCACCCCAATCCTTCTTGAAGCCCTCTTGAGTCTGATACTTGAGGTCGTAGCCCATACCGACCGTCAGGCCTGAGTAACCTTTGGGCCAGTGCGGTAACGGATTGAAGCGAGAGCGAATGGCCTTCTCGTCGCCGCCGGCAACCTCCCAAGCCGCAATGAAACGGGACTTCGATGAACTGAACCCGTCATCGGGAGTCTCGGGTGCCGCTTCCGCTGGCTTGGTGTCCGCTGGGGGGGTGGTGGGATTCAGATCGTCCATGGTCGATACTCTCGTAAATGTAGACGATGTAGGTCAGGTGGCTTTCCCGAGCGGAAGAGGCCCATCACGCCCTGACTGGTCATCCGGAAGATCAGCTCTTGCACAATACGTGCAGAGCAAGAACCTTACGTCTGCCTCGCGTACGCTAGTGGGCTGAGGCACGCGACTTGCCAATACCTCGTTATGACCTCGCTCCTCGCGCGACCCCAGAACCTCCAGCTCTTCGCAGATCTAGCGGACACCTTCGACGTACGCAGTTTTGAGGTCACTGAGGGCCTCAACTCGCTTTTCTCCGTCGATATTGTGGCGCGTTGCAGCAACCCTGCCGTTGACCTCGAGGAAGCCATCGGGAAGTCGGCGGCCTTCCGGATTGAAACGCTGGTGGGTGCCTACGGCGATGCGCCGGCTCCCCTATGGTCGGGCATCGTCGCGGATATCGAACAGCTCGCCTCCGAAGACGAAGGTCTTTCCACCTATCAGCTGCGACTGGTTCCCAGTTTTTGGCTCCTCACGCAACGAACGAACTGCAGAGTCTTTCAGCAGATGTCCGATCTAGACATCGTCAAAGCGCTCTTCGACGAGTGGGCCCTCCCGTATGAAAACGCGTGCTCGGGCAGCTACAAGACACGCAAGTATCGCGTGCAGTATCAGGAGAGCGACTACGCGTTCGTTTGTCGGCTGCTTGAAGCAGCCGGGATTAGCTACGTACTTGAACAGCGGGAGTCCACAACCACGATCATTCTGCGTGACGCTCCCGAGAGGGTCGAGCCACGGCCGGTTCCACTACAACATGTTGGCGAGCCGACCACGGGCCAGCTCTATGCGACTGGCCTACGCACTCAGCGGCGTATTCGCTCGGGCCGCACAACCTTCGCTGACCACGATCCTCGCCTTCCGAATGAGCCGCTCTTGGGACAGGCTAGTTCCAGCGGGCATCCGCTCGAGTCCCGGCTTGAAACCTTCAAGTACGTGCCGGGTGCATTCAAGTTCGGTAATGGCGGTCCCAAGGACACCCCGACCGCAGACGATCGTGGTCGCTCGCGCTCAGACCCTGACGAGGCGGCACGCATCGCCGGGCGAGATGCAGCGGCAAAGGTGGCACGATCTCAGCGTATTGCTTTCAGCTCCAATTCGCTCGATCTGCGAGCGGGTACCGTGCTCTCAATCGTTGGGCACCCTACAGCAGAGCGCTTCAAGGCGCTATTACTGGAGAAGGTTCGACTCACTGGCTCCCACGACTCCGAGGTGGCGATCTCGGTTGAAGCGGTAAGCGCCGAGGCCGCATATCACCCGGCCGTCAACACCCCTATTCCGAGCATTGCCGGTGTTGAATCCGCGACTGTCGTTGGCCCCCCCGGCGAGACCATCCACTGCGATGAGTTTGGTCGGATTCGAGTTCAGTTCCATTGGGACCGCTACGGGCAAATGAATGAGTACTCATCCTGCTGGATCCCGGTCAACCAACCCTGGGCAGGTGAGGGTTTTGGCATGGTCAATCTACCGCGCATTGGGCAAGAGGTCATTGTGTCCTTCCTGGGCGGTAACCCTGAGGAGCCTGTGGTGGTTGGCCGGGTATTCAACAACCTAAAGCGGCCACCCTTCTCATTGCCCCAAGCAAAGAACGAGAGCGGCTTCCGCAGCAAGAGCGTCCCGGATACTGGGGGTTACAGCCTGCTTCGATTCGTCGACACGGCTGGGGAGGAACTGGTCGAAGGTCGCGCCGAAAAGGACATGAAGACGCGCGTCAACAACGACAAGTCGCTCTCGGTGGGCCGCGACCGCAGCATGTCCATCGAACGCGACGACGAGGAAAAAGTTGCCGGGGTCCAACGCGAGTCCGTCGGCAAGGACAAGCTTTCGCGCGTCTTCGATAGCCTGTTATCGATCGTTGGCAAAGAGCGGCTACTCAAGACCGTCGGCAACATGATATCGCAGGCCAAATCACACGCGATCTCGAGCGAGGAGACCATCAACCTTACCGTTGGCAACTCCCTCATCTATATGGACAAGGACAAGATCGTCATTCACGCAAAGACCGTGCTCGTGAACCCCGACGTTACACCAAGCCAAAAGCCTAACTCCTGACCCAATGAAGCTTGCCCACGTCGCAGTAGGAGGGATCCGCGGCCTTCCAGATCTCTCCTTCTCACTCCAGGCCGGAGGGACGAGTGAGCCCTACGACAGCTTTGTCCTTTTTGGGCCCAGCGGTTCCGGGAAGACACGGCTGCTGGAAGCGATCATCGCGGCAAAGGAGACGGTTGGGCCCTACGTCGGGATGGTGAGGCCTAGCGATTGGATGCGGGACGAGAAGAAAGGTGCGCACGTAGAGCTATCATTCTCGCTCAACGAGGAGGAACGGCTCGCTGCACCGAATGCTGGTAGTCCCGCTCGTGTGCTTGCACGATGGACATCTCAAGGGCTGGGGTCCGAGGCAGACCGCGGCCTCGTCCGGCTCCTCGAGCGCTACGAACACGTACCAAACAGCGGCAAGTTCGAGTACCTCCCTGAGAACCGCCAGCGCGCGTGGGGGGCACGTTCGGACGGGCTAGGCGCACTTGAGCAAAGTCTCCTACGGCTTAGCAAAGATCCTCAGAAGTTTAGCTTTTTACCACGCTTTCTCACCTCACTACGCGGCGATGCGGCCAAGACTCGCGCGTTTGCTGACGCAGTCGGAGCGCTGTCCGCAACCATCCGGGTCAAAGAGCCGGATGACCAGGATGACGACACCTACTTTAAGAACCGCTTCGGAGAGCCTGTGTTCTTCAGCCAGCTCTCCGCATCGGAGACGGATGCTGTCCTCATTGCTGCAACAGCAATCAACATTGCGCTGCATCACTCCATTGTTTTTCTAGATCGACCGGAACTTTACGTCCACCCCAGGAGGCTCGGGCTTTGGCTCGCCGGCCTCGCCAAACTGGGACGCAACAATCAGTGGCTGATCGCAACAGCCAGCCCGTTGGTTAGTACCAGCGTGACCAAGGCCCAGCTACTTACCCTCGAGCTGCAACAATGAAACTCCGCAGCGTTCAGACCAGTGGCGTGCTGGGTGTTCCGGATGGGACCTACGACTTTTGGAACGGCGAAAAGCCACACTCGCTAGTGGTCATTACAGGGGAAGAGGCAACGGGCAAAACGCGTCTCTTGGAGGTTATTGCGGCAGCACGTGAGGTGTTAGCCCCCGAGACGGAGGACTTTGATCAGGAATCGTTCGTACGAGCCGGAAGTCGCTCGGCAAAGGCCATTCTGTCCTTCTACCTCAATGAAGCCGAGCAGACTCTCATCGGTGCGGAGTCGAGAGACGTCCAAGCCGAGGTGATCTTTGGTGCCGACCCAACCGTAGCGGCGCCCGACCAAACAGACCCAGGGCTCATCTACCTAATTGAACGGTATGACCACACCGCCAGTACCAGCAAGCTCGAGTACTTTGCCGAGAATCGCCGGCTTGACGTCGGTGGTGGCGACATGTCGCTCGATCCCGAGACACAGCAGCCGTTCCGCACGAGCAAGAGCCCTCGCAAGTATGCCTTTGTCTCGAGCTTCATGAGTTCGCTACCTACGAACAGTGAGCGAGCCGCGCGCTTTGCTCAAGCCCTCAAAGATTTACAAACGACCTGCAGCTACGATGTTGACTCGCAGAAGCTGTATTCACGCAACCTCACCGCTCGCAGTTTGCTTGAACTCTCTTCCAGCGAAGCTGATGCAGTACTGATCGCCGCGACTGCGAGCCTCGTCGTCTTGTCTAACTCCATCATCCTGGTTGACCGCCCCGAATTGTATCGACATGACACGCAAGACTTTGTAGCGGGGCTCCAGCAACTTGGAGGCGACAATCAAGTCGTGGTCGCCACCACCTCATCACAGTTGACCGGAAATGATCCTAGCGGCTGCCTCATTCAGCTGGACGCACGCACGCCGCAATCCCTGACTTCTTCATGACGCTGGAGAGCTATGACTTCCTATCACTTCAATGAAGCAATGTTCGCTCTGCCAGAAGTGGAGAGGCTCGTCGACCACTCAAGGCAGTTTCTGGAGATCACCACGGAGGACGGCTCGACGCTCGACCTGGTTATCGCGCGTACACCCGTGATTGAGGGCCAACCGCTGCGAACCGCGGTAGAAAACGGACTCACGGAGCAGCGTCGCTCCTTGCGAGCATTCAGTGTCCTCTCGGCGAGAGAGCGCGAGTATCCAGCGCTACACGGGATTGAGGTTCGGCTGCGTTTTATCGACAAGTCTGAAGGGCCAATCTACCATCATGAGTTCCACACGCTAATGGGCCATACTCGGGTTGGCTTCCACGCCATCTGCGCGGTAGCCCGCGCAGACTATTGCGACTCCTGGATGGAGGCCTTGCTCGAAAGCGTAAAAACTCGAAACTTCGGCACCTAAGTCGCTGACTCAGTAGCTCATTTGCGGGTCAGGTCGAGACCAAGGTGAATGGTCACGAACACCAAGGCAAGGCCGAGCAACACGTAGCCCGCGGTCCCACTTCCAGACGTGACCAGCCAGGACCCCGAGACTGCGAGCGCGCCTCCGACAAGGCCGCTGAAGACTCTGCGTCCGAAGCGGTCAAGTGCGCCAGGTAAGCGCGTATCCACGGTCGAGACGCTCAATCTACCCAGCCTAAGGTCCTCGAGCACTTCTCGCGCCAGCTGCGGCAGATCATAGGTTGATTGTCCAAGCCTCTCAACGCCGCGAAGGAGATCGTTGCCAATTCGCTGCGGTGAATAGCGCTTCTTCAATAGTTCAACAAAGTAGGGCTTCGACTCGGTCAATACATCCAGGTCGGGATAGATTTCCTTACCCACGCCCTCGATAGTCATGAGCGCCTTACCCACCAGGAGAAAGTCGGGTGGTATCTCGAGTCCAAACTTCTTGGCTCCACCGAGGAGGTCAGAAATCATGGATGAAAGTGCAATCTCGCGAAGCGGCTTGTTGAGGTACTTTTCGCTCAGCATCCCCACCTCAGCGCGGTAGGCACGCATGTCGACGCGGCGCGTCGGTGTGCCCATGGCATAGAGAGCATCTGCTATAGCAATATGGTCATTGCGACCTGCTCCGACCATCAAGTCTACACACCTATCTCGCATCTCTGGCGAAAGGCGGCCGACCATGCCGAGATCAATCAGCCCGAAGACTGGACTCTCGGGCGTTCCGGAAATAAGAATGTTGCCGGGGTGAGGGTCCGCGTGAAAGAACCCATCCTCGAAGATCATCTTGATCACGACGCCAACGGCCGTCTTTGCGATCTTCTCTCCCGAGAAGCCTTCCTGCGCGATAGCGTCATAAACTTTCTTGCCCGGAAGGAGCTCGAGCGTCAGGACGGACTTTGAGCTTGCCTGCTTATACGGAAACGGGAATCGCACCTCGGGGTGCCCCTCAAAGTTCTTGCGGAAGCGCAGCGCGTTATCGGCCTCGAGGGTGAAGTCGAGCTCCGCAGTGATAGCGCGGTCAAACTGCTCAACGAGCCCTACAGGATTGTAGGTTCCGGACTCGGGAATGGTGCGTTCGACAAGACGCGCCAGATGATGGAGGAGGTCCAGGTCACTGGTAACAGTAGCCCGAATACCTGGGCGTTGGACCTTGATGACGACATCGACCGCGCTCTCCTCCGACTTGAGGCGCGCACGATGTACCTGACCGATCGAGGCGGCAGCGAGCGGCTTCTCCTCAATTGCTTCGTAGAATGTGTCGAGAGGGGCTCCAAGTGAGGCTTCGATCGCTTCGGCGATCTTCTCGAACGGTAGTGGCGAAACTTCGTCTTGAAGCTTCTTCAGTTCGACAGTCCATTCACTCGGCAACAGGTCGGTACGGGTCGAGGCGATTTGGCCCAGTTTTACGAAGGACGGGCCAAGATCCATCGCGACGAGACGCACACGCTCAGCGAGCGGGCTCTTCGCTTCCTCTTTGCCCCGCGCTTCTGCTTGAGCCAACTCAGGGTCTTCACCACTTTGAGGGGGCTCTGATGCCCCCTTCGACTTCGCCCCAAGACCTAGCCTGCGCGCGACGTCTGCGAAGCCGTGGCGCACCAGAACGACGTAGATCTGGCGCAAGCGACCCAGCTCGCGAAACGTGGAAAGAAAGTTTGCCATGGCTCTGCGTGCTCGCGGTTAGAGCATGGAATCGGCCCGTGGCCCACTGAGCTGAAATTCATGGTTTGCACAAGGTCAAACAAAGACTATACATAGACATGGTTCGACGTCTCGCTCGCCTCGCTTGGTTCGTTTCCACCTCATGCCTTGCTCTCGCTTGCGGAGAAGAATCTTCGACCGAGTCGACCCCGGAACCCGAGCCTAGCCCGCTCGCGGTGGGCTCATGTAGCTACACGAATCCATTTTCCAACAGCGAAGAGTGCAAGCTCTACATTGGGGCTACCTGGACGCTAGAGGCGGCCGGAACCGATTGTGAGACTGGTGTGCTGGGCGCGCCGGGCACCTTCACCGAGGGCGGACAATGCGACTACCCGGCAACGCTCGGTAGCTGTGTTGTGGCCGCCGATACAGTCTACGAATATGAGTTAGTTTCCCCGGGCACGGACAGTACAGCTTGTGAAAGCTCGAAGATGGGCTGCGAGGTATTCGCCCAGGGTGTCTTTGAACCCGGCCTAACCTGCGAAGGTGTCGTAGGCGGCGGAGGCGGTAGCGCCAGCGTATTTGTGCAGCCTTATCAGGTATGCAAAGATCCGCTCGAGGGGGAGCCGGTTGGGCAGGGCCCCGATGGGCAGGTCTGCACATGGACTTTGATCTCGGCGTCTACCGAGGAAGGGCGCCGTTACTCAGACTACGCCTCTTGCGAGGACGTACTGACGCAGCGGCCTTATTACGCAACTGCACCAGCCGGAACCACCTCCCCAGAGGACGCGCGACTCGATGACGCGGTTTACATGGCAGAAGTGGATTGGGCTCGCCAGCAGGTCGAAGCCAGTGCTTGCATCTGCTGCCATTCCACAGCGCTAGCTCCCGACGGAGCATCGCAGTGGTTCGTTGAAGCAGATGGTATCTGGCTGGATTCTATTTCAGATACGGGCATTGCGATGATGGCAGGTCTCGCTGATTCGCGCGCATTTGGCGCCTTTGACAAGGCTGACAACAATGGCTTCGACCGTACTGTCGTCGGCGTGCCAACGACAGACAACGAGCGGATGCGCACGCTCTTCACTTCTGAGTGGGAGCGTAGAGGCTATTCCCTGGCAGACGCAGAGACGATCCCTCCGTTCGGTGGACCACTGGTGGACCAACTGGACTACGTGCCAAGCGCATGCGAGGCCGGTCAGGGTCTCGCCCCCGACGGCACGGTTCAATGGACTGGGGGAACCGCTCGTTATCTTTACATTCTTGAACCGAGCGCCAACAATCCAGGGGTACCTCCCAACCTTGACCAGCCCGCCGGCACCATTTGGTTCGTGGATGTGCCGAACACGGCTGCGCCCTTCAACACGGGTATCAAGTATGGCGAACTAACGGGGGATATGCGGAAACGGGTGCCAAGCGGTGCAGCTCCGGCGCTTAGCACTGGGCAGACCTACTACCTCTATGTCCTATCGGACATTGGCATCCCGGTCACTCGCTGCCTGTTCACGGCTCCGTAAGGCAGCTCAAAGGTTGCTTGAATGGAACGAGCGCAGTGACGCCCCTCGGCGATAGCCCACACCACTAGCGATGGGCCCCGACGTGCGTCACCCATAACAAAAACGTTGGGAACAGCGGTAACGCCCTTGTCATCAGCAACCAGTCGTTGGTTGGCTCCCAACGTTAAGCCAAGCTCGGCGTAGAAGGGACGTTTCCAGGGGCCGACGAACCCGGTCGCCAGCAGGACTAAGTCAGCCCGCAACCGACGCTCGGCGCCAGTAGGCGAGAAGGTGCCATCCGGGCTGCGCTGTGCTTCGCGCACAACCAGCCTCTCAGCGCGGCCATTCGCTCCCTCCACCGACGTGGTCATGAGCCCATATTCTCGTACTCCTCCCTCTTCGTGGGCCGAAGAGGTGCGAAACACCAACGGCCATTCAGGCCACGGGTTGTCCTCTGCCCTGCTGGAGCCTGGTCGCGACATAAGCTCCAGCTGAGTCACGCTTGCAGCTCCCTGACGAAGCGCCGTTCCAAGGCAATCGGCCCCAGTATCCCCGCCGCCTAGAATGACCACGTGCTTGCCAGCTGCCGACAGTGCAGGTTCATTGTCAGGCTCTCCGGCGACAATACGATTCTGTCGCGTTAAATAGCGCATAGCCGGAACGACGCCGTGACACTCAGCGCCCGGCACACTCAACGGACGTGCTTCCAGCGCCCCCACTGCGAGGGCGATGGCGTCATATTGCGCGAGTAGCTCGGCCGCGCTTAGGTCCGCGCCGACATCGACTCCGCATACAAAGCGCACTCCGTCCCGAGACATCTTGCCAATCCGGCGATCGAGATGGGACTTATGCATCTTGAAGTCAGGTATTCCGTATCGAAGCAGTCCACCTGGCTTGTCGTCTCGCTCGAACACCGTAACGTCAAAGCCGAAGTCGCAGAGCTCGGCCGCGCACGCCAGCCCTGAAGGTCCCGAGCCGACAATGGCAACGCGACGCCTCGGGCGCATCGTCGACAGGGGCGCGCTACTTGCCGGCGGCTCCGAGTCAGCTTTTTCAGACTGTGCAGCCTCGAGCTGCTCTGCTCGCTCCGCCAACGAAAGCTCTACCTGCTTGATCGATACGGCCTCACCTGAAATGGCCACTACACAAGCCGCTTCACATGGCGCGGGGCATAGCCGACCAGTGAACTCCGGGAAGTTGTTGGTCGCATGCAGCCGTTCCACAGCCGCCTCATAAAGGCCCTGCGAAACGAGCCGATTCCACTCTGGAATAAAGTTCCCCAGCGGGCATCCATTGTGACAGAAGGGAATGCCGCAGTTCATGCAGCGCCCAGCCTGTTCGGCCAACGCGCTACCCACTTGAACCGTTTCAAACTCGAGACTGTCGCCGAGCCGTTCGGCAACCTTCCGCTTCTGCGGTCCTACTCTCGGAGTGTCTATAAATGGTAGGTAGCGTCGTTTCGGCTCACTCGGCAGCGACATGGGGAACCTCCGAGACCTTGGCTGTGACTTGAGTACCCAATGCTGTGCGGGGCATGACCTTGACAAACTTCGAAGATAGAGCGGCCTGGCCATCACTAAGCAGCCGCTGGCCGAGCGCACTCTCTGTCAGCTCAACGTGCTCCTTCAATAGCGTACAGATCTGCGCCATGTCGGCTTCATCTGGGGACGAGGTGGACACCATCTCGGGGTTGCACAGGGTGGGAAATGTACCGTCGGAGTCCAAGACATAAGCAACTCCGCCGCTCATTCCAGCGCCGAAGTTCCGCCCCGTACGGCCCAGCACCAGGACGATACCGCCTGTCATGTATTCACAGCCGTGCGCGCCACAGCCTTCGACGACTGCACTGGCACCGCTATTGCGCACCGCAAAACGCTCTCCCGCTCGCCCGCAAAAGAAAGCGCGCCCTGAAGTCGCGCCATAGAGCGCGACATTGCCGACGATAACGTTCTTCTCCGCAATGAACGAGGTACCCTTGGGCGGCCTAACCGCTAGCACGGCCCCCGAAAGGCCCTTACCAACATAGTCGTTGGCGTCGCCTTCACACACAATCATCAGACCTTTGGGCGCAAACGCCCCAAGGCTCTGTCCGGCCGAGCCGCGAAGGTGTACGCGAATCGTTGCTTCCGGAAGGCCCTCCTCACCGTAGCGCTTGGTAAGCTCATGTCCCAAGCGCGTTCCAAGCGCGCGGTCTTGATTGGTAATGCTGGCCTGAATGACCACCGCTTCGCGATAAAAGAGCGCCGGCTCCGCTCCGTTCTGCAGGAGCTCCTCAACGGCTGTAAGTCGACGCTCATTGACGGGTTGACCCATCAGCCGGGCTGCTCCATCTCTGCGCGAGCGCAAAGCAGAACGGCTCTCTCCGTCCACGAGGTGCCCGCTGTCGAGGACTCCGCTCAAATCCACCTTAGAGGCTTTGGGGTGGTGCGATTCCCGCTGTTGCAATAGGTCGACCCGCCCAATCAACTCATCCATTGAACGGAACCCGAGCTCGGCCATCATGACGCGCAACTCCTCCGCGATGAAACGGAAGAACGCAACCACGTGCTCCGCCCTACCAGTGAATCGCTCTCGAAGGGTTGGGTTCTGGGTCGCGATCCCTACCGGGCAGGTATCGAGGTGACACACTCTCATCATCACGCAGCCCATGACCACCAGCGGTGCGGTGGCGAACCCAAACTCCTCAGCGCCGAGAAGTGCGCCGATCAAAACATCACGCGGGGTCTTCATTTGGCCATCGACCTGAAGGACGACTCTGTCCCTCAGCCCGTTTTTCACCAGCACTTGCTGCGTTTCAGCCAGCCCAAGTTCCCACGGGGCCCCAGCGTGGCGAATGGACGTAACGGGACTCGCTCCTGTTCCGCCGTCATGGCCGGCGATCAAGACGACATCGCTCTTTGCCTTGACCACACCAGCAGCAACCGTCCCAACGCCAACCTCCGCAACAAGCTTTACGGAGATCCGCGCACGGGAGTTTGCTGCTCGCAAATCATAAATGAGCTGCGCGAGGTCCTCGATTGAATAGATGTCGTGGTGGGGAGGTGGGCTTATCAGAGTTACCCCAGGCGTCGAGTGACGCACAGCTGCAATATGTGGGTATACCTTGTGACCAGGGAGCTGCCCTCCCTCTCCGGGCTTTGCGCCTTGAGCCATCTTGATCTGGAGCTCATCCGCATGGGTCAGGTAGTAGCTAGTCACGCCAAATCGGGCGCTCGCTACTTGCTTGATTGCTGACCGTCGCCAATCACCGTTGTCGTCGCGCTGCATCCGACGGGAATCCTCGCCACCTTCACCGGAGTTTGAGCGGCCCCCCAAGCGATTCATGGCTATCGCCAAAGTCTCATGCGCCTCCTGGCTGATGCTGCCAAAGCTCATCGCTCCGGTCGCGAAGCGGGGGAGTATCTGCTCAACCGGCTCCACTTCCTCGAGCGGGACGGGGGCACGAACCTTCTTGATTTGTAGTACGCTACGAAGCGTGCAGCCCCGCTCTCCTTGCTCGTCAACGGCACGGGCATAGGCCCTAAAGACCTCTCGCTTTCGAGTGCGCGTAGCGTGTTGCAGCTTATAGACAGTCTCTGGATTGAACAGGTGCAGCTCCCCATCCTGCCGCCACTCCAGCTGACCTCCGGTGGTGAGCAACGGCAATTTCCGACTTTCATAGGCCCGTCGATGATGAGTCAGAGCTTCGGCCGCGACGTCTCTCACCCCGACACCACCGATACGGGAAGGAGTCTGCGTAAAATAACGGTCTATCAACTCTGGCCCAAGGCCTACCGCCTCGAATATCTGGGCACCGCGGTAGCTGGCCACCGTACTGATACCCATCTTGCTCATCACCTTCACGACGCCTTTCTCGATTGCGCGAAGGAAGTTCTTTCGCAGCGCCTCGTCATCGCAGGAGTTCGGAATGAATCCGCGCGCGCTCAAGCTTGGCAGGGTATCCAATATCAAGTAGGGATTGACGGCACTAGCACCATAACCAAGTAGCAGTGCGGCCTGATGAACTTCACGCAAAGCTCCCGTCTCGACGATAAGGGTTACTCGTGTTCGACGCTTTTCGCGCACGAGATGGTTATGGAGTCCGGCAACGGCGAGCAAAGCCGGGATAGGCGCAACACTTCCGCTTACGGCACGATCGGAGAGTACCAGCACCTTGGATCCATCTGCGATTGCGTTGTCCGCCTTTGCGAACAGAGCGGAAAGCGCCGGCTCCAAACCTTCACTCCCCTCGTCGACGGGGAAGACCATGTCGAGAACTGTGACTCCGAAGGGCCCATCGCCGAAGTGAGCTATCCGCCGAAAGCGAGCGAGCTCTTCATTATTCAGGAATGGGGTATCGCACAGCACGAGGTGCGCGCTTTCAGGGCGCGCCTCCAGTAGATTGCCCTCGGGTCCAATTGCAGTGGCTAGGCTCGTGACGATCTTCTCGCGTATTGCATCGAGCGGAGGATTCGTTACCTGTGCAAAAAGCTGCTTGAAGTAGTCCGACAGCGGGCGTGGCTGACTTGAAAGGATCGCAAGGGCAGCGTCATTACCCATTGAGTAGGTTGGCTCTTCGCCCTGAGAGGCCATTGGCGCGACCACCATTCGCAGCTCTTCTTCGGAGACGCCAAACGCGACCAACCGCCGCTTTAGCTCCTCTGGCTTGAGCACTGGGACCTCGTCCCCAGCTGGCAGGCTTGCAAGAGGAATTAGGTGCTGCCCAAGCCACACCGCGTAGGGTGCTGCCGCGGCCATAGAGGCCTTGATCTCGCTATCGGGGATAACGCGACCTTCACGAGTGTCCACCAAAAACATGTGGCCGGGCATCAGCCGCCCCCGTTCGAGCACGTGCTCTGGCGCCACGTCGAGTACGCCGCTCTCGCTCGCGAGCATGATCAAGTCATCGTCAGTTACAACGTAGCGACCAGGTCGAAGTCCATTGCGATCGAGCACGGCGCCAATCTGAATGCCATCAGTGAATGAAACACAAGCTGGGCCATCCCAAGGCTCAATCAGACACGCGTGAAACTGGTAGAAGGCCCTGACCTCTGGAGACAATGCGGCATTGTGCTCCCAGGCCTCAGGCAACAGCATTAGCATTGCATGAGCGAGGGACCGGCCCGATCGAACCAGCAGCTCAAGAACACTGTCGAGACATGCTGAGTCGCTGAGGCCCTCATGAACGATGGGTAGGATCTTTTCAATATCCGCACCAAACAAGGGTGAGGCGAGCAGTGCCTCTCGAGCACGCATCCAGTTGACGTTACCCCGCAACGTATTGATCTCCCCGTTATGGGCGATCAGCCGATAGGGATGGGCCAGCTCCCAGCTTGGAAAGGTATTTGTCGAGAACCGCGAGTGGAACAGCGCAATCGCTGATTCCATTTTTGGGTCCGTCAGATCGCCGAAGTACTCCCGCACCTGACGGGGTGTAAGCATACCCTTGTAAACCAACGTGCGAGACGAGAGGCTCGCGATGTGGAAGAACTGCCGATCATCAATACCACTCGACTTGATGGCCACCTGGAAGCGTTTGCGCACTACGAATAGGCGCCGCTCGAAGGCGTCCTCTGAAACCCCCTCTTGGGACGGCGCTAAGAAGACGTGGTCCATCGTCGGCTCGACAGAGCGCGCAGTGGAGCCAAGCTCGCGATTGTCGGTTGGGACGCGGCGCCAACCGAGCAAGCGCAGCCCTTCTTGCCTAGCGATCATTGCGAAGATCAGCTTGGCTAGAGCGCTCGACTGAACGTCCTGACTGCCCATGAACAAGCCAACCGCGTAACCGCCCTCGGCCGGGAGCTTGGGGATCGGCTTGCCTTCGTGCTCAATCCGCCCCATCGCGGCCTCACGCTGAAAAAGGCGATCGGGAAGTTGTACGAGAATCCCCGCCCCGTCCCCCGACTCAGCTTCGCGTCCTGAAGCCCCACGATGCTCAAGCCGCTCCAGCGCTAACAGAGCTCGGTCGACGATCGAGTGCGACCGGTGTCCCTTCTTGTGGACTAGGAACCCAACCCCACACGCATCCTTCTCGAAGGCAGGCTCATGCAGCGGTGACAGCTTGCGAATCATCGTCTCAACGCAATAACGCGTCGCGGCATGATGCGGCAACTACCTTGTGTGCCTACAAATCCATACCTCGACGCTAACTACGCCGCGCGAGAGCTGACCATCCCACGGAAACGCGCTATCGCAACCTGGTCGCAAGGCCCGCTTAGTAGGCATTAGCAGGCTACCTGCAAACCGTCCGCACGCTCGATCAGTTTACGCTTGAGGTCAGCTCCTGAGCGGCAAAACAAAAGCGGGATACCCCGAGCCTCAGCTTGTAGTCGAACGCTCTCGGACAGTGGGTGGCTCACCCGGTCCCAGACAATTACGATCAAGTCGACCCCCGTGGGGATCGCCCTGCGCGCCTCCTTGGGCTTCCGCCCATGCCAGTGGGCAGAGAAGGTTATGGCGGCTTCCTCCAGGGCTTTGGCGAATGCGTCCGTTCGATCCCCACCAACCACGAGAGCTTTCATCGTTCCTCCGTCTGCTATTGCGGATGGTTCGCACTACTTGTTCGGTTGGGGAGTTAGTCGCAAGTATGGGCGGACGGCCGTAAAGCCTTTGGGAAACTTCTTCGCGATCAGCTCCGGGTCCTGAAGCGACGGGACAATCACCACGTCGTCCCCGTCCTTCCAGTTGACCGGCGTAGCCACGGAGTGGCTATCGGTGAGCTGCAGCGAGTCCACCAAGCGCAGGATCTCGTCAAAGTTTCGACCAGTGCTTGCAGGGTAAGTGATGATGGCGCGGATCTTTCGGTTGGGGTCGATCACAAACACGGATCGCACCGTCAACGTGTCATTCGCCTCGGGGTGAATCATATCGTACAAGTTTGAGATCGTTCGATCTGCGTCGGCAAAGATTGGGTAGTTGACCTTCGTTGCCTGAGTCTCCTCGATGTCGCCGATCCACTTTTGATGCGAGTCGACCGGGTCCACCGAGAGAGCTGCAATCTTGACGTTCCGCTTATCAAACTCGGGCTTGAGCTTGGCGGCAGCGCCGAGCTCGGTGGTGCACACTGGAGTAAAATCCTTCGGGTGGGAGAAAAGTATTCCCCACGAGGCGCCGAGCCATTCGTGGAAGTTCAGCCGACCAACCGTGGAATCTTGGGCGAAATCCGGGGCAAGACTACCGAGGCGAAGAGTCATCACCAGCTCCTTGTTTACTATCACGCCATCATGTCCAATATTGCAGAAATGTGCAACCAAAATGGTCCAGCGCGGGTCGAGTGGTGCGTTCGCTCAAGCAAAGAGCGAATGCAGTTTCGTCGCATCGCTCATGTTTTCATCGCCAAAACCAGCAGCTCCGTTATATTGGATGCATGGTCTCCACTCAAGAAAACGTGGCACTGTCGCGCGGGTGGCTTCGTATTCAGCTGGCGAACGGGCCAGCTGACTTTCATTATCGGTGGCTTAGGCACGCTTGTGACCTCGACCGGCACCCGCTGACCAATGAACGAATCGTCTGCTCGTCAGAGCTTCCCGATACGTTGGAGGTTAAGCGTGCGTTCGTCAGTGGTGACCGGCTTCACGTTGTCTGGACCCATGATGGCCGCGAGAGCCGCTATGCGCTGGCGTGGCTGCAACAACACGCTTACGCGAGCGGTCGAACCTACCCGCCCACTCTTCCCACCAGCCTGTCCGAGGTGGAGGTCGTAAGCGCTGACATTGACAGCGCGATCCACCAGGCATCAGAGCGTCTCCGTAGCCACGGTGTCGCGATAGTCCGTGGGTCGACCCGTGAGGCGCCGGAGCAGCTTACGGAGCCACTCATCGCGGCTTGGGAGAAGTGGGGATTCGAAGTAGTGGGGACGCACTTCGGAAGGATTGAGGACCTGCGCACAGACAACACCACGAACCAGAACACCGACCAACTCGGCTACACCGATGCGGCCGTGGAGTTGCATACGGACCAGCCCTTCCTCGAGGCGCCACCGCGCTATCAATTACTACAGAACCTCCAAGTGGCTGACAGCGGCGGTGAGAACGCTATCGTGGATGGTCTTGCAGCAGCCGAGCTCTTGCAACAGGAGGACCAGTACGCCTATGAGATCCTTCGCGATACACCAGTAATCTTCCACAGACGGCAGAAGAACTTCGAGAGCATCGTAAAGAGCCCTATTTTTCAGGGCCACGGCCAGGACTTTCTGATCCGCTACTCCTACTTTACCTTGGCCCCGCACCGCGTGCCGTTCTCCAGAATGGATGGATTCTATCGAGCCTATGACCGCTTCGCTCGTCTAGTTCGCAATCCGGCCAACCAGAGGAGGTTCCTGCTCCGTGAAGGGGACTACCTCATCTACGACAATCACCGCATGCTGCACGCTCGAACTTCCTTCACGGGAGCACGTTGGATGCGCGGGGTGTACTTCAATCCGAAGGTCGGCAACTGATGACGAGCCCCGAGGAACAAGACCCGCTGGATCGAGTTGGCCACAATCCCCTCGTCAGAGTCACGCGGCTTGATACTGGGCCGTGTGAGCTATTCCTCAAGCTAGAAAGCCACAACCCCGGCGGCTCGAAACGCGCCGGCTTAGTCGGCCCGTCGCAACGCAGAATCGTGGAGGCAACGGCGGGTAATACTGGTTTAGGGCTAGCACTCGCCTGCGCGCAGCGGGGCTATGAACTTACTTTGGTCATTCCGGACAAGATGAGCCGGGAGAAAGTACTTCACGCCAAGGCTTTGGGAGCTCAGGTTGTAATGACGCGCTCAGACGACTCGAAAGGCCACCCCGCCTACTATGTTGACCTGGCCAAGAGCATCGCCAAGAAGACCTCGGCCTATCACGTGCCGACCCCCTCGGTTCGGCCTTGGCCAGTTACGTACAAACGGGAAAGCTCGGAGCAACTGGCAGTTACCTCGTTGAGGGCATAGGTCAAGAACAGGTACCCCCCCCATATGTGACCTCTCTCGGACGAAGCGAGCCTACACGATCAGTGACAGTGAAGCCTTCGCTACCACCCGCGAGCTGCTGCAGGCCGAGGGTATTCTTGGGGGAACATCCACTGGAACATTGCTTGCGGCCGCACTTCGCTACTGTCGGGAGCAGAGTCAACCCAAGCGGGTAGTGACGTTCGTTTGCGACACAGGCAACAAGTATCTCTCCAAGGCCTTCAATGATGCGTGGTTGACCGACCATGGCCTGGTACGATCCAAAGAGACGGGAGATCTGCGCGACTTCATAGGAAGAAGCCACGAGCGGGGCGATGTTCTCTCGGTGGGCGCCGAGGACAGCTTGGCCTTCGCCCATTCGCGCATGCGACTAGGTGACGTTTCACAGCTCCCCGTGCTCGAAGACAACAAGATAGTAGGGCTCGTCGATGAATCGGACCTGTTGGTCTCGGTTGCCGAGGACCCAGCTGGATTTTCAAAGCCAGTTCGCAGCGTGATGAGTGACCGACTCGAAACGGTCGACGTGTCCACGCCCTATCGAGAGCTGTTGCCAATCTTCGAGCGAGGCTTGGTAGCGATCGTGGTTAGACGCGGTGACTTCTTGGGTCTCATCACACGCTATGACCTCCTGAATACGCTACGAAGACGGGTCAGCGGATAGCTGGTTGTCCACGAGAGCGTTCCGCCGAAAGCGACTGAGCACCGTCTGGAGCCCGGCGGCGAGCAGCATTGCGCCCGCATCAACGCCTAGGTCAAAGAGCTCTGGCAATCCCGGCCAACGGCGAAACACGATATCTTGGGTAAGCTCCTGCACAACAGCGACGCCCATAACGACAATGGCCGCGCGACGTTGCCCGAGGCCCAAGCGAGAAGCGGTGAGCCAGAGACCGCCGTAGAGCAGCGAATGCGCTAGGACATGCACGATCTCCAAGCTGGCGAGCTGAGAGAACCACGCCGGAGAGGAGTGCAACCCCAAACCCAGTCCGGCCGCCCCCAAGACGTAAGTGGCGGCCATACCCCCGAGAATCCAACGACTGCGCCTTGTCCGCATGCAACTAGAGTGAACGACCGCAGTGGCGCGTTGGTGGCGCTCACCGGGGGATTGTGTGGAGTCCCGGTGAAGGCAAACAGATGAGCAGATTCAACTCCGCGCAGTCACGATCCGTTGCGGGCCTCCCCCAAGGCCCTCATCCGAACTCACGCGTTGCGCAGCCGTCGGCTGATTTCGTCGACGACCTCCTTCTTCGGGATGCGGACCTGCGCCAAGGTATCGCGGTCTCGGAGGGTCACTGTGCCGTCCGTCTCGGTGTCCCCATCGACAGTGATGCACCACGGCGTGCCGATCTCGTCTTGACGGCGGTACCGCTTTCCGATGGCTCCTTGCGGCGAATAAACAGCCTGAATCCCGGCGGCTCGTAGCTCGCGATAAATCTCGAGGGCAAGCTCTGGCATGCCGGCCTTCTTGATAAGTGGAAAGACAGCCACCTTGACCGGTGCGAGCTTGGGATTGAACTTGAGGTAGACGCGGGTCTGCATCTCGCCCTTCTCATCGGGCTGCTGATCCTCGTGGTAGGCCTCGCACAAGAACGCGAGCGTTGCCCGATCTGCACCCGCTGCGGGCTCGATCACGTGGGGCATGAACTTCTCTCGCGTCTCGGGATCGAAGTAGGTGAGATCTTTGCCGGAGCCGCGATGCTTGGGCGTGCCGTCAGCGAGGCGCTCAACCTCAAGACCTCCGCTCGGTCCCTTGTGAAGCTTGCCCTCCGAATGAGACCTCAGGTCGAAGTCTCCTCGATGCGCTACGCCCTCGAGCTCGCCGTATTCACCTTCACCAAGGAACGGGAAGGCGTACTCAACGTCGGCGGTACCTACTGAATAATGAGATAGTTCGTCTGCTGCATGGTCTCGCAGAATGAGCCGCTCTGACGAGATCCCAAGCTTTTGGTACCAAGCGTAACGGCGATCTCGCCAATACTGGTACCACTGGCGTGACTCCGAGGGATGACAGAAGAACTCCATCTCCATCTGTTCAAACTCGCGCGAGCGGAACGTAAAGTTGCGCGGCGTAATCTCGTTTCGGAAGCTCTTGCCGATCTGCGCGATCCCGAATGGGACCTTGACCGACATACTGTCGACCACGTTCTTGAAGTTGACGAACATACCCTGAGCTGTCTCGGGACGAAGGAAGGCCGAGTCCTCCTCCGTTCCGAGAGCGCCAACGCGCGTCTTGAACATCAAATTGAACTCACGAGGCTCTGTGAGTTTGCAGGCTTCATGTTCACCGGGCTTCTTGCTCGGCTTCAGGGTGCATTGGCTGCTCTTGACATGGTCCGCCCGGAAGCGAGACTTGCAGGTGGAGCAGTCCACCATCATGTCGCAGAAGAGGTCGAAGTGCCCTGAGGCCTTCCACACTTGCGGATGCATGATGATCGACGTCTCAACGCCGGTCATTTGAAACTCTCGCGGCGCCCCCGTGTGAACGGTGAACTCATCGTGGTTCGAGATCATGTCGTTCCACCACGCCGCGCGAACATTTCGCTTCAGCTCAACGCCTAGCGGGCCGTAGTCCCAGAATCCGTTCAATCCGCCGTAGATTTCGGACGACTGAAAGAGAAAGCCGCGACGCTTACAAAGGGAGACAATCTGATCCATCGACTTCTGCATGAGATCCTCAGGGGTGGTCTCTAGCCAAAGCGCGAGTAGATTGCACCATCCTCGTGGCTCCCTCCCCCGCCAACAGCTCCCAGCGTATTGCCCGTGGAGACTGGCAAACCCCGGCAGGCCTGGCCCAGCTGGTACTTGAGCTCACAGCCCGCCATGCACAAAGCACAAGATTTGCCAGCGTTCTTGAGCCAACGTGTGGCGAAGGCTCGCTGCTCGTGGCTGCTGCGTCCACGTTTCCAGAAGCCAAGCTGTTGGGCTTTGAACTCAACACAGCACATGTCGCCGTGGCGCGACAAAGGCTAGGTCAGCGCGCGAGAGTTGCTCAAGCAGACTGCTTTGCTGTCGATTGGGAGAAGGAACTGAGGGACTTGCCCTCCCCCCTTCTCCTTCTAGGAAATCCCCCTTGGGTAACCACGGCTACGCTCGGGGCCGTGGCGGGCAGCAACTCTCCGCCTAAACGTAGGCGTGCTGGGATGAACGGGCTGGAGGCAAAAACGGGCCGCGCCAACTTTGACATCTCGGAGTGGATTCTGGAGCGGCTGCTCGAAGCAGCAATTGCCTCGGGCAAACCATTTTGCTTTGCAATGTTATGCAAGGCGGCCGTTGCACGAAAGCTGCTCGAGACGGCGTCGAACCGGCAGTGGAAGCTCAAGGGGTCACTACACACCTTTGATGCCCAACGACATTTCTCGGCGTCGGTCGAGGCGGTACTTCTTCAGCTCTCGACAAGCGCAGATGCACTCGAATCGATTCCTGTCTACGCAGCGCTAGACTCTAAACAGCCAGATTCGCAGCTTGGATTCAGCGGCGGGGAACTCGTCAGAAACCTCGCAGGCGTCCGCGAGAGCTCAGAGTTGGAGGGGACCTGCGAGTTAGAGTGGCGCTCGGGCATCAAGCACGACTGCGCCTCTATCGTTGAGCTCGAGCGCACCCGCTGGGGGATCCAGAATAGTAACGGGGAGCAGCTACAGCTTGAGCCGGAGCTACTATTTCCGTTCATGAAGGGAGCCGACCTCCTCAAGCAACCAACGAAGGAGCGTTGGCTGCTCGTACCGCAGCGGCGTATTGGCGAGGATACGCAGCGTCTCGAGGCGGTAGCCCCTCGAACCTGGGCCTACCTCAGTCAGCATCGCTCAGCGTTTGCCGCCCGCAAGAGCAGTATCTACAAGAAGCAGCCCGACTTCGCGATCTTTGGGGTAGGCCCTTATTCCTTTGCTGAGTACAAAGTCGGTATCTCCGCACTGGCTAAGCGACTTCACTTCGAGATGATAGAACCGCGCAACGGCAAGCCGGTCATGCTGGATGACACCTGCTACTTTCTGCCGTGTAACTCAGCTGCCCAAGCGCAAGCGTTCACGAACGCGCTAAACAGTAGCAAAGCGAAGAGCTTCCTCGACGCTAGGATATTCTGGGACGCCAAGCGCCCTATCACCAAGAGGCTGCTGTCCAAGCTATCATTGAAGAAACTTATGGGCGCAGAGGAGTTTTCGCTCGCCTACTTGCACTCGAATGCAAAATAGAACTTGTCGTTGCCGTCCACGTTTCCGTCGGTATTGAGCCCGAAGAGGTCAACCTGCTGGCCGGCGATTTCCATCGTGGTGCAGGTATCATCCTGGCCGCCACCAAGTGCACAGTTGCCATCCTTGACCTTGCCCCACTTGCTTGGCGCGTCTGTGCAGGCGTCGCACCCGTCACGCCAACCGTAGAACAGCGAGCAGTGATTGCGGAAGACCGTCATAGCGGTTTCCGAGAGCCCTCGGCAAACGAGTGAGCCGTCTGCTTCCAAGCCAACGGCAAACTCACCTGGCGAACAAGTACCGATAGCAATGGTTTCTGAAGAGGTCACATCGTCACAGCGCAAACCGACATAGAACTTGTCATCCTCACCAACAGCACCCTCAGTAGAGAAGCTCGCGAGCTGAACTGCCTCGCTCCCCAACGTCACTTGAGCGCAGGTATCACCGACCCCGCTGCTACACATTGTAGAGCTGGACCGAGCATACTTCGCAGGGGCCATCGTGCAAGCAGTGCACAAGTCCCGCCAACCGGTGACCAGTGAGCAGCTCGGCCTTACATAGTCGATTACGGCCCCCGAGATTGACCTGCACTGGACTACTTGACCGTCATAGCCGGCGACGAGTTTGCCTTCTCCGCATTGACCCGCATCTGCGTTGCCCGGCACGCAGTTGATTGCAGCGTAAAATCGATCTCCCGAGCCTACGCTTCCGTCAACGTCTAGCCCCAGAAGCTCCACACCGAGATCAGCGCCTAAATCGTGTGTTTGGCAGGTCGAGTCCTGCCCAGGGCCAACGCAAGCGCTGGTCGAAACTGTTCCGTAGCGCTCCGGTGGCATGGTGCATCCGGCTCCACAGTTATTTCGCCAGCCAGAATAAATGGTGCAGCTATCTGCCAACGACTGCGTTGCTGCTGCGTCAATGGAGGCACAGGTTATTTCTCCTCCTCGAATGTTGGAAATGAACTCGCCATCAGGGCAGTGTTGAGCAGCGGGTGCTCCACCGGTTCCAGCACCACCAGTCGACGCACCACCGCTCGATGCGCCGCCAGTCGATGCACCACCGCTCGAAGCGCCGCCAGTCGATGCACCACCGCTCGAAGCGCCGCCAGTCGATGCACCACCGCTCGAAGCGCCGCCAGCGCTCGTTTCACCACCAGCGTCGCTGGCCCCCGAGGAACCACCACCGCTTTGACTGATAGGTCCGGTGACGTCCACGAGACATCCCGGCGCCATGAGGAGGGCCAGCCAACGGAGAGCACGCACCATGACCAACGTTTAAACCATGGTCCCGAGAAGAGTCCCAAGCGAAATGGTCGCAGGACCAGCACACCCACCATGAACCTGCTGCGCTTACCAAGCTCAGCTCTCGGAAAAGCTGCGCAACACCATGCGCAGCCTGTTGGCTGCGATGGTGGAGCTTGGAGAACCGTTACCTGATGCGGCTAGCGGGCGGGCGGCTCTCGCTTGACTGCAACGGGCTCTGCTAGGCGATTGCGGGCAGTTTGGGAGGTCCAATAGCTGGGGAAACACGGCCGATCCACGTGGCGCCCAGCTCCCTTTTCGGTCTTCAGTTGGTCCTTCTCCCACAGGATCTTCCCGCGGGAGAAGGTGACCGCGGCATTGCCGGTGATGGTCATGCCTTCATAGATATTGAAGTCGATCTTCTGGTGATGCGACTTGGCCGAGATGGTGCGCGTCTTGTTCGGATCCCACACCACGATGTCTGCATCGCTCCCCGGAGCGATCGTCCCCTTCTTGGGAAAGATGTTGAAGATCTTCGCCGTATTTGCGCTGGTTACGGCAACAAACTCACTCGGAGTTAGCCGGCCAGTGCGCACTCCGTGGTGCCATAGAACGCCCATGCGGTCTTCCACTCCACCCGTTCCGTTAGGAATCTTGCGGAAGTCTGCGAGGCCGGCTTGTTTCTGCGGCGTACAGAAACAGCAATGGTCGGTCGCAGTCGTCTGAAGCACGCCCGCTTGGAGCCCCTTCCAGAGAGCGGCTTGATGCTCTTTGGCGCGGAACGGAGGACTCATCACGTAGTGCGCCGCTTTGTTCCAATCCGGATCGCGGTACACCGAGTCGTCAATCACCAGGTGCTGCGCAAGAACTTCAGCAAATACACGTTGCCCCTCGAGCCGCGCGCGTGTGACTGCTTCCAGCGCGTCGATGCATGAGGTGTGCACAAGATAGACCGGTACACCCAGCACTTCGGCGATTCGGATGGCACGATTGGCCGCCTCTCCTTCAACCTCAGGGGGGCGTGAAAGTGGATGCCCCTCAGGGCCGCTGATGCCCTTCTCGAAGATCTCCTTCTGCAAGCGGAACACGAGCTCCCCGTTCTCGGCGTGGACCGTGCAGAGCGCCCCTAGCTCCTTGGCCCGCGAGAAACTTGAAACCAAGATCTCGTCGTCAGCCATGATGGCATTCTTGTATGCCATGAAGTGCTTGAAGCTGTTGACGCCGTAATCCTTCGTCAGCGTTTCCATATCCGCATGAACCGTCTCGTCCCACCAGGTGATAGCTACATGGAACGAGTAGTCCGCAGCGGACTTCTCGGCCCAGCTCCGCCACTCCTTTGTGGCATCCAAAATACGCTGCTTCGGATTGGGAATCACGAAGTCGATGATGGTGGTCGTGCCGCCTGCGGCGGCGGCACTCGTACCCGAGAAAAAGTCTTCACTGGCCACCGTGCCCATAAAGGGCAACTCCATATGGGTATGCGGATCAATACCGCCGGGGATCACGTAGGCACCCGCAGCATCAACGACCGTGGCTCCCGCCGGTGCTTCCAAGTCCATGCCTACAGCGCTTACGGTCTCGCCTACGATGAGCACATCAGCCCGTTGCTCGCCCTCAGCCGTAACGACCGTTCCACCGCGGATTACGTATGCAGCCATTCCCATCACCTCTGCTGCAATTGGTAACGCATCTGGCTGAAGGAGGCTACGTATGTCAGTCGGTAGGTCCTTGCTGGAGCGCATACCGATGCGCCATCTCAAGGTCCGGACCGCCCAAGCTTTGGTAGCGATGAAGCGCGTTGACCACGATGGGGCTAGTCGCCAACGCGTGCGGGGGTAACTTGGCAATGGCCTCGAGCGCGAGCAGCTCGGTAGCGCAATCGCAGCTCAAGCTTGCGCACCCATCCTGCGCTGGTAGAGGCGGCTGGAAATCACTTTGCCAGGCGGGAAATCGATGAACCTCAGGCAGCATCGCCGCCAGCAGGCGAAAGGCGTCCTCGTAGCGCGCCAGTGTCGAAAGAGCCCGGACCCTACTGAAAGGGCCAGCGCGGCCCGGGGCCGCAACTTGAGCAGCGCGATTGGCGTCCGCGGTTGCAGTCTCCGCCGCATCCCCCGTGAGGCCGCCTAACTCGAGCTGCCTATGCGTTGCAGCGGAAACGATGACAACCAAGCTATCGTCGGCGACGTCTTCAGGCGTTAGCCGACTCAACTGGCGCAATCCAGGACGGTACTTCAGCGCGATTAGGCCTTCTTCGGCCAAGCTTCCAGCCACAGCCTGCCATGCGCCAACCGGCCGCCAAATGAGCACGCGACCATCGCGGGCGAAAGGGACAATACTAGCTACCGCTGCTGCGTCAGCCCCTATCCGAACGACTGACGCGTCGGGGACGACGGCTAGTGGCGAACGCGCTGAAACCACCACGCGAGAGGCCACTTGATTGGCGCGAGCGGTGTCTGTGACCTGTTGAGCCATCTCACGCGTGACTTGTACGGACGTAACGGTTCCACCCGCCCGAGCGAAAGCGCATATTGCATGGCCAGCATCGCACCTACTATCGTGTAGAGAGCCGAAGATGCGCGCGAGATTGCCGAGCAGTTCCACCTCATCGCGCTCACTCAGGGTTGGAGTGAGTAGCGTTCTCGAATGGTAGGTGAACGGGTCTACTGGACCAACCGCCCGAAGCTCATTGCTGGGCGCGTAGAGGCGTCGCCCAGCGGGCGGAAGCTCTCCGCTCGTACGCCGGTCCACGTACGTTTGCCAGGCGACTCGGAGCTGCGCTTCAAAGGCGGGCACGAAGCGCAGCGGATCACCCAACGATGAGTTCTGGAGGCGATTTCGCAGCTCGGTCCGCAGCAAGCGACGGCGAGTAGCGTCTCGAGCTAGCTCAACGGCTCGTTCTAAGTAGTCGCGCGGATTGTAAGTTACGAGGTCAGACAGTCCAACCGACTCCAAGAGGCTAATGCCAACACGGGAAGCATGCACCTGGCCGGCTAGGGTGACGACGGGAACCCCCATCCATAGAGCGTCACAAGTGGTCGTTGTACCGTTGTAAGGCGATGGGTCGAGCGCAATATCGATTTCGCGATGAAACTCGAGATGAACTTCGCGCGATAGCGTCCAGCTCACGAGTTCGAGACGATCTGCCTTCAGTCCATTCTCGCAGAGCCGCTTCGTCAAATGTTCTTTAGCTTTAGGATCGCCGAACAATCTCGACTTGAGCAGCAAGCGGGAATGGGGGACTCGGTTGCAGATCTCGGCCCATAACTGGACCATCTCATCTGTCACCTTTCCTAGCGTATTGAAGCATCCGAAGGTGATTCGTTGGTCTTCGCGAACTGCCAATGGGACGTCGAATCCAGGTTCGTAACACCAAGCGGTTTCCGGCAGACGCAGCAGAGTTTCCGAATGAAACGCTTCAGAACCAACCGGGTCCGCGAGCGCGTCCGTTATTCGATAGTCGACACAGTCGAGCCCGGTCGTATCGGGATAACCTAAATAGGTCACTTGAACTGGTGCTGGTCGGCGAGCAAAGACGCCAACGCGATCAACGTTCGTCATGCCCGAGAGGTCAATCAGAATATCGATCCCATCTGCGGCTATCGTTTCTGCAACCACCTGATTGGACTGGTGGCGCACGTGCCGATAGCTGTGTCCTAGCAATCTAAACTGTTCACTCAGCGAATCTTCCTGCGCGTGATCGGCATAGAGCGTCACATCAAATTGCTCCCTATTGTGATTGCGAAGAATTGGCAGAATGAAGAACGCCACACTGTGATTGCGAAAGTCCGCAGATAGATAGCCGAGGCGTAGCTTGCGCTCTGGCGAGAGCATTGGGGAGTTGGCCGCAACTGGTCGCGCTAGCCCAAACTGAGCGCCAAAGCGCAAATGTTCACGGGCAAGCGCATCGGCGGGTCGCGTCGTATTGTGCAACTCGAATAGGTATCTAGCTCGATACGCTCGCGAGTCGGGGTTGAGCTGTGTAGCGCGGTGCAGGTGCCGAAGGCCCGTCGATTCGCGAAAACTCAGCAGGTCCCTCCCAAGGGCGGCGTGCACATCAGCGTCCTTGGGAGCAATATGAACGGCCTCTTGCAGCGTCTCCAAGGCCAACTGAAACTCTCCTCGGTTGCGTACATCTTCAGCGTAAGTGACGAGTACCGCTGCACTTTGGGGGAACCGCCGACGCGCAGCCATCAGCGCCTCAGCGGCGGCCTCGGGCTGTTCACCGTAGCGATAGAGTCGCGCAAGCTTCAGGTATGCGTCGGGGCTTGATGAGCGGCTCGCCCAGGACTCGAGCACCTTGATTGCAGCTCCCGGTTGAGCGAGCGCTTCGTGAGCCTCGGCGAGGCATACCGCAGCCGATGCGGATGCCGGATCTAATTCAAGCGCCCGCTCGGCAGTTTGGAGAGCCAGTGGCCAATTCCCAATCTGCGCGCATTGCGCCCCCACGAACAAGCATTGGTCGGCAGAGGTCGCCTCCTCGACCGCCTTTCGAAGCACGGGGACAAGTGCAGAAGGATCACCAGCTGAGCTCTGCGTGTCCACTATCAACGCCAGAAGCTCCTGATCGAATGGCCCGTCCAGAAACAACTCACAAGCCAAGGCGAAGCCGCGAACTCTGTCTCCCACGCCAAGGAGCAAGGACAGCCGCTCGCGCTGCAGGGCATCGGTGGGGGTCAAGGAGATCAGTGACTCGACCGTATGTAGCGCCTTATCCAGCCGCCCCTGGATACGGTATGCCGTCGCAGACGCTCGCAATAGACGAACCGAGGTTGGAGACGACGCTAACCCCCGCTCCAGGAATTCGAGGGCCTGCACAACCTGGCCCTCATCGGCCTCAAGCTTTGCGAGGTTGGCCCAGCCGCGGTCAAAGGTTCGGTCGAGCTCCACGCAGTTGACCAAGCAGCGCCTCGCCTCTGCACGCTGGCCCAAGGTGATCAGGGCGCGGGCCTTGAGGTTCCAAGCCTCCGCCGAGGGCTCAGTTGCAAGCACGACCTCCAGCTGGGCGAGCGCTGATCGAGCGTCTCCTTGAGCCAGGGTCTTCTCTACTTGTTGGAGTTGGAGGGCTATGTTCATCGCGATCGGTGTCTAAGCGTACGCACGAATCGATGCTAAGGTCTCGCCCCTATGGTCGAACGGAAGCACGCGCTCATCTTGGTGGGTGTGATGACCGCCACCGGGGCAGCCCCCGCGAGCGCTGAGCCGCCACGGTCGATCAGTGAGACGTTGCTCGCGCCAGGCCGCAATCTAGCGTCGGCGGATGATTCCACGGCGACGGCGCAGAACCCTGGAAACCTCGCGTTTCTCCCGGCGCCTGAGTTGCGCTGGACAACGATCTACACAGGCGACTCGTCACCGTGGGCGGGTCGAGGGCACTCGTTGGACGTGGCCGCGCCGTTGTGGCTCTTCGGTAGTGGGCTACGTCTTGAACTTCATGATCCAGCGGCTCGGGTGCCGGCGCCGTTCAACGACAACTATCAGTGGGTTCGTTGGGGAGCTGGCGGCCGAGTCGACAACTGGTTGGGGGTTGGAGCCTCGCTTGGCTGGTCGATTTCGGATGACCGCCGCCTTGATGGGCAATTTGGAGTCACGGTTGGCGCCACGCTGCGGCCGAGCGAGTGGGTCAGTGTTGGAGCCGTCGTCCGTGACTTCAATGTGCCGGTCAGTCGTGATGATGTCACGACCTCCTATCGGGCTTTCGATCTAGGCGCTGCATTTCGACCCTTTGAGGGCCGGCGCGACATTGAGCTAGGCGTGGAGGGGCGCTTCTATGACCAGCTGGTGAATGGCACCGCGAAGGCCACGCTCGGGTTTGACCTACCCTACGTCGGTAGACTCCGCGGTGACGTTGCGATGGTCAACTTCGACCTCGATGATCCACAAGCCGTCGCGACGCTGGGCCTCGACCTAAACTGGGGGCCAGGCCAAGTCTCCGGCGGAGCTATCTTTGGTAACGGGATAGGTCTGGAAACGCCTGGATTCTACCTCGGAGGGGCGTTGCGATTCTATCGCGAACCCGGCATACCTATTGGTAAGCGGGTCGCCCGGTTCGACATCAACAGTACGCCGGGTAATCGCGGCCACGTCAGCCTTCTGCGGCGACTCTGGCGCGCTGCTGACAATGACGAGATCGAAGGTGTCCTATTGGTGCTCAAGGACGAGCCCGCGAGTTCTATGGCACACGCAGAAGAACTCGCAGATGCGATCACTCGGCTGCGCGCCAAGGGGAAGAAGGTCGCTTGTCATCTCGAGGATGCTGGTGGCAAATCTCTTTTCGCTTGTTCAGCTGCCAATCGCATAGCGATAAATCCAGCTGGCGGCCTTCGCTTTTCGGGGCTCTCGAGTCGCTACTTCTACTTTGGCGGAGCGCTTGCCGAGCTGGGCGTACAGGCCGACTTCGTACGCATTGGTAAGAATAAGGCAGCGGCCGAGCAGTTCACGCTTTCTGCACCGAGTGAGACCGCAAAAACGAACTTTCAGGATCTCGTAAACCAGTATGAGTCCGTCTATCTCAATGATGTTGCCTCGAATCGAGGGAGCACCGCAGCCAAGCTCAAAGAGACGCTGGCGAAGGGCCCGTTCATTGCTGCAGAGGCTCGTGATGCTGGCCTTGTAGATACCCTGGTGTACCCGGATGAGATTGGTCGCTTCATGAACGAAGTCATGGGCGGCTCAGTGGACATCGTAAAGTCTCTCCCCTTCTCAGAAGCACCGACTCGGTGGGTGCGGGACAATAAGATTGCGGTTGTTTATCTCGCTGGCGACATGGTGGACGGCGAGAGTCAGAACATTCCGCTCATCAACATTCGGTTGGCTGGTTCTCGAACAATCACTGCTGCGTTGAAACAGGCCCGAGACGACTCGAGCGTCAAGGCAGTCGTCTTCCGCATCGAGACAGGGGGAGGCTCCTCGCTCGCCGCCGACGTCATTCACCGCGAGGTACAGCTGCTCGCAAAGAAGAAGCCGGTTGTCATCTCGATGGGCTCCGCCGCCGCCAGCGGCGGTTACTATGTTGCAGTCGGCGGCGGCCCCATCTTCGCTAACCGCACGACCATGACAGGATCGATCGGCATCTTCTACGGCAAGGTCGATCTTTCTGGACTGCTAAGCAAACTGGGCGTTGGGACGGCAGGCTTCAGCTCCTCCCCGCGAGCCGATGCCGAGAGCCTCTTTCGGCCGTTCACGGAAGACGAACGCGTCGAGCTAGGAAAGAAGGTGAAGCAGTTCTACGACCTGTTCGCCGGGCGCGTCGCAGAGGGTAGAAAGCTCTCGATTGAACAGGTGGACGCCGTCGCCCGAGGGCGTGTGTGGACGGGTGCACAGGCAAAGGACCATCAATTGGTCGACAAGGTCGGGGGGCTCCGTGAAGCGATGGAGGAGGCACGGCGGCTCGCCGGATTGGCTGATGATGCAGCTGTAGTTGAACTTCCTGCCGAAGACGATTCGTTGCTTGGCTTCCTGCTCAAGTTGGTAGGTCTAAGCGCCGCCCCCGGGGGGATGTCGTTCATTCCACCAGGTCTATTGGACGTCGCCCGCGCTTTGGCTCCGTTCATGGTGTTTGACTCGTCGCAGCCAATGGCACGCGTGGAGATGTTTGAGGTTGGCGACTACCCCCGTAGCCTGCTCAACCCCAGCGCTGAATCAGCCGAGTTCGATGACGAGGAGCAACCGTGAGTCAGGTGCATATGACGGAGATTGCGCTCGTAAGGGCTGAGGATTGCGCGATTGGGACCGAGAGCAGCGCGCTCCTTAGTGGACTATCGTTCTGCACGCACGGCGACCGCCTGTTCATTGCGGGCAATAGCGCGTCGCTGCTCTCCGCTCTGACGTTGGTTCCGGAGGGGGCCAGTCAAGCATCGCTGCTAAGCGCACAGGACGAGCTGATCGAGGTTCCGCCTGCAGCACGCGTCATCCGCGGTGCGATGTCGGTGATGGGATATTCCGTTGGGAGTCCCGACTATGTTCGCTGGGTCGGAGCCGTACCACTCGATCCTCCGCTCGTGTTGACCTCGACGGTGGCAGAGCACCTCCGCAACTTGCTGCGCCTCAAGCTTGCTGCTCGCGGAGAGTCGATGGGCGGCAGCGAGCAGACCGCACGCGTGGATGAAGTACTCGCGCGAGCGGGCTTACCGCGTGGAGGGTCGCGCCAGTTAAAGACGCTCTCTTTGCCTGAACGCCGCGTGCTTGCGATCGCTGGTGGCATGGTGTCGCTGCCCAAAGCCGTAGTGGTGAACCAGCCGCTTTGGGGTCTTGAGGGGCAAGGTGCTGAATACGTGCGTGGGGCACTCGAAGCGGCAAGCCATATCGGCCGCCTCATTGTGAGTGGAACGACAGTCTCGCCCGATTCGGCGGAGGGAGCTTTTGCTCGCGGCTGCTCCGACTTTCTGTTTTTGGGCGGCACTGAGACGGTCTTGTTCGGGGCGCCGGATGAAGTACTCGGGAGATCGCGGACGTTTCGTGTGACGGTCCGTTCGAACGGCGCTGCACTGCGGAGCCTGTTAGAGGCAAAAGGGGCTACAACCTTCGGTGGATCGACCCACTTCACGGTTGGCGGTTCAACCGAGCTCGATGTCACCCTGGTACTACGCGCGGCGCACGAGGTGCGATCGCCGGTGGTCGAGGTGCTCCCGCTCATGTAGGGTGACTCCTGATGGCCGACAACGACATGGCGATCTCACCTCGCTCCCCCTCGAGCGGCAGACTTGCGATCCTCGCTGGGCTCTCACTAGCCGCCTCCGCTATCCCAATCCCCTTTCTTCCAGATCGCATGATTGTGCAGATTCGCGGGGCGATTGTGCACGACCTCGCGGGTCGACACGGAGTGAGTCTGACCTCAGAAGCCCGAACTGCGTTTTCGGAGGTGTCAGCCGACTCTCCGATGCGCGACTTGTTCAAGCGGGGACTCGGTATTCTCTCAAAGACCTTCGTCAAGAAGCTCAGCCCCCTCTCCACGTTCTTCACGGCGAGCGCTGCGGTGGAAGTGTTCGCGCTGGGTCACCTGTTTGACCGGTATCTCGAGCGGCATCGTGGATCGAAGTCGGTGCGAATGTCAGCGGACGAGGCCCGCGCGGTGCGCAAGCTGATCGAGGGCGCGGTGATACGGGCGTTCTCGCCGACCTTGCAGGCGGAGCAGATCCCCATTCTTCCGCCGGTCGAGGATCTGCGCGACGAGTTCACCCGCTGGGCCGACACCCTGTTGCTCGCGGGAGCGAACCTACCGGGGTATCTGGAGCGCCGCTTAAACGCGGCGTTCGACGGTCTCATCGCCGAGGGTGGCGCGCCGTCTACCTGAGGGAGAAGCCATGGCGCAGCATCCGGCGGCTTTGATTGCCGAAGGTCGAAGGCGACTCGCCAAGAGCCGCCGCATCGTCATCAAGATTGGGTCCAAGAGCCTCGCCGGTGACGCTTGGCAGCGTATGGCTGAGGAGGTGGCGGCGCTGAGAGCACAGCGCCGGCAAGTAATCGTCGTATCGAGCGGCGCGATCGCGCTTGGCATCTCGCGCCTTGGCTTGAAGGGTCGCCCAAAGGACATGCCACGTTTGCAGGCGGCAGCAGCAGCGGGCCAAAGCGCGCTCATGCAGCGCTGGGAGGGTGCGTTGAACCCATTGGGCCTTGCCGCCGCTCAGGTTCTTTTGACGCACGCCGACCTCGCCGACCGGAACCGCTCCAACAATGCCCAGAAGGCGCTCGAGGCCTTGTTGGCCGCTGGCGCGATTCCGGTCATCAATGAGAACGACGCCGTCAGCGTCGAGGAGATCAAGTTCGGCGACAACGACCAGTTGGCGAGCATGGTGGTTCCGCTGCTTGGCGCTGACCTACTGCTGTTGCTGTCGGATGTGGAAGGCCTGCTCGACGATCAGCAGCAGCGCATCACCTACGTTCGGAACGGCGCGCGCGAGGTAAGTCAGTTTGCTGGCGCAGCAACGAGCGGAGTTGGCACGGGGGGCATGGTCAGCAAAGTTCAGGCGGCTGGTCGGGCCGCGCTAGCAGGTGCCGATGTCGTCATCGCGCTCGCGCGTCGCGCCTCGGTGGTGACGTCTGTAGTCGCAGGGGAGGACGTCGGAACCCTTTTCGCTCGAGCGCCGCTGCGGCTGTCGGCCCGCAAGCATTGGATCGCCTTCACGCTGCGTTCAAAGGGCGCGTTGATTTTGGACCGAGGCGCTGCCGAGGCGGTTCGACGCAATCGGTCGGTCCTCGCGGTAGGAGTGGTTGGTGTTCGCGGCCAATTCGACGCAGGAGACAGCATCACGTTGGTCGATGCGAACGGACTCGAGTTAGGCCGTGGCCTTACTCTATTGTCCTCGGCAGCAGCAGCAGCAGCGTGTGGGAACGCCGATGCGGGTGAGATCATCAATCGGAGTGACCTGGTTGTTCTGCCCGACGACCCGTGGTCCGAGTAGTCAGGTGCGCGAGTGTCCCACCTATTTCGGGAGTTTTGAAAGCGTTGGAAACCTTTGCAGCGTATGTCTGTCTGGGTTCCTTCGTGATGCTTTGCTGGGAAGGCCAAACTAAATGAAAAGAGCTGGGGTTGTTCTGAACGGGCTGCTGGTGTTGGGCGCGCTCGGAGCGGCTTTGATGGGTTCGGAGGGTCGCGCCACAGCGATTCTTCAACAACCGCCGGCTGAGCTGGCGCAGCTCGAGGCCGCAGTTGCAACTGCTCCAACCCCCGAGAATCTTCAGCAACTATCGAAGACCTATCTGGACCACGGCCAATCCGGGCTTGCGCAGGCCCTGCTTGACCGTCACGCCAAGGTTAAGACGCCGGAGCTGACCAACGCGAGAGCGAGGGTTGCGTTGGCGCAAGGGAGGGCCAGTGAAGCTCTGGCCCTCTCGCGACTGAGCTTGGCCGAGTGCGACCAGCCTGGGGCACATTGCGCCCCGTGGGTCATGGGCAAGAGCCTTCGCCAGGTCGCCTATTTGGAGGCGATTCTCGAGGCTGGGATCGACGACCCTCACGAGGACCCGGTCAGAACCTCCTCTGCTTTGCTCCATGCGTCCCGCGAGGTTCGGTTGGCGCACAACTGAGCAGAAAAATATCAAAAAGTGGTCGTTGTACCCAAGACCACCACAAGCTCCGTGTCCCATCGACTCTTGCTTTGACTCGTTGGCCCTTCTACGAGTCCAACCCATCTCAGCCTCAGACGGGAAAACGCGTGGCAAACCGCTATTCGAATCGCTGGGAGACACCGAAGGTCGTTGTCGGGAGCGCTCTCGCCTTCCTGCTTTCTGGGTGCTTCATGCCAACGAGGGTTGAGGAGCCGACGCCAGCCTCCGAGGATGATGCTTCAAGCCGCCCATTTCTAGCGCCACTCTATTTGACTGAAGACCCGCTGCAGGACGCCATTGTGCGCGTGGTGGGTGCTGTAAGTTGCACCGGGACACTGATCGCAGACGATCTCGTGCTGACGGCACACCACTGTGTGGTCGAGCACGGCCCGGACGGGAAGGTTTTGCATCGCGACCTAGCCCCCGAGTCAATCCATGTGGAACTAGGCGGGGATGACTTGCCCTGGGGAGACGTTGGTGTCCGGGCATTGGTAACCCCGGCGTGCGGCTACGAACAGGGCGATGGGGATATCGCGGTGTTGGTGTTAAATCGCAAACTCGTCGGGATGCCGACTTTTGAGCCGCAAATTCACGAAGCACCACCGATTGGAGAAGAGATCTCACCGTGGGGATTTGGCCGTTGTGCTTTGTCGTTGCGCGCGGTCCATCGCGAAAGCCGCCCGGGTGGGAAGATCGACACGGTCCGCGCCGGGGTCTTTAGTGCGGATGCTTCGATTTGCCCGGGAGACTCCGGGGGGCCGGTCCTCAACACGAAACGAGAGGTTTTGGGGGTGGTTTCGGCGTCGGTGATGGACACCGATCCACGCACTCGCGGGCGCTCGCACTTCGCTCGACTCGACAAGTACCAGCAGCTGTTTTCGGCCGCTCAGGAGATCGCAGCTGGACGGTCACCTTCCGAGCTTCCTCCATTTCGATCGTGTGAGTGACGCAAGCGCTGGCATTGCCTAGGTCTGCCGTTTCTTCACTCTTTAAGCCTTCTCCAGCGATTCAGCATAGGATGGGTCCGTGCGAAAGCTCGTGAAGTTCCTCCTCTGGTCAGCAGGAATCATCGCCGTTTTACTGTTGATCGCGCGACTGAGCGGTCTTCGTCTTTGGACGGTACCCAAAGATCCGTTCTTGGGCGCCTCGGTTGCGCCGACCGTGTTTCCTGGAGACTTGGTCGTGGTGATGACCAGTGGCGAGCGAGGAGCCAACGAACTCGTGCGCTGCCCCGATCCCGAGGATTCTCAGCGCTGGGTGATGGGCCGCATCTACGGGCAGTCTGGCGAAACCGTGTCCGTGCTTGGAACCTCCGTCTCGGTCAACGGACGCCGCTATTCCACCACGGAGGCGTGCGTTGACGACGAGGTAACGGTAAATGACCCGGTGAGCGGCGCCCCCAAGAAGTTGCGCTGCGCTCGCGTTGAGTTTGCCGGGGGTTGGCACTTCATTGCGGGAGGGGAGACGCGAGACACCACACCCGCCGAACACAAAGTGGGTGCTGGGCGGGTCTACCTCGTGAGCGACAATCGGGTCTATCACGAAGATTCCCGTGATTTTGGCGCAGTAATGGCGAACACATGCACGGATCGGGTTCTGTTCCGACTCTGGGGAACGGAAGGGTTCACGGGCTCAAAGCGTCGCTTCGAGTTTGTCCGATGATGATCCATTCCCTTGACCCGCTTCGTAGATAGCGCGACCATGCTGACTTCAACGCTCTAAGGTAGAAGCTTTGGGCCCGGAACGTACGGAAATTGGCCTCGTTTGCGGGCAATGCGATGCCTTCAACCCGATGGGCGCTCGAGCTTGTCTTTCATGTCAGGCCGATTTGTCGTTGGTACGCCAGCGGTCTCTCGTACCAAAAGAGCGCCGCTCGCAGGGTAGCGAGGCACTGGGCTCCAATCCTGGGATTCAGGTTGGTGGCATGCCGGGGCACGTGGCGATCGAGGAACGACGTCGATCGGTGAGCGGGGCAGAAGCCCCCCAACCACTTCGGCGACCTTCCGCGTTGGCCATGATGGCGATGCGGCCAGTCAAAGCGCCACCAACGAAGGATCCCATACCCAACCGGGCATCTGAGTCCGGTGACGAACGCGCGGCGCCCAAGGCCGCGATCCAGTCTGAATCGCGAGGCCAGCCCGCGCCGAGCGAATTCGCTACGCTGTCTCAGGAGGAGTTGATGGAACAGGCTCGTCACTACGTTTGCCGCTCTTGCTCGAGTGGCGTGCCCATGGGGCACAAGTTCTGCGGCCGCTGTGGTGAAGCCGTTCCGCCTGAAATTCTGAGCGCTCAAACGCTCTTTTTCGGGGACATGCAGAATCCCGCGAGAGCGAAGTTGATCCTGATTCGCGGCGAGGGAATGGACGGCCTGTCGTTCCACCTCCAGGCCGAGCAGCACATCGTCGGACGGGACGGGCAGCTACCCTTCCCCGATGACCCGTTCGTATCGCCGCGCCACGCGAACTTCTTCTACCGAAACGGCAAGCTCGTCGTCCGAGATGAGCGGTCGCTCAACGGCGTTTATATGCGCGTTCGTGGCACCGTCGAGGTAACGCCGGGCGACACCTTCCTCGCCGGCGAGCAGTTGTTCCGTTTGGATCTCAACCCGAAGCCGACAGACGGTGCGGGCCCGGACGGAACCTTCTTCTACTCATCGCCGAAGCATCCGAGTTCGTTCCGCTTGGTGCAGATCCTTCAGGGTGGTTCGGTTGGAATGACCGTTTGTGCGCGCGGCAACGCGCTGCAAATCGGCCGTGAGGGAGGGGACCTCAATTTCCCTGGCGACCTCTACATGTCCGGTGCTCACTGTCGGATCGAGGAAAGCGATGGGCGATTTTCGCTTACCGACAACTCGAGTCGAAACGGCACCTATCTACGCCTGAAGACTGAACGCGAGCTCGGGCATGGTGACTACGTCTTCATTGGACGGAAGCTGCTCCGGGTTGAGCTGAACACCAATTGATCGCCTTCTTGGATTTTCAGGGTGGCGGGCTTGCGATGATGGCGGCCGCCGTGGCGAAGTCGATGGGAATCGAGGCGCAAGCACTCGCTCACGGCGCTGTTCGCGTGGACCATGCGCTCGTTGCCGAGGTTCTCGGAGAGGTCGGGCTTTCGGTGGGTCCGGCTCCAACGCAGCTCCTCGACAACGCCGCTGCCGGACCCCTCATCGCGCTGGGGAGTGGCGAGCCTGGGCTCCAGACTCGAGCGCGACTCAACGTTCGGCTCTACGACGGCCCTGCGGAGACTGCGTTTGGCCCAAGCGACCTCGAAGCGCGCGCTCTCTTGCGCATCGCTCGTGACACCATGGAGCGCTTTCTAGAGCAGGCTGCACGAAGCTAAGTTGCTCGTTCGGCGGCGCTAAGCGGATACGCCTTAAGCCGCAGACAAAGCGTGCGACATTCGTGAGATGCGCGCAGCTCGAGCTTTCTGGCGGACGAACGTGGTTGGGTTGGTGTGGTCGCTGGCTGTCACGGGCAGCTGCGAGCAGCCTACCGACCGAGTTGTCGACGTTCCGCCGCGCCTAACGCAGACCGACTTGAGCGACGTTGCGCCGCAACTTAGCGACCAACTTGCACGCGCTGCGCGCAGCGATGGATGGAGAGCAACCCCCTCGGGGTTCGTCGCGCACGGGTCGACTGCTAGCGGCTCCTTTCGCCCGCTCGCGCCGCCGCTCGCGATGGAGCTCCCACTGTTTGCGGACGAGCCAACCCGAATCGAGCTCGGTACCGAGTTGCTCATGGTGCGACGTCTCCGATCACAACATGTGCGCGGCGCACTTCACGACGGGGTCCTGAGCTACCAACAAAGCGAGGGCGTCAGCAGCTTTATCTTCGAGAGCGGGACAGCACTGGAGGAGCTCCTCTCCGTGGAGAGCGCTTCCGAAAGAGCCGGCTACGCATTCGAGCTTCCTGAAGGTTGGTCCCTCGCGGCCGAAGACGATACGAGCGTTACCGTGCGCGATCCGCAGCTGGAGCGTCGGCTTTCGGTTCAGGCACCGAGAGCCTGGGAGCTCGATGGGGACCTCGTTTCGGTGCGTCTCTCGGTGGTTGGTCACGAGCTGTTGGTGGAAGTCGTCAACCCCGACATCGTCGAGTTTCCGGTGGTGATCGATCCAACGTGGTCGGTTGCTGCGGTGCCGATCAAGCTGCGACAGGACCACACAGCGACGTTGTTGAGCGACGGGCGGGTCTTGCTCGTGGGTGGCTCGACGAGCGGTGGCGCCGATGGATCGACCGAACTGTACGACCCTCGTACGGGAAGAGCCGAGCTCGGACCAAGTTTGGCAGCTGGCCGAGCAAGGCATACGGCAACACCGCTGCTCGATGGCCGCGTACTCATCCTCGGTGGATTCGACGGTGATACAGATCTTGCGACAGCTGACATCTTTGATCCGACAACAGGTGCAATCAGCCCGACAACTTCGATGAATGTTGGTAGGGAGAGCCACACGGCAACCCTTTTGTCAGACGGGCGAGTGCTGGTGGTTGGAAATGGCTCTGCCGAGCTGTTCGACCCAACGAGCGAAAGCTTCTCTCAACTTGGAGCCAGCCCGTTTGCGAGTCACGCGGCGGTTGCGACGCCGGATGGCCGCGTGCTGCTCGTGGGGTTGAACGATGCGACAGAGTCCACCGCGCAAGTGTTTGACCCCAATACCCAAACGTTTACTGCTACCGGCGCCCCCACGAGTTTCACGCCGGGTTCGCACTCGCTGACGCTGCTGCGAAACGGACGGGTGCTCGTTTACGGTGGCTGCCCCTGCGGCAGCATCGGCGGGCCAATCATTAGCTCCAACGCGGCTGAGGTCTGGGATGCCTCGTTGGCCGGTGGCACGGGAGCCTTCCAAGCCACCGGCAACGGCACGCTTGGACGCCTGGGTCACACCGCAACGCTGCTGCCCGACGGAAACGTACTCATTCTGGGTGCACTCGATGCGACCGGAGCAAGTTCGGCCGAACTCTACAATCCGTCGACTGGCACCTTCAGCGCCGTTGCTGAATCGCTCACGGCGGCGCGCAGCGGTCACACCGCCACGCTGCTTCCGAACGGCAACGTACTGATCGTTGGTGGCGAACAAGCGTCGGCGGAGCTTTATCTCGGCGGCTCCTCTGCACAACGCAGCACGTTCGCCGACGGGCCGGCCATGACGACAGGCCGCAGCGAGCATACTGAAACGACCCTTAGCGATGGTCGCGTGCTGTTCGCGGGAGGCGAGCTCTTCTCGTTTGGGCTCACCTATACAGCGGAGATCTTCGACGAAGCGACGCAGAGCTTTGTGGACGCAGGAGCGATGCAGGTGGTGCGGCGCCGACACACAGCGACGCTGCTTCGGGACGGGCGCGTCCTGTTGACGGGTGGGTCGGACGGCACCACGACGCTTTCGAGCGCGGAGGTCTGGAGTGCCTTGGGTGCAACCGGGGCCTTTTCGGCGACCGCCGCGCTCAGCGTTGCGCGCGAGAACCACACGGCCACGGTGTTGCCGGACGGCAAGGTGTTGATCGCAGGCGGATCAAACTCGAACGGCAGCATCGCGAGTGCCGAGCTCTTTGACCCCACAAGCGACGCCTTAAGCCAGCCGATTCCAATGCTCGCGCCAATGAGCGGACACGGCGCGACCTTGCTGCGCAGTGGCAAGGTGTTGCTCTTGGGCGGAAGTCACGCCGAACTCTTTGACCCAATCACCGAGACTTTTGCGGCGGCGCCCTCGCCGGGCACGACCCACGCCGATGTTGAACTGCAGACCATGAGCGATGGGCGCGTTCTCGTGATTGGAGGAGACACGCTTGCGGGGGAACTCTTCGACCCGAAGACGGAGAGCTTCAGCTTTACGCAGGATGCCTCCGTAAACCGCGTACGAGCCGCAAGTGCCTTGCTGCCTACGGGTCAGGCGCTGATTCTCGGCGGGCAGATCGAGGCGATCGAACCGCCTACACTGCAAACCGCTGAGACCTTTGACGCCGGCGCTGGATCATCGGGAGCGTTTGCGCTCACGCAAAGTCTCGTGGCGCCGCTCACTGGGCATCGGGCTACGGTGCTGGGTAGTGGCACGGTGTTGCTGACCGGCGGCGTGAGCTGCACCACCATCTGCATCGACTTTCCTCACACAGCGACGCAGGTCTTCGCCTTCGGCAACGATCCGTTCCGGCCAACGTTGAGCGGCGCTCCCTCGGTCGTCGAGGCGGGAACGAGCGTAGCGATGACGGGCACGCGGTTCCGTGGCCCGGACTCCTCGGGCGGCCAAACCAAGGCTTCGACGAGCAACCAGCCCGTGGTGTTTTGGCAGCCGCTCAATGGCCCAGGGCTCGTGATTGGTCGAACCACCGAATGGACCGACACGACCCTCAGCTGGACCCCGCCGGCAACGACGTTCACCGGGCTCGGTTGGCTTCGCGTTGCGGTCAACGGCATGGTGAGCCCTGGCAGGCTGGTTGAGATTCGGCCGGCCGGACTGGGCATAGCGTGCGAATTCGACGCGGAGTGCGACAGTGGTTCCTGCGCCGACGGAGTGTGCTGCGATGCCGTATGCGACGGCGCTTGTGAGGGTTGCACAGCCGCACGCAAGGGCACGGGAGAGGACGGCCAGTGTGGAGAGATTCCGCCGGGTCTTTCGCTCGAGGATGCTTGCGTGATTTCAAGCGGCGGACCTTGCAGGTCGGCGGCAGAGTGTGAAAGCGGGTTCTGCGCTGATGGGCTGTGCTGTCAGTCGGCGTGTGAGCTGCAGTGCGAGGCGTGTGATGTCGATGGGAGCCTCGGGATTTGTGTGCCGGTAACCGGGCTACCGCACGGGGACCGGACGGCCTGCGACAACGCTGGGGTTGAAGACCCTTGCGACTTCGCCATCTGCGATGGGCAACAACGGTCTGAGTGCGCCGGCACGGTAGGACCATGCGGTGAATTTGCCTGCGGAGCAGAGGCCTGTCTCGAGAGTTGCACCGGCAACGAAGAATGCGCGACCGGTTATCACTGCGACGACGGCGCGTGTGTTGCCGGCCAATGCGAAGGAGCTACCGCGACCACAGCCGAGGGCGAGATCGTCGATTGCAGCCCCTACACCTGCCGACCGGATGGGACCTGCAAGACGTCCTGCAGCGACGTATCCGACTGTCAGTCGCCTTCCGCGTGCGACTTCGATGGTCGTTGTGTACCGCGCCCACCAAGCGACGTTGCGTCGAGCTGCGACTGCACGACGAGCGGAGGTCGAGCACCCTCGCAAGCCGCATGGTTGCTCGGTGTTCTGGCGATTGCGTCGTTGCGACGTCGGCGCAAGATGCTCGCTGCGGTGGCCGTAGCTGCGATGGGCCACCCAACACACGCCGTAGGTCAGCCGCAACCGAGCCAAGCTCAGCCTACTGAGCCCGCCGCTGCAGCTGCGAACGAGGGCAAGGAGCTAGCGAAGGAGGAGGCTAAGAAACGATTTGAACGCGGACTTGCGCTCGTCAACGAACGCGCTTGGGACGCCGCCCTGGCGGAGTTCAGCGAGTCGGTGCGCTTGTACCCGACCCGTGGGGCCAGGCAAAACAGCGCCTTCTGTCTCCGCGAGCTCGGTCGGCAAGACGAGGCGCTCACCGAATATGAAGCGCTCCTTCGCGACTATCCGGACATGGATCAGAAGAAGAAGCTCGAGGCACAGGAGGCGATCTCGGCTTTGCGAACGCTGGTTGGGAGCATCGAGATCGATGCGGCCGAACCCGGCGCGATGATCGTCATCGATGGGCGCCAACGCGGGACCTACCCAACCACGGCCCCTTTGCGCGTGCCCTCCGGCAGTCACGTCGTACGCGTGTTCAAACAGGGTTTTGTTCCGTTCGAGACGCGAGTCGAGGTGGCCAGCCGACAAGCCCAACGAGTGGAAGCAAAGCTGCTCGCGCTAACCGAGTCGGGGACGCTAAGGATCGTCGAGAAGGCCGGCAAAGTGCACCGCGTGATCGTCGATCAGATCGAGGTCGGAGTGACGCCTTTCGAGGGAACGCTGGCGGTGGGCGCCCACGTGGTGGTGCTCCAGAACGACGATGGCAGCGGCGTTGCCCCGACCTCCGCTCCGATCGAGAAGGATCGCGTCACCACGCTCGAGCTGACCGCCGTTCCGCTCGATGCTGCGCTGCGTGTGGAGCCCACGCCTGCCGCCTCGCTGATCGAGATTGATGGAGTGCCGCTCGGCCGTGGAACCTGGTCCGGCGCGCTGCCAAGCGGGCAACACATCATCACGATCTCTGCCGACGGCTTCATCGGCCAGCGCCGCGAGCTCACGCTCGAGAAGGACGACCCGACCACACTGCGCGTTGCGCTGGAGCAGAATCCGGACGACGAACGCTGGTCGATCCCGGGCAAGTTCGTCGTCGAAGCGACCGGTGCACTCAACCTTTTCCCGAGCTACTTTGGCCAGCCGAACAAGGACTGTGGCGAGGGTTGCAGTGCGGGCGTTGGGCTCGGCGGCACAGCGCTGCTTCACTTGGCCTACGAGTTCGGAATCGGCCTTGGGGTTGGAGTTTCAGGCGGATGGTTTGCGTCGGCGCAGACGGTGGAGGGGCGAGCGGCCTCCGTACAACCCGTAGGGCTTCCTGTGCGAGCGGGCTTGGTCGATGACGAGCTTTCGCTTTCAGGCGCCTTCGTTGGAGCGCACGTTTCGTATCGCTTTGGTGAGGTGGTTCCGGTCTCCCTCCGACTCACGGCTGGCGCGCTGCTGAGCAGAAGCCGCGATGTGCGCACCGGACGCTTCGACCTTGAGGACGGGTTCACGTATCAAGCGGGCCCCATCATCGAAAGCGTGTTTGCGCCTGCAATCGGCGTGTTGCCGGAAGTGCGCGTCGCCTACAAATTGACGGAGAGCTTCGAAGCGTCGCTTGGGCTCGCCGTGACCACCGTCATTCCACTGGGCGTGCCCCGCTGGGAAGCAGACCGTGAAGTGGACGCGGCGGTGGATGGAATTGGAGCGTTCGGAGGAGAGGACCTCACGGGGCCAGCGTGGTTCACCGCGTCACCCAGCGTTGGCGCGCGCTACGCCTTTTGAGTTGGCCTGGCGTCAGAGCGTGCCGTCGATGGTGCGTCCACCTACTGGCTTCGCAGTGACCGCCGGCTTCGGCTCAGGCTTTTCAGCCGTTGGTTTGGCAGCAACGCCCGTTGATCGCGGAGCTGCCGACGGCACCGCGGACGGCACTGCAGAGGGCGCTGCGCTGGCGCTGGCGGTGGGCACGGCGGAGTCCACCGGGTTCGCTGAGATCGCCGCGGTGGGGTTCGCCGTTGGCACAACCGAACTGGTTGCACCCGCGGAAGGCTCGGTGACCACCGCTGAGGCCGATTCTGCGCGGCTCCCTGCAGAGGGGGGCGGCTCTCCACCCGCGAAGCGAAAGGCGACCAAGCCTCCGCCAACGCCCAAAACGGCCATACCGAGAGCGGCGGCCAGCAGCGTAGTTCCGCTCTTTTTTTGTTGAGGAGCTGTGACGGCGAGACCGACCTGAGACGATTGATTGAGCGGCCCGTGTGCACCTGGCAACGACCCCGATTGACCCAGCGCTCCCGATTGACCCAGCGCTCCCGATTGACCCAGCGCTCCCGATTGACCCAGCGCTCCCGATTGGCCCAGCGCTCCTGATTGGCCCAGCACTCCTGATTGGCCCAGCGCTCCCGATTGACCCAGCGCTCCCGATTGACCCAGCGCCCCCGACGGCCCGACCTGAGTGTTGGTGTAAACAGCGGGCGGGTGGACCTGGCCGGAGGAATACGCCTGCAAGGCGGCACCAAACTCAGCAGCGGATTGGAACCGCTGCGTTGGATCTCGCTCCATGCTCTTGCGAATGATGGCGGCGAAGCCAGGGTCAAAGCCTGCGATCAGCTTCTCGATCGGCTCCGGCGTCTCGAGCGCGATCTTGAATAGCAGTTCATTGAACGTCTCCGCGTTGAACGGCAGTTGCCCGGTGAGGCCCTGGTAACAGACGACCCCAACCGAATAAAGGTCACTGCGGTGATCAATCGGCTGGCCACGAGCCTGCTCGGGAGACATGTAATACGGCGTCCCCATCACGGCGCCGGTGCGGGTCATGCTCATGTCTTCCCCAGCGTTGGTGAACTTTGAAACACCGAAGTCCACCAGCTTGACGAAATCGACGCCTGACCGTTGCACGACGAAGATGTTGTCGGGCTTGAGATCGCGATGAATGATGCCGGCGGTGTGCGCAGCGCCAAGACCGCTCAAGAGCTGACCGGTGAGCGCGGTCGTTTCCGGGATTGAGAGCCGGCCTCTACGCTTGATGCGGTTCGTCAGCGGTTCACCGTCAAGGAACTCCATCACCATGTAGCGCTCGCCGGAGGGCAGATTCCCGAGATCGAGCACCTCGACGATGTGCTGCGAACCGATGCGACCTGCCGCTTGCGCTTCACGCTCGAACCGCTGCACGAAATCGGCCTTTTGCGCTACCGATTCATGCAAGACCTTGATCGCCACCTTGCGGTGAATGCGCGCGTTCTCGCCTTCGTAGACCGCTCCCATTCCGCCCACGCCCAAAACTCGGACGATGCGGTACTTCTCATCAATGATCTGGCCGGCGGCGAGTGTCATAGCCGTTCTTTCCCCACCGAAGTGTACGCGATGTAGTCAGCCTACGCTCGGCGGAATGACACTGCATCCGCCTTCAATGACTCGTGCCAAGTCGAAGGTCCAACGGGGCCTTCGGCGGTCTGCATCCACGGAGCTCAGAAAAGCTCGGGCGTTATGGTGCGAGCTGGCTTGGGGATTTTGGGGGTGCTCGTTGCGGTGGTGGGCGGCTTTGGCCCTGGGCGCACCGCCGTTGGAACCGCAGGCGGAACACTGGTGGGCTGCTGCGACGGGGCAGGCGTGCTGCTCGTTGGCTCGGGCTGAGGAGCAGACGCCGTTGGCTCGGCCGCAGGCCCAGGCGGCGGCATAGGGCGCGCTGCAGGGAGCGCCGTTTCCTTCGTGACAGCGCTAGCACTCAGGGATGGAGTGCTCGGAGGTGGACTCGGTTGGCTCAGCTGCGCATACGCAAAGTACCCACCAAAGGAGATGGCCAGCGCAGCTACGCCCCCGATGATTGCGATCGAGCTTCCTTTGCGGCTTGGAACCTGTCGACGTAGGGTGGTCTGCGCGGGAGCGCCCGCTTGGTAGGGACCGCCCGCTTGACCGCCCGCCTGATACACCAGGGTCTGGGCGCCTTCGCCTGCTTGGGAGGATGCTTCCATAACCACGGTGCCCCCCGCGCGAACTTGCTGGCCAGGCGGATTGGCGTTGGCTTGGCTAGCGACGAACTGAGCCGTCGTGGCTTGGGCGGGTGGGCCCATCGCCACAGTACCGTGGAGGATGGCTGGCCCTCCCGCGGCAGCCTGAGCCTGAGCGTCATACTCGGCCACCCAAGCAGCCAACACCGCACGCATTTCCTCGGCGGTTTGAAAGCGCTCATTGGGCTCGCGCGCCATCGCCTTACGCATGATGCCCGCAAACGCTGGATCGAGGTTGGGCACGAAGCTCTCGGCTGGAGGCGGTGCTTCCAGCGCGATCTTGAAGATGAGCTCGTTGAAGGTCTCGGCGTTGAACGGGACCTGGCCGGTCACCGCCTCATAAATGATGACGCCCACCGAATAGAGGTCGCTGCGCGTATCGATGGTTCGGGCGCCCTTCGCCTGCTCGGGCGACATGTAATACGGCGTTCCCATCACCGCGCCGGTGCGGGTCATGCTCATCTCCTCGGCGTTGAGCACGTTGAACTTGGAGACACCGAAGTCGAGGATCTTGACGAAGTCTGGTTGGCCCGGCTTGTTGTTCAGCAGGAACACGTTGGCCGGCTTGAGGTCGCGATGAATGATCCCGGCTACGTGCGCACGACCGAGGCCGTCCAGCAGTTGCATCAAGGGCACGGCGAGCTCGCGCGCAGGCATCTTGCCGTTGACGATGATGCGATCGCCAAGCGTTTTCCCCGATAGAAACTCCATCACCATGAAGCGGGAGCCATCCGGGAGATCGCCCATGTCGAGCACCTCCACGATGTGCTCGGAGCCGATGCGACCCGCAGCTTGAGCCTCGCGCTCGAAGCGCTGCAGGATGTCGGCCTTACCGGCGACCGCTGCATGCAGCGTCTTGATCGCCACCTTGCGATGGATGCGGATGTTCTCGCCCTCGAACACAGCGCCCATACCACCCTGGCCGATCTGGCGGATGATGCGGTACTTGTCAGCGAGGATCTGTCCGGGTTGCAGCTGCACGAAGTCCGAGATCTACCACGACACTTTGCGCCGTGGACTTAGCTTGTTGAAGAGGGCACGAGTCTGATTCTCAAGGGAGCTTGGTGAGCCAGTCCGCCAGGTCTTTGACTAGCTCGAGGGTTACCGGCTCGCGCCGTTGATACTCTTCGGGCCCACTTGGACCTTCGCCTTCGCCGAAAAGGTGATTGGCCTTGGGATAGAGCTTGAAGCGGACGTCTTTGCGTTTGGCAAGTGCGCGCTTCCACAAGTCGAAATCGACCGTCGTAACCTGGTAATCGCGTTCGCCCTGCGCGAAGAACATCGGCTTGCGATAAGCCACCGCCGACTTTAGCGGGTCATAGGCGGCGAGATGCTTCCAGTAGGTGGGCCGGGCCCCAAGCACCAGCCCATCACCGCTCGTCACCGGTTTGCCGGCTTGGATGGCCCGGACCTGTTCAACCTGCCCACGCAGCTTCTCGATTTCAGCCTGCTCCTCCGCCGAGCGGTGCCCATCCAACGCCGCGATCTTGTCCACCTGTTCGAGCATCAGATCGAGAATCGGCCGCACGCTTCCGGCCAGACTGGCAACGCCCGCGAGCTCCTTCGCCCGCAGCCCAATCGCTGGCGCGAGCATGCCGCCAAGACTGTGCCCGACCACGACGATGTGCTTGCCGTCGATGCGGGCGTCCTTGCGTAGCAGCTCGACAGCAGCCACCGCATCGTCGACCGCTTCTCCGTCGACCGTCGCGTCGGACAAGGCAGCGAACTTCGCCCCGTGGACCTTGGTGCGCTTGTCGTAGCGGAGCACCGCGATGCCCTGCGAAGCGAGCCCCAGCGCGAGATCTTTGAACGGCCTGTTCGCCCCCACGCTCTCATCGCGGTCATTGGGGCCAGAGCCGTGCACGAGCACGACGGCGCGAAACGGGCCTTTGCCTTTCGGCAGCGTCAACACGCCCGGTAGCTCCCACTCGCTGCCCTGCCCCACCGTGACCTCGAGCTCCTCAAAGCGACTTCGGTCGACGTAGTTGGGCTCGCTGTAGGGCTGCGTACCCGGAGAAAAGAAGAGACCTGCAACCTTGCCGTTGGCGTCGAAAGCGACCTTCGCGTCGAGCGTGGTCGAGCCGAAGACGCACTCGACGATGGCCGTCTCGTAGGCCCCTACCTTGACGACCTTCACCTGATTGATCTTCACGAAGGCGCCGGCTGCGGTGGTCAGCCCGCGCCAGACTTTCTCGAGCTGCGGCTGGGGCAAGCCGGCCGTCATCTTCTCGTCGAACTCGGCGAAGGCCTCAGCGAACCGCTCACTCGAAAGCAACTCGACGAATCGCCGTCCGCGCGCCTCGGCTCCTTCAACTGGAGCGGGCATTGCAGCCGTCGCGCTCGCGCTCGCTTGCGGCGCGTGATTGGGGGGTTCCACTTTTGACTCCTCGGGTGCGCTGGGCTTGCTCGATGGGGCGTTGCAGCCGACCAAAAGGAAGAGCCCCGACGCGAGATATTGCCACATACGCGAGAGAAGAACGCACTCTTGCCGCGGAACCAAGCAGCTTGAAGTCGGCCCAGCCGTGCGGCACGCTAGCGCGATGATCCTGTTTGGAGTTGCTTCGTGAGCGGCCGCATCCTGGTCGTTGGGGGAGCGGGATACATCGGCTCTCACACCGTCAAGCACTTGGGTCGCAACGGCTTTGCGCCCACCACGCTCGACAACCTGTGCACTGGCTTTCGTGATGCGGTGGTCGCGGGGGATTTCGTCCACGCGGATCTGCTCGACCGTGAAGCGCTCCAGCGTGTGTTTAGCCGCAATCGCTACGATGCCGTGGTGCACTTTGCAGCGCACGCGTACGTGGGTGAGTCGGTCACCGATCCGCGCAAGTACTACAACAACAACGTCGTCGGAACGTTGAACCTGCTGCACGCCATGCTCGACGCCGGCGTGAAGAACCTCGTTTTTTCGTCGACCTGCGCGACCTACGGCGAGCCCAAGGTGATTCCGATCAGCGAGGAAGCAGCCCAGCATCCGATCAATCCGTACGGGCAAACCAAGCTCGTGATGGAGCACGCGATGCGTGACTACGCGTCAGCCTACGGGCTGAACACGGTGAGCCTTCGCTACTTCAACGCGGCCGGCGCCGACCCGGAGGGCGTCTTGCGCGAACGACATAATCCGGAGACGCATCTGATCCCGCTGGTGCTCGAGGAGGCCGCACGCGTGTTGCGCGGGGGCGATCCCCAAGCGACCAAGCTGAAGCTCTTCGGCACCGATTACCCCACCCGTGACGGTAGCTGCATCCGCGACTACATCCACGTGCAGGACCTAGCGAGCGCGCACGTCGCCGCGCTCAAGGCCTTGCTTGCAGGCACGTGCACCGGCTTTGAGCCGTTCAACCTCAGCACCGAAAAGGGTGTTTCGGTACTCGAGCTGATCGAAGGTGCGCGCAAGATCACCGGCGCAGCCTTTCGCTACACCGAAGTTCCGCGTCGCGCGGGGGATCCGCCTGAGCTCGTTGGATCAGCTGCGAAGGCGCGCAGAGTGCTTGGGTGGACGCCAGAGTGGAGCAGCCTGGAGACGATCCTCGAGACAGCTTGGCGTTCTTTTCCGCGCTGAGCCGGCGAGTCGGCTCGCTCGTCACTCCCGGATCGATCGCTCCTGAACGAGGCGTTGGGCGTCCTCCATGCGCTGGTTCCAGCTGGGATCAACGACGCAAGCGTCGTGTAGGAGATCGCTGATTTCGCTCTCGGACTGAATCTTCTCGCGGCACACGCTCGAGCCGGTGAGCAAGTCGAAGGCCGGTATGTCGTCGACGAACTCGTAGCGTTCGGTGCGAAAACGGAACTCCTTGGGGGCCTGCCGCTTGGCCAACGCGACCAGCGCGAGATACGTCGCGTAGGGCCTGAAGCTGGCTGCGTTGGTCACGTGGATCTGCACGCCGCCACACTCTTTGCCCTGGTGCTTTTGGAAGGTCGGACGAAAGGAGATCGGCCGGGCCACAAACCCTGGCAGGCCGGTTGCCGCGAGCTCTCGAGCGAGGCGACGGCCATCGATGAAGGGAGCACCGACGATCTCGAACGGTCGCGTGGTACCGCGGCCCTCGGAGAGATTCGTGCCTTCGATCAGGCAGCCACCGGGGTAAACGAGTGCCGTCTCCAGCGTGGGCATGTTGGGTGACGTGAGCACGAACGGGCGATCCCAACCGCTGGCCAGCCTCGCTCGCTCCCAGCCTCGCAGCGGCACCACGCGCAGACGCTCGGCGACTCCGGCCTCCTGCGCAAAGAGCATCACGATCTCCCCCACCGTGAGCCCATGGCGCACCGGCGTTTTGCGCAGCCCGACGAAGGAGAGAAAGCCGTCCTCTTGCAGCGCGCCTTCGGTCTGCGAGAGGAGACCGCCAAGCGGGTTGGGCCGATCCAAAAGCACCGTGTCCACGCCGGCTTTGGCCGCTGCGATCACCGCCAGGAGGGCCGTCCAAATGAAGGTGTAGTAGCGGCTGCCGACATCGGCGAGATCGATCAACAAGACGTTGAGTTCGGCCAGCTGCGCGGGTTGTGGACTCAGCGCCTCGAGCGAATCGCCGTACAGGCTGATCACCGGCACGCCGTCGGGCGAGCGGGCGTCGCTTACACCGATCATGTCTTGCGCCTCCCCACCGTAGCCGTGCTCTGGCCCGAAGATCACCCGCGGGTGGATCGATAGCTCGGGGAGGATCTCCGAGATATGGCGCAGTCCTCGGTCGACGCTAGCGGGGTGAGCAAGCAGCCCGACGCGTTTGCTGGCGAGCTCCGCGGTGAGCCGACGCAGGCGGCCAAGCTGCTCCAATCCGATCAACATGGTCGCTCGTTTACGGAGCGACGCGCGAGTTGGGCAACTTTCCGCCGAATAGCGCAGAAAACCTAGGGAGAGTCGATTCCCGAGAGGTCGTAGCTCTGCAAGCAGAGGCCGTCGGGGGGAGCGGTGATTCCGCCTTCACGGCGGTCTCCACTCACGAGCGCTCGCTGCACGGTGCCGGGCTTGCGCCGACCACGAGCCACGTCCACCAGCGTGCCAACGATGATTCGAACCATATGGTACAGAAACCCGGTTCCGCACACGTCCACCCAGGCGACCCGCGGATCGTGGGGAGAGGGACTGACGTTGCAAAAGAGCAAGGTCCGCACAGCGGACTCACGCTCGTCTTGAGCGCCGCGGAACGCGGAAAAGTCGTGCGTGCCAACCAACGCTTGCGCCTCCTCCGCCATCACGCGGCAGGCTTCATCACGCGAGCCCGCCGTTAGGCGCCAAACGAAGCCGTCACAAAAAGGATCGCGCACTTCGTCGAAGAGCAGCGTGTAGCGATAGGTCTTCGACACCACGTGCCCGCGCGGGAAGAAGTCGTCCGCCACCTCCCAGGCGCGCCGGATCGAAATCGAATTCGGTAGATGCTTTTGCGCGCCGTGCGTCCAGGCCGTCAGCGCCAAAGGGCGAGCCGGCACGAACGCCACACGTTGATCGCGCGCGTGTACCCCGCGGTCCGTCCGGCTCGTTGCATCGAGCCGAGCGATCGTCGGATCGATCTGCCGCAAGGCGGTAAGCAACTCCCCGGCCACCGTGCTTTGACCGGGTTGCTCCACGAATCCGTGATAGGGGCGGCCGTCGTACGCGACGCTTAGCAACACCCCCAAGGGCTATTGGTCCTTCACCGTGAAGTTGAGCGGTATGTTCACCGTCACGCAGCCCTTGTCCGGCTTGGGGAAGCTCTTGCCCTGAAAGCGCGAGAGCACGCAGCGCGATACGTCGGGGCTACCCACCGTGTCGGTGGTGATGGCGGCGCTGCAAACCTCGCCGGAGGCGCCAACCTGCACGGCCACGTTGATCTTGCCAGAGGCGCCAGCGTTCTTCTGCAGCGCACGGTTGTAGCAACCGCGAGCCGAACCGCCTGCACCCTGCAAAGCGCTGTTCAACGCGCCGTTGCTGACACCCTCGTTGCACTTGGAGCAGGAGCCACCGCCGCTGCCAGCCGTCTTGGGCGCGGCGCTAGCCGAGGCTTCGGGAGTGGCGCTGGCCGAGGCCGTTTCAGTGGCCGTAGGCGGCGGGGGAGGTGGTGGCGGCGGGGGAGGCGGAGGTGGTGGCGGCGGGGGAGGCGGAGCAGGCTGGCTGGTGGGCGCCTCCTTCGGCTTGTCGCCACCCGTGAGGAAGACGATCGCACCGGCGCCGCCCGCGAGCAGCACAGCACCGATGATGTAAATGCCGGCTCCTGATTTTTGCTCCGGGGGGCTCGAGTCAGCCACGACGATGTTCCTTCCTTGGGGCGTGCCGCATTAGAGTGCCCCATTCGCTATCAGGTTTTTTGCAGGGTGTCCGCATTGCTGTTGGTTGCGGCGTGTGGGGATGGGTCGCAGCCGAGCGCCGCTGGGCCCCAGCCGTCTCTAGCCGCAAGCTCAGTAGCGGCACAACCGCGGCGTTGGCCAACCGCCGTCGCCCCGCCACCGGTGTGCGTGAACGCATCGCAATTCTCGAACTCGCACGAGGTCTGTCCCGAAGGGACAGCGTGTTTCGGCGCTAGCTGTGAAAACGTGCCGAAGTCAGTGCCACGCGAGCGCCTGCGGATGGCGCCTTCGTGGATCAACGCCTGGTCGGGGTGGACCGGGCTTGGTGCGAAACAGGTCGATGCCGTCGCGCAGACCGGTGCCCTAGGGGAACTTACCGGCGCCACCGTCAAGCCGGTCTGTTCCGACGACGGCTACGTAAGGCCGCAGAGCAACCGAGGTGAATCGGCGCACGCGGCGGTGCTCGCGACCACGTTGGTCTCCGATCGCGAGCAGACGCTGGAAGTTCGCGTTGGCACGTCCGGTCGACTGACCCTGCAAATCGGCGACGCGGCCTTGGTGTTCGAGCCAGCGCACAACCTCGGGGAGCGCGCGCTCCCGGACGAGCGCTTCGCCACGATCACTTTGCCCAAGGGGGTGACGCCCATCGTCGCGACGCTCAAGCCCGATAACGCTGGGTTCTTCCTGCGGCTGCGTACTCCGGAGGGCCTACCAGCACCCGGCTTGGCGGCCTTCGAGCCGTTCCCTCAGGCAGCCTGCAAAACCGGGCCGCTGTTGAGTTTCTCACCGCGGATGAGCCTCTCGCCGAAAGGCCCACGATTCGAGGCCACCCCGCGTTTCCTGGGGCTCGTGCCGGTGATCAACCCGAACTCCGCCCTCTCGGTGCGCGTCGGCGATGATTCACCTTGGACGGGAAAAAGTCTTCCAGCCCAAGACCTGGTTTCGTCTTCCTTTGCGGTGAGCGAGCAGCTCACCTTTGCCAGCAAACAAGGGGCGTACCTCTCGGTGGACTTCGAGGACCGCAAGGTCCTCAATGCTCGTTTTCCGCAACTACAGGGCGTGCTTATCCGTGTGCTCGCGCTGCGAACGGTGCTCGACAAGGTGCTGGCGCAAACCAACGTTGCGAGCGGCTCACGTGCGAGCTTCGAGCGCGTAGTAACCGAGCTTGAACAGGCGCTGCTGCGCAACGAGGCCGATCACGCATGGGTCGACGGACTGCTGACGCAGGCGGAGCAACTTGCTGAGGCCTTCTCGGCTGGGCAAGACCCGTACGCGACCAAACGCGGAGTGGTAGCACGCGGCCTCTACTCCAAGATCGACGGCAAGTTGCAACCCTACGTCGCCTTCATTCCGCCCAGCTTGGACAAGCTCGCAGCGGCAGGTAAAAAGCTGCCTCTGGTACTCGTCGCCCATGGTCGTGATCGCTTACCCGAACACGCCTTGCGCACGTTGGTCGGTGAGGCGGCGGACGAGAAGGTGACGCTTTCGTACGCTGCACATCACCTGCCCGCGTTCCCGGATCAGGGCGCCGTGCTGGCCGCTCCCTGGGGCTTTGGCAACGGCGGAACGCACGCAGTGTCGGAACAAGACCTGCTGCAGGTGATCGAGGAGCTGCAAGCGAGCTACCCGATCGATCCGCGACGGATATCGCTGACCGGCTACTCGCTTGGAGGCACGGTGAGCTTCGCGCTCCCGCTTCACTTTCCAGGGCGTTTTTCGGCTGCGGCGCCGCTTTGCGGTTATCCGAACTTGCTCGACTACAACAGCGTCGCGAAGGTCCCGCACCTGCCTTGGGAAGAGACGCTGCTACAGAAGGAGTACCTCGTTCGCTACGCGGAGAATGGCCTCCACGTGCCGCTCAACATCGTCCACGGCGGCAAAGATGCACCCGGCCGCTCCAAGGTCGTGGCCGATCGCTACAAGCAGCTCGGCTACAAGTACACCTTCGACATTCAGGAGGACCTCGAGCACAACGTTTGGGACTACGCCTACGAAGACGGGAAGATGGTCAACTGGCTCAAGCGCCAGTCGGTCCCCGAGCAGCCCGCCAAGGTGCGGCTTACCACCGGCAAGCTTCGCTATGACCGCGCCCACTGGCTGAAGCTCCTCGCCATGCTCGACTCGTCGTCCAGTGAGCCCGCAGAGCTGACGGCGAGCGTCGATGCAGAGACGCACACGGTGGAGGTTACCGCGAGCAACGTTTTCGCTTTCGAGATCGACCTTCCGAGCATCGCGCCGCTGCTCGGTGCGCAGGCGACGGTGGTGGTGGGTTCGCAGCGCTTCGAGCGAGAGACCTCGGCCAGCGTCGCGCTCATTCGCGACGAAAGCGGCGAGTTCACGGTCAAGGGCCAAGCCGCGCAGCCGCTCCGCAAGCGGCACCGACAGTCGGGCCCGATGGACGACGCCTTTCACGAGCCGCTCTTGTTCGTGGTGGGCACGCTCGATCCGGCGCACACCGAGTCCCACCGCTTGGCAGCTGCGCACCTGGCGAAGCTGGGCGGGGCTGCGGACGTCGACTACCCGGTGATCGACGATGTGAACGTGAGCATGGGGACGCTCGCTAACTCCAGCGTGGTCTTGCTGGGAGGGCCGCAACAAAATGCGGTGACCAAACGAATCGCCGAATTTTTGCCCGCCAAGTTCGAACCTGACGCCATCGTTTTTCGAGGAGTGCGCTACAGCCAACCACACACTGGGCTGTCGTTCATCTACCCGGCTCCGAAGCATTTTGACGAGGTCTCCATAGTGCCTCGCGGATTTCGAGAAACCGGCTACATCATCGTGCACGCCGGCTTGAGCTCGCACGCTACCCTCAACGCACGCTTTCTTCCGCGACTGCTTCCAGACTTCGTCATCTACGACGACGCCGTTGCGCAAAGGCGAGGAGACCTTCTGCTGGCCGAACGCAAAGTCATGGATGCTGGGTTCTTCAAAGAGAATTGGGAGTGAAATGACGCGCGATCCCCTCAATCTCATAGGCAAGGTGCTGGAGAATCGTTACCGGGTAGAGGCGCTCGTTGGCGAAGGAGGCTCGGCCTTCGTCTACCGCGCCGAACATTTGCAGGTGGGCCCTGTCGCGCTCAAGTTTCTTTACACGCTGTGCAATGAAGACAGCGCGCTGCACGATGCAATCCTTGCTGACTTCCTGCAGGAAGGCCGGCTGATTTCGGAGCTCTCGGCGCGCACGAGCGCGATCGTCCAAGCGCGCGATTTCGGCGTATTTCGCGAGAGCGGGCCGCCCATTCCCTATCTTGTGCTCGAGTGGTTGCCTGGACGATCGCTGGATGAGGTGCTGGTCGGGGAGACCAACGCCGGTAAACCCCCGCGCAACCTAGGCGAGGCGATCAACCTGCTGGAGCCAGTCGCCGAGGCGCTCTCCCTCGCGCATACGCGCAACGTGGTTCATCGCGACGTCAAGCCGGAGAACATGCTCGTCGTCGAGGACGGCGCGGGGCAACGGATCAAGCTGCTCGACTTCGGCATCGCGAAAGTGATGGAGCGCAAGTTCGCGGGGCTTCACCACACCGGAACTTCGGCCACCGCGTTCACACCGCACTACGGCGCGCCCGAGCAATTCAGCAAAACGTTTGGTGAGACCGGCCCCTGGACCGACGTGTTCGGGATGGCGCTGGTGGTGCTCGAGGTGATGCGCGGCGGGCAGCGTGCGTTCCAAGGCGATGACTACATGGAGCTCGCGAAACAGAGCTGCGATGAAGAGCAACGACCAACGCCTCACTTCCTGAAGCTCGATGTATCGGCTGCGGTGGAAGCAGTCTTTCAGCGAGCGCTCGCGGTACCGTCGAATCTTCGTTACGAGAGCATGTCGGAGTTTTGGTCGGCCTTGCGCGGGGCGGCCTTCCAACACCTGGTACCGACGTTGTTGCTGCCGCAGGGCGCAGTTCGCCCAGCCTCGGTGCGCCCGGCCGCCTCGGAGCAGCCGAGCCCAGCGTTGGCGAAACCGAGTGGCACCGCCGGCGCGACGGCAAACGACGCCAAGAAGCTGCCCGTGGCCACGCTGGTGGTCGCAGGAGCGGTGGTGATTGGGCTCAGCATCGTGGCGGTCAGCGCGTTTCAGAAGAGCCGGTCGAGTGAGACGGTGCCCGGCGCTGCGAGTTCGCCACAACCCGCGCCCAGTGGCGGGGCGAGCACGACCACTGCGCCCAGCGCAGCTTCGGCTGGAGCCTCGGCATCGACACCGCTCACGACACCAGCGCTGTGTCCGCCCGACTCCGCCCTCATCCCCGGCGGAAGCTTCACCATGGGCTCGGATGCGCCCGGGGTGCGCGGCGCAGCTCCGAGCCATCGCGTCAACGTCGATGCCCACTGCCTCGATCGCCATGAAATCTCGGTCGAGCGTTACCGTGAGTGTGTGGCCGCTTCCGGCTGCCAAGCCCCCAAGCTCAAAAGCGCGCCACCGCCCGGTCGTTGCAACTTCGAGGCGGCGGCCAATCAGCCGATGAACTGCGTCACCTGGGAGGAAGCCAACACGTTTTGCGCCTGGCGCGGTGGGCGGCTGCCGAGCGAGGCCGAGTTTGAGCATGCAGCCACCCGTGGGAGCCAACTTCCGTGGGGCGATGAAGCCGACGTGAGCCGCGCCAATCTCGATGGCACCGATGGTTTTGCCGACACAGCTCCGATTGGTTCCTTTCCCAGCGGAGTCTCCCGCGAGGGCGTGCACGACCTGATCGGCAACGTGGCCGAGTGGCAAGCGGACTTCTTCGCGAGCTACACGGAGGAAGAGAAGCTCAACCCCAAAGGCCCTTCCACAGGCGACAAGCGCGTGGTTCGTGGAGGGAGCTTCGGCGGCCTGCTGCTGACGTCGGGAGGCAAACCTCCCTTGAGCGCCGCTCACCGCGAGGCCGTTACTCCGAGCGAAGCGCGGCCGACGATAGGCTTCCGCTGTGCATCGGCGCTCAAGCGCTGACGGAGGCAACGTGAAGCAGACCGCCAAAGACGCGGAGCCCGACGGCGCGAACCGATGGGTTCCTCAGCTCGCCGGTAGAGTGCGCGCGACTGCTCGAGACGGCACGCCAGTCATCACGATGGCTTCAGCGCGCAGCGAAGCAGCTGGACGCGACCTCGGCCGCCCTGCTTCAGGCGACGCTCGAGGCAACCAATAGCCCGTCACTCGAGAGTGACGCTGCCTATGGGCCGCCAAATTGTGTGGTGAAAGCGATGTGCGCTTGGCGTAGCGCAGGCACACTAATCGAGCCGCCCTTGTAGCGAGACGAAGACACCGCTGTCACTCACCGAGGGCAGGATGGTGAACGGCAAGGACGCGACCGCCGCCTCGGCGTCACCGTAGTCGGCCGTAGCGAGCAGCACGATGCCAAGACCGCCGAGCACCGCCGCAGTTGGCCAGAGCGCGACTTGCAGCGTCTCTGCAAGCGAGACGTCCTCGCAGAAGGACCGCAGCAGCTCCTCATCCCCGCCGCCCTTGAGGTGGATGTATTGACCGCCGCTGGTCTCACAGCCGTTGAAGCCCTCTTCAGAGCCTTCCGGCGCGAGCTGAATTTGTGCACGCGCGGTTTCACCTTCATCCCCCTTGAGACCGAGCGCTCGGATACCGCCCCAGGTGGCCAAGCCCGCAGCGACCGCCCCCAGACCCAAGGCCGTACCGCCCAGGATGGCCTGCACATTGGCCTCGGCTCCACGCGGCGTGAGCGTGAAGCTAAGCTCACGCTTCTCACGTGGCTCCAACTTGAGCGTCGACTCATTGTCGTTGTGGCCAGCGGCGCGGATGGTCAACTTGACCGACCCGGCAGGCACTTGCACCGAGCCTTTTCCGCCCTTCAGCTTTCCAACTTCCTGACCGTTGGCGATCACCGTTGCATCCAGGGTACCGACAGTCAGCTCGAGCGTCGCGGGCGGCACGCCGCCCACCAGATTTTGGAAGGTCTTCTTCGCGATCTCCACCAGGGTGTCATCCCCGGAGGTCTTCAAGTTCGCTGAATAGCGAAAGGGCACGACCTTCGACGGTTCCCCGCTAACCCAGTAGTGAAGAGCGCCGCTCACGTCTGTGCCGTCGAGCTTCATTTGGCCCCAGACGAAGCGCTCGACCTTGAGCTCTTTCGCGATCTTCTCCTCACAAGCGGCGTCGGGCGGATCCGCACATTCAAGCGTGCTGGCCAACACCAAGAGAGCGTAGTCCTTGTCGAGCTGCGCCGTGCGCCAGCCTGGCTCATCTTCGATGGCGCGACGCAACGACGCCGAGAACGAGTCGGCATGCTCGAAGGCATCGTCGGTCTGCACCGTCAATACCGCCACCGGCCACTCAGCCGCCGAGGCCAAGCCGGGCACAGCGAAGAGGATCGCGGAGGTAGCGATGAAGGCCGCTGTACGAAGTTCGCGCATCGCTACAACCATAATGCGCCGAGCGGTTCGCGGGCAACCAGCAGATCAAGGCACGCACTGTTCACCTAGCCGATCTCCATTTTGGTCCAGGTATCCCTTCGCATCAGCGCCTTGCGGCGATCCGAGCGGGTTACCAAACGAGCAGCCCCCCAGGCCGCGAGCAGCTCGCCCTCCTGCCCAAGTCCGGGCAGCACGCTGCGACCCAAGAGCAGCGTACGCTCGATCGGGCCACGAATCGGTTCGCCGCCGAAGCCGAGATAGCCCGGAGGGTCCACCTCGAGTTGACGCACCATTGGCTCGATTTGCGGGAGCGCGACGTCGCGCCGGTGGACCTCGCGCATCGCTCCACGCTCGAAGCTCCAGGCGGGAAGACCGTCATTGACCGAGTCCACCATCAACAGATGGCGGTCCAAGAATGGGAACTCGCGCAGCACCGACTCGAGCACGAAGCGGCGAGCATCGGGGAGGCCGAGCGGCCCGTGATCCGGCAACATGATCTCCCCGACCAAGACTGAGATACCGCTCGCCCTCGAGGTGCGCGATAGGTGCAACACCTGCGGAAAGCCACGTGGGTAGAGGTTGGGATCCACGAACAAAAGCGCGCCCCGCCCGAGCGGCGTGGGCAAGCCTTCACTGCGCACGACGATCGAAACGGCAAAGCGACCGACCGTCGACGTGATGCGCGGCCACTCGCGCAATGCGCCCTTGTGAATGCCTTGGCCCCCCGCGAGCGTAGCGACCGACTCGCCGTCGAGATCGGTCAGGACGAACTCGCAGCCGGTGGGCTGATCATCGCCGTCGAGAATAACTCCGGCCGCGACGCCGCGACGCAAGTGAATGGCGGTGGCCTTGTCGGAGAGCCTGCATTGGCCGCCGTGGTTCTCGATGCGCTCGACCAAGAAGCTCTCGAGTTCAGCCTCCCCTTCGGCGAGCCGCGCGCTGTTTCTCCGCCAAGCGCCGTGCAGACGAGCCACCGCGAATGGCGGGGGCAAGGCCGAGAAGTTCGTCGCGAAGACCACCGAGTTACGTACCAGGCGGCGATAGAAATGACCGCGCGGAAACTCCGCGAGCAGATCGGCGTCGGGCTCAGCATGGACGTAGGGCAGACGCGCTGCGTGCTTGCCCGTCTCCCGACGCTCCCAGAAGGTGCCGGGCGGCCACATGGCGTCCTTGTCGAAGGCCTCGTCCGCGGCTTGATTGACCGCATCCAGCTGTTGATAGAGCTGCTGTACGACGTGGTAGAGCTCGGGAAACTCGCGATCGATCTCGCGCGCAAAGAGCGCCTCTTCATTCGCCAGGTCCACGCGAAAGCCCGGTGAAAGAGCTTGCAACGCCGGCTCCGAGGGCACGAGCCGGCGCCGCCACGTCTGCGATTGCGCTAGCTCCGAAATCACCCGCGTCCAACACGGGCTGGTGGCCCCAAGCAGCGAAAAAGCTCGGCGATGAAGCAAGAATTCGCCGATGTTGTAGTTGGGCGCTGGTGAGCCGTTGCCGAGCACGAGCACGGTGAAATCACGACGCGCGAGGATCGCGGCAGCCGTGAGGGCGCCGATCGATCGACCAAGCACGATCACATCGTAGTGGCGCCTCATGAGCGCACTCGTACGCGGCGCCGAGGCCCTGGCTCGACCTCGATGCGGCCGGCGGCGATCAACCCGAGCGCCTCGACCAACGCCTGATGCTCCTCCACCAAGATGCGTTTCGCGAGCGTTTCGCGATCATCGTCGGCGAGCACCGGCACGACCTTCTGCACGATCACTGGCCCTGTATCCACGCCGCTGTCGACGAAGTGCACCGTGCAGCCCGTCCACGAAACGCCGTACGCCAGCGCTTGAGCTTGGGCATCAACGCCGGGAAAGGAAGGGAGCAACGCTGGATGCACGTTGAGCACACGGTCGGGGAAGGCATCCAGCAATACCGAAGTAACCACGCGCATGAAGCCAGCCAAAACGACCCACTCGACGCCAGCGCCCTGCAGCGCGGCGACCAGCGCCTGATCGAAGAGCTCACGCGAGCCGAATTCACGGTGAGGCAAGATCTTTGTAGCCACGCCCGCCTTTGCCGCACGCTCGAGCCCGAACGCGTCCGCGCGATTGGAGATCACGAGCTCCACGCGCGCCGCAAGTCGGCCAGCTTCGATCGCGCTCAGAATCGCGCCCAGGTTGGTTCCGGAGCCAGAAATCAGCACTCCGAGCTTCAGCAGCGGTTCAGGCTCGGGTTTCATCGGCACGGTCTTCCTGCGTCCACAATCATTCTCCAAGCGGATTTACCTTAGCGGACCTGCGCATCCCCAGCGTATTGTTTGGTCCGTGGACGCTCTCGTTCGAGTTGCACTGCCGATCGGGCTCTACCGGTCCCAATTGCGACCCGCCGAACATACCCTCGTGCTGAAGACGACCTACGTCTTTCAACACGGCGCTTACGCTCGGCTAGCCCCCGTCCAGGAGAGTCTCCGTGAAGCCCAACGCGAGGGCGGCAGGCTCATTTACCCAACCGACTTCGGCGAGGCCAAGCTCGCCTGCGATGTGGTGTTCGTGGGGCCGGTGTTGCTCGCCTCCGGACCAACCAGCTTACGAGTTGGAGCCTTCGAGCGGCGCGCCGCCAACCCACGTGTGCTTGGGCCCGCCGTGCAGTTGGATCGGCAATGGGCTAGCTCGTGCGCTCCCGCCGACGGGAGAATTGCCCATCCGAGTCTACCCCTACCGATCGAGATGGTCGGGCCAAACTTCCGCATGAGCAGTGTGTTGCCAGCGCCCGCACCCGCTGCCGCGCTGATCGTGCGCGAGCAATGGGCACACTTGATTCCAGTAGCCTTGCGCATCGACACGCTGCTGATCGACCCGAGTCGCTCGATGATTGAGGTCGTTGCACGCGGCACCTTCAGCTACTCGGGCAACGTCGATAACGAAGTGCTCGCGGTGATCGACGTAACTGGAGCGCTCGCATCGGAGAACCCCGAGCTGCTCCGCACCTGGAGCCGGCTGCGCGTGCTGGAACCAGCGCAGCGAAAACCAGCGCCCACCCAGCGTAGCGACGCCACAGCGACGCTTCGGCGCCCTGCGGTCACGCAGAAGATGACTCCCGGGCCCCCACCACGCGGAGCCGCACACCCAGGCCAACCAGCGCCGGCCCGGCCGCCTGCAGCACCACCGAGCCCGGCGATGGCGACGCCCAGCCAAGACGACGAGCACATCACGCAGAAGGTTCGGGTGCCGCCCGCTGCACAGCTGGGCGCCAAAGGATTTGCAGGGGTCGATGCCGCCGACGACGCCGAAACCTATGGCGGCGTTGCGCTAGCGCCGCAGGACACGATGACGTTGGAGGTAAGCGATGAAGATCTCGAGGAGCCGCCTACCCCGCCTCCGCAACAGAGTCCGCTCGCCCGCTCCGACACGATGACCATGGACGTACCAGCGTTACCGCAGTGGGCGATGGTTGCGACGCCCTTCAACAAGCCGCTCACTCCGCCCGCCGCCTGGGGTGCCGCACCAGCGCCGCCAGCCATGGCGGCAACGCCAAATTCGCCGGTGCCCTTCGCCGCGCACGCCGCCCCGGCCGGTCTTCCACCGTTGCCACCGCTCGCGTCCCTGGTCGTTGCAACTCCACCAACCTGGGGACCAGCAACCGACCCAAACGGCACCGTCGAAGTGAGGCGCCCCGACCTGCGCACGGAGGAGGCTTCGGGGCCGAAATGGCTCACCAATCGCCCCCCCGTCAATCGTGCACCGCTCTCTACGGATGCCACGCCGTTTCGTTCTTCGTCGAGCCCTTCCCCCAGCGCGACACCACCCCCACCGCCCGCGCTCGGGGTTGAACGCACGGCAGACTTTGCGCCCGGTCCCTCGCCTCAGCCGGTGACCCCGCCGATACCAGCGGTGGTTACGCCGCCAGCGGTGGTTACGCCACCAGCGGTGGTTACGCCACCAGCGGTGGTTACGCCACCAGCGCCGTTCGAGCCGGTGGCCTCACCTTCGGCGCTCAAAGGCATGGGAATGTCGCTGCAACGAGCGCCCGAAACAGTGGCGCCGCCGCCGGTGGTTGCTGCTCCCCAAGCGGCAGCCGTAGTGCCACCGCAAGAGGCACCTCGACCGATGATGGGGCTCGCTCGCTTTGCAGCGAGCGGCGATCCAGCGCCGCCGGCAATGGCGGCCAAGCTTCCTGCCGTCTCGCTCGACTCTCCCGTCACAGCGTCACCTCCGCCGCCGGCATCCCCGCCAGTCGCAGTGATCCCGGAAGTGACGAGCTACGCCGAGGTGCCCAAGCCAGAGCTAACGGCGCCGCCGAATCAAGCGGAGGTCCGCCGAGCCAAAGTGAAGCCAGGTACAGGCCCAAAGATCGAGGGGCTGACGGTGGAGGAGTATGCGCACATCCGCGCGGCGCTCTGGGCGGATGAAGCGCACCGCAAGGAGATCCTCAAGGAGCACGGCCTGACCGAACTCAAATGGAAAGTGATCGATCGACGTTGGTCGAAGCACATCGAGTCGCTCGCGGAAAAGCCCGCAGAGCTATCAACGCTGCTCGAGGTCCTTCAGCGCGCGACCTTCGAGCACGGCGTACCTTCAGTTCGCTGACAGGGCCACGCGCCAATTCAGCGCACGTGTGGCTTCACTCCGGACTGCAGAGCTCGGCGTAGCGGCCTACCGCCTTGCCCTCGTTGAAATCGACGAGGCAGCCTGGCCCGCGGTCCATCGCCTTGAAGACCGAGAGCGCACGCGCTCCGCCCCAGTCGCGAGCACCGTCGAAGCGAGCTCGAATGAAGCCCTCTTCATCGATGATCCAGGTCTCGGGGTACTTGGTGGTCCCGAACTTCTCGGTCACGACCTTGAGCTCCGGGTCGAGCAGGACGATGAACGGAAAGGTGCCCTTCGGAACCTTCTCTTTGAGCTCTTCATCCGCGGCGAAGAGCGTGGCGAGCGTGTCCTTGGCAGCGCCTAGATCTTCATCGGTGGTGATGGTGAGCAGCACGATGTCTTTGCGGTCCTTGAACATCAGCCCAAGCCGCGCCAAAGCAGGCATCTCTTCACGACAGGGCTCACACCAACTGGCCCAGAAGTTAAGGATGACCGTGCGACCTTTGAACTCGCTCAGGCTCACCTGCTTGCCGTCGATGTCGGGCAAGGTGAAGTCGGGAGCCTTCAGATTTCGACCGGCGTAGCTTGGACCAAAGCTGCAGGTAGCGCTGCACAAGGAGCGCAGCTGGTCGTTGCGGGCTGCGCGAACGAAGCCAAAAATGGCGACGAAGGCCAGGGCGATGAAGCCCAGTTGAATGCCCATGTTTACGAGCTGCTTGCGCGACAGCGGCGGCTTTTCAACCGGGGCGGCTTCAGCGACTTCACCTTGCGCAGGCGACTTCCCGCGACGCTTCTTCTCCGTGTTCATGATCCCGATCCCGTGGCTTGCAGCACTTGCAGCCGTTTGGAAGCAACCCGTGCGCGCGGTGCCTCAGACAGGGCCTCGGCGAAGGCTCGCTTGTATTCGGCGAAGGAGCCGCCGCGCGAAGCAGCGCGCCACACGGCCTCCCCCTCCGGCATTCCGCCTTGGGCCAAGACGTACTCCACCCACGCCCAACGTGCGCTCGTACCGCGTACGTCTGCGCGACCGCGCAGCAGCTTGCGGAGCAGCGCCAAGCGATTCTCAACCACGGTGATCCCGGCGAACTCGCTGCCGTCGAGCGGCGTATTTCGCTTGGCACAAAACGGAGCGATGCCGAGCGCGATGGGCACGGTCTTGGCCAGATCACTGATGAACGCAGCGCACTCGGCGATGTCTTCATCCGTCTCGGTCGGCAGGCCGATCATCAGATAAAGCTTGAGCCGCTTCATTTTGAACTCCTTCGCGAGTTCAGCGGCGCGCGTGAGATGGCGGATGCGCGCACGCCGCTCCAAGAGTTCACGCAGCCGGTCGCTCGGGCCGTCCATCGCCGTCGTCAAGGTGCGGTAACCAACGCGCTTGAGCGCTCCAACGAACTCCTCGTTGAGACGGTCCGGGCGCAAACTCGAGAGGCCCACCTCGCAGCCGCGATCGGCCAACGCGTTGACGATCTCGGCGATCTTCGGGTGATCGCTCACGGCCGCTCCTACGAGCCCAACGCGCTTCGCATCCTCGGGAATCGTCGCCAGCAGGGTCTCAGCTTTGACGATGCGCATGCCGCCGTTGGTCGAGCGACGCATCACGCAGTAGGTGCAAGCGCGGGAGCAGCCTCGCTCCGCCTCGATCAGGAACATGTTCGAGAGCTCGGTATCGGGCGTACGAATCGCCGAATAGGCGGGGAGGTTTGCGACGTCCGCCTTCGCGATCGACGGCATAGCGTCGCCGTGTAGCGCCGGCACGAACACGTGCGGCGTTGCGGCAGCCTTCTCGAGGGCTCGCTTGCGATCTGGCTCTGCGCGCAGCTCGGAGAGCAGCCCGAGCACGAGGTCATCCGCTTCCCCCATCACGATCACGTCGGCCATGGCCCCGAGCGGTAGCGGATTGCTAAACGTGAGCGGACCGCCGGCCAGGATCAACGGGTGACTCTCGGCGCGCAGCCTGCGTAGGGCGGGTACGCCCGAGGCCTCCAACATCTGGGCGAGACCGGCTAGCTCCAACTCGTACGCTACGCTGAAGGCGATCAGCGGGAAGTCTCCGAGCGGCCGCTCCGACTCATAGCTGAGCGGCCCTACCTCGAAACGGTTGGCGTCATCCGGCAGAAAAAAGCGCTCGCAGCGCAGGTCCCCGGAGTTTTGGATCAGCCGATAGACCTGCTGAAAGCCCAGCGAGCTCATGCCCGCGCGGTAAGGAGAAGGGTACGCCAGCGCGATCGCATTGGCGCCGGAGCGGTCGATGCGGCCGTGCTCCAGGCTCATTCGGCGACGAATGGGCGTCGTGGATTCCCAAGCCATTGAGCCGGGACCATAGCGCAAGCTCGGTTTCGACGCTTGTTCGTCGCGCAGACCTGGCATTGCCGCTGGTTTTGACCGCGAATGACGCCTCTCGCGCACGCGGGGCGGCGTGCTACGCTGAGCGTCTTCCTTGTTCAAAAGCGCCGCGCAAGCGGCACCGTGTGTGGAGGTTTCAATGAGCCGCTCGTTCTCGCGAACCATGGTTGCAGCTGTTGTCGGCAGTCTTTTTGTTGGCTGCACGCCTGGAACCTCCGCCACCTCGGACAACAACCCCGATGGCTCGGGCGCCGGCGGAGCCTCGGCCGGGGGCAGCGGCGGAACCACCAGCTCGGCTCAAGGCGGTGGTGGCAGCGGTGCCAGCTCGGGCCAGTTCATGTCGGGAACGGGCGGCAACCAACAAGGCTGCAGCTCCGGCCCCAACGACGATCAAGACATGGACGGCTTCACGCAAGCGCAGGGCGATTGCAATGACTGCGACGCAAACTCCAACCCCGGCGCGATCGAGGTCGTAGGCGACGATGGCAGTGGCGGAGCCGGCGGCTATGTGGCAGCCGATGAGGACTGCGACGGGGAGACCGACGAGGTGGAGCCGGCCTCGTGTGATGACGGGCTCGTGCTCACCAGCGTAGATGCGCTCGACGGAGCCAAGTCGATCGAGCTGTGCAAGACGGCCACCGGGCCTGGGGATTGGGGCGTGCTTTCAGCGGCCTACGTGCGCGCGGATGGAACCTCGACGGCGCCCGGGTTGCAGGCCGGCATCATGAATAACTTTGGACCCAATAACCCTCCGCGCGAGGGCTCGAACTTGCTGGTGCTCTCCTCGGGTCACGCGCGCATTCCCGGCCAAGCAGGCGCTTGCGGCAACGCTTCATGCACCGGAACCGGCGTGGGAACGCCACCGCCCGGCTTTCCGCAAACAGCCCCTGGCTGCGAGATCCAACCCAACATCAACGACGACATTGGGCTGGAGGTTTCGCTGCGCGCACCAACCAACGCCACCGGCTATTCCTTCGACTTCAAGTTCCATTCGTTTGAGTACGCCGAGTGGGTTTGCTCGAATTTCAACGATCAGTTCATGGCCCTGGTTGATCCAGCGCCGGCCGGAGCTCTCGACGGCAACATCTCGTTCGACATGAACGGCGCGCCGGTGAGCGTGAACATCGCCTTCTTCGATGTGTGCGACAGCTGCGCAAACTGGGCGCAGAATTGCTCCGGCTCGAGTTGTCCGCCGGTACCGAGCCCTTGTTGCCCAGCGGGCGGAGCTGAGCTCGCAGGCACTGGTTTCGACAGCTGGACCGGCACGTTCGACGATGGCAACGCCGGTGGAACTTCATGGCTCCGCACCACGGCACCGATTGAAGGTGGGTCCGAATTTTCGCTGCGGCTCGCGGTCTGGGATACCGGGGACTCAGCGCTGGATGCCACCGCCGTAGTCGACAATTTCCGCTGGATCGCCAGCGGCGGGGTGGTTGACCTCGGCACAGACATCATCCCCGAATAACCAGCGGTGGGTTCCCCGTTGTGGCCTCATCCCGCCACGGGTAAGTCACCGATTCGGCGCAAGGCGGCCACTTTGGTCATAGGAGTAACATGAACGCTAAGCTTGGTTCCGTAGTCATTGGGCTCCTCGTCGCGGCTTGCACCGCCGGCAACGGCACAACCTCCGGTGCAGGCGCCGACCCAAACACCGGCGGCAGCGGAGGCAATGCTGCGGGTGGTAGCAACCAAGGCGGTCAACAGACGCAGGGTGGCGGCGGTACCGCGGGTTCTTCGAGTCAGCAGTTCATGGCTGGAGGAGCCTCTGGCACCTGCAACGATGAGAACGCCGATGAGGACCAAGACGGCTGGACGATCGCCGAGGGCGATTGCAATGACTGCGACAAGAACGCCAACCCTGGGGCGATCGAGGTCATCGGTGCACCAGCGGGCGGCGGAGCAGGCGGAGCCGGCGGTGCCGGTGGAGCTGGCGGAGCTGGTGGAGCCGGTGGTAGCGGCGGCGCTGGCGGAGCCGAGTACGAGCCGGTGGACGAAGATTGTGACGGCATGAAGGACGAGCCGCAGGACCCCTACTGTGATGACGGGCTCGCACTCAACAGCACCGACGCGAAAGACGGCGCGCGCGCAGTGGATATTTGTAAGCAAGCCGCGGATGCAAAAGACTGGGGTCTGCTCACCGCACAGTACACGCGGGCGAACGGCACGCCGATCGCGGCCAACAAGCAGGTTGGTCTGCAGGCGAACTTTGGACCCAACGTGCTCCCGCTCGCAGGGTCCAGCATGTTGTCGCTTTCCTCGGGCTTCTCGCGGCTTCCAGGTCAGCCGGGCGCATGCACCAGCAACTCGTGCAACAGCAACCTCGCGGGGACGCCGCCTCCGGGCTTTCCGCAAGACGTACCCAATTGCCCGATCGCCACGACCATCAATGACGACATCGCGCTCGACCTGACGCTGCGCGCTCCCACGAACGCGACGGGCTACAAGTTCAACTTCAAGTTCCACTCGTTCGAATACGGCGAGTACGTCTGCACCACCTTCAATGACCAGTTCATCGCCCTGGTGGACCCACCCCCGCAGGGCGCGCAAGACGGCAACATCTCGTTCGACGCGCTGGGCAACCCGGTCAGCGTGAACATCGCCTTCTTCGATGTGTGCGCTTCGTGCGCTGACTTCGCTGCCAATTGCTTCGAGCTGAACTGTCCGAGCGCTCCGGTTCCCTGTTGCCCAGCCGGCCCCTCACAGCTGATGGGCACGGGCTTTGACACCGGCTTCGGCGGCGGAGAAGACGCTGGCGGAACGTCCTGGTTGCAGACGCAAGCACCAGTGGTGGGTGGCTCCGAGTTCGCGATCCGCTTCGCGATCTGGGACACCGGGGATTCTTCTTTCGACTCAACGGTCATCGTCGACTCCTTCGAGTGGATCGCCAACGGCGGCACCGTGCCGATCGGAACCACGCCGGTCGAGTGATCAGATCCGAGGGCGATCGTCATTCGTTCGCCCGGCGCACCTCGAGCGCCGCACCGTCGGTCGAAAACACCCACGCGCCGTCCAGATCGGTGCGGTGGGTGCTCACGCCGAGCGCCCACAACGTCTCCATCGTCTCGCCGTGCGGATGACCGAAGCGGTTGCGAATACCGCACGAAATCACCGCATGCGAAGGCTTGACCGCCTCCAGCCATTCGAGCGTCGAGGAGGTGCGACTGCCGTGATGACCGATCTTGAGCACATCGGCTTGCAGCGGCAGCTGCGCTTCGAGCAGCTCGTGTTCAGCCTCGCGCTCGGCGTCCCCGGTGAAAAGAAAGGAGCGCGCGCCGTACGTGATCTTGAGCACCAGCGAGCCGTCGTTGGCGCTGCGTTCGTAGCTGGCCGGCCGGCACGGATGCAGCACCTCGATCTGCGCCCCACCGAACGCGATCGGCGCGCCGCAAAGCGAGCTCGGCTCGCGCAGCGTGGCGCCGTGCGATGCGGCCTTCTCACGCAGCGCGCGGGTCGCCGGCGAGCTCGTGCCGCCGTCCCAGAATTCGCCGATCTCCGGCGTCGTCTCGAGCACCGAACCGAGGCCGCCAAAGTGATCCGGGTGCGGATGCGAGAGCACCACCACGTCGAGCTTGGTGCGGCGCTTGGCGCGCAACACGGGTCGCACCACCCGCGTCCCGAGATCGAGCGGCTGGCCGGGTAGCCCGCCGCCGTCGATCAGCATGCTCTGGCCGTTGGGGAACTCGATCAGGATGGCGTCGCCTTGCGCCACATCGAGCGCTGTCACGCGCAGTTGCCCGGCCCCGCGTTCGCGATAGCGAACGCCCAATTCTACTGCCACGAACGCGAGCCCCGCCGCGAGCAGCGTTCGTGCACTGAGGCCGCGGTGCCCCAGCATCACCGCCACCAAGGTGAACACCACCACGTGACTCGTGCTGGGCGACGGCAAGCTGACCGTGCCTCCGAGGTCCGCAGCAAACGAGGCAATGCCCGCCACCAAACGCAGCGAGCCGCCGGCGACGAGCGCCGCGCCTTGTTCACACGCCGGCACAAAACCAATCGCTGCATGCAGGATCGCGAAGGGCAGCGCGAACAGCTCACCGATCGGAGCGGCGATCAAATTGGCGACGATGCCCACCGCTGAGGTCTCCCCCGAGAGCGCCGCGGTCATCGGCGCACAGGTCAGCGTCGCCGCGAGCGTGGCAGCGGCTGGCTTGGCCACGAAGGCCCATGCTCGACGCAAGAGGCTCGCGTCCTCACCAGGCTCAGCGCCGAGCAGACGCGCCAGCGGCGCACTCAGCGCGAGCAGGCCAAAGGTCGCTGCGGCCGAGAGCGTGAAGGAAGCGTCGAACATCAACATCGGGTCGACCACGAGGCCGGTGACGAGCGCCGCCGTGAAGGAGCGCGTGCCGCTGCCTCGACGACCCACCACCGTCGCGAGCAAGTGCGCGGTCATCATGCAGGCCGCACGAAAGACCGAGCCACTGCCGCCTGCGAAGCTCGAGTACGCCCACGTCAGCGGCAGCGCCAACGCCGCGGTAACGCGGCTTACGTCGATGCGCTCGGTGACGAAAACCGAGCGCGCGACGATCGCTCGCAGCGCCCGCTCGATGCCCAGCACCGTCACCACGAGGTGCGTGCCGGAGACCGCGAGGATGTGCGCGAGGCCGGTGCGCCGAAAGGCCGTAGCGATGTCCTCGTCGAGGTCGGTCTCTCCGAGCACCAGCGCGCGCGCCAAGCCGACCGCCTGTGGGTGGTAGGTCGCCTCGATACGCGAGCGGACATGCGCCCGCGCTCGATCGATCTGAAACGACAGGCCGCTGCCTTGCTGAAGGAGCTCGAGGCTCGAGGCGTAGCCGCTGATGGCGGTACCGCTGCGCGCGACGCGCACCCAGCCGGGCGAGCTGCCCGGATTGTCGAACAGATGGAGCGGCGCGAGTTTGGCCTTGAAGCGAATGCGATCCCCGCGATGCAAAAGCGCGCTGTCCACCCGCAGATCGATGCGCGTACCGGGCGGCAACGCTTGGGCGCATTGAGCCTGTTCGACGTCGAGGTAGAAGCGCGCCGAGCCGCGCGCCGTCGCGTCGAGCGCGCGACCCGCGATCTGCGGCGACGAGACGATCTCCCCTTCCCCGCTGCAGTCTCCGAGCGGCGTCGCCACCGTGACCGCTTGCGCGTAGATGGCTCGCCCGCGTTGCTCGGCGTACAAGGCGCGAAGACCGCACAAGAGGAAGCACAGGGTGAGCGGCAGCAGCCAGGCTCGTTGCGCGATGCGCAACACGCGCAGCAAAGCCAGAACTGTCAGAAAGCCTAGCAAGCTCGCGCCTGGCGCGACGGCGAGTCCGGCGGCGGCATAAGCCACGAGCGCCAGCAGAAAATAGGGATCACGGCCTGACATGCGCTGGTTTTCGCAAGGCGCATGCCCACTCCTGAGCGTCTCGAAAAGGCCTCGAGCACCCCGCTATTGCTGTTCGCGCAACTGGCGGTTGCCAGAAATTGAATGACGGACGCCAAGCGCGCCGTGGCCTGCTTCTGGTATGCTGCCGCGTCTTCCTCGGCCCCCCGGAGGTTTGCTCATGCAGTCCCTTTCTTTGCGTCGCTCATCGCTCAAAGGCTCGCTGTTGCTGTGTGGTGTGGCGTTGTTCGCGGCTTGTGAGGTCGAGCAGCCGGGAGGGGAGCAAATCGCCAACGCAGAGCAGGCGATTCAAGGCGGCTACACCGACAAGGAGACCAACAGCGTCGTCGGCATCGTAGACGTCAACAAGGGGGGCATTTGTAGCGGCTCGCTGATCGGCCCCAACCTGGTGCTCACCGCACGGCACTGCGTTTCCAACATCAGCAATGACTCGCAGGGCGTCATCTGCAACCAGAGCGAGGCCGGGAATCCTGGCTCGGCTGGTAGCTTCTACGTCACCACAAACTTCCAGCTGACGCAGAACCCAGCCGACTATCACATGGTGCAAGAGGTGGTGATCACGCCCGGGAGTGACCTCCTGTGTGGCAATGACCAAACCATCCTGATCTTGGCGGACAACGTCGCGCCGGAAGAAGCCGTGCCGCTGGTGCCGCGCGTCGACTACAAGCTCGCCGAAGGGGAGGAGTACTTCGCGGTCGGCTATGGCCAGACCGGGGACAACAACTTCAACTCGGCTGGCACGCGCCGCCGGCGCGATGATCTGTTCGTTTATTGCGCCGAGGATGATTGCCAGGGCGTCGGCGGCTACGTGACCGATGAAGAATGGCTCGGAGACACGGGCATCTGCTCGGGGGACTCCGGTGGCCCGGCGATCGATCTGCAAGGCCGCGTCGTGGGTGTGACCTCGCGCGGCGGCCCGAACTGCTCGAACCCGGTGTACGGCTCGGTGCACGCCTGGGGTGAATGGATCAAGGAGACGGGCCTGTACGCAGCGCAACTCGGCGGCTACGAGCCTCCGCTCTGGGCGCTTGGGCAGCCGACCGACTCGGGCTGGAACGGCCCTGTCGGTGGCAACTGCACCGAGCTCGCGTGTGAGGTCTGTTGGAAGCAAGAGTGCACGCGTCGCTGCATCAGCGACGAGGTTTGTCCGGACGGTTACACCTGCGAGGAGGTCAAGCCCGACACCACCGTGTGCGTCGCCATCCCGGAAGAGGCGCCGCCGGCTGAAGAAACCAGCAGCAGCAGCGGCGACGCCGCCGAGTCGGGCGAAGACGGTTGCAACGTCTCCCCCGACCCGACCAATCCGGTGCCGTGGCGTCCCGCAATACTCGGGTTGGTTGGGCTCGCTGCCTTGCTGCGCCGACGTCGTCGGGCCTGAGCGTGCAACGCCGTTCGCTTCTCCTCACCGCGCTCGTCGCGGTGACGGAGGCAGGTTGTAGCGCACGGCTCGGCAACAAGAGTGAACAGCGTCTGGTCAGCACCTCACCGAGCATGACCGAGGCTGTGTTTGCGCTCGGTCGCGGCGCCAAGCTCGTCGGGCGTTCGAGCTTTTGCGACTACCCAGCCGAGGCGCTGGCCGTTGAAACCATCGGTGGCTTCGCCGATCCCAACCTCGAGAAGGTGCTCTCGCTCAAGCCCTCGCTGGTGATCGGTGAGCGCGGTCCGGCCGGGCCCGAGTTCGTCGATCGGCTGACGAGCTACGGCATCGAGACGTTCTTTCCGCAGATGGATTCGGTCGAGCAGATCGTGGCAGCGCTCAGCACGCTGGGCGGGCGCATCGGCGCCGATGAAGAAGCGCGCACGTTGACCGCCAAGCTCGCAGCCGATCTCGCCGAGATCAGCCGCCTGGTGAAACCGCTGCGCGAAGAACGCGCGGTGCTCTTGTTCGATTGGAAGCCGCTGATCGCGGCCGGGCCAGGCACCTTTCCCGATGAGCTCTTGCGTGCGGCCGGAGCGAGCAACCCGGTCACCGGCTCGGGCAAGTACCCCAAGCTCGCCGCCGAGGGTCTGCTCGCGCTCGATCCCGACGTGATCATCGACGGCTCCGGCGGGGCCTACAGCGAATCGGCGCTCGAGCTCTTGGCCTCGGTGCCGGGGCTCACCAGCTTGCGGGCGGCCAAGAACAAGCGCGTCTATCGGCTGCAAAGCGCTGCGGCGCTGCGTCCGGGGCCACGCGTCGCGCAGGGCGTACGCGAGCTCGCGGCGTTGCTTCACCCCGAGCTGGCGCAGCCGTGAAGCGCCGGCTCGATGAGCTGTTGGTCGTGCGCGAGCTCGCTCCTTCGCTGGAGCTTGCCCGCTCCTTCGTGATGGCCGGGCGCGTCTATCGCGGCGAGCAGCGGCTCGAGAAACCGGGCCTGATGCTGGCGGAGGAGGAGCTGATTTCGCTTCGTTCGGATCGTCGCTTCGTCTCGCGCGGAGGCGACAAGCTCGAGGGCGCGCTGCGTGCCTTCGGCGCGCATTTCAGCGAGCTGCAAGGCCGAGTCGGAGTGGACGTCGGCGCAGCGACCGGCGGTTTCACCGACTGCCTGCTGCAACGCGGGATCGACAAGATGTACACCGTCGATGTGTCGGTTGGGCAGCTCGCGCTCTCCTTGCGACAGAACGAGCGCGTGGTCGTTCGCGAACGAACCAACGCCAAGACGCTCACCAGTGCTGACTTCGCCGAGCCGGTGGATCTCGTGGTGGTGGACGCATCCTTCGTTGGCATCGGCGCATTGCTGCCGGCGATCGCGCGCGTGTTGCGGCCCGGCGGAGACCTGGTCGCGCTGGTGAAGCCGCAGTTCGAGGCGTCCAAAGCGGTGGCCTCACGCGGGCGCGGCGTGGTGCGCGGCGACGAACGACAAGCTGCGATCGAGCTCGCGTTGAGCACCTTCCGCGGTTCGCCGCTGGTGGTGAAGCAAGGCGTGGATAGCGAAGTCGCTGGGCCCAAAGGCAACGTCGAGCACTTCGCCTGGGCCGTGCGGTCCGCCAAAGAAGCTGACGGCCAAGGCCAGGGGTGATACACCCGCCCCCCTCGAAGAGGGGAGCATCATGCTGGTTCGTAGGCGACACTTTCTCGCAGGTTCTGTTGGTGTGGGCGCGGCTTCGGTGCTTGGGTTGGAGCTCGCCGGGTGCGGCCAATCCGGGCCCTCGAACGAATGGATGGTGGGCGCCTTCTTGAGCCTCACCGGTGGTGACGCTCAGTTCGGCATCGATACCCAGCAGGGCATTCAGATCGCCGTCGAGCAGATCAATGAGGCCGGTGGCATCAAGAACAAGAAGATGAAGGTCTTGTTCGAGGACGACAAATCCCTCCCCAATGAGGTGACCAACAAGGTCCAACAGCTGATCGACCGTGACAAGGTCGTGGCGCTCCTCGGCGAGGTAGCCTCCTCTCGCTCCAAGCCCGGTGGCATCGTCGCTTCGCAGAAGAAGATCCCGATGATCACGCCTTCGTCGACCAACGCCGACGTGACCAAGGTGGGCGAGTGGGTCTTCCGCGTCTGCTTCGTGGACGAGTTTCAGGGCCGAGTTGGCGCTGAGTTCTGCGTGAAGACCTTGGGCAAGAAGAAGATCGGCCTGATGTTCGCCGAGAATGATCTGTACTCCTCGGGGCTGGCCAATGAGTTCAAGAAGGTGATCGCGGAGCTCGGTGGTGAGATCGTCAAAGAGGCGAAGTTCACCGACTCCGAGACCAACTTCAGCACCTTCATCAACGAGATGAAGGCCGCTTCACCCGAGGTGATCTACGCGCCCGTCTACTACAAGCAGATGGTGCAGATGAATCGCCAGGCCATCAACGCTGGGCTCACCTCGGACATCTTCGTCGGCGGAGACGGCTGGAGCGGTGATGAGGTGCTGCTCAAGGAAATGACCGGCGCGCACTTCACCGATCACCACGCGCCCGACATCCCGTGGGACGTGTCGAAGAAGTTCGTCGCTGTGTATGAAGGCAAGCACAAGAAGAAGCCGAGCAGCTTGGCCGCCATGGGTTACGACGCGGCGCTCGTGCTCGCTGACGCCATCAAGCGCGCCAAAGAAGACACGCCGAAGGGCATCCGCGACGCGATCGCCGAGACCAAGAACTTCCCCGGCGTCTCCGGCATGATCACGATCGACGCTGACCGCAACGCCCAGAAGCCGATCGTCGTGGTGCAGATCAAAGACGGCAGCACCGTCTACAAGGCCGTCCACGGTCCTGGCTCGGAGGCCCTGCTCGGCGGCGGCGGTGCACAACCCACCGCTACGGCCAGCGCGGCTGCGCCCCCGGCAACCGCCTCGGCTAGCGCGGCGAGCTCGGCTGCGCCCTCGGCTTCAGCCGCTGTTTCGGCTTCGGCTGCGCCCGCCGCTTCCGCCGCCCCCAAGTGAGGGCCGGTTGAGGTATCGTCGCAGTCGTGATTGAGAAGCTTTTCAACGCTGTCGTGACCGGAGTCGCCCAGGGCTCGATGATCGCCCTGGTCGCTCTCGGTTATTCGATGGTGTACGGCATCCTGAAGCTGATCAACTTCGCGCACAGTGAAGTGTTCATGATGTCGGCGTTCGCTGGCTTCTTCTTGATCAGCGGGCTCGGCGCCGAACAAGCGCCGTTGCTCTCGGGCGTGTGCGGCACGCTCGGCGCGATGGCGCTGGCCGGTGGGCTCGGCGTCTTGGTGGAGCGCTTTGCGTACGCACCGCTGCGCGCGCGCGGCAGCAAGGCGAGCCGTATCGCACCGCTGGTCACGGCGCTCGGTACCAGCGTCTTGCTGACGAACCTCGCGCAGCTGCTCTTCTCGGCCAAGTACCGCAGTTACCCGCAGATCATGCCGCTCGATAAGACGCGCGTGTTGATCGTGGTGATGAGCCTCGTGACGATGACCTTCCTCCAGCTGCTCGTGCACTGGACCTGGTTCGGCAAGTCGATGCGCGCTCTTTCGATGAACGTGGATGCCGCGCGTTTGATGGGCGTGCGCACCGGCCGGGTGATCTCGCTCACCTTCATGACCGGCTCTTCGCTGGCCGCGCTCGGCTCGATTTTGTTCTGCATGGATCAATCGCCCGCCTACCCGACCATGGGCACCGTGATCGGTACGCGCGCCTTCGTCGCCGCGGTGATCGGCGGCATCGGCAACATCCCGGGCGCTGTGCTCGGCGGCCTGCTGCTCGGCATCTTGGGTGAGCTCACCAAGCTCACGCCCTACTCGTCGCTGCAAGACGTGTTCGTGTTCATGGCGCTCGTGCTCGTACTGCTGGTGAAGCCGACGGGGCTGCTCGGCAAGGCCGGCGTGGAGAAGGTATGAAGCGCTGGTTGACCGTTGCAGCCGTACTGGCGCTTTCGGCGAGCGCGTGCGGCGGCTCCAAGCCCCCCGCGCGGTGGGCGGAAGGCGGCGCGCCGCTTCACCTCGTCAGCGCGCAGTGGCAACACAAAGGCGAGCTCGTGGATCTGCAGGTCCGCGGCGGCTTCGCCGAAGTGGTGATCGACGGGGACGTGGAGTGGGTGATCGATCGCGTCGGCCGCCTTTACGATCAGGACCAAAAGCCGGTCGCCGTGCTCGAAGCGGACGGACGTTTGGTCGGCAAGAAGGACGAGCTCTTGGGCATCGTCGGTTCGTCGTATGCGGCGCAACCCGGCCGAGCCAGCGCCTGGCTCGCGCTCTCGCCCGAGGGGGACCTGATCAAGTATGGCGCCGATGGCGCTGCTGAGTCGGCTGGCCGCTGGGTTGGTTGCAATGTCAGCGTCTACGCGCGGCACGCGTGCCTGCTCGTGGCCTACGCCATCCTTTGGGATGAAGAGGGTGCGAGTAACTCCGGGGGCGCCGCTATAGCGCCCACCAGCGTCAGCCCGTTGGGCGGGATCGGCGTCGGGCGCTGAGACGCAAGCGGGCTTGTGCTAGCCCGCCAACGCTGAATGCCAGACCGCAGGCCGGCCAACGGCCTTGTGCTGGTCTGCACAAACACAGTCTTCACCTACACAACGGCTGCACAACGCCTGCGCTTCGCGCTCAGAGTTCGAACGTCACCTTCGCCGGCTTGCGCCCCGGCGAGCCGAACTTCATCCCGCGCACAGCGTCGGCCACGCAATCGGCGGCCTCTTCAGCCGCCGCGTCCGGCGGTGCAACGCCCGCCGCGAGCACGTTGCCTTTGGAGCTGACATAGACCGTCGCCACGAACGGGCCTTCCACCCCGACCTTGCACTGCTGCACCCGCTGGCCCACCGACTTCTTCGGACCGCGCGCTTTTTCCGGCTTCCACTGAATCGGCTCCACGCTCGGATCCACGTCAAAGCTGCGCTCCGCGATGCCCTCGCCACCGAGCGGCTTGGGCCACGAAGCTGAGCGCGCCACCGAAAGCACGCAGCGCTCGGTCGCGCGGTCTCCCAAGGTTGATTCCTTCAAGTAGGCCGAGACAACCTCACCTTTGCGGTTGATGCGCAACTTCACCGCGAAGCGACCGCCCATCTCTCGCACACGGTCGGTGCCCTCGCGCACACAGCGCAAAATCGGCTCTTGCAGCTGGGCGAATTGCGCCTCCACGTCCTCGTGGTTCATGCCGCCGATCTCGCTCTCCACCGAGTCCGCCCCACGATCGATTCGCTCCGGCTGAGCGACTTCCGCAACCACCGGGGTCCCGTTTGCGGCTTGGCAGCCAACGAGCAGGAACGCACCGAGACAACGAAGGAACAACTGCATGGCGCGCCCGACAATGCACGATATGCGCCAGCACCGACCAAGGCCCACAAGGAGAAATCGCGGGGAGATCTGGCCCCATAAAACGCTTAATGACCGATAACCAGTATCCATGGGCACACCAAGATCCAGCTAGGGTGGGCCGGAGTTAGGCGGGCGGAGGATGGGGGCTCGAAGCGTCGGCTCGCGCGGGGGGATGGGACCTCGAAGCGTCGGCTCGCGCGGGGATGGGGGCTCGAAGTGGACGTTTTGTTGAGAAAGGCGGTCGATCAGGCTGGGATGGGCGGCTGAATTCAACAAAACGTCCACTTCAAGGGTCGATCCCCTGCGCGGCGGTGCGCGGGCTCGGTGCGCAGACGGGCGGGCTCGGTGGGCGGGCTCGGTGGGCGGGCTCGGTGGGCGGGCTCGGTGGGCGGGCTCGGTGGGCGGGCTCGGTGGGCGGGCTCGGTGGGCGGGCTCGGTGGGCGGGCTCGGTGGGCGGGCTCGCCACCCCACCCTCAGCGCCTGGTGCTCACCAGCACATCGCGCGGTAACACGCGGCCGCCGCCGAAGCCGCTGGCGCTGGTGGTCCACAGCTTGGCCTCGGCGGTGGCGATGGCGTCGGTGACGATGCGTTTGCGCATGGCGACGGCCACACCGCGATCGTCGGCTTCGGGCGAGAGACCCAAGATGGCGTCTTTCACGAGCAGCCCGGCGTCGTGACCGAGGGCCATCCACCAGGTCGGGTTGCGTTGGCGTTCTTTGATCAGCGCCGCCAACATCGGGTCGTCGCTCGCGCGCGGATGGTCGCCCTCGGGGTTGGGGAAGAGCCCGGCGCTTGCGACCACATCAGCCTGGTTGGTTTCGGCGCGCAGACCAACGCCTACCAGCCGCTTGTTGCCGAGCTCCACCGCACGCGCTCCACAATCTGCGTCGCCATCGAGCACCAGCGCATCGGCGTTGAGCTTCTCCAGCGTCTCGCGTGAAGCGGAGCACGGCTGTTCGGCGACGATGCCCGCGGCCACCGCCGGCGAGAAATCGATCGCCCGGCGATCATCGGCGAAGACGGCCACGCGCTTGCGACCGAGCGTCAACATCGCGAACACCAAGCGCTCGCGCACTACCTTCGGGTCGTCGCCCATCACGAAGGCCGGCGCGCTGCTCGGCAATTCGCGCTTGGGGTGCGTGAGCAGCATCACCGGCAAGTTGGTACGCTCAGCGTACGCCAGCGCCTGATCGGCCTCCGCCGCATCGAAGCCTGCGACGATCACCGCTGCGCCGTCGGCGTTGAGCAGCGCCAGCGTATCGTCGAGCGAGGCTTTATCACCGCGATGATCGCGCACCACCAGCCGCGTCGAACCGCCCGGCAACCCGAGCGCGATCGCGAGACCACGCGCCACGTCGATCCCGCGCGCACGCAGCGCGTCCGAACCGAGCGGCATCACCAAGCCGACGGTATTGCGTTCGAGGCGCACGTCAGCGCCGCGCGCCGCTACGCGCAAAAGCGCATCCGCCTTGTCGCCGAGCAGCTCCGGCACCAACGCCAAGAGCGCGCGCGCCGTTTGTGGGTCGCCCTTCTCGAGCGCCAACTTCGCCAGTTGTTTGGCTAGGAAGGAGAGCACCCAGCGATCTTTTTCTTCGCTCTCTACTTCCGCTTGCAAGAGCTCGAGCAAGGCCGAGCTCGGCAGCGCCTCCACATAGCCGGGCGCACGCAGCTCGGCGCGCACGCGCAGCGCGCCGCTCGACTGCGTGACCAACGCGCGAAAGTAGCGCGCCGCGTCTTTCCAGCGCTCGAGCTCGATCGCCAGCCGCAACAGCTCCTCGTTGAGCAAGGTGCGGCCGCGCAGATCGATCACGCGGTTGAACAGCGGGTCGAGCAGGCGAAAGGCGCTGAGCGACTCACGTTTGCGACGCAAGAGCGCCGCTTGCACGATGGTCGCCAGATCCTGCGCGGCGCCCAGCTGACCTTGCACCAAATCGGCGTTCTTCGCCGCTGCTTCGAGTTGCTCTTGTTCGAGCAGCAGCACCGCGAGGTAGGCGCGCACCCGCCGCGTCGAAGGCTCGGCCGGATAACGTTGCGTGTAGTCCTCGAGCAGCCGAATGAAGCCTTGGTTGTCCGAGAGCTCACTGCGCTCCCAACGCCGCTGAAGCTCGAGCAAGCTCGCTTGCGGCCCGAGATCGGCGACCAAATCCAGCGCCGGCTTCGGCGCTGGGGGCGAGCAGGCCAGCACCGTCGCGAGCAACAGCGCCCAACGCAAACTGCGCAAGACGGAAGTTATTCGCGAGCCAGACCGTGCCGCTCGAGCAGGCGGTACAAGGTGCTGCGCGCCACACCGAGCTTGCGCGCGGCCACACTCACGTTCCCGGCCGAGGTCTGCAGCGCCTCGGCCAGCGCCGCCCGTTCGGCTTGCCGACGCAACCCTCCGGCCGGCGGCGATTCGCTTTGCGGCGGATGGTGCTGCGGCAGCTTCACCTCTGCGATCACGCCCTTGTCGGCCAGCGCGCTCTCGCGTGCCAACACCGAACGAAGCTCCTGAAGGTTGTCTGGCCATGCGTGCGCGGCCAATGTTCGCATTGCTACGGGGGTCACGTCGAACTCGGTGAACTCGGTCGTGCCCAGCCCCTTCAACATCTCGCTTACCAGCCACTGCAGGTCCTGCCGATCGCGCAGCGACGGCAAGAACACCGTCGAAGAACGCAACTGCGCCGCTAGTTGGGCCGAGCATTCACTGCGTTGCACCTTGTTGCGCAGATCTTCGCGGCCAAAGGCAATGAGCTGCCAATTGGCGAAGACACCGTCGGTCAGTGCGCGCGCCAGCTGGTCACCGCTCGCACAGTCGAGCAGATGAGTGTCCTCGAGCAGCAGCACACCCTCGGCGGCGGTCACGTTCTCGAACAGACCGTTGTCCGAGCCAACGCGATGACGTTTGAGCGGCCCTTGATGCGAACGCCGTGCAGCAAGATGCAAAGCCAACGTCTCTACGCCGGTGCCGTTCTCACCGTGGATGTACACCGGCAGCGAGGTGTCGACGAGACGCTCCGCTAGCTCGACCGAGCGCTGTGCGCCCATATCGCGACCTCGCACCCACTCGAGCAGCAGCGGGCCTTTGCTCGCCGAAGGCGGCCGCGACGAGGGCCTTGGCGGCACCGCAGCACCGACCTGCACCAGCACCTTGGACACTGCCGTATCATCACCGAACAGCGGTGCCATGCGCAGCTCACCAACGCTCGAAGCGAAAGGTGCACGTGACTCGGCCAGCTCGACCAGCGTGCGCCAATCGAGGCCGAAAGATTTTTCCACGGTGGTCCCAAGCCAGCCTGACGAACCTTCGCCGCAATGGTCCGGGCCTACGGCGCGGACAATCCCTGGGGTCTCCACCAACACGTAAAGTAAGCTCTCGTTTGAAGCGTTGAACACAGCAACGAAAAATGCAGTGAGTGGCACTTACTTTCAACTTGAGGTCCAGAAGGCTCACCTGGTGCAACGGTGTCGCTAGCCACCCGTCTAGCTGTCGCACTCGTGCTCGTGGCCGTCTTGGCGACAGCCGCCTGGGGCGTGCTCGTCCGGGGTACTTCGCGGCGTTTGCTCGAGGCCGAGTTCGAAAGTCGCATGGAATCTGCGACCGCCGAGGTCAAAGAGGCGCTGGTCTCGGAGGCAACTCAGCTCCGTGACTTAACGTTACCACTTTGCAAACGCGGCACTTTCTTCGACAAAGCGTTGCTCGATTACGAACGCACCAAGGGCGATCTCGACAAATTGGAGATGGGTGCGCAGCTGGCGCTTCGCCATCACGCCCCGGATGAAGCGGCAGCGCGCGCCTTCGACGAGCTCTCCTTGGTCACGCAAAACGGCCTGGTGCTCTCCTCGTCGGAGCGAACGCGCGTCGGCAAAAAGGACGAGCGCTTCGCGACCATGTTGCGCGAGCCGGAGGGCCAGCCGCAGCTGCGTCCCTCCGTCGCCTCACAGCCCCCGGCGATCGAGGTTTGGTGCTCGCGCTCGGTGCACGCGTACACCTTGGGCTTCGTCGGCTCACGCAAGATCGAGACGATCCTCGAGCGCGTCGGTCGTGCGCACGGCGTGCAGCTCGAATCGGCCTCGCCTGACGGCCCCACGCCCAGCTCGACCGAACGCACCGAGGTGCGCCTGGTCAAACTCGAGCAGGTCGCTGGGCTCTCGGTTTTGGCGACCATGCCGCGCGATCGGCTGGTGGACGCGCTCGAACAGCTCGACCGTCAGATCCTCGCGAGCGGTGGTATCGCGGTGCTCTTGGCGCTGGTGTTGGCGGTGATCCTCGGCCGCAGCTTGGCCAAACCGCTGCGTGAATTGGCGCATGAAACCCGCGAGGTCGTCAGCGGTGATCCGCGGCCGGTGCGCGGTCGCGGTGGCAAAGAGATCCGCGAGCTGGCCGAGTCGTTCAACGCCACCATCGACGAACTAACGCGCATGAAGAAGCGGCTCGCCGTCACCGAGCGGATCTCGGCGCGACGCGAGATCGCCCGCCAAGTCGCGCACGAGATCAAAAATCCGTTGGCGCCCATCCGCGCGGCTGTCGAGACGCTGCGTCGCTTGCACGCCCGCGGAGATGAGCGCTTCGAGGAGTACTTCGACGAAGCCACGCGCACGGTGCTCGAGGAGGTCCATCGCATCGCGCACATCGTCAGCGAGTTCACCAAGTTCCAACGCTTGCCGGCGCCCAACCCGGAGGCGATGGATCTGGTGCAGGCCGCCAAACACGTGGTCTCGCTGCACGCCGTCGATCCCGAAATGGTGCAAACCGGGACTTCACGTGAGCCGCGCGTCGAGCTCACCGTGGAAGACGTGCCCGAGGTGCGCGCCGATCGCGATCAGATCATCCAGGTGCTCACCAACCTCGTACAAAACGGCCTCGAGGCCGCCAGCGCCGTGCGCCCCGATCCCAAGGTCGCCGTCTCCCTGCGCCTGGTCGATCCCAAACATGTACGCATCACCGTGCGCGACAACGGCCCCGGCGTTCCGGATGAAATGCGCGACCGTTTGTTCGAGCCGTACGCCACTAGCAAGCCCACTGGCACCGGCCTCGGGCTCGCCATCTGCCAGCGCATCATCTTCGAACACGGCGGCGAAATCTCGTATCGCCCGGCCACCAAAGGCGGCGCCGTGTTCGAGATCCGGCTACCGGTGCAAGGCCCTTCCCTGCTCGAAAAGCCGCTCGAAACGACGGCCCAGCCGCACACCCGCAGCCCCAACCCCGGTCAACGCGAGCAGGGCTGAACGAGCCCGCTCACCGGCGCATCGCGCGCTCCCCGCCTTCGGCGGAATAATCGGCGGCCCGGCCTGCTATGGTCGCGCGGCATGCGAAGGCGAACCACGCTTCTTGGGCTCTTGATCGGACTTAGCAGCGCCTGCGCGCCTTCACCGTCCCAGGTGATGGCGCCTGTCGGCAAGACGCTCAACCCAGCCGCCGAGCCCGTTGCCCCGCTCGCCGGTCCGCCCGGCCTCACTGCCGACAAGCTCGTCTCGCTCGCAACCCCCGACACACCGTTCGTCGCGGCGCGCTCGGCGAACTCGGCTATGTTCGCCTTCGTCAACGCAGGCCAACTGCTCGTGCGCAGCGTCTCCGGTGAAGAGAAAGAACCACGCCTCTTGACCGAGGTCCCCACCTTGGGCGCCGGCTTCTCCTTGCGGCCTTACCAAGACGGCTTCCTCCTCTTTTGGGACGAGCGACAGGATCAGAACCACGCCTTCAAACTGCAACGCTTCGACGCCGCGGCCAAAGCCGTGGGCGGCATCATCAGTTTGCCGCCGGTCGCCGAGGCCAACGTCGGCTTCTCTGACACCGTCGTCGCCGGCAACAACGTGTACGTGGTGTACGAGGTCGCGCGCGAAGATCGCGTCACCATCTTCGCGCATCGGCTGGGCGAAGGCGCCACCGCACCCAGCGGCGCGCCGGTCAAAACCGTCGAGAACGCGCTCGCTTGGCACGCCGCACAGAGTGAGGCCGGCCTCGTGTTCGCTACCGTCGAGAACGACAAACCGCTCGAAGGCGGCAAGCCGGCGCTCGGGACGATCCACACTCGCACCCTCGCGTGGAATGGAACGCTCGGTCCCAAAGTCGCGCTCACCACCAGCCCCACCGCGCAGATCGACGTCGAGATCGCCGCGCTCAAATCCGGCATGGTCGTCGCTTGGACCGACGAAGAATCGGAAGAAGGCGCGGTCCGCGTGCTCAGCGTCGCAGCCGACGGCAGCGTCAAAGGTCCGAGTTGGATCGCCCCACCGATCGGCGAACAATCGCTGGTCTCGCTCACCGCGGATCCCACCGGCCAGGGCGAACGCGCGATCGTCGCTTGGGAGAACGTCGGGCAGGCCGCCGCCGGCGCGCGGGTGATCAACCTCGCTGCGATCACCGGCTCCGGCGAGGTCACCTCCAAACGCACGCGAATGCTGCTCTCCGACGCAGAACGGCCGGACATCGTGGCCGATCAAACAGGCTTTGCCGCGCTCACCTTGGCCGCGCCCACCGTCTCTGACGCAGCCGACGCTGACACCAAAGAGCTGCTCACCGATCGCGTTTGGCCGACGATGGTTCGGCTCGGCGCGGATCTCGAGGTGAAGTGGTCGGAGCCGATTCGCTTCGGCGGAACACGCTCCGGTGACGGCGTTCCCGACTACGCTTGGTCGCTCTCCTGCGTGGCCGGTTCGTGCGCAGCGCTGGCCGCAGACGGCGTGGACCCGACCACCTTCTATCTCGCGCAATCGGTGGATCGCGAGAGCGTATGGCTGGCACCGGCCTGGCGCAGCGACGATGAGAGGCCGCCCAAAGTGCTGTCACTGCGCACGGTCACGCGCGGGGATCGCATCGCATCGGCTCACGCCATTCGCCTCCCCGAGTCGAACAAGCCGGCCGTTGGTTGGGTCAGCTACTTCCAGCCCGGCATGCCTTCGGAAGAACCACCGCGAGGCGAAGCACCGTATGCAGCAAGCCTTGGGGTGCGGACCAACACGCTGGCCTCGGGCGGCTCGGAGAACGTCAGCGTGCTTTCACGTCGCGCTTCCTCCATCGGCGGTATTTCTCTTACGCCCTCCACGCAGAAAAAAGAGGAGGCGATCGCGGTGTGGGTGGCCGAGGAGAAGAGCGGCCCGCAGGTGTACGCGACGCGCATCGACGCGGCGGGCAAGAAGCTCAATCAAAAGAAGGTCACGCTGGTCTCGCGCACCGGCAAAGGCAAAACGCCCAGCGTCGCTTCGCATGTCGCGGTGACCGGCGCAGCCGCTCCCGCGGCGAAAGGCGAGTCGAACGGCGCTGAAGGCTACGTGGTTGCGTGGGTGGATTCACGCGATGGCAACGGCGAAATCTACGCCGCGCGCTTGGGCAAAGATCTCGAAAAGACGGTAGTCGACAAACGGCTCACCAACGCTCCCGGCGACGCTGCGGATGTGTCGCTCACCAGCCGTGGCAGTGATGCCTTCATCGCCTTCTCCGACGTCCGCGATGGCGCACCGAGCGACATCTACTTTGCGCGGCTCGACGCTGTGACCCTTCAAAAGAAGGATGATCCAGCGCGCGTCTACGCCTCGAGCGGAGCCTCGCGTTCGCCCAAGTTGAGCCTGGCCGGGGACCGCTTGATGCTCGCGTGGATCGAAGAGAACGCGAAAGACGGTCGCGGTTCGCTGCGCATCGCCGAGGTCGAGCCAAGCGGTACCTTGGTCAACGCTGCCAAGGTCGTCGAAGCGCCGGACGGCGGCTCGATCAACGGTCTTGCGCTGGCCTGCACCAAAGATGACGGCTGTCGCATCGTCTTGTCGTGGGCCTCGAGCGATGGTCGGCTCGACATGGGCGGCTTTCGCGTGCTCAATGACGGCACCATCGAGCCGATCGTACGCTTGGGCACGCTCTCTTCCGGGCCCTTCGCCGAGCCGAGCTTCTCCTTCGCCGATCCAGCCGGAACGCTGCTTTTCTTCGCCGAAGATCTCGGCGATCGAGGACGCGTTCGTCAGGTTGAACTAAGCTGGAGTCGTTGAGCCAGCGAATCGGTCCCATTCGTAAGCTGACGCCGCCACCGATGCGGCGCAAAGACGTGCGCTACATGATCGCGGTGCCGCTGCTCGTGGAGCTCGGGAAGCAGCGGCTGGAGCTCATGACTGAAGACGTTAGCCACGGTGGCGTCTTCTTCCGCACCGAATCGCCGCTGCCCCTGCAGACGCTGGTCAACGTGGAGATCGTCCTGCCGCCGCGCTCGCAGCACTTTCGCGCCACAGCGCGGGTCGTGCACAACGTGCCTTCGGTCAGCGGCATTCAACAAGCCGGCGCTGGCCTCGAGTTTTACGGCATCGGCTCGGAGGTGCGCAAACGTTGGGACAGCTTCGTTAGCTACGTGCGTGAGCACTACCCGGAGTCGGCCGAGCGCGCGACGATCCTGGTCACCGGTGAGTTCGTCAAGCCGATGGTGCGGCGCAACGCCGAGTACGCTCATGTGCTCGCGTTGCATCTGCGCTCGCTCGCCGATCTCGTGACGATGTTGCGCCGGGATTTGCGCGAGCGTCGCTTGTTCGTGATGACCAACGTCCAGGCTGAGCGCGGCGAGCTGATCGGCCTGTGGATCGTGCATCCGCACACGGCGGACATCTTCGAATTGGAGGGTCGCGTCGCGCGGCGCGTGAGCGACGGCGGTTTGGGCGGCCTCACGCTCACGCTCGAGAGCTTGACCGACGAGCGGCTCGCCCGGCTCGAGGAGTTCACCTACGACGCGATGGAGCCGCTGTTCGACGAAGAGGAGCTGGCCGCTCGCTCCGCCCCGCCGCCCGACGTCGAAGAGCGCTGAGCCGCAATCAGCGGCGCTGAGCTTCGCCGAGCTGCGCTTCGATCTCTTGGTGGAAGGAGCGGAAGGTCGATTCTTCCGGCCAACTCGGCGCACGTTCGATCAGCGCGCGCGCCTTGTCCAACTGACGCTGATCGATCGCGACGATCGCCGCGCCGTAACGCATGGCCCAATACACCAGCGGGCTCGATTCGGCCGCGCGCTCGAGCAACTCAAGGTCCCCCGCCCGACTGCGATGCACGAAGGCGCGAGCCAACGCCGCCGCCGCTTCACGCAGCGCAGTCACGCGGCTGCGCAACCGTGAGGTCTCCGGAATGGGCAAGGCCGCGAGCTGCTGCGAGGAAGCAAAAGCACCTTCTTCATCGCCTTCGAAGGTGGAGAGCATCACGTCCAAAAACAACCGATGTTCGAGCGCTGCATCCCACGCCGGCCCGCGCACCGCGCTGCGCAACGCGCGGCGTGCTTCCTCCACGCGACCGTAAGCGGCAAAGGCCGTGGCCGTAACCAACGGCTCGAGCGTCTCTCCGTGCGGCAACGTACCGGCGCGCTCCGACCAGGCGGCGATCACCTCATTGACGTCCCCGCGACGCAGCATGCGGGCGATCTTCAACTTCGAGCGCAGCCGCAAGACGATGCCCACGAGCAGCAGCACCCCGAGCGTGATGCCTCCGCTCAGCGGCGCGTAGGTCAGCACCACTTTGGCGATGGCCGCCGCGATCAGCGCCGTGCCGAAGAACACGGCCATCCGAATGCGCCGTACCCAAATTCGCGTGCTTTGGTCGTCTTCCTCGTTTGACACGCGTCCTCTGGCCTCGTCCCAGCGTGAAGGAACGTCACGGCGACGAACAAACAAAAAAAGAAAGGGCGTGCCACACTCGCTTTTCGCTACCGTTGCTACCTTCCGGTTCTGGCGGGGTTCACGCTGCGCTGTCGGCACACCCACAAAGGCGTGACCCAGCACATGTAGCAAAGCGTGAGGGGTCGAGCAAGCCCGCTGACTGCGCCACCACCGATCGAGCTTGGCCGGCCACTGGCCGGCCAGCCGAGGGCCACGACGCCAACGCGAGTTTAGGCGCCTTTTCCCGCACAAAACCGCCTTCGAGCGCTGGCCTCGCGGTTGCTCAAGGGCCGCCGTGCCCTCCACCAACCGAATACCCAAGCAGGTCGCCCGATGAGCGACCGAGCCCACTCCGCCGAAGGCGGACGTACGAGTCATTCCGCCGAAGGCGGATGCAGCAACAAGAATGACTCGGGCCTTCTTCGACAGAAACGGCCGAAGGCCCCTTGGTCACTTGAACTTGGCACGAGTCATTCCGCCGAAGGCGGATGCAGCAACAAGAATGACTCGGGCCTTCTTCGACAGAAACGGCCGAAGGCCCCTTGGTCACTTGAACTTGGCACGAGTCATTCCGGCTGGGCCCGGCAGCTACTCGAGTCGGAGCCCGCGCCTTCGACACGCGCTCGCAAAGCTGCGCCGCCCAGTCTCTCGCGCGCCATGAGCAAAGGCGTCCGGCTGCTGAAAGACGCCCAGCGCGCCGATGGCAGCTGGCAGAGCCGTTGCGAATCGGGCCCCATCAGCCTGGCCCTCGCGGCGCTCACCGAGGCCTGGTTCGGCGCCCTCAGCCCAGCCGATGGTCGCAGCTACGCGCAGGCCCTGCGAGCCGCCCAACGCTCCGATGGCGGCTTTGCGTTGGGGCCTCATGACGGCACCTCTTCGCTCGCTGCCACCGCCATTTGTCGGGCAGCGCTGCGCGTGTGCGGCCTCTCCGATGCGTCGGAGTGGGTGCGCGAAGCCGAAGCAGCCGTAGCAGCGCTGGGCGGCTATGAGCTCGTCGCCGAGCGATTGCAACGCGACGGAGAGCCCACCGCGATCTACTGCGTGATGGCGGGCCTGCTCCCGGCGGATTGTCTACCGCCGCTTTCACCGGACATGGCGGCTTTGCCTTGGAGTGAGCGCCTGCTCGATGGGCGCTTCAATCTCAGCACCGTCGTCGCGATCTTTGCGCTCGCTGCGGTGCGCGAGCGCTTTACCCACAAGGGCCTGTCACCGAGCATCCTGCGCGGCCCTACGCGGCTCTTGGCGCGCGCGCGGCTTTCCGCCTTCATCGGCCAGTTTCAAAACGAGAACGGCTCGTGGAACGGCTCGGTCCCTTGCACCCTGCAGGCGCTGCTCGCGCTCGAAGGAGTCGGCCTGACCAAGGACGATCGCTGTGTGCAGCGCGCGCTCGCTTGGCTCGATTCGCGCAAGCTGTGCACCAGCGCCGGCCTCGAGATTCCGCTTTTCGACGGAGACATCGCCGAAACCAGCCTGGCCCTTCAGGCTTTGCAAAGCTGCGGCGTTTCCCGCTCCGATCGCACCGTGCGCGCCGCCGTCCGCTACCTCACAGAGCGCCCCTGCACGCGACCGCAAGCGCGAGTCAACCAGCCCAAAGCGGGCGCGCCAAGGGTGGGCGGTTGGGCGCTCTCGGCCGGCAACCAAACGCTGCCCGATTGCGACTCCACCGGCCTCGCGCTGGGTGCGCTCGCTAGCTCGGCTAGCTCGCAGTCTGCGCTCGAACGCGGAGTGCAGTGGCTGCGCGGAATGCAGAACCTCAGCGGCGGCTTCGGCCTCACCGCGCACGGCCTCCCCGACCGCCAACCGGGCTCGCTGCCCACGCTCCCCAGCCTGCGCGTCGACAGTCTCACCAGCTTGGTCGCGCTCGTCAGCCAACCGCCCGCCGAGCTTGGAGACCCGGCCGCTGCCGATGTAGCCGGTCGCGTCCTGTGGGGTCTCGCGGACTGCGGCCTAACCACCGCCGATCCGATGGTCGCCAGCACCGTGCGCTTCCTCGAGCGGGACCTATCGCCGGCCGGCGCCTGGGGCAGTGCGCGCCACGGCTCTACCATCGCCGGAACGAGCTTCGCGCTGCTCGGGCTGGCCAAGGTGGGCGCCAAGCTCAAGAGCCTCACCGTCCGCCGCGCGATCGGCTGGCTGCTTTCGCAGCAAAACGCCGACGGCGGCTTCGGCGAGCAGCTGGCTACGACCACGCCGCGCAACGCCCGCACCGAGAGCAACGCAGCGCTGACCGGCCTCGCCCTGCGAGCCCTGGCGGAGCTCGCGGCCAAGTACGTCGGCGGATTGAACGTACAGCGCGCCGCCCAACGCGCCACCGACTACCTACTAGCGGAGCAGCAAGCCGACGGCAGCTGGCATAATGGTGAGTTCGCATTTGCGGAATGCGGCTCCATCCACTTTCGTTGGGAGCACTACCGCACAATCTTGCCGTTGCTCGGGCTTGGCCGCTGGTCCCAGGCCACCAGCGCCAAGCCCTGAGCGCCCCATTAGGGCTTAGGGCAGCCGAAGGCGCACGCCTCAAATACATATTCAACCGGCCCGGCGGCAGGCAAGGCAAACTCCACCGGCTTTGCCACCGCCTCGAGCCCACTCCCCCCGCCGGAGCAGACCCCAGCCGCGTCACACTCGCAGAGCCCGTCGACCCCGGTGTCACAGCTATCGAACCCGGCCACCTTGAGCGAGTAATCACCATTGGCGGCCTGCACGATCTGATTGCACGTTAGCGCGCCACCCACGGCATCGAAGTAGCATTCCCCCGGCATCTCCGTGGGCTGCAGGGCAAGGCCGGCCCACACCACGTCCAGCGATTGCCCGGCCGGCAATAGCAAGCTGGAAGGCGCGCAGGCAGCGCATGCAATCTGCGATTCCGATTGCAGATCTTGACAGCTCTGCAGACAAGGGCCGCTCACATCACCGTAGTACAAACCGTCCGGCCCGCTCAGCGGCTCGACGTTATAGTTCAATAGGCCACAGATCGCGTCGAGATAGATGTCTACTGGCGTTTGATTGGTAAAGCGCAGGGTCACTGGAGCCGTGGACGGGGCGTCATCAAACCCGGTGCAGGCGTCGAGCGTCCCGCCCTGGCCACCCTCCCCACCTTGACCAGCCTCTCCGCCGCCGCCCGTCGCGCCACCGGTTCCGCCGGAACCACCCGTGGTGTCGACCTCACTGCCACAGCCAAGAAGAAGGAACGTAGCCACCGCCACAGACCAGAGTTTCATACGCGCGGAGAAGCACTTTCTACGCCACCCACAATTCGCCGTATTTGCGGGGCTTGGAGCAATGTGCAGCGTGGTGCGTGTGTCATGTTGAGCCCCCTCGGTGTGCTCGCGCAGCGGGGCTGCGCTGCGCTACCACTCGCCGAGTAGAGACCCCCGGTTGCCCGGGGGCCCCTCTCACAGAACCGGACTTGTGGGCCACACATCCGGCTCTTCGGTCGAAGGGGTCAGTTGCATGGCACTCGCATTGGAGAGGCTCGTTAGGTCGATAGTGACCGCGCTGACTCTTTCGATTGTCAGGTGGGATCCTAGGTTGACCGTGGGGCATCCGTTGCTGAGTTCCATTGCCACATAAGGCTTCGAGGCACTCACCGATGCTATTCCCCAAGACGTTAGCTTGAGCGTCTGCGTTAGGTTCGAGGATGACCGTCCACAACTCTTTCGATTGTTGTGCGGGTTCTCAGGTCGACCGTGGCAGAGGTTTAGGCTAGCGAGCTCGACGGACATCGCTGATTCACCCTATCGCTTCCGGAGTTAAATCCGGCACAGGCAAGCCAGCCAACAATCGCTTCGCGCAGAGTTCGTCGAGCGACAGGAGTCCCCAGCGAGCGAAGTGCTCATTGCGAAGACCATAGTTGACGGACAGAGTCATCGTCCTTCTCCACGGCTGGTTCGCCGAGCCTACGGAGGCTTCGACGTAGTTCTTTGGCGCGCCCAGCTGGATCAGCTGGCGGCGTATCGTCGCCGGCTTCTTCCAGTGCGTTAGGAGAATTGCACGCAAGCGTCTGCGCAGATGCCCATCTGCATAGCGCGCAACTCCCCCTGCCCAGTAGGCCACGCCAAAGTACTCAGCCCATCCGCGGAGATAAAGATTGATCTCTTCAATGCATGTTCGAAGTGACCGGCCCCAGTTGCGTGGGGTCAGTTCCTGGATACGCTGGCGAAGGCGTTTTCTTGTGCGTTCCGAGGGTGTCAGAATTTCCGTGTTACTTGCCTAGATGGGCAGTCGGTCGGGAAACATGATGGCTAGATGCGCGAGCGCTTTCGTCCAGGCGACGGGCCGATTCCATCTGTGCTTGGCCTTTGCCAAT
>JBILLK010000089.1:0-2793 GCA_044376115.1 Polyangiaceae bacterium | reverse complement strand
TCCTGCTAGGTCTGCACCAGACCAAACCGGGCGCTCGTCGGCCTCCTGCCACTCGTTCAGGCTGGGCGTCAGGCTGAGCTCGGCTCACCCAGTAGGCGCTTTTCCAGGTTCGAAATCCCTATCCGCCCGCTTCGACATGGGTGGCACGCCATGCTTATCATTGCGCATGGGTCACGAAGAGTTCTGGCAACTGATCGACAGCGCGCGCGCAGCGCCGGCTCCCACGTCGGCTGCGCTCGGCCAGAGCCTCGCGGCACTGTCGCCGGGCAAGGTCCGCGCGTTTCAGGGCTGGCTCTGGGCGTACAAGCTCGCCGTCCATCGCGAGGATCTGTGGGCGGCGGTCTACGCGATCCGCTGCGGTTGCAGCGACGACAGCTTCCTCGACTTCTGCGGGTGGCTGATCGCACAAGGCCAGGCCGCGGTGCGCTCGGCGGTCGCCGACCCGGAGGCGTTGGTAGACTTGATCGGCACCACCGACCCGCGCGACGAACACATGCTCAACGTCGCAAGTCTCGCCTATCGCCGCGCCTTCGACGACGAGCTGCCGGATGAGGACCTCGCCGAGCGTTACGCGATTCCGGAGCTCGCGGCGTGGCCGCCGGATCGCCTCACGCCCGGCCTCGAGTGGAATCACGAGCTCTACCAGCGGGTGTTTCCGCGGCTGTACGAGCGCTACGTCAGCAAGTGGGAGCGGCTGCCGCCGCCTGCGGGCAGCGTTGCGGAGGTGCGGTTCTGGGCCTTGATCGACGAAGCCCGCCCAGGCACGCCGACGGTCGATGCTGCGGTCGAGCGTCTAGAGCTCGTGCTTCAGGGGCTCGACCAACCGGAGCTGGTTGGGTTCTTTCGTTGGCTCATCGCGTATCGCAACGCACTGAGCCGGCCCGATACCCACGACGTTGGTCGGCTGCTGTTTGGCTCGATCGATGATCGGATCGCTGCCAACTTGAGTGACGAGGTGCGCCCGGTGCTCGGTCTAATCGCGTGGGCGATCATGCAAGGTGCGCCCACCGTGCGCGCACTCGCCCATGACGCCGGTCGGGTGCTCGAGGGCGTGTCCCATCCGCCGTCGCGGTCGCATCGATTGTTCTTGATGTGCATCCAGCTCGCCAAGACACGCGGCGTGGACTGGCTCCGGCTCGAGCCCGAGCCAATCGCCGACCTTGCGACATGGTCGACTCCCGATCCGGTACTTCCCGCGTTCATGCGATTTCCGCAGCTCGCGCCGCTGCCCGACGATCCCGAGGCTGCCGCATTGGTTCTGCAGCAACGCGCGGTGACGTTGGTCCAGCACGCGTCGGCCGCCGCCCTAGACTTCGACAAGCTGCGGTGCCTCGATCTTGCCCTCGAGCTTGCGCCGCACTCCGAGCCAGCGAGGCGAGCACGCTTACTGGTCCTCGCCCGGCTCGGACGCACCTCGCTTGCGCTCGCGGATCTCGATGCCTTGCTCGCCGATCACCCATCCGATGATGCGACCCGCTGGCAGCGCGCGCAATTGCGCGACGTCGCAGGCGACTCTGCTGGGGCGATCGCCGATGCTCGTACCGTCGCCACGCGCGTTGACGCTGCTCGCGCGTGGCTCAGCGCACGGGTCGTCAACGCTCCGACGCTGACACGCGTCCATCACCTAAAATTCGGGCTCGGCACTGTAGTCGCGACCGACGCCTCGGGGAGCGAGCCACGCTTGGTGGTCGACTTTGCCGCAGGCCGCAAGACCATCGCCGCGTGGTTCGTCGATCCAGCCGACGACAGCGACAGCCCCGGATGACCTCGGTCGGTATCATGGGCGACGACCGCGGCGGGATCGCTGTTCACGCTCACCGTCGCGGATCGAGTCCCGGAGGGATGCTTGCCGGGGGCGCTTTCCGGGTGGCGGTTGCCGACTTCGGAGAGGAACCGTCTCTAGCCTCTCGGCAAGCCGATGCCGTGCCGCGCCTCGATGATGTCGGTTGCGAGCGTGGGGCGATGGACCCGTTCGCCGCGACCGTGCCCTGCCGATCACATTTCGGGTCGGCTGCGCACCCCACACCTGAGCGTCGAAGGACCCGAAGGTCGGGGTATGCTCGACGTAATGATTCGGACGTTGGCCGACACTGACGAGGTCAAGATGATCGGCGCGACCATACTTGCCTCGATCCCGATCGCTGCCACCACCTTGGCAGAACGCCTTGGAGTCGAGCTACGCCGCGACCCAGACTTTATGCCGGGGCTCGGAACGTTCGACTTTTTCGCGTGTGAAATCGACGGCAACGTATTGTGCACAATCGCGAGCAGCGACGCGTCCCCAGAGCACGCCGTCGTCATCGGGCACGCCGTGGCTGACCTGCCGACGATCGCACGCGCCCTTGGAGTTGCTGTCGGAGACTTTGAGGCCGCATCATCCGACCCTCCCAGGCCATGGCTGGTCGTGCGTCAGGACGACAATGGCAATCGCTTCGTCCTCAATCGCTGCGAGACCCAGGGCCAGGCCGAAAGAGCCGCCGACATCTGGACCGGTCGGATCGGCACGCATCACCAGACTGTCTTCGTGGTGGGTCGTGACGAAGACTGCGGGTGATGCACCGCTCATCGTCCGGCGGATAGGGATTTCGAACCTGGAAAAGCGCCTACTGGGTGAGCCGAGCTCAGCCTGACGCCCAGCCTGAACGAGTGGCAGGAGGCCGAGCGGATGTCCGCATCTCCACCTCTAAGTTCGTCGCGCCCAAGCTGGTGCAGGCGATCGCAAAAGGCCTCCCGAAGCCTCGCGCAGAGGCGTTCAAGAAGGCCGCTGCCTGTACTGCCCGTTGAGGCCTGTGC
>JBILLK010000050.1:0-34475 GCA_044376115.1 Polyangiaceae bacterium | reverse complement strand
GAGAAGGCTGAGGCGAGAAGGCTGAGGCGAGAAGGCTGAGGCGAGAAGGCTGAGGCGAGAAGGCTGAGGCGAGAAGGCTGAGGCCAGAGGGCTGAGGGATCTTGCGAAAGGCTGGGGACGGCTTGTCTTGCTGTTTGAGGCTCAGACACGCTGTCGCGCACGAGTCGCGCCGACGCGCCTGAGAGGATGAGCCGAGACTGTTGGGGGATGGAGGTGCGCGTCGTCACGACTCCTGCGCGGAGGGGCGGTATGAACCTCAAACAGCAAGACAAGCATCTAGCCCTTGAGCACCAAAACAAGCACTCGCCGCTTCCTCACCATCGTTTGGTCGCTTACCAGGTCGCGGTGGAGCTGCTGATCGTGGTGCGGGATGCGCGGCTTCGGGATGCGGTGCTGCGGGAGCAGGCGCTGAAGTCGGCGAAGTCGGCTTGCTTGAACATCGCGGAGGCGGCGGGGCGGGTGTCGCCGGCGGACAAGGCGCGGGTGTTCGCTATTGCTCGCGGTGAGGTGGTGGAGGCGTGCGCGGCGGTGGAGCTTGCGGGCGTGCTCGGGGTTGCGTCGGAGGCAACGGTGGAGGCGTGTGTTGCGCTTTCGTGTCGGCTTGTGGCGCTGCTGAGCGGGCTGATGCGGTAGCGGCCAGCAACGCTCAGCGCGCGGGGCGGAAGGTGTTCCAGGCCCAATCGGCGAGGGCTTTGGGGACGCTGGTGTCGCGCCGACCGATGATCCCACCGACGTCCTGATCGCGCCACGCGAAGAGCTGGTCGCAGCTTGGGGAGTCACTCGACCGAAGCACCTTCTCGCCGAGGAGGACGCCGCTGCGACGCTCGTAGATGCGGCCGCGCACGTCGGAGATCGAGAAGGTCGCCTTTTCAACCTTGCCGCCACCACTTGCGTGACCGAACGGGCCGCTCATGCGTTCGCATTGCAGCGGGCGCGAAGGCTCGTCGATCAAGAGCAGCCAATCGATCTCCTTGAGCGAGCTGGCGCTGCCGCGGAGGCCCATTGGAAACTGCACCCACATCGCGCGCGGGGCGCCGCTCGCTTCGTCGTCGGAGGCGAAGCGAACCGGGCCTTTGGCCACCGCTTCCAAGCGCTCGAACAGCGCGAGCCGAGCGCCGGTATTCGATAGCGGGATGTTCGCCTTCGCGACCGCGCCGTCGCTGAACAGCAATGTCAGTTCGAAGCGCGTCACGGGGGTCTCGTCGAAGTCGAGGTTGCTGAGCCCGCCGATCGGCAGACGCTCGAACACAGCGTCGAGGTGGGGCGCTGCGACGCGATAGCGTCTCGCTGCTTCGGGCCGACGTCGACGAGCTCGACCTCCGCGTCGCTGTCGTAGCGAACGCGTGCTCCCTCCTCGAGCGCATCGAAGCGGAGCGCGCCGCGAGCGAAGCTGCCTTTGCAGCGCCCTTCGTCGCATTCGAAGCTCTCGCGGCCAAGCTTCACGCCGATGGTCTTGCTGGGCGGTAGCGCGGTGGGCTCAACCCGACTCGACGGAAGCGCTTCAGGCGGAGACGAAAGCTCACGCGCCGGCAGAGGCGCCGACGGCTGACAAGCCGCGGACGAGAAGAGGAGGCTGAGCAGCCAGGAATGGGCGCGCTTCATCGTGCGCACGGTATCGAGGCGAGAGGGCTGAGGCGAGAGGACAAGGCGAGAGGCGAGAGGCCTGAGGCGAGAGGCCTCAGGGCGAGAGGCCAGAAGGGCCAAGGCCAGCGGGCTGAGGGCTGACCGCAACTTAGGTACTGGGCGAGGCGAGTTTTGATGATTCTGGTTCATTCCCGCTGTCGCGCACGAGTCGCGCCGACGCGCCTGGGAGGCTTCGCTGAGTTGGAGTCGTGATTTTGGTGCGCGTCGTCACGACTCCTGCGCGGAGGGGCGGGTATGAACCAGAATCATCAAAACTCGCCGCTTCCTCACCATCGTTTGGTCGCTTACCAAGTCGCAGTGGAGCTGCTGATCCTGGTGCGGGATGCGCGGCTTCGGGATGCGGTGCTGCGGGAGCAGGCGCTGAAGTCGGCGAAGTCGGCTTGTCTGAACATCGCGGAGGCGGCGGGGCGGGTGTCGCCGGCGGACAAGGCGCGGGTGTTCGCTATCGCGCGCGGTGAGGTAGTGGAGGCCTGCGCGGCGGTGGAGCTTGCGGGCGTGCTCGGGGTTGCGTCGGAGGCAACGGTGGAGGCGTGCGTTGCGCTTTCGGGTGGCGCTGCTGAGCGGGCTGATGCGCTAGCGGCGGGGACGGCTGCCGCGGCCTCGCCGCGTGCGGCTCAGCGGCAGGTCTGCCGCAGCTGCCGCAGCCCTCAGCGAGTGGCTACGCTTGGGCTTTTCTGCGAGGATTCGCACGGATGGAACTCCGCTGCGTCGTTCTCTCGGCCCTCTTGGCCTCAGGCTGTGCCCCCCAACCGCCCGCTGGAATTTCCGCCGACCTCGCTCGCGGCTATGCCGCGCTCGACGATCTGACTGAGCTCATGGACAAGCTTCCCTACAGCTTTGATCCAAGTGCCGAGAGCGGCTCCAGCGCCTCACTGTACCCAGCGCAGAAAGACCTCTCGGGCATCGTTAGCGCGTGGTGTGAAGTTGGCCCCGACTTAGCGACCAGAGCGGAAGCGGTCGAGGGAAGCGCAACCAGCAATTATTCTGCCGAGGCCAACGAGCTACTTAGAACCGCTAAGGCGCTTCGCAACGAGTGTGCTTCGCGCCCCGAGACGGAGCTCATTTTTCATATTCGATTCATGCTGGACCGGCTGGTACGAATCCGAAAGCACTCGGGCCATTCTGACCCTCGATAGCAACCGCTCGCTCACGCAGCTGACATGGGGCCGTCGCTCGATTCGGCAGCTTCGATATCGCTGACAAGGACGAACGCCGTTGCGCCCACCGGCTCGTAGAGCTCGCCCATCACGCGCGCGGGAACGCCGAGTTCGGATACCCGAGCCATCAGGTCAGCGCTCAACCAGCAGACGATCCGCCCCCTCCCATGGCGTATGAACCCACGGTCGAGATCGATGGCGCGAACCTGATCCGTCTGGTCGTAGACCTTGGGCACCATGTCCTGATGCACCACCTCCAGCAGCCGCGGATACTGATCCGTGCGCAACATGACTGGAGCTGATCGACCCAGGAATCTCCCACCAATTGCCGCCTTCTTGATGGGCTTGCGAGGCAGTAACCGTAAGGCTTGCAGCGAGGCGAAGGTGCGACGCTCCGCGTCGTCGAACGCGAGGGCGCTAGGGGGCTGCCCCGAATCGGCCCACTCAGCCAGGGTGAGCATCGATGTCAGCGCGCCTCGAGCCGCATCCTCTGCGACATAGTCGGATTGGCCCTTGTGTAGCGAGAGCTTCAGCAAGACATGTCCATCAACGCCGTTCGGAGGACTCACGACCGTCTCGCTGAGCTCATAGTCGGTCGCGTGCTCGACGACCTTGCTCCGACGACCGATACCACCGCGAGCAACCGCTCGCGTTGCCCGCCGGAAACTCTCATAAAAGCCGGTTATCGCCGACATCGTCGGCACCTCGCTGAAGATGAGGTCGACGGCGAGGTCGCAGTGGTCGAACGGGTTCTCGGGTCGCATGCGCGCGCTCAGCTCCGCGTGAACTCTGCTCAGCTCGGACTTGAAGTCTGTGTCCGATAGGTCCGCGATCTCGAACAGAGGCCGCCGAGGTTCGGACGGGAACCGTCGTGCGACCAACTCAACGTATAGATCGAGCACTCGACGAGGATCTCCCAGCTGAAGCTCGGGGTTAATTGCAAGGCTCCGAAGCTCTTGGAGCAGGAGCAGCTGCAGCTCCACCGCTTCGCGAGAGCCCCACATCCGAGGAGCGGCAAGCATCTCGACGCGACGCTCGTCGCACCAGCGGGTGATGGTGGTCCGTAGGTCGCTCACGAATCCACCTGGATCCCGGGATCGATTGTGGAGACGTCCACCTCGCTCAAACGGAGCGTTTCCGGGTGCTCCCAGAACTCGGTCACATACGCGGCGGCAGGGTGCCCGCCAGCGCCAGTTAAGGCGTCCACGGCATGACCATGCGTCTCCACATACGTGTGGCTCCACCAGTTGCGTGCATCTGGGTGTTTCGGAACGACGAACCTGGCGGCTCCACGAGGACGGACGTGTCGACCTACCGTCTCTGCGTCGCGCTCGGAGCCAACCGCAAAGACGACGCGCGCGAGTGCGGCGCAGCGCCCACTCCTTACCGGATGCGCAACGACTGCAGTCTCGACTCGCTCCTTCTCTCCAGCCTTCCAGTCAACCGCCATCGCCGCCAAGCGTGCCACACTTCACGCTGGGACGGCATGAAGACGTGCGTCGAGAAATGCCTCCTTTCTTAACCGCCGCCGAGCGCCTTCTTCCACTTGGGATGCAGCTCGCAGGCCTCCGTCCACTCGGCCTCGCCTGCGTTGACCCGCCCCTGGCCGTACTCGACCACCTTTGCGTGCGTCACTGACCGCTCGCGCTCCTGGCGCTCTCGAACCAGCTGCGCTGCGAACTCCCGCAGCTCGGTCTCGCGCACGAACCGAAGCTCAAGGTGCCGCTCGCGGCTGTATGCGAAGAGGATCGCTTTGGCCGGAGCCGGCGTCGGGTCGAACTCGCCCGTGCATTCGCGTGCGCACAGCCCGCCTCGCATCTTGCTCGGTGCAGGCGCTAAGAAGCTCACGACGAACTCCGCGTGGGTCTGCACGACGCGCTCTCCCTCGACGTCGAACACCGAGAGGGAGAGGTCCGGCGAGCCGTCCTTCTTGCACAGTTCTGCGGTGATGAAGTCATCCAACGACGTTACTTCCAGCGAGGTGTGTCGCTTGAGTACGCGTAGACGAACCGCGCTCATTTCCCCTCCAGGATGCTCTCGGCAGCCGCACGCACGCCGGGACTCGCATCGCGCTCAATCAAGCTCTTCAGCGCGGCATCCACGGCCGTGCTGCGGTGGACCGCGAGCCCGTAGATCGCGCCCTCTCGAACGAGAGGGGAAGCGTGGAGGAGCAGCTCGAGCAACGTCGGCACGACGACGTCCGAGGGCAGCTCCCGGCCTGCGATCTCGGCGGCGTGCGTGAGGTGCCCGGGTGAGAGGTTGCTTTTGAGAATCCGCACAAGACGCGCCGGGTCCTCCTTCGCGAGCCGCTCGAACAGAGCCTCACTCGGAGCCTCGGGGTTTGATGCGGGCTCGATCTCGAAGTCTTCGATCAGGAGCTTTTTGAGGCGGCCGTCAGCGCCCGTCGTCCCGGCTCCACGGATACGCAGCCTCACGACGCCATCGTCCTCGGGGGCGCCTTCGACCTCGCGTCGCCGCCCGTCCAGCGTTGCGGCGAACTCCACAGCGAGCTCGTAGCCTTCGTCGGCGCGGAAGGTTCCCCGCCGATCCTTGAAGCTGGCCAGTACCAGGCCGCCGCTCATCGTATGACGGCCGCTCACGCTCGCTGCAGCCGCCTTGCCCGCGCTCTTTGCCGACGTCGCGGCCGTCGACGCCGCTTTTGTCTCTTCTATAACGGCGTCGAGGATGTCCAGCGCTGGCAACGCGTTGACGATCTTCATCGTCTCCAAGCTGACCGTGATCACGCGCAAGAGGAGGGAGAGTGGGTAGCGAGGATCCCCGGCCGTCTCGATAGCCCAATCGTTTGCGTCCTTGACGATCCCGCTCGTCTTGTCTGTGGTAACGCTCTGGCGCTCCATCACCCACTCAACTGCGCTCTTGCCGTTGACGATGTACGCGTAGGCTTCGACTGGGATCCCGCTCACGCTGATCACCTCGTTGTAGTGGATGACGGTCTTGTCTTTGCCGCCCGCCTCCTTGTCCTTACCGAAGCGCATCTTCTCTACGCGGTAGAGCGCCTTGCGATCCGTCCCTGTCTTCTTCGGCTCCGTCACCTTCACGCCAGGGAACTCAGGAACCTTCTCATAGCCCACGTGAAGGTCACCGAGCTTGCGGCCAGCCTTGGAGAAGGCCCAGAAGTCCGCAGCCGTCTTCACGCGCGGGATACGCGGCAGCTCCTTACCCAGGTTGTCCGCATACCGCTCCCGGTAGTCCTCCGAGTGGAGGATCCCGTAGACGTAGTAGAAGACGTCCTCTTTGCTGATCGTCTCGCCAAGGTATGCGCTCTGGAAGTGGGCGAGTCCCTCGTCGGTGATGGCGGCCCGACGCTTGGTACTTGAAACCTTGCCGGAGGTTGGGCTGCGGTTGTCCTTGGTGGCTCCTGCGTTCGGCTGGGCTGTCTTTATCTCACTCTCATACAGGTGCAGAGGAAAACACTGCGTCCCGCCGTCAGACTGCAGGTCCGAGATACTATCGGTCATAAGCGCGAGGTGACCGAACCCGCTCCACCTTTGCTTGACCATTATTACGCGATTGTCGGTGTCGGACTGCGGGAAGATGCGGGGCATTTGGCCCAGCCGGTGGACAAGCTTCGGAGCAAAGTACACCCAGGTCTTGAAGAACGGCCGATAGACACTGCGACGCATAAAGCTCGGATCGAAAGAGAGCCGTGTGCCTCGAACCGCCTCGGTCTCAAGACTGTCGGTCCACTTGATCCTCTCCGAGTCCCGACTCAAGACCTCCCGAACCAGAGTTGGAAGCGGACTGGACGGCGATTTCTTCGCAGCTTCGCTGAGCCGCCGCGCCTGAACGTTGTAGAACTCGACCATGCCGGTGAGTTGTTCAGCGAGGCGCGTATCTGAGGAGCTGTACACCCACTCGTCCCGTCCGGTCTCCAGTCCACGCGAATAGTCCTCGAACACCGCCATTCCAGACTCGGGTCCTTTGCTCCCTAGTAGAATGTGATGTGCGAAGCGACTGTCGCGTTGTTTGATCCAATCGCCATGTTCATCAGGTGTGACTTGAGTCCAACCGTGGGCCGAATCAATGCCGGCCACGCTCTCGAAACTCGCGATCGCCTGAAGTTTTTCCTCCCGCATCAGGTAGTCGCCCACGTCGCGAAAGAACACGCAGCCATGCTGTTTGGCGCTCGGATTTTTCACGAGCAACGAGATGGCGACTGGCGCGCGGCTTGCGCCGCCGAATACCTTGCCGCCCTCCATTCTTGAGAGCTCGCCCGCCGTTCGCTGGTTCCCTCGCAGGTGGAATACGTACAGGCTCGAATACTCCTTCACTAGGCACTTACGAAGTCCGGCTGCCGTGTTCGCTTCCACGAACCCGGCGTTGGTTACGAAACCGATAACTCCCCGGTCACCTATCCGGTCGGATGCCCAGCGAATCGCTCGAACATAGCTGTCGTACAGCGCATTCTTGTTAGTTGCGTCCGAAGCGGTTGCGTATGTCTCGGAGATTCGCGCGTCCAGTAGCGGATACGCGACATTCTCGTTGTTGTCGTTCGCGTCCTTCTGACCAACCGAGTACGGCGGGTTCCCAATCACCACCCTGATATCCAGCTTCTTCTGCCGCTTTCGGCGCGCGCTGTTGTCGACCAGTACATCACTGACAAGATCGTCCTTCTCGTAGAGTTGGAAGGTGTCGGTCAGGCAGATCCCTTCGAATGGCTCGTACGCACCGCCGACAACACCCTGGTACGCCAGCTCGATGTTGATCGCCGCGATGTAGTAAGCGAGCAGGACGATCTCGTTGGCGTGGATCTCGGTCTTGTACTTTCGCTTCAGTTCCGCCGGAGTCAGCAGTCCGCTCTGGAACAGGCGCGTGATGAAGGTACCGGTCCCCGTGAACGGGTCGAGGATGTGGACGCCTGGGCTTCCGATCGTCTGGCCAAACTCGGTGCGGAGCAGGTGGTCGACGCTCTTGAGGATGAAGTCGACGATCTCCACCGGCGTGTACACGATACCAAGCCGCTCGCTCATCTTCGGGAAGGCGTTGCGGAAGAACTTGTCGTACAGCTCGACGACGATCTTCTGTTTGCCTTCAGCGTTCTCGATCCCTTCAGCCCGCAGCTTCACAGACTCATAGAAGGCCTCGAGCGTGCCCGCCTCCTTGTCCAGGTGATGCTCCTCGAGCGCGTCGAGGATCCCTTGCATCGCCTTCGACATTGAGTTCTGCGCAGCGAAATCGTGGCCAGCGAAGAGCGCGTCGAAGACTGGCTTGGTCACGAGATGCTGGGCGAGCATCTCGACGACTTCCTCGTTGGTGATGCTGTCGTTGAGATCGTCCCGCAACTCATGAGCAAAGCGATCGAACGCTGAGCGCTCCTTCTCGTTCTTCTTGTTACCGAGGATGCTCTCGATGCGGGTGATGTGGGTCCGCGCGATCCTCGCGATGTCCTTCGCCCAGTCCTCCCAATGATGTCGGTTGCCGACCTTCTCGACGAGCCGCGCATAGATGGCTCGCTCGATCTCGCCGATGTCGAAGGCGAGCGCAGTCTGCATATCCACTTTGGCTGCAGGGCCAGCGCCGATCTGGCTGCCGCCCTGGGCCTTCTTGCCTGCCGCAGCCTTACCGCTCGGCGTCTTCGGCCGACGCGGGGTGAGCTTGTCGGTGATCGCGATCACCTCCATTTTGCTCGTGTCCTTACCGTTGATCTCCAGCTTGTTGATCATCGCGTCGAAGCGGTCATCGTGGGAGCGGAGCGCCTGAAGCACCTGCCACACAACCTTGTAGACCTGGTTGTCTTGCAGCGCCTCGTGAGGCTCCATCTTGGCCGGGATGACGACTGGCAGAACGACGTAGCCACGGCGCTTGCCAGGCGCGTTGCGCATAACGCGACCCACCGATTGCACCACGTCGATTTGCGAGCTCCGCGGCGTGAGGAAGATCACCGCGTCGAGCGCAGGCACGTCGACCCCTTCGGAGAGGCAGCGCACGTTGGACAGGATGCGGCACGTGTCCTCGGGCGTCGTCTCTTTGAGCCAGGCGATCTTCGCCTCCTTCTCCGACGCATTCATCGTACCGTCGACGTGCTCGGCCTCACACCGGAGCCGAGCGTTCGTCTCGGAGTCCTGACGCTCAGGATCGCTCTCCTGGTACGCCTCCACCACCGCCTGGAACATCTCGGCGATGAGCTTTGAACTCACCTTGTGGACCTTGGCCTTCGGCTGGCGATCGATCACCTGACAGAACGCGACCGCGCGCTTCATCGGCGCCCGCTCCTCTTCAGGTGCGCCCGGCATCGCCTCGGAGAGACCATGCTTCGACAGGGCTTTCCAGCAGCCGATGATCTTCGCGGCGTCGTCCATCCGCAGCTGGTTGTTCTCGTCCTTGAGCAGGTTCTGGATGCGGTCGGAGATGTGCCTCTCCTCGACGGAGAGCACGATCACTTTGTAGTCAACCAGCAGGTCACGCTTGACCGCCTCGGAGAAGGTGAGGACGAACAGGTTCCTCCCAAAGAGCGCCTCATCATCCATGGATGCCAGGGTCACCGTGCCCTTGTCGGCGGACACCTTCGCCAGCTCGCCATAGATGCGGGGCGTAGCCGTCATGTACAGGCGCTTCTCGCCACGCACATAGTCGGCGTCGTGGATGCGGATGAACTCGCTCTCGTCCTCTCCCTCGAACGTGTGGCCCGTGGTGCGGTGTGCCTCGTCGCACACGATGAGATCGAAGCCCGGCAGGCCATGGTCCCTCTGCGATTGGTTGACGACCGCGATCGAGTGGTAGGTCGAGAACACGACGGTCATATGCTCGGCGTCGTGCCGCTTCTTCACCTCGCGCGCGAGGCTCGCGGCGTTGGTTGTCGCCGGATACCGCAGCTCGTGGACGAAAGTCTGCACCGTGTCGTCGTCCTTCTTTTTACCCACGTCGCTGTCCGAGCAGACGGCGAAGCTCGCGAGCGGAACAACGCTTTCCTGGGTCCACTCGGTCAGAGTCTGCGAGAGCAGTGCGAGGCTCGGCACGAGGAAGAGCACCCGCTTGCCGGCACCCGCCAACTGCTCTGCGATCTTGAGGCTCGTGTACGTCTTGCCCGTGCCGCACGCCATGATGAGCTTGCCGCGGTCAGCGTCGCCCAACCCGAGCAGCACGCTGTTGACCGCGTTCTTCTGATGAGCCCGCGGCGTCTTCTTGGCGCGCACCTTCGGCGCCTTCTTCGGTTTGAAGGCCGACCAGTCGATCACACTCTCTTCAAGTGCGTTCAGATCAATCTTCGTCACCGGGGGCTGCTGGTTCTCGAGCGCCGACGCCGCGTGCACCCCAAAGTGGTCTGTCGTCGCCACCAGGATGCGGCGCGAGAAAGGCGTCTTCCCGGACGCCGTGAAGAAGCTATCGATGTCCGCCTTCTGCACTACGTAGTCGGGCGCGTAGAGCTTGCACTGAATGGCGTGCACCTCACCGGTCTTCGTCTCCGCCACGAGATCAATGCCCGTGTCCCGCTTATCGACGCCACGCCGCTCGGCCCAGTCAGCCCACGTAAGCACCTCGCCGTACAGCTCCTTGTACGCCGGTTCCGTCCGCAGATACGCGACCGTCAGCTGCTCGAAGTACGTGCCCGCCTCGCGATTCGTCAGGGCGGCATTACGGAAACCATCGAGCAGATCTTGAAGTGCACTCACCGCGCTAGGTCGCACCGTTGGGCGGCTGTTGGCAAGGCAGAAAGGATCGACTCGGCGGCCGACCGTTGCGATCGACCGCCGAGCACGCTCCTCAGGGCGGCGGGGAAGGTGCCATGTACTTCTTTAGCTGCTTCTTCTTCTTCTTTTCTTGCTCTACCTTGTTCCACTCGTCGGCCCGCTTGTTCCACTCGTCGGCCCGCTTGTTCCACTCCTCGATCGCAGCCTGGTCCTGCTTAAGAATGTCGGGAGGCCGAACATCACGGCACAGCCCCCGAACTGCGTCGAACTGGTTTCCGGAATCTGTGCTGTAGCTCTCCGCCCAATCCGCGGGAAGCTGAGTCAACGCCTTGAACCCGTCGCACGCGTCATTGCAACTCGGGTCCTTCGCGACCGCTGACTTTTTAGTGGTCGCTGCCGCTTTAGTTTCGGCTTGTTGTTGCTCGTCGTCGCCACCGCAGGCGGAGCCGCAGGTGGTCGCGTAACCCATGGCAATCGCACGCGCTGACTGCTTCATGTTCGGATTTAGGTTGTCAGCGGCGCATAGTCCCGCCAGCACTGCGAATCTGTCCGCCGGGCGCGCTTCTGGTTTGCTCATCTGCTGCAGGAGCGCGTGATATTCCCGGTTCAGCTCGTCCTTCATGTTGGCAAGGCTGGTGCTGACGACGGCAGCTTGCACGTTCGCAGATACTGCAGCGGACTTCGCATCCTGCGACGCACTGGTTGCTTGATCTAGCTTCTCCTTAAGGTCCTTGTTTTCTGACTGCGCCCCGCACTGACCGCCGAAGAAGGAGAGCGCTGCCGCAACGCACGCCGCCACGGCCGGCACTACGTTCGGCCAACTCGCCTCTGCTACCGGGGGCTTGAGGTCCCTTAGTTCCTTCACGGCGTTGGCCGTAGCGAGCGCAGCTTTTACGCTCTCCTCAGACAGCGGACTTGACATCACCCACCGCCCGTCGGCGTCGGCACCACCGGAGCTGGCACCACCGCCTCATCGCCCGCGCTGCCATCGGCCCGCACGTGGATGCGGCGGTATTGCGGTGACTTGGCGCCGTAGGTGTTGCGCACGACGTTCTTGAAGGCGATGTAGCGCTCGTAGGCGAGGCCGTAGGCTTTGGCGCGCCGATCGCGCGCTTCGGCCAGGGCGCTGTTGGCGGTGATGGCGTCGTCGAGTTCTTTCAGCAGCGCGCTCGAGCGTTGACCAAACGGCCCCGCCAAGAGTTCGTCCGCCCACGTTGCGCCGACGTGATCGTCCACCGCATCGACGAGCCGCTCCACCGCGTTCTTGCGATCGGTATCGGTCTTCAGCACCTTGAGCGTCTCGGGCAACGTCGCATCGGGGTGATAGGCCGTGAGCACTGCACGCGCCTCGCGGAACGGCTGATCAAACTCCGCGAGCGCCTCCGCTGCTTCACGCGCTTCTTTGCGCAGCGTCCCTTCCGCCGCAGCCATCGCCGCGTCCGCTGCGAGGTACTCCTCCACCTCCGCCCGCGTTCGATCGGCATACACCTGCTTGATCAAACTCTTGGTCGTCGGCTCCTCAGCCAGCTCACGCACCCTCGTGCACACCCGTGTCATCCGCGCGTAGTCAATCGCAGCCATTGATTCCTCCCTCTTTTCCCCACCCCGGCCGCCAGATTAACCAAAGTCCGCCATCGGTGCCAGCTGTTCAGCGCGCCGACCCAGGCCCACAAGATGTTGTTTGTATTGATGAATAACGCATCTCAGGCGCATCCAAACGCATCCCAAGACCATCCAAACGCATCCCAGCCAATTCCAGGCGCACCCCTACGGCATCCGGATGCATCCCAGGCGCATCCAAACGCATCCCAGCCAATTCCAGGCGCACCCCTACGGCATCCACACGCATCTCGGCCGCATGAAGTTTGCTCCGGCATACGGCTCAATCGTGCTGGCCCCGGTCCCCACGAAGCTAGCGCCGCTGCAAACACCTCTCGCGACTAGACTCACCCGTCGCCCTACTTTGCCTGAACCCCGCTCACCGAGATGGGCGTGGCGGGCAGCCAACCCGTTGCCCGACAGCTCGGTACAGCGCCCGATCAAGCTGCGTGATACGTGCAGCTGCGTCACTTAACCTCGCGAGCAAGGCACACCTTTGATTTACCCTGTAAGCACTTTCCCCCGGGCACGGTCGCGACGCTCGCTGGGTGTGGCTTAGCACTCAAGCTCGATATCCCCGCGTGCGTCCCACACCTTGACGATCCGGTTGCAGGGATGTTCCACATCCTCAGCCAAACCGAAGACCGACCGGCCTCGGTGGAGGTGGATCGCACCAGGTTGAGTGCGATCGCGGACAACGAGCGGCGCGCACTGTTCAAGTCACTCGCAACGACAATCAATCGCGCCCTTTACCATCAGAAGCGCTTCGGGTTCTTCCTTGCTCAGTACCACGAGCGACGTGAACGAACTGGCTGCACTCGTGGGTATGACGAGGTGTCGCGACTTGCCGGATTCGAGGCTCTCTCCGTCCTCTCGACCGTTCGCAGTGCAGTCGACGAGCTTGTCTTCATCACCGCACGACGCCACGGCGAGAGCGGGAGAGACGACGATGGCTGGAAGGTACATCCGCTCCTGACGTCATCAAACTCGACCAAGGAAACTGAGGAGCTGCGGTACCTCCGAGCCCAAGTCGATTGGTTCAAGGAACTCAATGACTATCGAAATGCGCTTGTGCATCGCGGCTTCTTCTTTCCCTCAAACGACCCCGCCGCTAGCGCTCGTATCCCGGACGCGGACAACCCGTGGTTAGCGCCCGATCGTCGTTCGATCACTAACCACGCCAGACCACACCTCTGGACGTTTGTTGACCGAGTTGCGATGGAGGACTTGCTCACACGCGTTTGTTCTGGCTTCCACGCCTCGCTGCACGTCCTTGGTCGGATGTGGGGGCTCTCTTCACCCCCACCCGCCGGTACAGCACCTGTTGAGCAGCATCCGAACATCGTCATCGCCACGGAGCAACCAGCCTTCGTTCTGGGCCGGGAGGACACGATTCATGTCGCCGTATTCACCGCCAAAGCGAAGGCCGACGAGTTCATTAGGGCCCTCGCGCCCGACACGCCAATAGGCCCCGTAGTTCCCATCCGTCCGTGCCGCCTTGCACCGCCGGACCGATACTACTTAAGCATTCCGTCGGGCGAGTTACTCCGACGAACCCAAGGAGTTCCGATGACGGGGTGGGTAAAGTTCGCCGTGGACCCCTCCTGCGATCCCAATACGAAGGCGTTGGATTACCGACATGAACTCGGGAACGTACCGTTGGAGACGCTGCTGACGCACCCACTCGACAGCATGTTGTTCGAGTTTCCAGCCGAAGGGCTCAGCCCCCAACAGCTCTTCGTGATCAGAAGGTAGAGCGGCCCCCGCCATCCAACGCATAGCCTTCTCGCCGTCTCGCCTTCTCGCCTTCTCGCCTTCTCGCCTTCTCGCCTTCTCGCCTTCTCGCCTTCTCGCCTCTCGCCTCTCGCCTCTCGCCTCTCGCCTCTCGCCTCTCGCCTCTCGCCTCTCGCCTCTCGCCTCTCGCCTCTCGCCTCTCGCCTTCTCGCCTCTCGCCTCTCGCCTCTCGCCTCTCGCCTCTCGCCCTCTCTCAACCCTTGGCCGTAAAGCTCTCAAGCGCGCCTTCTTCGGTGGCCTGAATCAGCACCGGGCGGCTGAAGCCGAGGAGGGCGTCTTCGAGCGAGAGCGTGCCGAAGCCCGATTTGTCGGTGGCACTGAAGCCGAAGGCATCGGGGCCGCGCTGGCAAACGTCGTTGACGTTCACGCGCGCAACGAAGCGGGTGAAGCGTCGCACCAGCGCTCGCGCGGAGGCCGGGCTTCCCCACACGGCGGCCTGCTGGCCGAAGGGCGAGCGACGTTGCCAGAGCAGGACCTCCTCCGGATCATCGAACACGGCGATCGGCAGGATCGGCCCGAACTGCTCTTCGTGATAGAGCCGCATTGACGGCGTGACAGCGGCAACCACCGCAGGCCGCATCAAGGAGAAGAGGCCGCGGCCTCCGTCGCGGTTGCGGATGGTCGCGCCGTTGGCGATCGCGTCATCGAGCAGGGCGCGCATCGCCTCCAGCTTGTGCGGCTCGGGCATCGGCGTCACGGCCGCGCCCTCCTCCCACGGCATGCCCAGCTTGAGCGCCTCCACCAACTCGGCCGCTCGCTTCACGAACGGCTCGAACAGACGGCGCGCCACGAACACGATCTTCTCCGCGGTGCAACGCTGGCCGTTGAAGCCCAACGCGCCCTTGACGATCGAAGCTGCGGCACGCTCGAGATCGGCATCGTCGAGCACGACGGCGGCGTTCTTGGCGCCCAAGCCGAGCACCTTGTGCAAGGTGAACGGCGTTGGGTGCGCACGCAAGATCGAGTTGGCCGCGCCTTCACTGCCGATGAACGCCAACGCGCTCACCAGGCCGACTGCGTTGCCCGCTACATCCTGCCGACTAGCGCCCAAGAGCGCGGGTAGCGTTGCCCGGCCCTCTCCCGGCAAGACCGACACGACGCCCGCTGGGAAGCAGTCACGGAAGGCGGGGAACAACAGCTCGTTCGCGAGCACGCCGAAGCGCGGGGTCTTCGCGATCACGACGTTGCCCATCAGCAACGCCGGCACCACGGTCGTGAGGAACTCGTTGATCGGGTAGTTGAACGGCGCCACACAAACCACGAGGCCGAGCGGCCTGCGATGGGTGCGCGCGAAGTGCGCCACGCCGCCGCTGCTCGCCGTTTGCGGCGCCCGATCGCGCTCGCGCAGCCGCTTGAGCGCAGCGACGGTCTCACGCATGTAGCTCACGCTGCGCGTCACCTCGTCGCGAGCGGCCTCTTGCGGCTTACCGATCTCCCACATCAAGAGCTCCGCCACCGCCTCGACCTTGCGCTCGACGGCAGCGGCAAACGCGAGCACCGCTTCCATGCGTTGCTCGACCGGCAGCGAAGGCCAAGCTCCTTCGCCGCCCTGGAACGCACGCTCCGCAGCCTCTACGGCCTGTGCGACCTCCGCTGCGCCGAGCAGCGCCTCCCGGCCCAACGGGCACGTCTCGAGCGAGCCATCCTTGCGCTGCGCGACGCGCGAATCGACGGCGCGCGAAGGCCCCTCAAAGACGCGCACCTCACCATCGATCAGCCACGTCGGTGGGCCCGCCACCGGAGCGCGCAGCGCCCCAACGTCGGGGAACATCGACAACAGCGCTTCATCATCCCAGGTCGTCATGGGCACGAGTGTGGCAGCAGCGCCGGGCAATGACTTGTACAAAGTTGCCCCAACAGCGCTCGGTTGAATCGGCCGCCCATCGCGAGACTCTTGGCACTAGGCTTGAAGCCTGCCAGTCGTCTTCGGCAACGCAGGCGACCGATCGGCGCGTGGACTCCAATGGAACCGCTCAAACTCTTCTTCTCGGCGAGCCTCGTGCGCGCCATCGGTCAGAGCCTAAAGGCCGCTTGGTCGCCCTTCCCGCTTGAGGCCTTCGTCAGCGACGCGGCGGCGGCGCTGCCCGAGCTCGAGCTGATGGATCGCGGCCGCGCGATCGCTCGCGCGATGCAGCGCTATCTGCCGGCGGACTACCGCGAAGCGGCCGCCATTCTCGTCGACTCGCTGGGCGCGAAGCACGCGACCGATGAGCTGTTGGGCTCGGGGATGGCAGGCTTCTACTACTTGCCGCACACGATGTTCGTGAGCGAGTTTGGGCTCGATCACTTCGAGCTTTCGCTGCAGGTGCAATATCAGCTGACCCAGCGTTTCACCTGCGAGTTCAGCATTCGTCCGTACTTGGAGCGCTACCCCGAGCAGACCTTGGAAAAGCTCGCCGAGTGGGGCACCGATCCGAACGCGCACGTCCGCCGGCTCGTTTCGGAGGGGACGCGGCAACGGCTGCCGTGGGCGCCGCGCGTGAAGCTGCTCGATGAAGAACCCGAACGCGTCTTGCGCATCGTGAGCGAGCTGCGCGACGACGCGAGTCCGATGGTCCGGCGCAGCGTCGCCAACCACTTGAACGATCTCGGCAAGAGTCATGCGCCCTTGTTGATGAAGACCTGTCGCGAGTGGCTCAAAGGCGCCTCCCCCGAGCGGCACAAGCTCGTGCAGCACGCGCTGCGCAGCGCCGTGAAACGCGGCGACAAGCAAGCGCTCGCGCTCTTGGGGCACGGAGCCGCGCCGGAGGTTCGCGTGCAAGGCAGCTTCTCGCCGAAGGCCGCCACGATCGGCTCGAAGGTGCGTGTGACGGTCGCGCTGACCAGCATGGCGCGCAAAACGCAGTCGCTCAACGTCGATCTCGCGGTGGTGTTCACCACGGTGGGCGGAACCAGCCGCCGCGTGTTCAAGCTGAAGCGCATCGAGCTCGCCGCTGGGGAAACGGCGGAGCTATCGAAGCTGATTTCGCTGGCGGTTCACACCACGCGCAAGCCGGCGCCGGGAAGATACCCGGTGGAGGTGATGGTGAATGGCGTGGGATTTGAGGTCGGGGGATTTGGGGTGAAGGGCTGAGGCGAGAGGCCTGAGGCGAGAGGCGAGAGGCGAGAGGCCTGAGGCGAGAGGCGAGAGGCCAGAGGCGAGAGGCCGGAAGGGCGAAGGGCGAAGGGCGAAGGGCGAAGGGCGAAGGGCGAAGGGCGAAGGGCGAAGGGCGAAGGGCGAAGGGCGAAGGGCCGGTGGCGCACCGGAGCGTGGAGGCCTCAGGCTGGGCGGGCTTCGGAATGGCCGCGTTGGGCGGCGAGCGATCGAACGATGGTGAGCGCTTCTTCGACGTGCTTCTTGGCGCCGAGGAGGCCTTCATGGCGGTGGCGCACGATGCCCTGGCTGTCGATCACGTAGGTGACGCGGCCGTCGACCATACCGAAGAGAGCGCGCGGGACCTTCCATTGGGCGCGAACGCGACCGCCGGCGTCGACCAGGATGGGGTAGCGAAGTTGGTGCTCGGCAGCGAACTTCGCGTGGGCTGCGGCGTCGTCGGAGCTGATGCCGACCACGGTCGCGCCGGCCGCTGCGAACTCGGGGCTGGCGTCGCGAAAGGAGCAGGCCTCGGCGGTGCAAGCGGGGGTGCCGTCCTTCGGGTAGAAGAAGACCACCACCGGGCCGCGCGCGATGGCGTCGCTGAGGCGGAACGGCTTGCCGTCCTGGTCCGGGAGCGTGAAAGGAATGGCGCGCTCGCCGACGACGACAGCGGAGTTGCTCGTGGTTTCGGTGTTCATGCCGCTTGGACCCAAGGCGGCGGCGTTCGTTACAAACATTCCGCCAAAGGCGTCAGGCGCGTGCGCCCGCGAGTCCGCGCTCCACCGCTTCACGCAGCCGCAGCCGGCCTCGGTGCAAGAGCACACGTTGGTTCGCCTCGGTGATGCCCAGCGCGGCGCACGTCTCGGCCGCGTCCTGCCCTTCGACGTCGCGCAGTTGCAGCACCAAGCGTTGGAGCTCGGGGAGCGTGTCCAGCGCGCTCTCGACCAGCCGCCGCACCTCCGCGGCGAGCGCCGCTTCTTCGGGGTTGCCCCAGCTGCCGGGCAGCGCGCTCCATTGCATCCAACGGTCGAACTGGCCGTCGAGCGGATCGCGATCGGCGTCTGCGGCCAAGCTCTCTTCCCGGCGCAACGCCGCAGCACCGCGAGCCGTGCGCGCGCGGTTCACCAAAATCTGGAACACCCACGTATCGAAGCGGCTGCGGCCCTCGAAGGCATCGAGCCCGCGCACCACCCGCCGCCAAGTCTCCTGCGCTGCGTCTTCCGCCTCCTCGCCCGACCCGAGGATGCGTCGCGCTGTCGCCACGAGACGCGGATGGAGCCGGGTCACCAGCCGCGCGAACGCCGCCTCATCGCCCGCGCGCAGCGCCTCCAAAAGGACGACATCGTCGGCGTGCACGCGCTACCGACCCGCGTTGCGAAACGTCGCGAGCGCGCGCTCGAGCGAGGCCTCCGCCACCGTCTCTTCGCGCAGCGTCGAGAGCGACGCGCGCACCTGCTTCATCTGCTCCACGTAACGCTGACACCGGCGACAAATGGCGAGGTGGGCGCGCAGACCAAGGCGGGCCGCAGCGGAACCCCCACCCTCTTCCAGCTCCGTGAGCCGTCGTGCCACTTGTTCACAGGTAATTGCCATGCCGAATGACGCTGAGACCCGGGAGATCCGAGGATGTTACAGTCGTGGCGACGATTCTGGCGATTCGGTGCAACTTCGGTACAACGGCGCTGAACGTCGACGCGGCCGCCGTTCCCGGCCCTTCACTCCCCAACGCCGTCATCGACGACCCAGCTCTGGCCGATCTGGCGCGACATACGGAACCGCAGCGTCTCTTTCATCAAGCGCTCGACGTCGTCGCTCTTGGACGGCGGTACCAGCTTGCCGTCGACGGTCTTCGCCGGGGCTGCGTAAAGCTCGACGGTCAGTTGCTTCGAGCTTGCCTCGATCAGCGCCAGACCGAGGACCTGGTCGGCTTGGTAAAGCGACGGCGAGCGACGACTCGGCGGTCGCAGAGCGGTGCTCTTCGCGCCGGCGCCGCTCACCAAAAGCGCGGTGCCCTTGTGCTCGAACGCCTGCAGGTTGTGGTCGTGCCCCGAGATCGCCAAGTCGGCGCGCCCGACCACGTGCTCGCGCATCAGCTGCTGATAGCCGGCTCCGCGCCATAGCGAGAAGCCGCCGTCCTCGAAGTCGCCTGCGTCACCATGCTCGCCGTTCGACCAATACGGATGATGACCGAGCCAAATGCGGAACGGCGCGCGCGAGCTCTGCAAGGCGCGCAGCGCGTCGTCGCCCGCGGCCACGCAATCCGGCGTGCCGCCCGGGGACGCTTCACAACCGCGCACGAGGTGATTGGTGTCCCAGGCGAAGAGGTCCACCGGCCCGGCGCTAAAGCCAAAGAAGTGCGAACGTCCACGCACCATGCCGTGGTGCGCCTTCCCAAGCGCCTCGACCCACAACAGCTCCGCCTCGGCGCGCGCTTGGGATGGCACCACCGGGTGATAGTCGTGATTGCCCAATACGAAGTACAAAGGCCGCGTCCACTCCGCGCTGTAGCGCTGTGCAAAACGCTCCAAGAACGCTTGCTTCTCCGGACTCGCGAGCCCCACCTCGTACACGTTGTCACCGAGGAAAACGCCGAAGTCGCAACCCCCTCGGCGCGCACAAACGTGGTCGGTCAACCAAGCGACGTACTCCGTCGTCGCGCCCAACATCGCCGGGTCGCTCGCGTCGGCGACGCCCGCATCCCCGATCGCAAAAAAGCGAACCACCTCATCCGGCTTCGCCTCGAGCCCGCTCTCCGTCCGCACCGCAAGCTCACACGCCTGCGTCGTCAGCGTCGCCGGACACGGCCCAAGCGGCAGCGGCGCCAACGTACACGCACACAAAGGAACCAGCACAGCTGCGCGAAATCCAGCTCGCATCGCGCCCACGCTACCACGGCGCCCGGAGCGAGCGAGCCGCCCGCAGCGCTCATCGCGGCGGCCGCTGGAGGTTCGCGGCCTCGAGCCAGGCGAGCTGCCATTCGAGTCGTGCGACGCGCCGTACGGCGTCGGCGAGGGACGCGTAGCTCGCCACCGTCGCCACGCGCAGCGTGCGCTCGCAAGCGTAGGCTGCGGCATAGGCAATCGCGGGGAACGAGACGCCGAGCGCACATCGCCTCGGAGCGTTCTCGGGGAAGCAGTCCGCGTAAGCCGCATCCCCGGCCTCGCGGGCTGCGCGTTCGGCAGCGAGCCGCTCGGCCTCGTCGATGCGGTCGCCACGCGACCACCGCAGAGCGATGTCCACCGCCCGCGCCGGGCGATCGTCGTGGGCATAGCGTGCGCTCCATTGGGGCAGCAGCTCGGCGACGCACTCCGCCGCGAAGCGACGCGCCTCGCTCGGAGAGAGCGCGTTCGCCCGCTCGACCACCGCCCGGCGCAGCCGGACACACTGAGCCTCCTGGACCGCGACCGCTAAACGGTGCGGCGGCAACGCTCGGATGCTCTCGCGCGCGAGCACTTCGTCGGGATCCTCGAGCTCCCACAACACGTCGTCGAGCGCGTCGTTCACCGCGCGATGCTACCGCCGCACCCGTCTTCTCCCGAGGATCGGCGGTCGAAGTGGACGTTTTGTTGAGAAACGCGATCGATCGGCAAGGGATGTGCGCCGCAATTCAACAAAACGTCCAATTCGAAGCCCGATCCCCTCAAACGCGAGGACGTTCGCCTCTCCCCCTCTCCGCCCGTGAACGTGCCCGTGCCTGTGCCCGTGCCCGCTCCCGTCTTCTCCTCTCTTCCTCCCTACTCCCGTCCCAACCTCTTCCACAGCTTCTCAAACTCTCTGCGAAACGCCGTCACAAACCTTTCGTCGTCGCAAAGCACCAAGTTTTCCTCGTTGTTGCGCGCCGCTCCACGGGTCCAGTTGTAGCTCCCGGTCAGCGCGATGCGCCCGTCGAACAGGGCGAACTTGTGGTGCATATGCCATTCGGTGCGGTCGACGCGAACCGGGATGCCGGCGCGCTCGAGCTTCCAAATGTCGGAGCCCTCGTCGTTGGCCTTGTCGTTGTCGGTGATGACGCGCAGTTTGATCCCGCGCTCGTGCGCGGCGAGCAACGCTCGGGCGATGCGGTCGTCGGTGATGGTGAACACGCACACATCGATGCTGCGGCGCGCGCCTTCGAGTTGGTCGAGGATCGCCCCGAGGCAGGTTTCGCCGGGGCTGAAGTGCACTTCGAGCGTGCCTTCGGCGGGCTGAACCGCCTTCGCTGGGCTCGAAGGGGCGCTGGGCTTCACGCTGGTCTGCGCACTCAATTCTTCTTGAGCCGCCTTCAGCTTGATCTCGGCGCCAAGCGCGCGTGCGCTCTCCGCGCGCAACTTCGCCTCGAGTTGGCTCAGGCGCTTACCGTCGTGGTCGGCCCGCTTGCGTTGCTTTTTTTGGTCATGCGCGCGCGCCGTCGTTTCATTGCGCAGCGCCTCCTCGGCGCGCTTCGCGCGGGCCGTCAACGCCGCGAGTTTGGCCTCGAGCGCCGCAGACGGAGCCGAGGGCGCAGGAGCCTTCTCCGACGGCGAAGCGGTGCGCTGCGACGTCGTGCGCGCAGCCCGCGCTTCCGCCGCTCGCAGCTCGCGTCGCAAGCGCTCGATCACGAGGCGCGTCTGCTTTTGAGCCCGCAGGCTAGGTCGCGCGGCGCGCGGCGCACTCCGAGGCTCGAGCAACGCGACCGGCCCAGCCGGCGGCGCCCCAAGCAACCGCAAGAGCCAAAGGCGAAGAGCGTTCAACATGGGGAAGGCGCGACTCGGACCACGTCCCCTTGATAGCCGGTCTCGTGCCCTCTTGGGTCTGGATCAAAACTGTCACTTTCGCCGGGCGAAAGTCGCGCTAAGGAGCCGCCCATGAGATTGATCCATTGGCTTTCGGTGGTGGCGGTGCTCTCGGCCTGCGGAGATAGCGGCGGAACGGGCGCGGCTGGCGGCAGCGGCGGCACGGGCACGGGCGCGGGCGAGCAAGGTGGCGAGGGTGGAGCCGGCGGCAGCGGCGGCAGCGCTCAAGGCGGCTCCGCGCAAGGCGGCAGCGCTCAGGGCGGCTCGGCGCAAGGCGGCTCCGCACAAGGCGGCTCCGCACAAGGCGGCAACGGCCAGGGCGGCGCTGGAACGGCGCAGGTCGTACTCAACGAGGTCGCGGCCGATGGCATGCCGGACGACTGGATTGAGCTCACCAACATCGGGACCGCAACGGCCGATCTCAGCGGTTGGACCTTCACCGACGAAGACCCGACCCACATCTTCACCTTCGCCGACGGCGTCACCCTCGCAGCGGGCGCCTACCTCGTGATCGAGCGCGGAACGATGGAGGGCCAGTTCGACTTCGGCCTCGGCGGCGCCGCCGATTCGGTCCAACTGTACGACGAAACCGCCACGCTGATCGACAGCACCAGCTGGGAGTTGGTCAAGCCGATGGCCGACCCGGAGACCTGGTCGCGCAACCCCGACGGCACCGGCCCCTTCGGCTTGGCCAAAGGCACGAAGGGCGCCGCGAACTAATCGAGCTGCAACAAAGCCTCGCGCGCGGCCTGCGCAACGGCGGGCGTCTCGTGTTTGCTGAGCTGCTCGACGCGCGACCTCGAGGCTTTGTCGCGCAGCAGCGCGAGGCCGCGCAGGGCGCTCGCGAGTTCGTCGAGCTCGTCGGAGCCAAGCGAACGGCGTAGCTCCGGGAGCGCGCGCGGGTCTTTGCTGCGGGCGAGATAGCGCACGAGCTGCGTGCGCGGCGCGGAGCTGCCGAGCTCGCGTTGCGACGTGGTGTTGGCGACCATCCGCAAGACGAACTCGGTCATCTCCGGGCTCACGCTCGCGCTCGCGAGAGGGCCGACCAGCCGCTTGGGGTGGGCCTCGATGAGCTTCGCGACCAGCGGCAACCAAATGCGCGCGCTATCCGTACCGCGCAGCGCCTCGCGCAGTCGCGTGTCCACGTCGTACATCCCATCGTACTCGTCGGCGGTGACGTACTGCTCCGGATCGCGCAGCAGCGTGCTCGCGCGCGACTGCCGCGCCACCACCACATTCGTGCCCGCCGCGAGTTCAACCAAGCGCTGTTTCGAGGCCTCGTCTTCGCAGCGCCACAGCGCCATCGCCGCGGCGATCACCACACTGGCATCATCGTTCTTGGAGGCCGCGAGCGCGAGCGGGCATTGCTCTTCGGCTGGGGCCGGAGCAACCGCGAGCACGCGCAGATAGGCTTCCTGTTGCATCAGCTTCGGCCTCGCGCGCAGCCCTTCGATCGCAGCCGCGCTCGCGCGTTTGGAGGCGAATGGCGCAGCACAGGCCAGCGCATCAGCCGCAGCCCCACCTCCAGCGGCGTGAATCGCGAGCAAGGTTGCAGGCGCCTGCTCGAGGTCCGACGCACACAGCGCATCGACCACGAGCTTCGACACCGAGGACCCGCCGCCGATGCAGCCTCGCAACGTGGAGATCGGCGTACCGTCCTCCGCTAGTGCCACGAGCGCCGGCAAGCCCGCCGCAACTTTGCTCGCCACGTGCCCGCCGACATACGCCCGCACGATTGCGCTCTCGTCCTCTAACAAGGCGATCAGCTCCGCATCGTTGGCGCGCTTCAGCAGCGTCTCAAACAGCGCATACGTCTCACTGGGAGAGCCGCCCGCGCCGACGTACTTGGACTCGAACGACTTCGTCCGGGCGAGCCCCAGCGCCGCCTCGGCCACCTCGGGCCGCAGCGCGAGCTCCGCCGTCTTCTTCCCGACGAAGGTCTTCTGCGGCGAGGCGCTCGAAGTTGCCAGCGCGCTGGAGCTGTGCGCGGCGTTCGAGCCGCTGCTGTCGAGCGCTCCATTCGGGCCGCAAGCGACGAGCAGCGGTATGGACGTCCACCAAGCAACGCGCTTCATCGAGCGAGCCTTTCACACAAGCGCCCGTAGCGCACGGAGATCAGCGGCTCTTCGTAGCCTCCACCAGCTCCTTGAGCGGCCGGGTCTTGCTGCTGAACGGCGCGCGCAGCTCCACCGTATCGCTGCGGCTCACCGAGCAGTCGAGCTCGCGTTCATCGCCGAGCCGCCGAGCCACGAAGGTCTGCTTCACCGCGAGCTTCCAACGGGCGCTTTGGTTGCGCGGTAAGACGAAGAAGAGCGTGCAATCCCCGCCCGGCTGCGCAGGACCGCCGGGGTTATCGCAGCCCGTCGGACCGAACGCCTGATGCAGCCGGCTCGCGATCGGCGCGCTGCGTTCGAAGTCCTCCGGCGACGGCTCGCCTTCGGCCAGGCCGGGCTGGAACGGGCTCGTGAACAAGAGCGAAACCCCTAACGAGAAGAACGCTGCGGTCGTCTTCAGCGCGTTGTCCGGCGTCGCATAGGTCGCATACAGCCGATTGGGCGGCATCGTCTCTTTGGTCGCGCGAATCAACGAGGCCCAATTCGCAGGAGCGGCCTGGCTCAGCCCTTCCGCTTCGTTCACCTCGAGCTGCAGCTGGTAGCCGTCCACCGGCACGGTGTTGGTGAGCACGCGTACGCGGACGAACTCGTTGCGAGCATCGATCGAAGGCGCATGCCTACCGAGCACCGGCTCGAGCTCTTCGCGCGTCAAGGTATGGATATGAAGCTGTGCATCGGCGTCTCGCGCTATCGCAGCAGCAACCTCGTCGGCTGCGTCATCATCGGCTCCGGCGCAAACCGCCTCGCGGTAGTGCTTGTTCGCAAGCAGCGAAGGCAACGTCGGCGCGCAGCCCGCGAGGAGCAACGAGGCAGCAACGCTCTTGAGCAAGCCGCTCATCGGATCACCCCCGAGTAGGTCGGCGAGATCATCAGATGCAGCTCGTGCACCGTGCGATCGAGCTCCTCGACGTACGCCACCTGATGCCCGAGCTCGATGCCGAAGGCATGCCACCGCGCGAGCAAGCTGCTGCGTAGGCCGTAGGCGAAGTGACCGTCGAGCGAGCCGACAACAGCGTGCGGCACGAGCGCGACGCCGAAGTCGCCGCTCGGTCGCGGGTCCTCCGCTTCGCTCGTTGGTCCGAGGCCGTGAAGCCCCGGGCCAAGCCCAACCACGAACCAATGCGAACGCTCGTAGACGTAGCTGTAACCGAGCTCGGCCACGACCGAATAGGGCTCGTCGCGAGCGAAGCTGAGCTCGACGCCGCCGAGCAAATCGAAGCTGAAGCGCGCCCCTTCGGTAGCCCGCGCAAAAGCGTCCTGCTCCTCGTTGGTCGGCAGCGTCACTTGCAGCCCAACGGCGCTGCGCGACCAGCCCGCAACGGTGTTGTCGGGTATGCGGTAGTAGAACGGGCTCTCCCCGATCTCGCGTACGGCTTGCCGCTCCGGCAGCTCGACCTCAGGCAGCTCCAACGTTTTTTCGGCGACCGGCAGACCGTTGGGTAACAGCTCTTGCGCGAAGACTGGCTGCGCGAGGCCAAGTCCCGTGGAGCAAACCGCTGCGTACAAAAGCAGCTGGCGTACGGAGAAAGAAGCAAGCGAAGGGAGCATGGTCACCGTTCAGCAGAATCTGTGCCGCTCGAGTGACGAATCAGAATGCGCGAGAAGGCAACGGGTTGCGGCCCGGCACCGCCGCGCGACAAGGATCTTCGTGGCGCAGTGCGAACGCTCGTTCACGGGCTCACTTGCCGAACAGCACCAACTCGCAATCGCCCTGCCGACCCAAGCTGGTCCCGCTTCCAACCAGCTGCTCGCGAACCTCGGCGGGCACGCGGCAGAGCCAGGCTCCGTCGAGCTCGGCGCGCATGCGCTCGACGTCGACTTTGTGCTGCGGGCTGATGCGGTGTTGCGCGATCTTGGGCTGCTTGTGTACGAGCGGCTGCGCGCCGGGGATGGCGTAAAGGGTCGGCAGGTTGACCTCACGGTCGATCACCGCCAGCGCCGGCGCGTGAAGCAAAGACCGTTCGCGCAAACTGCGCGCACGGTCGCCGTCGCTCAAGTAGGTGACGTTGCCGAGCGTTGCACCGACCGGGAAGAGCGCGAGTACGCGGCGCTCGGCCGCGAGCTCTTGCCCGAGCTCGAGCTCGGTCTTCGCCAGCACCGCGAAGCGCACGGCGCTGAGCAGGCAGACGAGGCCGAAGGCCGCTTGCTCGAGCTTTTCGTACGCGAGCTGCGCCGGCCGCAACACGAACAGCCCGAGCGTCCAGGCGCCGAGCGCGTAGCGACCGTTCGCCTCGTAGGTGCCGGCGAACTCCGACGGCGCGATGAACACCAAGAGGCTCAAGAGCGCGCTGCCGATCAACATCGGTAGCACCACGCCGCGTTTGCGCGCCCCGAACGCGAGCACCCCCAGCGCAAGCACGAACCCGCCGAGCACCAATAGATCCACGCTGCGGTTGAGCGATGGCACGATCGAGAAGAGCAGGTGCTTGAGCGACGCTCCGATCGGCGAGAAGGCGCGGTCGGCGCTGCGCGAGGCGTAACGCAGGGTCCAATGCGCGAGGTACGCGAACCCGGGCAACACAGCGACCACACAACCTGGGAAGCGCGCGCGCAGGCTGCTGGGCTTACCGACGCCACCGACCGCCACCGCGAAACAAAAGACGAACAGCGTGACCAAGGCAGCACCGTGCGCGACAGCCGTGCCCAGCGAGAGCAACGCGAGCGTGGCGTAGTCCGCGGCGCGCCGCTGCTCGGCGACCAACGTTGCGAGCACGTGCACGGCCAGCGCCATGCCGAAGGCGTAGTTCGCGTAGCCCTGGAGAAAGTGCTCGTTGAGCACGAAGGTGCAGGCGATCAGCGCGCGCAAGGAGGGCCGGCCGGTGACCGCAGCGCCCAGCCGCACACAGGCCGAACACCACGCCGCGATGGTGATCGCGAGAAAGAGCTTCCCGGCCGTGATCGCCGAAAGCCCCGGCACCACGAACACACCGAAAAGATCGAACGCGAGGTTGGGATAAGGGCCCCAGGCGCCCTCGTAAAAGCGGTTCACGGCGGGGGACGGCAGGTGCGTGAGCACGTGCACGCGCGCCATGTGGTTGGGGAAGTCGGAGAGCGCTGGCACCTCGGGCAAGACCACCACAGCGATCAACAAACCGACGATGGCCAGAAAGAGCGCGTGGTAGCTGAATCTGGCTCGCATCGGCGCATACTACGGACGGCACCGAGCAAGCGACACACGAAGTGCAACCAACGCAGGCAGGTTGCTCAAAACTTGGTCGGGCGGTGCAAGCCAAAGGTGGCCGGCGCCAAGAGAAGGCACGAAACCGCTGATTTTCCCGCCTCCCCGAGACGGCACAACGGTTGCTAACGCCCGCGCGTGAACCGCCATCAACTGGGTCTCGGGTCTTTGCTCCTTCTCTCCGTTTCCGTCGCAGCCTGCGGCGCCGGCGCTGATCCGCCTGGCACAGGTGCAGGCGACACCGAAGGCGGCGGCGGCCAGGGTTTCAGTAACAGCTCCGGCTCGACCATGAGCGGCTTTGCCGGCAATGGTGAAGGCGGTTGCAGCAACCGCTGCTCGGCCGATCTGCACTCCTACTTGGATTGCAACGGCAACGTGCTCTCCGAATGCCCCGCCGACAAAGCCTGCGCTCCCGGTGGCGCCTGCGTCGCGCCGTGCGAAGCGGCTGGGCAGCACCAAAGCACCATCGGCTGCGACTTCTACTCGGTCACGACGCCGGTGGTGTTCGGCTCGCGCGGAGGTTGCTTCGCGGCGATGATCGCCAACACCTGGACCACGCCCATCACCATCGGCCTCGAGTACGGCGGTGAGACCACCGACGCGGCGCCCTACGCGTACAAGCCCACCGGCTCTGGCAACCTCTCCTATGAACCGCTTTCGAACGGGCAGCTCGGGCCGGGAGAGCTCGGCGTGATTTTCCTCTCGCAATACAACTCCGGGGATCCGCTGCGCGTCGCGTGTCCCAAGCCGTCCTGGAAAACGACCTCGACGCAGGTGAACGGCTCGGGCGTGGGCAGCGCCTTCAACATCACCACCTCGGCTCCGGTGGTCGCCTATGACGTCTATCCCTGGGGCGGCGCGAGCAGCTACGCCACCAGCGCCTCGCTGCTGTTCCCGACCACCTCATGGGGCACCAACGTGGTGACCGCCGATGCGTGGGAGGCAGCCTCCGGCAACCCCTTTACGCAGATCGTCGCCAGCCAAGACAACACCAAGGTCACCTTCGTACCGAAGTCGAACATCCCGCAAAGCGGCATCGTTCCGGCGATGCCGGCCAACGTGCCTGCCAACCTGACGCTGATGCGCGGGGACTTCCTGCAGATCGAACAGCCCAGTCGGCTCGCCGGTTCACTGCTCTCCGCCGACAAGCCGGTCAGCGTGTGGGGCGGCTCGAGCTGCATGAACATCCCCACCGGGCTCGACGCCTGCGACGCCGCGCACCAACAGCTACTGCCGGTGCAATCGCTCGGCAACGAGTACATCGTCGCGCGTTATCCAAGCCGCGGCGGAGACGACAACGCGCCGGTGACGTTGGTCGGCATGGTGGACGGCACGCAGCTCACCTTCGAGCCGGTGCCTGCCGGCGCACCGAGCAAGATCGACAAAGGCGAGGTGGTGATCATCTCGGCCTCGGCGCCCTTCACGGTGAAGAGCCAAGGCGAGGAGTTCCCCTTCTCGATCGCCGCGCACATGACCGGCGGCGCGACCAACGGCGAGGGGCTCGGGGATCCCGAGTACGTCAACGCCGTCCCGCCGGATCAATACCTCGCGAGCTACCTGTTCGTCACCGACCCGACCTACGGTCACACCGCGCTGGTGTTTACGCGCAAGCGCGATGAAAACGGGGAGTTCCACGACGTCACGCTCGACTGCATGGGCACCCTCAGCGGCTGGGAGACCGTCAACGCTGACTCCGAGGCCTTGCGCCTGCTGATCGTCGACAACGGCGCCGGCGTGGGCGGCTGCTCCAACGGCGTGCATCAAGCCTCGAGCGATGCGGCCTTCGGACTCACCGTTTGGGGCTACGACTATTACGCCAGCTACGCCTATCCCGCAGGAATGAGCGTGGCGCCGATCAACGACGTGGTGGTACCGCCCGTCCCGCAGTGAGCCGTTGAAGCGTCGATCACGAGCTCCGGTCGCAAGACCGGGGCTCGTTAGCGTTTGAGCACCGCCCAAACCATGTGCGGCGACGCCTTGTGCATCCGCACCATGCGAACCCAGAGCAAGGTCATGTGCTCGAGGTGCAACGCCTGCTCGAGCCCACCAACATCGAGTGGCTCCCAACCGAGCTCGCTGATCAGCCCGGAGACGACGGACTTCGCCGCTGCGTCATTGCCACAAAAGAACATCGCGGCCTTCGCACCGGGGAACTGGTTGTTCTCGAGGTTCTCGAAGCCGTAGATGGTGAAGGCCTTGACCACCTTGGCCAGCGGAACGAGCGACGCAATCAGCTCGCTCCCCGACTGAGCGCTCTTGAGGCCGTGGGAGAGCCCTGGCCCAACCGGGTTGGTGCAGTCGACGAGGATCTTGCCCTTCAGTTCGTCGACCAGCCCTTCGAGCAGCGCCTGGTTGGTTTGGAAGGGCGTGGCGAGGAAGACGACCTCCGCTGCGCGAATCGCCTCCTTCGTTTCGACGGCGCGCAACGCCGGGTTGCGGGCGAGCGCTTTCGTGAGGCTCGCCGAAGCTTCCTTGCTCGTAGAGAGCCCCACATCATGGCCGGCCAGCGCGAGCTTGTCCGCCAAGGCAGCACCAACGTTGCCGTATCCGAGGAACGCGATCTTCATGCTCCGGATGGGTGCGCTGCGACGCGGAATCCACAATTCGAACGCTCGAAACTCATCCTTTCATCGCCTGCATGAACCCGAGGCGCGCGGCGCAGTTTCTGCCTTCGTGCACCAATTCGAGCATTTCTGACGTCAAAGTCTCCTACCCGATCGTGTTTTCTCCCTCAAAGTGACGCGCGCGCTCAAACCTCCGAGCGCAGCGTTGACGAATGGGCGCAGCGCGCAGACCCTTAGCGGATGTCGCTCGTTGCCTGCGCCCAGTGCGCCTGTGCCGTAAAGTTCGCCGAAGCTGTTTGCCCGCATTGCGGAGCCACCATGCGCAACGCAGACGGAAGCCTCGCCAAGACGGCCATCGCCGTCGTGCTCGGTCTTTCGAGCGCAGCGCTGGGTGCCTGCGGCGCGCCACCAAGCGCACCGAAGTACGGCGTACCAGCGACAGAGGGTCCCGCTCCTGCGGCCGAGCCGGCCACCTCGAGCGCACCTTCGGCGGCCCCAAGCGGACAGGTCGCTATCTACGGAGTCGCAGGTACCGAGGACCGCTGAGTCAAAAGCGGCGAGCTGCGACAACCAACGTTACGGCACGGCGCATGCTCAACGAGCTTCTGCAGGCCTCGCCTGCAGAAGGTTGTGCCTTATGTCGGTTTCGAAGATCTCGCCCATCATTTCGGTCTTGTTCGCAGTCAGCCTAAGCCTCGTCGGATGTGCCACCAGTACCGCGATGACGCCGGCGCCCAACGCGCCCTTCACCGAGGGCGAAGTCCAAGCGAGCTACGAGAAGACCGGCAACGGGTCCGTGCGCGTCCGAGTCAAGAACCTCGGGGATCCCAAACGCCTCGACGCCAAGGCCACGACGTACGTGGTCTGGCTCACGCCCGATGGCTCGCCCAACACGCAGAATGCGGGAGCATTTCAGGTGGACGGCGATCAAGAAGGCAGCTTCGAGTTCAAGACCTCGTTCAAGAAGTTCACCCTCAACGTCAGCGCCGAGCCCGCAGCCAACGTGCTCACGATGACAGGCGTGAGCGTGCTTCGGGCCGACGTAGTCGCCGAGGACTGAGCCTCACATCGACTGTTCCGCTCCGACGCTGCTGCGCGCTAGCTTGCGATACAAGGTTCGCCGGTCCAGGCCCAGCAGCTCGGCGGCCCGGGACTTGTTGCCACTAACGATCTTGAGCACCCGGTCGATGTAGCGTCGCTCGAGTTCGTCGAGCGTGACTACCTCTTCGCTGGTTTGCGCGGCAACTGGCAACGCCTCTGAGCGATACTTACGCACCTTTTCGGGCAGGTCCTCGAGCGCAATGTCGTCACCGGAGCACATGGCGGCGGCGCGCTCGAGGCAGTTCTCCAACTCGCGTACGTTGCCGGGCCAGTTGTACTGCATCAGCCGATCAGCGGCGGCCGCGGACAAGCGACGTACGGCGCCGTAGCCCTCCCGTGTCGCTGCAAGATCGAGGAAGTGTTGCGCCAACTCGAGCACGTCGGTCGCCCGCTCACGCAAGGGCGGCAACTCGACCTTCACCACGTTGATGCGATAGTAGAGGTCCTCGCGGAAGCGCTTGCGAACCACTTCGTCCTCGAGATCGCGGTTCGTCGCCGACACGATGCGCGCGTCGAAGTCCACTTCCTCATCCGAGCCCACCGGGCGGACCTTCCGCTCCTGCAGCGCGCGCAGCAGCTTCGCTTGCATCTCGACCGGCATCTCGCCCAGCTCGTCGAGAAACAGCGTGCCTCCGCTCGCCTGTTTGAATAGGCCCGGCCGGGCGAACTTCGCATCGGTGAAGGCGCCTTTCGCGTGACCAAACAGCTCGCTTTCGAGCAAATTCGGGTGCACCGCCGCACAGTTGAGCGCAACGAAGGGGCCCGTACGGTGGCGTGACAGGTTGTGAATCGCCCGCGCGATCAGCTCCTTCCCCGTGCCGGTCTCACCACAAATCAGTACCGAGGCGTCGGTGGGCGCGACCCGCGCTACGACGTCGAAGACCCGCGTCATCGCGCGACTCGACCCGCGCAAGAGCAGCTCCGGCTGCGACTCCGCATCCTTCAAGGCGGAGGGGCGTTCTGTCGGTGCATACGCGAACGCACGTTTCGATTCGGGGTCATGCGTCGCTGTGTTCAACATACAAACGTGTAGAGCACGGAGCGCGCCAAGTGGCTCCGCGATTGACCCAACACGCATTTCAGCCACAGTCGCACTTTGCCACGACCCACCGATCCGTTGCTGGCGTACCAACAGTTCACGATGGTTGGACGCACCATCAAGATGACCGGACGACGCCTACAAAGGCAAAGGCGCCACTCCCGGTGTGGGAGCAGCGCCTTTTCAGAGAGCGGCCGAAAGCCTACTTTCCGACTTTGCCCTTCTTGTCCCCGGAGTGACCGTGGAACGTGCGCGTCGGAGCGAACTCGCCGAGCTTGTGCCCAACCATGTTCTCGGTGACGAACACAGGAACGAACTTCCGGCCGTTGTGAACGGCAAACGTGAGACCAACGGCCTCCGGGAAGATCGTGCTGCGACGTGACCAGGTCTTGATGACCTTCTTCGACTGTTGACCTTGGGCGCCCTGGATCTTCTCAAGTAGATGGCCGTCGATGAACGGGCCCTTCTTTACACTGCGCGGCATATCAATCAGCCCTTCTGGTTACGGCGACGAATGATCATTGAATCAGTTCGCTTGTTGTTACGGGTCTTCTTGCCCTTGGAGAGCTGACCCCAGGGCGAACAAGGGTGACGACCACCGGAGGTTCGGCCTTCGCCACCGCCCATCGGGTGATCAACCGGGTTCATCGTCACGCCGCGGTTGTGAGGTCGGAAGCCGAGCCAGCGGGTGCGGCCGGCCTTGCCGAGGCTCACGTTCGCGTGCTCGAGGTTCGACACCTGGCCGACCGTGGCGCGACACTCAACGTGGATCTTGCGGATTTCGCCGGAGGGAAGACGAACTTGCGCCCACTCTCCATCCTTCGCCATCAGCTGAGCCGAAGAGCCTGCTGAGCGAACGAGTTGACCGCCCTTGCCCTTCTTGAGCTCCACGTTGTGAATGCTGGTCCCCGGGGGGATGTAGCGCAGCGTGAGCGAGTTGCCGGCCTTGATATCGGCGTGGCGGCTCGAGACGATCTCCGAACCCACGGTGAGACCGTCGGGAGCGAGGATGTAGCGCTTCTCGCCGTCTGCGTAGTGCAGCAGAGCGATGCGGGCGGTTCGGTTGGGATCGTACTCGATCGAGTACACCTTGGCCGGAACGCCGATCTTGTTGCGCTTGAAGTCGATGACTCGGTAGCGCTGCTTGTGACCACCGCCGCGGAAGCGCGAGGTGATGCGGCCACGATTGTTGCGGCCACCCGAGGAAGTCTGCTTCTCGATCAGGCTTCGCTCGGGGACATCGGTCGTGATCTCTTTGAAGTCGCTGACCGAATAAAAACGCCGTCCCGGGGACGTGGGCTTAGAAGTCTTGATGCCCATAACTCACTCCGCCTTCTCGTCGAAGAACTTGATCTCGTCACCCTGCTTCAGGGTGATGACCGCTTTTTTCCAATTGCGGAGCCGCGAATAGCCCCGCCCCATGCGTCGATCCTTACCTCGGATAACGCAGGTGTTCACATCGAGAACCGTCACGCCGAACAGCTTCTGTACGGCGTTCTTGATCTCTGCCTTGTTCGCGGTCGGGAGGACCTCGAAGATGACCTTGTTGTCGCCTTCGCGAAGACGCGTCGACTTCTCCGTGAGGATGATCGGGCGCTTAAGAATGGTTTCGTTGGTGCGCAGCATGGTTCTCGCCTTACTTAAGGCAGCGGGCCTCGAGGGCCTTCGCCGCATCCTTCGACACGATGAGGTGGTCGTGCCTCAACAGGTCATACACGTTGACGCCTTCCGGCGGCAGGAACTGGTGGGCCTCGATGTTGCGGATGGAGAGCTGGAGCTTCTCGTTGGTCTTGGAATCGACCACGAGCGCCTTCTTCTCCACCTTCAACGTCGTAAGCGCTGAGCTGAGAGCCTTGGTCTTGATCTCCGACAGCTCGAGGCTGTCGACGACGGTAAGACGGTTCTCTTTGGCAAAGAGCGAGAGTGCACTCTTCAGTGCAGCCACGCGAACCTTGCGCGGGGGACGGTAGGACCAGTCCTTGGGTTCCATCGCGTGGGCGTTACCGCCGCCGGGATGATGGGGGGCGCGCAGTGAACCCTGGCGAGCTCGGCCGGTGCCCTTCTGCTTGTACAGCTTCTTCGACGAACCACGAACGGCTGACCGCTCCTTGGTTGCCTTGGTGCCGGAACGACGCGACGCGAGCTGAGCTTTTACTACTTCGTAGAAGAGCTGCTCTCGGACTTCGCCAGCGAAAACATCGTCGGAGAGCTCTAGCTTGCCGACTTCTTCACGCTTCAGGTTGTAGACGGTGAAAATCATGGGACAGCTCCTAGGACTTGATCTCGACGTCAACGCCGGCCGAGAGGTCCAGCTTCATGAGGGCGTCGAGGGTCTGTTGCGTGGGCTCGATAATGTCCAAGAGGCGCTTGTGAGTGCGCACCTCGAACTGCTCACGCGACTTCTTGTCGACGTGAGGGCCGCGGAGAACCGTGTAGCGGCGCAGTTCCGTGGGCAGAGGAATCGGCCCCGCCACGCGTGCTCCGGTTCGCTTTGCGGTCTCGACGATGTCCGTCGTCGACTTGTCGAGGAGTTGGTGGTCGAACGCCTTGAGGCGGATACGAATCTTGGTGCCATCGGCCATGAGAGAACTTCCTTCAACGCCCAGCTTTGAATCGGAGCTGAGCAAAAACCAAACTTTGGGGAGGTCCGCGCACCCCCCACTCGAGGAGCGCGCGGAATGCGATTACTCGATGATCTTGGTGACGATGCCTGCGCCAACCGTCTTGCCGCCTTCGCGGATAGCGAAGCGCATCTGCTCTTCGAGAGCGACGGGGGCAATCAGCTGGATGTCCATCGTGATGTTGTCGC
>JBILLK010000062.1:0-10766 GCA_044376115.1 Polyangiaceae bacterium | reverse complement strand
CCTCGCGATGGCGTCGGGCTTGGTCGCGGCCTCGAGCCAGCGGGTAGCGCCGCCGCATCGCGGGCACGTCGAGACGTCGATCTCGAACACGTGACGCAGCAGCCAAGCCCAGGGCTTCCTGCGGGGCTCGGGTGCGAGCACGTGCGTGCCCCGGGCCGCGTCGCTGCCACCGACTGGCTCGCCGGAGGCCCGGCCCACGAGGGCGAGCTCGAACATAAGCCCGCGCACCCCTTCGGCGATTGAGCGCCCGACGACGTCGATGCGCGTCGCCTGGTCCAGCGAGGCGATGGAGGCTCAGCGCGCGTCGGGGAGCCGCCGCGACGCGCGCAGTCGCGCAGCCGCCTGGTCGCCGTCGCGCGGCGGTGACGTCGAGAGCGTTCCCCGGAGCTGCCGCACGAGCGCCAGCACGAGTTGAATCCCGAGGGATCCTTGCGGCACGGGGAGCGTTAACCCGGGGCCGCTGTCGAGCACGCCGAGTTCGAAGCCTTCTTCGAGAGCCCGGAGCTCGACGGCGACGGCACATCGACCGTCGGCCCCGCGGCCGTGCTTGATGGCGTTGGTCAGGAGCTCGTTGAGGATCAGCCCGCAGGGGATGGCGTCTTCGAGAGACACCCTCACGGGATCGAGGCGGAAGGTCAGGAGGCTCCGCGGATCGAGCGCGGCTTGCAGGTGTTGCGCCAGCCTGCTCGCGTACTCGTGGAGAGGAATGCTGCTGAGCTGGTCGCTGCTGTAGAGGAGCTGATGGACGAGGGACATGGCCCGCACACGATGGGAACACTCGGCGAGGGCCTCGCGGGCCGCCTGATCGGTGAGCCGATCGGCCTGCATGCCCACGAGGCTCGACACGATCTGAAGGTTGTTCTTCACACGATGGTGAACCTCCTGCAGGAGCGTGACCTTTTCACCGAGAGAGCTGCGTAGCGCGGCCTCGAGCCGCTGCCGTTCGCGCAGGTCACGCAGCACGAGGACGGCCGTCTTCGCGCCATCGTGCAGGTCGGCGATGAGCGGTGACACCGCGGTCTCCGTGGGGATCGTCTCGCCCGACGCGCTCCGCGCCCCGCGCTCGATCCAGACGGTCGCCCCCGACGCGTTCGTGCCTTCGCGAAAGGCCTCGGCGTGTTGCGGGGGGAAGGTCTCTGAGCCCGGGAACACCTTCGCGAGAGACTTCGGCGCCTCGCCGAGGAGGGCCCGCGCGCGCTCGTTCGCCGCCAGCACGGCGCCCGCATGATCGACGACCAGCGTGGGATCGGGCGAGCGCTCGAAGAGCGCCTCGAAGCGTCGCTGCGCCTGCGTGCGCGTGAAGAACTCGGCGTAGAGTTCCGCGAGCCGTTCGACCATCGCAGGGAGCGCCTGCGTCGCGAGGTAGCGCGAGGTGGTGCCTACCTCGATGACCCCGATCACCCCGTGCGACAACGTGATCGGCGCCGCGACGTGCGCATGCAGGGGCGGCCCGCGGGTGCCCTCGGCGGAGCCCTCGCTGCGTGAGGCGTCCCCATCGCCGGGCAGGCGCGCTTGCGTCGTCGCGGCGGCGCGCGTCTGCTCGGCGAAGTGCGGCGGCGGCTCGGACGCGCGCTCTGGCCGTTCCTGCTGCGCCACGACGGTCAGCGCGGCGGCCCCGTCAGAGACCCTCCACACGCGCGCCATCGCGATGTCGGCCTCTTCGGCGAGCGTGCTCACGATGAGCCGCGAGGCCTCTCCGTCGCTCGCGATGTCGAGCAGGCGCTCGGCCACGCGACGCGCGACGTGGTGCTGCGTCACTTCGAACATCACGGCGAGCACGCGCACCACGCGGCCTTCGGGGTCGCGCTGCGGGCACAGCACCATGCGAAATCGGATCTGCTTGCTCGTCGCGCCCCAATCGATCGCGGCGAGTTGCAGATCGATCGCGAATTCGCGCGTGTGGACGACCTCGCCAGCGTACGCGCGGCGGTAGTACTCCACCATGCCCGTGATCACCGAAAACGGGTCTGTGAGGATGTTGAAGCGCCCCACGGCGACGTCGGCGGAAGGAAGGCCCGTGAACTCGACCATCGCGCGATTGAGCCAGCGGGCGACGCCTTCGTGGTCGTAGAGCTCGAGGCCCACGGGGACGTGTTCGAGCGACGCGTAGAGAAAGTCACGCTCTGCTCGGACCGCGTCGAGCTCCCGCTCGAGCTCCGCGACCCTGGCGCGCAGCGCGTCTTCGACGGGGCGAGCCGTCTGTGCGCCGCACGAAGGACAGGCTGCCTGGTGAGTCTCGTGAAGGAAGGTCGACATCCGGTGCGCGGTATCAGAGCGCCTCCATCCCGATCGCGTCAAGGCGCTCCGTCGTCGCGCGACCCGACGAAGCGCTACGGCCAGCGCGCCGCGAAGCCGAGGTGCGCCTCGCCGTCGAGCATCGCCGAAGGGTCTCCCGCGGCGAGCACCTCGCGACGATAGCCGCTCGACACGCGCGTGATGGTCACGGTGCCCTCGTCGACGCGAAAGTGTATCCGCCACGACTTCTCGGCGATCATCAGCCCCCCGTCGGCGTCGTGCAGGATGCGTCGGTACGGGTGCGGCGCCGGGTCACGCGCGAGGGCAGGGACCGCCACGTCGCCCACGATCACGCCGTGCATTTCTCGGAGCCATTCGACCTGCGAGCGCGCGTGCTCCGACCACACGACTTCATGGAGCGCCACACCCGTCACATCGTCGCGCTCGACGGCGTCGAGCCAGCCCGCGCGCGACTCGGGAAACGCGTCGGCGTAGGGGATGTAGGGCTTGATGTCGAGCACGGGCGTTCCGTCGAGGAGGTCGACGTCGGCCACACGGAGCGTGCGACCGCGCACCTCGAGGAGGCGCAGCACCGAGAGGCCCAACGGGTTCGGTCGATGGGGCGAGCGCGTGGCGAGCACGCTGCGCTTCACGCGTCCGCCGCGGGGCGGGAGCACCTTCGTGCGCCAGTGCACGTTGCGGTGAAACCACACGATCACCCAGATGCGCTCGACGCCCGCGAGGTCGGCCACGGCCTGCTCGAGGTTGAGCCCCGGCACCAGCTCGATGACTCCTTCACGCCCCTCGTCAGCCACGCCGGGCTGCCTCGGCGCGCGGTACCGATCGGTGTAGGGTGTCCGAATCACGCCGATGGGCTGGAGGGTGAGCGGATCCACGCGGGCCGTTGGATACACGGTCGTGACGGGGTCTGTCACCGACGCATCGAAGCCGGCGTAGGCACCGTCGCGACCCCACGCACCAAACCATCGCCACGCAGCCCTCGCACGGAGCACCCAACGCATGATGCACCCCTCGACTCTCCGTTTCGCCACCCTCGTCTCGCTCTGCGTCTCGATGCTCTGGTCGTGCACGCGCACCACGGCTGAACCGCGCCGCCCCGACGCGCCCGCGATGAACACCGCGCCCGCGGCGATGCCCTCGACCGCCCGCGCCGCGACGCCCGAGGTGATGGCGGCGACGACGCCTCCCATTGGCGAACGGCTCACGCTCACCGAAGATCAGTGGCGTCAGCGGCTCAGCGGATAGGGATTTTGAACCAGGAACGGCCGGTAGAGGTCGTCCTGAAACCGCGGCGCCGTCGGCTCCTGGACGTCGGGGCACGAGGCAGAGGCGCCCCACCCAAGCCTGGGGGTGGCCGCTGGGCCCGAGATCGGCCCGCGCGGTGTCTTTTCCTGCCCTCGCGGACGCAGCTCCGCCCTGGCCGCCCTCACGGAGCGGGCCTTCGCCCGGGGCTCGCCGCGCTCACGCGCCAGGGAACGCGAGCCGCAGCTGCCCTCGGGGTGCCGACCTCCGAGGAGGCGGCCGCGGGCCGAGGCCATGCTTCGCGAGCAACCTCGCGATGGCGTCGGGCTTGGTCGCCGCCTCGAGCCAGCGGGTCGGGCCGCCGCAGCGCGGGCACGTCGACACGTCGATCTCGAAGACGTGGCGCAGCAGCCACGCCCACGGCTTTTTGCGCGGCTCGGGTGCGAGGACGTCGGGGTCTCTTTCCGTGGTCGTGTCTCGCACAAACAAGGGAAGCTGCACGGCAGGCTCCTCGACGTGGGGCACGACCTCGGCCCTCGCCTTCGCATGCGAGCTGAGCACGCCGTGGTAGCGGATCATGTGGAACCTCGGCGGCGGGATGAGCGCGCAGACCCTGGCGAGCAGATCGAGGGGCTCGAGCACGAGCGCGACGGTACCGTCCCGCCAGGGCCTCTTCAGCACGTAGCGAAGCTTGCCGCTCGGCGTCTCTTCAAGCCGCTCCTGGGCGATCGGTGGTCGGCACACGTAACGGCAGACGTGCTCGAGACGAGCTCGGTCGCACGCCGGGACGGCGACGTCGGCGTGCACGTTGAACCCCCCGCTCTCGCCCACACGCTCGGTCTTTCGGGCACGGGCCGAGTCGACGACACGCAGCAGCGGCTCGCCCGCGCGATCGCCGGCGAGACCGTGACCCGCGGCGGCCGCGCCGCAGAGCGCCGCGAGCGCGAGCTGCTCGCCGTGAGGCTCCTCGGCGTCGCTCTCGCCGGTGCCGTCGACGGTGCGGCCGTGGCGGCCGCGTTACGCGCAGATTCGCGATGCTCTGCGCACCCGCGGCGTAACGAAAGCCGGGTACCTGTTTGCCGGCATCGCCAACTCGGAGACGGGCCTGGTGATGTGCTGGTCGGAAGCTACTTGGGCGTGCAAGGGCCCGGCCTCGGCCGACTGCAACGGCGGGCCGGTGATCGCGGGCTCGGGGGACGGGCCTTGCGCGATTCAAGAGGGTGGCCTCGGGCTGTTCCAGTTCGACGCGGGCACGTTCAACCAGACGCTTGCTCTCTACGGTTCGAGCGTGCTCACGATCGATGGCCAGATGGGCCACGCGGTCGACTACGTCGTCGACATGGTTAAGAACTCGATTTACACGACCAACGCCGGGACCGACGCCAAAGCGCTCGCCTGGATCAACTCGTTCGACCCTAAGGACTCGGTCAAGCGGGACCACTGGATCAAGACCGTGGTGCGCCTCTACAACGGCTGCCAGCCCAACTGGAGCTGCGGGGGGCCTCGCTATTCGACCTACACCGAAGGGCTGAACCTCGCGATCTCCGAGCCCGGCGGCGTAGGCTTCTGGACCGCTGCCGATCTCGTGCCGCTCGAGGTGTATTGGGCGCGCCAGCCCAATGGCAGCTACGAGCTGCGCGCGCTGGGGCCGTCGACCGTCGCGTCAGTCCAATACAAGGTCGACGGCTTCGACGTCGGCAACGCGACGAAGGCCGACGGCTCGAACTTCCCTGACTCTTACACGTTTTCTAGCGACGGCAACGGCCGGTTCTTCGAGGTCGTGGGCTTCGACGACACCAACCAGGAAGTCGCTCGCGGGATCGGATCGATCGACGTCACTGGCGGGTCCGCCGTCTACATCAAGCAGATGGGGGAGGCGCTCTACGAGATTGGTCTGGAGCGCGCTCCCGCGGGCGTTGCGTCGATCGAGGTGCGGGCGGATGGATTTCTCTTGACCGACTCCGTCAGCGGGACGAAGCGCTCGACTCGCCTGGGCGTGCGCTCGAAGTTCAGCCAGCTCGGACCGCGGAACTTCACCATTCGTACCTTCAACGCGGACGGCACTCTGCGCGGTACGCTCACCCGCAGCTTGACGCTCGAGTAACGAGCGCGCGCCACTCGTCGCTCCGCGTCGGACGCTCGACCGAAGAGCCTACGAGTGATTCTCAGCCGCAGCTTGCGCCGCCACCGCCCATCGACGCCGAGGTCCACCACGCGCTCCTCGAGACGGAAGCTCTGAAAGGACCCGAGTGAGGGATGGATCCCACGGATCCACTCCTGATCGCGCCCAGCGGGCTCCCAGGATCCGGTGGTTCCATTCCCCTTCTCTAAGTCCCTGAAAATACGACAAGAGAAACCGCGGCGCCTACTTGGCGCGCCTGTTGCCTACATAGGCCGCATGCGAATGCATCGGTCCTCCCCGCTCTCCGTCCTTCTGGTTTTGCTCGCCTCTCTGGCCTTGGGCTGTGCTCCAGGCGCGGACGTCGGCGAGCTGGAGGATACGCTCAAGTCCGACGCTCCCCTGACCGTGGACGCGACCAAGCTCGTCGCGGTCGCCGACACCAACCGCGACGGGGTGGTGGACAACGGGGACCGGAACGGGCGTGGCGCGTTCGACTGGTCGCGTGGGGCGTTCGTCCTGCCCAACATCGACGACGACGACAGCAACGGCAAGTCCGACGCGGAAGACGACGTGTCGACGGGTGCCGACCGCGACGACCTCGCGACGATCCGGGTCGCCCTGGGCTCGAGCGTGCTCGGGTCGGCGAAGAACGTCTCGGTGAAGTCCCTGGGAGGAGGTGGCTATGCGCGAGTGTACTCGATCGACGGCGGCGCCGCGACCGTCGTCAACGGCTTCGTCCCTGCGAAGGCGAACCTCGAGTTCGGGGTCGAGGCGAAGCGCTTTGCCGCCGGCGACTGGAATGGCCGGATCACCTACGAGTTCTCGGCCCTCGATCAGAACGGGGTGGCGATCGCGAAAGACGTGGTCGTCCTGCGCGTCGCGCCGATGTTGCTCCTGCCGAGCTCGGCGACGCCCACGGCCATCCACGTCGCGACGGGCGCCTACTCGAACGCAGGCTTCATCGCCGATCTGAAGGCCGCCGCAGGGCGCGCGGGGACGACCGTGAAGACGCCGTACGTGACCTCGAAGTGGCAGGAGATGTGGATGCAGGACACCTTGGAGATCGGCTACGCGCAGCTGCCGGGGCGGTCGCCCATGCACGTGGCGCTGCGCGCGAATCGCGGGGCGGACTCATACGCCGCCAAGCTCCGTGGACCGAACATGGGCTACCTCGTCGTGGGTGCGCCGAGAAGCACGCTGGGCGGAGACGCCTGGGTCGATTGGTATGGCAACCTCGAGGTGAGCCCGCCGACTCCGGCTTGGCCGCTCGGCCGCGTCTACTACGGGCACAACACGTCGACGGGCATGAAGCTCCATCCCGACGTCGTGGCCTTCTTCGAGGCCCAAGAGGTTCAGAAGCCTTTCTGGATCGACACGAGCTGGCTCACCATCAAGCACGTCGACGAGATCCTCACCTTCGTCCCCGGCGCGAACGGCAAGCCGAAGATGCTCGTCGCGAGCCCCCGCGAGGCGGGCAAGCTCTATCCCGCGTACTATGGGCAATACAACAAGGGCATCCAAGCGAAAATCGACAAGTCGCTGGACGGTGGTTCCTACGTCGTCGGCGGTAAGACCATCGCTTACGAAGGTGTCCTCGCGGCGGTCGGGCTCACGCGCGCCGACATCGTCGAGCTGCCGCTCCTCTATACGAACGGCCACAACGACTGGTCGAACCCGATAAACGGCGTCTACCTCGGCGGGGGACGCTACGCGGCAGGCAAGACGGACTATCTCGCTCCAGAGCGCGACGTGACGACGTCGCGGCTCGCTACCCTCGGCCTCACTATCGAGTGGATCGAAGACGCGGTCTACCAGCACAACCTCGGCAACGTGCACTGCGCCACGAACGCGACGCGCACCCCGGTCATCGAGGACTTCACCGACGCGCTCCCCCTCGGGAACTGACGCTTCCCGAACCAAGCCGATCGACGCCCGGAGGCTCTCTCCGGGCGTCGGCGCTTCGACCACCGAGAAGAATTCGCCGCGCTCGATGTCGACACCCCGTGACGGCGCGCCACGTCGACCTGTCGCCCCCCAGCTCGGACCTCACGAGCCAACCTCTCCCAGAACTCGTGACTGTGTGCCTTCGCCATGCACCGACGATCGCAGACCGGATCGCTCATGAGGGCACGTTCCTGGCCGTACGGTTACTCCTCGCCCGCTTCCGCGAGGAGGGCCGCATCCTCGTGAAGCTGGCCGACGCGCCCGGCGTGCCGCGGGTGTAGGCCCGCATTGCGCGCTCTCTGCAAAGGCGCGCCTTCCGGCTGCCTGCTGACACACCGAAACGCCGAGGCGAGGCGGGGAGGCGGCGGCCGCCACGTGGCCGCCCGGCGGCCGCCACCTGTGGGCGTCGCCACGTTCGCCGATCACGCGGCAAACTCGCATGAAGCGGGTGAGGCGCATGCGGGCACGACTCTTCCTGAGCCGGCGCGCCCGTGGCTCAGCGCGCTCTCTCTCACGACCACGCCCAGGGGGGCTACGAGCGCCACCGCCCCGAAGAGACGGTGCTCTACCGGACGATCGAGGCGCACTGGCCCGCGTTTCGCGAGCGCGCCGAGGAGGCCGGCGGATTGCCGCGCTTCGTCGTGCGCGAGGTCGAGGAGTACCTGCGCTGCGGCCGCCTGGAGCACGGCTGCGTGCGCGTCGGGTGCGAGCGGTGCGGCTTCCCTGCGCTTCGCTCCGTAGACCTCCCTGGACTCCGTCCACTTCGTGGACTCCGTCCACTCCGGTTCGAGCGGCTCGTCGCGTTCAGCTGCAAGCGCCGAGGATTCTGCTCGTCTTGCCTCGGCCGGCGCATGGCGGACACGGCGCTGCACCTCGTGGAGAGAGTCTTCCCGGAGGTGCCCGTGCGGCAATGGGTGTGCTCGCTGCCGTGGAGGCTGCGCGTGCTCTTGGGCTACGACAAGCGGCTCTGCGCCGAGGTGCTCGAGGTGTTCGTCCTCGAGCTGAGCCGCGCCTACAAGCGCCGCGCGAAGGCCCTGCTCGGACTGTCGTCCGTCGACGATGCGCTCACCGGCGCCGTCAGCGTCATCCAGCGCGGTGACTCGGCCCTCCGGCTCAACGTCCGCTTCCACGTCATCGTGCTCGATGGGGTCTACGTCCGCTCGCCGGGCAGCGGCGAGCTGGTCTTCCACGCGCTTGCCGCGCCGAGCGCGGAGGAGATCTCCGACGTCGCCGCGAGAACCGCGCAGCGCTGCGCGTGGTCGACCCGGCACGCGCCCGCAAGTCCGAGCGCGTGGGCGAGAGCGGCGGGTTCAACGTGCACGCCGACGTCGCCGTCCCGGCGCGCGACCGAGCCCAGCTCGAGCGACTGTGCAGGTACCTCTGCAGGCCACCCATCGCCCAGGAGCGGCTCGAAGAGACGGCGAACGGCAAGCTGCGTTACACGCTGAAGCGGCCGTGGCGCGACGGCACCGTTGCGCTGGTCCTCGAGCCGCTCGATCGGCTCGCGAGGGTCTGCGCGCTGATCCCGCCGCCGCCGTCCGCAATCCCTTGCGGACCATGGGAACAGCCACATGATCCGCTACCACGGCGTGCTCAGCTCGCATGCGAAGGTGCGCGCCGAGATGGTGCCCCACGTCGAGGAGCTGCCCGTGCAGCTTCCTCTGTTCGCGCAGCAGGATGGGAGCGCCGACAGAAACCTCGACGTGCTCGCACCCGAGCCCCGCAGGAAGCCGTGGGCTTGGCTGCTGCGTCACGTGTTCGAGATCGACGTCTCGACGTGCCCGCGATGCGGCGGCGCTACCCGCTGGCTCGAGGCCGCGACCAAGCCCGACGCCATCGCGAGGCTGCTCGCGAAGCACGGCCTCGGCCCGAGACCGCCGCCCAGGCCGTCGCCGAAAGGCCAGCTCCGACTCGCGCTCCCCAAGTGGTGAGCACGGCCTGCTGCACTCGATGGCGCGGTCAGGGCGAAGCTCCATCCGCACGCTCCGGCTGCGGGTGCTTCGGCGGTCCCGAACCCGCAGCCGCGCCCCTGACCGCCCCCGTAGGCAGCCCCGGGTGCCCACAACGGCTGACCGACGAGGACCGCAGTCGCTCGGACCTGCATCTTCCGGCGCCGAGCTCGGGCTCGACCCCGGTTTAAATTCCCTATCCGCCGTCGGGGTGGGGACGCCGTAGCGGAGCTTGCCACAGGTTTGGGGTCGCGCGGACTGGCGGCCGCCACCCTGCGCGCCGCGTCCGCCAGCCGGTGAGGTGCTGATTCGAGGGGAATGCCTGCGTCCCCAGGTGGCACGGAGCTTCCTCAGCCCGTGCGGTCGTGGCTCAGCACGCCCCAGGCAGCAACGCGGCTCGTCTCCGCCCTTACGAGCGTCATCGTCCCGAGGAGACGGTGCTCTACCGCACGATCGCGGCGCACTGGAGCGAGCTCCAAGAGCGCGCCGAGGCGGCTGGCGGACTGCCGTCCTTCGTGGTGCGCGAGGTCGAGGAGTACCTGCGCTGCGGCCTGCTCGAGCATGGCTGCGTGCGCGTCGGGTGCGAGCGATGCGGCTTCACTGCGCTTCGCTCCGTAGACCTCCCTGGACTCCGTCCACTTCGTGGACTCCGTCCACTCCGGTTCGAGCGGCTCGTCGCGTTCAGCTGCAAGCGCCGAGGATTCTGCTCGTCTTGCCTCGGCCGCCGCATGGCGGACACCGCGCTGCATCTCGCCCGAAAGGTCATCCCCGAGGTGCCGGTCCGCCAGTGGGTCTGCTCGCTGCCGTGGAGGCTGCGCGTGCTCTTGGGCTACGACAAGCGACTCTGCGCCGAGGTGCTCGAGGCCTTCGTCACCCTTGTCAGTCGCTCGTACAAGCGACGCGCCAGGGCGCTCCTCGGTCTCGACTCCGTTGACCGGCGCGGTCAGCGTCATCCAACGCGGCGACTCCGCCCTCAGGCTCAACGTGGACCTGATCCGCTTTCGGGGTCCACATCTATGCGGCTATACGCGTGTATGCCGCAAGCTCTTTCTTGATTGGGCTCATGCCTGAATTGAAGCTGTGCCGACGGGTAGTGTTGTACCAATCGATGTGCTTCTTGAGCGCAAACTGGCCTGCTTCGAACGAGATGCTGAGCGACAGTTACATCTCCCCAACAACGATAGTTACATCGCCCCATCCTGAAGCGCGCTGTTGAGCGTCACCCGTGAAGGTCCCGAGAGCGGATTCTTCGT
>JBILLK010000094.1:0-2928 GCA_044376115.1 Polyangiaceae bacterium | reverse complement strand
GCTCCCCGAATACCTCGATAGCGAAGACAGCGACCTCTTCCTCCTCTCCGGCGCCGAGGACCTCGTCCCCACGCTCGACGCTCTCGGCGCCCGCGTTACCACCACCACCACTGTCGGTAGCGTCACCACCAAAGTCGACCGCTACCGCCCCCGCGTCGAAGGCCTCTTTTCCATCATCGAACGCGTCACCACCATCGACACCAACGCCTCACCGCCCAAAAGCGTCCATTGGCGAGCCATCACCAAAGACAATATCAAAAGCACCTTTGGCTTCACCGCGGCGACACGCATTACGGACCCACAGTTCGCTCACAAGGTCTTTGGCTGGCTGCTCGAAAAAACCGAAGACGACCGCGGCAACGTCGTCCTCTACGAATACAAGGCCGAAGACAACGCCAACTGGCCTGTCGGCAAACCCAGTGAGGTCCACCACAAAGACGGCCTCGCTCCCGCGACCACCCAGAAGTACCTAAAAGCCGTTCATTACGGCAACAAGGTCATTAGCCCCACCGCGCTCACCGACTTCTGCTTCAAGCTCGTCTTCGACTACGGCGAACACACCGACAACACGGACATCCCAACTGTGCCGTGGCCCTGCCGCCTCGACCCCTTCTCGTCCTTCCGCTCCGGCTTCGAGATCCGCACCTATCGCCTCTGCCGGCGCGTGCTCATGTTCCACCGCTTCAGCGAGCTCACGCCCGCGCCAACGCCCACGCTCATCCGCGCGCTCGAGCTCACGTACGACACCAATGAGCTCACCGCCAAGCGCTTTGCGAAGCTGCTAAAGGTGCAATCCCGCGGCTACGTTTGGAACGCCGCCACCACCCAATACGACAGTGCAACCCTGCCGCCAGTCACCTTCGCCTACAGCTCCGACACGCTCAACAAGTCCATCAAGTTCCTCGACCAAGACACGCTCGGCAGCGACTTCCCCGCGCACAGCCTGGGAACCAACGCCGAATGGGTCGACCTCGATCAAGAAGGCCTCCCTGGCGTCCTCATCGACCACGGATCCTCCCACCGCTTCAAACGCAATAACGGCGGCAGCCTCCAAGGCGCCGCCCTGCTCAGTAGCGTCCCCAACATTGTCACAAAACCCGTCCAACTATTAGACATCGCCGGAGCCGGCACCCTCTCCATGGTCCTCCGCTCCGGTAACGAATCCGGCTTCAGCGAGCGTCGCGCCGAAGGATGGGGCCCGTTCATACCCTTCCAACAGTTCCCCACCGTCGACCTAAACAACCCCAACGTCCGCCTACTCGACCTCAACGGTGACGGCTTCGAAGACATCCTCTTCCTCCGAGGCGACCACCTACTTTGGTATCCCTCCCTAGGCCGCCAAGGCTTCGGCCCGGCCCGACGTATCCCGCTCGACAATGACCGCGAGAAGAACCCCCGCACGCTCTTCTCCGAAGCCAACGTCTCTGTGAGCCTCGCCGACATGAACGGCGACGGCCTAGCCGACATCGTCCGCGTCACCCACTCCGGCGTCATCTACTGGCCCAACCTCGGACACGGCCGCTTCGGCGCAGCCGTCCGCATGGATTCCGCCCCGTGGCTTGCTGCAACCCCCATGCACTTCGACGCCCGACTCCTCCGCCTCGTCGACCTTGACGGAACCGGCACCGCCGACCTCTGCTACTTCACCAATGAAGGACTACAGGTCTATCGCAACCAAGCCGGCAACGGCTTCGCCCCAGCCGAAACCTTCCCGCTACCAATCAGCGCCGCCTATGACGGCCAGTTTGTCGACTTCTACGGCGCCGGCACCAGCTGCCTCCTCTTTACCCCCAAAGCGGGCACCCAAAACTCCAACCAAACGCGCATCTGGGACCCCCTCAACCACGTAAAACCCCACCTCCTAAGCGAAGTCGATAACCACATGGGCCGCATCGTTAAGATGCAATACGCCCCCTCCACAAAGTTCTACGTCCAAGACCGCCTAGCCGGCCGCCCCTGGATCACCAAACTCCCGTTCCCCGTCCACGTTGTCGAACGCGTCGAATCCTACGACGCCATCCGGCGCGCCCGACTCATAACAACCTATCGCTACCGCCACGGCCACTACGACACCCATGAGCGAGAGTTCCGCGGCTTCGGCTACGTCGAACAAACCGACGCCGAGCTATTCGGCAAAGACCACGGCCAAGGCCTCTTTCCCACCTACCCAACACCCATCAACAACGAAATCCCCCAAGCCCCCGTCTTAACCAAAACCTGGTTCCACACCGGCGCATGGAAAGAGCGAGCAGCACAAGGCGCCCAATACCAAACCGAGTATTGGAACGGCGATACAGCATTAGCCAACGTCCCCCACCTCGAATGCATACTACCTGGCGGTCTTACTCCGCAGGAACTCCGAGAGGCCGCAAGGGCACTCCGCGGTACAACCCTCCGCACAGAGATCTACGAGCTCGACGGCGACCTCGCCAAACAGTCAATCCCTCACGCCGTCACCGAGACCTGCGTCAACGTCCGCAAACTCCAGGCGCCCCAAAACGCCCTCGGCCCAGGCCGCCCCCAGCTCCCCGGCGTCTTCCACACCGTCCCCAAAGAAAGCCGCAGCTGGGCCTACGACCGCGTCGCCAACGACCCGCGTACAAGCCAATCCTTCCCGCTCGAGGTCGATGCCTTCGGCGTCGTCCTGCGTGCAGCCTCACTCGGTTATCCGCGCCGCGGCAGCGGCCACGCCGCCGAACAACTCAAACTCCACTGCGTCGTCACCACCAACTCCGTCCTCCACCTCGCCGGAAGCTTCGCCTCTGGCCACCGACTCGCCATCCCACTCGAAAGCAAAACCTTCGAGCTGCACGATCTCCAGATCAGCGCACCTTCCGGAGACTTCTACGAGGCGGGCGATGTCGACGCCGAGTTTCAATCCGCCGACGTAATCCCCTATGAAGGCGCACCCAGCGGCACCACCCCAGC
>JBILLK010000036.1:0-106168 GCA_044376115.1 Polyangiaceae bacterium | reverse complement strand
CATATCTATGTATGCGGCGGCGACAGTTTCAATGGGTCAATCACGTTACCCGCTGGCGTCTCCCTCTCCGGCGGCCTCGCTTGTGCTGATTGGACGTTTGCAGCGGCAAACACCAAGCCCACCCTCCAAGGTACCGTTGACCAACCGGCGCTGATGCTGATTGGCAATGAAGACCGGGATGTGGAGTTCTTTCAGATCGTCGGCGCCAATGCGGTAACGGCTGGCAGCTCAAGCATCGCGGTTTTGGCGGATGGCGCAACCGGAACGCTGCGCGGATTGACCATTAGCGCGGGTACCGGAGCGGCTGGTGCAGCTGGAACGCCACAAGGTGTGATGCAAACGCCGCTCGCTGCCAATGGCGGTAACGGCGGCAATGGCTGTCTTGGTTTGGTTGGCGTCCTCGGAGGAGGAGGAGGACAAAATACGTGCCAGGCAATGAGCGTCGAGGGCGGAATTGGCGGTAGTGGGACCAATGGAACCAATGGGGCCAATGGAAGCGATGGTTTGCCAGCTGGCGCGACAGGAAAGGGCGGAACTGCGGAGCTTGGGCTACCGACGCCAACCGCGTGTGGAACAGGTGGACAAGGTGCTGCCGGCCTAGCCGGCCTCCCCGGCACCGGAGCCCTTTCCACCGATCTCGGCACGCTCTCTGCCTCCGGCTTCCTGAACGCGCCCGGCCTCCCCGGCCAAACCGCCGGCTCTCCCGGACAAGGCGGCGGCGGCGGTGGCGGAGCCAACCTTTGCACCACCGGCATGCTCGGAGCAGGCCCTTCCGGCGGCGGCGGCGGAGCAGGCGGCTGCGGCGGCAACGTTGGCGAGCCCGGACAAGGCGGCGGCGGTAGCTTCGGAATCGTCTCCATCAACGCCACCCTCACGCTCGAAGACGTCACCATCAGCACGAGCAACGGCGGTGCCGGCGGCGCCGGGGATGCTGGGCAGCCCGGGATGGCAGGCGGGGAAGAGGGCATTCAACAAGGCGCTGGGGCCTGCCCCGGTGGCCCTGGCGGAGCCGGCGGTCGCGGCGGCGCCGGTGGCGGCGGACGCGGCGGACCTTCTGTGGGCATCGCCTTTCTCGGCACTGCTCCGAGTGAGGAAGGTTCCATCGAAATCACGCTCGGCTCAGCAGGAATGGGTGGTCTTGGTGGTGACGGCGGGCCCGGCAATCAAGCCACCGCGGGTGCGGTAGGCCTCAGCGCAGAGCGCCAGGACTGGTGACCTCTCGCCAACCGAGGGCGCCGAAATCGTACGCCCACACCCGAGAAAACTGAGCAGCTCGACCTCTGGCCAGGGATTGAACAACGATGAAGAGAAACGAGTTGGCTGCTAACCGGTTGGACGGTCCCCATGTGTCCCCCCGCGAGCGCGCAGCGCGAGTTTGGGGGGACCGGGCGAGCGAAGCGAGACCGAGGGGGGCAGCCAAGTCTGCTCTGGCTCTGCTTATTCTCAGTTGCTCAGCCATGATCTGCTGCGGCGATGACTCGAGCTGCCCCGAAGGCTTTGTCTGCACTCCCGAAGGTGGCGGGCCCTACCTCCAGTAACAAAGCTGAGCGCTCGGAGAGCGTCGGTGGAATGTAGGAGCGTGCGTAAGAACTTGGGGAGCAGCTCATGAGCAAGCCAGCGATTCGAAACGGCGATGTGGCCGGTTGTCCCATTCACGACCTGGGCGTCGCTACGCGTCCGGTCGGCTCCGTTCACGTCAACGCCCAACCGTTGATGACGTTCACGGGCGTGATCCTGTGCGGGGGAAGCGTTGACGCGATCACCACAGGCTCCGCAACCGTCGCGTTCGGAAAACTTGGCGTCGCGACGACGATCTCTCGGACTCAACACGGCTCCACGCTCGGCCCGGGCTCCTCGAACGTCTTCGTTGGAGGGCCTTCCGTGGGGGGTTCCCCGGCGCTGGCAACGAGTGTTTGCCAAGGTCTTGCGGCCGGTCGAGCCAAGAACCGCCAGAGCCAAAGTTACGACAACTGCGGGCTCGAGTCGTGTCGTCAGATGATCAATCACGGTCGGCCGCCCAACGAGCAACTGTCGGAAGATTCACTGCTCGACTACGCCATCGATTCCTATCTCGCTTCCGCAGCTCGCAAGAAACGAGGGTTGCCCGCATATTCTCCCGACCAATCGAAAGAGCCGCCGTTGCGTCAAAAGTCGGGCGGCACGGGCGCTGACGAGCAAGTGGCGATCCTCAAGGACCACGGCATCCCCGCCGAGGCGTTCGATCAGAGCCCGGAGGCAATTGTCGAGGGCGTCGAGAGCGGCAAGGGAGTGCTCGTCGGCGTCTACCCGGACATCCTCTGGCAGACGCCCGGCGCGAGCGACAACAAGAACGGGAAACACGCCATTCTCGTCACCGGTGTCGTGCGCGATGCCCAAGGCCGCGTCACCGCCTACCTGGTCAACGACACGGGGAAGCTCGGTTGCGGCGTGCTGGTGCCTGCCCAACTGCTGGACCGCGCGTTGCTCGCGAAAGGCGTGATGACGAAGTCTCCCCTCTGGACCGTGTCGAAGTGAGGATCTCATGAGCACCATCTCCCCGCTTGCTTCCGTTGCAGCCGTCGAAGGTAGCCGTTCGCGGGTGCCCATCCACCTGGAGCTTGACGACACAACACTCACGTTCGTGGTCGATTCCTGCACGCTGGATCAGCAGCTCTCCGACGAATTCGTCTTCGAGCTGGTGGTAAAGCTGGCCCATCCGGTGCAATCGGTCGCCAGCGTCATCGGCCTTGCTGTGCGGGTCGTCTTGGAAGAGGAGCCCACGGTTCCGCCGATTCATGCGGTGTGTACGCGTCTTCGTCATCTGTCGAGTGACTTCGAGTGGTCCTACTTCGCCATGCGCCTGGAGCCACGCACGTGCTTTCTTCGGCTCAGGCGCAACAGCCGCATCTTCAAGGACCTGGACGCAGCGCAGATCGCGACGGCGATCATCGAGCCGGTTGCGCCATACGTCGGCGACGTCCTCGTGCAGCCCACACAAGAACTGCCAGTTCACGCGTACCGCGTTCAATACGAGGAGTCAGACTGGGACGCCATGCGGCGCCTCTTGGCCGAGGATGGCGTCGCGTTCTTCTACGACCTTGAGAAGCAGACATCGCTTCACCTCGTTACGCGCACGGCACGGGTAGCTGCGGGGGTCCGTCGCCTTCCCTACCTCCCGGGCGCCAGTCTCGTCGTAGGAGGCGAGCCCATCGTGATCCGCGTCGCGGAGGTCCTTGAGCAAACCATCGAAGGGGTGACCGTGCGCGACGCGTGGACCGAGCGCCCCGACTTCGAGGCTCGAGGCGTCGCAAACGTGAGCGTCGATGCCCCCCGTCTTGCGCAGTACTTCTTCGACCCTCACGTCGAGAACACGCAGGCCGAACTCAAGCGACAAGCACATCTTCGGTTCTACGAGAAGGCAATGCCCGCGCATGCCGTGGAGGTGGAGACCAATGCCTTCCTACATGCAGGGGTGGCGCTCGAAATCGAGCGCGCACCCGTGCCCCTTGCGGAGGGGCCGCTCTTGGTCTTGCGTGTCCACAGTGAGTGGCGCGCCGGTCCGGGGCAGATGATCACGCGCCACGTAGCCACATGCATCCCGAAGGACCGCCACTGGTTTCCAGCCCGACTTCCGCGCCTAAAGATCCCGGGGATTCAGCGTGCCAGCGTCGTCGGGGACGGAGAGATCGACGTGGACGAACTCGGCCGAGTCCTGTGCCGGTTTCGTTGGGACCGCGATGCGGTGGTCTCCCGTCGCGTCGAGGTCTCGCAGGCCTGGGCGGGCCCCCGTCACGGGCACATGAGCCATCCGCGTGTGGGTCACGAAGTGCTGGTGGCCTACCTCGACGGCGATCCCGATGAACCGATCGTGGTGGGCCGCGTACACGACGGGAAGAATCGCCCTGAAAGGGATCTGCCTGCGGAGAAGAACGTCTCGAGCTGGCGTGGGATCAGCACGCCCGGCGGGCAGGGCTACCAGCACATCGGATTTGATGACAGCGCGGGCGCCGAGTTGATGTTCCTGCGGGCGCAGAAGGACCTCACGGCGGAGGTGCTGAACGATGCCACGGTGTCGGTCGGGCGCGACTTCAGCCTCGCGGTTGCCCGCAACAACAACATCGTCGTGACGGAGCTGACGCGTATGCAGATGGTCGGGAACACGGCGTGGGAAGCCGTGAACCTCTCCATCACGTCGATTGGGACGCTCCGGATCACGAGTACGGGCGACTACGTATTGCACGTGGGCGCGGACCACTCGGTGACGATTGGGGGCTACGAGGTGCGACAGGTCGATGGCCCATACGTGTTGAGCAGCCCCACCAGTATCACCCTCGTCGTGGAGGGCACGTCGATCGTCATGGAGCCCGGAAAGCTCGCACTCACCGTGGACGGTACCAGCATCGTGCTCAGCGCGGGCGCCATCACCCAGATCGCCAACCTCATCTCTCTGAACCCATGAAACTCACCCATTTCGCACTCAGGGGCGTTCGCGGCGTATCGCTCGAACATGCTGTCGATCCACACGTTCCGCTCGTCATCACGGGTCCACCGGGCTCCGGGAAGACCTCGGTGCTCGAGGCCCTCGTCGCGGCGAAGGAGCACGCCGGCGCCTACGGCGCGCCTCCTTCCGTCGAGGACTTCGGCGGACCTGGGCTCGGCCGGGTCGTGGTCACCTTCGACCTCGATCTCCCCGAGCAGGCGGAAGCCAAACACCCCGACAGCCTGCGCATCGGCTGGGAGCTCGGCGCGAATGCTCCAGCCCTCGGCGTGGCCGTGGGTGTTTCCGCATGGCTTCGCTCCTACGACGTCGCCCCGGAGCGGTGGAAGCTCGAGTACTTCGACGCCCACCGACGCCTCGGCGACCACGGGCAGGTCCCGCGGGACGGGACCCTGCGCACGACCAAGGCACCATCGAAGTACAACTTCGTGCGGCGCTTCCTGGAGACCATCGGCGAAGACGAAGCCTCCCTTGCCCTCGAGACCCTGCGCACCGATGGGATCGTCACGGCCGATCGGGTGGGGCGGCGGCGTTCGACCTTTCAAGAGGCGCTCTCGAGGTTGGTGCCCACGCTGCATTGGGACGGGGTCGAACGACGGGATGGCAAACGCACGAGCTGGTTCGTGCGTCCGCGTGGACCGCGGGTGGAGCTCGGCGCGCTCACCGACGGAGAACGCGCGGGCCTGTTGGTCGCAGCGACATGGGTCGCGCTCGGTCTCGAGCGTAGCCTCGTCCTCGTGGACCAAGCCGAACTCCACATTCATCCGGAACAACAGCCGGCGTTCTTCGAGGGCCTCGCCTCCCTGATGCGGAGAGGGCAGCTCGTGGTGTCGACCACCTCACCCGCGATCCTACGCAACCCTTCCGGAGCAAAAGTCCTGGTGTTGCCGGCGGCGGGGAACTCAGCATCATGAGCCCGGTCCCGGCGCACGTTGGCACGGGCGCAGGGCGAATCGTGAGCGCTCGGCAAACGTCGAGTGCATGTAGGCGGGAGGAGAACACGATGAGAAGAAGCGAGTTGCAGCGGTGGGTCGCGGGCTGGATGGCGATCCTATTCTTCCAAGCAGCCTGCAACGATCCGCCCCACGAGGCAGAGGTGTTGCCAAGCCCCACGGACTCGGCGTCGGCGGCGAGCCTGTCGACGGCTGCACCGAGCCCGTTGCCGACGGCCGCCCAAAGCGGGGCGCGGGCTCCCCGACCCGGTCGACCTAGCCGACCAGGTCAACCTAGCCAACCGCAGCCGGACTCCTTTCCGACGGCTAGTCCGTCCCCGTCCGGTTCCTTGCCGCCGGAGATTCCTACAGGGTCCCGGGCGCCTCAACCACCAACTCAACTACCGCCTCAACCACCGCCTCCGCGCGATCCCTTCGTCGACACCGTCTCCTATCCTTCCTCGACCTTCGGCATCGACGTCGACACCGCCAGCTACACCCGCATCCGGGCCTCCTTGGTGGCAGGCGTTCTTCCCTCTCCCAAGGAGGTCCGGACCGAAGAGCTGCTGAACTACTTCCGCTACTCGTACCCTGCTCCGAAGGACGCGGCCTTTGGCTTCCTCGTCGACGCGGCGCGTGCGCCCTGGGACGCCGAGCGGCGCCTCGTCCGCATCGGGATCAAGGGCCGGGAGGTCGAAGCGGCCAGCCGACCGCCCGCGAACCTCGTGCTGCTGATCGATGCTTCGGGCTCGATGGCAGGGTCCAAGAAGTTCGGCCTGCTGAAAGACGGTTTTGCCGAACTCGTCGAAAAGCTCGGTGAGAAGGACCGCGTCGCGATCGTTGCATACGCGGGGCGCGCGGGCGTCGTCTTACCGTCGACTCCCGGCAACCAGCGCGCCAAGATCATCAACGCCCTCGACTCCTTCGAAGCGGGTGGTGCGACGAACGGGGCGCTCGGGATCCAGCGGGGCTACGAGGTCGCGGCAGAGTCCTGGATCGAAGGCGGAATCAACCGCGTGGTGCTCGCGACCGACGGCGACTTTAACGTCGGAGCGACTCAGCTCGAAGAACTCAAGTCCCTCATCGGCCGCAAGGCGAAGACGGGGATCTTTCTCACCGTTCTCGGTTTCGGCTCGTTCAACCCGAACGACAAACGCATGGAGGCCCTCGCCGACAAGGGCAACGGCCACTACGCGTTCATCGACGGCGCCTCCGAGGCGCGCCGGGTGCTCGTCGAAGAGCTCGGCTCGACCTTGCAGACGATCGCGAAGGACGTGAAGCTCCAGGTGCACTGGGATCCCGCATTCGTCTCGTCCTATCGGCTCTTGGGCTACGAGAACCGCGCGCTCGCCGAGGAAGACTTCGTCGACGACGCGAAAGACGCAGGCGATCTCGGCGCGGGGCACACCGTCACCGCCCTCTACGAGATCCAACCGTCCAAGCGGTCGAACGATGATGTGATCTTTGGCACCATCGCCCTCCGCTACAAAGACCCCGACGGGACTGAGAGCCGAGCGATAGAGGCCTCGATCGGTGGGTCCGATCTGCGCTTCCAAGAGGCGTCGACCGACTTTCGCTTCGCCGCGAGCGTGGCAGCGTTTTCCCTGCTGCTGCGAGGGTCGCCGTCCGGACAGGGCGTGACCTTCAACGAGGTAGCGCGTTGGGCCGAAGATGCTCTCGGCGACGACGCAGGCGGATCTCGACAAGAGTTCGTCTCACTCGTCCGCCGCGCGGCCCAGCGCTTGGAGGTGGCGAAAGGCGCCAAGGGCCCAGGAAGAAGCAAGCCCCAGCAACGGGAAACGCCGCCTGCAGCCTCGACAGACCCCGATTGGCTCTGGAATGTCGTTATAGAAAACGGGCGCCGCGAAACCTCGTGGCGCCCATCGACCGAGCGCCCGAGCTTGCCAGAGCCACGATGATATCAGGAGCACCCAACGTGACGCTCTCGCTCGTGGAGTACGTCCGCGCGGTCGCGCGGCTGGCCGAGCCGTTTGCGGTGCCGGACGAGGCGCTGCGCAGCCTCGGCCTCGACGCCGAAGCATTCGACCGCGCGGCCCGACAATGGACCGCAGTCCTCGCCCGAGATCCGAACGTCAGGCGGGAGTTCAGTCGCCTCTATCGGGCGGAGCGCGGCGTCCCGAGCGCGACCTCTGCCGGCGAGCGCGGCCTCTCCGAGTCCGGCACGAGCCTGGCCTGCCCACCTACCGATACGGGGAACCCCGACGAGACGGCCTTTGGTGCGGTACCCGCACTCGGCCCCGTGCTCCCTTTCGTCGAGGGGAGGTTCAGCCCACGACCCGAGCTGCCTTTGCCGCGGCGCTCCGCGGCACTCGAGCCAAACCCCGACGAGACCCAAGCCCTCGGCCTGATCGTCGACCTCACGCCGTTCGGCCACAAGAAGCCGGCTCGATAGAGCCAGTGGTTGGAAGCACGCGCCGAAATCGTACGCCCACACCCGAGAAAACTGAGCAGCCAGATCAAACCGTCCACACGCGCGAGGTGAAGCCCAAGTGAGGCTTCCGAGCTCACCCAGCCGGCACACACACGCGCGGATGCGACATTGGGGCGTGCGATAAACCATCGCCCCGCCGAATGTCGCATCGAGAACCGGTTGCGGCGGGTGCCTCGCCGACGACGACGGCGGCCCCATGCGATTCCCTCGAAGAATCGAGGCAAGCTCGTACCTAGCGCTGCACATCGAGCGGAGACTGCGACATTGGGCCGCGCGATAAACCATCGCCCCGCCGAATGTCGCACCGAGCACCGTCGGCGCCGCCGCTTCTCCTCTCCCTCTGCCTCTCCCACCCCGCGACCCAAGCTCGGGAGGAGGCTCTCCGCGCGGCGCCGAAGTCGACCAGCTGAGCGAAGCGCGGCGCCAGTATAAAACCTTTAGCTCTCGCGTTGCGCGGGCCCCCACGCCAGCGTGGGGCAAGCAACGAGAGCCTACTCGCGCTGAGCGACCTGTTTCGACGCAGGCGCCGCGCGGAGAGCCTCCTCCCGAGCGCCCCCACGCGTCTGAGCGAAGCGCGGCGCCAGTATTAAATCCTTAGCTCTCTCGTGCGCGGGCCCCCACGCCAGCGTGGGGCAAGCAACGAGAGCCTACTCGCGCCGAGCGACCTGTTTCGACGTAGGCGCCGCGCGGAGAGCCTCCTCCCGAGCGCCCTCAACGCGAATCGACTTCGGCGCCGCGCGGAGAGCCTCCTCCCGAGCGCCCCTCACCGCGTCTGCGGCCTCGCTCGGGGGCGACCACACCGGGCCGCCGAGTGCGCCAACTTCAGGAGCCTCCCCCTTCGTCTTGCGACGAGCCACAGCGCGCGCCAGCTCTTCCAACGTCACGCCCAAACGCGCGGCGGTTTCAGCGGCGAGTGCCGTATCGGCGACGCCCTCGACGAAGGCGAAGGTCGGCCTCTTGCGCTCATCCAGTGCGGCCTGCAAAAACTCCAGCGACGGCCACGGCTCCTCTTTTTGCAACGCCCGCGCAAAATCCAAAAAGTGCGTCGTCACGAACAGCTGCGGGCTCAGCTCGCTCAGGAGGTCCAGCACCAAACGAATGATCGCCTCGGCCTCCGACGGATTCGTCCCCGAACAAAGCTCATCGAAGATCACAAGGTCCCCGCTCGAGACCTCCTCGAACAGCGCCCGGATGCGCATCAGCTCGGTGCCCAAGCGCCCTTCCTTTTGCGACGCCGAAACCTCGTGATGCAGCGAGACGAAAAGCCCCTCCGTCCAGGCCAAACGCGCGCTCGCCGCCGGGACGAACAGCCCCATTTGACCGAGCAACTGCGCGAACGCCAGCGACTGCAACAAGCGTGTTTTGCCGCCTGAGTTGGGCCCGGTCACCAGCACCATCGCGTCCAGTCGGCGGCTGCGAATATCGCTCGGCTTGGGCCGCCCGCGATCGGCCAGGAGCAACGGGTTCCACAAACCGAGCAGCTCGCGCGGATGATCGGCGGACTGCGCAGCGCCGGTGAACTCGGGCAAACAAACCGAGAGACCACGTGTGAGCGCTCGATCCTGGAGGCCCAGCGCACCGAGATAGACCTCCAGATCGAGCATCAGCTGAAACAGCGTCACCAGCTCCTTCTCGAACGGCTCGAACACCTCGTCGAGCAGGCGCGCCATCACTTCCAGCTCGCCAAAACGATAGCCGCGGAAGAACAACACCACGCGTGAAACGAAGCGCGACCACACCCCGCGATGGAACGCGCTGCCCTTCGCCTCGGCGATCTTCATTAGCTCGAAGCCGCGCACACTGCCGTCGGCCCCAACGCGCAAATCCACCTGCACCGAGGCGGCGCTCTCCTCGTAGGCGAGCAGCGCCGAGAGCTGCGCAAAGGCGCTGCCGGCGCGCAATCCTTCACCGTATTGCGAAAGCTTCGCTAGGCCGCTCTCGGCCGACTCGCAGCCCTGACCGAGCGTCGAAAGTGCGCTGAGCAGCGCCCGCAGCACCTCAATCCGATGTTGTTGTTGCTCGGGGTAGGAGCCCTCCACCGTACGCGTCAGCGCTGCCGAAAGTTCGCGCAGCTGCACGTACGAACGCTCCAAGCTCACACGCAAATCAGGGCGCGAAAGCAGCTCGCGCAGCACCTCGCGCCGAAAGGCTGTGATCTTCGGGTCGCTGGGTGGGTGGGCTACCAACTGAGCGAGATGCGCCACACACGGCTCCCAGGCGACGCCGGCGATCTCGATCGGGAAGCTCTGCCGCACCAAGCTCTCGATGAAGAGATCCGCGGCGAACTGCGACGGGTCAAAGCTCGACGCGGCCACCGTGGCGCGGGTGAAGGCCTCTTGCAGCTGCTCGGCGCCGTCCCCCACCGCAAAAGCGAATGCAACGATCTGCCGCACGAGATCTGCGGGCAGGCGACGCTGAGGCTCAGGGTGCAGCAGATCGGGGAAGGGCATGGGGGAGCAAGCAGACACCTGGCCAGGGAAGAAGTTCCCGGCATGTTGGCCGCGCCTGCTGGGCCCCGAGTCTACGCCCAATACTCGGCGATGGTCTCGGCCGGGTGCAACGTTTCAAAGATGCGGCCGGTAACCACGCGCACGCGCTCGTCGTTGAAGCGCGCTGCAGCGACCTCCAAGAGCCAGGAGGCCAACCGTTCACTGGTGGGCGTAAACGGGAACAGGGCGATCTTGATGCCGCCGGGATAACGATTGCCGGCGCCGGCGAGCTCGCCCGAAAGGCCGGGTTGCCGCTCACCGCAGTGACCGAGCGTCTCCTGCCGTGACTTCACCAGCACCTCGCCGAGCGGTTCGAGCAGCTTCTCGGTGTCGGCCCAGGTGGCCTGCCCGATGGCCAAGCTGTGATCGAGCAGATTGAAGGCGGGCACCAAGACATCGGAGTGCACGAGATCGAAATCGACGACGAAGCCCTCGGCGCTGAGCGTCTTGGCCTCGAGCACGACCTCGAACTTCCAGGTGTGACCGTGGAGCGAAATGCACGGCCCGGAATGACCGCGCACGTGATGCGCAAAGTGAATGTGGATGGAGGCGGAAGCGCGGTACATCGATCAGCCTCGGAAGATCACGCGCGAGACGTCATTCTCTTTGAGCACCAGCTGCTTGAGGCCGGGCAACTTGGGCTTGAGGTTGTCCCAAATCCAGGTCACCAGCACCTCGCTCGTGGGGTTCTCCAGACCGGCTACGTCATTGAGGTAGTGATGGTCGATCTGCAGCCAGAGCGGCTTCATCGCCTTCTCGATCTCGGCGAAGTCGAACACCCAGCCTGTGGCTCCGTCTAGCGTGCCGGTGACGTGGATATCGAGGTAGAAGGCCAGCCCGTACACGTTGTGACAAGGGTGGTCAGCGGGAGTGCGCGGCAGACGCCGGGCCGACTCGAAGCGCACTGTGTGAACGAGCTCGTATTCGCGTGCAGACATGGCCTTCGCTTAGCCCATGTTCACGTCGTACGCAAAGTCGGTACCGCTTCATCGGCCTCGTGTCCGGCCCGTTTGCGCCAAGCACGCAACGAGGCCACCTCGGCGCGCGAAGGATTGAGGATCACAAAGCCGTGATCGGCGTCCACCAGCGCGACGTCGCCGGGGGCGGCCCACTTCAATGCGCCGTCCACCTCGGCGATCACCGGCACGTCCAAGAGCCGCGTGAGCACCTCGGTACGCGGTGAAAGTGGCTGCGTGAGCACGATGGCCTGCAGCTGGGCGCGCGCGGTCACCAGCAGATCGAACACGGTGACCTGGTCGCTGATCAGCACCGCCTTGGCCGGAACGATGCCACGCGAATCATGCGCCGCGTGCATCAGTACAGCCTCCACGAGATCCTCGATATCGCGTGAACGCTCCTCCAAGAACGGATCTCCCACGATGCCGCGCGCCACCCGCGTGACCTCGCGAGCCACGGTGGAGAGTGCCTCGGAGGCGCCTTTGCCTTCGCGGATGAGCTCGATCGCCCGTTCCCGCAGCCGCTCGTCGCCGGCCATCAAAACGTAGCTCTCGAGGAAGCTGGTTTGCCCGACGAGGTGCATCGAAACGGCCTTCTGCTGCAGAGCGCGCAGAGCCTTTTCAACGGTGTCGAAGGCTGCCACGACCATCTTTTCTTCATCCGGTCGCGGCGGCGTTTTGCGGTCTTTCGCTGGTCTGCGCAAAGCAGCAATCGCTCCCATCGCACGGCCTGGCAAGATCGGACGGCCGGGCAAGGTGACCTTGCGCGTCCCTCCGCCGGTGCGACGTTCTTGCTTGTCGCGCAGGTCATCGAGCAAGGCTGCCTGACGCACGGCGTGCGCCACCGGTGCAGTAAGCGCGGCTGCGAGCAACACCTCCTCATCGGAGAAAGCGCCGGTGCGCCGCTGCGCAACCAATGCGCCCAGCGGCTTCTTTTCAGCGCCCAAGATCGGCAACGCCAAGAACACCGGAAAGCGATCTTCATCGAGCTCATCGAAGCGACGAAACTCTTTGTGACCAAACGCGCGATCCGCCTGGATCGGCCGCAGCTCTTTCACCGCGAGGCCGGTGAGCCCTTCACCGACGCGTAAACGAATGGTGCCTTGCGCGTTGGGCCGAAAACCGATGTTGCCGCGCAGAACCAGGCCGTCGCCGTGCCCCTCGAGCAGATAAACGCTGAGCACCTCGGCGCGCAGCAACTTGGCCGCGCGTTGCGGAAAGCCGTCCAGCAGCGTGGTGAGCGGCATCGCGCGGGAGACGAAGGAGACGAACTCGAAGGCCCGATCAAACGGAACCGCCGGCGCAATCGGAGCCACCGGCTTGGGTGGACGCAGCGTACGAGTGCGCGGGGCCGGTGCGGGCTTGGAGGTCTTATTGGGCCGAACGGTCATGGGAGGTCTCTCCGTACAAAGGAACCGAGCGCGCGCGGGTGGCCCCAGGGAGGTCCGTCGTGTAGCATTGTTTTCCGCATGAACCGACAGTCGATTGGCCGTAGAGGCTGGCTTTCAGGCTCCGCGGCCCTCTCGCTTGGGGCTGCCGTAGCTGGGTTGACGCAAGCTGAGACCAGCGCTTTTGCCCGGGAGAATCTCTCGGCAGCGCGGCCCACGGGCTTCATTCCCTGGTCCAACCCCGGCAAGGTGGTCAAGGTCGAGAAGGCCAACACGCTGATCGAGAACGGTCTGTGGCCGAAGCAAGAGGCCGCTACGTCGATGTTGCAGCGGGTGATGGAGGAGCTGACCGGCCGGGCCGATTTGGGAGAGGCCTTCAAGCTGTTCGTTGATCCGCGTGACATCGTAGCGATCAAGCCGAACGGCATCGCAGGGCAGCAAGGCGCCACCATGGCCACCAACAAAGAGCTGGTGTTGGCGGTGGTCAACGGGGTGATCGCCGCTGGCGTGCCCGCGCAGAACATCATCATCTACGAGCAGTTCAAGAAATTCCTCACCGGCACGCGCGTGGTGGACAAAGCGCAGACGTTGGACCCGGAGTTCCCCGCCGGCGTGCGCACCGCCATCCACGACAACAAAGACGCCGTGATGGAGGAGATCAAAGTCGGTAGCTACACCACGCAATACGCGCGCGCCTTCACCGAGGCCACCTGCGTGATCAACCTGTGCATGATCAAAGACCACAGCATCTGCGGCTTCACCGGGGCGATGAAGAACATCACCCACGGGACGATCATCAACCCGCACGTGTTTCATGAGCACAACGCCAGCCCGCAGATCGCCCAGCTCTACGCACAAGACGTGGTCAAGAGCCGCGTGCGGCTGCACATCAGCGACGCCTTCAAGCTGATCTACGATCAGGGCCCGCTGGACAAAAACCCCAAGCGACGCATCCCGCATGAGTGCCTCTACGCCTCGACGGATCCGGTCGCGCTCGACGTGATCGGCTGGCAGGTGATCGATCACCACCGCAAAGAGAACGGCCTGCCCTCACTCAAGGCCGCTGGCCGCGAACCTTCCTACATTCGCGCCGCCGGAGAACTCGGGCTCGGCACCTTCGACGTGAACAAGATCCGACTGCGTGAAGTGAAGATCTAGCCCACCTGCAAAAAGGTGAGCGCTCGCCGACGCACCTGAACATATCCATATGTTCCCACGGCCATCCACGCCCTGGGTCGGCGGGTAACACATGCCCCTCAGGAGCCACGCACCATGAGCGCAACCACCTTCTTGCTCAAGATCCACGGCATCGAGACGGAGTTCGACGTTGTCTCGTTCAAGGGGCGCGAGGCGCTCTCTAGGCCCTTCCGTTTCGACGTTAAGCTTCTAGCCCCGCAAGCCCTGGATATTTCGGGGACCCTAGGTCGCGCCGCGAGGCTCGACCTTTGGGTGGGTGGCAAGCAGCGGACCATCGCCGGAATGATTGCTGCTGCCGTTCGGGGGGACGTGCTCGCAGACGGACAAGCCCAACCGTCGATCCGACTCGTTCCGCAGATCGTTCGACTCTCCACCCGACGGTTAAGCCGCATCTTTCAGGACCAGACGACTGGTCGCACGCATCGATGGTTCTACGAAGCTTCACCCGCTCAGAAGCGGAAGGACCTGTTGTTCAAATGCTCGACACCAACGCACATGCCGGCGGTGATTCGGTGATGTTCGGCAAGCACCAGGGCATCTTCGCGGGCGGGGCCTTCTCAACGGTGCCGGGTACCCAAGCCAACTTCGTTGGTCTCGGTACGTTGCCACCCTTGACGGCGGAAGCGGAGAAGCAATTCGACACCCTGCGCCGGGCCCGGCCGGTAGGGCTGGCTCGGTTGGTGGTTGCGCAGCTTCCGGAGCGGGCCGGGGCTGAACTCGGCGAAGAGAACATCCTGTTCATTAGCCGAATGATCCCGATGTGGAGCCGAGAAGAACCAACGCGGAACTACTCGATCGCCCGCTTACTCTTGTCGCTGAGAAACACGCCTTATCACGCTTCACTGCGCGCGTTTTGGATCGTCTACGCACCGCGTGGCGTCTTTGCGGAGGTGATGTGGGAAGCGGGCGCGCGGGACAAGTCCTTGGAGGAACTGCAAACGGAAACCGTCGCGCGAGCGAATGAATACGCGCCTGGCAAGCCCGAACTCGATGAGCACGAACGCGAGAACTCAAAGAAGCAACGCTCGCGACTTTCCACCGCACTCGATCTGATGCCGATGGTCGTGCTCTCCCACAACGAAAAGGGCCTCGCACAACAGATCTGGCGGCTACATCTGGCGCCCGTTGGCCAAGGCACGCCCCCAAAGATCATTCGCGAACTTTTCATCGCCACAGGCTCGCCCTCGATCGCCTATCTCATGAAGAAGCAGAAGGAGCTGGAGAAGCTCATAGCCGACGACAGAAATCGGCGGGCCAAGAGGGCCCTAGAACTCAACAAAGCCATCACGAACGCAGCAGGTCGTGGTGACAAAGCAGCGGTCGCCAGTCTCAAAGCCGAACGCGACGCAATGTACGCGGCGCCGCTGGAGGGGCTCTCCGACTTGCACGAGATGGCGCGGGACCCCTTCGCAGACAAGTTTGTTTCACCGCTCACACCGTACAGGGAAGATCCGTCCGCATGGTTCACGCACGAGTCTCTGGCTCAACCGGCATCCTTCGAGTTACCGGAGCTCCTGCGATGAGCTGGGCCATCCGAGCGGCTTTGCTTTTGGTCGGCGGTTGCTCCTCGGAGCCAAGCTCAAGCCTCGAACTCGGTGATACCGCGAGCGCAAGCATCTCGAGCACAAGCTTCGCTTCAAGCGCTAGCCTCTCAAGCGCTAGCGTGCCAAGCGCTAGCACCTCGGCCCCTACCGCGAGCACCAACGCGCCCGGCCGCACTGGGATCCAGCCCTTCGTGTTGATCCCTGACGGAGATTCACCAGAGCCCACCCCGGCTGAATGGGCGTCGGCTCCGACCTTCAATACAAGCACCGCGCCTGGACGCGTCGATGAGTGTCCGATTGCCGTGAAGCGGGAGTGGGTTCGCTTTGGCTGCGTCGGCCGGATGCCCACGTTGGTTTTTGGCGTACCTGAAAAGGGCTTTGGTTGGCGCGCGAACCATGCCTATCTCGTCCTTCGCCTGCGCCGCGGCGACCTCTATGTCGTCCGGTCCTGGACCGACTCAACCGACGTCTATTCGAGGGTTGCGTGGCCGAGTGACGCGGCCGGGCCGACCGTCGCCGAGACGTGGCGGGACAAGCAAGGTGCACTTGCTGTGTATCCGCAACCGGTTCAGCCCATTCCAGACGTTCCCGAGCTCGGCACTGAAAGACCACGTCCTGCCGACTGGTTGTCAGGAACGCCGGTCAACACCGCCGCAGAGTACCGGCGCCCCAAGAGCTGCGAGCTGCGCGTCCTACGCGATTGGGTGCAATGGCGCTGCAGCGGAAGTGGGTTTGGTTACGACCGGAGCTCCGGTTTTGGAGCGCCCAACGTCGATTTCTTTATGATCACGGGCGCGGATCTTCGGCAAGGCGAGGCCCGGCTCAAACCGGGTATGAGCGCAACACTCAGTCTAAGGCTTACGATCGAAGCTCCCGCCACTACGATCAAGATCCACTGGCCCGTCAACGAGCCCAAGCCCTCTGAGATCTCCGTTCAAACGGGGGGCCAATGAGAAGCTTGTTAGTCCTCGGTGAACGCATGGTTCACGCACGAGTCTCTGGCTCAACCGGCAGCCTTCGAGTTACCGGAGCTCCTGCGATGAGCTGGGCCATCCGAGCGGCTTTGCTTTTGGTCGGCGGTTGCTCCTCGGAGCCAAGCTCAAGCCTCGAACTCGGTGACGCCGCGAGCGCAAGCACCTCAAGCCCAAGCTTCACTTCCAGCGCAGGCGTCTCAAGCCCAAGCTTTGCAAGCGCTAGCGCCTCGGCCCCTACCGCTAGCACCGAAGCGCCAGGCCGCAGTGGGATCCAGCCCTTCGTGTTGATCCCTGACGGAGATTCACCAGAGCCCACCCCGGCTGAATGGGCGTCGGCTCCTACCTTTAATACAAGCACCGCGGCTGGACGCGTCGATGAGTGTCCGATTGCCGTGAAGCGGGAGTGGGTGCGCTTTGGCTGCATGCCCGACTTGCTGTTTGGCGTCCCCGAAAAGGGCTTTGGTTGGCGCTCAAACAGCAACTACTTGGTACTGCGCCTCCGTCGCGGGGATCTGTTCATCATTCGGTACTCAACGGGCTCTACTGGGGCCCTATCACGAGTCGCGTGGCCGAGTGACGCAGCTGGGCCGACGGTCGCGGAGACGTGGCGGGCCCCCCAAGGTGCCCTCGTTGTTTATCCGGAGCCAGTTCAGCCCATTCCAGACGTTCCCGAGCTCGGCACCGAAAGACCACGTCCCGCCGACTGGTTGTCAGGAACGCCGGTCAACACCGCTGTAGAACACCGGCGCCCCAAGAACTGCGAGATCCGTGTCCTGCGTGATTGGGTGCAATGGCGCTGCAGCGGAAATGACATGTTCTACAGAGGGAGCTCTGGTTTTGGAGCGCCCAACGTTGACTTCTTCAACGTCGCAGTCGCTAGTCTTCAGCAAGGCGAAGCCCGGCTCAAACCAGGCATGAGCGCGATAGTCACAATCAGCCGCACCAGCGACACTCCCGATACCGCGATCAAGATCCACTGGCCCGTCAACGAGCCCAAGCCCTCTGAGATCTCCATTCAAACAGCGGGCCAATGAGAAGCTTGTTAGTCCTCGGCGCTGTTGCGGTCGCGAGCTTAGCCTTTGGCTGCGCGGGCGAAGCAACGACGGAGGGAGCCAGCTCAAGCGCAAGGAGTTCCGCCTTCGCTGGAGCGCCGAGCCTGGCGTCTTTAGGCGCGACATCGTTTGCCGCGAGCGCTTCCCCGACACAGGCCAACTCGGCGCAAGTTGCAGCAGCGCCTACGAGCCAAGCAATCGTTAAGATTCCGGAGGGCAGAACGCCGGAGCCCACAACGATCGAATGGGAGGGCGCGCCGACGTTCAACACCAACACAAGCGGACTGCGCGACGAGAGATGCCCAATCGCGTTTGTCCGCGAGTGGGTGCGCTTCTCTTGCAAAGGTGGGCCGTTCCTTCTTCCGAGTCGCGTATCGATGAAGGCTGGCTCCGACTATTGGCTTAGAGGGGTCGCCAACGACACCTTCATAGGACGTCTCGCCCCAGGGGCGTTCATCGAGTTTAGCGCGTACTTGGGCGAGGCCGACCGTCCAGTGATTCGGGTTGTATGGCCTAGTGGACAACCAGGACCGACTGTTGCGGAAGCCATCAAGGATCCTGGCGGACCACTAGCTGTTCATCCAAGAGAGGTGAAACCAATTCCTGACTTCGGCCCACCCGGACCACGTCCGCTAGCGGGCGACTGGCAAGACGCAACGGCAGTCAATACGGGCACGCCAGCGCGCTGGCCAAAGAGCTGTGAAGCTCTCGTCCTGCGTGGTTGGCTCAGGTGGCACTGCAGTGGGCCGTTTCTGTTTCTGCGAAACACCGAGGGGTTTGGCAAACTCGGGAAGGAGCATTTCCTTACCAACACGAGCAATCTCATGGCGGGGGAAGTGCAACTGGTCAGCGGAATGAGAGCCCTAGCGCGTGTTCAATTCGACCTTGATGGACCGACAGCCGAACTAAGAATCCACTGGCCCGTCAACGAGCCCAAGCCCTCTGAGATCTCCATTCAAACAGCGAGCCAATGACCTTGACTACCTCTGGTGAGAAGCACCCAGCAACGGTTGGAGCTGGCGACGACGAGTCCCCGCCGCTCGCTCTCGAGCGCTATGCGGAGGCCTTGGCCTACGCTCGCGAGTATCCGGTCGAAGTTCGCGCTGCTGTGCTAGCACGCTTGAAGATCACACCAACCGAGCTCGACACGGCCGGTGCATATTGGTCGCGTCGCATCGCCTTGGCGCTCGCAAACAAAGAAGTCGGTCCCGTCGTGGAGCTAGCCCGCGCTTACGGGGTGGCCGAGCGGTACGCTCGTGTGCAACGGCCACCGGTGGCGCGCCTTACGAGTCGGGTCAAAACGACAAGCCCGTTGGCAGGCCGCACCCTCGACGTACGTACGCGAGTCCCGGCCGTGCTGAACAAGGTCACCCCGACCGAGACCAAGGCTGGCACCGGCGAGCTCCGACCGACGTATTTGCGCGCGCCAGCGCAACCGGCGGCACCGTTGCTCGACCCAGACGTGACGCAGGATCCGATCCCCCGTTCCCCCGTTTCACTGCCGTTCCGACGTAGCCTCGTGCGCGAGGTATTCGAGGAGCCAGCTGAGCAACCGTTGACGAAGCCAGTGGCAGCGCCGCAAACCTCCGGCACCGAGACGCCGCTGGGTGCGCAGGCGATTGATGTCGATCAGACGGCGATGATTCCGCTCGCGGCGATCGTTCCCGCGGCAACGGGGACGTTCCGAGACCAGCTAGGCTCGCTGGTCATTCCCGTTCTGACGCTCGAGGAGTACGCCGAGCTGCGGGCTCGCCTGACAATATTTGGTGAAGGCGACGAACTGACCCTGAAGCGCTTCGGGGTCAGCGCTTCGGAGGTCCGCGAGGCCTTGCGCGTGCAGTTCAACGAGCAGTTCCAGCGTGACCCAAGCGCACAACAAAGGTTTCTCAGCACAATGCAGCTAGCCATGGCGCGCGCGCGCAGCGAACGCGGTCGCGATTCGTGAGAGGAACTCGGCAGAGCCTGCGCCGCTTACCGCCCCCAATAGGAAGCACCAAAGCCCGCCACGTAGATCACCGCGGAGGTCACCCACACCACCACGTTGATGCGCCGGCCCGCGCGCCAGCCGTACAGCACGGCGAAGGGCGGCAGCAGGAACGCGAGCAAGCCTCGCCAGCGCGGTTTCTCCAGCAGCAGGACGAAGACGAGCCTCAGCTGCGCGGTCATTAGCAGACCGAAGCCGAGCACCATCATCAGCAGGAGAACCACGTCGCTCATCGAGACTGGACCTAGCTATGCCCTAAAACGTTCGACGAAACGGCCACAACTCGCAAAAACAAAGGAAAAGAGGCAAGTCTGGAACCTTCAGCTAGACTCGCACCGTCAAACTCATGAGTAGCTCCTCTGGCAACGTTCTCACTGGTTTGCTCGGCGGTGTCATCCTTAGTGCTGCGCTCGGCTATTCGGTAGCTGAAGCAGTCCCAACGAGGAGTGATCTCTTCCCGCTCAAAGACGTTAAACCCGGCATGAAAGGCTACGGGCTAACGGTAATGAGCGGGACAAAGCCCGAGAAGTTCGACGTCGAGATCATCAGCGTCCTGAAGGGCTTCCGGCCCAATCAAGACTTGATCCTGATCAAGACGCCCAACCATCCTCGGCTGGAGATCGCACACACCGTTGCGGGTATGAGCGGCAGTCCCATCTACCTCGAGGGGAAGATGATCGGTGCCTACGCTTACGGCTGGACCTTCGGCGCCGAGCCGATCGCCGGCGTAACGCCGATCCAAAACATGATCGAGGATCAGGACAAGCCGCTGCCGCCGCTGTTCCAGCCGCGCACCAACTTGGGCCCGGCCAAGAGCAGCGAGAGCAAGCGAGACGCCGCGCCGATTCGGCCGCTGGCTCGCATGATGCCCAACCTGCTCGAGGGCGAAGATCCGATGGCCAACAAAGCCTTCGCCTACAACCTGAAGGATCACGCCAAGGTGCTCGGCACGCGCGCGGCCAAAGAGCGTGGGACCTCCTCCACGCTCGCTCCCGCCGCCACGCCGATCATGATCGGTGGCATGACCTCTTCGGCCCTGTCGGAGATGGAAGCCATGCTCGCGCCGATGGGGCTCGAGACCTTGCAGGCCGGTGGCAGCAGCCAAAGCGTCGCTGCGGATGCGCCTACCGCCTTCGTGGACGGCGGCGCCATCGGCGTGCAGCTCGTGCGCGGTGATATCTCGGCCATGGGCCTCGGCACCGTCACCCGCGTCGAGGGGGACAAGCTGGTCGCCTTCGGCCACCCGATGATGGGCGGCGGCGCCAGCGACATGCCCACCGCCATCGCGCAGGTCCACTGGATCTTGGCGAGCTCCAATCGCAGCTTCAAGATCGGTGAGGCCGTGCGGCCGATCGGTACGCTGGTCAATGACCGCCAAGCGTCGATCGTGGTGGACTCCAAGCGCACCGCCTCCACCTTCCCGGTGCGCGTGAAGATCGAGGGCGTCGAGGGCGCGGTGAAAACCGAATGGAACTCGGTGTGCGCGCATGATCCGTTCATGGCGCCGATGCTCGCGGCGATCGCGCTCGGCAACCCGCTCGAGACCACCACCGGCGAGCGTGGTGACGTCACCTGGCGCACCACCACCACCATCAAGGTCAACGGCTACGGCACCATCACGCTGAAGGACTTCGGCGCCAACGCCGGTGACCCGATCGGCGCGGACGTTTACTTCCGCAGCCGCGTGGTGCGAGCCCTCGGCATGCTGCTCAACAACCCTTGGGAGCAGGTGAAGATCGACGGTGTGGATTCGACGATCAAGATCTCCTTCGGTCGCGACGTCTCGATGATCCGCGGCACCCAGGTGGTGGACGCCGAGATCGAGCCGGGCGAGCCGGTCAAGGTGCGGCTGGACCTCATGCCCTACCTCGGCAAGCTCGAGTCGCGGGTGATCGAGGTGCCGATCCCGCGCTCCTTCGCCGGCCAAGAGGTCGATATCGATCTTTCGCCGGGCTACGAGAATGAGCGTCCACGCGCTACGCCCGAGAGCGTCGCCGACTTGGTTGCAGCGCTCAACAACCCCGCCTTCCCGGAGGAGAGCATCGTGTCGACGATCCGCATCCAAGGCGAGAGCGGCGTTGCTTTCCGAGGCAACGTGGCCACGCGCTTGCCGCCGGGCGCCGCAGACACGCTGCGTGTGATGGCCGGTTCGACCACGCCGGAGACCTTCAGCTCGGTGGAGCAGCAGGCCTTCCCGATGAAGCGCTTCATCGTGGGCCGGGACCGCATCCGCGTGAAGGTTCGGCCCGACATCAAGTGATTCGCGACGCAGGCCGTCTTTCGCGAGTCTCGTCTCGTGAAGGGCGCATGCTCGCGTGAGTTTTCTTTCTCCGACCGCATCCCTGTCCAAAGCAAAAACCGCGTATAGCCATGAAGAAACTACCTTCCCTCCTGACTGCACTCACGTTGGGTCTCGTCGCCACCACCGCCGGAGCCGTTGGTACGCGCTCCTTTGATCTCTCGGTGATGGATGACCTCGCGGGTGGCGACCTGACCGGCGTCACCATCGACTCAAAAGGCATCGTTCGAGCTGGCTGGGCGCTCGGCAAAACCCCCGTGAACGAGGCGCAGAGCGCTTGGCAAAGCCTGGTGATGCCCGACGGTTCGGTGCTGATCGGCACCGGCAATGAAGGGAAGCTGATCCGCGTCAACGGTTCGCAGGTGGAGATCGCCGGGACCACCGAGCAAATGGCGATCACCTCCTTGGTGCAGGCCTGGAACGGGGACGTGATCGCAGGGTCGATCCCGGCGGGCAAACTCTATCGGCTGCCCAAGGGCCAGGCCTCCAAAGCCGAGAAGCTGAAGGAGTTCGGCGCTGCGGTGGAGGGCGTCGAGTACATCTGGGCGATGGCCTACGACGACAAGAGCAAGTCGGTCTACGCGGCCACCGGGCCGGAGGGCAAGGTCCTCCGCATCGACGAGCAGGGTAAAGCGCAGGTCCACTTCGACGCGGACGACGCACACGTGGTCAGCATCGCGGTCGGCAGCGACGGCAAGGTTTATTGCGGCACCGCCGGCAAGGCCTTGCTCTACCGCATCGACGCTCCCGGGCGCGCCGTCGTCATCAATGACTTCGACGCCGAAGACGTCTCCAACATCGCGCAGCACAAAGACGGCACGCTGTGGGCGACGGCCAACAAGTACGGCGGCAGCTTCAGCTTGCCCGGCCGCGGCGGCATGGGCATGGCCGGCCCCTCCTCGGCGCGACCGAGCCGTCCCGGTGAAGGCACGTTGATGCGCTTCAAGAACGGCACCGCCGAGACGATGATGGAGTCGCGCTCGGCCCACTTCACCGCGCTGATCCTCACCGAGGACGGCACGCCCTACGTCGGAACCGGCGCTGAAGGTCGCGTGCTCACGGTCAACGATGACCACCTCGAGCGCATCGTCGCGGACGCAGAAGAGCGCCAAATCCAGAGCATCTTCCTGTCCGGCAAAAAGCGTCTGTTGGTCTCCTCCGACCCGATCGTCGTGCGCGAGATCAAAGGCGAAGGCGGCCCGGATTCGGTTTGGACCAGCAAGGTCCTGGACGCCGGTCTGCCCGCAGAGTTCGGTCAGCTGAGCTTCCGCGGTCAAGGCACCGAGGTGGAGACCCGCTCCGGTAACACGCAGGAGCCCGACGCAAACTGGACCAGCTGGACGAAGGCGCTGACCACCTCCGGCAAGCCCGGCACGGCGCGCGGCCGCTACGTGCAAATGCGTGCGCGCTTCGGCAAAGACCCGAACGCCTCCTTCAGCGAGGTGCGCTTCCACTTCGTCACCGACAACGTGCGAGCGCTGATCAAGTCGATCTCGGCGGATGGCCGCGCACAACGCTCCGGCCGTCTGCAAACCGGCCTGCAGTCCTCGGGCGGCAAGGTGTCGAAGTCGTCGCCCAGCGTCTCGGTGCGTTGGGACGTTGAGAACCCCGACCGCGACGAGCTGCGTTACCGCATCTTCTACCGGCTCGATTCGCAGACCACCTGGCGTGACGCGCTGAAGCCGGCCGAGATCTTCACCCGCACCGACTACGAGTGGGACACCAGCACGCTGCCCGAGGGCCTTTACCGCATGCGCGTCGAGGCCACCGACGAGCTCGTCAACGCCCCCGACAAGATCACCAAGCACTCGGCCGAGTCCGGTGTGATCGTGGTCGACAATACGCCGCCCTTGTTCGGCGCGCTGGCCATCAACGGCCGACGTCTCACCGGCGACGTAACCGACGGCCTCGGGCCGATCGCCCGCATCGAGCTGGCCCTCGCAGGCACCGATGATTGGCGTCCGATCAACCCGAAGGACGGCATCTTCGACAGCGCCTCGGAGTCGTTCGACGCTGACGTCTCGGCGATCATCCCGGCCGGTTCACGGCTGATCGGCGTGCGAGCCTTCGACAACGCCGGCAACTCGGCGCTGAAGGAGCTCGAGGCGAAGTAACGCTCGAGCGGCTGAAAGGCAAACGGCCCGCAACTCCGAGCAGGAGTTACGGGCCGCGGTCTTTTGTAGGGCGGACGAGCCGCACCACGAACGGTGGGACGGTTAGAGCGTGGGGTAGTCGGTGTAGCCCTTCGGCCCGGGGGTGTAGAAGGTGCTCGGGTCGGGCGCGTTCAGCGCGGCGTCTTTGCGGAACCGCTCGACCAGATCCGGGTTGGCCAAGAAGGACCGTGCGAAGGCCACGAGATCGCCGTCCCCTGCGCTGAGCTCGGCCTCGGCGCGCGCTTTGTCGAACCCGCCGGAGAGAATGAAGGTACCGCCGAACGCCTTGCGCACGTTCTGCTTGAGCTCGTGAGAGACGGGCGGCGCACCCATCGACGAATGATCAACCATGTGGACGTAAGCGAGGCCGAGCTTGCCCAGCTCTGCCGCCAAAGCGACGTATTGCTCGTCAACGCCGGCAAACGGGCCGGTCGCGTTGAAGGCGCCGTGGGGCGAAAGCCGAATGCCGACCTTGTCCTTACCGACGGCCGCGACACACGCCTTGGCGACCTCGATCGCGAAGCGATTGCGCGCTTCAGCGGAGCCGCCGTAACCGTCGGTGCGGGTGTTGACGTTGGCGTTGAGGAACTGCTCGATCAAGTAGCCGTTGGCGCCGTGAAGCTCCACGCCGTCGAGCCCAGCCGCGATCGCGTTCTTGGACGCGGTGGCGAACTCTTCTACGGCCTTGGCGATGTCGGCCTCGTTCATCGCGCGCGGAGCCGTGTGCGGCTGCGGACCCTTTGCGTCGGTGTACATGTCACCGGGGCAAGCGACGTCCGTCGGGCCCACGACCTCAGCGCCAGCAGGCATGTTCAGCGCGTGACTGACGCGGCCGGTGTGCATCAGCTGGGCGAAGATCTTGCCGCCCTTGGCGTGCACCGCCTCCGCGACCAACTTCCAACCAGCGACCTGTTCGGGAGAATAGAGCCCCGGGATACGCGCATAACCCAGCCCGTTCGGCGAGGGGGACGTCCCCTCGGTGATGATCAGCCCGGCGCTCGCACGCTGCGCATAGTGCTCGGCAACCAACGCGTTGGGGGCGTTGTTCTCCACACAACGCGAGCGCGTCATCGGCGCCATCACCATGCGATTGTTGAGCTTGAGACCAGCGAGCGTAAACGAATCAAACAACATGCGAGAGACTCCTCGGTGATAGAGGCGCCGAGTATGTGCACGCAGGAGCGAGCGCGCCAGTTCGCCCCAGGAGAACGCACCGTTGCTCGTGCGTCCGCACGTGGCTCAGCCGGGCCTGTTCGCAATTGACGATCAACTTCGGTTGAACGACAGACAAGCCGCAGCTTAGCGATCAAGTGTCCTGCGCAGTGCCAACGCCGGGCGCGCTGCCCAGTGGTCGGAAGAGCGCGCCAATTGCTCGCACCACTCTTGCGTGAGAACCGGGAACTGTCGCTGCGCACAATGCAGTAAGTCGCGTCTTTGAAGCTCGAAGGCCGCCACGGGATCCTCATCCGCGCTAAGAACTGGCCACTCATAGGCAACACGTAGCTGCTCCAACGATGGCTGGCGCCCATCCGAAAGCATGGCCATCGTCTCGCCCACTTGAGCCGCGAGCGCTGCGTGGTCCTCAGGTCGCGCAACTTCAGAGACCACGTCGTCATCGACGAGTAGCGCTCCGGTTCGGCCGCGCGCATGAAGGGCTGCGCGAAAGAGCGTACGAGCCGAAGGTGTCACCAACGACCCTCGCAGGCGGAGCCTAACGACGGCCGTTCGGCTCGACATCTCGGTCTCATCGTATCGCCGCAAACAATGTCGAATCGCCTCGGCAACCGGGTCCATTCGCCGGTCCATAAGTTCTTGAGCGCGGACAGCTATCACCGTGAGTTGGCGTTCGAGAGCTGGTCGAGCTTGGGCAAATGCAGAAGCCAAGGCCACGAGGGATTCGAGGTTCACCACGAGCCCGCGGGTATCTGGTGAATACTCAGCTTGCTGAAGAGCACTGGCGAACAAACCCAACAGCTCAGCCACACTCACACCTCGAATCGACTTTTCTTGGCACCACTCGACAGCCCAAGCGAGGTAGCCGATCTCAGGTCGAAACTCGACGACCCGCATAAGCAGAGTCAGTGCCTTGGACAGTTGGGACTCGTGAGCGAGAACCGCTGCGTGCAGTGCCACCACTCCAAAAAAGACGCTGCCCTTGAGCGGTAGCAACCTAGCCGGGTGGCTGACCTTGGCGAGCACGAGGGAGAACACCGTTCGTGGATGCATCGCGCTTGGATCAAAGGAGAAGGCCCCTGCGAGCTGTTGAAGTGCGAGCGCGTAGTCGCCCTGCTCCGCCGCCCGTTGAGCTTGCTCGGTATAGTCCGACTGACTTGGCCGGGACCCAGGTGCGAACCCGAATGTCCAATCGAGCATGGTGCGTTCTACGAGTAGATCGATGCGTGGGCAACGTGTTCCGACGCTATCGCGATAAGCTGCTCGCAGTGAGCACCGCCCCTTGGTTCGACCTCTCCGTTTGGCGCACGTTGCGCCTCAGCGAGCGCTCGCACAAACTCCAGCAACTCGCGGAGCTGCTCGCAGACTTTCAGCTGCTCACCGACAGCGCCAATGAGCCGTTCTTTCTCCACCGTACGACGCAACTCGCCTTCCGCTTCGTTGCTGGAGGGTGGTTTGAGGCGGGGTTCGGACCGCGCGACAGACAAGCGCTTCAAGGCTTTGGCTACCCAACGACAGAGCAGGAGCTAGGTGAGATCGCAGCTGGATGCTCCACGCGAGAGCTGCGCCACGTCGACCCGCTACTGATGACGGTAAGTCCGCTCACTTCAGCAGACTATCGACGCATCTCGAACAATAGGGTCGACCATGACACGCCAGAGCAAAGCACGGCGCTCTCGCTCGCCGAACAGGCTGGCTTTCGCTTGCCTAGCGATGCCGAGCTAGAGTTCGTACGTCGCGATGGCGGTGAGGGTAGCTTCTTCGTCAGTTTCAACCCCCGCGCGAAGGCCTCTGAAATGACTTCACGTTTCGGTCTGGCAAACCTGCACTCGCCCGAGTGGACCAATGAGGTTGGCAGACTTCGCCCAGGTGTGCTCCTGCCGCTGCAGTCAGAGAGTGAAATCGTGCTTGCGCTTGCCGCGCGCAGTGAACGCTATGACGTCATAGCCGATGACGCGGACGACCTCGACGATGAGGACGCAGGAGAGGCGCTCAGCCGCTGGGTGCGCTGCGTTCTGAACGAGGCAGCGCGCTGCCACGAGAACGGGTGTTCTTGACGCGCCCGTGTCGCACCTGCGAGAACGAGCAACATGAAGATCGACGCCGGGCCTTACCTTCGAGCTAGCAAGGTTGGTGACTTTGCCAACGTTGAGGATGACCCACTATCAGTGGTTCCGGCAGAGGTAGCAGCGCGCTTCCCGGCGGAGTCGGAGGAGGTGCGCTGTTCACCAGCGGGCACGTGGTACACCACGGTCAAAGAGACCGTTGTGGTGACCCGCGGAAAGAAGAAATCCAAGGAGACCCGGCATCGTCTTCACTGGCTTTACAAAGAGAAGTTGCGTGTCGCCCAAGACTTGCCGGCCTTCCACGACATCGACTTTGCTGAAGCTGCCGGCAAAGCCATCCTAACGGCTGATCTGGGCGAGTTGTTCGAGCTCGACCTGGAGACAGGTGGCTTCAAAAAGCTTCAACTCGAGGGCTACCCTCTTACAGAGGCCTCTCGGCTCTACGCGATAAACTACCTGCAAGGTGGGCGCGTGCTGGTTGAAGACAGCACCAACGATGGGGTGTTGGTGGTCGCCAAGCTAGAGGCTGGTAAACTTCGCTTCGAGGCTAGTTTTCCATTTGCTGGCGGCTATGTGGTCGTGGATGGACGCGTGCTGATCGGGGGTGCTCCGCTCGTCGTTGTCGACCTGGCAGCAGCACCGAGTTTGATTCTAGGGTTGCCCGAACTGGGCTGCGGTGCAGCGCGCCGCTACGGGGCTCGCGTTCGCACTTACTCGAGTGAAGTCGGAGCCTGGGAGTTCGAGGGGTGGCAAGAGGCAGCGCGTGCCGTTGACGCAGGCCAGCTAAAGCTACCCCCGTTTGAGGGCTAACGGTCAATCCTCGTCATTGTCCAGTTGGCCTGAGAGCTTCGTATAGGTGGAGGAGGCCTTACCGTAGTCGTTATACCGATAGCCGTTCCGTCGATCCGTATCGGCAGTGGTCTTGTAGGCACCTTTGGTACCGTCTGCGGAGACGAGCTGCGTCGCCTGACTTCCACTTCCAGTGGGGGGCGTCTTCGGCTTGTAGGTGATCGTTTGCATCTCACCGCCAGGCCCCTTCCATTGGTATTGCACATTAGCGCCAGACTCGTCTGAGGCGTGCTGAAGCGCTCGGTGGCAATTGGGGCATGGTGGTAATTCCCCGGTGAGCGTGAAGTCCTTGTCCTTGAACTTCTTGCCCGACTTTATCAGGTCGTGGGCGAATTTCTGTTCGGTGTGGCAGCGAGCTCGAGACTTCAGGTTTTCACTCTGAGGCGGTCCACCGGGGCAGTTGTCCATGCCCGACTCATACTGGGGACCGCCTTTTGCCTTCTTGTCGGTCGCATGGGTAGCGTTGAAGCCATCTGGCTTCTTCGTCACGTTCATGGTGTGCCAGCCCATTGGATCGAACCAACCAACCGGGTTGGGACCATAGCTGTATAAATTGAAGCCGCCGTCTAACCCCAACGGGTCAGGAGTCAGGTAACGCCCAGTCTCTGGGTCATAGGTCCGATAGCGATTATAGAATAGGCCAGTCTCGGCATCAGCCATTTGGCCAGGGAAGCGGAAGGGAACCTTGGCCTGCACGCCGCCATCGGAGGACCAGCGCCACAGGCCGTACACCGAGTGCTTGGCGCGGGCGACCAGTCGGCCTTCACTGTCGACCACCTCCTCTGGGGCCCCGCTCACCTCATGCACGTAGTGCAGCCAATCCCCCGTATCCTGCTGCCGTTCAGCGATCGGCACCGTGTCTTCGGGCGTCTCATAGAGGAAGGTCGTCACCTCACGCACGCCTTTGAACCGACTCTCGATCTGGTGAACGACGCTGACCTGATCCCAGATATAGTGCGTTGTCGAGACCAGGTTTACTCGAGCACCCTGCCTCTTGCTGACGCGCTTCTCGATTCTCCGCGCAAACGCGTCGTAAACATTGTTGATGACCAGCCCATCGGGCAGCTCAACCGAGCGGAGCAGGTTAAAGGCATCATAATGATAGCGAGTGGATTGACGCTTACCGTCGCTCAGTTGCGTGTGCTTAGCAGCGACTCGCCCCCGGGTATCGTACTCGTATTCAACACTGCCTCGTACTTTGAGGCGTGAACCCGCATCGTACTCGCGATGCACAGGCGTCACACCTGCCTCCAGCGGGTTGCCCACCGCGTCGTACTGAAAGCTCTCATTGTCGGTTCGCGAGCGCCGATTGAGGAGTTGATGCCGTAGATCATACTCAAACTCGATGGTGCCGCCATCAGAGGTAGTGACGCTCACGAGCTCATCAACAGGGCTATACTGATAAGCCTTCTCAACGGCCTGGTCTCGGGTACCGAGGTAGGCTGGCTCGTCAGATCGAGCGCGCGCTTCAGCCCCGGCCGTTTGCACCGACCGTTTCCTCAGCCGTCCCGCGCCGTCGAGTTCATCGACGATAGCGCCGCCACGCGGAAGCTCGCGCCTGAGTGGCCAGCCCATTGCGTCCCGCTTGAAGCGCACGACCTCGCCACCATCGGCAATCAGTTCTTGAGGGTCGCCAGATTCGTCGCGTTTAACCTCGACGACATGTCCAAGGCTGGTTTGCGTGAGCAGCCGGCGGCCCATCAGATCCCGCGATGTCTCAACAAAGTAGTTGCTGCCGTTGACGGTTACGGTCTCCCTCAAAATCTCGCCGTCGGCATCTCGCTGCCAGCTCATTGCCGTTCCGGGTGCGCGCGCCACCGCGAGCGCGCCGCTTTGGTCGTACTCGAACTCGCGTGCAGAGCCGTCGGGGCCAACGATGGACGTTATCTGGCCCACCTTGTTTCGCTCGATCGTGGTCTTGCCGGCGGCGTCGACGATCGCGACGATGTAATCCCGTGCATCTCTCAGATAGCGCACCACCCGGCCATCAAAGGTTTTCTGCCTCACCACTACGCCAGTCGCGTTGTGTTCGTGTTCTGTCGTCTCTCCGCGCTCATTGACTATCGTTACCAGCCAACCTTCACGGTTATAGAAACCACGAACCTCGCCGCCTAGCGGGTCTTTGGAAGAGGCAAGCCAGCCAAGTCCTCCCATGCGGTGTAGCCAGCCGGAGCCGTCGGCCTCACGTTCTTGAAGCACGTTGCCCAATGCATCATAAGCAAACTGGCGGCTCCGTCCCAAATCATCCCGGGCTTCAATGATCTTTCCTGACGCGCTGAATAGATAATTAAAGGTTCGGCCATCCGGCAGTGTTTCCTTCGTCCGCCGGCCCCAGAAGTCGTAGGTGAGCACAGTGCTCGATTGGTTGGGGTGAATCACGCGGGTGACGTTTCCGTGGCTATCGCGCTCGTAGCGAGTCCGACGACCAGATGGGTCCGTGCTTTCGGACAGGAGACCGCGACTGTCGTAGCGGTGAATGGTCATTCCACCTTTGGGACTACGCACCCACTCGATGTGGCCGTGCGCGTTTCGGCCGTACTCAAAGACCCGGCCAGTGCCATCTTGAGCGCGCAGGATGCGGCCTTCGCCGTCGCGGGTGTAGCGGACGCGACGCCCTTCGGCGTCGGTAGCATCGATTACCTGGCCTACGTCATCATAGACATAGGTCCAAGTTGCTCCGTTCGCGTCTGTGTGCGCGGTTATGTTGCCCTCCGGATCGATCTGCCGACTTGTGACTCCCCCTCGGCCATTGATCGCCTTCTCGGTCTTGCCTGCGGTACCAGCGAAGAACCGCTGAACTCGAACGGAGTCGGCGACCTCCACGTAACCATCTTCACCAAATTCGATGGAGGCGTGCAGGATCCCCTTCGCCTTGGTACGCCCATCGGCCAACAAGGCCGGGAGATTAGGCACTAGGCACGGCTCGGCGAGGCCATCTTCTCGCTCGCCCCAAGTCTCATAACAGCGCCCTTTGGCATCATAGCAATAGCGGAACAACAGGCCGGGCGGTCCCGGAACGGCCATCGTCGTCAAGCGATGTAGGTCGTCGTAGGCGTAGCCCCAGCGGTTCCCATCGGCATCGATTGCTTCGCTTAGATTGCCGGCTTGATCATAGCTATAGCGAGAAAATACGAGGGATTGGCCACTTGGCGAGGGGACCTGGAGGGCCGCGATGCGCCCCGACACATCTCGGACGAACTGCACAGTTCGGCCTGCGGCGTCGATCACCTCCGTTAGCTTCCCGCGCTGATAGCGCAGCTCAAACTCACCCAGGTTTCGATACTTGATTGAGAGCAGCAGCAGCTCGTCGCGCGCCTCTGGATTTCGCCCAAAGATGTGCAAAAACTCATCGCCCGCGCGCAGTACATAACAGTTACTACCGCGCAAAAGGGACCAGCCGCCGAGAGAGGAGCTGTCACCCACGTTTGGCAGCTTGGGAAAGGAGATGGTTTGACCGAGTCCGTTCCAAATCACGATCTCCTCGCGACGGATCTCGCCGCTCCAAGCGAGCGAATGGGTCCAGCCCCAACCGAGCCCTACATCGCGTCGGGTGGCAAATGAGCTGTAAGTGCGGTCAATCTGCAGATTGAAGGGGCCGGGCAGAAACAGATCTGTCTTAGGGTGAGTGAACACCTCGCCAGTAAGTACGTCCACGGGGTCACCGGCCGCAGTTCCGGAGGTGCAGTTGGTGCATGAACCTCCAGCGCCCTGCCCGCACGTTCCCGAGCCGGTGCCGTCACCGTTGGCGCCATCCCCCGACCCGTCTCCACTGCCGGGACCGCCCCCATTCCCGTTGCCAGCGCCTTTGCCCCCCCCCCCCCCCCCCCTCCGCCGTCACCGCCGCCCGCCAATACGGCGATGCTTGGGCACATGCCTGGAAGGGGCGGGATATTAGGAACGGGCGCTGTTCTTGCCATGTTGTTACTGAGGATTACGAGAGCACTCGATGGTAAGCAACGGCCAGCAGACCTCAACGCGCCGCACCCGCGTGCGCCGCACCGCCGGACGCGGTGAAAACAGCGCGGGCAGCGTGGCACTGTCGCTCAAAGAGCGGCGGAGAACTCGCGTGCGAACTCCATCGGGCTCGGCCGGTCGGCGGGGGAGAGGCTGGTGGCGACTTTGAGCAAACGCGCGATGCCGGCCGGATAACCGGCGAGCCGCGTAGCGTCTTCAAATGGATCACGGCGCATGTGCGCGATGATGCGGTCGCGCGAGTTCTCGATGTCATCGAAGAGCGCGCGGCCGGTGGTCACGTTGTAGACCGTGCCGGCGAGGGCGTACACGTCAGCGCGCACGTCGAGCTCCACCGGATCGAGCACCTGCTCCGGTGCGATGTAGCCGGCTGTACCGGCCACGAACTTGCCACCCACCTCGGCGGCGACGCGGGTTGCGCGCACCATGCCGAAGTCGATTACGACGGTGGAGAGCGGCGGGACCTGCGCGGGATCACGGTGCTTCTTCGGATCGAATTGCTCGCCGCCAGCGAGCGGAAGTCGCAGCCAGATGTTGGCCGGCTTGATGTCGCGATGCACGAGACCTGCGTTGTGCAAGGCCGCGAGACCAGCGCACGAATCGAGCACCACCTGACGCACCTCGAACAGGGTCATCTTCTTCGCGAAGGAGTACTGCTTGAGATCGGCGCCGATCAAATACTCGAGCACCAAGAAGGGCACGTCCGAAGAGACGCCGCGGTCGATGATGTTGGCGACGTTGGGGTGATAGAGCCCAGCCAGCGCTTTGGCCTCTTCGACGAAGGACGCCAGGATGCCCTCGCGCTCCACGTCATTGGCCGAAGCCAGCGCCTCGGCCTTGGGGATCTTGAGCACGAACAGGCGATCCGCGCCGGGCTTGCGCACGAGCCACACGCTGCCGATACCACCCTCCCCTAGCGGCTTGACCAGCTCGTAGCCCTCGATCACCTTGGGCTCTTTCTTCTTCGTTGGTGGCGGCGGCGGCGTGCGCCCAATCGCCGCGCGCAGCGAACTCTCGAGCAGCGGCGCTGTCACCGGGCCGAGCGAGGCCAACCAAACGTCGAGCATCGAAAGCTCGCGCGCGCGAATCGCTCGCACCACCAAGGTCGCCACACGCGGCGCGTTCTCGGTGGAGCTGCGCTCGAGCGAGTCCTCCGCCGTCTGCTCGCTCGCCTCGTGCAGCGCGCGCATTGGATCGGCCAGGGCGCCGTGCAACCGACTGCCGGCGAGCACCAACTTGAGCGCGCGCGCCTCCAGATCTTGCGAACGGCCCGATGCCGACTTCATCTCCACAAGCGCCTGCGCCAAGCTCGAGAGAGCGTGCGCGAGCGCGGTGCCGTCGGCGTGCAGCACCTTGAGCGCGCCGAGCGCATCGGCGGCCCATTCACCGTCACCACCGCCGGAAGAAACCGCCGAGCGCAGCGTCTGCGCCTTGTCGCAACAGAGCGCGAGCGCACCATCGGCGATCAGCGGCAGCGCAGTGGCTAACTGCAACAGTACCGCCGGCCGATCGATCACCAGCGCCCACCAAGCCGCAAACGGCCCGAGCCAACGGACGTCGTCCACCTCACCGAGCGCGGTGCCGCGCGTGGTGTCTACCAAACGCCAAAACAGCGAGCTGAGCGCCGATTTGAGCGGCGCCGGCAGCTCGCGCGAGCCACCCACGAGCCCATCGACTTTGCGCAGCCAGAGGCAGGTGTCGTTGGCGGTGGCACCGCGATCGCCGTCGGTGCCGCAGGAGTCGAGCGCATAGCCGCCGAGACGCAGGGCCAAGACCTCGAGCGCGTCATCCACCTGCGGATCGGCCTCACCGCGCGCGCGCTTCTCCGCCACGCGATCGAGGATGTTGGCCGGCATCTCGACCATCAACTTCCAGGTCGGCAAAAGGTCGGGCTCTTCCAGCCGTTCTTCTTGGGGCGAGGTGGCGAGGAGCGGGCCCCACAAGCGCAAAGCGAAGGCGCGCGCACAACCCTCGAGCGCATTGATCGCCCCGGCGCGCACCCGCAAGCGACCGTCGGAGAGCGCGATGCGCGAGGCCTCTTTCAGATTGGCGTGCAGCGCGCTGGCAAAGCGAGCGGCGCGCGCGTCGGCCTCGTGATCGTCGTATTGGGCCGCCAAGCGCATCAGGTTCTCGAGCCCCAGTTCGAGATCGAGCGGGTCGCGCTCGGCGCCGTCGATCGGGTCGGTGACCGCGATCACCTCGATCCAGCGTCGCAGCTCTTCGAGCGAGGCGGGGCGCACGGCGCGCGCGCGATCACGCAGACCACGCAACGCCGCCTCGACCTCCGGCTCGCGATGACCGCGCCGCCACAACGTCGCAAGACCGCGCGCCAGCGCCCGCGCCGAAACAGCGCCACCATCCCCGCGGACGATGCGTGCATGCAGGCGGTCCCACACATTTTTCTTTTCAAAATAGAGGTAGGGCGTTGCAGCTGCGACCGCGGCGAGCACCCAGCCATCTTCATCCGGTGCGTCCACCAGCGAGATCAATTGGCTGGCGAGAAAGCTCAAGCGATCGGCGGGTAACGAGGCGAAGGCTGTCGTCGCGCGCTGCCGCAGGATCTTCGTATCGCCGAGCACCCAGTCGAGCAGCGTTCCTTCGAGCTGCATCAGCGGGCCGGTGAGCCGGCCCAAAGCGCGCGCTGCATGCACCCACACGAGCGGCTCGGGATGGAGCAACAGCGGTTGCAAGATCTGCAGCGTCTTGCCCACCAGCACTGGGTCCGCGTGCGGCGGCATGCCCGAAGCGCTGACCTCTAACGTGCGCGCGGCCAGCACGCGCCCGAGCAACGTACTGTGCGCGGGCGCTTCCACCATCACCTGGAAAGTCTCACTGCTGGCCCACAGCCACGCCCCGAGTGAAGGCACCTCACGAGCGCTCGCGCCGGCCTCCCAAATCAGGATCTCGAGCCGCGCCACCGCCTCGCGGTTTTCATGCAGCAAGAGCGCCTCGCCACCGCCCAAGAACGGTAAGCAGGAAAGCGCGTCCACGAGCGGGCCGTTGATGATGCGGGCGCGCGCAGCGGCCTCGATTTCATGCGCTGGGGCGTGCGACTTGAGCGCCCCCAGCAGCACCGAGAAGAGCACGTCGTGCCGGCTCGAATCAGCCTGCGCGGCCAGCAACGTGATGCGCGCGCTCGGCAGCAACCAATCAGGCGCTTCCTCCGCCAGCGCGAGAGATCCGAGCAACTCGGCGCGCGCCACGTTGACGGCTTGCGCTACCTCTTCCTCCGCGGCTTCGGCTCCGCGCAACCACGAGAGCAGCGGCTCATAACGATCTTCCCCGCTCTCGAGAAAGGAGCTCAACTTCAGGACCGCGTCGTGAAGGGTCTCAGCAGACATGCGCGCAGCGTAGCGCTCGCCGCTGGGCCTAGCGAGACCGAAGACGGACGGGACCTAGAAGGCGCAGGTGGTAATCGGCTCCTCGCCGTCCGCGCCACCCCACAGCGAAAGTTCGCAGGTCTCCTTGGCGCCGTCGCAGGCGAGCAGCACGCCGGGGGCGTCGTGGGCGAGCCAGCGCACACCGAAGTCGGCGCAGGTATCCTCATGCGCGTTGGAGTAGGTCGTGCCGTCGGCGCAGGTGATTTCGTACTCGGTGAGGGTCTTGTTCTCGAACACAACGACCTCCCCATCGATGTCGATCAGGGTCTTGCCGACGCCAAGGATCTTTCCGGTCATGCACGCGGTGCCCTCCTCATCGACCACGCGCCAATCCACGGCGGGGAAGAGCACGCTCGCTTTGGACGGTGTGCTCAACGGGCCGCCGAACTCGAGAAAGCCATTCGATGAATAGCTGCACGCATCGCGGTCCTCATTGAAACGACCGCCGGTTTCGACCAGCCCTTTGCAGCTCTCGGCGCGCGCCACGAAGCGTTTCCAACAATTGTCGCCGTCGAGCCACTCGCAGCTCATGGCTTGTGGCTCCGTTGCGGCGGTCGGTACCGGCGCGGTCTCCCACTCTGCAGAAGAGCCATCCCCCGGCACATACTCGGTGCTGCAACCCTTGGCCCCCATCGACACCGCCGCCACACCCACGAGACCTGCCACCGCAATAAGCTTCCGCATCATGACCTCCGCAAGTTGCGATTGCACTGGTCGTGCCGCGCGTACGGAGTTCGCCGTCGTGCAGGTTGACCCAAGCGAAGATCGCCAAAACACGTTCAATGGGCGCGCTTTTCGCGAGTTTCATCGGTGGGGTGTGAACGGCTGGCTTCAGTTGCGCCGATAGACGGTTACGGCGTCGCTACCGGCATATGTACGTAAAAGCGGGCACCGAACCACGTGAGGCGCTAGGAGCTTGCCAACCACGAGCGGCGATGCAAAACGAGCACGCGATGAATCGAACGTTCCTCAGCCTTGCCCTCTCCCTCGCGATGGTTTCGTGCCGTGCAGAGTCGCCGGTACAACCTCAACCGAGCGCCAGCGTGGCGACGCCGACCAGTGCGAGCGCTGTCGCGCAATCAACGGCTAGCGCGTCGGGCTCTCCGTCCGCTGCGGCGAGCGCTTCGGCAACGCCAAGCCCTGCGCCACTCCCGCCGGGGACGATCAACGGCGGGCAAGACTTCGACCGCTGGAAGTTGGCCGCCTTCGCACCGGACAACCCCAAGACGAAGGGCAAAGCGGATGGGAAGGGCGGTCCGAATCAGGACGGCACGCTGCTCACGCAGGACGGCAAGCCCTTCCTCAACGACGGCGGGCACGACTACCGTTTGAAGAACCTGTTCGGCTGGGATCTTCGCGGGAAGGCCGGGATCTACGGCCCCGAGATGATGAACAAGCCCTTCGTACTCGACGTGAACCTGCTCGAGAAAAAGGGCACCGAGGCTGAAATCGCCGCGTGGCTCAAGTCGGGGAGCAAAGACGTTCCGGCCTTCGGCTCGGTGCTGAGCGACAGCCAACTCGCCAACATCGCCGCGTTCATCGTTGGCGTGCGCGACCGTACGCTGGTGCACCCGGACGACATCTTCGAGTTGAAGAAGGGCTCCCCCGGCAACTACGTGCTGCGCTCGGGCGGCAACCCCGACACCGGCAAGGCCCTCTATCAGGAGCGCTGCGCAAGCTGTCACGGCACGGACGGCACAACCTTCTTGTTCGACGACAAGGAGTTCTCGCTCGGCACGCACGCACGTCAGAAGGCCTACGAGGATTGGGCCAAGATCCTGAGCGGCGCGCCCAGCACGTACATGGGTCGCAGAATCAAAGGCGACAACAAGCAGCTGACCCAAGAGATGCTCGATCTCTTCGCCGCGCTCTGTGATCGCAAGGCCTTCCCCAAGGGTGAGGCCAAAGGCAAGGACGTGCCCGACAAAGACCCGCGCTGCGCGGCGTACTTGCGCTGAGCCACGCCAATGAACGCTCTCGCGCATGGCACCTTCGTGATTGAACGCGACTTCGACTGCACGCCTGAAGCGGCGTTTGCAGCCTACGCTGACGTCGAGCAGCGCAGCCAATGGGGCGTGCCTTCGGAGGACGAGCGCATCGTCTATGCGCAGGCTTGCTTCGAGGTCGGTGGGCTCGACGTCTATCGCTGCGGGCCGAAGGAAGACCTGCGTTACGAGGGTCGGGTTTACTACCAGGACATCGTGCCCGATCAGCGCGTCGTCTATCTGGAGCGCGTAGCCGCAGGGAGCACGCTGCTGTCGACGTCGCTCATCACCATGGAGTTCATGCAACAGCCGGGGGGGACGCGGCTCTTACTCACCGCGCAGCTGGTCTCGTTCGTCGGCGAGGGCATGCTCCAAAACGCGAAGCGCGGTACCGAGGCGGCGCTCGGCAGGCTCGGCCGCAGCCTGCAAGGTACGTTGGGCTCGGCAGCCAGCCGCTGAAGCGGCCTTCCCGAACACCGCGCTCGCACCTAGCATCGCGCGGCCCATGAACCATCAGCGTCGTCTTTGGCTAGTTGCGCTGTTCGCGATCGCTTGCGGTCCGAGTGAATCGGCTTCGCGCAAGGTGCTCGAGGAGCAAGGCTTTACCGATATCGAGCTGGTTCGGGAAGGCGACCACTTCAACTTCAAGGCCAAGAAGCCGCAGGTCACCTGCACCGGGACGATCAGTGCAACGCAGTCAAAACACACCATGACGAGCGCTTGCGATCGCATCGTGGAAGAAACACCGCCGCCCGAGCTGTGTTCGGCGGAGACGCCCACGGTCTGCTTCGATCAGGCGTTATCGCGTGAAAAGGTCGCCGACAAAGCCACGGCGATCAAGCTGTACACCATGGGCTGCGACTTCGGGCACGCGTCCTGTTGCAACAATCTGGGCGTAGCTCAAGAGCGTGGCGAAGGCGGTCCCATCGATCGTGCCAAGGCGAAGACCCTCTATGAGAAGGCCTGCAAGCTCAAGGACGGTCTGGGCTGCAGCAACTTCGGCGACCTGCTGTCGCGGGACAAAAGCTACGAGCCGGCGCGCGCGGCTTACACCCAATCCTGCGACCTCTCGTACACCGACGGCTGTTACCGACTGGGCGGGATGATGATCAGCGGAGACGGCGGAAAGAAGGACACCGCCGCGGGGCTGAGCTTGCTAAGCAAGGCCTGCGAAGGGAAGCCACCTTCCCAAGATGCGTGCGGGGAGATTGGGCTTGTCTACGGCCTGGGGGACGGCGTCCCCGCCGACAAAGCCAAAGGCGACAAACTGATGCAAGCCGCCTGCGACGCCGGCTCGATGTTCACCTGCACGAACCTCGGAATCATGATGCGTGACGGCAAGTTCGGAGCGAAGAATCAGCCGCGCGCTACCGCCCTATTCGAGAAGGCCTGCCCGGCGGAGGCCACAGCCTGCAACGAGCTCGCGTTGGTCTACGAACGAGGGCTCGGGGTTCCCAAGGATCTGCCTAAAGCGCTGTCCTTGTTTGAACAGGCGTGTACGGGCGGCAATGTGTTGGGCTGCACCAATTACGCAATGTCCCTTCGCGATGGGATGGGCTTAAAGGCCAAAGATCCGAAGAAGGCCGCCGAGATCTTCGACAAGGCCTGCGCCATGGGCGACGACAAGGCCTGTACGCTGCGTAAGGCGCTACCGGCCAAGCTCTAGTTGGCTATTAGGCTATTAGCGAGCAAAGCTGTAATAGCCAATGAAGCCGAGCACACCGCCTTGCAGCAAGAGCGCTAGTACGAAGAAGATCGTGCGAAACGGCTGAATGGCCTTCACATAACAGACGCTGTACAAGATGCGCAGCGCGGCAAACGGGTAGAAGAGCGCGGCTCCAACCGTGGCTGAGGCGCCCAGCGCAGTAAGGACGAAGGCGCTGATCAGAAAGAGCGGGACGTTCTCGAGCGCGTTGCGATGCGCCCGGCGATAGCGCGCGGTCTTGTCATTGCCCGCCTCGAATACCACCGTGGCCTTCTTGTTGAGCGCCTGGTCCTCCGGGTTGATGACCTCGCTCGCCTGCCCGCGCGTCACCGCGGTCGCGTTGGCCAGGCCGATCAGGTTCAAGCTCAGCAGCAAGAGGGCGGCGGCGTAGGCGGAAAACGCGGGCAAATTCGCTAGGTCATTCATTGGGGACCTCCATGTAGGCGTCAGCTGGGTCGATTCGTGTCTGCCCATGCATCGAACGGCCTGCCCCAAGATCGACAGGCCGCAAAAATCATTGGAGTCATAGTCGGAGTCCCCACATTCTCAACCCGCTACAACGCCAGTAGCCTTCCGGCGTGGGACTACGACACTCTTCAAAGCGAATCGCAGAGGCCCTGCTGATAACAGCAGCGAGCTTCATCGGGTGCGATCCGAGGCTCGGAGCGATGCCCTCGCGCGACCCGGTAGCGCAATCGCCCACAGCGCAGGTGAGTTCACTCGCTAGCGCACCCAACTCGTTGGTCGGCCATCAACCAATGACCAGCCCCGCGCCGGTTTACGAAGCCGCCGTCGCTGAACCCATGCTGCGCGACGCCTTCTGCCCGGCTCCAACCGATGCCTCGAACCCCGGTTGCGGGGTCTGTCCGCTCTTCGAGAAAAACCGTGTCGTGTCGACCGGAGATCCGCTCGTGCCGGTTGAGACGCCATGCTTCTTTAGCTCCGCTATCTGGGGCCGATTCGGCCCAGGAGCTGCCGGGCGTGGGATTGTCCGCCACCGCTTCGAAGGCACTGAAGGCTCCGTGTGCAGTACGGTGGTCGAGGCCGCCGACAAGGGATTTCGCGTGCTTGGGAGCCTTGCGGATCCGTTCGGCGGGGACTGCAGTTCGGCGAGCGTCGTCGCCGAGTTGCGCCTCCCGCTCGAGGGCACGCGCGAGGCGCTGGTCGTAGCCGACTGGCACGTATTCAACGGAACGGCTGGCATCCTGAGGTTCTCGAGGATTGATCTCACCCAGCCTTCGGGGACTCAGCTTCGAATTTTGGCGATGGTGGGCTTCGATGTTCCCGACTTCAACTGCGGCTGGGGAGTACCGGAAAAGCAGGCCAATGTGATCCTCGTCAGTCCCCCCAAGCTCGCGCTCGAGGACGTCGACCGAGACGGCACAATCGACCTGGTCGCGGAGCTTCCGCGCGAAGTCGTTGCAGTGCCCAGCGCTACGTGGCAGCGCGCGCGTTTGGCCTGCCAAAAGAAACCGACCGACAGCGTCAACGTCGCGCCAGGTCGGCGAGCTACCACGGTGCATCGCCTGCGGTTTCTGGGACGAGACGCTGCTCCCGACGCAGAGACACAGGAGAAGCTGGCACGATGGGCCGCAGAGACGCCTCTGCTCTCCACGGCCCCGGACGCCAAACGCTAGCGCGCTGCTCCGCAAAAAGACCGGCCGAGGCATCCGCGAGCTGCGCGTGCCGGGGCTCGGCTGAGCTCAAGGTTTGTGGGCCACCTGGGCTTCCGCGCGCGAGCCGAAGTAGATCGCAGCGACTGCAGCGAAGGCGAGGAGCAAGGCGAAGGAGCGGGTGAGCACGGCGACGCCACCGAGCGCCGTGCCGACGGCGAAGATCAGCCGCTGGGTCGTGGTTTCGCGGCACCAACGTATTCCGCGCAGCAGATAGCGCACTGGCCGGTGAATGAACGCGAGGCCGACCCAGATCCCAACGAAGGAAGCGGCCCGCTGCAACCAAATGCCAAAGCCCTCGAAGGCCGCGTCGACCGAGAAGGCGTCCATCAGCGCGGCGCGATCCCCGGCTGCTCCTTTGAGCGTGGTCTCGAACTTGGTCAAGCGGTCCCCCTCGAGCTTGCCGATGATGGTGACGTCCCCATCGGGCATCGGACGCACGCTGGTGCGCACGCGTTCACAACCGGCTTCGGGCTCTTCGGCTTTGCACTTGGCCGAGGTGTAGACGAAGAGGTTCTCCTCCCACGTATCAGTGATGGCGTTGGTGCCCAAAACCAGCTGGGCCGGCGTTGGCGGCACAGGGTCGATCTTCCATTCGACCTCGGCGAGGTCGACCTCGATCGCGCGGTCTCCGCTGCGAATCACGGCCTTCTTGGGCCATTGGTCTTCGAGCTCCGGTGGCTTCTTGAACGCGGGCTTGCTGCGACAATCCTCGGCTTGAAAGGAAGAAGGCGGCCGCGGGTTGCTCGTCCACGTGAGCGTGCAGGTGTACTGGGTGCTGTTCTTGCTCGTGATGCTGGACTCGTCCCAAGCGAGCACTTCAGCCGCTTGGTGGATTGCAATGTAGCGGCCAGGCTTGACCGCCTTACTGCTCAATTCCTCGGCTTCGATCGGGCCTGTAACGAGCACCGGCACACTCGCGTCATTGGCCGATAACGGCTTGGCCTTCTGATACAACGTCGAGGTGCGTGAGGCTTCGCCAGCGAGGCCTGCGTAGCCGACGCCGAAGAACAGAATGAGCAGCCCCCAGAGGCCGTGCTCGCCCAACCCAGGCGCCGGCATAGGCTGGGCCGCAGCGGCGACCGGCAAGGCCCCGCGATAGGCCGCTGTAGCGCCGGTTGCGACAGCCCCATGAGCAGCGCTCCCAGCGCGTGCAAAGGCAGCGGCCACCGCCGCCATTACGTCGACCAACGCAGGCTCGGGCTGCCGATCACTGTGCACGGTGATCGCCCCCTGCTCGTAGTCCGCCGCGCAGCCTTGCGGCAGCGCAAACAAGGTCTGCTGGACTTCTGGGCCGTACAACGTCGGGACCAGCGCCCGACTGTCGGCCTTGACGACGAACATGGCATCGAACGTTGGGTTGCCTACCTGGAGGTCCTCGGTCCCGAGCAGCTCCGTCAGCCCAGACAGCCCGTCTTCGCGCTTCACCTGCGACTTGATCGGCATCGGCGAAAAGGCGCGCGCGCGGACGGTGAGGCGCTGCAACACGCTGGCCTCACCGACGAAGCGCAGCTCCACCGCGACCTCAACGCCGCTGAAGAAGCCGTGCAGCTTCAGCACGCCGTTCCATGGGCTCGCACTCGGCAGCAGCGTCAAGCCACGCGCGGACGCATACGGTGCCCAAGCAGCCACCAGACGTTGCTCTTCTTCCGCGACCAGCTTGCTGGGGATCATCACAGTTTGGCCCGCCTTACGCAGCTCGACCTCGAGACAGCCCTCCTACATTAGCAGAGCTTTTCTCGCGCTTGTTTGCGCCGTGAACGTCGCGTCGCCTCGGGGTTCGCTGTATCATCCGCTCCGTGTCTTCAGAGTCTGCGCCGCGCGACGCCATCACCGAGATCCTCTCGCGCGATGCCGCCGGTTTGAAGCTTCGCTCCCGTAAAGTTCAGGTCGCGGTGGTAGCGGGCCCGCAGGCTGGGCAGTCCTTCGACTTCTCCGGTCCCGAGGTGCGGATCGGCTCGGCGCGCGGTTGCGAGCTGATCCTGCTCGACGGCGCGGTGAGTCGTCACCACCTGACGCTCAAGATCGAGAAAGACGGGATTCGTGTGGTCGACGCCAACAGTCGCAATGGCTCGGTGCTCGACGGGGTCTCCATTCGCGACGCCTACGCTCGCTACGACTCGACGCTGATCGTGGGGAACAGCACCTTGCGCCTAAGGCTGCTGCAGGGCGTGGTGGAGATCCCGCTGTCCTCACGCGAGCGCTTCGGCGGGCTGATCGGGCAAAGCGTACCGATGCGCGTGGTTTTCACCATGCTCGAGCGCGCCGCCGCGGTGGATGACACGGTGCTGGTCGAGGGTGAGACGGGCACCGGCAAAGAGCTCGTCGCAGAGGCGCTGCATGAGGAGTCGGCGCGCGCGGCAGAGCCGTTCATCGTGTTCGACTGTTCGGCGGTCGCGCCGAGTTTGATGGAGAGCGAGCTGTTCGGTCACGTGCGGGGAGCCTTCTCCGGTGCGGTGGCCGATCGCGAAGGAGCGCTCGAGGCCGCTGACGGCGGGACGCTGTTCCTCGATGAGATTGGAGAACTGCCGCTGGATCTGCAGCCCAAGTTGTTGCGCGCCCTCGAGCGGTTGGAGGTGCGCCGTGTGGGCTCCAACACCGCACGTCGGGTGGACGTACGCGTGGTCGCAGCCACCAATCGCGATCTTGCCGCAGAGGTCGCCAACAAGCGTTTCCGTGAAGACTTGTACTACCGTCTCGCGGTGGTGCGCGTTGGACTGCCCCCGTTGCGCGAGCGCCCCGACGATATCCCGCTGCTCGTAGCGCACTTCACTCGGGCCCTGTCCGAGCGTGGTCGTGTGGTGACGCCGCTCGGTGAGCGGGCGATCAAGGGGCTGATTGGGCAGGCCTGGCCGGGCAACGTGCGCGAGCTCAAGAACGCCGTCACGCGCGCGCTTTCTCACGGCTCGGTGGACCCGCGAGCGCAAACGCCTTCACTTAGCGCGGCAGTCAACGGCAAGGTTGATCTCAGCGTCCCGCTCAAAGACGCGCGCGAACAACTTTGCGATGCCTTCGAAGAAGCCTATCTACGGGAAGCGCTCGCCGAGACGGGCGGGAACGTCACCCATGCGGCTCGCATCGCCGGAGTCAACCGCAAGTTCATTCAGCGCGCAGTCCAACGCTTTCAGCTTCGCGCCGTGGATGATGGCAGCGCCGACGAGTAGCCAGCGCGCTACGGTAGGATGAATTCGTCGATGTCCCGCACCTCCGAAGCCGAGCCCGATCGCGTTGGGCGCTACGCCATCCAAGGGGAGATCGCCACCGGCGGGATGGCCACGGTGCACTATGGCCGTTTGGTCGGCTCAGGCGGTTTCACCCGCGTCGTCGCGATCAAACGGCTGCACCCACAATACGCAAAGGACCCGCAATTCGTCGCGATGTTCTTGGATGAGGCGCGCCTCGCCTCGCGCATTCGCCATCCCAACGTGGTGCCCATCCTCGATGTCGTAGCCGAGGCCGGAGAGCTCTTTTTGGTGATGGACTTCATCCCCGGCGAGTCGCTGTCCAAGCTGTTTCGAACCACGCCAGAGGGGCTGCCTGCGTCGATCGTCAGCGCCATTGGCGTGGGCATGCTGGAGGGGTTGCATGCCGCGCATGAGGCACATGGAGAGGACGGCCTTCCGCTTTCGATCGTGCACCGCGATGTCTCACCGCAGAACGTGCTCGTCGGGTCGGACGGCGTAGCCCGACTGATCGACTTTGGCGTGGCCAAGGCGGTGGGCAACTCAACCGCCACGCGGGATGGCCAGATCAAAGGCAAAGTTGCGTACATGGCGCCCGAACAGATCCGCGCCGAGGAGGTGGATCGAAGGGCCGATTTGTACGCGGCCAGCGTCGTCTTGTGGGAGCTCTTGACCGGAACGCGCTACTTCGATGAGCTCGGCTCTGAGGCCGCCGTGATTCTGCGCGCCGTCTCCAAAGAGCCGGTCGCGCCGAGCAGCGCTCGCCGCGAGATCTCGCCCGAGATCGACCAGGTGATCCTCACCGGGCTCTCACGCGACGTGTCCAAGCGCTACGCGTCGGCGCGAGAAATGGCCCAAGCCCTCGAAAAGGTCGCGCCGCCAGCTCCTTCTCGCGATGTGGCGCGCTGGGTCGAGGCCAAGGCCGCGACCTCGCTTCGGCTGCAAGCGCAGCGCGCCTCCGCCTTCGATCTTTCGATTGCGACCGAGCTGCCTGGCCGGCCGGTGCTGGCCGCTAAAGTGGATGCGCCGAAGGACGCCGCCAAGCCGGGGTCCGAGGCGGTGATGTCAGCGACACTCGCGGCGCCGCCGAGCTCCGCGAGCCCTGCTGCCGCAACCGAGACGCCGGGCGAAGAGCCACGCTCCTTGGCCGAGCCAGCGAGCGCCGTGGCCTTGGATCAGGGCGCAGCCACGCGGCCGCGACGCAACGCCTTGATCCTTGCTGGCGTGCTCGGAGCCGGCGTAATCGGCTTCTTGTTGGCGCGGCTCGTTCCCTCCGCGCCGTCGCCTTCGCCTGCCGCGCCTCAAGCCAGTGTCACCGCGTCGGCAAGCGTACCCGCAGCGCGTGAGCCCACCGCTCCTCCACCGACAAGCCAGCCCAGCCCGAGCGCAGCTAGCAGCGCCTCGGCCGCGCGTTCGGCGTTGGCCCATGAATCCCTCACAGGACCGCGCAGTACCTCGGCAAAACCCGCGCTCACCGGCAATAAGCCGGTCAATCCCAACTGCAGCCCTCCTTTTCGAATCACCGCCGACGGACTTCGCGAGTACAAGCCTGAGTGCCTTCGTTGAATACCCGCGCACTCTCCTTCCTACTGCTTGGCCTGCTCCTACCTGGGGAGGCTCGCGCGCAAACGCCTGAAGAGCCGACGCAACAATGCATCGCCGCTCACGTCGAGGCGCAGCGGCTGCGCAAGAGCAGCAAGCTGCAAGCGGCGCGCAAAGCGCTGGTGCGCTGCGCGGACCCGAGTTGTCCAGCCGTTTTGGTGCAAGAGTGCACAGCGCTCTTGAGCGAGGCGGACAAAGCGCAACCGAGCTTGGTGTTCGTTGCTCGCGACGAGGCGGGGCTCGACATCGCCGACGCGCGCGTGCTCGAGGCCGGTACGGTGTTGCTCGATCGGCTGGATGGGAAGGCGATCGAGATCGATCCGGGCGAACACAAGCTGCGCCTCGAGCGAACAGGCTCAGAGCCGATCGAGCAGACGTTGATCGTGCGCGAGGGCGACAAACTGCGGCGCGTCGAGGTGGTCTTTACGACCAAGGTTGCAGTCCAATCGGAGCCGCCGGAACGCGAGATTTCGCCGGCCTTCTGGATCGTCGGTGGCGCCGGGATCGTTGGGCTCTCACTGTTCGGGGGGCTCGGGATCGCGGGGCTTAGTAAGAAGGGCGCGCTCGATGATCTCGGGTGTGCTCCGCGCTGTGCCACCGAAGACGTGGATGAGGCGCGCACTCTCTTTCTGGCCGCAGATGTTTCCCTCGGCGTTGGCTTGGCGGCCTTGGCTGTGGCGCCGGTGCTCTTCTTTACCAGCCCGTTCGTCGCCTCTTCGTCGGCGGCGCAGCTCTCGCTGGCGCCGATCGCAACGCGCGAGACGGTAGGCCTCGTTGTCGTGGGAGACTTTTGAGCGATGCGCGGTACTTCGTTGCTCGGGTTCGGGTCGCTGGCGCTGTTCGGTTGTTCGATCGCTTTCGATCTCGAGAGCTATGACCGCGGCGGGCAGAACCCGGGCGGATCGAGCTCGTCGGAGGCTGGCGGAGCGGGAGGACTTGGCGGCGCAGGCGGAATGGCCGGCGGGGGCTTGGGCGCACAAGGCGGAATGGGTGGGCAGCTCGCGTGCGGGGAGTTCATCAACCCGCCGGTAAGTTCGATTCAGGAGACCTTTGACGGCGGGCTCGGCTCGCTGTCGCCACATAGCTGCGTCGTGGCCGACGCCGGCTCCGCCCTGTTCCCACTGCCCGATCCACCGGCGGTCGACTTCTGCTGGGTCGAGCTGCCCGGCGTGTTCCACCTCACCTGTGACAGCCTCAGCTTCCGCCTGCTCGAGGCGACCAACCCGATCCTCGGCGCGCAAACCTACGTGTACTTGGATGACCCGAGCACCGGGGCCGCAGCCAACCTGATCCTCGAGGGCGGTGGCTTCCAGTTTGCGGGCAACGGCAACGCGATGGAGTTTTCCAACGGGAGCTACAACCCGAACGTTGACCGCTATCTGCGAATTCGCGCAGACGAAACGGAGATGTTTTTCGAGACCTCGACCGACGGCTTGAGCTGGAACACCCGCGGCTCGAGTGCATTCCTGCTCCCACTGGAAAACCTATCGATTCGAATTGGCGCAGGCACTTACAAGGCCGCCGAGAGCTCACCGGGGCAAGCCCGGATCGACTGCATCAACAGCGTGCCCTGCCCCTGAGTTCGGTCGTTCGCTAAGGCTGTTCAGGCCTTCAGGAACGGCAGCCAATCGTGCGCTGCGTGCTTCACGGTCTCGCTCCACATACCGTGGGGGAACCAGCTATCAGCGTCGTAATCGATCATCGGGCCGTAGCCGCCGTACTCGCTCTCTTCGTAGCTCGAGGGATCCAGGCCCATCGCTTGGAGCAAGGTGCCGTGGTACTGCATCAGCATCAGGCCGGGCTTCGTCTCGTCGTTGCTGCCCTCGTAGATCGCCGGACCTGCGAGGTGACGGTAGTCGCAGAAGTTGCCAGTGCTCACCGTGCCTGCTGCGCCGCCTGCGAGCACCACCGGCCAGTCGAGGTTGTCGTGGGTACGGATGCCGCTCTCTTGCGTCCAGGCCACCAGCGATGAGTCGAGCAGGCTTTGCCCGTCGCCATCGTCGATCGCCTCCATGCGCGAGATGAAGCGCAAGAAGACGCGTTCGAAGTAACGCTGCGAACCATCGCGGATGTGGTCTTGCGCGTTCACGTCCTCGAGCGGCGCTTCGGGCGTGCTTTGGTGCGATCGATGCGCCACGTCCTGGTGATAGTCGGCGCCCACGTAGTCCATCAGGATGTCGGAGGAGACGGTACCGATGCGACAGGTGTCGCAGCTCAGCGCGATCAGCATCACGTCGAGGTAGGCGTTGAGGTAGCGCGCCTGCGTATCGGGGTTGGTGAAGTAATCACCGACCCACGGGCCCGAAGGGTCTTCGGTCGGGCCGGTCACTTCACCGCAAGATTGCGTCGCGGTGAGCGAGGCCTCGAGATCCTCGAGCCGCGCGATATGGGCGTCGAGCCGGTCGCGATCGGCCTTGGAGATGCGGCCACCATTGCGCAGCCGCCTGTAATCGGCGAGCACGCTGTCCACCACCGGCGAGCGTTTGACCTCGGTCGGATCGGGCGGAGTGTAAACGGCGGCGAACAGATCGTAGACGCTGTGCGAGCTGGGCATCGACTGCAGCGGGCTGTTCGCATCCATCGGGTTTTCATGGCCCACCGAGATGCTACCCACAGCGGCCAGGTTCATCGACCGCACCTTCGGCACCGACGGGTAGAAGGCATCCGAGTAGGCCAACACTTGATCGAGCGTGGGTCGCAGCAGCGGCGTGCCGCTCGGGTCGTTGCTGGTGACGTTGCCGAGGTGAGAGCCCTCGTTGTGGGCGATGTAGCGCGCAACATCGAGGCCGCGCAGCACGTTGAGCTTGCTGGCCAAGCCTTGCGTAAAGACGCTCGAATCGGCCGAGAGCACCGGCGAGAGAGAGGCCCGACCATTCTGCACGGCGAGCTGCAGATCACCGCGCCGCACCGAGATACCGGCGTAGGCCAGGGTGTCGCTCAGAGTGGCCTGCGCAGGATGCATGTTGCTGCCGCGCACGCCGCCGTGATTGGTTGCGAGCGCGATGAAGCGCTTGGGCTTGCCGGTAGGCGCAGCGCTCGACTCTTTGGTCTCCAGCGAGGAGAGGAAGGGGATGGTTAGCAGCGCACCGCCCATGCCGCGCAGGAACATCCGCCGCGAGTTGTTTGCATTCTTCTTCATGGTCTTGCTCCGAGCAGCGTGCGTCACGGGGTGAAGGACTTGTTCTTGAACTGGCCGGCCAGGGCCATGCTGCGCAACACCGAGCCGAGGTCACCGCCATCGAGCAGCGCCTCATGCGTATCGGCGAGCAAGCAGCCGTCACCGGCGTCTTCTTCGCGGCCGAAGGTGAAACGGAAGTAGCGTCGAGCGAAGCAGGCCTGCGGCTTCTCGCTCTCGAGCATGTAGCTATTGAGCTGGGCGGCGTTAGAGGCCTCGCGCTCGTCGTCGAAGGTGACCCGCGGCGTCGCGCTCGTGTCCACGGCGGCCGTGCCGATCACTTCGCCGGTGGTCTTGTCGTAAACCGACTCACTGCTGCGCAAACGCCCGAGCCCGTCGAAGTTCTCGGTCACGAAGCCCAGCGGATTGATCAGCGTCTCGTGGCAGGCGGCGCAATCGGCGCGAGCCTCGCTGATGGCGACGGCCTTGTCGCGCGAGGTGATGCCGCTCGGCTGAGTACCGTCGGCGACAGCCATCGCATCGGCGGGCGGTGCACCCACTTCGTCGCAGAGGATGGTCTTGCGCAGAAACACGCCCTTCATGATCGGGTGCGTGGAGACGCTGCCGCTCGCGAGCAAGAGCGCTCGCGTAGTTAGCCCCTGACGTTCGGCGGGCAGGGCCGGCGGATCGCCCTCGGTCCACGCCGAAACACCGTAGATCTCGGCCACGTCGTCGTGCTCAGCGAAGGAGCGGTCGGACAAGAAGAACTCGTCGAAGCTGCTCGGCGCGTCCACCGAGTAGTAGCGACCCATGCGCTCGATCTCGTTCAGCATGTGCGCGCGGGTATCGCTCGAGGGCGAAAACTCACCGGTGAAGGCGTCGTAGTCGGGCGAACCAACGCCTGCGTCGAGCGCCCCGAGATGCTGGGGATCCAGCCAATCGCCGTAGAACTCGTCGAGCGCTTGTTGCGTGCGGGCGTCAGCGAAAAGCCGCTCAACCTGCGCCTTGTACACCGCCTCGTCGCTCAAGGAGCCTGCGTCCGCCAACGCCCACAGCTCCTCATCCGGAACCGTCTGCCAGAAGTGGAAGGACAAGCGATTGGCGAGCTCATGCGCGGTGAGCGTGAGCACACCGTCCACCGGCTCGCCGCTGCCTTGCTCGACGAAGTAGAGGAAATCCGGCGCGCTAAACAGGACGTTGAGCACGTCGCCGTAGTCTTCGCGCTCCAACGTGCTGTCGGCGACGGCTACGTAGAAAGCGACGTCCTCCGCACTCACCGCGCGGCGCAAAATGCGCGGTGCGACCTTCTCGACGAAGGCCTCGAGACACGCCGCATCGTTGCTCGCGTCAGCGTCGGTCGCGCACGCCCCGGCGATCTCTTGCAGCCGCGCATCGCTCGAAGCGACGGCGCTACCGATCAAAGACCCCACTTCATACGAGCCGCTGACGGTCTCCTGAAAGATGGCTTGGTCGAGCCGACGAAAGCCGCCGTACTTCGGATCGGGGCCGCTGCGCTTGTCGCGCGGGAGCGCATCGACGCGGCTCTGCACCTCGCTGAGCACCGCGTCGGCCTCGCCCGGGAGCAGCGCGCGCAGCGTATCGGTCATCGCCCGGCGGTACTGTTGGTTGGAGAGCCTGCGCAGCGGCAACTCGGTCGGCTGAAGGCCCGGCTTGCAGGCGAACGCGCTGGTCTCGTAGGTGACCTCCTCTTCGCCTGGTTTGCCCGTGCTGTCATCGTCACCACCGAGGCTGCCGATGCAGCCCGCAGGCGCGAGCAAGACCATGCCGAGAGCTAATCGCCGCATCATGCTGGCCTGCTATTCATGAGCCGTGCCAGCGCGAATTGCGCTGAATCCGAGCCGAGTGACCGCGGCACCGACCTCCTTCTGTCGCAGCTCCTGTGTGCGCTGCCCCACGCGTGTCGCAGTGCGCCGGAATAAGGTGCTTTAAGGCTCGCTCACTCGCGGCACGGTGCACAACGGCCGCATGAAGCAACGCATCGCATCTTCCCGTTTCAGCCTCCTCCTCGCCTGCCCCCTCACGCTCGCCTTCGCCTGCGCCAGCAATGAAGAGCCCTCAGGCTCCGGTGGCCAAGACAACGAAAGCTCGACCTCGAGTGGCTCGGGCGCGAACGCTTCTTCGGGAGGAGGCGGAGCCGGCGGCGGTGAGCAAGCAGGCGGCGGCGCGAACAGCTTCTGTGAAGCGGCTCCCTGCGGCGGCGACGTCGTCGGCGCCTTTCGTTATTCGCAGGCCTGCGGAGAAACGCAGTGGCTCGAGGAGCCCTGCGGCAACGGCAGCGTCGAACTCTCCCGCTACGTTTACCGAATCGAAGGCACAGCCGTGTTTGCAGCAGCGGGCACCGTGCAGATCGATCGCCAGGTGTTCGCCGGCTGGGAGATCCTATTGCCGAAGGATTGCATGGTGCCGGGCGCTACCTGTGACTCGGTGGTGCAGGGCGATGACGTGTCCTGCGTCGATCGTGGGGCCCTATGCAACTGCACCAGCGTCGTCGGTGGGCCGCTCGAGTCGGCCAATGAGCCATACGAGCTGTCGGGAACCACGCTGCTCGTGGGCGCTAAGGCTGAACAGGCCGCGCTCGAGTATTGCGTCACCGCGGATGGGATGAGCGCACTGCATGCCGAGACAGGCGAGCAGACCTTCTTCGAACGCGAGTGACGGAAGCGCCCCCGTGCGCTGGTCATTGGACGCGCACGGGGGCTGGTCCGTACTCTACGACCTCCGGCGTGCTGCTACCCGTGAAGCCGCTGCCGAGCGTGCCCCAACACCAGATCGAGCCATCGAGGCGCACTCCGCAGCCAAACGACTGGCCGACGCCAACTTCGGTCCAGTCTGCGCCTTCGCCGAACGGGGCGAGCGGTTGCACCTCGGTGGTTGCTTTGGGCGCGCAGAAGAGCTCGTGCTCCTCACTCACGGCGCAGCGCGCGTAGCTCGCCGAGTGTGCGTCGGTGAAGCTCTCATTCGGCTGCTCGAAGGTCTGCTCGACGACGCCGTACTGCACAAAGTGCAGCCGAGAAAGCGCCCCCTCCCGGTCGACGATCTGGAACTCGCTCACCCCGACCGAAACGCTTGCCGCGAGGCCTTCAAAGCCTTGGACGAAGCCGAACAGACCGTTGTTGTCGCTGGACCAAACGCTGCCGTCTGCTTTGATGGCCACGGTGCGGTACCAGTGCGAGTCCACGGCGATGAACGTTTCGCCGAGGAACGTCGGGACGAGCAACGCTTCCGAGTCGAGCGGGCCGTCGATCACTTCGCCGTAGTCTGGCCCGCCCCAACAGTAGAGCGCCCCTCCTGCGCGCAGACCGCAAACAAAGCCCGAGCCCACCGCGACCTGCTCCCAGTCGCTGGCCTCACCGATGCGCACCGGGTCGACGCTGGGCAGTCGGTCACCGGTCGCAAGTGCGCCTCCTTGGTTGTGGCCCCAACACCAGAGGCTACCGTCGCTTCGAATCGCGCAGGTGGTACCAATACCGGCGGAGACCTTGCGATAACGATGCCCAGGGTCAATGACGCGCGGCTCAGCCGCGAGCGCAAAGGTCTCCGCGATGCCGTCGGTGGCGCTCAAGTAGACGCCCCAACAGCTGAGCGTACCGCGCTCGTCGATGGCGCAAACGTGATCCCACTTGGCTGAGATTTGCACCAAGGGCGCAGCGGGCTCGACAGCGTCGGAGCCGCCCTCGGAGTCGGAGGCGCTCTCGTCATCACTCGGCATCACGACCAGTCCACCACAGCCGGCGCCGTTCAACGCGAGCAGCGCGACCAAGGGCTTAACCCGGTTCAAGCAACGACCAACGCAGCGCAAAGCGACCAAGGTAGGGTTCATCGCTCGCACGCTACGGTGGACCTCCGGCTGCGCGACTTAATCGAACTTATTGCGGCCAATGACTCGTGCCAAAGTCCCAATGACCACGGGGCCTTCGGCCGTTCTTTCAGAAGACGGCACGAGTCATTCTGTTCGCTGCATCCGCCTTCGGCGGAAGACGGTGGAACGGCGGGCACCAGGGACAGCTCCGCTAACTTCAGAGGACAAGTCCGCCGCTTCTGCGGGGCACACGTCCGCCGGCCGCATTGCTCTTGGGCAGCTGTCCTCTTCGCGTTAAATTCCGCGGCATGGGGAAGCTTTCGGATCTCGCGGGTAGCCAGTGGCGTGGCAAGAAGGAGCTGTGGCTCGACCCGATGGGCAATGACGTTCTGATGTGTGATTGCACCGTCTCGATCGATGAGGCCGGCATCTCCTACAGCTGGAGTTACGAGGGGCGGCCGCAAGAGGGGCGGCTCGCGATCAACGCGCAGGGCGCCGATTTCAACGATAGCTGGCACGCACGCACCAGCATGGCCTGCAGCAACGTTACCGCGAGCTGGGCGCTCTTGGACGTGACCGGCCGCTACGGCGACGGCGAAGCCGACAGCCCCGAGTGGGGCTGGCGCATCACCCTCTCGCTGCGTTCGGATCACGAGTTGGTGTTGCAGATGACGAACATCGCGCCGTGGGGTGAAGAAGGCCGCGCGGTGCGCATGGTTTGTCGGCGCAGCAACTAGCGCTACTTGAGTACGAACGTCCCCGAGGCTTGACAGCCGCAAGCAGTGCCGGTTGGGTCCGTCTCGTACGTTGGGTCGTAGAAGCGCTGCGGTTCGATAGGCGCACCGTTGTGCTTGACGGTGAGGCCCACGCGCGACGGCGCCCCCGCGACGGTGAGGGTTGCCGTCGTAGCGTCATCGAGCGGAGGCTCGTGGAAGGCCATGCTCAAACCTTCGCCGCAGGTCGCGCTCGTGGTCGTCGGGCTCCAGTCAAAGGTGCAAGTCGCTGGCTTGCCCTTGAGGTCGACCTCCACAGCCCAGCCCTTCGGATCAGAGGGGCGTTGTTTGAGGCGAACCGTGAACCGGTCAGAGCAACCGGCCTTCTTGCACGTGAGCGTCGCGGACGAGCTCGTCGAGCGGGGTAGCGGCAAGGTCGCTGTCTCCGTTTCCTTGAACCCTTCACCTTGGCCCCCGCACCCAACGCTGACAATGCTGAGAACGGCCACGTAACCGAGCGGACGCAAGGAGAGCATAGGTACCGATACCAGAGGGTGAAGGTATGAGCGGCCTAAAGATTCAATCGGGTGGGGAACACCTGTCGTAGTGCTCATCCGAAGCCACAGTTTAGTTCCACATTGGCTAGTGTTGTATCCAGCTTCAACACGGCTAACGCCTCAAGCAACGGTGCAATTGCTGTATTGTGTCCCTCTACCTCAAGCAGGTCAAAGGCCCACTGGTCGGGCAGGCTATCCTCGGCACGAGCCAGCTCGGCCCGTGCGCACGGAATCCAACCCTCGCCCGGTAGTAAACCCAAACGCATGATACCGACATAAGCCAGGCAGAGGTCGAGCAACCGAGCCCGGTCCTCCTTACTAAGCAACCCATGGAAGTTGGCCTCCAGCGTCCAAGGCGAGCCGCTCTCGCGCCCACTGCGCTTAAAGGGATAGGGAAGGCTCGGCATATCGGGTCGCCAATCGTCGAGTTCCCTGCTACGAATCGGACGGTGCAGTTCAGCGCCTAGCTCGACGATTCGTAAGCTGCGCATACCCGTAACAGGTGCAAAACCTACCAGCGCGCGCGCCAGCGCAAAGGGCAACTCAGGCCGGGCTCGCGGGAGAGTTAGCGCCAGTTGCAGTCCGTTGGCGTGCTGGTCAACGGCACTTATGACTCCGGGCGTGACTCCATCCCATCCAAAGAACCCTGGCCGCAATAAGGATAAAGCTAACTCGAGCTGACAAAAAGGCCCATATGCAGGCCCGCTGTCCTGGATGTCTGGACTCGCAAAGGAGAACTCTAGCGACAGGCTCCGTACCACATTCCCACCTCGAACAACCACCTCCAGCTCGGGCTCCCAGGAAGAGCGCGCCAGTACGCAACGCGGAATCGGATCAAGCTGCCCGGTGGATAACACAATAGCGCGACGATTCAAGTTGACTCCCACGCTACGCACCCTCGCCCAAAACTGAACCCATGGGCGAGAACTCCCAAGATCGGGCCCTTGTCTCGAGGTCCATCGAATGCAAGACCAAGCATCATCGGAAGGGTCGCTGGACCCACGTCTCCGAGACCTCGCAAAGGCTCACGTACCAGTGGCGTTTGCTTGCGCAGTCCAAGACTTCTGGCACTAGCCAAAGCCCATTCTCGTTTGCGACCAACCAGGCCGTTAGCGTCGAGCCAGACGGCGGAAGGAGCCCCTGGCAAGTTGCCCAACACATGATTCATTGCGTCAGTGAGGGCGTCTACCCCCGATGGCTCTGTGCTTTGGCTGTACATCATGTGCTCCACATGAATGCCGCTACCCCTGGCCCGCAATTCGACAAAGGCCGCCGCCTCGCCCGGAATCAATCCTTCATCACCGCCTGAGCGGTGCAGCAATTGGTGGTTGGCACGCCACTCCATACTTGCAAAGTCGCAACCTACGCTAAGCCCGCCAAACAAGCAGACCTCAACCGCGCCAGTGGCAAGCCAGTCTCTTGCTAGCAAAAGTCCGTTCACTGCTGCGGACGCATCCGCGGGGAGCACAAGCATCTCCACGGCTGTATCGAACCGGGTTCCAACAGCGGCTTCGACGCTGTCTAACCGCTCGACATCGTCCCACATGACCTTTGCAGCTAACCGCTCACTCGAACTGTCTGGGGCAACATTCGGCCCGAGGCGATCCACCAGTACGACGATACCCAGCTTTGATGGGTGTGCGCGCCCTCCCCACAAGTCGTTGAGCGACGCGTCCAAGAGGAGCCTCGCGCGCTCCGCGGGCTCGACATCCACCTCCAACGCCGGCGCATACGTTAGTGCAGCGAAAGGCCCAATTGGCTGGGGTGTTCGGCGAAACCTCCGAATACCTGCGGCAAGGCTCAGGCGAGTCTCGCGTAACGATTCTCCAACAGAACTCCTTGCTCCTGCTGCTACAACGTACATACCTAAGCCTGCCAGCGTTCTTCGAGCACCCTTGCGATAGCCAGTGGCAAACGAGAGAGTGGAGTGTCTACAGGCAACGAAAGCCGCGAGCAAAGCGTCAGCCGATCTCCTGCAACGTCCAAAATTAACTGGTCCACTTCAGGGAGGTAAGTTCGCCCTTCGATTGTTACTCGAACTACGTTTCGTGGTACGCGCCAGCGCGCAACGCCGAGGCAACCAATGTTCTCCGTTAGTAGTTCCTCTCCACCACGTAGACGCGGATAGGTCACTAGCGTCCCCGCATCCCAGAAACGCGGGTCAAAATCATCTGGCAATCGAGGGGCTTGCTTACGGGCCCACGCGGCGTCGAAAGTCCCTGAGAAGCGTCTCCGCGCGGGCCACTCAGGTGGGATATAGTCCAGAGCAACCGGCTCTAGGCGTTGCCACGGACTGTGGACCGGCAGTCCAACCTGCTCAATGAGCGGCAGCGCGATACCTTCAGGATGTTCGCCTGATCCTATGTGCCCCATGCCTAGAGGGTTATCTGGAAAGCTAGGTCCGCCGAAAGCACTCGCAAACGCTAGCTTTACCGGCTGGAAAGGACCGGCTCGCTCAGCACACCATTGGCCAGATTGCATAACCCAGCGTCGCGGATGCCAAACGGTCGCTCGCCAATTGAAGGTACCGACCTGCACTCGAGCCGACACGGGGGCCTCCACACCTACGGCTTCGCCACGAATCGAAAGGACCGTCCCAACCCGCTCCGGAACCAAATCGCCCGGCTCGAGCAATTCCCCACGTGGACCGAATTGGTCAGTTAATCTCACCGCTTCACTTTCAGGCGCAGGCTTGCCAGTCGACGCGACGAAGCGGCTCCGGAGGCCAATCACTCGCAGAGGCTCACCGAGTAAGCCGGAAACAATTAGCTCCTCACAGCCTTGGCGACTGAGGTTGAGACAATTAATCATGCGAGCGAACTCCAGAAACTTGCTGGAACTCTACCGTGAAGCAGCACCTCCCACGGTAGTCGAACGACTGATCCGTCCCACAGCGAACGCCAGTAAACCTGAGCCGGCGACAGGCAAGCGCTGCCATGCCCTACTGCTGGTGCGCCACAGAACCACCGCGCCATCGGCCCCCGTGACTCATGGAGTTCAACAATACAAGTATCCGAGATTATCCTTTGTCCGTCGTCGGCGACACCTACCCCTCCACCCGTCATCTGGGAGAGCGCGCGCCGAGCAGCTAGGTGGAGATTTGGATGGTGATGATCCATGTCGTTGGCCAGTTCGCGCAACAGCGGGATCGACCGTTCGAGCCCTAGTAGTCCGAGGCCGACGACACACTGCTCACGCAATTGAGCGGTCTTTCCGTGGACGGCACAATTCTCAAGGCGCAAAGCGGTCGGCCAGTGTCCAAACAGCGCCGCCAGAATTGGTAGGCCCGGGATCGTCGTGATTTGTTCACCGAGAAGTGCTTCCAAAACCCCCGCAGGGCCCGCGTCTGTTGGGCCTCGGGACAAACTCCGTCCTACTGCGAACACGGCCATGCGAGTAAGCCCAGCGTCTGTTGGGTGTGAAAGAACCTTGAGAGCAGTTGCTAGTGCCGACTTGCGTCCTAGTGCCGACGCCGCGGCAAGAGCGATGAATGCTACCTCGGTATCGCTAGAGACGAGAGCGTTATCCAACTCGTGGGGTCTTGTTACTTGTTGCTGCGCTGCGACTAGCTCCGGCGAGCCCTGGACCAGACCATGCTGTATCAGCGTGTCAATGACTGCAAACCCAACTTCCCGTTTTGATCGCACGGGCAAACGCCCTGGCGCGAGGCGTACGAGGGTCCAGGCCGCTGCAGCCCTCGACGGGGCCGAGCGAGCGTACAAACGGGAATTGGCAACAGCGAGACTTTCCTCCAGGCGGTGGTCGAGACCCGCTAGGTGCGCCTGCATTCGCTCTTGTACTCGCGCAAGCTGTCCTCCAACCAACCTCCGATCGAAACTCAAGGACTGCTCGCGAACGAGCAGCCCTTCCAAGGAGTCAAAATGCTCGTGTACCAAGCGAAGAGGAAAGAACGACACAACTAGGTCCGCTTCTTCAGTCTGCGCTTAGGCAAAACGGTACCTGGAGGAAGCGGGGTCGGTCCGCGTTCCTTTGCTCTTTCCATCGCGGGGATAAAGCCCTTGGCAAAGACGGGGTCGACGGTGAGTAGCGCTCGCGCCGACGCTACTATGTTAGAAATTATCTGCGGATGAATACCATTGCTCGCCGCGCCGAAATCGCCGTACGCAGTCCAATCGACCTCAGCCTGCGCAAGCTTGTCAAAGTTCGTGAATATGTCCGCTGGCTGTTTCAGGGGCGGGGGAATCTCTGGCATCTTCGCGGCATAAGGCACTCCACCATCAAAGCGTGCAATCCACTGCCGCATCTCTTCGTGGGTGAATTCTCCAGGAGATTCAAAGGGTCCCCACAAAACTTTGGGGTCTCGGCAAGGCCTGAGAAACCGAGCGACCTCAACGTAAGCACTAAAATCATCGGCACGCTTGCTCATATCCCCAAGTAGCGGCCGCTCGCCCGCCTGGAATAACCACCCTTCCCTAACCGAGTGAATCGTAACGGCATCGGAGAGGTTCTTGCGCGCAGCCTCGATACCGCCAGCCTTGGTCAACAGCTCCTGCGACACCAGGGTAAGCCAATTGCTGTCCCGAATACCATCCTTGGCCTGCATACTTGCGTACGACCAGAAAATAGCCCCGCGATTACGCCAACAATACTGGAAGGCCTCTTGGGGGTTGTTACCCTCATACGCAGTGGCCGCAGGTGCTAGCGTCAAGCCCCCAACACCGTAGCGAACAGGCACGGTCCGAACGAAGTGCAACACCCACTCAAGTAGCTTGCCCGGTGGCTCCGTCAGCGGAAAAAACAAACGCTGACAAGACCAGTCTCGAGAGATCTTTGCTTCTGTGCCTTCCGCAAATAGATGCAAGCCCCCCCGCCTCAATTCCCGCGGGCCGTCCGCATCTAGAATGTCATACGACCGAGCTGGACGCTCCGACTTGGCCAAATAGTGCCTTAGGAGCCCGCGGTACCGTGGCTGGGATGGTCGCGCCTGGGAAGGCCCTATAAAAAAACTGTGGGGTAGCTCGTCAAAGCACTTCTCGAAAAAGTCAGCGTAGGAAGAAGAGTCACGCTCCAGATCAAATATGCAATCAAACCCGTGAAGCAACCGAAAGGAAGTTAACTTCATGCTTCGACTTTACTCGGATTGTACTTATCCCAGTCCACGAGTATTTCCATCAAGAACAACACGGGATGAAGCCGTAAACCTGGTCCTGTCGGCCTTGACACAGGCACTCGGGGCGCACTCGGCCTTGGCCTTCGCGCCCAATCAAACAATGGGGTAAGCCAAGGCGGCAACGAGTCGACCGGTGCCTTGGGGGATACGGGCTCTAAATCCACAGATTCCTCTGGCTCGCTGCACTCACCATCCACCTCTTCCGCTTTGGGCTGAAGGTTCTCGGCCTCCACCCGCTGTCGTACCCCTTTTGGGCTCCAATCCACTTTGCTGCAGCCACAACTCTCGTTGGAGACTTCTTTCACCCGTACCCCTGGAACGAGCTTGTTGTAGTCGCGCGTTTGGTCCTCGTTGAACTCGTCTCCCGGGATGAATTTCACCTCGATAATCTCTTTGATGTTGTCACGCGTTAGCGGCTTCGTAGGGTCCTTCGCCACCACGACGTCGGGGCGCTTGGTGTTTGGTATCCATTCCCCCGCAGGGATTGGAAGTGGCGGGTGACCCGTAGTGTTCTGGTCGCTGTGCACTACCTGCCAACGCCCACTAGGCAACTGTCGGAAGCTGACTTCCGGGTAGATACCTGGAAAGCGTGGCTCGTAAACCGTTACCAACCTTTGCGCACCGTAGCCTTGCTTTACTTGAGCAAGCTGGGGAGTCCAGAAGCTCAGTGCCCCCTGCTTATTGAGAAAATCTCGTCCACCTGAAGACATGAACTTCTTAAAGCACCACATCTTCAGCAACATCGCCTGACAGCTACAGATAGCCACGCAAACAATCTGCGTTGCGCCAAGCACACTAAGATTCTGTATCCACCAGCCAAAGGAGTTCGCTGGGCTCCCGTGGTTCATCGCGGTAAGGTCCAATGCTCGTGGAACGTACTCCCCTTCAATCATCACGTCTGGCGAGTAGGTAAGCCAAGAGGCCTTTCCGCGGTTGCAGCCACTTATCACGCCGCCTTCAGTACCGGGCTCATCTCCTGTTGAGCGAGCAATCCAGGAGGACTGCTTCGCGATAGAACATCCATCAGCAAAGACAGTAGTTGCTGCGCCATCAAGGTCTTTGCTCAGCGCCAAGTTAGCGTAAGGAACAGGCTCAAAACTCTGCGGCGTTTTGCAGACGTCGGGCACGCCGAGGGCTTGTCCCTCGGAGTTGCGGTGAATAATAGTACGCTCGTTAACGACAACGGTAACTGCCATGATTACGTCTCAATTGACACGCACTGTCGCGCCTTGAATGGCCGTGGTTCCTGAAGAGCTAACCAGCACATCGTGCCCGCGAAGGGCGATGCGACCGCTTGCGTGAAGTTCAATGCTAGCTTCACCGCAACCAATAATCAGGCTATCACTTGCTTCAAGTTCAACTCGTGGGCCAATCGCCCCAGCCGGCGCAAGTCCCAAACGGTCGCGCAAGAGCCCCAAAATCACCCATTCCTCCTCCATAAGGCAAACGACGACCGGCTTCCTCGCCTCGATTGCGCCCAGCAGAGCTTGATCACTCTCCTCGGTAGCAAGGACCGCGCAGTGCACGCTCCCATCCGCAAGTCTAATGCGCACGGTGCCCTCCGTCGTTACGTCTTCCAAACTCGCCCGCTGACACGTTGTCGCCAATGACTTCGTCGTAGTCTCAACAATCTGTAGGTGCTGCGCGTTAAGGCTTCTTCGCATGCTAGTTCTCCGTTACTACTCCGCCGTTGACCTTCACCATACCGCCCGTAATTGTGACCAATCCGCCACCGTCGACTTGGATGATACCCGTACCGCGTATCTCTACGGCGTCCGCCTCAATGGTTACCAGCGGAGCCCTAAGATGAATGGCTGAGCCAGCGGCTAGGTTAATCTCTGCGTTAGCGCTCAAGGTGGCATTGTCACCGGCCAACTCCAAGCTAGATCCGCCAGTACTCAGCTTGATGCGCCCATTCTGCATCACTGTTCCTGTTTGCGAGTCCCCGCCGATGGCTCGACTATGCTGTTCACCAATCACCGAGTCGTCCCTACGGCCAACTTCGGTAAGTCGGTCGCGGACAACGTTGCTCCGTTGGTCATTGCCTATTAGTTCAGCGTCGTCGTTTCTTATTACTCGGGCTGCGTCGCGCTGCGCGTGAATGAATAACTTCTCCTTACCTGCAGCATCATCCATCGAGAATTCATGATATCCATTCCCCCCGGGCGAGGACGAAGTGCGAATTCCGGACTTTGTCACTTCGTGCGGCAACGGGAACGGCCACGGATGGGTTGCATTGTAAACCGCGTGGGTAATGAGCGGTCGATCGGGATCCCCGCCCAGAAATGTCACGACTACCTCCATCCCAACCCGTGGAATAAACTGGGCGCCCCAGCCTGCTCCTGCCAACGACTGCGCGACACGTATCCAACAGGAACTCTGACCATTGAACTTGCCAGTAAGGTCCCAATGAAACTGGACCTTGACGCGGCCCAGGGAGTCAACGTATTGCTCGACGCCCTCCGGCCCGACTACCACCGCCGTTTCCGTCCCTAGAAACCTCCTTTTCACTGGACTCCGCGGTCTCAACAGGACGGCGCGAGGAACACAAAGAAACCGATTCTCATACGGCAATGAGGTGGGCGGACATACCGCCGCGGCCTGAATGTGGTGTTCTACTGACAGAACTACATAATCGCCGTCGATAGCTGGATGCGTATGACCGCTCAGACTAAATGCACGCGCAGGTACGAGTCTGCGGCAAACACTGCGCCCCTCACCCAAAAGCGTTTCGTTGCGATCCTGTTCGAGACGGATTCGCGGTGCTGAATCTCAGGGGGCGACTCATCTCCCTCGCCCCCAAACTCATAGACTAACGCTGGTTCTTCTTTGACCTCGACGCGCTGGGCGTCGTGCAACTCTACGGTAGGGCGATTAAAGTCAAACGCGCGGACCAGTCGAACCGTGGTTGCTGGCTGTACCTTGGAGGCAAATTCTGTGACCGCATTTTCTGGAAGCTCCAATCCTTGAGTTGGACCGCCCGTCCGCACCAAGAGTTCAGTGCCCCCAGCGATGTCAACGTAGTATTGGGCGGTATCACAAAGCACGACTACTTCACTATTACCCAGGCCAGTCTCGGCGGCATCGCCGTAACCTGCCGGATGGTCGAAGTAGAGCAGGATGCCGCACTCGGCTAACAGCCGCATAGCGAACTCCCAGTCGCTCTCGTGGTGCTGCACTACGTAAGCCCGGGCTGGATATTGGCCAACCAATCGGGATCGGTAGACGATTCGATGATCTGCGAAAAGACTGGTCACAATCTGAACAACCGATTGATCTTGAAAGATGCGGCAATGCCGGCGCTTCTCCAGGAGCGTAGCTCGAGGGCCGATGTGAGCGCGATAGACTGGTCGTCGTCCGATGCTACCGACCTCGGTTACCAACTTCGTAACGAGCCCGTAGACGACTCGCGCGTCGCTTGCCGGACCTAGTGTAACCTGCCCAGGCATGTGTAGTGGCTACGGTCAGCCGCCAATTCGTCTCGTGGATCCGCCGTAAAACGCACGCGAAACTCGTATAAGGCATTCGCGGATTCTTCGCCCTCGATTGAAAGCACCTCGAGTGGGGCACTTAGAAGGCGCCCTGAAATGGTTAGTCCAAGGCCGGTTGAGATGGGTGTTCCCATCCGCATCATCGAACGCCGAGACATGGTGACTCCATAGTTGCCAAAGTCGCAATCACCGAACGGTAGCGACCCAACGCGCAACAGGCGAGGCCAATATGGTGCGAGACGACCCGAATCGCCGCCTCGTAAGACCTAACCTGACTAAGCTGGCGTAGTGGACCAAAGCTCATGGATCGCTGACTTGGCACGTGCACACGCGACGGAACAGCTGGAGAGTTCGGTGGTTGAGCCATCGGTTGAGGCTGTTGTTGAGTTTGCCTTTCGGTACGACCAAGCACTCCGTGCGGAACTGACTCGTGGTTCGAGCATGTTCCCAACAGCTGCAGTGCATTCCCCAAGAATAGTCCCCGAGAACCGAACTCAGTTTCCTGGTGAGCCCGCGGTTTTCGCGTCACGGACGCAATCAGCCCGCATGGAATCTCCCCGCATCACGTCGTCGCCCCCGCCGGAGCTGAGCCAACCAAACTTGGAATCCGTGACGAATAGAAGGGATGAGGGCGGTCTTCCGTCGTCCAACCATTCAAGCGAAATCCCGTTTGTTAAGCCCTCTCTACCAGGGTCGTCTCAAGTGGTACAATCAGCTGGCGAGACGAGGACGGCTCTTCAGCAGGTGGGAAACGCACAACTGGGCGACGGTCAAGCGCCCGCTGGCGAAGCAGTGACATCCCCAACTCCGCTAGCTTCCGCAGCGTCCGTAAGCGAGGTGGCGAGAGCTACTGTCCTAGTGCGGGAGGTGCCGACAGCAGCCGCGCCCTTCACTCTAGCTCCGAGCCGAGCCCCTCTCGCGCCTAGTACTCCATTCCAGACGGTCCCACTTCCAACGTTTGTGAGTATTGTGGTCGCTATTGAGAGAGGAGCCGACCCTGCTGCGCTCCTGCCATCTTACGGCTTGAGCGTTCAAGCGTGGAGTGCGCTCTCGCGTGACATGTTCGCGCGCACGATGCGCGACAACAGTTTTGCAAGTGTCTTAAATCAGGCGCTCGTTGAGGCGCGTACTCGTCGCTAGGGCGCAGAGGCAGTGCTCCTCGCCAATGGCAACTTTACCTCCTGCCCACACATGCCTGCTTTTCAAGGCGTCTGAGCATTCCGAATGCTCCGACCCACCCTCGACCCTGGGTTGAGCATCCGAATGCTCCGAGTCTCTTGTTTTGTAGGCTTTGACTGTGCCGCACTGTCTCATAGATGCCAATCGATACGACATTGATACACAATTGAGACAACTATCACCTTCCAAAGCCTGAATTTCAGCGATATCCCGCTCAAGTCTCGGATGGCATCGCGGTTGCTTAAGGGGTCTACAAGTGAGCAACGGGAGGACGCGCTAGGGCGGCCTCGAGGGGCTCACGGCTTTTCACTTCGTCGCGCCCTCTTCGGGGGGCGGCCGCACGCGTCCAACCTTCAGGAGACTCACCATGCTTCGATCGATCGCCTCAATCCTCGGTTCCTCCGTACTCCTCTTCACCATCGCCTGCGGCAGCTCGAGCGGCTCGGGTGGTGACGGTGGCTCCGGCGGTGACGGTGGCTCTGGCGGCGCGACCGGCTGCGACGACAGCGGCGTTGCCCGCGCCGAAGGGGACGTCTTCCCTTCACAAGACGGCTGTAACACCTGTACCTGCGACGCCAGCGGCGAGATCCTCTGCACCGAGATGGCGTGTGTCGAGTGTGATCCGGCGCTGGTTTGCGCCGAGATCGTCTCCTGCGTCGACGGGCTGCTCTACCCAACGGCGTGCGGACCCAACAACTGCGACGCAGCGCTCGGTCCTTGTGAAACCACCTGCGACGCGACGCTCGTGTGCGGTGACGCGTTGACCTGCGTGGACGGCCAAATCTACCCGACGACCTGCGGGCCCGGTAACTGCGATCAGCCGCTCGGACCGTGCGAAGAGCAATGCGATCCCGCCCTTGTTTGCCCCGAGATCCTGACCTGCCACGAAGGTCAGCTGTACCCGACCGGTTGTGGGCCGGCTAACTGCGACGCACCGATCGGCGATTGCCCTAGCGAGCCATGTGATCCGACGCTGCTCTGCGGTGACGCGATCACCTGTGTCGACGGTCAGCTCTTCCCCACGACCTGCGGACCGGCCAACTGTGACGCGCCGATCGGTGACTGCGCCACCGAGTGCAACCCCGAACTCGTATGCGCGTTCGTGATCACCTGCGTCGACGGTCAGATGTACCCGTCCAGCTGCGGACCCGCCAACTGCGACGAGCCGCTCGGCCCGTGCGAAGGCCCGCGCTGAACCTTGTCTCGGCGCACCCCGGGACTCGCTGGGGTGCGCAGCTCCTCCCTGTTACCCATCCTCTTTTGGAGATGATCATGCTTTGCAACGCCCGTAGTTTTAGCCTCGCCCTCGCGCTTGCTCTGCCCCTCGCCGCCTGCAACGCCACCGTGGCGGGCACCGACGACATCACCAAGGAGGAGGCCGAAGAACTCGGCGGCATCGATCAAGAAGGCAACGACATCTGCGAAGCCCAAGGTTGGTACGGCGACGGAGAATGCGACGAATTCTGTGTTCAGGTCGACCCGGATTGCGCGCTCTCGAACTGCCCCGACCCGAACGACCCCACGGTGCATTACGTCGGTACGCCGGAGCAATGCGAAGTGATCGACTACGCGTGTGACGAGAACCAAGTTGGGTTCGGCTCGCCCGAGTGTGGCTGCGGTTGCATCGATCAAGGGCCTGTGGGTGAGGCCTGCGGTGGCATCGCTGGTCTGCCCTGCGCTGAAGGTGAATTCTGCTACTACTCCGACGCTTCGTGCGGCTTTGATGACGGCCTCGGCGAATGCAAAGAGCTGCCGACGGTGTGTGGTGAGATCTATGGCCCGGTTTGCGCTTGCAACGGCGTCACCTACGACAACGCCTGTCTGGCCAATGCCGACGGCCAGTCGGTGAGCAGCGAAGGACCGTGTGAGGCGCCGCCGCCGGAGCCGGGTACGCCGTGCGGCTTTGCAGGCGACGGAGCCGGCTGTGAGCCCGGGCAATTCTGCAACTACAAACTCGAAGATACCTGCGGCTGGGCCGATGCCCTCGGCTTCTGCGACACCATCCCGCAAGGCTGCCCGGAGGACTACTCACCTGTGTGCGGTTGCGATGGGATGACCTACTCGAACGAGTGTTCGGCCAATGCAGCCGGCGTCGCCATCGTCGCCACCGGCGAGTGCATCAGCACCAAGGATTGACCGGGGCAACTCCGCTGAAGAGATCAATTGTTGACACAACGAGCAGCCCTGACTTGCCGCCGCACCCAAAGTTGGGCCAAGGTATTGCGATGAAGATTCAAACTCTTGGCTTGGTGCTAGCGATGACCACTCTGCTTTCGGCCTGCGGTGATAGCGGCAGCGGCGGCGCAGGTGGAACGGGCGGGACCGGCGGCAGCGCGGGTGCCCCTGAAGGCGGCGGCGGTCAAACGCAGGGCGGTGAAGGCGGCCTCGGCGGTGAAGGCGGCAGCGGCGCTCAAGGCGGCCAGGGCGGCGCGGCCGGCGGCGCTGGCGGTGACGGCGGCGCGGGTGGTGCGGGCGTCAACGGTTGCACGCTGGCGAGCGCCGAAGACCTCAGCGGTGGCGACGTGACGCTCGATCCCTGGCTGATCCCGCACGCGCAGTGCGTGATCATCAGCGTCGGTTCGAGCGTGACCTGGACCGGTAACTTCACCTTCCACCCGCTCGCAGGTGGCGTGACGCCGGTGACCGACCCGACCTCGCCCATCACCGGAAGCGATCAATCGGGCGGCTCGGCCACGGTCGCGTTCGAAGAGGTGGGCGAGTACCCGTACTTCTGCACGGTGCACGGCGGCTCGATGCAGGGCGTGATCTACGTCCAATAGTTCGCGTTAGCGCCCCGTACGGGAGTCGAACCCGTCTCACTCCATCGACAGTGGAGCTGCGACTCCCGTCGCATCACGAGGCATCCGGCGTAACCGACGCATGAGCTCGGTGAGTCTGACGCCGCTCGCGTAGCATGCAGCCATGCAATTGGTTCTGCGGCGGGCGGCGGTGTTGCTGGTCATAGCGATGGGCTGCGCAAGTGAGCCCGCGGCGCTGACCTCGGGCTCGAGCGCCGCAATCAGCGCGAGCGCATCGGGCCCGCTCACGACCAGCAGGTCTGCAACAGCCTCAACGCCGCTGCCTCGTGCACTGCCTTCGGCCACGCCCGCCGCGAACGACGACCCTTGTAGCGGCCTTTCGCACCAGCAATGCGCGCAGACGGCTGGCTGCATCTTGGACCAACCGACGTACAGCAAGCCGCTCTGCCGCAGCGCCGAGAACGCCTGCGAGGCCGCGGTGCGGCACGCCGATCTGATCGGCTCGGCGGTCGATCCCGCGGTGACGCCGGAGCGGCAGAAGGCAGCGAAGGAGCAGTGTGCGGCGGCCAAAGGATGCGTCGCGACCGAAGGCGGCTGTTCGTGTCCGTGCAGCCTGTTCGGCCGTTGCTTTTGTGAATGTGGTGGCGGCTATCTGCCGCGCTGCGCGCTGAAACAAGAGGCCGTAATCCTTAACGGTCGGCCGCCGCTCGAGGGTGGAGCTGGCCCGTTGGGGGCCTTGGGCACGGCGCTGGTCTCAATCAAACGCGCGCCGAGTGGGAAGCCGTTCGTGCTCGAGCCGATCCCGGCGGTGGACTTTCTCGTCGGCATCAACCGGACCCAACTTGAGAACATTCTCGGCGTTCCGTACGCGTGCAGAGAGCCGTTCACCGCGCCATGCAAAAGCGCCAACCAAGCGTTTTATAGCCTATACAAGCTCGCACGCGGTGCCCGTGGCGGCGGCCCCGAGCTGCTGCTCAGCTTTGACGAGCAAGGCGTTTGCACCCGCGCCGAGGTGGTCCAAACGCGCTAGCCGCCCTACTCCGGCAGCTCCAGCTCTCCCATCGTAAAGCCCGCCATGGTGCCGGTCATGCCGAGGACCATGGCGCGGTTGACGAAGGGCACTCGGCTGGCGATGGGCATGAACCAATCGCGCAAGACGCCCAGTGCATCGTGGTTGCTCTGGAAGAACGGGGTGAGCGCGCGGGTTGCAAATTGGTAGTAACCGAGGTGGCTGCGACGCAACCGTGAGTAGTTCGATAGCGCGCGCACGAGCTCGCTTGGCTCCGCGGCGATCGCGTCGGCCAGGACCATCGCGTCCCACAGTGCGAGGTTGGCGCCCTGCCCCAGCTGCGGGCTCGTCGCATGCGCCGAATCTCCGAGGTGCACCACGGCGCGCGTGTGCCAGGGCGACATCACCACGTCGTGGTATTGCGAAAACAAGAGCTGCTCGGGCGATTCGATCTGATCGAGGACGAAGTCGGCGTCATCACGCAGCTCGCGGATCTCGGCTTTCCACGCTTCAAAGCCGGTGCGCCGGAAGCTCTCCACCTGGTCGACCGCGATGCTCCAATACAGGCTGACCTTGTTGGTTTGGGCGCCGCTGCCATCGAGCTCGGGACCACGCCCGGTGGGCAGCATCCCGAGCATGCGGCGCGTGCCGGAGACGGTTTGGTAGAGCTTGCCGTTGAAGCGCCGCTCCGGGTCGTCGGCCAAGTACCAAAGAGCGCCCCACGGGTAGGGATCGGCCGAGCGCAGCAGGCCTGTGTCATCGCGAAAGCGCGATTTTGCGCCGTCGGCCGCGATGATCAAATCATGCGGGCCAAAGCGCTGGCCGTGCTCGTCTTGCATGAAGAAGCGCTTGTTCGCCGCACGCACGAGCCCGTCCCCGGTAACGCCCAGCAAGAGCTTGATGCGCGGATGACGCTTCACGGCGTTGAACAGCGCCTCGAACAGCACGCCGCGGTGAATGCCCAGACCGTAATAACGCTCGGAGACCGATCCATATGAGAGCTCGATCAGCGTCTTGCCGTTTTCACGGTGCACGATCAGACCGTCGAGCCGAGCGCCGCGTTCGTTCACATGCTCAAACACGCCCAGCCGCTTGAGTACCGCTTGGCCGGTGGGCTGCAGGATGATGCCAGCGCCCACGGCACGCGGCGCCTCCACTCGCTCGTAGATCGTGACATCGTGCCCTTGCTCGGCCAGAAAGAGTGCGGCCGCAGGGCCCGCAGTACCACAACCGATGATTCCGATATCGAGGGGCCGCACCGGGCTACTCTAACTGCATTGTCCACCTCCTTCCCTCTTCCAAATCGGCGCGAGACCAAACGCTTTGCGCAGCGGCTGGCGCGCACGCTCGGCCCCGGTGATCTGGTGCTGCTCGACGGGCCGCTGGGCGCCGGCAAGACCTTCTTCGTGCGGGCGCTCTTGCGCGCCTTGGGCGTGAGTAGCCAGGAGCGCGTGACCAGCCCCACCTTCACTTTGGTGCATCACTACGAGACCACGCCGCGCGTGCTCCACGCCGACCTCTACCGCGTCAAGTCGGCGAGCGAGCTGTGGGCGCTGGACCTCGCGGAAGAGCGCTCCGCGGGCGCGAGCCTGCTGGTCGAATGGGGCCTGCCGTACGCGAGCGAGCTCGGCGGAGACGCGCTGATCCTGGCGCTCAGCGTTACCACGAGCCAAACCGCCGGCACGAGCCGAGCACTCGAGCTGCGCTCGAACGGTGAGCGCTCCAAGCAAATGTTGGAGCGGCTCGCGGCCGGTTTCCCCGGCATTGCACCATCGTGGTAGGTATTAGCCGCGGTGTCTGACGACGGAGAGGATAAGAAGTCGGTCTTCGCCGAGCTCTTCGGCCCGGCGCTCGACTTTTTGGAGAACATCGGGACGTACCTGATGTTGACCGGCCGCACGTTGCTTTGGCTGATTCGGCCGCCGTATCGCGGGGCCCAGCTGCTCGCAGCGATGGACTTCGTGGGCGCACAATCGGTGGCCATCGTCGCGCTCACTGGCACCTTCAGCGGCATGGTCGTGACGTTGCAGACCGTCTACGCGCTGCGAGCTTTCAGCGCCGAAGGGCGCGTGGGCGGCATCGTGGCCGTGTCGCTATTGCGCGAGCTCGCTCCGGTCTTCACCTCGATCATGGTGACCGCGCGCGCCGGTAGCGCAATGGCCGCGGAGCTCGGCAACATGCGCGTCACCGAGCAGATCGACGCGATCACCACGATGGGCGTGAGCCCAGTGCAGTACCTGCTCGCGCCGCGGCTGTTCGCGTCGGTGGTGATGCTCCCGCTCTTGTGCGCGCTCTATTCCACCGTCGGCATGGCGGGCTCGTACCTGGTCGCAGTGATGTGGCTCGGTGGAGATGAAGGAATTTGGCTGCAAAGCATCCGCGATATCGCGGTGCCCAAAGATCTCTCGATGGGCCTCTTCAAGAGCACCGTCTTCGGCTTCTTGCTCACGACCATCTCGTGCCGCCACGGCTTCTTCGCTAGCGGAGGTGCCCGCGGCGTCGGCCTCGCGACCACCCGCGCCGTCGTTCAAAGCTGCGTAGCGATCCTGATCGCGAACTACCTCCTGACGCAGGTCCTGCTCGACGTCGGGATCTAGGGATCGAGCTCGAGCTAGCTGTCGATGATGCCGAGCTGGCGCAGTCGTCGTAGCAGCGAGGGCTTCGACACCGTCAGCTGGTCGACCATGCGCTCAATGTCGCCAGCACAGGCTTGATGACAGGCTAGGAGTTCGTCCTTCTCGAGATCGTTTGCGCGCCGAACGGCCGGCGTCGACTCGAGCAGGGCGTAAAGCGACGTACGTGATATTCGCAGTCGTTCCGCGGTTGCCTTGAGATCCCAGCGTGCGTTCCGTAGGGCCTCGAGCAGCTCCGGTTCGCTGACCTCGCCAGGTTTGCGCCGTTGGCGGCTCTGTGACGACGGGGTGGTCTCGGCGCTGAGCGACCGTTCGAGTCGCCCAGCCGAAGCTGCAGCCGGGGTACCGAGAAGGCGCCTCAAGTCGATCTCGGGATCCAGCACAGCCGCACCGTCATTGCCGATGACCAGCTGCCTGACCACGTTGCGAAGTTGGCGCACGTTGCCGGGCCAATCGAAGCGGGTGAGGGTTGAAACGATGCGCGACGAGACGAAGGGTTGTTCGTTCGAGCTCGTGCGATCGATTTCGAGCGAACTCCCACGTCGTTCCAGTTCGAGCTCCAGGAAGTGGAAAAAGAGGCGGGCGATGTCGTCGCGTCGTGCGCGCAACGGAGGCACGACGAGCATGTAGTTAGCCAGACGATGAAGCAGCGGCGCTCGAAATGTTCCTTCCGCCACGCGGGCGTGCAGGTCAGCGTCGGTTGCCGCGATCACACGCGCACCGACGGGCTTTGACTCTGAACTACCGATCGGCAGGATCTGCCCTGTATCGAGCGCGCGGAGCAACATCGCCTGCACCTCGAAGGGCGTCTCTCCGATCTCGTCGAGGAACAGGGTTCCGTTCGCTGCCGCGCGGAAGTGACCCGTTTGATTGCGGATCGAGCCAGTGAAGGAGCCGCGCTCGGAGCCGAAGAGTTCGGCGCCAGCCAGGCTCCCCGGGACGGCGCCCATGTTGACCGCCACGAAGGGGCGCTCGCGCCTTCGCCCGGCGTGATGCACGGCATGCGCGACCAACTCCTTTCCCGACCCCGTCTCGCCCACGATCAACACCGTTGCGTCAATGTCAGTGACACGGCGAATCTCCTGACGAACCCGAAGAATCTCGAGACTGTCTCCGAGTAGCCCGAGGTGATCGCTGGCATCCGCCGCGATTGGGCCGCGATGCAGCAAGAGCACAACCCGATCAGCCAGCTCGATCACGACCCCGTGCTCAAGGCAGTTTGCAGGAAAATCGCGCTCCGCCTCGAGCTCCGTGTCGTCCAACACGATTCGGGAGGTGGTATCGCGTTTGTCGAAGCGGATACGGCCATCACCGAGTCGGATGATTCGCAACGGAGCTCTGCTCAGGTGGACGTCGAGGAGCCCTGCGGCTCGATCTCCGCGCGGAGCGGTGAACTGCGGATCGAGGCGAGACACCAACACGGGCGCCCCCACGTCCAACCCTGGTAACCCCACACGCTCACCGACTCGGCGCGTAGACGGGTGACCCAGGATGGTCAACATCGGCAGGCTCGGACGGCGCGTATGCGGGCCGCCACTCGATCCACCAATAGGACCACCATCCACTGTGGAGAGGTCAGCGGCGCCTGAAGCCATCCGCACATGGTACCAGGCCTGGCTAAATGACTGGGACCAAAGCGCAGTACAATCGGGGCCTTCAGCCGTTTCTTCGCGCTACGTCTCGAGGCTGGCCCGCACTCTGCGCGCCAAGCCAAGCGCGGTGAACGGCTTCTGGATGAACGGTGTGCCGCTGCGCTGAAGATCATGCCGGTCGAGTACGTCGGCGGTGTAACCGCTCATGAAGAGCACCCGCAAGGCCGGGTTGATCGCGCGAGCCGCCTTCATCAGTTCATCCCCGCTCATTTGTGGCATGACCACATCGGAGATCAACAGGTCGACTCGATGGGTCTTGAGCAGCGCGAGGGCTTGTTCACCGGTCGAGCTAGGCAGCACCGTGTAGCCTAGGCCCTCGAGGGTGAACTGAACGAGCGAGCGTACCGCTGCTTCGTCCTCCACCAGCAGCACCGTCTCATGACCACGTGGGGCGACCGGCGTGATCGAGGCGTCCGCTGTCCCAGCAGGCGCCGTCGCCTCGGGAAGCAGGATGGTAAACGTCGTTCCACGCCCGACGCTGGACTCAACCTCGATTGAACCGCCAGCCTCGGCGACCACGCCATGCACGACGGCGAGCCCCAAACCGGTGCCCTGCCCGATGGGCTTGGTGGTGAAGAAGGGTTCGAAGATCTTTTGTCGGACCTCGTCGTTCATGCCACAGCCCGTGTCCGATACCCGCAACGCGATGTAACGCCCGGCCGGCAACTCGGGATGAGAGCGTTTGGCTCTGTCTTCGCGCGCAATCGTGCGCGACTCGATGGTCAGCCGGCCTCCGGTGGGCATCGCGTCGCGGGCGTTCACCGCCAAGTTCATCAGCACTTGCTCGAGTTGCCCTGGGTCGATCAACACGTGCGCTGAAGCAGCGTCGGTCAGGACGGCCAGCGCGACGTCTTCGCCGAGCAGCCGGCGCAACAACTTGGAGGACTCCGTGACCAGCTCGTTCAGGTCGATACGCCGCGGTGCGACCACCGACTTTCGACTGAAGGCCAAGAGTTGTTCGGTCAATCGTGCTGCGCGCTCGCCTGCGTCGTGAACGGCGGCAAGCGGCTCGCGTGCGGGGTCACCGGGTGGCAGCCCTTGCAGCAACACTTCGGCGTATACGTTGATCACCGTGAGCAGGTTGTTGAAGTCATGAGCGACACCGCCGGCGAGGCGACCAACGGCCTCCATCTTTTGCGCCTGCCGAAACTGCGCCTCCAAGCGGCGCCGAGCAGTGATGTCGCGGATGACCCCGGTGAAGTTTCTCTCACCATCACTAAAGAACTCGGTCACGGTCACTTCGGCCGGGAAGGTGCTCCCGTCTTTGGAGCGGGCTTCGACCTCGCGGCCCGTGCCGATCACCCGAGCGATTCCGGTATGCAGGTAGTTGGCGATGTAACCATCGTGATTGTCGCCGTGAGGCTCGGGCATCAGCATGCTGACGTTTGCACCCAGCAGCTCCGCCTCGGTAAAACCGAACAGATGCTCGGTTGCGCCGTTGACCGAGGTGATCGCGCCGCGGGCATCGATCGTCACGATGGCGTCATCCACGCTGCCTAGGACCGACCGCAACAAAGCCGTGGATCGCTCCCGCTCGGTCAGGTCCGAAAGAACGAGCAAGGAGGCTTTGGGCCCGTAGCCAGTGACCGGCGCGGAGACCGCGTACGTGGGAACTGGCCGACCATCGACGCGAGTAAAGCGAAGCAACGTCCCGGACACTGATTCCGCCGAAGCGTGATGCTCGAGCAGGCGTGCCCGAGCGAGCGTGCGGTCATCGGGAACCACCCAATCCAAGGGCCTCTGTTTGAGTACCTCGACTTCGGAGCTCGCTCCGATCAGCTGAACGAAGGCGGCATTGCAGAAAAGGATCCGCTCGCCGTCGTGCACGAGGATCGCCGTGGGCATTACCGCGACCAGCTGCCGATAGCGCTCCTCGCTTGCCAGCAACGCCTCGCCGGCAGCGATTCGCTCGCTGACGTCGATCGACATAGCGGTGAGACGAAGCGGTGAGCCGTCGGCCGCACGCTCGAGGAAGCCGTGCTCATCCAGGAAGGCAGTGGTGCCGTCAGGTCGGACCACGCGGTACGCGTTGTGGTAGTCGCTCCCCTCGTCGAGGCAGGCTTTAAGCCGCCGATCGAACCCGGCGAGGTCGTCAGGGTGAATGCGCTGACGCACCTCGGTCAGTGTGCCCACGTGCTCCGCGGTGACGGGCAAGGCCGGCTCTTTGCTGAAGTAGCGAGTCACGGCATCGCTTGGGACGTCCCACACGAACGCAATTGCGCCAGCCGCCTCCAGCGCTAAACGCAGGCGCTCTTCGCTCGCTCGCAACAGCGCGTCGGCTTGCTTGCGAGCGGTGATGTCGTTCACATAGCCATGCCAAAGAATCGAGCCATCTGGCGCCTTTGTCGGGCTTGCGGCACCCTCCAACCAGATCTCCCCTAGGCGGGGACTGTTGACGCGAAACTCTTGCCGCCACGCCGAATGCTTCTGCGCCGAAGCAATGACGTTGTCTCGCACCCGCGCGACGTCATCGGCATGGATGAACTTGAAGACCTGCGCTGCATCCTGCGCCAGTTCGCTTGGTGACAGGCCGTACAGCGGTTCGATACGCGGGTTGGCGTAGGGCATCGTCAACTTGCCCTGTGCGCTCAGCTGGAAGGAGCAGATCGCCACCGGCAACGTTTCGGCGAGGCTTTCGAAGCGGTCACGTTCGGCTCGCAATTCTCGAGCGGCGAGGACACGCGCAGTGATGTCTTGGTCGGTTCCTTCAACCCGCAAGAGCTTTCCCTCGGCGTCGCGTGTGGCGCGACCGAGGCTGTAGATCCAGACCACCGACCCATCCGGGCGCAGCAAGCGCAGATCGTCGGCGAACTCGTTGGCCCCGGCCCGCATCGCCTCGACCCTGGCGATGGCAATCGGCCGATCCTCGGGATGAACAAGCTCGAGAAAGGCCCCAAAGGAAGGGCTCGTAGAGCGATCAACGGCAAACAGATCGTACTCAGCGTCCGACCACCAAACGCGGTCAATGGGTGGCTCCCAACTCCAACTTCCGATGTGGGCGATCCGTTGGGCTTCGCGCAAGCGCTCGTCGGTCTGCCGCAACGCGTGCTCGACCTGCTTCAGATCGTCGATGTCGGTGCAGGTGCCGTACCAGTGGGTCACTGTGCCGTCGGCCGCGCGCGAAGGGACCTGACGGCTGACGTGCCAGCGGTACGCTCCGTCTGCACGGCGTAGCCGAAATTCGACGTCCCGCGGAATGCCGGTTGATGTGCTCGCTGCCCGTGAAGCCTCGAGCGTGGGCAGGTCCTCCGGGTGGACGATCTCGTCCAACGCCCAACCGACCAGCGCCTCCTGCGGAAGACCGGAGTACGTCGTGGCGAGGGCGTTAATGTGGGTGAGGCTGCCATCGGGGTTGGCCGTCCAAACAATCTGTGGAATGGCGTCGGCCAGTTCGCGAAAGCGCGCTTCGCTCTCACGCAGCGTCGCCTCCACCTGCGTCCGCTCGGAGATGTCGCGCGAGATGCCGATCACCCCGATCACCACGCCGTTTTCGTCGCGATACGGGGCTTTGGTCGCTTGGTAGGTGCGGGTTTTGCCAGCCGATGTTGCTGTCTCCTCGTTGGTGATCGTGGCGCCGCTCGAAATGACCTCTTTGTCGGCGGCCATGATTTGCGCGGCGCCTGCTTTATCGAAAAGGGCTTTGTCATCGCGACCGAGCACCTCCTCGATCGGCTTCCCAACGAACGCAGACGCTGCCTCGTTGAACAGGAGATAACGGCCATCCAGATCTTTGACGAACACAGCGTCGCTGGTGCCGTCGATCACGGCTCGCAGCGGAGCAGTTGCCTTGGCCACCGTGCGCAGCTCGCGGCGAACCAAGTAGTAAATCAGCCCTGCGGAGAGCGCGATGAAGGTCGCCCCTTTGCCGACGGCAAGGAGAAGGCCCTCCGCCGTGAGGTCCCCCGCCTCCTGCAGCGCGAAATCAGAGAGGCCTACCCACAGCAGCCCGACGACGAGGTAGGCGCCAGCGACGCGCGCGGCCGAGAACCGTGCTTGAGGTACTGCCGCTTTCGACTGCGTCACCCGGCTCGTACTACCCCCCGCCATTCGTCATCCCCCGCGCCGTTAACTACCACCAATTGCGCGGGATTGCTGGCGCTTCACGCCGCACGTCGCACGGCTAGGAGCGCGAGCACCTCGACCACGAACATGACCGCGGCAAAGCCCACACCCGGCAGGTTCCCAGCGCGAGTGCTGCTCGAAGCAAAGCGGCAGCTGGCGCACACCGACGTCTCGTTGGAGGCTTTGGCCGAGAAACTAGGATTCTCGGAGGCGACCCAGCTTGCGAAGTTTTTTCGTCTCAATAGCGGGGAGTCCCCCGGTACCTTCCGAAGTCGATACCGAACTTCGGACCGCCCCCATGCTGAAGCTTGAGCGCCTCCTGGTGATGCTGATTTGCGCGCTCGGCTGCGGTGCGCCAACTTCTGTCCTCGAGGTCCCTGCGGATGGGCATCGTGCCGTCAGCGTGCCGCGAGCGACTGAGAGGCCGCCGCAAGCCAGCTCGCTCGCACCGCAGTTGACGGCTGCAGCGCCGTCCGCGCCCCCAGCAGCGATCGAAGCGGCTGAATGCACGGTAAAGCCGCCGGCAGCAGCGGCTTCTGCGTTGGCGAAGAGGCCAACCCGCAAGCGCACCGTGGCTGTCTATGCCATCGAGCGTGAGCGCGGGGTGTGCAAGGTTCGCTATGCGGATGGGGACAACGAGGACAGCCTGTCTGCAGAGTCGGAGATTTGCGACGCCAATCCATGTTTGACGCCGGGCCAGCTGTTCGTTGCGGCGCTGCAACTGATCGAGGCCGAGGTACCGTGCGCCGGTGCATCCTTCTGCGTCGACGACGGCCCGACCTATCGCGACGACCTCGTGGTCGCGCTGACGCCGCAGTAACAGCGCTGCAATTCGTGCGAAGCTCACGGCCCATGTCTGGCGCGCGTCTCATCATCGCACTCGGTCTTTCGCTGCTTGGGTGCGAGGGCAAAATCGGCACGGGCGATCCGACTCCGGCGCCGGCTCCCAAGTCGACGAAGTCGAGCGCCCCAGAGAGCGAGCCGAGCCTTGGCAGGGCGTGCGTGAGAGACGCTGATTGCGATGCTCAAGCGCCGCGTTGTTTGCCTTTTGGTGAGGACAATTACGTGGCGCGACCGGAGAGCGCCGCCGTCATGCACTGCTCGCGCTCCTGCGAGCAGGTGGAGTGCCCAGCAAGCTACGAATGCAAAAAGGATCTGGTCGTCACCGGAGCTACCTCCAAAGGAATCAAAGGCTCCGTTTCGTTGTGGTGCGGCAAGACGGTTCGGACCGAGCCAACTCCGCTTCAGGAGATTCCGCTGATCACGATCGCGAGATACTTCGCCGCAGGGCTCGCGGTCCCAGCGATCGTATCGCTGCATCGGGAGGGCGCCGAGCTGGTGGTGATCTCACCGCACGGCATCAAGCGGCTGAGCAAGGAGCAAGACGCGCGAGCAACATTTGCCGCCGAAGTCGAAGCGGTGCTGGCTTGGCGCGAGATTTGGCCGGCCACTGTTCCGCTTGGGCCGAGCGCGCCAGGAGCGATTGCACCTGGCGCACGCAAGACGCTCTTCACCGTGAGCGAGCTCTCGGCGCAGAAGACCGCGTTTACGCCTGAGCGAATCGCCAAAGAGGGCGCTGTGCTCACCTGGACGCGAGGGGAACGCGGCTTCACCGTCTTTACAGAACCCCGGCCCTTCGTCCTCGACGTGAAGCAGGCACTCGATGCCTTCTTCCGAGTCCCACCGCCGAAGCGATGAACCTGCGCCCGAGGCGCGTTGCCGCCTAAACGTACAGCTGTGCTGCGACCGCGCGGTTGGGCCTCTCGACAAGCAACTCCGCCATCACGAGCCTGAGCGCCGCGGATTGCGTGTCCGCATCGACGCCACATGCACCAAGCAGCGGATCGGGCAGCGCGTGCATGAGCTCCTGCGCTGCGCTGCGTCGGGCGTGTTCAACCACTGCACGCTGCTCGCGGCTCAGTGAACGTCCGAGCCAGGCGTCGATCGCGAACGAAAGCTCGGCATGTCGAGCTTCATCGCGCGCAATGCTGCGAAACAGCGCGGCATATTGAGGCAATCGCTTGGACAACCAGAGCATCGAGACGGCGCCCCAGCTCTCGCGCACACAGCCTTCAGCAACGTTCTCCAGCGCGATCGCGAGCAGCGTTGGCGTAGCCCGATCGGCGTGGGCCGCGGGTACGATGGCCTCGTGCGAAGCGCCGTTCGCCTTCGCGAGGGCGAGCACGAGTTCGCGCTGACGAGCCTCGTCGCGGGCCGCCGCGCGGCAGCGGCGGAGCAGCGCCAGGGGCGCGCCGTGCGCCTGCAAATCCTCGGCGAGCCGCTCGAAGGCGGTGACCGAACACGCCTCGAAATGCGCTAGTTCAGCGAGTGCTTCAGCCAGCGACGGACCCGCCGCTGAGAAGCTGGGCATGCCCTCAAAGCGTCTGCCACCAACGCAGCCACCACGCGTGATGCAGGCGTGGGCACCGCTCTCGAGCTTGACGCAGCCGAGGAACTTGTCGCCCAACTCGCATAGCCCCTCGCATTGATCCTCCTCCGCCTCGGCCAAGCTCTCCGAGGGGTCGGCGTAGCCGGCGTCATACACGCAAGCCAACTCCGTTCCGTTCGCCTTGACGCTGCATGAAATCAGCGTGGCCGAGCTCAAGGTGGCTGGGCAGCCGTGGTCGATACACTGTGTCGCGTTGGGAGCGCTGTCACCGCCCAGGTCTCCTTGGACCGCAACCGACGTACGAACCTCGTAGGAGCAGCTCACGCAACCGGTGGTCGTGATGCCCGAAGCGTGGCCCAGCGCAAGCGTCGTCGCGACTCCTATCGCCTGCTGGCCGCGCTTCAAAATATCACGTGCATCCATCGCTCGAAGGTATGGCGCTCAATCAGCGCCAGCAACCCTGAGAGCATCCTCGGTTTGGGGCCGCGCTTGCGGTGATGTTGTAAGCGGTTCCGTGATAGGCCTGCGCCCCAGGAGATCAGCATGTCCAACGCTCTCACGTTCTTTACCAATCCGATGTCACGCGGCCGCATCGCTCGCTGGATGCTTGAAGAGGTTGGCTGCAGCTACGAGACCGTCGTGCTCGACTACCGAACGTCGATGAAGGCGGCCGACTACCTCGCGATCAACCCGATGGGCAAGGTGCCGGCCTTGCGTCATGGCGAGGCGGTAGTCACCGAGTGTGCTGCCATTTGCGCTTACCTCGCAGACGCCTTCCCCGAAGCTGGCCTCGCCCCAGCCCTGGGTGATCCGTTGCGCGGTGCGTATTTCCGTTGGATGTTCTTTGCAGCTGGCCCCGTCGAGGCCGCAGTGACCGCCAAGAGCATGAGTTGGGACGTGCCGCCCGAGAAGCGCGGGACCGTCGGCTTCGGCTCGCTCGCTGACGTCGTGAACACCTTGGAGGAGGCCGTCAAACAAGGGCCTTACCTGCTCGGTGAAAAGTTCTCCGCGGTCGACGTCTACCTGGGTTCTCAGATCGGTTGGGGTACGCAGTTCAAGACGATCGAAGATCGACCCAGCTTCAAGCCCTACCTCGAGCGGATCATGTCGCGCCCGGCCGCGGTCCGCGCCCGAGCGATCGACGACGCACTCTTGCCGAAGAAGCCTGCGTGAGTAACTTCATCGCAGCAGTCAAGGCGGCGCTTCCCGGTTTTGACGAAGCGTGGCTTGCAGGCCTGGCTGGGGGAATGGAGCTCGAACAAGGTGCGTCGCTCTCCCCGAGCGAAGCGCTGGAGCTATTGGCCTCTGAGTTGCCGGCGTCCTATCTCGAAGCGTGCGCTGGACGATCCGTCGCGTCCGATGCTTGGGCGAGCCTCTTCACGACCTTCGCAGCCGAGCGCCCCACGTTCGGCGCGAAGGAGGCCGCACAGCTCGACACCCTTTGGACGAGCGCGAACGATCAAGCTGAGCTCGCGTATCAGCGCGCCATCGCGCTTCGCATCACCCTTTGTGACGAACCCTCGAAGGAGCGTTTTTTTTCGCTCGCGCTGCGACATGCTCGTCGCTATTCCGCCTTTGCTGCGCAGTACTTTGATTGCCTTGGATTAGCTGGGGATGACGGCGCGCGCCTCGAGAAGCTGCTGCTTGCGGAACGCATTGGGATGCGTACTGGCGAACTCGACGTAGCGGTGGCGGCGTCTGCCCTCGAGTCGCTCGCGGCCTACCCAGCTGGTCGCGCCCGTGTTCCTGGCCTGCTCGCGGAGCTAGGAAAGCGCGGGGTGGATCTGCTTTCTGTGGCTTGCAGCGAACAGGTCGTTGCGCTCGCGCCCGAGCTGATGTGGTCCGTCCTTTTCACCTCGCCCCCCGCGTACGAATTCAGTCCTGGAGCGACACTCTTGCTTCATCTGCTCGCCACCGACCAGGACCTCGTTGCCCACCTCGGGAGCCGCACCGACGCCGAACTCGATGCGCTGGTGACCTTTCCGATCAGCCCCTACGACAAACAGAAATTGCGTGCCGCCCGAAGCAAGCTCGCCAAAGGAATCAACGACCTCTCCAAGGCGCGCTCGATTCGCTGGTCGAAGAAAGGGCTGGCGAACCTGGCGAAGCTGGGCGTTGGTGCCAAGAGCGGCGAAGGAGCCAAAGCGCGGGTTCGTCTTCCTGTGATTCCGGCCGAGGTAGAGGCGGCGCTCGACCTGCTTGGTGAGCGCGGTATTCGACTGCCCAAGCCCGGAAAGACCGCAGCGCCGAGCACGTTGCCCCCGTCCTTGCGTGCGCTCTACGGACGCGTCGGCAAGGCTCCTCCGGAGGAGAGCTGGCTCTCGCCGGTGAGCGGGCTCGCTGCACTCAAGCGCCGATTCGATACGGCGCTGAGCGAGGCCGAACGCGAGGGGGAGCTTGGGGAGAACCTGAAGCGAGCGCTGTTCTCAGCGACCCCAACGCTCCTGCCCTTTGGAAGCTCGAGCAATGGCGGCTACTACTTTCTCGATCCTGTGAAGCACGGAGACCTGGTCTTCGAACTTGCGCACGACGAGACCGAGCTCCGAGCCGAGGCCACTTCGCTCGCGACTTTTGTAGCGGTGCGCGCGCTCGAGCCCTGGGCGGTGGAGAAGGCGCTCGAGGAGGAACTCGCGAGCTTTCGTGAAAAGGACGAAAAGGTCGCCAAAAAGGCCGCCAAAGTAAAGCGGTCGTGACGGGGCCAGGGGACGCGAGTCCCGTGCGACTGCTTAATGAGCGGCGGCGAAAGTCGTGCTACCCATGGGCATGCGTTCGGCATGGTTCGCCTTTCTTTTCGTCGCCTGCGCCGGCTCGAGCGGGGCGAGTCGCGCACCGGCCGAGGTGGAGCCCGCGGTAACCGCGACAGCCTCGGTTAGCGTCGCTGCCCTGGCCAGCTCGGCCAGCGTTGCGCAACCACTGGCCTCCACGAGCGCTGCTCCCAAGGCTTCGAGCGGCGTGCCGAGCGGGCCCGTTTGGTCCAACGTCAAGCCGCCCAGTACCGGTGACGAGGGCAGTGGCGTTGCAGAGTGTGACGCGTATGTCGAGCTGCTCGTTGCTTGCACACCGTCGCCGGAGGTACTCATTGGTTCGCTCGCCGTCATGCGAGACTCGTGGAGGAGCGTTGCCGAAACACCCCAGGGCAAAGAGGCCCTCAAAGCGAGTTGCAAGGCCGCACTCAACGCGCTCGCGGGGTGCGCTGGGATCAAGCCACTACCATGATGGTGCGTGATGCGTGATGAACGCCGTGCTGAAGCCCTTCGCCGCCTCAAGCGCGCGGCGGGCGCACTCTTTTGTGCACGCGAGGAAGACCACGTGATGGTCAATGAGCTCGCCTGCTACGAGCCGGGCTGCCCTCCGATCGAGACGGTGGTGGCGCTACTACGTCAGGGTGAACCGCCGTGGCAGGTCAAGGTGCACAAGGCCGTAGTCGACATCAGCGATGACGACCTGCTCGCAGCGTTTGGTGCCAGCTCCTGCTGCTGAAAGCTCGCTGGCATTGCCGCCTCGGGTCTCAATCAACAACGTAAAGTATGCAAGCGAAGCCAAACATAGTTGATGTCGTCCTTGCGGGTGGTGTCGCGGCGCTGGCGCTTGCGCTCGCGGCTTTGCCCTTTGTCGGGCGCAGTTTCGGCGAGATGTACCGCGAGTTCGGCGAAGAAGTTCCCCTGCTTACCCAGCTTGCTACTTCCTATTGATTCCCCCTCACGGCGACGGGGACGACGTTCGTGGTGCTTGCGCTACGTGGGCCCTCGCCAAAGGCCGCGCTTTGCGAGGCGTGCTTTTCAGCTTGGGCGGCACGCTACTCGTAGTGAACCTGCTTTGTTGGTACGGACTTTACGAGCCGGTCTTTTGACTCGCTGGGAAGATTTAGTGAGCCGGAGTCGGAGGTGGTCTCTCAAGCGCGCTTTACCGCCGCCCGCGTCTTCGCGAGCCAGTCGGCCAGTGATTCGCCAAGCAGCGCTGCGCTCTCGGGATGGGCGTGAAACACTTTCGTCGTCCCGTCCGGCTCGCGAGTGACGTACCAAACGTCAGCGTCGGCTGAGGCGATGATGTGCCCGAGCTGTTCGTCGCAGGGCCCTGCGGCTCCTCCCCGCGTGAAGCGCTGGTTCCCTTCGCGAGCAGCGCCTTCACCGCTGCAAGGTCACCCTTTTCGATCGCCTTCAAAAGCTTCGTCAGACTCATCGATCGCCTCGTCTCGTTCGCTTGGAAGAACCTCCAACTTGCTAAAGTACAGGCCGAAAAGCCGCTACTCATAGTTTCGGACGGGTTTACCTCAGCGCCTCGGCTTCGGCGCGCGTGCGGTGATATCGCGCAGCATGAGCGTCGATCGCGGTGCTGGTACCGCTCGCAATACGCTGCTTGGCGATGGCCTCGAGGCGCTTCAAGCGGTCGATGGTGTCCTTGTCGGGGTCGTTCGACTTTCCGGCGCCATGCGCACGCTTCGCCCACTCGGCAGCGGTCTCCAAGGAGCCAGTTCCCGCTGCATAGTCTTTGATCGCCACTTCGAAAGCCGAGAGCGCTGCATCGGCGGCCTCCGCTACTTTGGCTTGGTGCAGCATCCTCGCCGTCGCTGTGTCGACGGTGGTCGCAGTGGACCTCGCCACGACGGGCTTCGCTGTGCTCGGGCCCGCTTGCGCCTCCCGGCTCGGCCCCGCCGCAAAGGCCAAGCCCAAGGCGCCCAGCGTGAGGATGCAAGACCCCACCAAGACGAGCTTCTTTTCTAACCGCATTCCTAGCATCGCGCGATTGTAGCGGGTTCGACGCACGGCGAGTCGGATGTGACGCCCAAGGCGGTCGGTTGACGCGAGATCATCACAACCCGAACGTTGACCCATGAGCATCGGCCCTACGCAAAAGCGGTCGCTACCCGCAGCGCTCGTGGCGATGGTTGTCTCGACTGGCTGCCGCCCTGAGCCAGCTCCGGTGGTAGGTCCGACTCCGGAGGCCGTCCAAGCGTTCAATCAGCGTTTGATGCGGTGTGCCCCGCTCAACCTTGCGGGCCAGGCAGCCACGCCAACCTCGCTCGAGGAGCTCCGCTCGCTGCTAGGCAAACGCTTCGACGATGCGCCGGTGCGCGAGCTGACCAAGCGACTTGGCGGTTCGGCGTTTAGCTCGGTGCCAGCCTTCATCAACCTGCACGAACACGGCCTCACACTGGTGGTCGGAGCGGATACGCGGATCGAGGCGATCGATCTTCACGGCCGGACCTCCACCGTCCAACGCTTTCAAGGAACTCTTCCATTCGGGCTCGACTTCTACGACCGCTCGCCCGAAGTGGAAGCCCGGCTCGGGAAGCCGCTCGGCTGCACGGCGGAAGGCCGTTGTCTCTACATCGAACAGGGAGTCGAGGTTCGCTACGGCCCCGACGCGTGCGTAAGCTCAATGACCCTGCGACCAGAGGTCGCGCGAGGCGCTGTGGTACCCCGCTATGTCCACGTTCGGCGGGATTCCTTCCATGGCATCCGAGGCATCGTCGTGCAGTTTTCGTTCGCCTCCAACCTCGACGTGGCCGGCCAATTGATCGTTCGGCTAAAAGACGAGAACGGCGTAGTACCCGGAGTGATCGCGACCCGACCCGACCTCCAGCGCGAGGGGAGGTTCGCGCTCATCGCCGACGTACCGGCCGGACCCCACGTCGGCGAGGTGGGCGCCTTTGTTCCGTTTTACGCCTTGAACCTGAGCGTCGGAAGTCACCAACTCGCGCCGATTATCGAAGTCGAATCCACACCTGCGAGCCCCGTGCTCTTGTCGAGCGAGCAAGCAGCATCCATCGCGGTGACCCAGCCAGCGTGTCGCTGGCTTCAGCTTGGGGTCCAATCGTTGACGGTAAAATCCGAGAGCTACGGTGACGGTGAGGGCGATCTGGATCTTCGTTGGGTACTCGAACAGGACGGACGCGTCGTGTTCAGCTCATCCGAGAGCCCTTCCGGCTTTCGAGCGCGCTGGAACGAAATGACTCCTGCGCTGCGGGTCTGTAATGAGGACACACTCAGCCTAAACATCCAGGATGTTGACCTTGTGTTTCACGATGACGTGGCGTGGAAGACGTTGACGTCCAGCGAGCTCGTCGAGGGAAACGCGTCGAGCCTCGCCTTCGGGAAGGTGGAGAAGCTCCAGCTGCGCGTGAAACGCGCGAAGCCCCCAATGCGGTGAGCACCTCTGTGCGCGACCGCTCAGCCCACGAACGCCGCGAGGTGCTTGCCGGTCAGCGTGGATTGAGCCGCAACCAGTGCTTTCGGCGTGCCCTCGAACACCACGCAGCCGCCTTCGTGACCAGCGCCGGGACCGAGGTCGATCAGCCAATCGGCGTGCGCCATCACCGCCTGATGATGCTCGATCACGATCAGCGAACGACCGCCGTCGACCAGGCGGTCGAGCAACGAGAGTAGCTGCTCGACGTCGGCCAGATGCAGGCCGCTGGTGGGCTCATCGAGCACGAACACGGCTCCCGGTTCTCCCAGCTGAGTCGCGAGCTTGAGGCGCTGGCGTTCACCGCCGGAGAGGGTGGTGAGCGGTTGACCGAGCCGCAGGTAACCGAGCCCGACGTCGTTCAAGTGCTGCAAGATGGTTTGCGCGGCGGGCGTACGTGCAGCGCCCTCGGCAAAGAAAGCGAGCGCCTCAGCCACAGGTAGCTCGAGCACCTCGGCGATGTTGCGACCGGCCAATTGATATGCGAGCACGGCGGCCTGAAAGCGGCGCCCTTCACACTCCTCGCACACGCTGCTGACGCCGGCCATCATCGCTAAGTCGCTGAAGATCACGCCAGCGCCGTTGCAGCTCGGGCAAGCGCCCTCGGAGTTGGCGCTGAACAGCGCAGGCTTCACGCCGTTCGCCTTGGCGAAGGCCGTGCGAATTGGATCGAGCAGGCCGGTGTAGGTGGCCGGGTTGCTGCGCCGCGAGCCGCGGATCGGCGTTTGGTCCACCGTGACCACGCCCTCTTGATTGGCCACCGAGCTGCGAATCAGCGTGCTCTTGCCCGAGCCGGCGACGCCGGTGAGCACCACCAACACGCCCAGCGGGATATCCACGTTCACGCTCTTGAGGTTGTGCTTGTTGGCCCCGCGGATCTTGATGGCGCCCTTCGGCTTGCGCAGCGTTGGCTTGAGCTTCGCTCGATAGCGCAAGTGCCGGCCGGTCAGCGTTCCGCTCGCGCGAAGGGCCTCCACCGTGCCCTCGAACACAAGCTCCCCGCCGGCCGAACCAGCGCCGGGACCGAGTTCCACGACATGGTCGGCGATCTCGATCGTCTCCGGCTTGTGCTCGACCACGAGCACGGTGTTGCCCTTGTCGCGCAGCCGTAGCAGCAGCTGGTTCATACGTTGAATGTCGTGCGGGTGCAGGCCGATCGTCGGCTCGTCGAAGACGTAGGTCACGTCGGTCAAGGACGACCCGAGGTGGCGGATCATCTTGGTGCGTTGGGCTTCACCGCCGGAGAGGCTGCCGGTCGCGCGCTCGAGGCTGAGGTATCCGAGCCCGATCTCCACGAACGAATCGAGCGTGGCTTGCAATGAGGCGACGAGCGGCGCCACCGATGGCTCTTTTAGCTCGCGCACCCAATTCGCCAGATCGCTTATCTGCATGGCGCACGCTTCTGCCAGGTTGAGCTTCTTGATCTTCGACGAGCGCGCGGCCTCGTTGAGCCGCGTCCCAGCGCATTCGGGGCAAGAGGAGAAAGTGGCGATGCGCTCGACGAAGGCGCGGATATGGGGCTGCAAGGCCTCCACGTCTTTGGACAGGTAGGACTTGTGAATGCTCGGCAAAAGGCCCGCGTAGGTGAGGTTGATGCCGTCCACTTTGATCTTGGTCGGCTCCTTGTGCAGCAGATCCGCGAGCTCCTTCTTATTGAACTTGCGAATCGGCTTGTCCGGATCGAAGTAGCCGCAGCCGCGAAAGATGCGCCCATACCAGCCGTCCATCGAGTAGCCGGGCACGCGGATGGCACCTTCGTTGAGCGACTTCGTTTCGTCGTACAGCTCGCTGTGATCGATCTCGCTGACCGAGCCCATTCCTTCACAACGCAGGCACATACCGCCGGCGCGGTTGAACACGCGCTTCTCGGCTTTGCCTGCGCCCTTGGTGATTTGTCCAACGGCGCTGACCGAGGGCACGTTGAAGGAGAAGGCGTTGGACGAGCCGATATGCGGCTTGCCGAGCCGACTCCAGAGCACGCGCAACATGGCGTTGGCGTCGGTCACCGTGCCGACGGTCGAGCGTGGATTGCCGGCCATGCGCTCTTGGTCCACCAGGATGGCGGTGGTCAGCCCCTCGAGTACGTCCACCTCGGGTCGTGAAAGCGTGGGCATGAAGCCCTGGACGAAGGCGCTGTACGTCTCGTTGATCAGCCGCTGCGACTCGGCCGCGATGGTGCCGAACACCAGTGACGATTTGCCCGATCCGGATACCCCAGTAAAAACCGTAAGCCGGCGCTTGGGCAGCTCGAGGCTGATGTCCTTGAGGTTGTTCTCCCGTGCCCCGCGCACACGAATACGATCGTGATGGTCGGCAGACGGCTGGGCTTTCGAGGGCTCTGGCTGGGCGCGCTTCACACCGCCTTGTAGCAGGGTGCAGGTTCGCAAAGGTGCGCCGCGCGCTCGCCCCTTGGGTTAGCCTCAACTGCGTGCGCAAGACGAAGCTGATCGTGGCCTTGGGGTTGGGTGTGCTGCTGGCGATCGCTTGCGGAGCGTCTCCGCCCGCAGACCAACCGGTAACTCAACTAACTGCGAGTGCGGCGGCGACGGGTTCGGCGCCGGTGGTGGTGCAGCAGCAGCCAACGGCTTCGGCTACGAGCTCGGCGGCGGCTCCGCAGCCCACGTCGACTCCGCAGCCCACGTCGACAGTGAAGGAAGACCCTCTCGACGTCGCCCAGGTCGGCGTGCTCTCGACCGACAAGCCGCCCGCTTGCCCTGCCGACATCAAAGCCGAGTGCTCCTTCTCCGACAATCGCTGCGTGAAGCCGGGCTTTACGTGTGAGTGCTACGAGATGATCGATGCGAGCTGCAGTGGTGCAGCCGCTCGCCCGATGCCGCCGGGCCCGCGCGTCTGGCACTGTCAACCGGAGGATCGTAAAGCCAAACGCGAGGATGGCTGCCCGTTCTACAGCCCGGACAGCGGGACCGCGTGTGCGAGCGAGGGGAAGAAGTGCCAATACGGCGGCCAGTGCAATTACCAATGGGTGACGGCCACCTGCAGCAAGGGGCGATGGAGCCTGCCGCCAGTGGCGGATGGTTCAATGGGCCTACCGCCTATGAGTCCGCAGCGCTCGAACCCGCCGTCTTCGAAGCGTTAGGTTGAAGGCGGCTGGGCTCGAGCTTGGTGGACCTGCTTCAGCTCGCGAGCGAGGCCATGTCGATCACGAAGCGATACCGCACGTCCCCTTTGAGCATGCGCTCGTAGGCGTGGTTGATCTGTTGGATCTGAATCGACTCGATGTCGCTGACGATCGCGTGCTCGGCGCAGAAGTCGAGCATCTCCTGCGTCTCGGCGATGCCGCCGATGCCCGAGCCGGCGAAGTTCCGGCGAGGAAGCAAGAGGTTGAAGGCGCCGACCGGCAACGGCTTTTCGGGGGCGCCTACAAGGCACAGCGTGCCGTCGAGCCGGAGCAGCTGAAGGTACGCGTTGATGTCGTGATCGGCGGAGACCGCGTCGAGCAGGAAGTCGAAGCTCGAGCGGTGCTTCTGCATCGCGCTTTCGTCGCTCGAGAGCACGACCTCGTGCGCGCCGAGTCGCAGGCCGTCAGCGACCTTCTTCTCCGAGGTCGTGAACAGCACCACGTGCGCACCGAACGCGCGGGCGAACTTCACGCCCATGTGACCAAGCCCACCCAAGCCGATGATACCGACCTTCTTGTTGGGACCGACCTGCCAATGACGGAGCGGTGAGTAGGTGGTGATGCCGGCGCACAAGAGCGGCGCTGCTGCTGCGGGATCGAGCGTCGTCGGGACCTTCAAGGTGAACGCCTCGTCGACAACGATCGACTGGGAGTAGCCGCCGAAGGTGTAACCGCCCTTGCCGTCATCGCTGTTGTAGGTGAAGCGAGGGAACGACTCGCAATATTGCTCGAGCCCGCGCTTGCAGTTCGCGCAGGTGCGGCAGGCGTCCACCATGCAACCGACCGCCGCCATATCCCCGACGGCCACCTTCTTGACCGAGGCTCCCACGCGGGTCACACGCCCAACGATCTCGTGACCTGGGACGCAGGGGTAACGCGTGCCCGACCATTCGTTGCGCGCTTGATGGAGATCGGAGTGGCAAACGCCGCAATGGAGGATGTGGATCTCCACGTCGCTGTCGCCGGGTTCACGTCGCTCAATGTCGATCGGGCCGAGGGGGCTCGTCGCGCTGCTGGCTGCGTAGGCTTTGACTGTCATGGTGGCGACCCTACGCCATTGCGCCGCGGGCGGTTGCAGTCATGATCACCCCGCACGCAGCGCCCCCATTTCAGAGGCTGTTAGAAGAACTCGATCTCGGCGAAGGGCCGCTCGCGACAAGCCGCCAGCCGAGAGCGCCAATCCCCGACGTGCAGCTCCAGCTTGTGACCGTCGGGATCGAGGAAGTAGAGCGAGGCGCCCTCGCTCGAGTTTGATTGCCATTCGCGTGCTCCGGCCTGGCGGAGGCGCTCCGATAGCGCATTAAAATCGGCCGCCGAAACCGAGAACGCAAGGTGCGAATACTCCGGTAGCGGTTCGCTGCGTGTGGCCCCGTCGAGCGTGAGGCAGACCCACGTTGCTTCGCCCGCGAGCAGATAGGCGCCTTTGGCCCAACGTGCGAGCGGCCGCAGCCCGAGCACTTCTCGGTAAAAGGCAAAGGAGCGTTCGAGCTCGCTCACCGACAACGTCAAGTGGTTGAGCCCACCCACCACTGCGCGTTCAACCTTCGACATCGGGCAATCCCTTTCCACTACGGTTGGGTGAACCAACCGCACTCACGCTCGACGCAGCCGCAGAAGGTGGGCGGCAGGCTATAGCCTTCGCAGGTGGCCGCCTCGTTAGCGCCGCCTTGCTCCCAGCTCAAACAGTGGTTGCCGCAACCCTTCACCATGCAATCAGCGTCGCGCGTGCAGGCTCCACCCGAGTACGTCGCTAACGCGCCGGCCTTTCGACCGCGATCGGGGTCGTAATAGGGTTGACCTTCATGGGGGATTGGGTCGCAAGCGGCCCCGCACTCGCGTGGCCCGAGCTCGCCCAAGAGTGCGACGCTCGCGTCGATGCGCGCGGTGGAGGTACCGCGCTCAGCGATCAGCAAGGCTTTGAGCCCACTCGCGAGCTCCTCCACCCGACTCTCACACAAGTTGACCTGGAGCGAAAAACAGGGGCGCCCTTCACAATAGAGGCCATAGCTCAAGAAGGTGTACGGGCCGCCTCGAGCACGCGCTCGCATGAGCAGCGCGACGGCCTCCTCTGAACCGAGCTCGCCTTGCCCGGGGATCTCGAACATCCAGTTGCGCCCATCGCGCGTCGAGCGAACCGGCGAGCCATCGGCGAAGGAGGTCGCACCGACGCCAGGCGTGTAGGGCGCATCCAAACAAGCCTTGCGACTGCCGTCCACGGTGGGTGGGGACGAAAAGCCCGACCGCCTAAGCCCTGGGGATCTACCCGCCGCTGGCTGCGTCGACGCGTCGGCTGCGCAGCCCGCGCTCGCGATCAGCAGCGCGCCGAGAACCCATCGAGGATCGCTCATCGCCGGATCGTTGCATCGATCCCGGCTGAATCCAAGTCAGGCTGGCGGCTCGAGCGGCTGGCGAGACGCGCTGATTGGGCCGCAACCCTCGCAGCAATCACGCAGCTGAGGGCTTGTCCACGCGCTTGCGCATCTACTTGCGCGGCCGGGCAATGCAGCTTCACGGTCGCGGCCGCCAAGGAGCGAGCGTCCTCTCGTGCGAGCGCGGTGCTGGCGGCCGACACCACCCTCGGCGCGAGCGCTGGAGATCGACGCGCAACGGCGCCGAGAGCCAAGAGAGCCGCACGAGCAGCCCAGGTATCCTCCGCGGTTGTCAGCGCTAACGCCCAAACGAAGGCCTCGTCGCTCGGGCTTTCACAACCGCGGAGGGCCAGCGCGAGCACCGCCAGACGTTGTCGTTCCAGCTCCACGAAGTTGCACGGTACGCCTTGAATTGGCGCCGCATAGGCGAGCTGAGCCTGCTCGAGTGGCAGCCTTGATCCTGGCTCGCCCCAGCGATCGAGGTCGAGCGCCTTTTGCTTGAGGGCGAGCACCTGCGAGACGGTTTCGTCGCAGGGAGCGACATACTCCGCTCGTGGTGGTGGTGAACCTTCTCCATCCCGAACGAGTTCCGCCTCGATGCCCAGCTCGAGGGCCGCTGCTCGAAGCAGCACGCGAGCCGACGCAGGCAAAGGTTCGTCGAGCTGCACGCGCACTCGGAGCGTGCGCGACGCAGGCGGATCGCGGCGGAGTTCATCAACCAGATTCTCAACCATCGTCGAGAGTGCATCCTCCCAAAGCGGGAGCACGGTGCGCCCGACGCGCAGGGCCATCGCAAGTTCGGGCAGCGCCTTGTCGTTGGCCGTGGCAGCGAGCGCCTTTTCACGCAGCTCCGCGTCGTTTGGCAGATGGAGCGCGGCGAGACCAAGCAGCGCTGACTCCGCATGCGGCGCCGACTCGAGCAGCTCCTCGTAGAGACGCGTCGCGTCTTCCATCCTCCCCGCGCGCAGGTAGTCGTCGGCTAGATCGAGCGCGAGATTCTTGTCGCTCGGCGCCAGAGTTTGCGCGCGTTGAAGCGATGTTATGGCCGCGCTAAAATCGGCACTCGCCCTTTGGTTCGCAGCCTTTTCGATCAAAAGCTCGACGGACTCCGCTCTCGCGAGCTGCTGATCGACGAGCCGCTGCGCTTGCTCCAGATCTCCCAATTGGCGCAACGTGATCGCCTCCAGACGCAACAGCATTGCAGCTGCTTTGGGTCGCTCGCTGCGCAAGGTGCTCAGCAAGGCAGCCAGCGCGACCAGGTTCTCGGGCGCGACAGCCTCTTCGCGATCGATCGCATTGTGAAAACGCGCAGTGGCTGCAGCTACGTCCTCGACACGGACTCCGCGCAGGCCGCGAGCCCGCCACTCCTCGAGCCAGAGCAGGAAGGGCGCGCTTGGACGAAAGGTCACAACGTCGAGAAGTTGCACGATTGCGTCTCCGAGCTTGCCGGCCCGCGCGAGCGCGGCCGCTCGCACCGCCCCGACGCCAAAGAAAGCGTCGCCCTTGCTCGGCAGCGACGCCAGGGGCTGTTTGCTCCGCGCGAGCGCGACCTCGAGCAAGCCGCGCAGCTCGGGTGCGTTGGGCCGGTAAGAGAGCGCCCCAGCGATCTGCACGAACGCAAGTCGCAGCTCGCCCCGATCGAGAGCATGATAGGCGGCCCGCGTATACTCGGCCTCACTCGGCGGCTGAGCGCCGTTCATGGCTGGACCTCGCCCGCGCGCAACCGCGCTGCGGTTTCTGCGGTAACGCGCGAGCCGACCCGCCCGGACTCGAGCATTGCGCGGAGCGCCGTCAGCACGGTGGGGGAGGAGATCACGTCGAGCAGCTGTGCCAGCTGGTCGAGAAACCGCGCCTTCAGGATGTCGGGCCGGCCCTCCAATCGCTTGATGCGGTCCTGCACCAGCTGCTCGCGGTGCGGCTCGGGTAGGGCCGCAAGCACCTTGCGTGATTCCGCGGATGCATCGACCACGATCAAACGTTCACAGCCGGGCGCGAGGGGAATGCCAGCGTCGACGAGCAAGCCAAAGATCATCAACCAATGGGACGGTGCTAGCGGCGTCACGCTCTCAGCTTCCGCGCGCGAGCCGGTGGCTAGGCCCACCATCTCCTTGGCCCAGTTCACTCCGTAGTCGCCGGCGGCTTTTGCGAGCTCCGCCAGCGCGCTCGGCGATATCGTTGCGTCGATTTGGATCAGGATTCGATAGGCGCCGAGCAGCAGTTCGGAAGCGACCTCGAGCTGCTCAGCGGCGCTGAGATCTTTGAGCGACTCGGTGATGATCGTTTCAGCCGTGGGTGGTTCTTCCGCATCGTAGAGCGCACGTACGCGCTGCCAACGCATGAGCCCACTGTCTTCGATTTGTTCGAGCGGTCCAGGCGCTGCGAGGCCGAGCCAGCGTTCTGCAGCGCGGTTGCACCCTGGCAGGCCGTGGCCGAGCCCGAGCATCGCGCCTGGGATGGCTATCAGCGCCTCCGCAGTAGCACGCTGCAGCGGTGACAGCGCGGCGGCCGGAACCACTTCGGACTCCTTAAAGGAGGTCGTGAAGCCGGCGTGGTCGACGGCAAGGTTGCACACGATCGCGGACGGGTTTTCCACCGTGCTTCGAACCAACGCTGGCGCGAGCTCTTCATAGCTTGGCACGAGCCGTACTGCCGCCATCACCACCTCGAGTGGCCGCGTGTAGCCCCAGGGCAATAGCGATGGCCTCCAATCGGTGAACCAAGCACCCACGCCAGCGGTGGTCTCGTGCTCCGAGCAAGGTAGCCCGGCGATCACCCTGCCGGCCCATGCCCCGGCCTGAACGTAGCGATCGCCGTTAAGCTCGCCGAGCAACTGCTTCGACGCTTCGTTACCCGCGCGCGCATAGAGGCCCAGCGCCAAAGCCGCACCCCCACGCAACTCGGGTATCGTTTCAGTACGTGCGAGCTCAGCAAGGTCCGGCGCTGAAGCGGCATCCTCCTCGACCAGCGAAAGAAAGAAGATCGCCGCGGCGCGCAGCTCGGCCTCAGGAGAAGTGAGCCACGTCCTCGCGAGCGGGAGGGCTCGCTGTGCGAGCGCGAGCGTGGCTTGTCCAACGGCGTCTCGTTGGCGTTGAGCGGGCGCGGCCGCCGTGAAGAACCAAAGATGACCCGCCGAGGCCACGTCTGCGAGCAGCCGCAAGGCAAAGGGAACTGGCTTTGCGTCGGGTCTTGTTAGCAGCTCCAGCAGTAACTCGGCTGCTGGGGCGCTGGTTGGCAACCACGAACCTGCGACCACCAGCGCCTCGGTGAGATGGAAGAACGCCGCGTCGGACGGGTGACCAGGCTGCGCGAGGTCCACGATTAGCGCGGGCACCTGGGTCGCAGAACCCAGCGCGTGCTTTAGGTTTTCCCAGTCCACGCGCTGGAGCCTACTACGGCGGCCGCATGCCGGTGCGTTCGCGGCCTTTGGCCAAGCGCTTAGGGGAGTGGCCCGCGAAGTTGCTCGGCGAGGTCCGCATCGACCAGGTCGGCCACCTCTCCAGATTCAAGCACCTCGCGCAGCGCCTTGAGCACAGTCGCTGAGCCCAGCAAATCGAGCTGCGGACTCAGCTCGTTGAGAAAGTCGGCCTTCACGTCGTCCTCCTCCTCGAGCTGCGCTGCTCGATCGAGCACCAAGCGATCGCGCTGCGTGTCGGTCAGCGCAGTCAGGACCTTGCGTGCGCCCGGCGAGGCGTCCACCGTGATCAATGGTTCCCACGCTGCTTCGATGGGCAATCCGGCGTCGATCAGTAGACAGAGGATCATCATCCAATCGCGGGGCGAGAGTTGATAGGTGGTGTCCTCAGCTGCCCAGGCAGCTGCGGCACGGTCAGCCAAGTCCTTGGCCCAGCGCACTCCATCGTCGCCCGCTGCCTTCGCTAGTTCGCCCAACGCGCTCGGCGATATCTTGGCGTCGATTTGGATCAGGATGCGATAAGCACCAAGCAGTAGTTCGGTAGCTACCTCGAGCTGCGCCGTGGGGTTTAGTCCCTCGAGCGATGCCGCAATGATCGCGTCTGCCGTGGGCGGCTCTGTTGCGGCGTAGAGCGAGCGCACGCGCTGCCAACGCATGAGGCCACTGTCTTCAACTTGTTCGAGAGGTCCGGGAGCCGCGAGGCCCAGCCAGCGTGCGGCCGCGCGACTGCTGCCAGGGAGACCATGCCCCAACGAGCGGAGCGAACTTGGCTGGGCGATTAGCGCCTCCGCGGTAGCGCGCTGCAGCGGTGACAGCGCTGCGGCCGGAACCACCTCCGACTCGTCGAAAGACTTCGTGAAGCCAGCAAGGTCGACCGCTACCGAACAAAGCGCCCGAGACTCTTGCCACGTCGCTCCGAGCTTCGCCGCTCGAACCAACGGTGGCGCGAGCTCTTCAAAGTTTGGCACGAGCCGCACAGCCACCATCACCACTTCGCGTGGCCTCGTATAGCCCCAGGGCAAAAGCGACGGCCTCCAATCGCTGAACCAAGCACCGACGCCAGCGGTGGTTTCCTGCTCCGAGCACGGAAGCCCAGCGATCACTCGGCCAGCCCATACCCCAGCCCGAAGGTAGCGATCGCCGCTGAGCTCACCGAGCACCTGCTGCGACGCTTCGTTGCCCGCCCGCGCAAAGAAACCTAGCGCCAAAGCCGCACCCCCGCGTAGCTCCGGCGTCGTTTCAGTGCGAGCGAGTTCGGCGATCGCAGCTGCTGAGGCTGCATCTTCTTCCACGAGCGAAAGAAAGAAGATGGCCGCCGCGCGCAGCTCGGCCTCGGGAGACGTGAGCCACGTACGGGCGAGTGGAAGGGCTCGCTGCGCAAGCGCGAGCGTGGCTTGCCCGACGGCGTCCTGTTTGCGTCGAGCGGGTGCGGCGGGCGTGAAGAACCAAAGATGCCCGGCCGAGGCGAGGTCCGCGAGCAGACGCAAAGCGCGAGGAACTGGCTCCGAGTCCGCCCGTGTTAGCAAATCCAGCAACAGCTCGGCTGCCGGTACGCTGGTTGGTAACCACGTCCCACCGAGCACCAGCGCCTCGGTCAGGTGAAATGAGGCCGCGTCGGCGGGATGGCCCGGCCGCGCGAGGTCTAGGATCAACTGAGGAACCTGCGTGGCGGAGCCCTGGGCGTGCTTCAGATTGTTCCAATCAACGTTGGCCATTGTGCTCCTCAGTCATCATCATCGCCGGTGCGACGATCCTCGGCGCCGGGACGAGTCGGATCGATACGGTCGGCTTCAGCGGTATAGGCAGCGTTTGACCCGTGTCCACCCCAGCCATAGCGGGTGCCCGCGCCGGCGGTGCCCGAGGTTGGGCCATGGGTTCCGGTGGGCGCACCTGGCTGACCTCGAAGTGGACCGTGGAGGTCTCCGTAGTGCGGCGTGTTGGGATTGCCGTCGCCATGGACCAATCTTCGGGCGTGGGTCCCGGTTGCGTTGGGTTGGCTACCTGGAGCGTAGGTTACCGATTGTCCGTTGCCATACCGGTATGTGACAGTTGTCCCGTGTCGCTGGGCAAAGTCATGCATAGCGCGGTGACATTGAGGGCACGGCGGTAGCGTTCCCTTCATGTTCAGTCGAGCGCCGTCAAGCCTTGCTCGAGTGTCTGGGTCGTTCTCAAGTTCGTGTAGTAGTCGTCGCTCTGAGTGTGCTCGTGGTCGACTCTGAAGCGCCGTTGGGCATCCCGCCCCGGAGATTGCCCCAGGCGCGTTATAACCACTGTCTTGTCCACCCGTCAGCCGTGGACCTCCGCCGCCTGTGAGCGTGAAGTCGACACCGTGCTCCCACCCCATCGGGTCCATCCAGCGGACAGGGTTCGGCCCGTACTCGTACAGGTCGAATCCGCCCGCCAACCCGATTGGATCGGGCGTCAGATAGCGGCCCGTCTCCGGATCGAAGTAGCGGTAGCGGTTGTAATGCAGGCCCGTCTCCGGATCAGAAATTTGTCCGGCAAAGCGGAAGCTCGTCCCGGCTTCGGGCCGCGGGCCGGTCCATTCAGTGTGGCCGTATAGATCCCTTCTCGCCCGGGCGAGCAGCTTGCCACGACCATCGACGATTTCGTCGGCCACGCCGTTGAGATCCCCTACGACGTATTCCCAATCGGCGTCGGCGCGCTGCGCAACCGGCAGCGTGTCTCCCTCGTCTTCGTACACGAACGACTTCACGACCGGGCTTTGTCCGCGCCGCGTAACGACCTCGTGCACAACGCTAACGAGATCCCAAACATAACGAGTGGATGCTACAGCCTCGTAGCGCCCCGCTTTGCGCACGAGTTCACGCTTCTCGACGCGGCGAGCAAAGGCGTCGTAGGCAAACTCGAGCCGTCCGCCGGTGGGCAACTCGACCGCGCGCAACATACCCCAGCCGTCGTAGCTAAAGGCGGTGCGCTCCTTCGATCCATCCTCCTTGCGCACGATCTTGGCCGCCATGCGACCGAGCGCGTCGTACTCGTAATCGACGTTGCCTCGCGTCGATAGGCGCCCGCCGCTGCCGTATTGCCGCGCGACCCCGCCGGCTGCGGTGGCTGCTTCGAGCGGCTTGCCCGCCGCGTCGTAGCGGAAGGACTCGAGGCGCGCCCGCGTGCGCGCCTCGAGGGTGTGGCGACGCAAGTCGTAGCGGTACTCGGTGGTGCCGTCGGCTGCGCTCGTGATGGAGGCGATCTCCCCGACCGGCGTGTACATGAAGGTGCGATCGATCGCCGAGGGACGCGTACCACCGACCCACGGCACCTCAGCGCTCGAAGCGCGCCCGTCGACGTCATCGACGAAGCGCCGTCGCACGCGGCCTGCACCATCGAGTTCATCGACGATCGCGCCGCCCTTGGGGAAGGTCGCGCCGCAGCGGCCAGCCCGTCGCATCACGCTCGATGCGCAGCACGCTGCTCCCAGCCTCGCGGATCTCAGTGACCTTGTCTGCAGCACGTTGGTAGTCGAGAGCAAGCCCGTGGCTGGTGACGACGCTGAGCCGCCGCCCCATCAGGTCCCGCTGGTGCGCCACTTTGTACGAGGTCCCGCCAAAGGAGACCCGCTCCTCGATCACGTCTCCCACCGGGTCCCGTAAAAGCTCGAGCGTCACGCCCCCTGAGATGGCGCGCACGAGTTCACCACGCGCATCATAGGCGCGCTCTTGCACCTCGCCGTTGGGCCCCTCGAGCTTGATGATCTGTCCAAGCTTGTTGTACTCGAGCTTGGTTCGCCCGTTGGCTGTCTGCGCCTCGCTGACGAAGCCACGCGCGTCGCGCTTCAGGCGCTCCCAACTGCCGTCGAACATGCGCTTTTCGCTGATCGTGCCCAGCGCATCGCGCTCAAACACGCAGCTCTCGCCTTGCTCATTCTCGACCCGCAAGAGCCAGCCTTCACGATTGTAGAACGCCTTTACGCTCTCGCCGGTGGGGTGCTGAACCTCGGCCAACCAGCCAAGCCCCGCGTAGCGATAGTGATGGGAGGAACCATCGGGCAAGGTCTCGCAGGTGACATTGCCGAGTCCGTCGTATTGATAGGACTTGGTCCTACCGAGCGGATCAGTCTCGGCGAGCAGACGCCCGCTCAGCGTGAAGGCGCTGCTGAAGACGCGGCCATCTGCCTCCACTTCGCGCACCCGACGGCCCCAGTAGTCGAACTGGAAGCGTGAGGTTCCACCGCGTGGCGACGTCGCGAGCGTGCGATTGCCAAACGCGTCCCATTCGAATTGCCAGCGCGTTCCGTCGGGTAGCCCGCGCTCCAGCTCAAGCCCTCGATCATTGCGCTTGAAGCGTGTCACCGCGCCGCGCGGATCCGTCATGTACTCAACGTCCCCGTAGCGATCGCGCTGGAAGGTTGCAGCGCCCCCTGCGCCGTCTTCCACTTTTAGCTCGCGACCCTCGAAGTCACGTTGGAACTTGAGTGAGTTGCCCTCCGGATCAATGCGCTGCGTGACGTTCCCGAGATGGTCATAGCTGTAGTGCCAAGCCCCTCCATTGGCGTCGATCTGCGACTCGATGTTGCCATTCTCGCTGAGCTTGCGGCTCGTGACGCCACCACGACCGTTGATGCCCTTGGTGACGACGCCGTTGGCCTCTACGAAGAAGCGTTGCACCCGCGTCGAATCGATGACCTCGCGATAGCCGTCTTGCCCGTACTCCACCCGCGCGTGATAGATGCCGCGCGCCTTGGTTAGGTTGTCCGCGAGGAGTGGCGAGCAGCCCTTCTCGAGCCCGAGATCCCCGCCGTCCGGGCGGTTTCCCCAGGTCTCCACGCAGCGCCCTTCTTTGTCGTAGTGAAAGTGAAATACGAGCCCAGTGGGTAGCTCCATCTGAATCAGGCGATGGGCATCGTCGTAGCTGTAGCGGAAGCGGTGACCATCCGCGTCTTCAGCTGCTACGAGCAGTCCGGCGTCGTAGCTGTAGCGCGCGAATACAATGGCATTGCCAGCCGGGTCCGGAACGCTGATCGAGGCGATCTGGCCTTGAGGAGTTTGGCCGAAGACGATCGATCTTCCAGCTGTATCGGTCATCCGCGCGAGGCAGCCATTCGCGTACTCGAAGCGAAGTTCGCCGCGGTTGCGAAAGCGGATCGAGCGCAAAACGAAGTGATCGGGATCCTTCGGGTCGGCTAGGAAAACGTGGTGAAACTCATTGCCAGGGCGCAATACGAAGCCCTCGGCAATTCGCAGTAGGCCCCAGCCTTCATGCCCTGTTTCCTCCCCAGGTTTGTCGATCAGCGGTAGCTCCACGACTTGGCCGAGCCCCGAGCGAATCACGATGCGGTCGCGTTTACGCCAGAGGTTCCAGGCGAAGGTGTGGGTCCAACCCCAGCCCAGCCCTACGTCGTGCTTACGGTTGCTCGAGCTGAGCTGCGGTCGAGTTGAACGTTGAAGAACCCAGGCAAGAACAAGTCGGTCTTGGGGATGGTGAACACCTCGCCCGTTGCGACGTTGATTGGGTCGCCTGCCGAAGTTCCTGAGGAGCAGTTGGTGCAACTGCCGTTAGCGCCGTTGCCACACGTTCCGCTGTTCGTCCCGTCCCCATTGGCGGCGTCGCCGTTGCCATCGCCGTTGCCCGGCCCATCCCCGTTACCGTTTCCGGCACCGTTGCCACCACTCCCGCCACCATCGCCACCGCCCGCGAGGACGGCGATGCTAGGACACATGCCTGGTAGCGGCGGGAGGTTGGGAACGGGAGCGGTACGCGCCATGCGCCGATGCTAGCACCGCGCGGCGAAACAATTTCGCGCGCCGAGCACCTCACTTTAAGTGGGGTTTAAGTCGACTAAAGCGCAGAGCAAACGCACCTTGCTCGGCATGACGACTTCAAACATGAATGAGCTTAGAGTCGGTGTGGTGCTGGGCCTGATGACGCTGCTATTGGCTGCTTGCGAGACGAGCGGCAGCGGTGCTGGAACCGACGGCGGTGCAGGGGGACAGGGTGAGGCCGGCAGCAGCGGATCGAACGGCGGCGGCGGCGAAGGCGGCGCTGCGCAAGGCGGGTCGGGCGGCGCTGCGCAAGGCGGTAGTGGTGGTGACGGCGGTCAAGGAGGCAACGCTGGAAGCCCCGAGGTTTGCGCAAGCCCGATCCGCTGTGTCGATGCGACAGGCTACTTTTGCGACGAACTCGCAGGCCCTGATGACGGCTCCTTCGCCGAGAGCTGCGCGGAAATGGGAGGCACCTTCAGCGAGACTAGCTGCCAAGAGGACGTCAACTTCTACTGGTCGGCGGCCTGCATCTTCGACTGCGTAACGCCGAACGAGTATTCGTCGATCGGTCTTGCTGGTGGAGCCTGCGTCGAGAGCGGTGGCGAGTACTTCGAGCGGCCGATCTGACGCTACTCGCGCTGCCGGCGCTTTTGACGCCGCTCGTTCGCGCTAGCGCAGCTTGGCCCCGAAGGGCTCATACGTGAGCGCGGTCCGGCTTCGCCTTCCGCGCACGAACTGACCGGACTTTTGCATCGCTTCGCTGATCGAGTCGAAGTGCTTGTCGAGCTCGCTGCTGTCGCAAGCTCCTTCGACGCAGCGCAGCCGCTCGGCGAGCACGAGGCGAACGGCGGCATCGGCGCGCCGGCTGTCGAGCGAGGCCGCCAAGGCCTCGAGCTGCGACTTGCATTGCACCGGCTCCTTGCTCTCGACGCAGGTGAGCAGCTCGCCGTAGCGGCTCGAGACGGCCGCCTTGTGCTCCTGCTCTTCTTCGGCGCTCCACCTCTTCACCACCGGCGTCGCAAGCGTGATCACCACACCGGAGGCCACGAACAATCCGAGCGCGATCCAGGTCGCGCGCTTCGGTGCGAGCAGCCGCGAAGGCAAAGCGATCGCCTTGCGATTGGCGACCAGCTCCGGGAAGCGACGCGTCGAAGGCAGCACGTTGAGCAGCCCTTTGGTGGTGAGCCAAGCGATCGCTACCCCGATCAACAGCACCTTGATCGGCATGGAGAACGGCACGGGCAGCGGGATTGCACGGAGCACGTTGGGCATCAGCGAAAGGAGCAGCACGATGCCGATGACCCCAGTCGCGACGCCAATCCAGGTGAAGGTTTGATCGCGAGCTTCGGCGCGGCGATCTTCGATCTCGACGATCATCTCGCGAAACTCGGGCTTCGTCAGATCGACGAGCGGTCCTGCGCCACAGGGGCAGTCGAGCGCAGCAGGCGCCCGGCGGCCGCAGTCGGTGCAGGCGAAACAAAGTTGGGTAGAGGCGTGATGCGGGGTGGTCATGATGGCGGCCGCATCGCAAGGCGGGTGCCAGCGGCGTTGGCTGCGCCAAAACAAACGCTTAACTAGGCTATTTAGCGCTCGTATCGCGGCCTAGCCGCCGTGCGCTGTCGCGCCTTCGGGTCTACGCAGCCCCAGCTCCAGCAAGCCTATTGTGTCTTCGAAGACTCAGCCTTCGTCGGGCTCAGAGGCTCCGCGTAGCTCGTGCTTGTCGAGCAGGCGGTACAGATGTTTGCGTTCGATCCCGGCGATGCGTGCGGCTTGCGCGAGGTTGTCCCCGTGGCGGGCCAGTAGGTCGCGTAGGTAGGCCCGCTCGAAGCCCTCGACCAGCTCGGCCTTGGCCTCGAGGAAGGGCCGATCGGCGTTGACCGCTGGGGCTTGGGGCGAGGCCGCGCTGGCACCGAGCATGATCGGCAGCTCACGAAAAGGCGTGCCCGGCGCTGACAAGGCCACAGCGCGAGTGAGCACGTTGCGCAGCTCACGCACGTTGCCGGGCCAGGCGTAGCAGCGCAGTCGTTCGAGGTTGGGCCCGGCGAGCTCGGTCACCGGCGCGCCCTCGCGCTCGAGGAAGACGCGAGCGATCGCCGCGATGTCTTCGGGCCGATCGCGCAGCGGCGGCAAATGCACCTCGACCACGGCCAGACGAAAGTACACATCGCCACGGAAGGTCCCGCGCGCCACTTCATCCGCGAGATCGCGATGGGTGGCTGCGACCACGCGTACGTCGAAGCGTTGGGCCTTGCTCGCACCGACCGGCTTGATCTCGCCGCTCTCCAGCATGCGCAGCAATTTGGGCTGCAAACGCAGTGGCAATTCGCCGATTTCGTCGATGAACAAGGTCCCGCCGTGGGCCGAGGCAAAGGCCCCGACGCGATCGCGATCGGCGCCGGTGAAGGCCCCGCGTGCGTGACCAAAGAGCTCGCTCTCGAGCAGGTTTTCGCTGGCCGCGCTGGCGTCGAACACGACGAAGGGACCGGCCTTGCGCGCCGAAGCCTCATGGATGGCCCGCGCACAAACCTCCTTGCCCGTGCCGCTCTCGCCCAGCACCAACACCGCCGCGTTCGAGTTGCTCACCCGTTCGAGGACGGCGTAGGCGCGTCGCATCGGCAAGCTGTCGCCCACCAATTCGCCGAAGCGGGAGGCCTTGCTCGGCGCCAGCGCCACATGCTCCTCCTCCGGCGCGAGCAGCAGCAGGCTGCTGCCGATGCGCAGGGTGGCACCCGCCGGAACGACGGCCTTTTCGATCGCGACGCGGTCATAGAAGGTGCCGTTCTTCGACCCGAGGTCCTTCACTTCGAAGCCGCTTTGCGCCCTCCGAATCGAACAGTGCCGCGATGAGACGGCCGGGTCCCGCAGCACCACGTCAGCGGCTTCACTCGCTCCCACCACCGCGCCCACCGCCGGCAAGGTCAGCTCGAGACCGCGGTCTGGACCAAACAGCACCACCAAACGCGACTCCTTCGGCGGGGGCGACTTGCTGATGCGGGTGGTCGTGCGGCTGATCATCGCGCGCGTAGTCTACCTATGTGCACGCGAGCCGAGTAACGTGCTTTCGATTTCGCCGCTCGAGCTCGGCCCCTTCATCGCCTTCCGTGAACTCGGTTGCGACGGCAGCGGCGTGGTGTACGAGGCCCGGCGCAAGGACGAATCCGAGGATACGTTCGCACTCAAGGTCGAGGCGGCGACTGGCAGCTCCTTCGAGGCTGAGGCTGCACGGCTCGCGCGCATCGATATCCGGCGGTGGTGCGCGTTCATAGCTCCGGCCAGTTGCCGGATGGTCGTGCCTACCTCGCGATGGAGTTCTGGCTCGTCGAGCCAATGCCGCCGCCCAATGTGCTGAATTCCTGCGCGCCGCCAGCGAGCGGGATGCGCCCTCTCGCTCGGGCATCGTGGGCGTTGAGAAGGTTGCGTCGTGCAGCCAGATGAAGGCCGCTTCATGCACAGCCGCCATCCTTGGCGATCCGGCAACCAAGCCCTTCTGTGATCACGGAGAGCTGATGGCGCGCAACATCGTCCTGCACCAAACACCTGAGTTGGCCGAAGTAGCTTGTGCAGGTTGGCTGCGCGAGTTGCCTCGCTTGCTCGAGCAACGGCGCGCTCAGGTCGCTGGTGACATGAACGCTAAGCAAGACGCACTCGAGAAGTGCGGTCTCCACAAGATGCCGCTGCCGAAGTAAGGCGCAAGAGTGAACGGACCTGGCGTGCGAACGGCTCACGGCCCCATCAACTCGAGGTTCTCCGTGCCGGTGCGGCCTTCTCCGTGGAAGGTCCACGGGCCGCTGAGTGCGCTGCCGTTGGCACGGAAGGCGACCACTCCGCCGCTGCGACTGCTGCTGGGAGTCCAGCCAACGGCAAGTTGATTGCCGTCCAAAAGTCCCGCGCCTTTCATCGACTGACTGCCCATCGTTGCGACCAAACTGTAGGTCTTCCCGTTGGGTCGGATGGTCACCGTCCCATGATCGCCTGCGCTCGAGGCGGTGATGCTGTAGCTGCCGTTCAGCCCTGGCGGCCCTTCGATCGTGTGGCTGCCTAGCCTGCCGGTGGCGCCGTCCATCGTCTTGCCGCTGAGCGTTCCACCGTCCACTTGGTAGATGGCTGCTACGTGCGGGTCGGGTCCCCAGGTTCCAGCGACCAGGCCGTCTGACTCGAGCATGATGCCCACAAAGTCCGTCGACCAAAGCGCGCGATAGCCGCCACCGAAGGGCGTGATGGTGACCGTGCCCGTGTAGGTATCTCCGTCGATTCCGACGCCGTGGGAAATCTTGTAGCGGCCCGCCCGATTGATCGGCGCAGGCGGCGCCGTTGGAACGGGTTTGATAGCGCTAGCGGAGGGCTCGCTATCCGCCGTCTCATCATCCTCAGTTTGAACCTTCTTACGGCGCTTCTTGGTCTCCCGCTCGTCGTCGTCGAGCTGCGCGCGTTTGGCCTTCTTCTCGTCGGCGCTCTTGTTCCACATTACGTAACCGCCGACGCCAAGGGCCGCGAGCAGCAACGCGCCGGCGGTGATGCCGACCGCCAAGCCGTAGCCGCCGCTGGCTTTGGGCTGCGGAGCAGCTGGCAGCACGGGCTTGGTGAGCTGCCCCGAATGCGCCGCAACAGCGCTGTGTGCGTAGCCTTGCGCGGTCATGCCGGCGGGGTAGTCAACCTGCGTTCGCTGGGGCGGGCTGGCCGCCGACTGCATCGCGTGCGACGGGTTGGGAGCGGCTACCGCCAAGATCGGATCGAGCGCGTTAAGAGCATCGGCCGCGTTCTGAAAACGCTCATTCGGCTCGCGCGCTACACAGCGGGCGAACCATTGATCGAAGCCAGCTGGCAGCAGCTGCGCAACGTTGAACTCCGCCGCGCGCCGCGAGGCTGGCACCAGCTGCTCGAACAGGACCTCGCGCATCAGCGTCATCATCGAGTCGTTCGGACCGCCCGAGCCGTTACGCCAGTAGTAACGGCCGGTGAGCACTTGGAAGGCGATCAGGCCCAGCGCCCACACGTCGGTTGCAGGGGTGATCGGTTGACCTCCTGTTTGCTCGGGCGCCATGTAGCGCGGTGTCCCGAGCGACATCATGCCTGTGTTGGAGGTCTTCGCTCCCTCGAATAACTTCGCGATACCGAAGTCGAGGACCTTCACTTTGAAGTCCACTCCCAGCTGTTGCACCTCAGCGATGAAGATGTTCTCCGGCTTGAGATCGCGATGAACGACGCCCGCGCGATGCGCCGCACCGAGCCCGTGAGCCAGCTGTGCGAACAAGCTGCGCGCCATCGACGCCGGCAGTTGACCCCGCTGTTTGAGCGCTGCGGCTAGGCTTTGCCCTTGCAGCAGCTCCATCGCTAGCCACGGCGCCCCCAGCTCTTGGTCCACACCTGCGCCCACGATCTCCACCACATGATCGCTGGCGATGCGCGCGCTGATCTTCGCCTCCTGCTCGAAGCGCGCCACCAGCGCCGCATCACTCATCAGCTCGGGCTTCATCAACTTCAAGGCACGGCGCTTGCCGGTGGAGATCTGTTCAGCGACGTAGACCTCCCCCATCCCGCCCTCAGCAATCGGCGAAACAATGCGAAAGTCACCAGCAACAAGGGTTCCGGGCGGCAGCGACACGAGGCAAGTACTTCCACCGAAGGTGGACACAGTCAACAGAATGACTCGCCGGGTCCGTCGGCGGACATGTCGGGGACATGTCCGCGTGGATTCTCGAAACGCCAGGAGCCGACAGCGCTCTGATTCGAATCGAGGGACGCGATCGCATTCTGCCGAGGTCGGATGAAGTGAACAGCGCAATCGCGAGCAAACCCAAGCGGCGTTGAGCGGCACGCCCTTTGCTGACGGGGCGGCCGTGGATCACGGAGCTGCGCGTCCCTATCGCTACAGCGAGCCCAGCTCGCGAACCGCCACGCGAACACGGTGGAGCGCTGCACCCGCTGACCGCATGCAGCAAGCCGAACTCTGGCGCCAACTTTGGCAGGGACGCTGGGTCCCGGTGTTGCTCGCCGAAGATCGTTCATCGAATGAACTGCTGCTGCGACCAGCCACAGCCAACGATCGCGTGCTGACCGCACGAGAGCGGGAGGTGCTCAGCTTTGCCCAAGGAGGTGCACCTCTCAAGCAGCTGGCGATCGCGCTGGAGGTCAGTCAAACCATGGTGTCATCGCACTTCCGCGAGGGACTCAGGAAGCTGGGACTGCGTAGTCGCTTCGAGCTTCAGCTGGCGGCCAGCGCCTTCAATCGGCCGCCGACTGCGCGCCCGCGGCAGCACCTGGCGCTGTCCAGCGCTAACCCGTCGGTCGTGCTCGTGCTGCCAGAGCCTGCGCCGGTCGTACCAAGCGCAACGCTCACGCGCGCTGAGATCGAGGTGGTTCAGCTCGCGGCGAGGGGCCTCGTGAACGCCGAGATCGCCGCTGCCCGTGGCACGCGCATGCGCACCATCGCCAATCAGTTCCAAGCCATCTTTCGCAAGCTTCGGGTCGGCTCACGCAGCGAGCTCGTCCGCCTCATGCTCGGGCAGCCGGACTGAGGTTCATCCGCCCGTAGCGGCTTGCCAAGCCGCCGCTGCATCGAAGCCGCGCGCTTTGAAGCGCGGTGCATAGTCGCGGGTGACGGTTCGCTCGAGCACGTCCTTGTAGCGCGAGCCAGGCATCAAGCCCCAGCGGCGATCTTCCTGCGGGACGCTCTCACTCACGCGAGTATCCGGGCTGTAGCTGTTGCGAAGTCGGGTGAACATGCGCGGCAGCTCGCGCTCAACCAAGCGCCGAATGCCCAGCGGCTCCGGCAACTCGAGCAGGTGCGAGAGCAGGGCCCAACCAAAATCCCGATGGCGGACCTCATCGCGCAGGATGCGATCGAGCGCACGCCGCGCCGGCGGAACATCGCATTCTTCTCGCAGCACCTTGAACAGCGGAACCGCCACCGTCTCGCCCAAACAGAAGGTCTCTACGCACACGCGCGCCGCCGAATGTTCGAGCGGTTCGCGTTCATCACGCGAGAGGCCCAGCGTCTCACGCGGGATGGCGGAGCGCATTTGACCGCCCGCGGCGAGCAACGTCTTGTGACTCAGCTCCGCATGCGCGAGCTCGTCTTTGACGATGCGCAAGCCGTCCAAGATCAGGTCTGGCGAAGCGGCGATCTGAATCAGCCACAGCACCAAGTGGTGCGTTATGGAAGCCGAGCGATACTCAGCCACGACACGACGCTCCCATTCTCTTCGGACGGCCTCACTGGCCGGGCTACGTTTCGCCATGACGCAGGATGGTACCTGCCGCACCGCCTTCGGCGGAATGACTCGTGCCAAAGTCGATGGTCCAAGGGGCCTTCGGCCCTTTTTTCCGAAGAGGGCACGAGTCATTCACT
>JBILLK010000035.1:0-106182 GCA_044376115.1 Polyangiaceae bacterium | reverse complement strand
CTCTCGCCTCTCGCCTCTCGCCTCTCGCCTCTCGCCTCTCGCCTCTCGCCTCTCGCCTCTCGCCTCTCGCCTCTCGCCTCTCGCCTCTCGCCTCTCGCCTCTCGCCTCTACTCCGGCCAACCAAGCGCCGCGCGCAACAACTTCCACCCCGAGGCAAAGTCGTCAAAGCTAAGCAACGTCAGCCCCAGCAAATCGCAAGCGCGCGACAAAGTCTGAAACGCTGCGTGCGCCTCCAGCCGGTCCGACGAAGCAGGGCGACGCGCAAACACATAGGCGCCCGGCCGCGCGTTGCGAACCAGCGCTCCCTCCACGCGCGCTGGACGCCGCGCAAGGAAGCGCGCGCGCTGCGACAAGAGCCACCACAGAGTCCACTCTTCGCGCGTGAGCGAGAGCCCAACGAACAAAAGCGGCCGCTCGAGCAGCAGCGCCACCCAACTCGAAAAGTCTTGCGTGGGGCGCGGCGCGGCCAGCCGCGCATGCTTCTCAAAGGCCGCTTGCATCGCCGCGATCCGAACGCCGTAAGCGTGAGCACCGAGCACGATGCTGTCCGGCTCCGAAAGGTGGCCGTGGGGATACCAAACCCGCGTCTTACCCACCGAAGCGACAAGCGAAGCGCGCTTGGCCGCCCCCAGCTCGAGATGCACCGGACGCACCTTGGGCGGGAGCAGCACGCTGTCGAAATTGAAGGAGAGCACGTCATCCCAGCCGAGCCGCAAGAAGGACTCCACGAAGGGCCGCGAGCGCTCGACCGTGGCGACGTCCTCACGCAGGCGCCGAGCGACACTGCGCCGCATCTTCGACTCCCAGACGTGCGCCGCTTTGCGAGCACCGCGAGCGCTCACGTCCGCCGTGGGCCGGCCGGCCAACTCAGCGACCATCGCGTCCCAAAGCAGCGTGGTTTGGCCGGGGACGTCAGCGTGAATGTGGCCCGTCGCCGCGCCGCACTCGAACTCCGAAGCGACGCCCTTGAGCAACGAGATCCAATCGACCGGCGCGGGCGACTTTTCTCCACGCGCAGGAGGAAACAAGGCCGCGCCCGAAAACGCAGCCTGGGTGACGAAGCCAGAGCCCAAGATGGGCACCACGGCGCGTGAAGAACGCTCGAGTTCAGCAGCTAGCAATTTGAACGAACGAGGGAGAGCCACGAAAGGAGACTAGTGGCGTTCTCAGCCTTTCCGAAGGATCAATTGCGCGGGCTAGGACACGAATCGTCCTAGCGTTGGGGGCACCAATTTGGACAGGCTGGCGAGCGCGGTGGGCGCGACCGTGGACCACGGTGTACCTGCGAGCTCGGGAACGATCAGCCGCGACCAATCGAGCACCTCGACCGTCTCGCGGGCGACGCTGTACTGCACCTTGTCGCGGTGGCCGATCAGATCGCCGCCGGCCTGCAGCGGCACGGCGCGAGAGAAGCGCACCTCACAGCGTTGCAGCAAAAAATTGTGCATGTTGGAGACCGGGTGATGACCGCTCCAAATGGCTGGAACTCGGGCCAAGGCACCGATCGGACCGCCTACGTACATGCGCAGGTTGAAGGTCCCCGGCACCGTCTCGGCGAAGGGAAAGGCGCGAAAGCGAAAGCCCCACTCTTGACTCGTCCCGACCGAGCACACGCTGACCGGGCCCGAATAGACCTGCGCGCGCGAACCACCGGCTTGCGTCTCAGCGAGCTCATAAGCGGCGCCCGCTGAGTTCACCGCCATCGCTGGCCCGCCGAGGTTCTCCACCTCCACCTCGACGCGGGGCAGCGAAAGGCTGCGCGGAACCGCGCGCGTGAACAGGCCGTTGAGATAGCCAAACAGCCCTTGCCGCACTCGCCGTGGCAACAAGCTGGGCTCGGTCTTCTGTGCGTGGAAATCGTCGATCAGCTCGGCGTCCCAACCAGTGCCGGCAAACTGCGCAATCAGCCCCTCGACCTCGAGCAGGTCGAAGCGTCGGAACGGCAAGCTCTGCTCCCGCTCGATCGCCCGCCGCAAGCGCGTGAGCGAGAACTCGAACGCCGGCGCCCCCACCGAGTTCGCCCAGCCGTTACCGGTGCCCAGCTTGAGCAAGGCCAGCCGCCCGAGCGAACGCGGGACCTCGGCGCGGCGGGTGGCCTTGAGCGCATTGAGCAGCGCCGCCGCCGAACCGTCCCCACCCGCGACCAGAATCAAACTTGGTGACTCGCCTGCAAGGCTCTTCGCAAGCGAAGTCAGCTCTTCGAGGCTGCGCGTGAGCTCGACCTGCGCGTTCGGTAACAGGGACCGAATCACGCGGGCAACATTGGCTCCACCTCGACGCGCCCTCTCATTGACGACAGCAAGGACTCGCATTCTTTTAGCGTTAGCGCAGCCTGGAGAGCGCGGGTGTCAGCTTCCGGTCACGCGCCATCGTGCTAAGGAGGCCCGGTGACAAGCCCGGGCAATCGCGAGACCTCCGCTTCGAAAGCGCCGACCAACCGTCCGCTGCAGATCGGCGCAGGCTTGGTCGTGCTGCTTTCAGCCTTGCTCGTGAGCTCCTTCGACTACGGGCGGGATCAGTCGATTTATGCGCTGGTCGCGCGGGAGATGCTGAACGGCGGGATGCCCTACCGTGACGCCTTCGACTTCAAGCCGCCGGGCATCTTCTTGGTGTACGCCTTTTCGCGGGCGCTGTTCGGCGCGGATCAAACGGGGATTCGGCTGCTCGAGGCGGCCAGTATGATCGGCTCGGCGTGGGCGATGGTGAAGCTGAGCAAGCGGCACTTTGGCGGCGCAAACGCGGGCTACCTCGCAGCTGCGCTGGCCAGCCAGGTGCACGCCCAACTCGACTTCTGGCACACCGCACAACCAGAGAGCTTCGGTGCGACGATCACCTTGTTGGGGCTGCTCTTGGCCCCGCTCGGTGCCGAGCGGGATACGGCGGTAGCACGCTGGCGCAGCCCGCTCGTGCGCTGGCTCGCCTGCGGCATCTTCTTCGGCGTGGCCGGCTTGATGAAGCCGCCGCTCGCTGGCGCCGGCGCGATTCCAGCCTTGGCGGGCGCAGTCGCGCTGTGGTCGGCCAAACGCGCTGGCTCAGCCGACTCGTGGTTGGACGTCGTCAAGCCACTGCTGCTGACAGCGGTTGGTGGAGCTACGCCGATCGTCCTTACCGGATTATGGTTTAGCGCCACTGGCGCCCTGGCCGATCTGCGAGAGGTGCTGTTCGTGTTTACGCCCTTCTATACGAAGCTGAGCTGGGTAGGCGTGAGCACGACCGGGATGATCTACTACGGGCTAACCGAGTGGCTTACCGGCTATTCCGGAATCTTGCTGGCCGGGATGATCTGCTTGGCCGTAGCTCGCCCCGAACGAAAGCAGGTCCCGTTCGTGTTGGTGCTCCTCGGCTGCATCTTCGTGCATGTCTCGGGCATCGTGCTGCAGGGGAAGTTCTTTCCCTATCACTGGGGAGCGACCTTCCCGCTGACGGCGATGCTCGCCGGCCTGGGGATTGTGCGCGCGTGGCAGGGGCTAAAACATTGGGGCCTCTTCGGTCGAGGGGCGCTGGCCCTAGTGCTCGCGATCGCGTTCATCCTTCGATATCCGGTGCCCAGCTTCGGAGACACCTTCATCGAGCGTTCGCAGCTGCGGCTCCACCTCGCGACGCGCAACGGCACGACCGCGCAATGGGACGAGCTGGCCAGCGTGGCCGACGTCAACGCCGGGGAGAACCGGGCGGTCGCCGAATACATCAAGCAGCGCACCGCGGGGCGTGAGGCCGAGCCCATCTTCGTTTGGGGCTTCGAATGCATCATCTACGACCTCGCGGAGAGGCCGCTCTCGAGCCGCTATATCTACAACGTACCGCAGCGCGCAGAGTGGTCGCATGAGCCGATGCAGGCCGCATTGATGAAGGAGCTCGCGGTGAAGCCGCCGCTCGTGATCGTGGTCGAGCATCGCGACGTCTTTGCGCAAGTCACCGGCAACAACGACGACTCCGCGAGGGCGCTCTACAAGTTCCCTGCCCTCGCGGATCTGCTCGAGTCGAACTACGACTACGAGACGACGATCGGCGACTTCGACCTGTTCTTCCGCAACGATCTCGAGCCTAAGCGCTGACTAGCGCTTGCTCTAAAGCGTAAATTCGAAGGCGCGTTCGCTGGTCTTGGCCCCGGGCGAAAGCTCGAAGGCGAGGCTGTACGAGCGCTGGCCCACGCGCACACCGAGGTGCACGCGCAGCGGCGGGATGGCGCCGCCCAAGCGATTGAGCCGCACAGCCACGCGATAGCGCCCAGGCTCGGGCTCGGCGCCGACCAGGTAAACGTTCTCCAGCGGGGCGTATTGGCACAACGGATCTTCAGGACAGTTGCGCTCCTTGTACAACCCCGCCGACGTCGCACTGTGCACCTCCGCGATGTCACCGTTCGCGTCGGTTACCTCGAGCTCGACGTCGGCCTGCGGATCATCCCACTTGGCCACGAACTGCAAGATCCCCGAGTGGATACCGCAGCCCTCATCGATGAGGCCGTTGCAGTTATTGTCGGTCGCGTCGAAGCACAGCTCCACGCCGCTCGGCGTACAGGTCTCCGGCAGCGCCATGCCGTCGGGAAGGGCGACATCCCGAGGCGCAAGCGCAGGATCCACAGCGCCCTTGGCCTCCAAACAGCCCGCCAACCCTGCGACCAACAAGAGCTCGATGAACCGTCGACTCGTCACTTCATTCGTCCTATACGGCGCGCTTCCGAAGCTGCGACTGGCGCAGCATGACACCGACTCCCTCCCAAAGGAAGTCTGGCCCACGGAGAGCCCATCGTGAGTTCGCGCAAGACCAACGCCGTCCGCATCCTCGAGCGAGCAGGGGTCGCTTGCGAGCTGGTCGAGTATGCGGTGGACGAGGCCGATCTCTCGGCGGAAACTGTGGCCAAGAAGATCGGCTTGCCGCCAGAGCGCGTGGTGAAAACGCTGCTCGTACGCGGCAAGAAGGTTGGGCCCTTCTTCGCGTTGGTGCCGGCCGGCGCCGATCTGGATCTGAAGGCGCTAGCGAAGGTGGTCGGTGATCGAGCGGTGGACCCAGTCCCGCTGAAGGAGGTCGAGCCGCTGACCGGCTACATCCGTGGTGGCGTTACTGCGCTCGGCGCCAAACGCGAGCTGCCGGTGGTGATGGAGGAATCGACCCTCGGCCACGAGACCATCAGCGTGTCGGCGGGGATGCGTGGGCTGCAAATGTTGGTCGCGCCCCAAGCCTACGCCAACGTCACGCGCGCGAAGCTCGGCGCGATCTCGAAAGTTCGAGCCGAAGAGTGAGCGACACGCCGCTTCTTTCGCAGCTCGCCGTGCTGCTGATCGTCACGCTCGCCTTCACCTCCGAGACAGCGCTGGGCTTCGGCTCCACCATCATCGCCGTCGCGCTGGGCTCCTTCTTTCTGCCGCTCGACGTACTGCTCGCCGCGTTCGTACCGGTCAATGTGCTGCTCAGCGTGGTGCTGGTTGCGCGTACCCACGTGCACGCCGAGTTGCGCTTGCTTGGCCTCAAGATCCTGCCGTGGGTGCTCTTGGGTTTGCCGCTGGGGATCTACGCGGCGAGCCACGTCAGCGAAGCGATCCTCAAGTCGATCTTTGGCGTGTTCGTGCTCACCCTGGCGGCGCTCGAGCTGCGTCGCTCCAAGGCCGCCTCGAGCGTGAACGTTGCCAGGCCCGCGGCCTTCTTGGATCGCGCGCTGCTCACGGTGGCGGGCGTAGTGCACGGAGCTTTTGCCACCGGCGGCCCGATGGTGGTGTTTGTTTTGGGGCGCACCCTTGGCCAGGACAAAGCGCGGTTTCGCGCAACTCTGTCGGTCCTCTGGCTCGTGCTCAACTCGATCTTGCTCGTCAGCTTCGTCGTCAAAGGCCGGCTCACCGCGAGCAGCGGCCTCACGAGCGCACTGTTCGGACTGAGCATGCTCGCTGGGTTCGCCGCCGGCGAGGTCGCCTTCCGCCGCGTCTCGGCGGTGCGCTTTCGAATAGGGGTCTTCGCGATGCTGGGGTTGGCCGGCGCGCTGATGCTAATCACCAATCTGGGCAAGCTGCGCTAGCGCACTGAGTTCATCGATCTCGCAGCTTGCGAGCGGGGACACCGGGGACTGTTTTTCATCCAACTTCGGTGGATCGTCGTCGGAAGCTACGGCTTTTGAAGCAGGGCCAACAGCGCGTAGTTGCCGCGTCGTTCATCGAAGGGCTGATGCTTCAATAGCCGGCGGCGCAACTCGGCGAGACCGGTTCGACGCGCCAGGTCTCGAACGATTGTACGACCCAGCTTGTGTAAGGGGGCCACCGGGGACGCTGGCTTGGCCAGGCTGAAGTCCGGCTGGCCGCACGTCTCGAGATGGACGGTAACGAGCTCGAGGTCCCGTGCAATCCAGGCGATACTCGCGGTAGAAAAATATTGCATGTGCTCGAGGTCGACGCGGAGCGCGAGCGGGGCCTCCGTGTTCGCGAACTCAGACCCGTTGGGCGTCCAGAGCGCGAGCACACCTCGATGGGCCAGGAGTTGCGTCGCTCGCTTCAGCGTCGCGCGAATGTCGAGCGGGTGTTCCACGAAGTCGAGCATCGTGATCGCATCGAAGCTCTGGTCGCTCGGAAGATCGAAGATCGTTCCGACACTGACCTCGAGCGAAAGCTGCTCCCGAGCAAACCGTACGCTCTCCTCGTCGAGATCAACGCCTTGGACTCTGGCGCCCAAACGCTGCGCGCAGCAAAGGAACGCCCCTCGACTGCAGCCGACGTCCAGGAGCCGGGCGTCGCTCAGTTGAATGGTTGCGGCAAGCTCTGTCAGCACTAGTGAACTCTCCGGACTTTGCGCGCGAAAGGCAGCGGCTAGTTCTGCGTCGGTCTGACGTCGCGCGCCTTTGTGCGTAGAGGCATATGATGCGTAGAAGCGAGCCAGCGCCGATTCGTCAGGCGCCGGAGATACGAACCAGGTCCCACAGGCGTTACAGCCGCGGACTAGCAATTGGTCGGGACGGCGAAAGCGCTCCTCCCCCGCTGCGCTGCAAATTGGACAGCTGCGGACCAACAACTCATCCAGATTCCAAGCTGGAATACGTGCATCAAGTAACTCGAGCGTACGGGTCATGAAGCCTCGGAACGACGAAGGAGCCTAGTTCGCAGCCGCGGCGGCAATCCAAACAGCGCAAACGCCACGAGAAAAACCAAGCCGGCAACAACTCCGGTGACCACGGTGGCAAGGTCGCTCGAGAAGCCGAGCACGCTTGTCCCAATCAGGAAGATTGCGAGAAATGAAGATGAAGGCAGGAGGGCTGGGCGAATTACGTTGAGCGCCCACGATGACAAACTCTGCTCAGTTGCTTTCACGAAAACCGTGGGGAGCAGCCACAAGGTGGTCGCCGCGCGACTGAGGATGGTGCCCAGCGGAAGGCCGATCAACCCGAAGAAGTGCATGAGCACGAGGCTTGAACTGATCTTCAATAGGGCCTCGACCACGGTGAATCGGGCGTACCCTCGATGGGAAGCCGACTGCGTTACGAAGGCATCGGGGATGACGAGCAACGCCTGCACCACGATGATCGCCGAGTAGACTTGCCAGGGGCCTTGCCCGGCGAACTTGCCTTCGCCAAGCCAGAGCGTGAATAGCGATGCCCCCGTGGTCGAGAGGCCCAGTGTGCCCACGATCATCAACGCAAACACGACCTGTGCAGCCTCCATAGACAAGGCGCGCGCCCGCTCTTTTTCCCCAGAACTCCAAAGTTGCGCGAGCGTGGGTGCAACAGCAGGCGCCACGATCGCGCCAACAGAAAGTACGATACTGATCACTCGCCACGCGGTCGCGACATGGGCCGCAGCAGTGGTGTCCAGGGCAATTCCGGCGATCAACGCATCCGTCGACCACACCAATGCGCCAGCGATCTGCAGGATGAAAAAATCACGGCTCATGGAACCAAAGCGGTCAACATTCCCCTGCTCCGCGTCGCCCGCCTCCGACGTCGGACTGTCATGGCTCGGGAGTGGAGAGAGCAGCAGCGGAAAGTGTCGACGCAAAGCCAAACAAGTGATGGCACTAGCACCGAGGTTCAACGAGGAAAGCGCCAGCACCGCGAGCCACAGTGGTGGGTGCATGCGCGAAAACACAAAGCTCATCGCCAAGCGCGCGAGCAACAACGTAATCCCCAGCATCCGTTCGGTTGCGACGTAGCCAGCACCGGACAGTGAAGCGCGAAACACTGTGAAAGGAAGCTCGAGCAAGAAGGTTGTGAAGACGGCCGCCGCAGCCAGTCGGCTGCTCAGGTCGTTGGCTTCCCCCATTCCGAACCAAGCAGACCAAGGGCACGATAGCCCAACGACCGCGGCCACCGGAATCGCGACGGCGCTGACCCGAACATAGAAACGAAGTCCCTGTTGAACGAGTCGCGGGACCGCCGTCGGGCTGTTTTTTGGAGCACGGGAGGCTCCACTCGACACGGCCTGGGCAACCCCGAAGTTGAGCAGGGACAAATACGAACTCAAGCCGAGCAACGCCGACCAGAAGCCGAAGTTCTGCAGACCGAACGCCGACAAGAAGAGCGGGACTGACAGGAGCCCGGACGCGATCGTCACCACGTGCGAGATGGCCGACGCGTGGATAGCGAGTCGGAGACTCATAGCGCAGCTAGACGACCACCCAGCAGGGTTTGCCAAAGCTGGGTCTCGTAGTTGAGCTCGCTCAAATGGGCGCGCCGTGCCGCGGCAGCGCAGCTGCGGGAGAAGGCGTCTCCAGCCAATAGCCTTCCGAGCGCTTCAGCGATCCTCTCGGTCGACCCAAGCCTCACGGCGAGTCCTGCGGCTGCCCGCGTTACATCGTCGGCGACCGAATTTCCAGCAGCCACGAGCACCGGAACCCCCACGGCCATACTCTCGAAAACCTTGTTGGGCGCCGGCCATTGCGCGTTGAGTTCGAGCGGGGCGTACAAGCCACTCGCGACGTCAGCGTCTGCAATCAGTGAGAGCAGCTCATTGTGCGGAACGAACGGGTGGAAAAAGAGCCTGGAGTCAACGCCAAGCTCCTTGGCTCGCGCCAAACAACGCTCGATGTAGGCTCGCTCGCCATCGCCGACGACGACGAACACAACGTCGGCCGGCAACAGCGCCAGCGCTTCGACCGTCTCTAGAATGCAGTGCGGTGGACCTATGTTCCCATGACGAACCACTACGCGAACGGAACGAGAGCCGTCCTGCGAGTTCGCTGCCACGAACTGACGAAGCCTTGGACTTCTCACCACATCTTGCACCACTGTCGGGCAGTTCTTCACGACGAGCGGGAGTGGCAGGTGCCGTTCTCGCGCGAACTGTATGCGCTCGATCGCCGGCACCCAGATCTGATCGACCCGCCGTGCCATCGCCCGCTCCATCAGCAAGAGCGCACGTGCGGCAAGCGGTAAACCCGCGTGGTGGTCAAACTCGAAGTCGTGGCAGTGATACACCAGCCGCGCTCGGCCAAGAGGCGGCCACAGCGCGAGCGCAGCCAGCCCGCGGAGGTTGTGCGCGATCACCGTCTCTATCTGCGAGCGGTCGAGCGTAAGGAGTGCTTGCGCGAGGAACATTTGCTGTGCCCGTCCACTCAGCTTTTGCGGAGGCGCGACCAATTTCACCGCGCCGAATACCTGCGGGTTCGGAATGGGAGCCGCCGCCAGAACAATGCTGGCGAGCCCGGCCTGTGCGCAGACGCGGATTGTGTTGATCAGCGGCGGGTACCGCGAAGCATCAAACGGCGCCAAGTGAAGAACGGCCACGGATCAGAGTTCCGAGTCCAGGATTCGAACGATGGCATCGGCGGCGCGGCCATCACCAAACGGACTCGGCGCTGGTAGCGGACCGTCATACGCCCGCTCCGACCAGGCGGCCGCGAGCTGCTGACGGATCCCCTCGCGTGTGCGGCCTACCAGCCGGTTGCGCCCAGCGTCGATCGCCTCGGGTCGCTCGGTTCGATCGCGCGCTACGAGGACGATCTTACCAAAGGACGGTCCTTCTTCCTGGAGCCCGCCCGAATCCGTCAGTAGCAACCGGGCCGTCGAAAGTGCGCCAGCGAACGATACATAGTCGAGTGGGGCGGACAGCGTTACGCGCGGCTCGTTAGCGAACACGAGCTGAGCCGCCTGCACGACATTGGGATTCGGATGCACCGGCCAGAACACGCGAGCGTCAGGGGCTTGCGCCAGGAAGTCTCGCACGCCATTCAAAATCTCGGTCAGCGCGCCCTCAAACGATTCTCGCCGATGCAACGTGACCAACAAGGTGTTGGGCGGCAGCGAGATTTGGCTCCGACCGGCTGCCCAAACCAGCGAGTCGATCACGGTGTTTCCCGTGACGAAGACCTTGGCCGGTTCGATTCGCTCGGCCAAGAGCTGAGTTCTGGCTAGCTCCGTCGGTGCGAAGCAAAAACGGCTGAGTCGGTCGACGAGCTGACGGTTGGCCTCTTCGGGAAAGGGGTTCTCATGATCATACGTGCGTAGCCCAGCCTCCACATGGCCCACCGGAACACGCAAGTGGTAGGCGGCCAGCGCCGAGGCGAGGACTGTGGTGGTGTCTCCCTGCACGAGTACAGCAGCAGGCTTTTGTGCCGCAATCAGCGGGCTCAGCCGGTCGACTACACGGGTCAACACCTCGTTTAGTGTCTGCTGGTTGGACATCACGTCAAGCCGATGGTCCGGTGAGAGCTGCAAGGACGACAATACGCCCTCGAGAAGCTCGCGGTGCTGACCGGTTGAGACGAGCACCGGCTCGAAGCGCTGAGACTGCGCAAGCAAACGCTGAACGGGCGCCATCTTCACCGCCTCGGGACGCGTTCCCACCATGACGAAGATTTTTCGCCTCGTCATGGCCACGCTTTGCGTTCGTTCTGCGCTCGTTCCAGCGCAAATCCGCATCTAAGTTTCCTTGCATGCCTTGAGGCGAACTCAACCATTCGTTCGTGACCAACCTTATCGAGCTTTGGCGCGCTAGCACAGGCGCTGGGAGCAGATGTATAGCCCGAACGCGCCCACTGCGCGCGTGGCATGACCGGGACCAGACTCGAACACGAGTCGAGCGCGTTTCCTCCGTTGCACGGCGTTCGCAGAACGTTCGACCGATGACTGGCTACGGGACGTGCAATGCCTCCACTCGAGGTCAACCGTCGCCGGCAAATTCGTGAGGACAAGGCATTCGAGCGAAAGCCGGCTGACCGCGAGGGCGACATCCCTCTTTGAGGACAACGGGTCCGCCTCGCTTCCCACGAACAGGCCCGCCACGTACGTCACGACGTTGACGCGCCGCGTTCAGTGACCCTAAAACCCTCCGGTTCGCTTCCGTCCCGTTCCCGGCCGAGCTTCGGCCCACTGAGAGGAGACTCGCTTGAATCCGTACGCTATGGCGTTCGTCATCGTGTTTCTGAACGCCGCTTTCGGCCTGACAGCCAAGCAGCGCTTCGAGCTTTTGACGACCGGTCGCCCCGAAGTGCGCTGGGACCGCATCGGGGAGCGCCTTCGCGGCGTGGTCGAGTACGCGCTCGCCCAGCGCAAGATGCACTACTACCGGACGGCTGGGCTCGCCCACATGCTGATCTTCACCGGCTTCGCCGTGCTGCTGCTGCGCACGCTGATCCTGTGGGGGCGCGGCTTCGTGCCGGATTTCGGCTTGTTCGTGTTGGGTCACGGCCAGCCCTTGGGCGCGGTCTACGACCTGCTCAAAGACATCATCGCTTTGCTCGTCATCACCGGCGCCTCCACCTTCATCTACTTCCGCACGGTGAAGAAGCAGGCTCGTATGACGCTCTCCGGCGAGGGCCTGCTGATCCTCGGCATCATCGTGACGATGATGGTCTCCGACATCCTCTACGACGGCTCGATGTACGCGCTCTCGGGCAAGGTCTCCGAGCTCTGCTACATGCCTGCCACCACGGCGCTCGGCGCGCGCCCCGAGGCCGTGTTCTGCGAACGTGCACAAGACGTCGTGGCTCCGCTCGGGCATGACGCCGGCAAGTCGATCGGCTTCTTGTGGCACAGCCCGGCCGGCAGCACGGCGGGCCTCGCGCTCGCCGGACTCGCGCCGAAGACGCTGACCTTCCTGGCCCACCTCGGCTTCTGGGCGCACTCCTCGTTGGTGCTCATCTTCTTGAACATCCTGCCGTTCTCGAAGCACTTCCACATCATCACGGCGATCCCGAACGTGTTCTTCCGCAACCTGGACGCCCCCGGTCGGTTGCCGCTGCTCGCCCCCTCGGCCGAGGTACTCGGCACGATGGTGGAGAAAGCCTACGAGGGCGTTCCCGGCGCTGAACCGATCGGCAAAGCCAAGCTGACCGACTTCACGTGGAAGGCGATCTTGGACTTTTACACCTGCACTGAGTGCGGTCGCTGCAGCGACAACTGCCCGGCCCACAAGACCGGCAAGTTGCTGAGCCCGAAGATGCTAACGCTCAACCTGCGCGACCAGGTCTACGAGCGCGCCGACGAGCTGATGGATCTCAAGGCCGGCAAGCTGCCCGAGCCGCCGCCCGAGGGCCAAGAGGCTCCTCCGCCCAAGGAGCTGGTTGGGGACGTGATTCACCCGGACGTGCTGTGGGCTTGCACCACCTGTAGGGCCTGTGAAGAGCAGTGCCCGGTGATGATCAGCTACGTCGACAAGATCGTCGATATGCGCCGCAACCTCGTGCTGATCAAGGGTGAGTTCCCGGCGCAACTCAACGCACCGTTCTCCGGCATCGAAGTGAACGGCAATCCTTGGAACATCGCCCGCATCGACCGAGCGAACTGGGCCGAGGGCTTGGACATCCCGCTGATGAGCGACAAGCCCGATACCCAGGTGCTCTATTGGGTTGGCTGCGCAGGCAGCTACGACGACCGCGCCAAGAAGGTCGCCCGGGCAACGGCGCAGCTGCTCAAGCAGGCCAAGGTGGACTTCGCCATTCTCGGCCAAGAGGAGACCTGCACCGGTGATCCCGCTCGCCGCGCCGGCAACGAGTTCCTGTTCCTAACCTTGGCCGAGCAGAACGTCGCCACGCTCAACGGCTACAAGGAGCAGGGCGGAATCAAGACCATCGTCACCACCTGCCCCCACTGCTTCAACAGCCTCGCCAACGAGTACCCCGACTTCGGGGCGAAGTTCCGCGTCGTTCACCACGCTGACTACCTCGCGGAGCTGCTGAAGAGCGGCAAGCTCAAGCCGCAGAGCGGCGGTGAGTTCGGCAAGGTGGTCTATCACGACAGCTGCTACCTCGGCCGTTACAACGACGTGTACGAGGAGCCGCGGGACGTGCTCAACGCCATCCCTGGTCTGGCCCTGGTCGAGGCCGAGGGCTGGAACCGCAACAAGGGTTTGTGCTGCGGCGCTGGCGGCGCACAAATGTGGATGGAGGAGCAGAACAAGGACCGCGTGAATCAGAAGCGGACGTTGCAGCTGCTCGACACCGGCGCGAAGACGATCGCTACCGGCTGCCCGTTCTGTCAGACCATGTTGACCGACGGCCTCAAGGCCGAGTCCAAAGAGGACGAGATCAAGCAGCTCGACATCGCTGAGCTGCTCTTGGCCTCGTGCTCCACTGACAAGCCTTCAGCCAAGAAAGCGGCAAAATCGAAGGCTGAATAGCGGTGTCACGCGCAGCTTCGTGGGTGTGGGCCTGGGCGTGCCTGGCCCTCTGCAACGTCTACTTCATCATTGCCGTCACCAATCCCAAGCTCGGCGTCCGCGGGTTGCATCACCTGTACGACGCCGGGCAGCTGCTCTTTGTAGGCGCGCTGGTCGGCTGCGCGACGCTGATCTGGCAGCGCTTCGACACGGGAAAACGCTGGCAGAAGGTGAGCGCCCTCTTGCTCGCGCTGGCCGCAAGTCTGGTGCCGGCGGTGCTCTTCGTCCGCAGCGATTTTGCGGGCTTCTTGTTGCAACGAATCAGCAATGAACACGTCGCGAGCGGCGCCTCCTATGCAGTCGCAAGTCTCGTCGCGACGACGCCGCTCTTGAGCTGGACCATCGCGCGCAAGCTCGCTCGCGGGTGGCTGCGCTGCTTGCCGCTCCTGCTCGGGCTTGCTCTGCAGCTCGCGAACAACGTCCTGCTCGCCGCCGATTACCTCGGGATTCACATCTTCGCAGCGCTCAACGCGGCCAGCCTGATCGCCGCCGCACTCAGCGAGCTGAAGCTGCCCAGCGTGCTCGGCCGACTGCCTCGATTCACCCGCTTCGCGCCCGCCTTCGTGTTGCTCGCGAGCGCCCCCGCCGTCTTCATCCAACCAAGCAACCTCGTGCGCCAACAGCTCTCACGCGTCGAGGGCGCCGTGCTGGTTCCACCGCTCGCGCGCTTCGGTTGGGGTGTCTCCCACGGCACGGCGAACGTCCCGCCCGAGTTGCAACCCTGGTTCGAGAACCGCGACAACCTCGACCCGATCGCCCCGAGCAAACCGCCGGTCGTCTCAGCCAAGGATCTGATCGTGATCATGATCGGCGTCGACTCGATGCGCGCCGACCTGTTCGACAAGCCGGCCAACAAGAAGCACATGCCGCGGCTGTTCGCGTTGCGTGAACGCAGCGTCGACTTCGCGCTGACGCGCAGCCCCGGAGCGCGCACCATCACGACCTGGTCGGCCGTCTTCACCGGCCGCTATTACTCAGGCCATCAGTGGAGTGGAGACGGCAACCACCTCAGCATCAAGGCCGACAAACAGCTGCGGTTTCCGGCGTTGCTCGGCAAGGCTGGGGTCACCATGGCCACCTTCACAGCGTATGGCGCGCTCGATAAGAAGGCCCTGGCGAAGGACTTCAACGAGGGAACCAAGGTGCCTCCGCGCGACGGCCAGCAGTTCGGTCTTTCGACCGAGGCGATGCCGATGTTGATCGAGCGTCTATCGAAGCACGAAGACGTTCCCCTGCTGTTGTGGACGCACTTGATGGATGCGCACTATCCCTACGACTCGGTCAAGACCACCGGTGGGGTGAAGGAGCGCTTCATGGCGGAGATGAGCCAGGTGGACGCGGCGATCGGCGCGCTCGACGACGCCATCGAAGCGCAGGGCCTACGCGACCGTACGATGGTGATCGTCGTGGCCGACCACGGCGAGGGCTTCGGCGAACACGGGACGAAGTACCACACCATGAACGTCTACGAGGAGCTGATCCGCGTACCGCTCTTCATCTCCGGCCCCGGCATCAAGCCGCGTCGAGTAACCGCGCCGACGACCCTGGTGGACCTCGGACCGACGCTGCTCGACCTGTACGGCGTGCCCACGCCGAGCCGCTTTTTGGGCCAAAGCTTGGTGCCGTTCCTACGCGGGGAGAACCCCAAGCTCACCCGTCCGATCGCCGCTGAACGTCAAGGCACGCGCACCCTCGTGCTCGGTGATACCAAGGTCATCGTCGATAGCTCACGAGGCCGCGAGGAGATCTACGATCTTGCTGCGGATCCCGAAGAAGCGGTGAACCTCGCAGACAGCCTCGGCGCCGAAGGGCAAAACCTGCTCGCGCTCGTAGAGCTGTTCTTCAACACCCACCAATCCCCCTCGTACCGACCTGTGCCTTAGCGAATGTTGAATTTGGAAAGACATCCGCCCAAGCTGGGGCTAGAGCTTAAGACCCAATGAAGCAGGGCTTCGGTCCAAAGCATCTCCACTCTGAAGAAGCGCAAGCTGGCGTGCTCGTGCACACCATGATCGCCGATGAAGTGGCGCAGCTCTCCTTCAGCCCGCACAACTCCACTCGCTTGGCGCGCGCCGAGATCGAGCGTTGTGATCTTTGTGGCCAAGACTTGGAAGACGAAGCGTTCGGCCGGGGGCTGTTCTTTTGGTCGCACGGCGGTGAGCTACGTTGGGAAGAGCCGGGCCTGTGCGAAGAGTGCGCCCACACCGTCGGCATGGCCGCGCTGCGCAGCTTTGCCCGCCAAGAAGACGAATCCTGAAGCCCGCCCTCGTGGCCCGCGAACACGCCGCGTGACCGCTAAGCTAGCCCGCCGCTGGAAATGCGGAGCTAACTCGCCGCGGGAAACGCCGAGCGATACTGACGAATCGCCTCGGTCTCGGAGACGGTCGGCTCGTAGCCGGAGGCGTTGCGGAAGGGCTTGTCGTCGATCACGACCGGGTACTTGATGTGATTGAGCGCCGCAGCCGGCAGCTTGGGCAGGCCGAAGCGGCCGATCATCATCGAGAACAGCTGCTCCGGCAGCGGAACCGCCGTCCTCCCAGCGGCCGTTACCAACGCCGAGAGCGGCACCGGTCGCGGACCTGCGACGTTGTAGACGCCGCGCAGACGCGTCTTCAGCGCGAGCGAGATCGCCCCCGCGACGTCGTCTTCGTGCATGAACTGAAACAGCGGATCAAACCCGAGCACCCGCGGCACACGCGGGCCACGCAAGAAGCTCGCGAGCGTGCCGTGCCCGGTCGGTCCGAGCGTGTAGACCATACGCAGCACGGTGGTGGTCATGTCGGGCATACGCCACAGCGCCGAGCCGGCGTAGAGATCAGCGGCGACCAAATCGGCGAGCTCCGGGAAGCTGGCCATCGCCATCGGCGGCTCATCCTCTGTGTGATAGAGCGGCGAATCGGGTCCTGCGCCGTAATAGGTGTGACGCCCGACGAACACGACGTGCTTCACCCCGTAGCGGTGCGAATGCTCGAACACGGCCCGCGTACCGCCGAGGTTGATGCGGTAACGGTCTTCACTGCGGGCCACCAAATGCGTAACCGTCGCCATGTGCACCACCACCTCCGGCTGGGTCACGCGGAACACGTCTTCGGCGGGCCGCGAGCGGATATCCACGCGGTGCATCTCGATCGACTCGGGCGCTTCAGGCCAGCCGCGGCGATCGATACCGACCACGTCGTGACCGTCCGCCAACAGCCGCAGCGCGACCACACGCCCGGTGGCCCCAGAGATTCCAGTGATCAAGATCTTCACGATGAACTCCCGGTTCGAAGTTGGCGCAGCGTCTGTTCGGCAAAGTTCTCGCGGCGCCGACGACCGCTCTCGATCATCTCGCCGATCTTGGTGCGCACTTCTTCTACGTAGCCCTCGACGATCGAGTCGGACTCAGCGCCGGTCCCGTGGAACATCAGCGGCTCGCCGTATTCCACCTCGAGCCGCACCGGCAGCGGGATCGGCAAACCGTAGGGGGTGACCGGAACGTAGGGCGCGCCCATCAGCTTGCCCAGCGCGACCGCATTGTAGACGGTGGGGATGGCCGCTCCGCCACCGAGGAAGGCGAACGGCACGATCGGCGTACGCGTGCGCATCGCCAATCGGACGAAGCCGGTGCCGAAGCGCACGAGGCTGTAGCGGTCTTTGTACAACTTGGCGGTACCGCGAGCGCCCTCGGGGAACACCATCAACAGCCGATCATCCTCGAGCAGCCGCACTGCATGTTCGGGCAGACCAACGAACTGACCGCAACGCGAGGTGAGCAGCGAGGCGAACGGAAGCCGGTTCATGAACTTCTCCACCATGCCCTGCGCCAAGCGCGGCGGGTCTTTGGCGAAGAACATCGAGGCGACCACCATCATCCCGTCGATGGCGATACCGCCGGAGTGGTTACCGACCAACATGCCCCGACCGCGCGCCGGGACGTTGTGCTGCCCATGCACCTTCACGTTGAAGTAGTGCCGGTAAATAGGCTCGGCCATGCCGAAGGCCTGCGCCAAGAACTTCTTGGACACGCCGTACGGATCCACGCCGTACGGACCCCAGGGGATCTCGAGCGCTTCAATCCGGTTCTCGACTTCTCGGCTGACGAAGAGGGACACGTGCTGCTCCTTGTTGGGCGGTGCACAACATACCCGAATCCCAGGCGCCGCGAACCGGAACCCAAAGAAGCCCGCGCGTAAGCCCAATGAGGCTGCGGCTTGAGCGGCCGAGCGCTGTCGTGTAGGCCTTGCGCATGGCGCGCTCCACCTCTCGGCTTCGAATCGCGATCGGCCGTATCGCGCAGGAGTCGAACTGCTTCTCGCAACTAGCGACCACCATCAGTGACTTTCGCGCGACGCACTACCTCGAGGGCCAGGCGCTGCTCGACGTGTGCGGGCCGCTCGGCAACGAGCTCCCAGGCTACCTGCGCAACGGCGAGCTCACCGGCGCGGTGGATGCGCTGCGCGCCGATGGCAACGTCGAGATCGTCCCGCTGCTCTCGGCCTGGACGATCCCGGCCGGGCCGCTCACGCGCGATTGTTTCGATACCCTGCTCGGCCGGCTGACCGAGGATCTCGCGCGCGCCGGCAAGGTGGACGGCGTGGTGCTCTCGCTGCACGGAGCGATGGGCGTGCAATCGCTAGCCGACGCCGATACCGCGGTGCTGCGCGCCGTCAAAGCCGCGGCGCAAGCGCCGGTCACGGTGACCCATGATCTGCACGCCGCCTTGACCGAAGAGCGCGTGCGCACGGCGGATCTGCTGGTGGGTTATCGCACCAACCCCCATCGCGATCACCGCCGCAGCGGCCGCGAAGCAGCCCGAGGGCTGCTGGCCATCCTGCGTGAAGGCGCTCGTCCGGAGACCGCCTGGCGCTCGCTACCGATGATCCTCGGCGGTGGCAACACCGTGGACTTCCTCCAGCCGATGCGCAGCATCTTCCGCCGGCTCGAGAGCATCGTGCGCGACCCACGGACGATGACCGCCTCGATCATGATGTGCCACCCTTGGAACGACGAACCTCGCCTCGGCTTCAGCTCGCTGGTGAGCACACGCGGAGACCGCGCGCAGGCGGAGAGCTGGGCCGATGAGCTAGCCGAGCTGTTGTGGTCGGTGCGCAAAGAGATGCCGCCGACCTTCAGCAGCCCAGAGCAAGCGATCGAAGAAGCGCGCGCTGCGACGCTCGCACGCAAGCTCGGAGTGGTGGTGCTGTCCGATGCTTCCGACGTGGTCTCGGCCGGTGCAGCCGGTGAAAACACGCGGCTTTTGCGCGCCCTTTACGAACAAGCACGCGACCTCGTGAGCTTGGTGCCGATCCGCGATGCCGCGGTGTCGGAGGCCCTCTGGAAGGTCGCCGAGGGTGAGTTCGCGGCGGTGACGCTCGGTGGCAAGATCGATCGACGCGAGCCGAGCTTCAGCTGTGAAGGCAAGGTGATCGCCAAACGCATGCACCCGGCTCTCGGCCGCATGCTGGTGCTCGATCTCGGTCACGTGAAGGTCGTGATCACGCAGGGCCATTCACTCGCGCTGAAGCCCTCGTTCTATACCGAGCTCGGGCTCTCGGTGTGGAAGCCGGACATCGTGGTGGTGAAGAACTTCTTCCCCTTCCGCATGTTCTTCGCGCCGATGGCGCGCAAGGTGATCTACGTCCGCACCGAAGGCTCGACCGATCTCGACGCGGCCTTCAAGCTGACCTTCGACGGGCCGGTCACCCCGCGCGATGAAGTCGCGGATTGGCGCCCGCGGGATCAGGCGCGACGCGCCGTCCCCGGCTGAGCTTCGCCGCTCGCGGCTGCGCTCGGCTTGGCGCCGCTGCGCACCGGCGCCCGACGTTTGCTAGGCGCGGCCGCCTCCGGCTCGCCCGCCGGTGCGCTCGGGCGGACCTTCTCGCTGAGGCTCGCGAGCAGCGCCAACACCAGGTCGGCGGTAACGCGCGCCGTCGGGAGTTTGGGCGAAAGCACGACCACCCGCTCGGTCGGTTTGCGGCCTGCGGTGGGCCGGGCGCCCTTCGCCAAGCGAAGCACGCTGCTCTCGCAGGCAGAGCCTTGCTCGAAGCGAACCAGCACCACCGGGAGCAGCAGCGAGCCCCAGCCCGCCATCGCCGTCTCGCTCGCGATCTCGACGCCGCGCAGCCCCTTCATCGGCGTCTCGGGCAGGAAGGTGACACGCAGCTCATCGGCGTCAGCGCTGCCCTGCGGGATGCGCACCCGCGGCGCGATGCGCACGCCTTGCTTGGCCGACTCGACCATACCTACGACCTTCGCGAGCAGCTCGACGGGATCCACGGCCAGATCCGGCCGCAGCGAAGCGCTCGTTCCGGTGCCGAACAAGAGCAACAGCGGTCCGATCGAAAGCATGGTCATGGTCGAGAGCTCGAGCGAAAGGCGCGATGCCAACGCGGTCGCCGCGCCGAACATCAACACGAGTCCCAAGAACAGCAACTTGCCTGCGCGATGACGCCAATCGAAGAACTCGGTGGGCTTGTCTTTCGGCTGCAAGAAGGCCTCTTCTTTGCGGACGAACAGCCACGCACCAGGCTTGCGTAACGAGCGCTGCGAGCGCGCTGCGCGGTGGAAGATGAAAAGGCTGGTGGCGGCGATGAGTAGAGCCCCGATGGTCCCGCTGCCCTCGGCGAAGGTCAGCCAGCCTCCGCCCGCGAACAAAACGCCGGCGACGAACGCTCGCAGCGGCGTCGGTAGCGGCAACAGCGGACGCGCGCTCTCGTCGCGCTCTTTCGCGCGCCAAGCGGCCTCGCGCCCGTGCGCCCACACCAAGGCGAACACCAACATGAAGGCGACACCGCAACCGACGGCGATGCCGCGGCGCACCTCGCTCGAAAGCCCCTTCGTGCGCGGCGCCTGCACCTGGACCGGCCGCGCTGCAGGTTCATCGGCGGCGGTCTCGCCGACCAACGTGCGAGCGTCGAAGGAGACCGGCCAGGTCACCCGCTCACCGCGCGCAGCGTACGGCCGCGTCAGCGTCAATTCGAAGGTCTGGTTCTGCGTCGTGAGCGACGGAATGAAGGTGCCCGCGGCGTCTTCACCAGCGCCTTCCCAGATCGTCGGTTGGTTGCGCGAGATCGGGAGCACGAAGCTCGCCTTGGTGGTCTCCAGCCCGTAGTCCCAAACAGGGCCTTGCCACTCGAGGATCGCGTGCGGCTTTGCCATTCGAAGCGCGCCGCTCTTACGCAAGTCGGTGTTGTAGCGGACGTGGACCCAATACCGACCGCGACGCACCCCGCGTCCACCGTCGAGGCTGAGCTGCAGCTGGCTCAGGCCGTCCTTCGTCTCCACGCGACGCGCGGTCACTGGCAGCGGCTCTTCGCCTGCCTGCGCGTTCTCCTTCAGCAGATGCGCGCCCTCGAGCACCTCGGCGTCGGCGTCGACGCCGCTGATGGTCAGCTCGGTAAGCGGGCCGCCAGCGACCAAGAGCAACACCGAGTGCTCCACCGTGGCTTGGCCAGTGGTGTGAACGGTGACCCGCAGATCATCGCGAGCAACGGTCAAATCCACCCACGCCAACGCCTCACGCGGCAAGAGCCAAGCGAACAGCAGGGCGAACCAGATCGCCAAAGGAAGACGGGAGCGGTGGCCTGGGGCCATGGCGGGTCCATCGCACGCGCCCTCCTAAACGGACAACAAAAGCCAAAAAGGCGAGGAAACCTCGCCTTCTTGAACAGCTCGCCCTCCCACGAAAGGAAGGCGAATCAACCGATCATCACTTCATGACGTGGCAGCCGCCGCAACCGAAGCCCTGGCCGGTGGCCGGATCAAACGGGGGCAGTTGCAGGATGCCGGCGAGCTCCGGGGTCATCTTGAACATGAAATCGAGGACCTTCTGCTTGCCCTTGTGAGCCTTGAAGCCGTCTTTGTGATCGAGCTTAGGCAGCTCAGCATTCGGCATCTTGAAGTTGCCCTTCTTGGCAGCGCTGCCGTGGCAGGTCGCGCAATCCAGCTTGGCGTACTTCTTGTCGAAGTCTCCCCAGGTCTTCGCCATCTTGGGCGTGACCTCGGACTTCATGAACGCGAGCTTCTCGTCGTGATTGAAGTCAGCCCAGGTCTTCTTCTTCGGCGGCGGCGTAGCAGAGGCCGTGGCCGTGGGAACTGCGGTGGGGATGGTTGCGGCCGTAGCCGTGGGAACAGCCGTTTCTGCTGCCGTGGGAACGGCCGTCGCCTCGGGCTCGGCCATGTCCGCAGAGGCGGAAGCCGTGGCCACAGGCTCGTTGACCTGGGTCGAGGGGCTGCTGCAGGCCGCCGCAAGTGCGAGGCCGGAAGCAATGAATAGCGACAAAGTCATCGAGATGCGCATCGTGTCTCCTTGATACCTGACGCAAAATCCCCCGCTCAGAAGGTCGACAGGCGTTTTCGGGTGGCGGACCCTAGGCGAAACCCGCAAGAAGTCAACACTCCGCTAGAGGCTCGCGTCGGGAAGTTGTCTTGACGCTCAGCCAACGCAGGACGGCTCAGTGGGCGACGCCGAGCAGCAGGCCCTGTAAGGAACAGACCGTTGTGAAGCAATCACCACTCGATGCGCCTTGGGATCCGCTGCTCTCTCGACCGCTGCCGCGTGACGCAGGACTGCGCCGCTCGCGCTACCTCACGATGCGTGACGGCACCAAGCTCGCCGTCGATCTGACGCTGCCTTCGACCTACCGCGCAGGCCAGAAACTTCCGACGATCCTGCGGCAAACCCGCTACTTCCGCAGCGTCGAACTGCCGCGCTCGCTCGACTTCGCGGCCGCGCGCGACGCCTTCGACATCTCCGCCCCGACGCGCGAACGCTTCCTCGCCGCCGGCTACGCCTGGGTCGACGTGGACGTGCGCGGCTCCGGCGTTTCGTTCGGCACCTGGCCGCTCCCGTGGTCGCCGGCCGAGGTCGGTGATGGCGTCGAGATCGCCGATTTCATTGTCAAACAGCCTTGGTCGAACGGCCTGATCGGCTCCACCGGCATCTCTTACGAAGGCACCACCGCCGAGATGTTGGTCAGCCGTCAGCACCCGGCCGTGCGCGCGATCGTGCCCCGCTTTTCGCTGCTCTGCGCTTACGAAGACGTCGCCTTCCCCGGGGGCGCCCAGCTCGCGTGGTTCACCGAAGGCTGGTCGCGCTTCAACGCCTTGCTCGACGCGCATCGTTTCCACGACGCCATGGCCGGGCTCGTCGGCATCGTCGCCAAGGGCCAGGCTGCAGGCCCCGGGATCGCCGCCAAAGGCTTGCATCGCCTGCTCGACACGCTCGGACCTGCGCGCACCAACAAGCTGATCGGCATGGCGTTCGGCACCGTCTTCCTCGGTGGGCGCCGCGTCGATGAGGACCCACAAGGCGTCTTGCGCAAGCTCGCGCTCGCGACCCACGCCGGCAACGGCGACGTGCACGACCTCGTGAGCGGCGTCGACTATCGCGACGACTCGCGCGAAGGCCAACCCGAACGCGCCTTCGATCTGGTCAGCCCGCGCGGCCACCTCGAGGCGATTCGCGCTTCGGGCACGGCCGTCTTCAGCTACGGCGGCTTCTTCGACGGCGCTTACGCGCAGGCCGCTGCGCGTCGCCATCGCTCGCTGCCCGGCTCGCACCTGCTGCTCGGTCCGTGGGGCCACGCCGGCGTGATCGCCCACCCCGGCCGCGGCCTCGGTGCGCCCGCCGCCTTCCCGCATGAAGCGCTCATGCTGCGCTTCTTCGATAGCCACTTAAAACCCGGCAGCGCCGCCCACGACGAGCCCAACGTCCGCTTCTTCACCATGGGCGCAGGCCAGTGGCGCACGGCGCGCAGTTGGCCGCCGGAGAACGTGCGCGCGCAATCCTTCACGCTCACCTCGCAACGCAAACTCGAGCCCGCCCTGCCCTCGCAAAGCGGCGCAACGGCGCGCTACGTCGAGGTCGTGCACGACGAAAACTTCGGCACCGGCGATCGCAGCCGTTGGCGCGGCGTTTTGGCCGCCTTCGTCCCCGCCGACTACCCCGACATCGCGCTTCGCTTCGCCAACTGTACGTACTTCGAAACCGAGCCGCTGCGCTCCGAAACCACCATCACCGGTCACCCCGTGGTGAAGCTCTCGGTGCGCAGCGACCAGCCGGATCTGGTGGTGATCGCCTACTTGCTCGACATCGCTGCGGACGGCGCTTGTCACTACATCACCGAGGGTCATCTGCGCGCGTTGCACCGAGACTCGATCCAGCAGGTGTCCGGCGTTGGAGTGGAGCGTGATTTTGCGCGGGCCAACGGCAGACCGCTGGTTCGCGGAGAGACCCACGAGCTTTGTTTCAACCTGCTCCCGACCTCGCACCGACTTCCCGCTGGGCATCGCCTGCGCCTGGTGATCACGCTCGGCGACAGCGACCACTTCGCGAAGACCACGCCCGCGGGCGCCCGCCTCGGCATCGCAACCGGAGCGAACGCGAGCACGCTCGAACTGCCGATCGAAGCCAGCTAACATCCGAGCGCGGTTTCGTCGGAACCCAGCGGCTTCGCCTGAGCTCAGCCCTCGCGGAAGGTCTCCGGATCGATCCCGAACTTCTTCATCCAGCGGTGAATCTGCATGCGCGTGCGGCCCATCAAACGGGCGACCTCGCTGATGTTGCCGCGCTGCGTGCGCAGCTGACGCAAGAGCTCTTCACGCAGGGCGTCGTTGTTCTCGCCGCGCCGCGTAGCGCTGCCCCAGCCTGGGCGAGCCTCCGCCGGCGAGCTGATCGCGGGCTGCGTCGAGCGCGTATCGGGGGTCACCGAGCGGTGCGCGCGCGGACCTGGCGCGGTGAGCGCAGCGATGCTCTCCGGCGCGTCGTTGGGTAGTACCACGCGGCGCAAGGCCTGCGGGACGTGCATCACGTCGAGCACCGTCTCATGCTCGGGGAGCAGCACCAGCGCGGTGCTCAGCGCCTGCACCAGCTCGCGGATGTTGAGCGGCCAAACATAACCAAGCAGCGCACGCCCGAGCGGTGGAGAGAGCGTGAGCCGCGCAGCCCGGTCTGGCGCGAGCGAGCGCAGCAGCGCCGAAAGCAAGAGGCCGAGATCCTCGCGACGCGCACGGAGCGGTAACAGCCGCACCGAGAAGCCGGCGAGCCGCGCGTACAAGTCGGGCCGAAAGACGTTGGGCAGCTGATCGATGCGCTTGTGGGTGGCCGCGACCACGCGCAGATCCACGCGCACAGGCTTGGTCGCACCGACAGGGAGCACCTCGCACTCTTGCAACACCCGTAGCAGCGTGGCCTGCGCCGCCAGCGGCAATTCGCCGATCTCGTCGAGGAAGAGCGTGCCGCGATCCGAGGCGCGGATCAGCCCGGGCTCATCCTTCAGTGCGCCGGAGAAAGCACCTTTGGCGTGGCCAAAGAGCTGACCCTCGACCAGCGAGGCCGGCAACGCTCCACAGTTGACCGCGACAAGCTGGCCCGTTCGCCCCGAGGCCGCGTGCACCGCTTTGGCCAGCACCTCTTTGCCCGCCCCCGACTCACCCAAGAGCAGGATGGGCAACGTCGAGCCGGCGATGCGCTCGAGGTTGTTGAGCGAGTTCTCGTATGCCGGCAGCAAGGTGCTGGTCCCGCTCTCACGCGGTGACCCGAGCTCGAGATCCCCGGGCCAGCCGACAGGGCATGGAAGGGCCTCATGAAAGATCAGGAAGGTCCCCCCGAGCTCGAGCACCGCGCGCCCGGGCAGCTCGATCCGGCTGAGCAGCTCGCCGTCCAAACGCGAGCCGTTGCGCGACTCGAGGTCCTCGAAGAACCACTGATCGTCTTTGCGTTCGAAGCGCGCGTGCTTTCCACTTACGAGCTTGTCCGGCAGCGAAAGATGCGCCGAGCGACCCGTGCGCACGAAGCTGCGCGTGCTGCCGCGACCCACCGTGATCTCGTCCAGCTCGGCCAGCGCGACCCGCATCCCGCCGGCGAGCGGCCGACTGCATTCGAGCGCGACGAACAAAAATGGCAGCAGCTCAGTGCGAGGCCCCGCGGCCTCGTCATCCGCGTCCTTATCGAAGGTACGGCTCAGCGGCTCCATCGTTAGCGTGATAGCGGCCCCGTCACGGGCCCACAAGCAGAGCTGCGCGCAGCTCGGCTGCCGAGCCGAAACGAGCCCGAGGATCATGCGCCACCGCCCGGTCGATCGCCTTCGCCAAGCTCGCCGGCACGTTGGGAGCGGCCAGCGCGAGCGGCAGCGGTGGTTCGGTGCAGATGGCCATGATCAGATCCGCGAGGCCTGTAGCGTCGGCGTACGGGTGCCGCGCGGCCAAGAGCTCGTACAGCACCATGCCTAGCGAGAAGATGTCGCTGCGCCCGTCGATATTGGGCTTTCCGCGCGCTTGCTCGGGCGACATGTAACGCGGTGAGCCCACGAGATCCCCCGGCTTGGTGGGCTCGCCGGGCCGCGCGCCGAGCGAGCCAGCGATCACCTTGGCGCTGCCGAAGTCGAGCAGCTTCACCGCAGGCGAAAGCCCCGGCTCGAGCAAGAAGATGTTGGCCGGCTTGATATCCCGGTGCACCACCCCCGCCGCGTGAGCGACCTCGAGCCCCTCCGCCACCAAGCAGCCAATCTCGACGATCTGCTGCAGCGGCAGCGGACCGCGCGCCGAGCGTGAACGCAGATCCTCCCCTCGCAGCCGCTCCATCACCACGAACGGACGGCCTTGCTCCTCCCCCACATCGAGCACCTCGACAATCAGCGGCGAATGCAGCGCCTGCAGCGTGCTCGCCTCCAGCACGAAGCGACTCACCTGCCGAGCTCCGTGGCCCGGCGCCAGCAGCTTCACCGCCACAGCCCCTCCGGTCTGCTGATCGACGGCCTCGAAGACCTCGCCCAAAGGCCCCCGACCCAGTAGCACCCCCAACCGATAACGACCCGCGACCAGCATGTCTCCAAGCAGGTGTATCAGGTGTACCCAGAGATACACCTGATACACGCGAGCGGGGCCGAAGGGGGTGCCGCTACCCGCTCTGCCTCTCGCTCTCTCCGTGCCCGTGACCGTGCCCGTGAACGTGCCCGCTCTTCTTCTCCCTCTCTCCACCGATTCCCACCCCTGCGGAATCAGAGAATCGGGCACGTTCACGTTCACGCGGGAGAAAGACGAGAACGGAAGTCGTCACACGCGAGCCAAGTGCCATCCCCGCGGCCGGATGCACCCCGCGGCGACCAAGCGTCCCATATCCCCTCGTCGTTCCCGACGACCGAGCGTTATGGGACAAGGACTGCGGTCTCCGCCCGCTGCGCCCGCCGACACAGCGCGAAAACCCGCTAACAACGCCCTTATCCGCGGTACGTGTGCAGAACTCGCCACCCCCGCGGCGGCCAAGCGTCCCATATCCGCTCGTCGTTCCCGACGACCTAGCGTTATGGGACTTCCTTCGAGCGAGTAACAGTCGATGGGTTCCGATCGCGACAACGCGCAGCGAACTGCTGCCCGCTGCGCTTCATCACCGCCGTCGCTACTGGGAGGAGGACTCCTCCACCCACGCGTCATCTCGGCATAGATCCGCAAAGGCGTTGGCTTCTTCGGGCCCATCCAACTCCGTCGCGTATCCAGTGCTTGTGCACACGAAGCCCTCTTCGCAATCGGATTGCCCTGAGCAAAGCTCAAGACAGCCCCACGCCGGCCCACTCCGTCGGCACTCTTCGGTCTGATCCCAGCAGCCCTCCTTCGACAGGCTACGGCAATCCACCTCAACGTTGGAGCAGCTGGCGAGCAAGCTCAGCGCAATCGTAATTCTCAGCGCGCTCATGGCATCTGCTCTTTCACTTTCATGTCCCGCCTTGCATCCGTGGACTTGATCCGATTTTCGGTGCCACCAGAAACCGGATAGATCGGAGCCACCGCGAGCAGTCTCGCCAGCGAGTTGCGCTTGGCCGTGAGCGCCGCCACCGTCACCAGCGATCAAGCGGCGGCCAAAGACCTGCGCGACCGCGCGTACTCCCACCTCGACGACGTCCTCGCCAACCTGCGCGCCGCTGGCCGCTACGCCTACGAAGACGACGCCGCTACCCAAAGCAAGTTCTCCAGCGCCTACCTCCGCCGCCGCCGTCAACGCAACAAGAAGGTCACCCCTCCTCCCACTCCCACCCCTGTCTGAACGCGTACAGACTGCGAACCCCCCCGTACAGAGCCGAAAAAGGGGGGTACAGAACGGGTTCCCGGGGGTACAGACGGCTTCCCCCCGGGGTACAGAACGGTTCCCGGGGGGGTACAGAACGGTTCCCGGGGGGGTACAGACCGATTTTCCTTGCGTACAGACCGCTGGCCCCTCGGTGGATCGGCCTTCGATTTGGGCGTTTTGTTGAATTCGGCCGCCCATCCCAGGGCGATCGAGCGTCGTTCTCAACAAAACGTCCACTTCGACCGCCCATCCTCGAGACCGAGCCCGTGACCGAGCCCGTGACCGAGCCCGCGCAGAACAGAAGGCTGGGGTGTATCAGCTGTATCCGCCGATACACCTGATACACCCTGATGCACCCTCGATCTGCGGCCCTAAGCGGCCGCAAGCGAGGGCCCCGGAGCGAGGCACGCCGGCTGCAATGAGCGAGGACGGAGGTCATTCGCAAAGCATGTCATCGGCAACCAATCTCGAACTTCAGCTCTCCTGTGACGACGCAAAGCTCGACGGAGCGGTCGTGACCCGGGTTCACGGACACGAGGAGGTCTCTCGCACCTTCTTGTTCGTCGCAGACCTGGTCGCGCCTTCGATGGAAACGACGGTCGAGGATCTGGAGGGCGCACGGGTTGCCCTACGCTTCATCGAGAACGGCCTGGAGACCCGCGTGGTGCACGGCTTCGTCGAGGCTGTGAGCGAGCGGCTGCTGATCGACGACGGCGAGCCCGGCGTGGGCACCGCGGCTACCGAGAACAAGCTCTTCGCCGGCGACCAACCGCGCCTGCTTTCGCTGCGCATCGTGCCGACGTTGGCCAAGCTACGGATGGTCGAAACGCAGACGATCCACCTCGGCAAGAGCGTGCCGGAGATCGTGCGAGAGAAGCTCGGTCTGTTCGGCCTGCAAGAGCCCACCGACTTCGAGTTCCGCCTCAGCCGCGACTACGAAAAGCGCGAATTCGTCGTGCAATACCGCGAGACCGATCTCGCCTTCGTCGAGCGGCTGCTCGAGGACGCCGGCATCGCCTACTTCTTCGAGCACGGCCAAACCGACACCATCGTCTTTTGCGACTCCAACAGCGCCTTCCAAGAAGCCGCGCCGTTGCGCTTCGACCCGCAAGGTAGTGACGCCGTCTTCTCCTTCGTGCGTCGCCAGCAACTTGTGCCGACCATGGTCGCGGTGCGCGACTACAACTACCGCACCCCGCTCGCCGATATCGCCGCAGTGCACGAGATCGAAGAGGGCCTTTTCGGCGGCTCCCTCGACTACGGCAGCCACGCCAAATCACCGGAGCATGCAGCGCAAATCGCCAAGCTCCGCGCCGAAGAGAAGCTCGCCAAACGCAGCCTGTTCGACGGCAAGAGCGCCGTTCATACGCTGAGCGCTGGCGCACGGTTCACCCTGACCGATCATCCGTTGCTCTCGCGTGGCGCTCCCACCGATCTGTGCCTGCTCTCGGTGGACCACGACTATCGGCGACCTTCGGCGCTCTCCAGCAGCGAGCCGGGTGCGTACCGCAACGACTTCCGCGCGCTACTGGCCTCGGTCGTGTTCCGACCGGCGCGCATCACGCCCAAACCGCGGGTTTTTGGCTTTCTCACCGGCCAGGTCGAGCCCGTTCCCACGGCCCCCGGAGCACCGCTCTTGCCCGCGCAGATTGATGAGGAGGGCCGCTATTGGGTGCGCTTTCACTTCGACGGCGCGAGCAACAGCGGTGTGAAGCCGTCGCGCCCGATCCGCATGGCGCAAGCTCACGCCGGCGCAGGCTATGGCACGCATTTTCCATTGCGACCGGGTGTCGAGGTGATCGTCGCCTTCCTCGACGGAGATCCGGATCGCCCGGTGATCCTCGGCGCTGTGCCGAACGCGGTGAATCCGTCTCCGGTCAACGCCTCACGCGCTCGCGTCAGTGAGGTCGTCACCGCAAGCGGCATCGTCATGCAGTTCCGCGACAAAACCCTTCCGATCTGACCACCCACCCCAACCAAGGATCCCATGGCTGAAGACATCGAGTATCTGCAAGAAAACGTCGGCACGGACTACAAGTACATGATGCTCAAGGTTCCCGATTACAAAGGGAACCGCGACGGGGGCGAGAGCCTCGTCTCCTACCTGCGCCTTGGCGCGACCCCCCAAGCGAGCGACCCAACGGTCGAGGAAGGCTCGGACCTGTTCGAGAAAGCTCGCAGCTCCGATGGCTCGACACCCCTCTTCATCAACGACACCCGCCAGCGCACCGGCGAACCGGATGGAATCCCGCTCGCGACGCGACAAGCCACGAGCTCCAAGATCGTCTCCGATTGCGGCTGGCGCGATCACTCCGACGGCAACCGCATCAGCACCACCCGCGGCGATAAAGTCGAGGTCATCCGCGGTAACTACAAGCTGCTGGTGCTCGGCCACCAGGATGATCCGGAACAAGCGGCCTTCTTCGACGCTTCGGGCGGTTTGATTCAGAGCGGCGACATCGCGCCGGGAGCCATTTCTTCGGTGCGCTGGGTGCAAGATGCCGATCTCGGTGGCACCTGGGCCGTGCTCGAAGAGGCCGAAAAAGGCCACGTCACCAACATCTACCACGGCCGCATGCGCGAAGAATTTTACGGACCGGAGATCACCAAGGTGGTCGGTTCGGCCGACCAAGGCGAGCTCGTGCTCGAGGCTGGCTCCGCGCCCCGACCCGCCAAAACCAAGCCGGCGATCTCCGAGACCGTCTACGCGACCACCATCACGACCTCCACTACCGCTGCCTCAACTAGCGACCAACGCGTACTCGGCAATTCGGCCAACTACGTCCGCGTCGGTACCATGGCAGCAGACGAAGGCGACTTCGGCCCAGAGCAGACGGCGAGCGAAGGCACCAAGCTCGAGATCACCCACGCCGACACGGTGGACACGCGCATTCTCGCCAGCACCATCAAGAACACCCTCGGTCGGGTGGGCACGCATACTGCAATCCAGAATGAGTCGTTCGGCACCGCCGACGAGCATTGGTACGGCAACTTCGCCGAGTTGTTCGTCGGGTCGATGGAGAGCCTGCGCATCGCCGGCTTCACCACCGAGGTCTCGGTCGCGCCGATGGCGCTCGAGGCCTTCATCGGCAAGTCGATGCAGCTCTTCGTTGGCGCCTCCACCGAGATCAACCTCTCACGAAAGGTCGAAATTTCAGCCTGCGACGCAACTGAATTCAAACCCGGCGGCGGCACGACGCTTGCTGCCTTCATCAAAGAACACGCCCTCGCCATCTTCCTCGGCTGATCCCTTTCTCATCCCCATGCGAATCCGAAATACGTCTCCCTTCGTTACCGCCGCCATCGTCACCTCACGTCGTCCGCCCACGCCCGAAATGGTGGTGGTGGTACGCGGAACCTTCACGCTCGTGCCCAACGGCCAATGTGAATTGGTGGGGGATTTGCTTGCGCAAGGGCCGCTCAAAGCCGAGTCCTTTGTCGACGACGATCGTGAAAACGCCCTGCTCTACCCGGGAGATTTCGCGCCGTTCAAGCCGAAGGTGGACGTGCTTTTGAGCGGCAGCTGTCATACCCCGCACGGCTTGCCGCTGCGCGAGTGCGGCGTGGAGCTTTCGGTGGGGCCACTGCGCAAGCGGCTGCGGGTGGTGGGTACACGACGTTGGCTCGATTCACGAACGCTCTCTGAGCCGCTGCCCTTCAGCGAACAAGCGCTCGATTGGTCGCGTGCTTCGCGCACCGAGCACAACCCGATCGGCGCCGACATCCCGAACGTCGAGCACCCGGAGTTTCCGCGACGTCGCCAAGACGAGCCGCAATTCGCGGCGAACTTCGGCGCGGTGCACCCCGACTGGCCCGCGCGCCAACAGCACTGGGGCAAGGCCTGGGGCGAGGACTACCAAAAGACGCGCGCGCCCTTCTTCGCCGCAGACTTCGATTTTCGAGCCTTCCAAGCCGCGCCGCAGGATCAACAACTCGATGCGCTCGCCGTCGACGCCGAACTCAAGCTGATCAACCTGGATCCGCTGCATGCCTCGCTCACGACGCGCCTGCCCGGCCTGTTTCCGAGGGCCTACGTCAAGAGCCGCGAGCACGGCGCGCGCGAGGTATTGCTGCGGCTCGATACGGTGTTCGTCGAGTCGGACCAACGCCGCGTCACGCTGACCTGGCGCGGACATTGCGAAGTCGGCGAGGAGGATCTGTCGGATGTGAGCAGCCTGCTAGTGGTGGGTGCTTCGCTCGCTGAGCCAGGGGATCGCAACGCGCACTTGGCCGAACTCGAGGCCTTCGATCGCGATCCGGTTGGACTCGAGACAGGACTGGCCGAGGCGCTGGCCGAGGTTGCAAAAGACGCTGAAGTGGTCGGCAAGAAGGATGAAGCGCTGGCCGCCGATCTGAGCAAGACCTTCGGCGGTGGTAAGGCCGGAGACGCCGTAGCCGATGTGCTGGCCCGCGCACTCGCTGGGGGCAAACAAGGCGTCGATTTGCGGGCGCTGATCAACGAGGCACAAAAGTCGAACCAGTCGCCCGCAGGCGCAGCTCCGGCAGGCACCATCCCCGCCGCCGCCAAGCTGCCGGTCACCCAGGCCTTCCAGCGAGCCGCACGTCAAACCCAAGACGAAAACGCAAAGCGCGAGCTCGCCAAGGCGCAGCTCTTGATCGGCAAAGCCAACGAACACAAGGCCGAACTCGTGCCCTTCGCCGACCTGAGCGGCCGCGATCTGGCCGGCTGGAATCTCTCCGGGTTCGATCTGCGCGGCGTCAACCTGCGCGAGGCCAACCTGCAGGCGACCAAGCTGATCGGCGCGAACCTCGCTGGGGCCGATCTCACCGGCGCCTGCCTCTGTTTAGCCGACTTCTCCGAGGCCAACCTCGACGGAGCGACCCTCACCACGGTGGACGCAACCGGCGCGAGCTTCGTCAGCGCTTCGCTCAAGAGCATCCGTTTCGACCGTTCGACCTGGGAAGAGGCCAACCTCTCCTTCGCCGATCTGACCGGCGCGCAAGCCCAGCAAGCGCTGCTGACCCGCGCGGTTTTGCGAGGCGCCACGCTGGCCAAGGTCCGCTTCGTAGCCGTCGACTTCCAAGAGTCCGACCTCAGCAGCGCCTCGCTGATCGGCGCCGATCTCGAGCGTTGCTTCTTCTTTCGCAGCCGCCTCAGCCACGCCAACCTTTCGGACGCCCGCCTCGAAAAGACCGCCTTCTCCGAGGCCCAGCTCGGCGGAGCCAGCTTCGTCGGTGCGCACGGAGAAGCCAGCGTGTGGCTCGGCGCGATGCTGAGCGAGACCGACTTCTCCTTCGCCGAATTGCCGTGCGCGGTCTTCGACGGGGCCAACCTCAAACAAGCTCGGCTGTTCGGCGCTGATTTGCGGGCGGCGCGCTTTTTACGGGCTTGCTTGGATCGCGCCAGCTTCGAGCGCGCCAACCTGTTCGAGGCGGATCTTCGCCGCTGCTCGGTGCACGGCACCGCCTTCATCCACGCCAACCTCTTCGGCGCCGCGGTGCATGGCATGAAAGGTGAATCAGTACGGTTCGACGGCGCCAATGTCGAGCGCCTCACCGGAGGTGGAGTTTGAGATCGGAGTTGGAACAACGGGTACGACGCGGAGAGAGCCTACGTGGGCTCGCACTGCATCATCTCGACCTGAGCGGCGCGGACCTCAGCGGCGCGGACCTATCCGGTTGCAAGCTGCAGGCGGTCAACCTCTCCGGCGCCTCGCTCGCGGGCGCGAAGCTTACGAACGTCGAGCTGTTCGCTTGTGATCTGCGCGCCATCGACTTCTCCGATGCCCAGCTCGAGAACGTGATCGCTCTGCAATGTTTGTGGACGGCCACGCGCTGGGACCACGCGCGGCTGAACAAGGTGAAGATGCCCGGCGCCGATCTCTCAGGCGCTTCCTTTCGAGCGGCGCTCCTCAAGGAAGTCGCCTGGCCCAAGGCCAAGCTCGTGGGCGCCGATCTGACCGACGCCGAGATCGAGGAATCGCTGCTGCACGCCGCGGATTTGCGCTGGGCCGCCGGCCCCAAGAAGATCGTGCAATGCCTGCTCGATGAAGCGATCTTCGCTCAGGCCGGCCTGGCGCATACCGGGCTCGAGGGCTCCGACTTCGACGGGGCGAAGCTGAACGGGCTCGACTTCCGCGGGGCCGATCTCAAGCGAGCTTCCTTTCGCGGGGCGCAGCTCGAGGGCGCCAACTTCGACGGCTGTGATCTCGAAGGCGCCGTATTTCAGGACGCCAACGTCTCGCACGCGTCCTTCCGTGACACCAAGCTGTTCGGCGTCTGCTTCTTGGGCGCCAAGCTGCGTGGCGTGGACTTCGCCGGCCGCACGCTGCAGCTCTTGCTGCTCGAGGACGCCGACCTGACCGGCGCGCGGCTCGAAGGTTGCACCTTGATGCTCTCGAGCTTGAGCGGCGCCACGCTGGATGGCGCCAACCTGCGCGGCGCGCTGCTTCGCAAGGTCGGGATCGAGCGCGCGAGCTTCGTCGACGCCGACCTGAGCGGCCTCGGCTTCGAGGAGGTCATGTTCGATCAAACCACCGCGCTCTTGTTCGACCACCGCAACGCGCACCGCGTTCGTTGTGGCTTCATCGGGCTCTCACTCGAGGGCCTCGACTTCTCCGGCGCCGACCTGACCGGAGCGAACCTCTCCGGCGCCAACTTGAGCGGGGCGAACTTTCGCGAGGCCACGCTCGCGCAAGCCAATCTGCTGGGCGCGGTGCTGACGCGAGCGAACCTGCGCGGCGTGCAAGCCAAGGCCGCTTGTTTCGGCAAAGCGGTCTGCAGCGGCGCTGACTTTCGCGCGGCCAAGCTCCGCCACGCCACCTTCACCGAGGCCGATCTGAGCTCCGCCACCTTCGCCGAAGCCAACCTGCGCGAAGCCTTGTGTGCGCGGGTTACAGCGATCTCCGCCAGCTTCGCCCGAGCCGACCTGCAGTACGCCGATCTGGCGCACGCGCTGCTCGATCGCGCCGACTTCAGCGGGGCTCGCTTGGAGAAGGCCTCGCTCCACGCCGTGAAGTCGGACCGCACCATCTGGCTTGGCTCATCGCTTGCTTCAGCAAAAGCAACCGACAACGCCCGCCTACTCGCAGAGGCCTGGCGCATGCCGGCTCGCAACGCCACTCCAACTGTCTGACCGCAACTCCCTGAACCTCTGAAAGGAACTCATGTCGCTTCAAGCTGTTCAAGATTTCGCATCGCGTACCCATAAGCTCAACGACAAGAAGCCGAACGGCTTCTACCTCGGTCCGGCCATCGTGCTGGACGTCACGCAAAGCGGCGCCTTCGTGCGGCTGCCCGACGGTGAAACGCTGCATGTGCGCTCGGCCTTCGTGGTCGCGTACGTGCCGGCGGAAGGCGACGAGCTGGTGGTTACGCGCTCCGAAGGAGCGGCCTACGCGATTGGCGTGCTGAACGGCAAAGGGCGCACCTGCCTGGATCTGCCCGGCGACGTGGCGATCCGCGCGCGTGGCGGCAATCTCTCGCTCACCGGCGATCGCGGAGTCACCATCGAGTCGCAAGAGGTCCAGATCCTCACCGGGGCGATGAAGGTGGTCGCCGACGCAGCGGTGCACAAGCTTGGCTCGCTGGTGGAGCGCGTGCGTGGCTCGCTCAGTCAGCACCTCGGCTCGAAGAACACCGTGGTGGACGGCCGGGATACCACCAAGGCGCGCGACATCTCGCTGCTCACCGAAGAGACGGTGGCGGTCAACGGCAAGCGTATCCACCTCGGCTGAAAGGAAGACCCAGATGCTCCCCGCTTCCAACCGTGGTTCCGGTACCAACATCGGCTTCCCCGACGTGTGCAATACCATCGTAGGCCCGGCAACCGCGCCGGTGCCTTATCCCAATATGGCGATGCACGCGCAAGCAACGCCCTTCTCGGCCATCGTCAATGTCAGCATGATGGGCGCGCTCAATCTATCTAGTAAAATCCCGATGACGAGCGGGGACGAGGCCGGCACGGCCCACCCGACGATCAAAGGCGCTGGAGCCTTCACCGCCGGCAACGCTGTGGTCTTCGTCGAGAAGCAGCCGGCCATCAACCTCACAGCGCCCACCACCGGCAACTCGATGAACAACCCCTTGGGCGCCGTGCTGGTTCCGGCGACGACCAACGTCTTCTTCACCCGCGCTCGCAAGCAGAGCAAGGCCGAAACAGCCAGCCCTTCGCTCGAATCCTTGCGCCATGAGCTCGAGGCTCCGCTGGGCAACGCTGTACGCGCCCGCTGCTTCGGACGCATTGGCGTCATTCGCATCAGCACCTTCAGCGCTGATGTTCCCGGAGCTTTGCAACAAGCCGTTAGCGAGCTTCAAGCCCAGGGCATTGCGCAGCTCATCATCGATTTACGCAACAATCCAGGAGGCGAGCTCTCCGCCTGTATCCGCGCACTCGGATTATTCATTACGCCCGGCACTACGCTGTTCGAGCAAGAGGACGCAGACGGTGACAAGACCCCGATTCGAGCCCGTGGAGCTGCCATCGCGCTCGAGCTCCCGCTCACGCTAATGGTCAATCGCTGGACAGCCTCGGCGGCCGAGCTCTTTGCGGGCGCATTAACGAGTCTAGGCCGCGCACAGCAGCACGGCGGCGCCACCTACGGCAAGACCTCGGCACAAACCATCTGCACCGAGGCGGACGGTACGATGCAGTACAAAACCGCAGCTCGTTATCGATTCACGACTGCCGATGCTGATTGCGACTCGAGGTAAGAGCCACCTCGCCAGCCATGGCACCACGACTCGAGCCGGCCTTTCATTTTTTCGCTAAGAAAATTCTCCCTAATAACGGTCCGTCTCGTGCGTCGAACCCGGCACGATGACCGAGCCCTACCGCACCGACACGGATGCTACCGCTGACCGCCTCTTGCAGCTCGAAGAGGAGCTCCGCTCGCTGGATCGCGCGGCAGCACGGCGGGAGCAGCTGCAACGCGAGGTCGAGGAGCTCCGGGCGCACTTGGCTTCTGCCAGGGCGCGCGGCCCGCTCGAGGACCTGCGCATCGCTTCCCCGTGCAATCAACGTTGGGAGCGAATGCTCGGGGACGACCGGGTTCGTCATTGCAGTAGCTGCGACAAGGACGTCTACAACGTCGCTGGCATGACGCGTGCTGAGGCGCTGCAACTCATCACCAATCAAACCAGCGAGGGGCTTTGCCTGCGGCTCTTCCGGCGCGAAGACGGCACAGTGATTACCGCCGATTGCCCGGTTGGCGTAAAAAAGCAGCGGGTTCGTCGGCTGGTCATGGCCGGCGCCGGCGTTGCTGCGAGCGTCGCCGGCGCTGCCGGCGCGCTGTGGTTCTGGGCGGACGGTCCGCAAGCCCGTATGGGCGATATTCATCCATCTCCCTCGGCCAGCGCTGGGCAGCGGCGCCCCGAGCCCGCGTTGATGGGAACCGCTGCCCCCGTCGTACCCACGACACAACCCGAAGTAAGGATGGGAAAAGCCATGTCCGTCGACAGTGCTACTTGGCCTGCCAACGATAGCCCCGCACGGGAGACCATCCGAAAGCAGCGTTCCACCCCGAGCAATCAAACCACGCCGCGCCCCGGCCTTCCGGTTCGTTGACCGGGTGGGACCTGCGGTTGCTTTGAGATCGCGACCACGCGGTACTCTGTTGCGTCGGGGGCGGTGCATTGATCGATGAAGTAGGTGGTTGCCACGCTGGCAAACGCGCCGAAAGCGGATACAGCACTATCTCGGGAACGTCTGACCGGCTGAGGAGTCGAACCGAGCCACCCATGACCGAGCCGTATCGTAGCGACGTTGAGGCCACCGCCGACCGTCTCGTGCAGCTGGAAGAAGAGCTGCGCGCGCTGGATCGAGCTGCGGACCGTCGTGAGGAGCTGCTGCGCGAGGTCGAAAAGCTGCGGGCCCATCTGGCCTCCGCCCGGGCGCAAGGCCCACTCGAGGACCTGCACATCGCTTCCCCTTGCGACCAAGCTTGGGAGCAGATGGTCGGCGATGATCGCGTTCGCCATTGCACGAGCTGCGACAAGGACGTGTTCAACGTCGCTGCCATGACCCGCGTCGAGGCTCTGCAATTAATCACCGATCAATCCGGTGAGGTCCCGTGCCTGCGACTCTTCCGTCGCGACGACGGAACCGTGTTGACTTCCGATTGCCCGGTAGGCGTAAGGAAGAAGCGCGTACGTCGCCTAGTGATGGTCGGTGCCAGTGTGGCAGCAGGCAGCCTCGCGGGTGCAGCCGGCGGCCTATGGTTCTGGTCGGAGGACCCCGAGGTGATCACCACTGCGAGCCCCGCCGCCTCCGCAATAAGCAGCACGCTCACGGTGCCGACTGGCTCCGCAGACGCCGTTACCTCCGTCGCGCCCCTCCCAGAGTGGAAAGGCTTTACCGGTCGTCCAGCACAGAAGGGCCCTCAGGATTACTTCGATAGGCACCGACCCAAGCCGCCGCGCCCAAAGCCGGTACGCTGAGCAAGGCTTATCAGTGTCGCCTCCCAAGAAGCTAGTTGTGAGGCCCCTCCCATGGCTTGGAACATCGAGATCTTTCAAGTCGACTAGGCCGGAGGCGTCACTTCGGTAGCCGGGACGTCCGACAGTTCGCTCTGGACGGTCTCGAGCTTCTTCAGCTCGGCCTCGAGCTTTGTGCCCTTGTGCAATAGATAGAGCCACACTGCAGGGAGCGCGACGGCCGCGAACACGAGCCGCACGACGAGCCACGGCACATTCGCCCCTTGGGCCTCGCGCGTCGTCATCAAGAAGTACGGGAGCCACAGCCCGAAGGCGACGGTGAAGAGCCCTTGGAAGAGCACGCCAACCTTGTGAATCTTGAGCCCCTTCCGTTTGCGATCCAGCTCGAGCGAGACATAGCTCGCGATCGTCGGGGAGTGCGTCGTGGTGCGGCTTCGAACGTGTGTCGCGTGGAGCAGCATGGCGAAGAGCCCGGCCATACACAGCGACGCGATTGGCCATATCGCTGGGGTGCGGGTCACGAGCACGCCAAACGTCACCAGGCCGAACACCAAAGAGCCGACCTCGACGACGCGCGCTAGCAGCGTCTTGCGTTGGCTCTTTTTGATGAGTTCATTGAGCACCGTCGCGTCGATCGTGCGGCGCGGCGCCGATCGAAAGTCGCTCTCCCACTGGGCCCACTCTTCCTCGAGCTTCATCGTGTACCTCCTTGCATCCATTCTCGAAGCTGCGCCCGTGCGCGGCTCAACCGCACAGCGACGCTCCCTGCCGATACCCCGAGCACCTCACCGATCTCGTCGTGACTGAGGCCCTCGAGCGCTAGCGTGAGGACCATGCGCGCGGGTGGCGCGAGGGCCCGGATACCGTCCCATAACGCGTCTCTTCGCCGGGCCTCGGCGAGCGACGACTCAGGATCGCCAGTCGCCGGAATCGACTCGTCAAGCTCATGCGTCGGCCGCGCGCGCCGCCGCTCAGAGAAGGTCCAGGCGCGGTTGTGGGCAACGCGAAAGACGAACGTCCGCTCCGAGCATTCGCGCCGAAAGTTTGGCAGCGCCTGCCAGATCGCGAGGCTGATCTCCTGCAGCAGATCGTCCGCCTCGCTGCGCGAATAGGCCCGAGCAACCCGTGCGAGCCCTGGGCCGTGGCGGCTCATCAGCGCATCGAAAGCCACCTGCGAGGGCGCCTCCCACGGGTCTGCCTTCTCTCGGTGCGACAAAGGAACTCCATCAACCATGCCCCGTTAGTCTCGGGTGCGGCGGAAACCTTACGCCAGTGGCGTGGATTGTGTGCAACCGCGCGCATCTCCCATGCCGCACCCCCTTCCTCGCGGGGAGGACGAGCGCGAAACAGCGTATAAGTGCCGCCTCGCGTGTGGGTCGAGGTCTGGAGATACGCATGAGCAAGCTTGCAGCGCGGTTGTTTACGGTTGGCCTTCTCGGGGTCCTTGCGTGTCAAACGCAGGAGCCCCAAGGTCAGGAGCCGGCGCCGGCGGCCCAGCTGGCCAGCTCCGGCGAGCCCACCGCTACTGCGGTGGTCAGTGACAGCCCCGCAGCCGTTGAGAGCGCGGTACCAAGCGCCAGCGCCGTTGCCTCGGCCGCCGCCTCAGGCATCAAAGCCCCGAGCAGCGCCAACGTCGACCCTCACCTCGCGCGCCAGGAAGCCCTGCGACAAGCCGCCGAGATGGGCATGATTGGGCTGCTCGACAGCAAAGGCGCCTCAGCCGACCTCTTCGGTCGCGACGGCGTATCTGCGCGCGGCAACATGTGGGGGGACGAGATCGGAGAGGCCTACGGCGTCGGCGGGCTTGGCCTTCGTGGTAGCGGAGCGGGGCTCGGCGGTACCGGGCGCGCCGAGGGAATTGGGCTGGGCAATGTCGGAACCTTGGGCAGGGGCGCCGGTGCTGGCGGCGGGGCTATCGGCTTTGGATCAGGGCGGCTATCGGGTGGCCCCAAAGCCTCATCACCTTCGGTTCGCATGGGCGCAACCACGGTCTCCGGCGGCCTCGCTCCCGAGGTCGTGCAACGCGTTGTTCGCCGGCAGTTCAGCCGTATCCGGTATTGCTACGAGAAGGGGCTAACCAACAATCCTACGTTGGCCGGCAAAATCACCACCTCCTTCACCATTAGCGCCACTGGAGCCACGGAAGGGATCGCAACCAATAGCGATCTGAATGACAAAGAGGTCGTCTCCTGCGTAAGCCAAACCTTCGCTTCCTTGAGCTTTCCAAAGCCCGAAAGCGGCGTGGTCAAGGTGACCTTCCCTATCAGCTTCAGCCCCGGTGAAAAGCCCGCCACTGAAACGACAGGCAAGACGGCAGCTGAGCCAACGATCGCCGGCAAGGTACTCGCTGAGGTTACCGCGCTCGAGATCGAGAAGGCGCTAAGGGACAATGGTTTTACCGACCTATCGAGCACCATCCCGGCAGGCACTAATGCCGTCGTCATCACAGCCAAAAAGGGCACGCGCACCTTCACGTTGACCTTCGTCAGCGCCAAGGCCGGCACCGACGCACTCTCGCCCGAGGAGCGAAAGCGCCTCACCAATGTGGCCAAGGTCTTCAGCGCCAGCGGTCTCTTCTTGGCCGTTGAAAGCGATGATCCAGCAGAGTCGCAGAAGGTCCTGGATACGCTGATAAAGCGCCCGAGCTGAGCGCCGCTATCGGAGGTCTACTTCGCCGTGAACGTGACCTCGTCACTGGAGCCGCCGGCCCAGCCGTAGTTGCCAGAGACGAAGCCTCGCTTCTCGTCGATACAGACCCCGTGCCAGCCCTCGTCACCGCCGGCGAAGATGGACTCGAAGCACCAAGCGGCCTTCTCTTGATAGACGCGCCGCTTCGAGAAGAAGCCCTCCATCTCCGCGTCTTTTTCTTCCTTCTGCTCGGCTTTGGGGACGGTTGGTAGCACCAACGCCTCATCCTCGAGGACCAGCCCGCCGGCGCCGATATCCTCCAGATGGAAGAGGCCGCGCTCGGTGGCGAACCAGTGGCCGGCCAAGAGGTTCGTCGAGCCGGCAGCGGGCAGGTCATTGCACGCGACTTGCGACCACACGCCCCAGGTGTAGCTCTCCACGCTGATGACCTGGCACATGGCGCTGAACTTCACCTTCGTGTTCACTGGCTTGTCCTCGGTGTGCGAGTGCTTCTTCTCGCCGCTGAGTTTCCAGCTCCTTTTGATCTCGAAGAGCGAGGCGTACAGCGCGGCTGGGACGCCCGCGGGCGGGGCGCCGGCGGTAAATCCGAGGGAGAGCGGTGCTGGCTTGTTCGGCAGTGGCGGCGCCGAGGCGGATGCAGTCGCAGGGGCGACGCTCGAAGGAGCCGACGCGGTCGCGGTCGGGGGAGTAGGTGGACGTTGCCCCGGCGAGGACAAAGCCGCTTGGGCGTCGGGCTCGAGCGAACGACCTGGCTCGACTCGCGACGAGGGCTTCGCGCCGCAAGCACAGAGCGAAAGGAGAACGAACGAGAGGCGACGTTGGAACAATAGGGCGTGCAACATTCTTGAAACGCAGGCTACCGCGATTCTTATTCCGCTCAGCGACCAGGACGCGCAGGTTTACCGTCCAGCACGCCAAACACGACTAGACGGACCACCGGCGGGGAAGCGCCTAAGCCACAATTGACCTTGCGCCGCGACCCGCTGCATCATCCAACGATGAACAAGCTACGTCCGTTGGCTTTGGGGGGTCTCGTGCTTGCTTCGGCGTGCCGCGGTGAAGAGGTCGCGCGCGTACAGCTCGATGGGCCTGGGGACTCCGGCGAGGCCGATTGGAAGGGCGGCGCTGTGAAGGTATGGGCGGACTACAAGGGGGAATGGGAGGGCAGCAAAGATCCCAAGCTCAAATACAGCGTCGAGGTGAAGGACGGGAAAACCGTAGTCGCGGACGCCGAGTGCTCTACCTCCACCTGCAGCTCCAGCGTTTGTGGCAACACGGTCACCATCAATAACAGTGTAAAAGCCAACTGCGAGTGCTTGATGAGCTGCAAGCTCGATGTACCCGCGGGCAAGGATTATACGGTTTCTGCCAAAGTCTCTGGCAGCAACGGCTCCTTCGAGAACGCCTCGCTGGTATTGCGTAAATGACTCATGCCAAGTCAAAGGTTCATCGGGGCCTTCGGCGGATTCTCTCGAAGAGGGCACGAGTCATTCTGTTTGCTGCATCCGCCTTCGGCGGAATGACTACGGGGCCTTCGGCCGTCGTTGTCGAAGAAGGCCCGAGCCATTCTGTTCGCTGCATCAACCTGCGGTTGAATGACGCCCAACCAGCGCTACAGCGCTGCCGTGGCTTGGAGATAACTATAGAGGGGGGGCGCTCCGCGCGTTCCCGGCGCTGTTTCTTTGGCGAAGCCGCCACGGGTGAGCACGGCCCCTCCGAACTCGAAGTTTAGGTTCTTGGGGAATGGAGTCCAACGTGCCCGCAACTCAGCGAGGTATCCGATGAAGGTGCCAGAGCTGCCGGACTCATCACGTTGTCCCGCCGGAACCCAAGCGTCGGTGGGACTCGCGAGCCAAGCCAAACGATGCGACGTCATCAGTTCAATCGGCTTGATCGGCACGGCCTCGAAGCGGACGAACGGAGAGACTACGTTGTTACGACTGAGCGCGCCAAAGAGGCCAGTCGGGCCAAACTCAAAGCGCCGAGCGCCAAACAAGGTATCAAAGCGGTTGTTCTCGTCGTCCTCTGGAGAAGCATCACCTGTCGCGTAGTCATGCCCGAGCGAAAAACGCGGCGCCCATGGCACCGCTACTTGGTAGCCCAGCGAGGCGTGCGTGGCGAATGCACGGTGCTCGAGGTCCCGAACATCCTCAGGCTTGTTGCTGGCTCGCGAGCGCCCGAGTTGCGCCATCCCCTCGAGCTGGAAGTCGAACTGACCGGCCGCTGCAGGCCGAAACCAGCGCAGCACCGGCGTCGTCAAACGACGGTTCGCCGACTCCACCGCTCCGTCCGACTCATGCAGGCCGACCACGTAGAACTCCACGTTCGAGCTATCCAACACCGAATTGAGCAGTACGTAACTACCCCATAATATCTGATGCGTATTCTCCTGGTCGAACTCGGTCAGGTTGTCCCGCAGCTCCTCTTCCTCGCTAACCAACCGATTGACCGGAAAGAATGCAAAGGACCGAACCTGATGTTTGTCCGTGCTCAGCCAATTGAGGGACAACCCCGAATAGCCATTGGAGGTATTGCGGAAGTCATTGCGCGCGACCAGGCGACGATTCGCGAGATCCATGGTCTGACGACCAAACAGAACCTCGAGCGAATCACCCTTCGCCAGTACGTCCTTGGCGCGGATTCCGATGTACCCCTGCAAAAGCTCAAAGGTGTTGATCGCCCCGGTGTTCACTGGCGTTTCATCGGTGGCGATCTGCCGTGAGTCTTGCAGCTCCGCGCCGAGCACTACCGGCCCGAGCTTTCCCTCGGCGCTCAGCAGCGTTCGAAAGGCGATGGCCGAGGCGTCCAAAGGTGTGCTTGCGCGGAAGTCATTCACCAGGTGCTCCAACCGCACCCGATGCTCGAGCCCAAACTTGAAGTACGGCTCCGTGCCCAATGCCTCGTAAAGACGCCAAGGCTTCGAGTTCTCGGTCTTGGGGGGCGGCGTTGCTTTGGGCGCCGCTGCGTTGGGCGCCGCTGCATTGTCCGGCGCGCCGACGGTCTGGGCCGCTACGGGAGCGGCCAGAAGCGCAGCGGCGAGAGCCACGTTCATCCCAACGAGCCCTCGCTCAAAACCAATACGCATTGCTACCCGACGACGACGTTGCACGGTGTTTCCTAGAGGATCCTTTGCATGGCGCAGGCCAACGCCTTTCGCCCCGCGAATTTCGAGACTCCACCCTAGGCGAAACACGATGCAACATCCCAGTGAAACATCAGCGCTCTCGGGCCTTCACGGATCGGCCTTGAGCCAAAGACCGCCCGCTGGGGGCGTTCGCACGCTCGCGCCTCGGCCCTGAATGCGATGGCTCAAAGCGACTTGGTGGAGAAGTACCAGTCAGTCGTTTTGAAGCCCTCGCCGGCGCGCTTGGCGGCGGCTTCAGCGGTCCGCGGCGGTGGGATGAGCACGTCAGCGCCTACCGTCCAACCCTCAGGTGTGGCGACTTTCTGGGCGTCGCTGGTTTGCATGGCGGTCAGCAAGCGCACAAACTCGCTGATGCTACGGCCGTTGCTCATTGGGTAGTAAACCATGGCGCGCAGCACGCCGTGCGGGTCTATGAAGAAAGTAGCGCGCACGGCCTGGGTATCACCGGCTCCGGGATGCACCATGCCGAAGGTGCGGGCGACCTCCATTTTGATGTCTTCAATGATGGGGAAGCCAATCTCCACCCCGAACTTCTCTTTGATGTTCTGAATCCAGGCCAAATGAGAAAAGAGGCTGTCGATCGAGAGGCCGAGTAGCTCGCAGTTCATGCTGCGAAAGATGTCCGCATGCTTCTGAAAGCCGATGAATTCGGTGGTGCACACCGGCGTGAAGTCAGCTGGGTGCGAGAAGAGAATCAGCCACTTGCCCTTGTAGTCCAGCAAGGAGCGATCTCCTTGGGTGGTCTTGGCATGAAAGTTCGGAGCGGCTTCATTCAGCCGTGGCAAGGAGACGGGGTTATCCATTGTGAACGCTGAGAGCATGGAGCGGGCCACAGCGTTACTAGGGCCGATGGACCTCGCTGAGCTCAATCTGCTCTCCCTCAGCTTCTGAAGCCGTGTTCGCCGAGTCGCCCTCCAGGCGCTTCCCTTCGAGCGCTTGCGAAGCCCGCTTGCGCTCCATCAGCTCGCGTTGCTTCTCAGCCTTGGTGCGGCCGTGCAAACGACTGTTCGTCTCGGCCTGCTTCACCCGGTCTTCACGCGCCTTCTTCTTCCGGAAGCGGTTCAGATTGACGACGTTGCTCGACATCGACCGAGGGTGCCACAGCTGGTCGTCGAGGCACAAGACCCGCCTTGTCGCCCAAGGCTGCCGCGCGTTTACGATAGATATTTAGCGATCTCGCGGTGCGCCCACCCATAGTCCATGGCTATGGGCTTTATATCGAATAGCTGGATTCGTCTATGAGATCGCGCTGACTAGCTTCGAGGGGTCAACGACACTGGCTTAGCCAAGGAGATACCCATGACTATCCGCAGCACGTTCTTCCTTTCGACGTTTGCCCTCGTGATCGCCGCCTGCGGCGAGGAGTCCTCAGAAGAGGAGGTCCAGCCGACCGAATGGTCCGACCCGGATGGCGTCGAAGTGACCTGGAAGCCTGCCCGCCCAGACGGCCTCAACTGGGAGCTCAAGGCGTCGACGACGTACGTCAAAGCCCCCGCCTCCGACCTTGTGACTGTGACCGAAACGAGCTTGCGGGTACCCGCGGCCGACTTCCCCGAGCTGCTCGATCTCGAGCTGGGCAGCGCCATCATCGGTAACCCGCACCAGACCTTCGCCGCTACCAACCCGATCGGCTTCATTCGCAAGGTCGCCGCCGTGTCGCAAGCCGGCGACGAGATCGTGATCGAGACCGAAGCGGCATCGCTCGCCGACGCTTTCGAGTCGTGCGACATGGTCACGACGATAAAGCTCGACGACTTCGAGAACCTCGAGTTCGTCGCCGAGGACGGCGCCAAAATCTCGCCCAAGGCCCCGAGCGGAGATCCCGAGGCCAACCCGGCGCTCGCCTTCAACAAGAGCGGCACGGTGCTGTTTCAGAACGACCAACTCAAAGCCACGCTCAGCAAGGCGACGTTCCAATTCGCGCCGGCCTTCAACTTCGACTTGGACGCCAGCCTCCTCAAAGGCCTCAAGCGACTCAGCGCGGTCGCCTCCGGATCACAGTCTGCCGAGCTCGAGGTCAAGCTCGAGAACACGGTCGGCGTCGACGAGGAGTTCGAGAAGACCTTCAGCGCCCCGCCCATCCCGATCCCGCTCGGCCCCATCGTGATCACCGTTACCCCCAAGCTCGTGCTCGGTTGTAGCGTGCAGATACCGGAGGGCATGAACCTCACCGCGGGTATGCAGCAGTCCTCGAGCGTCGCCTTCGGCGTCGAGTTCGTCAAAGACGAAGGCCTCAGCCCGATTGCGCAATCGAGCTTCAGCTTCACGCGGCTCGGACCAACCTTCAATACTGGCAAGCCGATCACCGCACGCTGCTTCATCCGGCCGGAGCTGCAAACAGAGCTCAATATCGTGGTTGCCAACGCCGGTATCGATATCGGCCTCGAGGGCTACGCACAGGTCTCCGCCGCGGTAACGAACAATGTGTGCAAGGTCGACATGGACCTCGGGGTGGGTATGACCGCTGGCGTGAGCGCTACAGCGTTTGGCTTCGACGTGCTCGACGAGGATCTCACGCTCTTCTCCAAAGAGGTCGCCCTGCTCGACAACGCCTCCTGCATCCCGAAGCTGAAGAGCACGGTCACGCCGAACTGAGCTGTTGGCGGTGCGCAGCCCCGGCTGCGCACCGCCCGCGCACCATCGACGTCATCGCGATGATGTGGCAATCCTCGCGGCACGTAACCATGGTCGATCCGAAGTACTCTAGCGGACAGACGACCGTGACGGCCGAACGCTACCGCGCATTTGACCTCGAGCACCGCGCGCGCTCGCAGCTCCATGTGATACGCACGTGGGGGCTCAGCGCGCTCGCGAGTTCGTACGTCCTCGTTGGTTTGTTCTGGGCGGACTTTTCGAGCCGGTTTTGGCTTTTTATCGTGCTGTGCCTGGTGCCGAGCTTGGTCGCGCTGTGGTGGGCCTGGGACTCCTTCGCCAGAGCACCCTTTCTTGCGGTCGCGGGACAGACGACCGTGACGGACGACGCGCTGTTCCACGCCGGCAAGACGCTCGCGCGCCGAGAGCAGCTCGCTCAAGGCTTGTTGCTTCAGGACAAGGACGTTTGGTTCGTGCGTTTGACAAAGCGGAGCGTCTTCGGCCTACCGATCGAGTTTGCCGTGCGGACTCCGCAGGCGGGCACCCAACTGCTGCGTGCATTGGGGCTGAATGCCGATCAGACGACGGCGCGTTTTCGGGTCGCGAGCCGCTTTCGCGCGTGCTCGCTTCATACTCAGGTGGTGGTCATTCTGGCGCTAGTGGTCGCACCGCTATTCATCCTTTGGTGGGGGATCACTGCGGCGGGAATTGCGCTGCTCGCAAGTGTCGGCGTCATCCCTGCGCTCTATCTGGCCCCAGCGAGCGTGCATATCGGGGTCGATGGCCTCGTGATTTGCTGGCTGAGGCAGGAGCGGGTCTTACGCTTCGACCAGATTCATCGCTACGAACAAGCGGTACACGGAGACTTCTTACGTGAGATTGGACTCAAACTTCACCTTCGCGGCGGCCCTACGGTGTGGATCCCGGTAGGGTACTATGAACCGCAGTTCGTCGCGCAAACGAGCGCGTTCGCAGTGCGCCTCCATGAAGCGATGCTCGCGGCAAGGAGTAGCCCGCGCGCTGCCGCGATAGAAGCGCTGGAGCGCCGGGCGCGACCGTTCGCGGAGTGGGTCACCGCCCTTCGTCGCGTCGGCGCCGGAGCGTATGGCGGCCATCGCAGCGCGCCGGTCGAGGTCGAGACCCTTCGCGCACTGACCGAGGACGTAACGAGGCCGACGTTGGAGCGCGCAGCCGCAGCGATCGCCCTGGTGGAAGCAGCGCCCCAGGAGCGCCCGCGCATCGGAGTTCTCGCGAAGACGACGGTATCGGCGCCGCTCGCCTGCGTACTCACGCAGGTCGCCGAAGGGGCGCTCGAGGAACCCGCGCTCGCTGAAGCACTCGCCGTACTAGAAGCCGAGGAAGCGCGCAGCACAGGCTAGCGGCGCGTCCGCGCTGCACGCCGAACGCAGTACGGCGGCCGCCGCAGATCAGGGCTGCACGCCGATGCCGACAACGATCGCCTCGCTGCCGGGCCCGAGTTCGAACACGCCGAGGTCTTGGACCTGTGCGCCGGGTGCGAACTGCACCGAGTAAACGCCGCGCACGTCGGCGATCAGCACCCGGCCGTCGAGCGGCCCGCGCTCAACGGTGGCCAGCGCGCCGGGGAGTTGCGGGGATGCGCCAGCGTAGTCGAGCTCGCCGCGCAAGGTGAGCGGAGCCGCGGCCTGCGGGTCGTAGTCGAGCACGAAGATGCCATCCCCGAAGCCCGAGGTGACGACGACGGCATCGTCGAATGGCGAGACGGCGATCGCATACGGATCGTCAAAGCCGCTCAGGGTCTGCACTGCGCCAAGCCCGCTCGTTGTGACCTCGACCGCGGCGACCCGGTTCGGTACCGCGCTAAACGAGGAGTTGTCGGCGACGATGATGTGACGGCCGATGCGGGTGCGCGCGGCGAAGCTGGTGATCGCCTCGTCGTCACCGAACGCGTCTTTGCTAGCGAGCAAGCTGGGAGGCGTTCCCAGCGTAAGCCGATGCACGTGGGCGACCTCGGTGGAGCCGAGCGCGGCGCGCGCTGCGATCAGGACGTCACCGCTTGCGGCGTCCACGAACAGGTCGCGTGCGTTCTTGGCGTCGAACAGGCGCGGGGAGGCCGTGAGCGAGGCATCGCAAGCGACGAGCAGCTGGTAGAGACCGCCGCCGTTCTTGGGGAAGTTACCGTCAACGAGGTAGGGCCCCGCAGCGGACCAACGCAGAGCGTCGGCATAAAAGTCCCATTGTTCGCCTGCCGAGAGCACCGTAGGCGTGCCATCGCTGGCGAGCCGGAACACGCCCACGCTGCCGTCGTTCTGTACGGCGAAGCCAAGCTCGCCGTTCGGGGAGAAGATGATCGGCCGGTGCGGACAAGACGCGCTTCGTGGTGGTCGGCCATCCGTACGATGACGCCGAAGATCCCAACGGCTCGTTCGAGGTGCTCGCGCTATCACCGGCCGGCGAGCTCTCGCAGACGGGCCACAAGTTCCACATGGGGCGCGCCGGGCCCGCATCCTCATAACAAGCAGAGCTTCCGCCTTGCGGGCCGCCCCCCTGCGCGGCTCCGCCCTGGCTATTTCCACCGTCCGCGCTGCTACCGCCCGACGACGAAGACGCGCCTCCGGCAGCCGCACCGCCAACCGAAGCACCGCCAGTGGCAGCCGAATCATCACCACACGCAAGCAACCCGACGGCGCACAAGCTGAAGAAGAACCAACGCATACGTGGTCCGTTCCACGCGCGTGGGGGAGCGTCAATCACACGGGCGAGGCTCGGCTGGCGAGGGTTCCCTCGCGCGGGAACGCAGCTCAGGGGACCTTGTCTTCCGCCAGCTCACCGAGGACGCCGAGCTCCGCGAGGAAGCCGAGCTGAATAGGGTTTCCGTCGAAATCGGTGTAGTCGTTTTGGACGTCGAGCCCCCACTTGTTGTGGGGCCGCTGGTTGGTTGTGAACATGTGCAGGCACCATTTTGCGCCACTCGCACAGGCGCCGGCTTCTGCGAGCAGTAGGTGATGGCCGCCCTTGCCGGCGGCAGAATACTTGGCGCCGTTGTCCTCCGCGGTCCACGCGTTCGTCGAGCGGGTTCCGGCTGCGTCCTTCACCAACACGGCCCAGGCGCCGGCGAGGTTCAATAGCGCCTTGTTCGGTGGCCCGCCCGCTCCGTCGAGGTTGAAGTAGACGACCTTCTGCGCGGCGTTCCCGAGCGTGTCTCGGCCGTCAGCGAGCTGAGTCATCAGCTCGTTGGCGACGAAAGCGCCCGAGGAGTGCGCGACCACGATGATCCTCTGTGCGTCTTGGCCCTCATCGCCAATGAGCCGCTTGGCGATCTTGGAGTTTCCTATCTCATAGTCGCGATAGTCGGAGTGGAGCGGGCCTTTTACTGCATAGAGCCGACCGACGCCGCGTGCCTCGAGCTCTTGCGTCAAAGCCTCATCGAGCCAGCTCTGCGAGGCCGTCAGCGTCGCGCCGTAGCCACCGTAAAAGATCGCGATGTCTTTGCCCTCGTTGGCACGTCGATACGCCGTACCAGGTGAGCCGGCCGCAGGTATCGATGCGAGGCCAGAATGAATGAGCAACTTGCACGAATGAATGAGCAGCTTGCAGCTACCGCCCAGCACTGCCTGGACGCCGCGTACGCAGGCACCATGGACTTCCCCGCCATTGTTGGCACCCTGATTGAGGCGGGGTTCGAGGGGTATGACGTCGACTATCGGCGTGGGACGGCAACGTATTTCACGGCGAGCAACCAGAGCGTGCAGCTCGCCCTGCCCAAGGCCGAGACGAGGGTGGCAGCCGGGTTCAACGCCGAGGAGGTCGAGCAAGCGGTACGGGAGGCCCAGAGCAACGTCCCCGGCTATTCCTACGCGGGCTTCTGCGCGAAGGTAAAGGCCGCTGGCTGCGCGGGCTACATGGTGTCCTTTCTGGGCAAGCGCGTCGTCTACTTTGGGCGCACGGCGGAGACACATGTCGAACACTTCCCGCAATAAACTGGGTGCGGGTGAACTACCGCGTGAAGGTAGCTCGGCGAAGCCACCGAGCGCGCTCGATGCGCATCTCGGCTACTGGCTGCGCGCCGTGTCGAACCACGTGTCCCACGCCTTCAAGCTGAAGGTCGAGCAGCACGGCGTCACTGTGGCCGAGTGGGTCGTGCTGCGCGCCCTGTTCGAGACGCACGAGGTCAAGCCGAGCGAGCTCGCGAACACGCTGGGGCTGACCCGCGGCGCCGTTTCGAAGCTCGTGGACCGGCTCCTCGCCAAGCAGCTTTTGTCGATCCGCAGAGACGAGCAGGACGGGCGGGCGCAGTTCGTTTCACTGCGGGCTGGGGGGCGCCGCCTCGTCCCCAAGCTAGCGGAGCTCGCTGACGAGAACGACGCGGAGACCTTCGGGCGGCTCGATCCGAAGCAACAAGCCTTGTTGTGGAAGGCGCTCAAGGGGCTGGCCGAGCAGCTGGGGCTGCGTGGAGCACCGGTGGACTAGGAACCGCCTGCGCGCAGTGCGACCACCTGCCACAAGGCGCGCCGAGGCGCACTCGCTCTCAGGAACATGGTCGGTACCAGGCGGACGAAACGCCGTTCAAGGCGCGGGCGGCGGACCGCGTAAAAAGCCCGCAGGATCGAGAGGTTGCGGCCTGGCACACCAACTGCTCTACCGCCTCCCGTTGATTCAGGAGGTCCCATTGCGAACGATCCAGAAGCTAGCCACCCTGATTGCGGTTCTGAACTTTGGGGTCGCTTGTGACGAGAGCGCAGACGGCTCGGATGCAGGAGCCTCAGACGCTGGCGCCTCGGATGCTGGCGCATCGGATGCTGGCGGCGCGAACGGCAGCGGCGCGAATGGCAGCGGCTCCAATGGCAGCGGCGCGAACGGCAGCGGCGCGAATGGCAGCGGCTCCAATGGCAGCGGCGCGAACAATGCGATGCTGGAGCAGTACACACCGGATCAAGCCGACTGGAGCACCTTCGCAAGCAAACCGGTCGAGGGCGGCAACCCTGCGCACGACCCGGATAGCGTCAGCTGGATCGACCCCGCGGACTGGGCCGAGGCCGAATGGGACGGCACCGTCTACAACCCGTCCAAGATGAGCCACGACGAGTTCGTCCAGGCCATTTGTCCGAGCGTGGACAGAGTGCGAGGCATTCGGGAGGTCTTCTACCAGCACCAGCCGTTCGCCGATAACGCGAACCCCACCAAGGCCGAGGTGGATGAGTGGCACCGGATTGCGATCAACCATCTCCGCTCGCTGGTTGGCTACACGACTGAAGACCGTCAGGTGAAGAAGGACCACTGCATGTTCGCTCGCGCGCTATGGGGTGATGAGCGCAAGTTCACGACCGCCTGGGATGCCGAGTATCCCGGCACCAACGGCTCGGCCGAGGGGCCGTGCCAGGGCTCGATGAACGCGCACTGTGGGGCCTCGTTCATTCCGTCGCTCGAGGACCAAGCGCCGTATCTCCCCGAGGGCCATCCGGGTTGCAGCGCGGAGCCGGGCTCCGAAGGCGTCTTCAGTGGTCCGAAGTCGAACATACCGTGGGCCCTCAAATGGTCCCGCGGCCTATGCAACACGCTCATGGCGGAGGGCTTCTGGGGCGGGCACGTCCAGCCGTGGTTCCACCGCGAGAAGTTCGGGCTGAGCTTCTGGGACCCGAACCCCGAGAACAACAACAACAACTCGCCCTTGCGCGCAAAGTGGAGTGGGAATGCGATGCCCAACCTCTACTGCGACCCGGCGGAGCCCGACTGCGACCCGGAGACCACGGGTCCCTAGCGCGCGGACACGTTCGCGGGCCAGGTCCCGTTTAGAGACCTGGACTTGGGCTACCTGGCGGAAGGCTGTCAGCCCCCAGGACCAGCCTCAACAATGAACGCGCCTGTTCAACGCTCGCGCCGGACTTGGGACGTACCTCCAAGCGGACACCAGTCGCCTCGACGAACGCGACCGTCTTCATTTTCGCGGTCCACTGCTCCGCCGACAGTGGCGCTGCACGAACGACGCGCACGACCTCGTACTGGGTGGTCCCACAGGAAACAGTGACGATAAACTCCGGGGCCCGGTCGCGCGATTGATCGGGCAGGCACCCGGCTTCCCCGATGGCTTGACGGATATCGGCGTCCGTTGCCTCGGTTGGCGTCTTGCCGTTGATGCTCCACTCGGTTACGGACGACCCGATCGAGCCCGAGTTCGGCGATTCGGCGAGCAACTTCACCATGGCTAGTTCTATGGGGGAGAAGGCTCCCATAGAGGTCGCCGGGACTGCGACGGGAGGCGTCCCGGACTGGGAGGACGACGTGGAAGCTGGAGGCGTCCCGACTTGGGAGGACGACGTCGTGGACGCGGGCCCGGCTTGGGAGGACGACGTGGAAGCGACGGGCTCGCTTGGGGTGGCCCCCTGTCCAGAAGAGGTCGAGCAAGCCGCCAAGAACCCGAGCACCCACAAGAAGGTCGCCGCGCCAGAGGTTGGCCCTCGGGATGAGACGTGCAGTCTGCAGAACCGTTTCGAGGACATGCGGAACGCTACCACGCCGCAACTACCGGCGCGGAATCCGTAGGACACGTCCGCGGACACCACTGCTAGATTCGACGCTTGGCCTCCCTCGAAAATGACTCGTGCCTAGCCGAAGGTCTAACGGGGCCTTCGGCTCGCTTTCTCGAGGAGGGCACGACTCATTCTGTTCACTGCATCCACCTTCGGTGAAATCTCGGCGCGACTGCTGCGCATGATGGACGCAATTCATCCGCTGGAGCCCGCGGTCTGGAAGGCGCTTTTGCCGCTCCTCGTGCGGCGTAGCTTCGCGCCGCGGGAGCATGTGTCGCCGCTCGGCTCGGTGCAGTCCACCGTAGGGCTGCTCGAGTCGGGGCGGGTGCGCGCGTACTTCACCACCGTCGATGGGAAGCAGTACAACAAGCACTTCTTCAGCGGCCCCGACTTCGTCGGGGACTACGCCTCTCTGCTCACGGGCCGCCCTGTCGAGGTGCCGCAACAGGCGCTCACAAGCTGCGTGGTGTGGTTCATCGATCGTGCGGCGATCCTCGAACTCGAGCAGCAGTATCCGTCGCTCGTACAACTCCAGCGCAAGTTCGCCGAGGGGCTCTACCTGATCAAGGAGCAACGCGAGCTCGAGATGGCGACGATGAACGCCTCGCAACGTTACGCACGCCTGCTCGAACAGCACCCGGGCATCGAGGTCGACGTCCCGCTGTACGAGATCGCCGCGTACCTCGGGATCACGCCGACGCAGCTCAGCCGCGTGCGCGCCGCCCGCAAGCGTTGAACGCGCGCTCCTTTCGGTAGTCGAGTTCTTCGATTCTCGACCTATGTAAAGGACTCGGGCGGGCCAGTCCGGCAACGTTCGGTCATGAAAGCGAATCCTACAGACCGAGCCTTGCGCGTTTTTCGTTATGTCCTCGCCGCAACTGCGCTGTGGACGTTGCTGGGCGCGGTCCCGGGCTACCTCGATCCGGCCGCCAGCTTCCAGCGCTTCAGCGGCGCCCCTGCCGAATCTCCGATCGTGCTCGAGCTCTATCGAGGGGCATGGGGGCAGACGCTGCTCTTCGCGATCGGATATGCGGTGGCGAGCTTCGACCCGCGACGCCACCTGCTCGTGGTCGTGCTCGGCGCGGTGGGCAAGTCCCTCTACGCCGCACGTATCTTGAGCGGCTTCTCCGGCAACCCACCGAATGGCCTCGCGCTCAGCGCCGCCATCGGCGATCTCGTCTTCGTCGCGCTGATCGCTGGCGCAATCATCGCGACGCGTCCGCAGCGCGATCACTTCTTCGCGGGGCGCGCCTCGCCCTTGTGAAACGAGCGCAGCGGGTCAGTGCCGCCGTTCGAAGTCGTCACGCGCGGGCCGTGAGCCCAGCGTCAACAGCGCGTGCACGCCGTAGGGTGCGCCAACACCGGTGGGAATGGATAGAGCTGCATAAACCAGCGTGGACATCCGCGACCAGGGCATACGCTTGCTCAAGCCATACGCATTGATGGGCGCCCAAAAGATCCCAGACGCGAGCCAGAGATAGCCGAGGAGGACGGCAACCCCAGCTATCGCGCTTTTGGAGCCAAAGATCGAACTAACGATCCCACCGAGGACGATCGCTGGGAGCGTGGGCTGGAAGAACATGACCGCCAAATGCACACCGGCCATCACCAGCGAGAGCCAGACGTTGTTGTGCACGTAGGCAGGAACAGCAGGGGGCCTGGCGACAACTGCCCAAGGCGCCGGGGGAGCAACGTGCGAAGGAGCATAGGCACCCGCCCACTGCGGTGCTGTCGGTGGGGGCGGCGCTGAAGCCATCAGCGGTGCAGCCCCAACGGTCGCAATTGGAGCTTGGCCGAAGGGCTCCCCAGCCTTGAGTGTTGCTGCTACGCCGACCTCACGGTTGACGGATGGATCTTGAATCGGCGCTGGGGCTGGCGCTTGGATCGGCGCTGGAGCTAGCGCTTGGATCGCTGCCGGAGCTGGCGCTTGGATCGGCGCTGGTACTGGAACCGCAACCGGCGCCGCTGGCTCTTTCTTGGCGAGGCGAAAGGTACCGAGCCCTGGCTCCTCATCGATCGCCGCGAGCGCGACACGGAGCTGTGCGAGTTGAGGGCGTGCGATGCGCTCCACCCAATCACCGAGCTGCTTCGACGAGCAAGGTGGCACCGCCTGCTCGATCGCGCGGCCATCGCAGCAGCGTTCGGAAAGCGCGCCGCAGGGTCTTGCGAGAGCGCACAGGAGACGATCGCCGCGAGCGCTGGAGCGGCGCTGACGGCAGCAGCCGGGAGCGGGCGGGGCCCTTCGTAGAGCACTGCACCAAGCAGCGCTGCGTCATCCTCGGCACGGTAGAGCCGCTCGCCGGCGAGCAGCTCCCAAAGCACGACGCCGGCGGCGTAGAGATCGCTCTTCTGGGTCGCGCTGCCGCGCAGATGCTCGGGCGCCATGTACGCGAGCTTGCCGCGCACTTCACCGCTCTTCGTCGCGTGCAACTGCCCGTTCGCCCGGGCTACGCCGAAGTCGAGCACGCGCGGGACGCCATCCACGCCGATCAGGACGTTCTGCGGCGAGACATCACGGTGCACGATGTTGAGCGGTGCACCGGACGGCGCCTTCGCCATGTGCGCCGCGTGAAGCCCACGCAGGATACCGAGCGCGACAGCCGAGACGAGGGCCGGCGAAAGGCGCGCGCCGACCGCAGCCGCGGACCGCGACAAGACCGAAAGAGACGCCCCCTCCACGAGCTCCATCACGATCAACACATCGCTCCCCTCGCGAACGACATCGAGCGTCTCCACGATGTTCGGGTGACGGAGCCTCGCGGCGAGCCGCGCCTCGTCGAGGAAGAGCTCAGAGAACTCACGACCGCTCGCGAGGTGCGGATGAAGCCGCTTGATCGCGACGAAGCGCGTAAAGCCGGCGCTCCCGCTCATTCGCCCGAGATGCACCGAGGCCATCCCTCCCGAGCCGATCACGTCGTAGAGCTGGTAGCGACCGATCGTGACAGCCTTGGCCCCCGGCGAAGCTTTTGGCTGCGCCTGGCCCGGGCTCGCCATATGGTCCTGTTGAACGAATTACCCGCCATCTCTCCGATGGGCCGGAGTGTAACCGTCATAGCGAGCGAAACGAAGTCTGCTTCTGATAGCTGTACAGCGGTTGCGCGGCAGCCGACTCCCAGGCGGCCAAACGCTGGGCGTCGAGGCGAGCGGCCCGACGTCGAATCCCGCGCGTGTAGAGCATGAGCCCCAGGCCGAGCGGAGGAGCGCCCAGGATCACGGCACCGATGAAGACGTTGGTCTTGGGCGGACCACCCAGGAAGTTCGACATCGTCACGAGGCAAAGGATGATGCCGCCGAGCGACGCGAGACTGCCGCCGCCAACGATCAGCAGCTCATCGACCGAGGCGAGCGAGGAGAGGATGCGGCGGCGCGCCTCGAGCATATTGCGCGACTTCGTCACGGGCCCATCTTGCTCGGCACGCGCGCGCAGCAGCAGGTGCCTCGCCCACAGCACGTCGATCGCGACGATCGGCAGGGTGACACACACCGCGAAGAGCAACGCGAGATCCGTCTGCGACTTGGGTGCCGAAGCAGCCTTGAGGTACTCGAGCGTCATCAGCGGCCAGTCGTAGAGACCATGCAGGACGACGACCAACGCATAGCCTTTGGGCACCGCGTAGGTGTCACGGCCAAACTTCCATTGCGACACATACCAGCCGAGGATCGCCCCAGAGAAGGCGTGCGAAGGGACCGCGGTGAAGGCTCGCAGGACGGCGACGGTGAAGCCGTTCTCTGCGACATACGCGACGTTCTCGATGGTCGCGAAGCCCAGCGACGCTGCAGCGCCATACACCAGCCCGTCGATCGGCTTGTCGTACTCACGCCGTCGCGCACAGTACCCCACGAGCACCAGCAGCTTGAGCGCCTCCTCGGGGATGGCGGCGCAGAAGAACGCTCGAACGGCCCCAGCGACAACCGGCCTGCCAACGCCGTGAAACACCCGCAGCAAGTTCAGGATCATGAAGATGCCGAAGACCGAAAGCACGCCCAGCCCGAAGGTTGACCAGAGCACCCGGCGCGGCGCGGGGTACCGCGTTCGCGCATGGAAGTAGCGCATGATCAGGAGGCTCGGCAGGATGGCGCTGATGGTGAGGAGCAGCGCGTTCAAACGTCTTTTCCTTTGAGTGAATTGAGCATTGACTTTTTCGGAGCACCGCTCGTGCCAGCGAAACTTCGTACTGGCAGCGACGGCTGCGCACGGCCGCTGTGCAACGCTTGAACAACCTGTTCAAGCGTCGAACGCAACGTACTCGTTCGGGCAGCGGAGCGGCTGCGTTTGCCGCGCCGCCCCACGATCCGCGAGCGTCGCGCGAAGCCCTAGACTGCTGTCTTCCTGGTAACGAAGCGCTACCGTTCGGCCGTGTTCAAGGCCCTCTCCTGTCTCGTACTCATCTTCGCATGCGTGGTTGGCTGTGGTGGTGCACCCTCGCACTCCGGCGGATCCGCAGCGTCCTCGAGCGATGCGCTCAGCGGTGCGACGTTCCTGACCGTTAAGCGTTTCATCCTCGCGAAGGGAGACCGACAGACGTTCAGCAACATGTACAGCCACAACCCTCACTACGCATTCGGCGGCTTCGACGCATTTCTCATTCCCGACATCGGCCAACAAAACATCGACTGCGATCCTGCGCTCTCCGACTTCGACGGCATCGTTCTGCGGACCAATCGCCTCGAAGGACCCGTCTACGACCAGGTAAGGCTCGACCGAGCTCGCGGCCGGATCGTCGTCATTGAGGGCAATCCCGAGAGGGTCAAGACGCTCCTCGCGCGGATGCGCGCGGTCGCAACGGCGCGGTAACGAGCATATCCAGCGCTTGTGCATTATTGCACGACCACCGGGCAGCGTTGGGCGTGGTCCCACAGGTTGCCGCGCGTTACCAAAAGCGGGTTACCCACTTGCGAAAGGTCACCCCATGCGCCTCCTAGCCCCCGCGATGTTCGTTCTTGTTGGCCTCGTTCATGTTGGTTGCGCTGCTCACACGCAGCTTAAGCGAGAGGAGGAAGCGGTCGACGAAACGTTCGAGCAGACCATCCCGCTCGAGCCGATCGACGCACACCCGTTCAACCCGAGCGCGTTTGGCAAGCCCAGCGACGATGGCAGCGAGCTCTTCTTCAAAGGCGCGGTCGATTACGCGCTGGGCGATGGCTATCCGACGGTCATCACGCAGACGATGACGGGTAAGCGCTGGACGGCTTGCTCGAGCCCGCTGGGCGGGCGGTATCGAGCACTCTCGGTGGACAACGGCTCGTCGGAGTCCGCCACCGGCAAGCTCGACGAGCAAGGCAACTTGGTCCTCACGCTCCACAGCGAGGGGACGGCCACCTTGACCATCAAAGGCGAATACGAGGTCAGCGCTGAGGGTCCCGAATGCGGCTTTGCGCCCAGTAGCACTGTAGCGACCAGCGACGTGATGGTGGTTCAGGTGCGCCGGCCCAAACAGCTCGCGGTGCAGTTCTCCGATTGTTACGACGAGCCGGTCGTGCGCGTCGCTACCAACGTTCGCGTCGTCCCGGGCTTCGCGCTGGTAGACGGCAAGGATGTCGTGTTCCAGCCCAGCAACGCCAACCCGCGCCACCCAGCGACGCTGACCATTCGCAGCACAGAGCCGCTCGAACCGGTGCAGCTGACGGCTCCCGACGGGCCCGCGAGTGAAGGCACCGTGAACCTGCTCACGCCGGAGACGGCGGGCCTGCTCGAGCTGGAGGCGCCCTTTGGTTCGCCCACCGTCGTCGAGGTCGTTGAAGCGAAGCGCGTAACCACGGAGGTCGAGTTCGGTATCGAGGTCAAAGTCTGGGCGCCGCTCGAGAACGGCGATGAAGTCGCGATCGATTGGGCGCGACCTATCCAGGTGCTCACCGTCGATGAGGCCGTCGACGGCACCAAGCTCTGTTCACCGCTCGACGAGGCATGGTTCACGCTGGAGAGCCTCACGCCCGAGGTCTGCGCGATCGAGCAGCAGCCGAACCTGTCGCCGTTTGCGGATCACCGCCTGCAACAGGCCGCGCTGTTGCACGCGAGCGGAACGTGCAGCTTGCGACTCAGCGCGCCCGAGTTCGAGGGCGGCCTTGGGCTGCACCGCGAGTTCAGGGCAGAGGTGAAGCAGCCGTAGTCATCTTCGCGCGCGGCCCGTGCAACAATGTCGTGCGACATATGGCGTACGTGCATAAATCCACAAGGCTGCAATGGGATGACCTTCGCTTCGTGCTCGCCCTGATCGACGCGGGTTCGCTCGCCCGCGCGGCCAAGTCGCTGCAAGTGGATCACACCACCGTGGGGCGCCGAGTCGAGGCCGCAGAGGCCGCGCTCGGCGTTCGGCTCTTCACCCGCACGCGCGCAGGCTACGTACCGACGCCGGAGGCCAAGCGCCTTTCGGCGCCGATGCGCACCGTAGAAGGTGCGGTCGACTCGCTTGAACGGGTGGTGCACGCCGGTCGGGGCGGGCTCGAGGGAAGCGTGCGCGTGACCTCACCGGAGACGCTGGGTGTGGCGTTTCTCGCGCCGGCGCTCGCGGCTTTTGGGCGCAAACACCCGGACCTGGTGATCGAGCTGGAGCCGGCGGGCACCGTGCTCGATCTTGGGCGGCAGGAGGCGGAGATCGCCGTTCGCTGCTTCAAGTCGAAGGGCGAGAACCTCGTCGTGCGGCGCGTAGCCTCGATTGGCTATGGTCTCTACGCCTCCCACAACTACCTGGCGCAGCGACCAACGTTCGGCTTGGAGACGATCGCCGACTTTAGCTTTCTCGGACCGCCCGGCGCCAAGGAGCTCGAGACCGTCTGGCTCAAGCGGCTCTGTCCAAAGGCGCACGTAGGCTTCGTCAGCACGCTCTCGATCGCGCTGCGCGAGGCAGCGCGCGCCGATGCCGGCATCGCGATCCTGCCTCGTTACCTCGGCGATGCTGAGCCTTCGCTGCGTTATTTGCCGATGCCAAATGAACCCACCGAGTCGGTCTGGCTCACCGTCCACAAGGATCTGCGGTCGTCGCCTCGCGTGCGCGCCGTGCTCGACTTCCTGGTCGAGGCCTTGGGCCGCTTACGGGCCTGAGGCCAGCGCGAGCGTGGCTCAGCGCTTGAGGCGTTCGATCTCGCGCAGCGCCTCTGCGAGCCGCTCTTCAGCGGTCTCCGCCCGCCGCGACTCTTCCTCCGCCCGCCGCGACTCTTCCTCCGCCCGCCGCTCGAGATCGGAGACGGCACGTTCGAGCTTGAAGATGAGCTCCTCCGCTTCCGGCAACTCAGCGTCCAAGGAGAAGAAACGCAACTTCGAATCGAGGATGCCGATTTCGAGGCCGAGCACGCGCGAGATGTAGCGGCCTCGTTGCGGCAGCATCGGCACGTAGCGGCGCCCCTCCGCGGTGGTCTCCAGCTGCCACGCCGAGATGCGCAGTTTGCCGCGGTCGTAGATGAAGTACTCGGGGATGCCGAGGCGAGCGAACCAGTCGACGTTACGGATGTGGTCCTTGCGCCGATCCCCCGCTACGTGGATCTCCATCACCCAGTCGAGCCCGCGCTGCTCCTGGTCCACCACCCAGCGGTCGCGTTCATGGGGCTCGACGTCGAGCACGGCGAACACGTCGGGAGCGAAGGTCCGTTCGCCGGGGTAGTAGATCGCCAGCTCCGAGCCCACGTACGCTTTGCGACCGAGCCGCGAAAAGTAGCGTTCGAGCGTCTTGCGCGCGTTGACCTTCGGCACCCAATGAGGATCTCCCTCGGACGGCAAAGCGTCCTCCCAGTCGGTAGGGAGCGAGGCCACCACGCGCGCGCGCTCGGCGGGCGACATGGCGTTCCAAACCTCGGAGGTCGGGGCGCGAGGATCGTTCGGATCTAGCGACCAAGGCTGCGTCATGGCGCTTCATGATAGCTCAGAGCGAGAGCTCGGGTGAGCAGCTGAGCGCGGTGGGAAGTAGGTGCCGAATCAGCACGGGCTACGGGCAGTGCTCGACCATGCCCACGCCGATCTCGCGCAAGGTGACGTTCGCTAGATCGGTGGAGAACTCTCCTTGGGACCAGGTTTCGCCGTCGTCGCTGAAGAAGAAGCTGGGCACGCCGCCTTTCGGAGCGGCGACCATCGTGCCATCGCCGTACGCGCCGAAGGTGATGGGCGCTCCGACGTCGGCAAACTCGGACCAGGTGATCCCGTCCTCCGAGCGGAGCACGACGCCGCTCGAAGCGTACTGGTTGGGGGTCGCGTAGAAGGCCGTGCCATCGGAGAAGAGGTCACCGAGATCGCCGTCGGTTGGCGCAGCGAACGACGTCCAAGTGGCACCTGCGTCGGTCGAGCGGCACAGCCGCTTCGCTCCCACGAGCAGCACGTCGCCGAGCATTTCGATATCACCGACGTGTTGAATGGGGTCGGAGCAGTCAGGGTCGTATCCGGTGCCCTGGGCCCAGGTTGCGCCGCCATCGGCGCTGACGGCCAGGAAGTGACCGATCGCTTGGCTCGAGCCATCGTCGTATTGCTTCTCGAGGCTGGCGACGATCAGCTGTTGCGACGGGAACGCTCGCACCTGACGTAGCTGGTGGCTCCCCGGAGGGAGCGAAATGTTGGTCGCCGTCCACGTCTGCGCGTCGTTCGAGCGAAACACCGGGTTACCGAAAAGCACAAACGACGTGCCGTCGTGCACGACCCCCGCGGTGCTGCTGTCGTAGCCGATCACCTTGCCGTTCTCGAGGAAGCTGCTCTGCGGCAGATCGACGAAGTCGAGACCGTTGGTGGAGTGCAGAACGTGACCCGGAAAGCCCCAACCGAGCCCGACCGCGAACGCGCCTTGGCCAAACGCGATGCCGCCGAACGCGGTCCAGGGGCTGTGATCTTCCATCTCGGCGCTGAAGTAGTGAGACGTCCAGGTTCGGCCGCGATCGCACGAGGTCGCCGTGAAGCCGCCATCACCCACGGCGACGAACACAGGTAGCAAGCCCGTGTTGCCGCCGCCTGCGCCACTGCCGCCGATGTCACCGCCGCCCGCGTTGCCACCGCCAGCGCCGTTACCGCCCGACGAGCTGGCACCTCCGTCCGAGTCAGCGCCCCCTTGCGAGGCCCCCGCATTGCCCGTCGCGTCACCGCCTGAACCTCCATCATCGCAGCCAACAGCGAACCCAGCTGAGAGGACACAAGCCGCGAGCAAAGTGGAGCCAGTACGCATTTGAGGTAGGCGCACAGCAACGCGCGTTCCATCGCAACAACTAGCCAAAGCCGCACCTCGACGACGACGACTGCGACACGCACGGGGCAGTCGCGCCGCGTAGCGCGACAGGCGGGGGCCAGAGGAGCACTCAGTAACTGAACCCGCTACCGCCGATGAACTCGCGAAGGATCGACGTCGGTGGGACCCGATCCGGATAGATCGGCACGAACGGCGCCATCCAACGCAGCAGGCGCAGCGCACCGGGGTGCTGCGGCGAGTCGTCGCGAACCTCGAGCAGGTAGCGCTCGGCAAAGACCCGCAGCACGCTCAGCTCGTAGATGAGCGAGGTATCGAAGACGAAGTCGGCTTGAGGCCGATGCGGATCGATGTGGAGCCGCTCACCGCGGCGAACGCTGGGCCAACGCGCAAGGTTTTGCGCGGCGCTGGTTCCACGGCTGTGCCGATCGCGCACGATCCTGCGCAGCAGCCGGACATCGGCCGGCTCCAGCGTGGACAGCGAATCGAACGGCAGCGAAGTCGCCGGGTGGATGAAGACACGAAACAGCGACGACGTCGCAGCGTCGGGGAACACGCTGGGGTTGAGCCCGTGAATCCCTTCCACGAGCAGCACGTCGCCTTGGCCCAGGCTGAGCGCTTCTCCGCCCGCAGGAGCGCTCTTTCCGGTGACAAAGTCGTAGCGAGCGGTGTTGATCGTACGCCCCTCGAGCAGCGCCGCGATGTGCTCGCCAAAGAGCGAAAGATTGATCGCCTCGAGCGCTTCGAAGTCGTACTCCCCGGACGCATCGCGGACGTTCTGCTCGCGGTCGACGTAGTAGTCATCGAGCGAGAGGCCGACCGGCCGGAGACCGGCCACGCGCAGCTGGATCGATAGCCGCTTGAGGAAGGTGGTCTTTCCCGACGACGACGGCCCAGCGACCGCGACGATTTTCACCTCGGGTCTCGCGCGGATGAGGTCGGCGAGCTCGGCGATCCGTTTTTCGTGAAAGCCCTCTGCGACGTCGATCACGTTGCGGACCTCACCGCTTATGCAGGCGCGATTGAAGGCCCCGACGCTTACGATGCCGAGCTTCTCGAGCCAGCCGCGCGAGGACGCATCCGTTGGGTATCGCGGCGACGTGCGCTCGAGGAGCATCGTGCTCATCGGGCGCTTCGGCAAGGCGTCGCGCACGTTGGGACCGAAGTCCAAGCTGAGGGTGTCGGCATAGGGAGCGATGGTTAGCCCGCGCAGATAGCCTGTGTTGGGCAACAGCGGTCCTGGGCTCAACACCAGCGTCCCACCCAAGCGGTTGAGCGCGACCGATGGACTTCCGCTCGTTGACACGAGCACGCCGGCTTGGGTGCCCTCCAAGAGTCGAAGCGCCTGATCGCGATGCACCGAAAGCTCCTCGAACGGGAGCGCCTCCCCAACCACTTGATCGAGCTCGTGCTGGATAGCAGCCGCTTGTGCGCCGCGGTCGCCACTTGGATCGAGGCCGAGGATCAGTCGCCCCGAGGTCCACGACGGGCCCAGCGTCACCGCGTACTCGCGCGCTCGCCGAGCGGCCTCGAGGCAGGCGAGCCCGGCGCTCCGTCGATAGATCTCACGGCCCTCCCAGTCGCGCACGGTCACCGGCGTGGGGACGACGTTTGGTTCGACCGTATCAAGCAGCGAACGCGTCGCGCCGTTCGCCCTCCCCGCGACCACGAGCGCTCCGTCGATCGCAAGCGGCAGCACGTCCTGCAGCCGAGGAAGGGAGGAGCGCGGGGTCGGGCGCGCGGTGCGCACGAGCTCGACCATCAAACGTCGGAGAAACGTGACGGAGGCGGCGGCATGCGAGGCGGCGAAGCCATCGAAGCGTTGTCTTCGAAGCAGCGCAACGCGCGCGCCCCCGCGCGCATGGAGGCTGGCGGGAGCCGGATGGGCCTCGAGCATTGCTTCGACGCCCCACGGCCGAGCGATGGGTAGCGGCTCAGGGAGGGAGCCGCCAACGACGCAACCTTGAAGCACGATCAGCAGGCCAGGAAGGTGCGCGCCGTCATCGACGAGCGGCTGACCGTCGACGAGATCGACCACGTCCAATAGCTCGACCAAGCTCGCTGAGTCGTGCGGCGACAAAGCCGCAAACGCATCGCACAGCCCGAGCACCTCCAGGTCGCGGATGGTCTTGTGGATCCCGAAGGGCAACCAGCCGACGGCACTGTTGTTAGTCATCGATCGACCACACCCCCAACATCCTATCCGCTACCCAGCGCCAGCCTCCGCCATTCCTCCGAGTCCTAGCGCTTCAGACGTTCGATCTCCCGCAGGGCCTCCGCGAGCCGCGATGCTGCTTGCTCGGCGCGCTAAGGGAGGGAAGGTCGTTCCCGCTCGAACGTAACAGCGGCCGTGCAAGCCGAGCCTCCCCTCATCTGTTGCCCTTACTGCATCGCGCCACTTGGAACGGTTAACACTTCCGACAACTCCCATTCGCTGCCGGCCGCGTGTCCCCGCTGCGGCCTTGACCCACGACGAGACGCACCGTTCGAGCTGTCGCTCGACGAATGGTTGGCGCTCGCCACCGTACAGTGTGGAGCATGCGGAGTCAGAGTTCCGCAGCTCGCAGTTCGCTGCCGAGAGTGCCGGGCAACCCTCCGAGCGCCTGACGCGCCCAAGACGTCCGGCGCTCGCTTTCGCGCAGACTTTACCTTCGGGAGCAAGCTTCACGCCATCACCGGCGACCGCATGGTGGTCGCACGGAGCGGCGAGTTGGCGGTTGTGCGCGTCGACCACACGTTCAACCTTGAACGAACGGTCGAGGTTGACTGGGTGCCCAACGTAGCCCTCTCTCCGGCCGGAGTCCTTGCGCGCGCTGGGAAGCACGTCGCAATCTGCCATGCCAACTCGGACACGTGGGTACCACTGCCCGACGCGAAGCGTTTTGGTGCTCGGCGAGTGGCTTTTCTGGGGGACAGGCTCCTCGTTTTCCCAGGACCACAGAATGCGCTCGATCGGGTTCTTCCCTGGAGTTGGAATGGAACAGGTTGGGAGGAACTTTCGTCGTTGCCACCCAACGAAGGATGGGAGGATGACTACGGCTGGCATCTCGACGGGGACTGCGTGGAGGCGAACGGTGTGAGCTTCCTCCTCTGGGGAGGCAGCGTGTACCGCTCGACCGGGGCCGCGTTCGAGAAGCTTGGCGGAGGATCTTTGCGCGCAGCCTATGACTTCTCACTGGCTCCCTTCGGTGCGGACATCGGCGTCGTATCGGACAATCGTGTTCACCTGGTCCGAGCGGGCCGCAAGCTTGGGCTCGGAGGTCTCTTGATCAGCGAGCTTCTTGCTGCACCCGGCGGCTCGGTGCTCGCAACGTGTCTGCGGAACGATCAAAAGATCGCCGCCGTGGTCCTCTTGCCCGACGGCACGACGATACCGATCCACCACGCGTGGTTTGGGACCAACTCAGACGACGGCTGGACAATGGCGCCGTTCCGCGACGCGCTCGTTGGGATCCGCAGCGATGAGGGCATACCGTTCGCCATCCCATGGAGCGAGGTCGCGCAGCTCCCACGTGGCAGGGCAACTGGGGGCGATTGAGCAGCATGACGGTGTGATCCCCGGCTCGCGCAAGTTCCTTTCGCCTGGACGAATCCCAGTGTCGGCGGTAAGCCGGAGACCCCATCCCTCGGGCTAGTCGCGCTCGTCGAGCAGGTACTTGTTCGAGATCGCCTTGAAGGAGAGACGGCCACCAAGGGTCTCGCTGTACAGCTCGTCTCGCGGGCGAACCACGATGCCCTCACGTTGGTTCTTGGTCCCAGGGTACAGCCCCTCGGCGAGGGCAAGCAGCGACGCTTGATCGTGCGCGAAGGAATCACCTTCTTCTACGATCGGAACAGCGGTTAGCCCGACCCGTTGAACGACCTCACGCAGCTCGCGGTCGGAGAGGAAGCGCCCCGCCGGAAGGTCAAACAGGCTGAAGATGAACAGCGCCGGCGAAGCCAACCCCATCGGGTTCTTCTGAATGCCGGGGCCACAAATCTCACCCTGAATGGCGTAGCGGCCACCAAGCTCGCGCAGCTTCTCCTCCACGCCGAACTTACGAGCCACTGCGAAGTAGAGGTTCTCACCCTCCTTGAGCGACCAGTTTCTGCTGCATGCGTGAAAGGTCCCATCGAACGGATCGATCAGGAAGGTCGCGCTGGTCCCATCGCACTTTTGGGTGGCGACGTAAGCGTGTCCGCGAAGCTCATCGAGCACGGCGGGCACCGACTGAACTCGCATCTCGTCGGTCTTGGGTACGGCCGCCGGAAAAGCACCGCGCGTATCTCCCGCTCCTGTCGGAAGCGGGGGGTCCCACTTCTCGACGCCGAGTAGCTCGGTGAGGTCCTGTCCGGTCTCATGAGCACCGGTCAGCCCGAGTTCGTCGAAGCGCATGAACAGCCCCTGGGAGAGACATCCACGCAGCTTCTTGGTTCGAAGGCGGAAGCTCCCCGGCCGAAGGCCCGCACGCTGGACCTCGCCTTTGGGCGTCCAAAGAAAACGGAAGGACTCGCTGTCCGGAGGGACGGCGTCGATCTCGAAGTAGACGCCTTGGTCGCCCACTTGAAAGGCACCTTTGCGCACGACGCAGGCCCAGCCACCGAGCCTCACAGCCTCGATCGCATCAGCCCCCACAATGGGTAGGATCTCTTCGACGACTCGAACGGAGGCAAGTTTGCGCTTCATGGGGTTCGCAGGACGGGCAACGCGCCGACTTCTGACAGGGAGTGATTCCACCGCGAGTAATGCGGAATGCCGCGTACTCGCTGAGCGTAGCTAAGCGGTGCCAAGCTCGCTGAAGGTTCTGATCCGCCTGGTCGGGTGGGTCGTACTCGGCGCTGGTTGCGACGCGTGCGAGGTGCACGAGTCCGCGCCGCCCCCCTCGCCTTCGCCTTCAGTCGTCGCGACAAGCTCCCCTGCCCCGAGCGCGAGTGGCGACGCGCTCACGACTGCGCGCTCGACGGCGAATCCAAGCGCCAGCTCGGCCACGGCGTCGGCAGCCTCAGCATCGGCGCCACCGACAGCTCCGCCACTGACGTGGTTGGGAACGCCCCAAGACCCAACCATCCCATTGCCCCGCTCGTTGAAGCACGGGGGCGCCGAGGTCCGCCTGCCAGAGGACTGGCCAACGCTCGCGCTCGGTGACGGGATGTCGGAGAGCTCGGACCTGGGCCGACTTGCATTTCTGCGGGCACCGCGAGACCCGAAACAGCCTCACACGACTGAGCTCCTGGCCGCGCGGGCGATCATCATCATCGCGGAGCACGGCGCGATCCACGACTCGCTGATGGACTACGGCGCAGGCCGCTACCTCGGCATCTCGGCGGGCACCTCCGCCGAGTGGGGCAAGGCGCGACCGTCGACCATCGGCGGTACGCCGGTCGAGCTTGTCGAGGGCAAAGGCAAGGTAGGCCGCGACCCCGCCCAGCTCTGGCAGGTGCGCCGAAAGCATCCGCACCCAACCTCGAAGGGCCAGGGCTACACCGTGTTCATCCTCGGCGTCCTGCGCCTACCCGCGAGCGACGAAACGCGCCGCGTGTTCGAGGCTGCGCTGGGTTCGCTGGTCGTGAAGTAGTCGCGGACTACTTCGCGCAGCTTCCTTTGGAGCTGACAAAGCCGTCCCAAACATCGGCGCTGATGGGCTGGCCGCGGAGAACGACTTCGCCGGAGAAGTAGCCGCTGACGACGTTGCGCTCGGGAGAGACCTCGACGTCGGCGAGGGCGATCGAACAGTACGGAGCGTCAGTGCAATACACGATGGGCTCGACGAGCTGGCAGGCGCCGCTTGCGTCAACCTGCACCAAGACCGAACCGGCCTCGCTCGCTCCACAACCGAACGCCGCTGCAACCTCCGCGGAGACGACAAGCGCGAGGCCGCCACCGGCGGTGGCCGACATCGCGCTAGGGGCGTAGTTGTTCGGCGCGGTCTTAGTCCAGGTGTTCTCGCCTTCTGCGTCGAACCCCGCGACGAAGAAGTCCGTCGCCCCCGGCGCGCTCACCGGGCCCGCTCCAAAGTCGAGCGCGCCCCAAGTGATACCGGCCAACGCGCGCTCGCCGGTCGGGCCGGTCACCAAGCCCGACGAACGTTGCAACTCTGCGTCGCCGTACTTCTGCGCGTCGACCACCACGCCGTCTTTATCCAACTCGAACGTGAGCAGATCGAAGTCCTCGACCGAGCTGAGCTCCACCTCGCCGAACGTGCCGGTCCCCGCCAGCGATTGACCGATCACGACGTGATCTTTAGGCGTGGTCGCCAGCCCGTCGAATTCGACCAGCACCCCATCGAAGCCGCGCACCCAGGCCGGCGTTCCGTCCGCCAAGATCTTCCCGATGAAGGTCTCGCCGTCGGCGACCAGCGAGCCCCAAACGAAGCTCCCCTCGAAGTAGCCCATCGCGCCCTGGAAGTAGACGTTGCCAACGGAATCGAGCGCCAGGTTGGCGAGCCCGCCGGACTCGATCGGCACCGACCAACTCTGCAACCAAAGCGGCTCGCCGTCGGGCGAATACTTCACGACGTAGCCCACCGCGCCGTCGTGGTTCGCGACCAAGTTACCGAGGTCGATCGTCCCGTAGCCGATACCGCCAACGATCACGTTGCCCTGCGGATCGAAGGCGACCGGCAACTTCGGCCCTTGCGTACTCGAACCGAAGCGGCGCGCCCATTCGAACTCACCGGTGGGACCGAACTTGACCACCGCCAAGCCACCATCGTCGAAGCCCAGCGATACGCCGTCCACCGTGAGTTCGCCGACGCTATCGACGGTCACTGCGACCGAGCCGTCCGGACCTACCGCTTGCCCACGCAACCAGTTCGCGCTGGAGCCGCCAAGGATGTGCGTCCAATCGCCGGGGCATGCGTCGATGTCGACAGCGCCCGCGCCCGTAGAGCCTGTCGTCGCCCCGGCGCCTTCACCGCCGCTCGAGGCGCTCGAGCCGTCTCCAGTCGAATCAGAGCCTCCCGCCTCCTCCGGATTCGGCTCAACAACAATGGTCGCACAGCCCGCAAGCAGTCCCACGTACAAGGTCATTCCAAGGCGCATCATCATGCTCGAAGCATCCGCGCAGAGCGCTCGGTTCGCCGCTTAATCGAGCTTAATCGCGAGACCGTGCCTTTCGCTCGAGGCCGCCTGCTCGAGCCTAGACGGGCGCGCTACGAGCCGCCTACGGCGGCCTTCATCACTCGATCGAACGTTGCATGTTTATCGCCCCAGCGCGCATTGGCTTCGGCGACCTTGGCGACCAAGCTGTCCGTCGAGTCGGCTACCGCGACCAGATAGAAGAGCCCCCAGAAGGTGATGATGTCCGGCGCGGGACCCGCGACGGAGGCCTCGAGCGCCGCCCTGACGATCGGCAGCAGCCCGTCGAACTTCGCCCGGTCCTTGGCGAGCAGCCGCGATGTGGTCCGTCGCCGCGCTCACCTGCGCCTCCGGTATCGTGGTCGCGCTGCGCATGAGCGAAACGCTGGGTACGGGGATTGGAGGCAAGGGAGCTTGAAGCACGACCGTCAATCCATCCTGCGGCAAATCGGAAGCACCCCGCTCGTCCCTTTGCAACGCATCGCGCGCGGCCTTGCGCAGCCTGTGTTCGTCAAGTGCGAGCACATGAACCCGGGCGGCTCGATCAAGGACCGCATCGCGCTTGCGATCATCGAGGACGCAGAGGCGCGTGGAGCGCTGCGCGCTGGCATGACGCTGATCGAAGCAACGGCTGGCAACACCGGCGTGGGCCTCGCGCTGGTCGCCGCTGCACGCGGTTACGGCCTGGTTTGCGTGATGCCAGAGAAGATGTCGGTCGATAAGCGCATGGCGCTCGCGTCGCTCGGCGCCAAGGTCGTAATCACGCCCAACGCACCGCCAGCCAGCCCAGAGAATTTCCGCAACGTCGCGCGACGCATGGCCGAGGAGAACGGCTGGTTCCTCACCGACCAGTTTCAACCGAAGGTTGATGCAGCAAACAGAATGACTCGGGCCCTCTGCGATAAAAACGGCCGAAGGCCCCGTTCGTCCTTGAGACTTGGCACGAGTCATTTGCAATCCGGCCAATGTTCGCGCGCACCTCGAGACAACCGGGGCAGAAATTTTGGAGCAGACCAACGGGTGTGTAGGCGCCTTCGTGGCTGGCGTCGGCACCGGAGGTACGCTCTCCGGTGTGGGCCGCAAACTGAAGGCCGCGTGCCCCGGCGTGCGCATCGTGCTCGCCGATCCAATCGGCTCGAGCCTCGCTGATTGGATCGAGACCGGCAGCCTCGGCGCAGGCGGTTCCTACGCCGTCGAGGGCATCGGAGGCAGTGACGTGCCGCACAACCTGCACCGCGACGTCATCGACAGCGCCGAGCGCGTCAGCGACGAAGAGAGCTTCGCGATGGTCAAACGCCTCGTACGCGAAGAAGGCCTGCTCGTCGGCGGATCAGCCGGCACCAACGTCGTCGCAGCCCTGCGCATCGCAGCCCGCAGCGATCTCACGGGGCCGGTGGTCACCGTCCTCCCCGACTCCTGGGATCGCTACCGCGCCAAACCCTGGATGCAAGACTGGACCTCGTGAGTGAGAGAAGACACCGCAGGAGGACCTCGTCTCCCTGCGCGAGCCTATTGCTCGAATAAGCCGAGGTGATGCACCTCTACGACTCGGACGCGCCGGAAGAAGATTGAGCGACGCCTGACTCGAGCGTTGACCCACGAGCACGCCTCCACGACCATATGTCTCCATGAAACTCCGCTTAGCGACCCTTCTCAGCCTGTCTGCATTGTGCGCCTGGGCCAGCGAGGCACGTGCCGCCGTCCCCGACACGCTGACCCACCAAGGGCGCTTGTTCGACGCGAACGGGCAGCCGATCGACGGGTCGCTCAGCTTGCAGTTCGCGCTCTACAGCACCGCGACCGGTGGTTCGGCGATCTGGACCGAGACCCACACGATCAGCTTCGACGGCGGCTTTTACTCGGTCGCCCTCGGAGAGACCGAGCCGCTAACGCCCGTCCTCGCCGGCGCGACGGGGCCGCTCTTCCTGGGCGTCACCGTGGGTGACGATTCGGAGGCGACTCCACGCGCCGAGGTGCGGAGCGTGCCGTTCGCGATGGTCGCCAACGACGCGACCGGGGACATCAACCCGAGCTCGGTCACCGTCAACGGCGTCACGGTGATCGACGGGAGTGGTGAGTGGGTGGGCCCGTCGACGGGTCTGCAGGGTCCCGTCGGTCCGCAGGGTCCCGTCGGTCCGCAGGGTCCCGTCGGTCCGCAGGGTCCCGTCGGCCCGCAGGGTCCCGTCGGCCCGCAGGGTCTTCAAGGCGCGCAGGGTCTTCAAGGCCCGGCGGGTTCGCAGGGTCCCGCAGGCCCGCAGGGTCCGGCCGGGCCGACCAGCGTGGCGACCTGCCCGACCGTGGGGTTCGCCGATCAGACGCGGGCAGTCGACACCGCGCGCTCCCTCCTGTGCGTCTACCACGAGAGCTTCACGGCGAACTGGAACAACGCGTCCACCGACTGCTCGAATTTCTACGGCGGCGCCCACCTCTGTCGTCACGAAGAGGTCCGCCGCGCGTGCATCTCGGGGTCGTTCACGCCCATCGTGAACTCGTGGCTCGCCGATCGCGTGGGAGACGACACGGCGATCCAGGTCAACATCGCCGACTGCACCAACTTCGACGGCGTCGCCCCCGCAGCGAACTCACTCGCAGGCAAGTACTGCTGCTCCGAGTGGCCGAAGTACTGACGCGCCCTTGAAAGCGGAGGTGAAGCTCCTGGCCGGCGCGATACTCGGCGCCGGTGCCATGGTCGGCGCCGGCCTTTACTTCGGGCTCGCGGCCGCTCGCGGCCCCAGCCCCGAAGGCACGATGCCGGTCGAGACCAACCTCACGAAGGTGTCGGTCGTCGCGCCCACGAGGATGCCGTCCGCGGCCACCACGCAGCCCGAGCCGAAGGCGCCGCCCATTCCCAGCGTCCTCTCTTCGTCGGACGACGTCGTGCGGCGCCTGGTCGCCGCCCAGCACGCGACCTTGCGCGAGCGCTGCTGGCGTCCCGAGCCAGCTTCAGTCAGCGCCACGGTGCGCGTGCGGTTCCTCTTCGTACACGGCAAACAGCAGACGCTCTCCGTGGAAGAGTTGCCGGACTACCCGACGCTCGCCGAGTGTCTGCGTAAACACCTCACGCCGCTCGAGATCCCTGACGATGGGCCCGCTGTAGCCTCGATGGTTGCCGTGGCCTTTCCCTGATCGTCGAGCACAAACGGCGGCCCCGCGGCGCCGATCCTCAGGGCTTCCCTTTCGCTGGCGCAGCTGTGCTCGACGGCGCAACGGCGCAGCTCTTGAGCTGGTTGTGCTTGCAGATGACGCCCAGCAACGGCGTGGCCTCCTTCGGCGAGTACTTGAACTTCTGGTTGACGACCCAGGTTGGCGAGGCGCCCAACCCCGCGTCCATGAGACGAGCGTTGGAGGCGGTGAGCAGCGCCTTCCCCTCGGCGCCTTCTGCGCACGTGCGGATCACCTTCGCGTCGAAGCCCGTCGTACCGCCTGTGCACTGCTCCCAGGCGTCGGAGGCCTGGTCTTGTGCGCGGCACACGAAGTAGTCGAGGAACTTCAGCTTCGTTGCGTACTTCTTCGCCACGCACAGATGGCGCATGTTCTCCTCGATCTCCCGCACTCCGTGCATCGCGATGAACTTCCCGTCCTTGGTCTCTCCGATCGTGTCGACACGAACCGACAGCGTCTCGCCCTGCTTGCGCAGCTGATCGATCGTCTCCTTCAGCGCGACGATCCCCTTCGCGTAGAACGGGCACTTCGACATGAACGCGAGCTCCAACGTCAGCGGGCGCTCCTGCCGACATTGCAGCGTGCTTTTGCACTCGTCGAGTTTGCAGCCGCCAGCGTCTGCACAGACGGGGTTCCAAGCTCCCTTGGCCATGAAGCGCACACCCGAAGGAGCCGTCTTCAGCGCCGACCCCAAAGCGGCCAGCGCCTCGGGATCTCGATCGAGCGTCGCATCGAAGACGGCCAGCGGCAGCTTGGCGGGCTGCACACGCAGGAACGCCGCTCGCCCCTCCGGCGTTGCAACGTCGAGCGACGGGCCAAAGACCGGCGTCTCGAGCTGCGCTCGCAGCGACTTCTCGAGGGCCTCGAGGCTGCACTCGCTGCAACGACTGTCGGTCAGGAGCTGCACCGCCACCTCGGGCGCCGGCGCAATGCCCTCGCAAGCCGCAGGCTTCGGCGCGCCGAGCCCCTCGCAGAACGCGGCTCGCAGAGCTCGTTCCCGCCGCGCCCCGTTGTAGACCACGCCGTCGATCATCAACGTCGGTGAGCCGCGCGCGCCCGCCGCTTTGGCAGCGGCGTAGCTATCGCTAAGCAGCGCCCGCCCTTCCCCCGACGCGATGCATTGCTCGACCCGATCCACCGGGAGCCCGAGCCCAGCACCACATTCACGCCAGTTCTTCGCCGCGTTCTTCCGGTCTTTCCCTTGGCATTCGAAGATCTCGAGCCAGCGCGCCGAGTGCTCTTCCACGCAGCGCATCGCGATGTCACCCGCTACGCCCTCCTCCTTGAACATCGAGGTCAGCACGCCGTCGTTGTTCACCCCGATGAAGTCCGCGCGAAAGCGCACACGCTCCCCGAGCTCCTTCAGGATCGGCGCCACCTGCTTGATCATGAGCACCGCGTACGGGCAGTGCGACATCATGAACAGCTGCAGTTCGCGCGGCGGCGGAAGCTCGGCCCGCGCGACCACCGAGACCGGCGCCGTAGCTACCGGCTCCGCAGGTGGCAAGTCGAGCGCCGTGGGCTTGGGCAGCTCCGGGCTGGACGCCGCCGAACACGCTGTGAAAGCCACAAACCCGAGAGAACGCAGCCGCGCGACCATGAGCCACGCTATCACACGACGAGACGCGGCTCGCTCTGACCAAGCTGCGGCGGCCTGGGCAGCGACTGCGTGATTGGGGTCTAGCGATAATGCTGTACGCAGGCAGACCAACGCCTCAGCCCTCGACCCAATCGATGGCCTTGGTCGGGCTATCGCTCACCGGCGTGTGCATCCTCGCCGCCGTCGTTTGGCATTTGCTCCGTTCCAAGCCTTCGCGATCACAACCCTTCGCGGTCACAACCCTTCGCGCCCGACAACAAAGTTGCGGCTTTCTTGCCTTCTCGCAAAAGCGCGCTAGCTTCAACCGTAGCTGACCGTTGGAGCCCCCAGACAGTGGGGAGAGACGTCGGCAAGGCTCGGCGGCAAGGTCCACCGGGCCGATTCATTTTGTGCCGCCTCCGCTCGCCGCGTGAGCAGAGAGAGCCGTCGTTGACGGGGCGCGCGGCGCTGTGTGACTCGCGCGCCGAGTGGCTCGCAGCGCCGTGTGATTCTCAGGCGCGCCCGCAGTCGCCGGGGCTCGATGTGACATTGGGAGGAGCGATGGCTTATCGCACGCCCCAATGTCGCCTCCACCGTTCGGTGAGGCACCCGAAGGCGGAGACCGCCTCGAGGATGGGCTCTCCAATTGGACGTTTTGTGGAATTCGGGCGCCCATCCCGGCCCGATCGGTCTCCGAACTCAACAAAACGTCTACTTCGGACGCCGATCCCGGCAACGTCCGCATCCACCTCGGCCCGCCTCCGCTCACCGCCTGAGCAGAGAGCGCTACGGCTACGTGCCATCGTCGATCGATTACGACCTCGGGCCGGGTCCATCGACCGAACCATCCCAACGCTGCGTGAATGCATCATCGTCTCGCATCGCGAGCGGCGCATCACCGTGCATTCGCGCGGGGAAGACGGCGGATGGCTAACGCGCGCGGCCGTCGCCGGCGACCGCGTGGAGGTGCCCAGCGTACGCGCTGAGCTCGTGGTGGATCAGGTGTACCGCAACAGCGAGATCCGCTGACCGACCTGCATGATTCGCGAGCGTGCTCGATGGGTCGATGGTTTATCGCGCGCCCCAACGAGGATGGGACCTCCAATTGGACGTTTTGTTGAATTCACGCGCCCATCCCGGCCCGATCGGCGGCCGAACTCAACAAAACGTCCACTTCGGACGCCGATCCCCCTAAGGCCGCCGCGTTCTCGACCGCCGATCCCCAGGCAGTATCCCCGCCGATCCCCTAAGGCCGCCTCCCCGCCCCGACCCAACGGCCTGTCTGCTCTTGACGACGCTAATTAGCTATCCATCGCTAAACGCCTATTGCACGTCATCGACCACAATCGCGTGCCAGCGCGCCCACACTGGCCCACGCCCGCGCGGCTATCGCACAGTGCAGTAGAGCCACGGCCCCCCGTGCGCGACTGCGCTCCAATTCTCCTTCTTGGCCCGCCCTCAAGCGATATACAGGGGCGCATGAAGCTCTCAGTCATTGGTTCGATCGGATTGCTCTGTTTGCAAGTTGCGTGCGGCTCAGGGGACAGCGCGACGAAGACCAGCGCTCAACCTGCAACCCAGTCCGCCTCGGCGAAGGCCAAAAGCTCGAGCGCCCCTTCGAGCTCGGCTTCGGCTCCCGCCTCCGCAGCGGCGCCGGCTTCTGCGGCTGCGCCGACCACTGCCTCTGCGGCCACTTCAGCCGCGGCACCGGAAGGAGCAGGCGGGCTCGAATCGTCCGAGGCCGTGGCACGCGCCTTCATCAAGGCGCTGAACGAGGAAACGCCAGATGCAGCGCTTGCGCTCTTTCCGAGCGATGCGGTGCTCGCCTCTGCGGTCACCTGCACCGGGCCAGGTCTCGCCGAGGAGCTCACCAAGTTCCGCGCGAACGTCACCAAACTCCACGGCGACATGGCCAAAGCGCGCAAGGACGGCACCCCGGTCGAGCTCAAGTACGTGGGGCCAGGCACCGAAGCGCAAAACCATAAGAAGGGCGACGTGGAAGACGGATGCACGTGGCAACTCGACGTCGAGGCTCGCCCGGAGATCATCAACGCGGTGGACACCAAGCAAAACGTCATCGTGATAAACATCAACGGCCGTTACTACCTGCTCACGACGGATATGACGTAGACGGCTGCCGGCTCGCGGGCAACGGCCTGGACCGTTGCCACGCTAGGTGGTAGGTGCGCCGCGACTAGCCAATACCGAGCCGTCTCAGGGCGCGATCATGAACACGGTATTGACCGACTTGCGGTAGTACGCAGCGAGGATGGTCCCAGGGATTGGGGAGCCGTTGTTGCCCGTGATTTGGAGCGGGCTCGCGGCCTCGGTCGTAGGTTGGCCAATAGGGTTAAGTCGTTGTTGTTCTCTACGTAGACCAGGCCGTTGCAGAACTTCCAGGTACGCGGGGGCGGGTCTCCAGCTGGGACGGAGCGCTGTTCGTTGAAGGCCCAGAGGATCGGGAATTGATACTGGGGACACAGATTCGGGTTCTTTTGCATAGGAACCGGAATCACGAAGGAGGCTTCGAGGACCAGCGTCCCAACCGGAGGGACGATATAGGCGTAAGCCGTCAGTGGGTTGGTTGAACCCACGAAGGCGGCCAGCTCCAGCTCGACCTCCGCTCCACCCTCATTTCGGATGTACCTGCCGCTGCCGAGGGCCGAGAGGACGGGCTCTTGCGCCAGCCCGGGGACGGAGGTCAGCGGGGTTGATTGCCACGCTCCATTGATGAACTCGTAGTACGTGCTTTGCTGATTGGCCGGCTGCCGTACCACCATGAGCCGTGAGCCGTCCGAAGTCTCCTCGGCGACGGTGATCGAGTTGGGCGGCGGAGCGCCCGGTGCCTGCCAGGGGCTGGGCCCATCCGAAAGTGCGCTCGAGGTCCACGCGCCCGCCGCGGGGAACGTTCGCTGGAAGATGCGAAGTCCGCAGGTTCCGGCGTACACCCCAGCTTGGCAGACGCCAGCGCATGCAACACCGTTCTCGGGCGGTACCTGCAGGCCCGACGCTTTGGGCTGATAGATCGGCGTGCCGTTCGAGCAGGCCTCCTGGGTGCATGGGTTCGAGTCCGAGGCGGGCACATCAGCGTCATCGTTGCCAACCACCGTGGCGCCCAACCCATCGCATACGACGTTCTGGCAGTCCTCCGGCATGCCACCCGGCACGACGAGGCCCTTCGGTTGGGGCACGAGCTGGCATCCGCCAGCTTCGACGCACTCGAAGCTGGCGCAGGCGATGGGTGGTCTCGAAGCCGATCACCACACGGTCTCCGCGCGCTGCATCGAGCCGACGGGTCGCGAGCTCCGAAGCGGCCTTCTCACTCGAGCGCGCGACGCCCCGATCATCGGCGGCCGGCGTATCTCCAGGCTCTCCGCCGGAAAACAGGAACGCGCCCGGTGCATACACGAACTGCTCCAGGCGGGCTTCGACCGAGCCCGCGCCCGCGTTAGCGCCGGCGAGCAGCGGAAAGTCCGAAGGCAGCCGCGTGTCGTAGTCGCGCACGGTGAAGCCTCCGGGGGTGATGCGCTGTTTGATGGCCACGCGCGTCACGTGATCGCGATCCGCCGCCGTCGGCTGGTCCTTGAAGTGGAGCGCAATCGTGCGCGGCGCAGACTGCTGCGGCGCGTCCCCGAGCACGAGCTCGGTGCCCTCGGCGCCCTGCGCGAACCAGAACGTCACACCGATGTCCTCGAGCATGCGGCAGAGGAACGTGTAGTCCGACTCGCCGTATTGCACGCGATAGTCGCGCGGCGCGAACGTCCCTCCGACCTCCTTGCGGTAGGCAATGCCCCACTCACCCAGCAGCGTCTCCACGATCGCGAGTTCGGACATCTGTTGAAAGATGCGGTGGTTGCGGCGCTGAGTAAGCAGCCACAACACAGGGACGATCTCGAGCTCGTAGCTGGAGAGCCCGTCCGGCTCGACGCGGACCTGCTGGAACTCGCGACAGATCCCAGTCCACGATCGATCGCGCGAGAGGTCCCGCTCACCACCGTGGATCTCGAAGGTCGCCGGCCCACCGACCACCGCGTCGAGCGCGACGTCATGATTCGACGCCACCACCTGGAGTCGAATCGTGAACAGCTCCGAGAAGCTCTCCTCCACGCGGAAAGACCTCACGTCGAGCGCGTCCCCCGACGCGACGCTGACCTCCAGGTTGCGCTTCGTCCCTACGAGCGCAGCCGCGGCGGATCCTGCGGGTGATTGATTGGCCATCGATCGAACCGACATCATCGCTCCTCGGGCCAGGCAGCTTTCCCGACCCACGCGGAGGATACGCGGGAGGCTCCCGCTCGGTCGCGCAATGTCGGTGCTACCTCGAGTCCTCACGCTGAGGAGACGAGGCCGCACGGGGTGGAGGACACAGCTAAGCGCCGCCGAGCGCGCTTGGCTCGGCCGACACAGGCCGCTCGGCGATCGGTATCTGCAACATAGCCTCTCGAATGTCGGTCCATCGGCCGACTCCGCCGCCTGGCGCTGCACAGGCGGCGTCCGTAGAAGAACGGACTCAGGACTCGTACAGCGCCGCCACCACGTCCTCGGCCCGTCGGGCGATGCGCGCTCGCGCCGTGATGAAGCGCGGCTCATCGCGCAGGCGCACGAAGTGCGGGCAGTGGTCCACCCAATGCAGATCGATGAGACCCGCCGCGTCCGCCCGTTCAATCTCGGCGAGCGCGGTCTCGACGTCTCCGGCGAAGGCGGCCGCTTCGGCGAAGAGCTGGGTGGTGAACGTCACGCGACGCAGGCTGGGCGAGCTCTTCGCGCCGCACGCGTCGGCGAGCATCGAGCGAACCTCGGCGTAGCGACCGAGGTGGTAGACGTCGAGGAGCGCCCTGGAGATCCTCACGTCGAAGATGGCCAACTCGGGCGTGGCCGCGAACTCCAGCTCGAGCGCCGCGAGTTCGACCGTATCGCCTCTCCACGCCGCGTGGCGAATGCGCCCGGCGAAGCGGCCTGGAGAACCCTTCGTGCGCCGACGGATCTCGGCGACGACGGCATCGAAACGGTCCCAGTCGCCGAGCAGGGCCCACGCGCGAGCGACTTCCCATTGAAGCGTGATCACGCGCGCGTCGATCCTCATCGCCATGCGCACGCGAGGCAGCCCGTCGCGCAGGTTGCCTGTCTCGAGCAGGAGGCGGCCCGTCCACTCGTGGGTCTCCGCGCGCTGGGGCGCGAGCCGCAGCGCTGCACGGAACCGGCCCGCGGCCAAGACGGGCTCGCCGCTATGGAGCGCGAGCTGCCCGCGGGCGAGGTGCGCCTCCGCGAGCTCCGGCGACAGCAGCAGGGCTCGGCGCGAAGCGGCATCCGCGCGCTCGAGCGTGGCGTTCGGCGGCGATTCATAGAAAAGGCTCCGAGCCTGCGCCATCGCGAACCCGGCGAGCACGCGCGCGTCGTTCGGGGCGAGCACGAGCGCTCTTTCGTAGAGCTGCACGGCCTCGCGCAGGTCTTCCGCGTGGGGCAGGTGGTACTTGTTCCGCGCGCGCATGACGAGCTCGAGGATCTGGCCCTCCCGCTCCGGCAGCGTCGTGGCGTCCGCGCGTGAGTCGAGGTCGAGCGCGGCGGCGATCGCTCGCGCGACGGTCTCGGCGACAGCGTCGACCCGTGCCGGCCCGACCGCGAGCTCGAATCGAAAGCGCGGCCGGCCGCCCGCATCGAGCGCACCGATCGTGACCTCGCCTTCGCCCTCCCCTGCGCGCAGGCCCGAGACCGTCAGATCACCAACGTCGGTGTCCTCCTTCATCTCGACCATCGTCGGGTCGACAAAAGCCCTGGGCAGCACACGGAGCCGCGGCACGCGACCGAGGACCTCGGTGACCCGATCGAACAGCGCCTCGGTAAGGTAGGTCGAGCGCAGCGGCTCGGCGAAGGGCATCACCACGACGGTGCGAAACGCGCCGGCAGGAAACGAGGGAACCTCGAGCTCGATTGGACGGACTTCCCCGCCGCTCACGATCAACGCCGAAAGCGACGTCGCGAGCGCCTCGGCCGACGCGTAGCGCAGGGCCGGATCCTTGGACATCACCTTCTTGACGATCTCGGCGAACGCTGGCGAGACGTGTGGCGCTCGCTCGCGCACATCGGGCGCATCGCTAAGCAGCCGAGCGGCGAGGAGCCCAGCCGTCGAGTTCCCAGAGAACGGCAGCGAGCCGGTCACCATTTCGAACAGCGTCACGCCCAGCGCGTACAGGTCCGAAAGCACCGTCGCAGGCTCGCCCGCGGCCTGCTCCGGCGCCATGTAGGCCGGCGTCCCCGCGAAGGTGCGCGCTCCAGCTTCGTCGTGCGTCTCGTGGGCGATCCCGAAGTCGGTCACGACCACACGACCATCTCGCGCGACCATGACGTTGTCGGGTTTGACGTCGCGGTGAACGACGCCGACAGCGTGCGCTGCGGCAAGCGCCTCGGCCATTCCGAGGCCGATACGCGCTGCAGAGGCGACGTCGAGCGGCCCTCGGCGTTCGAGCACGCTCCCGACCGACTCTCCGTCCACCAGCTCCATGGTCAGGAACCGCGTGCCGCCGGCCTCGCCGAGCTCGAAGGTGCGCGCGACGTTGCGATGGGTCACCCGCCGTGCGAGGCGGACCTCGTTTCGAAAGCGGTCGAGCCAGGCGGGCTGGCTGGCCACATCCGGACGCAACAGCTTCAAGGCAACGAGCTCGTCGAGCTCGCGGTCGCGCGCACGGTACACCTCCCCCATTCCGCCCTCACCAAGCAGGTCGATGACGTCGTAGCGGCCAGCGAGCGTGGTCCCAGAAAGCAGGCCACCGCTGTTACCCGAGGGCGTGGCTGGACCGACCGCGGGGTCACGGGCGATGGTCGTCGCAAACACTGCGAGGGTCGGCTCCGCCGAGAGGTCCGAGTCGGTCGCCATGGACGTTGAGTATCGCATTGGATTCGGACCAGCAACGTCGCCGGTCCCAAGCCGCGGCGACTCCGCTCAAGGCGCGTAGCGGCTGCGCATGAGGCAGTGTAGTTTGCGAGCGTGCGAACTCTCTGGCTCAGCCTCTTCTTCGCTGGTTGTGCGACGGCTGCGACGACGTCCACCGACGCGCCGAGCGGACCAGGCCTGCTCGTCACGAGCACCTCGGCCACAACGGCGCCTGCCGTTGAGACCAGCGCGCCCGGTGCGGTGGAATCAGCGAGTCCTCCGGCGTCTGCAATCGTCGGCCCGAGCGCGCCTGCGACTACGCCTGCACCCACGGAGGCTCCGCGGCAGGCCCTCGAGAGTGGACGCGCACCCGCCGATGTCGCGGATCCGCCGAGCGACGCACGGATGCTTCCGTCCGGCGTGCGTATCAAGCTCCTTCGCAAAGGGACGGGCACCATCCGCCCGTCCGCCGAGAGCGTGATCCAGGTTCACTACGCCGGTTGGATGCGTGATGGAAAGCGCTTCGATACCTCCATGAAGCGGGACCGTCCGGCCACCTTCAAGATCTCCGGCATCATCCCAGGTTGGCAACACGCGATGCGCGAGATGGTCGCTGGCGACATCGCACGCATTTGGATCCCAGCAGACCTCGCGTTCGGGGACGTCCCAAAACGTGCAGGCGCACCCGTTGGACAGCTCACGTTCGATGTGGAGCTGATTTCGGTCGATTGATTCACGATGACGGGGATCACCGAAGGCTAGGCGTTGCGGCCAGCGAGCGACATCGAGCACTGTGACATTGGGGCGTGCGATAAACCATCGCCCCGCCGAATGTCACTCCAGCGACGATTGGCTCCCTTCGGCGGCAGCTCAACGCGAGCGATCCTCAGCGCGGGACTGCGAAAGCGCAGCGTTTCTTCGCTGGAGTTGGCCGGGAGCTCGCGCGTTCGTCGGCGAATATTCGGCGACGCCGGTGCTCGGAGCGACATTCGGCCGGGCGATGGCTTATCGCGCGCCCCAATGTCGCTGCCACCACGGTCTTGAGTTGTCCAACCTCGTGGCCCGAGACGTGCTCGTCGCGTTGATGCGGCCAAAGCGCTCTTCCACAACGCGCAGGCCAAGAAAGAAGATTGTCATAAAAGGCTTCGTCCAGAATCTCGAGGGCTTGGCGGTCGATAACGTCGACTTCCGCCGCGTGCTCTACACGGCCAAACATTGCCAGCTCGTGCTCATGGCGCTGGAGCCCAAGGAGGAGATCGGGGCGGAGGTGCACAAGCTCGACCAGTTCTTCCGCGTCGAGGAGGGCAGCGGAGAGGCGGTGCTCGACGGCCTTCACACGCCGATCCGCGCTGGCTTCGGCGTGCTCGTACCGGCCGGCACAAAGCACAACATCATCAACACCGGCAAAGCGCCGATGAAGCTCTACACAATCTACTCACCGCCCAACCATCGCGACGGGGTCGTGCACCGGACGCGCGCCGGAGCCGACGCCGACAAAGAGCACTTCGACGGTAAGACCACCGAGTGGGCTGAATGTAGCGAGTAGACGAACGAAAGCGAGCGGCGCCATAACGCCACACTGAGGCGCCGCCGCCCGGTTACCTCGTGCGTACGAAGCGTAGGCCGCGCATGCGACGCACCGCACTCATGCGCAATCCACGCGGCCTAGTCGTTGCACTCCGACCCAGCGGAGGCCGCGATGCAGCGAGTCGGAGTGTTCTACGCAACGAAGGAAGGTCACGCGCACAAGGTGGCCGAGCGGGTCGCTGCGGCGCTCACCGAGCGCACGCTCGACGTCGCGGTCCACCACGTCAGCGATGTCGACGCGAGCGAGGTGCTCGCGCGAAGCGACGCCGCGGTGGTCGTCGGGTCGGTGCACCTCGGCAAACACGAGCCGCAGCTCGTCGCTTTCGTGAAGGCGAACCGAACGCAGCTCGACGCAATCCCAACAGCGTTGCTCTCGGTCTGCGGCGAACAGGCTGGCGCCGAACAAGGCTCGACGCCCGAGGCCCGCGCCAAGTCCGCCGCGAACGTGAGCGCCCAGCTGCAGACCTTCATCGACGCAACAGGCTGGCATCCGCGCCACGTGCGCCCCATCGCAGGCGCCTTCGCCTTCACCCACTACAACGCCGTCGTGCGCTGGGTCATGAAGCGCATCGCCAAACGCGAAGGCCTGCCCACCGACACCTCACGCGACTACGACTTCACCAACTGGACAGCGCTCGACGAGTTCTCGCGGTCTCTCGCGGAAGAGCTAAGACCGCCGAGTGAGAAGGCGGTTTGAGGCTCACGGCGTCAGCAGCTTTCCGGAGCTCAGAAACTGCGGCGGCCAATCAAGACCTGGGAGCTGTAGCGCAATACGCTCGTGAGACGACCACCAGGGTTCTCCCGCGTTCCACTCGATGATCACTTGGAGGGTGTAGCGCCTAAAGGTAAAGCGGAGGCCGGTGGGCGTGCGTTCGACTTGCTGGGTGGCGGGTGCGCCTTCGATCTGGAAGGTGGTGGTCCCGACGGTTGCTGGCGTCGGCAAAACCGGGAAGTCCACGACGACGCCACCGCGGTCACCGCCGAGATAGGGCGCGGCCGGATTGGTCTCATGCCCGAGCAAGACCGACTTGCCATCGTCATCCTCCAGCCGCATGAACGAGAACGGCTTAGCGCGGTAAAGCCCGTAGTACCGCAGCATCCGGCCGTCTCGCTTGGTCCGGATATCAAGGCGGTACACGCCCTCCGAGTCGCTGGAGGACGGCACGCCGATCACCTCAAAGTTGAAGTCTTGCGTGATGTACTCACGCCCGGTGTACGGGCCGCGCACAGGGGTCCCTTGGACCTCCGTCTTCATCGCTACACGCCACGTGTCTCCAAGTTTCCACGTCGGCGGAAAGACCTGCGCGAACGCAATCGGCGCGGGTGGCATTACGGTCGGCGTCGGCTTTGGCACCGCCGTCAGCGTCGCCTGCATGATGGGGTGGGCAGGCGTCTCAACGCAGGCAGCGTGGAGGCAGAGCGGCACAAGAATGTGTAGCTTCACCGGGCGACGATAACAGCCATTGGAGCCTCGATTGGAGCGGCGATCGCCGGTGCCTCGCTACGGCGCGACCTTCTGCAGCGATACCGAGCCCGGCTCTGATTGCCCGTACAGAATATCCACTACGCAATAACGATCGGCTCCGACGGGTACGACGCTACCAACGCTGACGGTTGTGCCTGCAGCGCCAGCCGCTGTGGAGAGGCCTGCGGAGGTGAGGTGCTCGGAGATGCCGCTATCCTTCATCTCCCAGCGCCTGATGATCGAGCCGGCGGTGACCTGCGCTCCGGAGAGGCGCACCGAACGGCCCTCGACGATCACGGTCCGCGAGCCTTCGAGGCGCACGCCGCAGACCGGGGCCTCGCCCGGCAGCGCGTCCAGCTGGGGATCGGCCGGCGGTGGATCAGCGGATGGCTGCGCGATGACCAAGGGCCCAGCCCCGGCCGGATTGCCCCGCGCTGGCTCAGACGTCGGTACCGCCGTTTTCGGCGTCGTTGGCGTTGTTACGGGCGTGCCGCTCGTGCACGCGAACGCCATGGTCAGGAACGCGAAAACGAACAGGGCGCGGGGCAACACGACGCGAGTCGTCCACGGGCTGCAGCTGCGTGTCAACGCACGACGCTCTCTCTTTCGAGAACGCGCCGCTTCGAAACCGCGCTCGAGCTTTCCTGGACACCCCAGACAAGATAGAGACGAACATGGATCGCAGCGCGTACGAGCGATGGTGGGAGCTCGAGAAGCACTTCTGGCGCATTGGCCGTCGCCACATTCTGCTCGAGCTAATCGAGAAGCACGCGCCACGAGGAACGAACGGCGGCCGGCGCGTGCTCGACATCGGCGGGGCTTGCTCCATCCTCAGCCAAGAGCTGGCTCGCTTCGGCGAGGTCACGATGGTCGAGCCGGATGCACCGACCGCCATGTTCGCGAAGGAGAAGTTCGGCCTCGATGTTCGCGTGGGTCATCTCCCCAACGAGATGCCGGTCGACGGCCAGTTCGACATCATCACGCTGTTCGATGTTATCGAGCACATCGAGGACGACTACGCCGCACTTTCCGCCGTCCGCGAGCTGCTTCGCCCCGGCGGGCTGCTGGTGTTGACCGTGCCCGCGCTCATGCTCCTGTGGAGCGACTTCGATGTCGCTAACCACCACTTTCGTCGCTACGAAAAGGCCGGCTTCCGAGCCGTCGTCGAACGCTCAGGATTCTCCATCGAGCGGCTGAGCTATTTTTCCTCGCTGCTGTTTCCGCTCGTCGCGGTCGAGCGCGTGGCGCAGCGCGTGCGAGGCGTAAAGGCGGTCGCCGAGTATGAGGTCAAGGTCCCGCCACGACCGCTCAACGAGACCCTGCTCGCGGTAATGGAGGTCGAGCGAGTACTTTTGCGCAAGATGGATATGCCCATCGGCTCATCGCTGTTCGCGATCTGCCACCGCGACTGACGAGTCATTCAACCGAAGGCAAATGCTGCAATGACTAGGTCACGCGCAGGATCGCCGCGGGGCTGAGCGTGATAATCGCGTTGCCGCGGACGTCGGCGATCGCGGAGTCATTCCAGCGGTTGGCCTTGTAACGCTTGCGCTTGATCTTGCAGTGAACAGCGCCTGTCTCGAGATCGTGCAGCGACAGCCAATCGAGCCCGAGCGTCGCGATGATCGCCGGAGAGATCACCCGGAGATCGAGCACACGATACGGCGCGGACCAACCGCCGACTCGCTTACCCTCGCGGTCGTAAACCTGTACGTTTTCATCGTCGGTGTTCGCGCCGAGGACGATTCGGCCGTCGGGGGCGAAGTCGAGGCCGTACCACTCCGTGCCTTTCCACGCCGCACGCTTCGCTCCGGTCGCGGCGTCCCAAAGGCAGAGATCGTCGCAGCTCAAGGTCGCCAGCAGCTTGGCGTCCGGGCTGAAGCGAAGCCGGTGCACGTCGGCGGGATGCTGCATCGTCGCGCGCGGCTTGCCGGCCTCGAGCTCGTACGTCGGCTTCGCCCGCGTCATCATCAAATCGGCGGGCGGCTCGAGTTTGCTCCAGTCGTTCATCCCCCAGAGCGTCACCCTCGGGTCAAACGAACCGACGGCGGCGAGCTCCCCGCCCGGCGCGATAACCACTTTGGCGCCGCGACGGATGCTCGGCGATGCGACTCGCGCGCTCGGCCAAACGCGGAACGTCCCGGGGAGCCAGCTCAACTCCACGCCCTTCTCTCGTGTGCTGGTGAGCGCGACCTCATCGCAATCGGCGGCGACCAAGCGTGAAGTCGCCGCGTCGAAGGCCACGCCCGCACCGCCCGTCTCGACGCAGCGCTCCCCCTCCTTCCCGACCACGACCAAACTCAGCGAGCCGGCGCACCCCACGGCGAGTTGGTCGCTGCTCTCGAGGAACGCGAGCGACGCGATAGAGCCGTCACGGTCGTACTTCATCAATAGCGCATTAGGCATGACGGCGATCTTCTTGGGGCGAGCCGGCCGGGCGCTGGGCCTAGAGCCGCCCGACGCGACATTACGCCCAGTCTCACCGTGACACCGGGCGATGTGTCGCATCCCGCCGGCCGCGCTGCCGCCCTGCACCCCGCATCGAGCCGCCGGGCGCGACATTACGCCCAGTCTCACCGTGACACCGAGCGATGTGTCGCATCCCAACGGGCCTCGAGCCGCCCTGCAACCCGCATCGAGCCGCCCGGCGCGACATTACGCCCAGTCTCACCGTGACACCGGGCGATGTGTCGCATCCCAACGGGCATCGAGCCGCCGGGGACCCCGCATCGAGCCGCCCGGCGCGACATATCGCCCAGTCTCACCGTGACACCGCGCGATGTGTCGCATCCCGCCCGGCTCGAGCCGCCGGTCATCCAGCCGCCGTGCACCCCGCAGCGAGCCGCTCTCTGCGCTATTGGCCTTTGATGACCTGCAGTTTGCTGGTGTCCGCGCACAGTGGGTTCTGCAGGGGCGGGAGGTAGAAGCAGGTGCGTGCGCCCTTCTTGGAGGGGCATGAGCCGCGAACGTTGCCGAAGCCGGGGGCCATCGAGCTGCTGAGCCAGACGCGGCCGGTGAGCTCGCCTGCTTTGCTGCCATCCTCCCAATAGAGCGGCGTGCCACTCTTGCCCTCGATCGATTGGCAGCCCGTACTCCCATAGCCAATTCCACCTTCGCCACCGAAAGGCGGTGCGAGGTAGGGCACCCGATCGGTCGCCACCGCATCGATGCTGGCGCAACGGGAGCTGAATCGACAAAGGCCCGTCTCGGTGCAAAGCACCCCCGAATCCGAGGGCGCCGCCATCTTCCAAGTACCGACCGTGACGGTCTCGCGCACGCGGAGACGCTCTTTCTGGAACGGCTGCTCCGGCAGAGCGCTCCACGTGTAGGCCGGGTACGAAAGGCCCAACTTGAAGCCCTCGAGCGGGAACGCGAAGCCGCGCTCGTCGCGCATGGGCGCGCCGACGACCGGACTCACCCCGTCGAGCGAAACGGGCGCGCTCGCATCCACCACGTACGCGCTCCCATCCGCGAACGTCTCCGAGCGAGCCTCCACCACCATCGGCACCAGCGCATCGCGACGCACCACGAAGCGCAGGTCGACCCGATCGAATGGCTCGGCATCCCGTGACCCGGCGCAATGCCGTACGTCTGGGTTCGACGCCTTCTTCGCCGCGGCCCCGCGCGGACGCGCGTTCTCGAGCACCACGAACTCGCCCTCGTCGCTCACCACCTGAAAAACCACCAGCGCCTGTTGCCAGCGCCCGTGCGAAAGCGGCGGTGCCGGCCCGCGATCGGTCTCCTCCGCCTTCGCCGCCTTCACGCTCATCCACCTCGGCGCCGACTGCTGCACCAGCACGAACCCCGACAGCTTCTCGTCCTTGAAGCGCGCCAAGAGCGCAGCCCACGCCTCTTGCACCTGTGCGGCGCTCGGCGTCGGTGGCGGCGCAGGAAGCTCTCCCCCGGGTTCAGCGCCGAGGTCGATCGCAGTGCTCGTTCCGGCCGCGTCGATAGGCGTGGAGGTCGGGGCCGCAATGGGCCGATCGTTGCTTCGAGGCGGCGACGCGCTCGAGCAAGCGGCAGCAAGTAGGACGAGGAGACGGGCTGCGCGAAACATCGGCGCGAGCCCTCGCGCGGGACGCGAGGCGGGTCAAGCGGGGCAGCTAGGCGCGCAATGGGTCTCGTAGCCCATTGTCCCTCGCGCCGCGGCTCAGCTGAGCGGGTTCGCGTAGATCGCGTCCACGTCGAGGCTCGCCTCGAGCGACCGAAGCTCCACCGTCTGCCCCGCGCCGTACTGCCGATAGAGCCACCCCGATTGAGCTTCATCTCGGCTGAAGACCTCGACCCGCGGGGTCGATTGGCTGACGAGTACGTACTCGCGCAGCGAGTCGAGGTGTGCCCACTTGTCCCCGCGGTCGGAGCTCTCGGTGGAGGGAGAGAGCACCTCGACGATGACGCGAGGGTTGGTCACTGCATCGGCGTCGATCGCGTCGCGTTCGAGTTTGCCGCAGACCACCGTGACGTCGGGATAGGTGGAGCGTCCGGTGGCTTGGATCCTCACGCGCAGGTCGGAGGAAAAAGCCGCGCACGACTTGCCGCGAAGAGCGACGGTCAAAGCCGCGCCGATCGCCTGGGACAACCGCGCATGCTCCGGCGAGCCGCCGCTCATCGCGTACACGTGCCCGTGCACGAACTCGTGTTTGCCCTCGGCCTCGCGCTCGAACGCAACGTACTCTTCGTAGGTCATTTCGAGCGACGGAGCGGCCTCCATAGGGCGTCGAGGCTAGCACGTCGGGCGCATCGATGTGGCCGCCGAGGTCCCGGGTTCACGGCCCCCACTGCCTCCAGCTCGGTGTGGGCCGTCGTGCGTGTTTTCCTGACTCATTTGTCTCGGGCGAACGGCGTGCGCTTCTAGGTTCTGGCACGGCCAACTACCATCGCTGAATGCGTGGTCTTGCGCGAACAACCGATCGAACGTCCGAGGCGGATTGAGCAGTCTCCCGTCGCTCGCTGTAGGCATGCGCTTCGCCTCTCGATACCTGGTCGTCCGGGTCATCAAGTCGGGTGGGATGGGCGCGGTCTACGAGGTGCTCGACGAGAGGACGGCGAGCCCGCGGGCGTTGAAGATCATGCACCCCGATCTGGTCGGCGACGAGGAGCTGCGAGCGCGCTTCGAGCAAGAGGCCCGCGTCACCGGCGGCATCGAGAGTGAGCACGTGGCGAAGACCTACGACGCAGGCGTCGATGCGGCCACCGGCACGCCCTTCATCATTATGGAACTCTTGCGCGGTGAGGAGCTCGGCAGCCTGCTCAAACAGAAGGGCGCCATCCCCGTCGAGGACGCGCTCCTCTACCTCACCCAAGCCGGTATGGCGCTCGACAAGATGCACGCGGCCGGGATCATCCATCGCGATCTGAAGCCCGAGAACCTCTACATCACGCGACGCGACGACGGCTCCGGCTCGCTCAAGATCCTCGACTTCGGCGTGGCCAAGGTGCTTTCGAACGGCAGCTCCAAGACCACCAAAGCGCTGGGCACCCCGCTCTACATGCCGCTCGAGCAGATCCAAGGCAACAAGGACGTAGGGCCCGCGGCAGACCGCTATGCGCTCGGCCACATCGCCTACACGATGCTCACCGGCGAGCCCTATTGGCGTGAAGAATCTCGCGACATCGGGCTCGTGGCGTTGTGCATGAAGGTCGCGAGCGGCCTCGTCGAGGATGCTTCCGTTCGCGCGAGGAGGCGCTGTCAGACGCAGCTCCCGACCACCTTCGACGGCTGGTTCCAAAGGGCAACCGCCACAGCCCCCACGGCCCGCTACACGACCTCCGCGGAGATGGTGCGTGAACTGAGAAGCGCGCTCCAAGGTAGGCCCGTCTTTCAACCCGAAACGCCACGCGGCGATCGCGTGAACACGCCGCTCACCTTGACCGCGCTCGAACGAGGCGACGTGGTGCGCGCCGGCGAACGGCGGGAGATGCCTTCGATCAGCGCGGGCGCAGGCGCGCCTGCCCGACCTCGAACGCTGCTCGCTGTGCTCGTGCCGCTCGCGCTCCTTGGCGGCGGCGCCGCAGCGTACTTCGTGGCCGCCCCCGGCAAACGCACGGTTGAATCGCCGGCCGCTGACACGCAGGCCGCGATAGCTCCCACCGCCAGCGCGGAAAGCACTGGGGCCGCCAAACCAGGCGCAACCAACGAGGTCCCCTCAGTGAGCCCGGCCCCAGCAGCCAGCGCCTCCGCAGACGCTGCTGGTTCGAGCGCGTCCGTCGCAGCCAGCTCTTCCGTCGCTGCGAACTCGAGCGCGGCTGCGGCGACGAGCCAGCCTGTTGCAGTGCCCCACCCTGGCGGTCCTAAGCCGCGCCCGACTGCGACCCCAACAGGTACCGGCAAGTGGTCAATCTATTGAAGTCGTTCAGCACGCTGATGGTGGCCTTCAGCATCGCCCTCGCGCCGGCCTCGAGCGCGTTCGCGCAGCCCGCCAACACAGATCCCAAACAACAAGCCAGCGCCCTCTTCGGTGAGGCCACGAGCGCAATGGTGAAGGCCGACTTCGCGACCGCGTGCCCCAAGCTCGAGGAGGTGGTTCGCCTCATCCCCGACGGCCTCGGCGCAAAGCTCGCGCTCGGTGATTGCTATGTAGGGCTCGGCAAGTTGGCAACGGCGCAACGAGCCTATGTGGCAGCCGGCGCCTCCGCCGCGGCCGCCAACAATCCAACGCGCCAAGCCCAGGCCCAGCGCAAAGCCGACGAACTCAATAGCCGTTTAGCCCGACTCACATTGACGGTTAGCCCCGAGGTGTTGGCGCTCCCCAACCTCCAACTCACACGCAACGGCGTCCCGATCAGCACAGCCGAGATCGGCATCCCGATCGCCGTCGACGCAGGGACCCACAGCGTCACCGCCTCCGCTGAGGGGCGACCGCTCAAGACCTTCGAAGCGCTGGACGTCAAAGACGGTACGAGCGCCAGCATCGTCATCGACGCCCTGCCCGCGGAGCTGAAGCGGAGCGAGTCCAAGGCCTCCGAGGGCCTTCCCAAAGCCCCGCCCGCGGAACCGCCTGGTGAGCACCCATTCTGGGGCCCGCAGCGTATTGCAGGCCTCGCCCTCGGCATTGGCGGCCTCGCAGGCTTGGGCGTCGGTGGCGCCTTCGCCGGGCTCACCAAGTCCGCCGTGGATACAAGCTCCGAGCTCGGCTGCGACGATTCGGGCGAATGCCCAAACCAGGCGGCATTGGACGAACGTGAAGACGCGCTGCTCTACGCGCACGTATCGACAGGCACCTTCATCGCAGGAGGCGCCCTGCTCTTCACCGGCATCCTCGTGTTCGCGACCGCACCGTCGGGTCCCGTCGTCTCGGTCGGCGCAGAAGGCGTGGCTCTGCGAGGGACGTTTTAGAGGTTACCCTCCGGCTCGTGGGCGAAGCCATCTCAGACACAGCGCAGCTCGAAGCGCACTTGCGAGCGCACCCAGAGGACTGGAACAGTTGGTTGGTCTACGCCGATTGGCTGCTCGAACAGGGCGACGTGCGCGGAACGCTCATCCGGCTCGAGCACCGACTCGCGACAGCGACGCTTTCAGAGGATGGGCGCGCCGAACTTTGCGCTCAGCTAGACGCACTTACGGAGGCCCACCGAGAGGAGTGGCTTGCCGGCGTCCCTACAGCCGAACGGACCAAGTACGATTGGCGTTTCGGCTTCGTGATGCGCGTGCGGATGCGCTGGGAACCATCCCTTGCGACGCTTATTGCACTGCAAGCACAGCGCACCGGGCGCTTCCTAACCGCGCTGAGAGTGTTCGGGATGCTCGGCGACGATGACGTGCGCGTGCTCGTCTCGTATGACGGCCTGCGTACGCTCACTGCGCTGGACCTCCAGAGTAACGACATCGGGCCAGAGGGAGCCTGCGCACTCGCAGCGTGTGAGGGCTTGCACTCGCTCCGCGAGCTGAACCTGGGGGACAACAAAATCGGCGCAGAAGGCGCACGTGTTTTGGCCTCTTCGAGCAGCCTCCGCGCCATCGCTGAGCTGAATCTGGCTGGTAATAACCTCGGAGCCGAGGGAGCGCGCGCTTTGGCTTCTTCCAGCAGCCTGCTTACGCTGACGTGGCTGGACATGAGCCGCAACAACCTTGGAGCCGAAGGCGCACGTGCTTTGGCCTCCTCGAGCAGCCTGCTTACGCTGACGTGGCTGGACATGAGCCGCAACAACCTTGGAGCCGACGGAGCGCGCGCCATCGCCGCTTCGGGCAACCTCGCTGCACTCACCCAGCTGGACCTGTCTACCAACAACCTCGGGGCCGACGGAGCATGCGCTTTGGCTTCTTCGAGCAACCTTCGCGCGCTCACCCGGCTGAACCTGACTTACAACAAGATTGAAGACGATGGTGTACGTGCTTTGGCCTCCTCGAGTGGCCTCTGCAAGCTCACTGCGTTGGAGCTGGAGTACAACTACATCAGCGACGATGGGGCACGCGCACTGGCCTGTTCGAACCACCTTCGCGCGCTTACCCAGCTGGACCTTGGGACGAACGGAATCAGCGCAGACGGAGCGAAGGCGTTGGCTTCCTCCGAGAACCTACGGGCGCTCACAAAGCTGGACCTGTCTACCAACAACCTCGGTGCCGACGGAGCGAGCGCGTTGGCCTCCTCCCAGAGCCTACGGGCGCTCACGACGCTGCAACTGGACGCCAACATCATCGGCGTCGACGGCGCGCGTGCGTTGGCTTCTTCGAGCAGCCTGCGCACGCTCACGACGCTAGGCCTGAGTCGCAACGAACTTGGAGCCGAGGGAGCACGCGCCCTAGCCGCTTCCCCCAACCTCTGCGCACTCACGCATCTGAACCTGTCTTCCAACGACCTCGGCGACGAGGGAGCAGCTGCTTTGGCCTCCGCGAGCGGGCTGCGCGTGCGCACGCTGGCTCTCTCTCATAACGACATCGGCGAGGAAGGTGCACGCGCATTGGCCTCATCCAACAGCTTGCGCGCGCTCACCGTTCTGGACCTCGGCGGAAATAGCATCGGCGACGAGGGCGCAGCTGCATTGGCGTCTTCCGATAACTTGCATGCGCTCAACGAGCTGAACCTATTCGACAACGACATCCGAGCCGCGGGGGCCCGTGCACTGGCTGCTTCCGAGACCCTGGGGAAGCTCACCTCGCTGGTCCTGTTCGGCAACCGTATCGGCGCTGCGGGGAAGTCGGCGCTGGCGGGTTCAGAGACGCTGCGCCAGTGCTGGGTGGTGCGCTGACGCCGCGACCGCGGCTATCCGCATATCCGAGTGCCTGCTGTGATAGGAATCGTCGGGGGACTCGATCGCCATGCGGTACGTGCTGATTGCCTTGATCGCCATTCCGGTTGGCGCCGCTTGCAGGGCTGTGTTTCGTCGCCACGGGGTGGCGGCGTTCGCCGCCGCATGGTTCGCCTTCGTGGGTAGCTTCTACGGCTTACTGAGCATCACAGAGAGGCTCTTGGCGTCGGGGATCGTCGCCACGTTGATCGCCTTTCTATCGGTGTGGGGATTGAGCCGCGCTCATCTGCTGCCGGACGTGTGACCGGTCCTTTAACGAATTCGGGCGGCACGTTGCCGGCCGCAGACGTGTACTGTGGGTGCCGTGTTTCTGCCTGTGCAGCGATCGGTGGTGGCGCGTTGGGGCTTGATCGCAACATGGATTGGCTGCGCCGAAGCAGCTCCGCTCTCTGCCCCCAGCGCTCCACCCGCCGCTGCGGTCGAGGTCGAACGCCCGCGGGTTCATGAGCCCGTCGTCGTCACGTCGACTGCGGGAGTGATCACGCTCGAAGAGCAAGACCGCCTTGTCCAAGAGATGGGCGGCGCGGACAAGCCGCGCCTGCTCCATGCGGGAGTGGAGCCTCTGCGCGCTTTCGCGTACCAGCTCACCCCGAATCAGCAGGTAGTGCGTGAGAGCGACCTGACCATGCGCATCACGAACGGAGCGGAGATCAAGGACCGGCGGATGAAGATTCGCTTCGAGGTGCGCGTCCGCAAAGGAGAGGACGCGGGCAACCTCCTGGCAGCGTCGATGATCGACGGCTCGGACGATTCGGTGGGGTCCTGGGTCCGATTGACGCAGGCGTCGAACGGAAGCGTACGACGCGTCGTGCCCGACTCGCCCAAGCCCTATCTCTGTGAGGACGTTGAGAGTGTTCTCGCAACCGCCGTCACGCGCTCCATTGTGCAGCTCCCCCCGATCCGATCGGTGTCGGCGCGCGATGGCAGCACGTCTCGTCACGTGATCAAGGGCCAATTCAGCTGCTCGACCTCGTGACCAGCGAACTCTTGAGCGTGGAAGGAGACGTGCTGACGATCAGTTCCAGCGCAACGGCGTTCGCGCTGCCGAGTCGAGACCTCGTGTTTCGCAAAGTGGATGCAAAGGCGACGTGGCGTTCGACGATTGACCTTCGGGTCCCGCTTCCGCTTCGCGTCGAGAACAACGGCGACTCGCGCATCGAGCTCGTGCTCGGTCAGAAAATCGGGCTCGTGCGAACCGAGCTCGAGTCGAGGTCCACCGTGCGGCCTCGCACACCGGCCGACCCTCCGGCTATCACCGTGCCGGCATGCGAGGCGCTCGACGCAAAGCGCCTTGCGGAGTGCTCCACGCTCGGCAAGACCATCAGCGACCACGAGAAGCTGTTCGGGGAGCTCGACGTCAAAGGGGCTCGATTGCTCGGACCAACCGCAAAATTCGAGGCCTTCTCCGCGGAGGTGACGAAACTCGCGCTGACGGATTCGACCCTCGTCCAGCATCGCGCAGAGTACCAAGCCATGCTCCTCGAGCTCACGAAGCTGCTACGAGGCGAGCTCAAGGGCGAGGCGATGCCCGTGCGCCTCAAAGAAGTCATGGGCGTCAACGATCGCGTCACGAATGCGCGGCTTCGCTACTGCAAGCCGAAGCCGGCCAACCAGGGCGCGCCGACTCCCTAGCGACCGCTCGGAGCCTAACCCCTCGTCCACTCAGAGCGCCGCGTGCGCGTCGAGCACGGCGTCGCTAGCGGTTACCCGGCTTTACGCGCTTGAGGCTCTGGGCCCCAGCCGGCGGGCTAAACGGGGCAGCCGAGGCCGTCGCGGTCGCCGTCGTCGTGGGTTCGGGCCGCGGCGCCGGCTGGCAGCTGCCGAGGGCTGTGTTGCACGAAGGCAACGACGCGGGGCAATCAGCGCTGCTCTGGCAGCCGCAAATACCGCTGCCCAAGCAGCGCAGTCCGACCAGGTTGTTCTGGCAATGTGAAGCTGTTTCGCAGCCGCAGGCCGACGACGCGTTGCAGAAGGCCCCCTGCGGATCGCCGACGCAATTCGAGTTGCTCGCGCACTCAACGCAGTGCCCTGCCCCATCGCAAAAATCCGCACCGCAGGGTTTACCCGAAAGCACGAAGTCGTGCGTCGGCACACCGTTCTCACAAACGTCGTCGGTGCACTCGTTGAAGTCTTGCGGCACGTCGGCCTGGAACTCGACAGCGACCGGCAGAATGCCGCCCGGGAGCCCCGAACAAACAAGACTCAAACAGTCTCCCGGGGTTTGCTGGTCAGCGGGGATGACCGTCATCGGGCTTGAGGGCGTCGCAACGCAGGCGCCTTTTTCGCACGTGAACGTCATGCAGATCGTGTTGCTGCCGCACTCGCTATCCGTCGCGCACGCTGAGCAAAGTCCCGCTGCATCACAGCTGCCGCCAAGGCTTCCGCAGTCCGTCCCCTCCGCCAAATTCTGACTAACGTTTTGGCCCTCGGCGTTGCACACAAACTCAAAACAAAGGCCAGGCACCGAAGGCTGCGGATCGGTCGGATCGGGTGAAACCGTGAGCAACCCGTTCTCGCAGGTAACGACCTTACAATCCCCTGGAAGTTGATCGGCGGTTTCTCCGGTCAAGAACTCTGGCGCACAGTCCCCAAACGCGTTGCACGTCCTTACCGTGCATTCGTTCTCGTTCACGCAGTCGACGTTGGCACAAGGATCAGCGGGCACGATTCCCCCCGCGCCGGAGCCACCAGTCCCACCGCTCGCACCGCCACCGCCCGCACCGCCTGAGCCTCCGCCACCAGCACCTTCCTTCAGCCTGGGATCCCCCACGCCAAAGACCAGATTGCAAGCCGTCGCCGCCAAAGCGAACACTGCCAACAGCCAGCCCGCGCGGTACTTCATCACGCCATTAGATACGATACGGGGCGCGAGTGCCACGGGCTCCGCGTAAGGCCCGCGGCCGCGTCGAGCTGCCGGTGCGACAGATCGCCGAGTCTCACCGTGACACCGGGCGATCTGTCGCGGCCCGCAGGCCGGGCAGCGAGCGGGCGGTGGGCATTGAGCTGCCGGGCGCGACATTGCGCCGAGTCTCACCGTGACACCGGGCGATCTGTCGCAGCCCGCAGGCCGGGCATCGAGCGAGGCGGCGATCGGGGACTTACCGGGGTTAGCCCGCAAGTTGCTCTGATTCCGGTGGAGGGCTGAGCTACGCTCGCTCGATGACGTCTGCGCGACGCCTTCACTACGACTACGCAGAGTATCTGCACACGCTCGAGGCCAGCACGATCAAGCTCGAGTATTGTGATGGGGTCATCTATGCAATGGCTGCTGGGACGCTCGTCCACGCGCAGCTCGCAGCTGCGGTCATCGTCGCGCTCTCGCGCACGCTGCCGAAGACGTGTCGGCTCTCGACGTCGGACCTCAAGGTTCGAGTCGAAGCGACTGACTTGACGACCTTTCCCGATGTCTCTGTGGTTTGCGGTCAGCCCGAGACCTCCAAGCTCGACGCCAACGCGATCGTGAACCCTTCGATCCTGGTAGAGGTCACCAGCAGGTCGACTGAAGACTATGATCGCGGCGACAAGCTGAGTCACTTCAAGCAGCTTCCCACGCTGCGTGCAGTCCTCTTCGTGTCCCATCGGAGCCGACGGATAACCGTGGTGGAACGCATGTCGGGCACATGGAGCGAGCGGGACGTTCGCGGCGGTGAACGCGTAACGCTGGCTTCCGACGGCATCGACTTTGCGGTGGACGACGTTTACGAAGGCCTGACACTCGACCCAGCGTGATCCCGCGCGGCCGTCGCTCTGATACCCGCCAATCGATACGATGCAAGCCACGACTGCCACGGCCTCGGAGGCAGAGGCCCAACCAGCTCGCATGCGGTCGCCGCCATCAGCCTCGGAACGATGGCCGCAGGCGAAGGTCAGGCGATCCGGATCGGCGTCCCTTCTTCGTCCAGCACGGTGTGGAGCGACTTGCAGAACCAGCGGTCGCCGACGCGCGTCTGGGCACCCCCGCAGGTCTTGCAGGGCGGTGACTCCTCGGCGTTGGTGACAGTCTCGCCAGCCAGGCTGGTCCCGGGCGAGATCGCTCCTCCCTGGTAGGGGTTCAGGTGGAGGTCGTTCTTCGCCTGCACGATCACGTCGTCGGTCGCCGAGACGACCGCGACCTTCTGTCGGCCGGCGATGGCGATCTCTTTGTCGGACAGGATGGAGACCCCCTCGACAGCGTGAAACGAGATGTTGCCTTGCGCGGTGATGACGACATTCGGACCGTCGAGGACGATCGACGCTTCCCCGGTGGAGAGCTTGATCTGACGATCGGTGATCTCGAGCGAGGTAGGCGGCGGACCATCGTCGGCCTCAAAACCCTCGAACACCGACAGTGCTTTGGAGAGCTCACCGAAGGCACGCTGCCCGAACTGCGCGAGCGAGGACTCTGCGGCCTTCGCGAGCGGGCTCTGCGGCATCCGACCGAATACACCCGTCGCAGCGTTGCGCATGACACCTCCGAGCGCGCCGGCGATCCCGTCGAGCTCCCGCGACAGGCGCCGCGTCAGCCCACGCGCTACCGTCACGCTCCAGCGCGTCCCGACCCAGGTGGAGTCCTCGACGCCCACGTTGGTGGTGCGGTTGAGCCCGACGAATGCGGCCTGGCTCATGCCCGTCGCATCGAGCCGGTTCGCGTTGACGAAACCGGTCCGGCTCCCACCTACCGCCGAGCTGTCCTCGCCCTGAACGTAGCGACTCGAGGAGCCCCCCGCGGCGAGCTTCAGGTCACGCTTCACGAGCTGATCCATGTCGCGCTCGGCCTGCACGTAGACGTGCTCGCGTCCCTTCGCGTCGTCCATGCGAATCTCGTTGAAGCCTTCTCCTCCCGGCGATGAAGCACTCTTCCACGTGCTCACGGTCTTGTTCGCCGGCAGGCCGTGTGGGACTGGCTGCGCTCCGTTGTGAACGCGCCCGATGATGATCGGCGCGTCCACATCCCCGTCGAGAAACGCGACCAGCACTTCGTGCCCAACTCGAGGGACCGTGAAGAAGCCGTATCCGGCGCCTGCCCAGCCCTGGCTGACGCGCATCCAAATCGAACTCTCTGCCCCAAACGCGTGATCCCGGTCCCAAGGGAACTGCACGCGTACGCGACCGTGCTCGTCGACGTAGATCTCGTTGTCGGTCAGGCTCGCGACGGTGCGCTGCATGTCGAGTGGCACGTCGTTCGTCGTCCCAACGCCGCCGGGCTGGGCGGCCAGCGAGCCTGTGACGCCCCGGGGCCCCACGACGACGGCGGACAGGATGCCATGGGATTTGGGCTTCTTGGTCTCCTGAAGCGGCCGGAAGGGCGCGACCGTCGTCGCCGCCGTACCGCGATAATGATGGCGATTGCCGACCTCCCCCGATAGCTCGATCGAGACAACGAGGAAGGGCTGCATGCTGATGTCCTCCCTCGAGTGGTTGGCGACGACGAAGACGTCGCCAGGCCGGAGGTCGAGGCAGCTCGTCTCGTAGTGAAGGCGCTGACGTGCGGCGTCGAGCGCCTCGATCGCCCGTGTCGCGAGCAGCGAGCCATGCGCCTCTCGATGTCGGCTCCGTCCGAGATCGTCCGCCACGGGAGTGGCGCGTGCATCGGTTGCCGAGCCCTCCGTCGCGAACGCTCCGGGGACGAAAAGCGCCTGTTCTTGCGCATGCTCTTCACTTCGAGCGGCGCTCGCCGCCGCGTACAGCGGAAGGCGCGCTCGTGAGAAGTCGAGATCGCGGAGCGTGACGCGCCCTGGCATCGAGCGCTCGTCGAGGCGTAGGCCCGTCAGGTAATCGGTGCGCGCCGCAGCGGCTTGGTCGGGACTGTCGACGAACGGAAGGGGCGGCTCGCGCTGTCCTCGTCGCTCCGGACAATCGGTGAAGACCACGACCGGCTCGTGATCTCCTTCGCGCAGATAGAACGAGATGCCGACCTCCTCCAGCAGGCGCTTCACAAAGTCGAGGTCGCTCTCGTCGTATTGCGTGCGAAGCTCGAGCAGCGGATAGCCGGGCCTGTCGATCGACCACTCTGTCGTGATGCCCCACTCGGCGAGGAGCTTCTCAACAATCTGCGGGACGCTTAGGTGTTGGAAGAGCCGGCTCTGGCGCCGCCGAGACAGGAGGTGCAGCCGGGGACGCAGGACCAGAGCGTACGTCGCCAGGCCCTCGCCCGACTCGGAGGCCCGCACGAACTCCGCCTCCATGCAGATAGCCTGGAAGCTCCGCGCGACGTGGCCCGCGCGCAGCGAGAAGACCGCTGGGTGCCCGACGAGGGCCGCCAGGTCGGCGCCATGGCTCGGGGATACGCACGTCAGGCGGACCTCGAAGCACGAGGAGAGCGCCTGTTCCACTTGGAAGGTCCGCACCGATAGGTCGACGTTCGGCGAGTTGGGGAAGACGAGGACGAGGTTCTCGGCGCCCACGGTCGAGAGGAAGGGGTCCATGGCGGGCCGAGGAGCAATTGGTGGACCAGCGAGCCCCGATTGGTTTCGCGTGGGTTATGGGTTTGCATTGGGCTGAGGTGTAGTCCTTGGACTGTTGGCGCACCGCAACAGGGTGAGGTCTCCAGCCAACAGTCCACGCTTCCTCCGCGGCAGATTCATAGGGTCGTCAATCGGCATGCTCGTTGCTGCGGAGTTCGCATGCGCGGCGTCCAAGCAGCCCCCGGCCACAAAATAAAGATCGGTTCCTACGACGCTCACGTCACCCGCATCGGGTGCGAAACCCGGGGAGCCCAGCCGCCTATCGTTGAGTACCGCACGGCGAAGGCGCTCCGGGTCTACGATGATCCGCAGGAGGGCGCGATCGTCGGCGTGCAGGGGATCTTCGTTGAGGGCTCGTGGATCCGCATCGCGGCCCAGCCTCTCTCCGCGGGAAAGCATAAGCGCTGGCTGGGTATGCAGCTGTTTCGCGTCGGCGCCGTGGCGTCGGGATCGAACCTCCTTTCGAGCGCGCTGAGCTTTCTGAGCCAAGGGATCCCCTTTCCGCGCCTCGGGGATGTGCGGGTCCCCTATGCGGAGGTCGCCTCGGACCTCGTGGGGACCTTCATCCAATACGACGTGAACTCCGTGGTGTGGGGAGAGTGGGCAGGCAACCCAGGCATCGTCGAAGAAGAGCGTCTCTACGGCGCGACCACGACGAGCATCAAAGTCACCCTGATCGGACACTTCGACTGAGTCTGAAAGGACCGTTCACGATGATTACGAAGAGCAGCCCACAGTCGAACCCGAGCAGCCCACAGGCGAACCCGCTGGGAACACGGCTAGCGCAGCGCTTGAGCGTCTGGTCCGGGAAGCGAAATCCGACCCTCGACGACTGTACGTGGGTCGCGGAGCTCGCCTTCGACTTCACGCTCCGGTTCCACTCGCGCTTCTTCGCCGCCGTGTTGAGCCCGGTCGGCGGGCAGACCGCGGGTGCGTGGCTCGACAACTTGGGCAACGTGAAGTGCCCAGACATCGCTGAGACGCACAACCGCTTCGCCATCGGCTTGGCCCAATTTCGCGACGTCAACCGGCGAGAGCTTCACGACAGGTTCGTCGTCGGTGTCATCGCCTCGGCGGACGAGCCTTGGCGCTTGCTCGGCCTCGACATCCCCCTCAGCAGCTCGCTGCACGTGGTCCCCTTCGTCTCCACCGAGGAGCTGGTCCGTCAGACCGTCGTCGTGTCGGACCCGTGGGGTCGAGGGGCGCGATCTTTCAGAGTGCACCACGACTTCACCAGCGGTTCCTATCGGGCAAGTATTCCAGGGGTCGCAGGCTCTCCGCCGTGGACCCGGAGCGGCCCCGTCAGGAAAGCGCGGGAGTGGAGGGACAGGGCCCATCCCGATACGGGGCCCTACCTGAACCAACGCGGGATCAACACGACTCCGCGCGGCTGATTTTCTTCGTCTGCGGGCGTGAATACTTCGAACGACGCGCGGATCGAGCGCGGAAGCAGGGAGCATGAAGGACCAAGACCTCGAGCGAAAGACGAGCGCCAACGACGCGAATACCGCCGGTGCGCCCCCCGAAGAACTCTGGCTCGTCTCCGAGGGCGACGCCCTGCGGGCGATGCATCCCATGGTTCTCCTGCGAGTCGGCGGAACGGAGACCCTCTTCGAAGTGGAGGGCGCCGAGCCGCCGAGCCCCGTCGCGGCGGTGCTCGCTGCAGCTGGGTTCGAGGGCACGTTCAAGTCGCCGCTCCAGCTTCATAGCGTGGACCCTTCGCTCGGGACGCCGTACGTCGAGATCATGGGCTTCTCGCTCGCAGGAGCGGACGGCGCCGTCGTCGAAAACGCGCTCCAGCGTGCGCTGCTCGGCGATACGGGCGGCTTCGCGCCGGTGCACGCGGCGCTCACGAGCTTCCACCAGACGGCGATGGTCTTCGAGCACGTCTGGGCGGCCGCCGGCCGGCCTCGTGTGCTGTTGAAGCACCGCGCGCTGCTAGGCGCGATGGGCGGAGCAGCGCCGGCTGCCTTCCATACGCCATCGGTAGGCGACGTTCGGCTCGCGGCCACCCTCGTCCGGTACGACGAGCTCCCCGAGCTCCCCGAGCTCCCCGAAACCCCAATCGAAGGCTGAGGAGGCGAACATGATGGGACCGCGGCTGGACCCTCGGGTCAAATCGAGCTCGACCTCGCACGGTATCGCGTACTTCTTCATCCGGCGCACGGGGGCTCCGGTGCCTCGGGGCGCGGGGCAGTTTTACGTGGACACCCTCAATGGGCTCGCCGCGTCCGGCAGCTCGGGCCTCTTCTCCCAGCCACCACCCAGGCTCACCCTGTCCGATGTCTTCCCCTACAACGACGCCAACAGCGTGTACCTCGGTCACGCAGGGTGGGGCTTCCTCTTCAACGGCCTCACGTACATGGTCGGCTCGCTGGAGAACCTCACCGGGTCCCCGGTCGTCCTCGAGGCGAACGCGCGTTCGGCCGCGCAGTACTGGCACACCTACAAGCGCTGCAGTCGTCACAGTCCTCCGGCCGAGCTGCTCGACGAGATGCGCCGGCTGCCGTTCGCGAAGCGACAGTCCGGGCGAGACCTGGGCCCGTACACGGCTTACTGCTTCAAGGAGTTTCGAGGTCACGAGCCCAACGACGCCGAGCGGGAGGTGCTCCGCTGGGACACCGGGCAGGAGTTTCGCCTCGCCGATAAGTACGGCAACGTCTCGTCCATCTGGAGCTCCTACTCGGTCATCGCGCAGAACTGCTTGGACAACGCCGTCGCCGTGCTCAACGCTTACAAGGCCAGCATGCCGCGGCCGCTGACCAACGCGTGGTTCCCCAACGACTACTTCGACATGCTGGTGAGCCGCGGCTGGAATAGCCGTACGCTCTGAAGAGGAGATCGTCATGCCCATGGTGTCGACCAAGGTGGATCTGTGTAGCGGCCACGACGCGTGTCGCCCGCGGCCGTTCGCGAGCTTCAGCCCCAACGTGATCGCCGAGGGCTTCGAGGTGACCCGCGAGCGCGATGCACTCCAGCCGCACGGCTGCTCGCAGCATCCACCGCACGGCGCCGTTGTCAGACGAGGCTTCGCCACGGTCACTGTCAACGGCGAGCGCGTCGCTTACGTTGGCGCGACGGTCACCTGCCCCTCAAACGTGGTCGCCACAGGCCGGCCATCGGTCTGGGTGGGAGAGGGCGCCCGCATCAAGCTCGCTCCTTGATCGGCGCAGGGTAGTTCCCAAGAAGCTGATGTAACCCTCGGCGAGATCACTATCTTGCCGTTCCCCTGAGATGCTCCGCGCCAACCAGCACCCCGTCCGCGCGTGACCTCGCTGCCGCGTCGAAACCCGCACGACATTACGCCGAGTCTCACCGTGACACCGGGCGATCTGTCGCAGCCCGCAGGCCGGGCAGCGAGCGGGGCCGCGATCGGGGACGTGCCGGGGTTAGCCCGCAAGTTGCGCTGATTCCGGTGGAGGGCAGAGCTACGCTCGCTCGATGACGTCTGCGCGACGCCTTCATTACGACTACGCAGAGTATCTGCACACGCTCGAGGTCAGCAGGATCAAGCTCGAGTATTGTGATGGCGTTTACGAAGGCCTGACACTCGACCCAGCGTGATAGCGCGCGGCCGTCGCTCTGATACCCCCCATTAGATTCGATACGGGCCACGAGTGCCTCTGCCTCGGAGCCAGCGGGTCAGCGGGGCGTCTGTAAAGTCGGGTTGACGGGTTCTTCCCAGGTGCTAGCTTCGAAAAGTGACCGCGGGCGAGGTAAGCGCGAAGATCCTTGCCCGCGGGGGAACGAAGCTCCGCCAGAAGGGATCCGACGTGCGGTTCGAGTGCGCGTGCGGGAAGTACAAGACCACTGTGCCGATGCACGGAGGGACTTGGGGCGTGGGCTGCTCGCTGCGATCGAGAAGGACCTGGAACCATGCTTCGGAAAAAAGTGGCTGCTCGGCAAGTAAGCGTCGTGTTTGAACCGGATGGCGCGGGTTGGCACGTGTTCATTCCGGAGGTGCAAGGGTGCCGGTCCCACGGAAGGTCGATCGCCGAGGCCCGAAAGAACATCAGAGAAGCGCTCGCACTCTGCGACGAAGAGGTGCCGGCTGCGGCGCGCCTCGCAGAGACGGTCGAATTCTTAGAGGACGTGCGTGTGCCCAAGGCTGCGCGGCGAGCTGTGGACCGAGCGTTGCGCGCTCGGGAGACCGCGCTACGCAAGGATGCCGAGGCAGCGAAAACTGCCGCTGAAGGCGCCAGGGCGCTTCGCCAGGCTGGGCTTTCGCTGCGCGATGCAGGCGAGTTGCTCCACCTGTCACATCAGCGAGTTAAGCAGCTGACCGAGGCATAAGCTTCGTACGCCCAACGGTTTTCAGCAGCGAGCGAGGCCAGTCGTCTGCTTGAGCCGCCGGGCGCGACATTGCGCCGAGTCTCACCGTGACACCGGGCGATCTGTCGCAGCCCGCAGGTCGGGCATCGAGCGGGCGGACGGCCTTGAGCCGCCGGGCGCGACATTGCGCCGAGTCTCACCGTGACACCGGGCGATCTGTCGCAGCCCGAAGGCCCGGTATCGAGCGGGCGGAGGGCGTCGAGCTGCCGGGCGCGACATTGCGCCGAGTCTCACCGTGACACCGGGCGATCTGTCGCATCCCGCAGGCCGGGCATCGAGCGGGCGGCGAGCCTCGCGCCTCCGGGCTCCGCCGCTAAAGCGCTGGCGCAACACGTGCGTATTCGTCCGGTGCATCGAGGCTCCGGGGCCCACGCGTCGAGATGAACACCTTGCTCAGTCGGTCGATGGCCTGCGCGGCGAACTCCCTGAACTCCGCGGGCTGGGAGACGATGGCGCCGTGGACCACAACCTCTTCCGCGAACTCGAGGTCGTGCAGCAAGGCGTTCACCCAGCCACCGTCCTTGGTGGGGTAGTTAATGCTCATTGGGGACTTGAGCTGAAGAATGGGTAGGGACTTCCAGCACGCTCGCGGCTTGGCGTCTCGCAGGTCGACCTCAGAGTTCGAGAGCAGAACGTCATAGGGGCGCTGGGCGCTCAACGCCTCGAGCACGAGTTCACACGCGCGGCCGATTTCAACAGGAACGATCGGAGCTTTCCAACCTGCGAACCAGATCCGGGTCGTCCCGTCTGCAATGAGCCGGAGGGCGCGCTCGGTATCGGCTGGGCTCCATAGACCTGTATAAGTTCGGCGGCGCGCTACCAGCCAGGGATTGCTGCACGGTTCGAGTGGAGCAGACACGAGCGATTCGGTTGGCGAATAGTCGATCTCGAAGGTGGCAGCGCGCTTCTCCTTCGCGCAAGCCGAGCAGTGAAGGACCACCTCCACCGAGGCCACGTCGCCATCGGCGCGGAACTGATAATGGAGCGACAGCAAGAATCGGTTCGACTTGCAGCGGCACCTCGCGATGGGCGGGCGCCCGTCTTGAATGACCTCTGCCCAGTAGTCGCGACTATCGAGTAGTAGCGAGTCGTGCCCCGCTGTGCAGGTTGCGAGCCCAACCTGCTCGTTCTTATCGACGCGCACCTGAAAGTGCATATCGCCGCAGCGGCACGCAACCTTCGCAATCAACGGCTCCACCGCCGCAGTGTCGCATGAGCGAGGTGGATCGATGAACGCCGAAGCCGAGCCCGCGGAACTTCAATCCTCGTCCTCCACCCACAAGATCGCGCCAGCGTCGGCTCCGATGCAGACCACGCCGACATCGAAGGTTGAGTCCGACGCGTTGGTGAGCCGCGCGTCATACCGAGCAGCGAGTGAAACTGCTCCTCCGGGAACAGATCCCCTCGCGCCGCGGCCAACAGACATCGGCGCACGAGCTGCTGAAGGACCGCTTTGGGGCCCCTCGAACGTGCTGCTTTAGGCGCGCGCTATGGGACGGAACGCTTGGCAAGCGGGCTCGCAGCGAACGGCTCGGATAGCAACGGCTTGAGCACCTGCACGCTCGATCGATACTCCGCAAAGAGGGCGTCCAAACGCTGGCGCCCATGCGCTAACGCTTCCTCGTCTGCGCCCTCGGACGTCGCTTGAAGCACCCGGTTCACGATCAGGCCGGTAACCCGCGGGTACGGAACGCCGCTAGCCCCTGACCTTTCTCGGGGTGGTACTGAGCCGGTATTCGACTAAGCCCGGCCGCTAACGATTGCGCCGGCCAATCCCCATGTGCCTGCTCTGCTACGTCGGTGAAGCCAAGCTAGGATGTTTTTCTCATGACAGCTAATCACCGGCTCGGAGGGGTCTAACTCACGCGCTGCTGCATGCGTTCTCCATCCTGGACGCGCGGCTACTCGCGCCAGTATTCTACTGGCAACTGACGTTCGAAGGCGCGCACCTCGATTGGAGTTCGCAAGGCGCAAAGCGCGTCAACCTGGTACGGCGGGCGCGAAGGGAACCCGTCGAGCGGGAATGCCGACACGACGACAGATACCGAGCTGAATATCAGCGGCGCGTCGTAGAAGCTGGGCGCGAACCCGTCGCAAAGAGCGCGCGTATCGTCGGTCTCGACATCGTGCAGAGGCTCGCTCCACCGAAAGCTTCCCAGCGGTGGAAGCACGGCCCACTTCCCCTTATCGACGATCAGCTGCTGGCAGCAACCTCGGTTGTAGCTGCGCGGCTGCCCCGCACTCTGCTCGGGGACCGGCTCGACGCGGAGTTGGTCGTCCTCCACGGCCCACCGAAGCTTTTCGTCCCAGACTCGTAGTGGGGTGGGCGACAGGTTGACGATTTCGACGTTCAGCGCATTGCAGATCGGATCTTCCCAGACGGCCAGCTCAAG
>JBILLK010000004.1:0-470284 GCA_044376115.1 Polyangiaceae bacterium | reverse complement strand
GCCCTCTTCGGAAAAAATGGCCGAAGGCCCGAGTGAACGATCGACTTGGCACGAGTCATTCAACCGAAGGTTGATGCAGCAGACAGAATGACTCGTGCCCTCTGCAAAAAGAGAGGCCGAAGGCCCGAGTGAACGATCGACTTGGCACGAGTCATTCAACCGAAGGTTGATGCAGCAGACAGAACGGAGTCCACGGAGGTCTACGGAGTGCCGAAGGCACGAAGTGAATGACTCGTGCCCTCGAGCTCACTTCACGAGCAAAGGACGCAGGTGGTCTGCGGGTAAGAACCCTTCGTAGGAACCCCAGCGCACTGCGACCGTGTCACCCTTGCGCGTGCCGATCTCGACCAACGAAGCCTCGGGCAAGGGCGGCGCATCCAGCGGCTTTCCGTCGCCATCTGAAAGCGTTGTTTCAGCGGCGATCACCACCGCCGGCCTCGTGGTGAGATCCAGCTCGCGAGCAAAGATCGCAAGCGGAACGAGACCCAAGCAGGCGAGCAGCGCGAGGGGTGCTGCCACGGCGCCCGCGACGTGCAAGGCCCCTCGGGCACGTTGACGCAGCAGCACGCCTACTCCGAACAGCGCGGCGAAGCCGATCGCGAGGTAGGCCCAAGCTGCGACCGGCAACAGCCCAACGATCACACGATCGAGCGAAGGGCGAACCAACGCGTCCTTCTTGTCCAGCTTGGAGCGACGGCGTGTCACTTCAGCACGCACCAGCTCAAGCGCCTTCTCGGCCTCACCGTCGCGGGGGTTGAGCCGCAGCGCTTCTTCAAAGCCAGCTGCAGCTCGACCGAGATCACCGCTCACAGCACTTGCTGAACGAGCCCGCAGCGCATAAGCCATACCACGATTGAAGGCGAGGTCCGGATGCGGCTCAGCCTGATCCGCAAGCGTCTCGAAGTCTTGAATGGCTTGAGCATACTTGCTCTTCTCGAGCGCAGTGGAAGCTCGCTCGAAAAGCTCCTCGTTGCTTAGATCTGCCGCCAACGCAGCCGTTGGGCCGCACAGGAAGGCGAGGCTGACCGCGATCAAGATTCGCTTCATCGGTCGATCTGCTTGAGCAGCTTCTTGCCACGCGAGAGCAGCTCACTCGCTTCGGTGGCGGTCGAGCTATCGGCTTCGGGCAAGAAGCGCAGACGGTCGCAGTCGGTTAGGACGGCACAGATTTCTTTGCAAAGCCCGTCGTCGAACGAGGTGGCCTTACGCAGTTCGCTAGGCAGCAACGTGATCGCCACGCCGCGAATCTTGAAGCCGGTGTTGAGCTCGATGGCGGCAGCAAGCAAGCGCTCCAGGGCGCCACCAAGCGTCTCGTGTGTCTGCTGTTTGAGCGCCTTCTCGGCATCCGAGAGCGCGCTGCGCCGTTCGCGCGATAGCCGCGTCTTGTCGCTGCCGCTGCGTTCGCTCACTGCCTTGCGGGCTCGAATGCCGCCGAGCAGCAGAAACGCCAAGAGCGGCGGGATCCCGACGCCCAGCGCCAGCGTGGAGAGCTCGAAGCTTGCACGCGTACGGGGGGTGAACGCCGATAACGAACGACGCGCTTTGGGCAATGAAGCGAGCGGATCATTGTCGGCGGTCCCCTGTGCCTCTTTGGCTCGCTTGACCTCCTCGGCCGTCGGCGGGCGTTCCTCCACCTCGACCGAACCGAGGTCCACCTTCGTCACTTCATACCGTTTGGACACCGGATCGAAGTAGGGGAGCTCGAGCGAGCCGAGGTTGATGGTGCCTGCGTTCTCGACGCGCACGACGTAGGTGAGCGTTCGATAACCGCCGACGCGACCTCCTTTGACGGTGACGCCGTCGCCTCGTTGAGGCGCAAGCCACTTGACCCCAGCGACTGGCGGCGGAGTCACCGAGGTCGGGACATAGCCGCTACCCTCGATCTTTACGTTCACGGCGAGCGAGCCGCCTTGCTTGATTTGGCGCGGCCTAACCGACGCTGAAAGTTCGAACTGGCCGACGTCCCCCACCACGTACCCCGGCGGGCGCCCGTCGAGCGGAGGCTCGATCACGTCGAGCGTTACGTCGTTCGAGATCTTCAATACGCGGCTGCCGATTCGGCGCCCGGTGAGCCTTGCTGAGGAGGGCCCTGTCTGCAGTTTGCCCGCTCGCAGCGGGATGAGCGCCACGCGATCGACCAGGCGCGCGCCGTAACGCTGGTCTCGAACACGGGTGAAGATCGGCGTGGTTGCGGCCGGATCTTGCAACAAGGGGAAGCGCAAAAGATCGCCGTAGCGCGGGTCGGTTCGCTCGGTCATCTCGTAGCCGTCGCGATAGTAGAGGTAGGTCGACATCGTGACCTGCTCACCAACGAAGACCTGCTCCTTGTCGACGAAGGCGCGCAGAAACACGACGTCGTTGGGGCCGTCTTTGAGCGCGAGGCTCTTGGCCGTAGGCGAGTCGTCATCCGCGTCGGTGAGTTCATCGATCACTGAGGGCGGCGGGGTTGCCGAGGCTCCACCCACGACCACGAGTTTGGTCGGGGAGCCGGTCACCATCTGCGAACCGACCATCACCGCAGGGGCTGCGATCTCGTAGGAACCAGGCTGATTGCCGGTGAGTCCGAAGGTCACCCGGATGGTGGACTCGGTTGCCGTCTTGCCGTTGATGCTCGTGGTGCGCGACGAGACCGCGAGGCTTGGGCCGTCCAGCAGCAGGCCGGGCGGCACAGGCAGCACCGGTTCGCGCGCCGAGATCTTGTCTTTGCTGACGATCTTCAGCGTCAATTCGACGCGCTCACCCACGGCGATCTCCGGGCGCGAAAGTGTCGTCGTCGTGGTCAGCCCGGCGGCCTTTTGCGCGATCGCTACCTGCGGAAGCGCCAGCGGCGCAAGCGCAGCGACGCCAACGAAGAGTCGCAGCGTTGCACGCATGAGGAAGCGGCGAAGGCCCGCCGGGACGTTAGTACGAGTCATTGCACCGAGGGTCATTTGTCCTCCGTGCGTCGCTTTCCGTCGGCTCGCTTCTTGGCTTCTTCTTGAACGTAGCTGGGCACTTGATCGAAGTGATCGAGCACGCGGTCGCCCTGTTCCTTGGAGGTCGGCCCTTCAACTTTGGGCTCGCCCTGGCCGTCCTTCGGGGCGTTCTGCTCGCCCGGGTCTTGTTGCGGATCTCCCTTGGAGCCGGCGTCATCTTCGCCGGCGTCTGGTTCCTGACCGTCGTTGTCGCCTGCGTCGGGACCAGCGTCCTCCCCGCCGTCAGGACCTTCTTCGGCTGGCTTCTCGCCCGCATCGCCCGCGTCTTGGCCGTCTTGATCCCCAGCGTCCGGTCCGCCGCCGTCGTCTTCACCGTCGGGCTTATTGGGATCGCCACCGTCTTGATCTTGGTCACCGGGCGACTGGTTGGGTTGCGGCTGCGGTTGAGGTTGCTCGCCTTGGTCCCCACCGTCTTCGCCGCCACCGTCAGGCTGCTCCTCCTCCAAACGACGCAGCGCTACGGCACGGTTCCACGCTGCGTCGCGGCCGATCCCGTCTTTGGTCGAGCTCTCCGGGACGCCAGGCATCAACTTGAGCGATTGCTCGTAGCCGAGGATCGCCGCTCGGTAGTCGAGCCTCAAAAATTCGAGGTTGCCCACGAGGTAGAACGCACGCGCACGAAGCTCGGTGCTGACGCCGGGATCCTTGGCGATGGCGAGCGCAACGACGAGCGCGCACTTCACCTCGTTATTGCGCGCCTCCATCGTCTTCTTGAGCTTTGCCAGCTCCTCCTCGGTCTTTGGCTCTTCGGCGAGGATCTTCTTTTCGTCCCCGAAACGCTCGCCGTATTTCTCCCCGAGAAAAAACAGCACCAGCCCGAGATCAAACGCGCCGTCCGGCTTCTTCGTTACCTTCTCGGGCAGGTTGATTTTACCTGCGTCGCATTTGCCAACGCGCAGGTAGGTGGTGAGGATCTCCTCCGCGTTCTCATATTGCCCGGCCTCGATCATCTCGATGGCTCGGTCCACCTCGGTGTTGCTCTTCTCGAAGGGGCGGCGTGGATCCCAGCCGTTGCAGCCCACGAAGTGGCCCACGCCAAACGCCACACAAACGCTGAAGAACAAGCCGACGGTGGCTTCACTGCGCACCGCTTCAAGGACTCGCTTACGCATGCCCTGCTCCTCGTACGAGGCCCCTGCGTTGCCTTGGCGCAGGGGGTACCTTCTTGATGAATTTGCGCCTTGGGGCGTCCGAGATCGCCGCTTCGAGCAACAGAAGAAAGATCGCAAGGCCGAGCGGGTACTCGTACACGTCGGCAAAAACGTCGACGTAGTGTTCGGTGTATTCGCCCGTTTGCATCGAGGTCTTCAGCTCCTTGGTGAGCTCCTCAATCCCAGTACGACCGCCTTCCGCACGTACGACGCGACCGCCTGGCGTAGCCTTCGCGATGTTGTCGAGCTGGGCCTCGCCGCGCGCCGAGAGCTCGGTCGTCATGAAGCCGGCCTCGTTTTTTCGCCAGCCTCGCATCTCGCCGTCGGGCCCGATGTCGGGGATACGCTCGGGCGTACGTCCGCCAATTTGCACCACGTGAATGGTGGTCTCGTCGTCTCCCAGCGAGTTGGCGATCGAGCGCGGCGAGCCCTCGAGATCTTCACCGTCGGTGATCAGAACAACGAAGCGCCGGTGCTCCTTCGACTTTGGATCTTTGCGCAAGAGCTCACGGGCTAGTTCGAGCGCACGCGAGAGGCTCGTGCCACCGACGGGCATGTCGTTTGGTTCCAGGCCACGAAAGAACTGAGCAACGGCCGCACCGTCTTCTGTCACCGGGAAACCCATCGCTTCGCCGGCGAAGGCGACCGCGCCGAAGCGCGCTCCGGGCATCGATTGGATCAGCTCCCCCACCTCAGCCTTGGCGCGCACAATCCGCGACGGATCGATGTCACGGGCGTACATGCTCTTGGAGAAGTCGAGAGCGATGATGATGTCGACCTTGGTGGCCGGTACGAGTTGCTTCTCTTTGCCATAGTGCGGACGTGCTGCAGCGACGAAGGTCGCGGCGGCTGCGAGCACGAGAAAGACGCCCTTGTACGCGCGTCGCGTCGACGGGTCGTGCGTCATCAAGGCTTGGACGCGGTTCTCGTCTCCAAAGCGTTTGCGGGCGCGAGACGCTCGAAATGCACCGAACAAAAGGAACGCGCCGAACAGAAGCGCAACCAGCGTACCGAGCAGCATGATCGGATCGCCGAAGTGCCGACGCAGGGTCGCCAGCAACGAATCGATCATGGGAACCTCCGTAGCAGCAGTACACGAATCAAGAGCTCGAGCGCGAGCAGGCCAACACCGGGCAGCAGCAGCCAGGGGAACAGCTCCTCGAACGACTGTCGCGGCGCCTCGAAGGTGGTCTTCTCGAGCCGGTCCAGAATGGTGTGCATGCTATCGGCGAGGCCCTTTCCGTCGGTTGCCACGAAGGCCTCGCCCTCGGTCGCCTCGGCGATTTGGCGCAGTAGCTCGGGATTGACCGGAAAACGCTGCGGTACGTATTGCTTGTTGCCGAACGCGTCCACCCCGGCCTCGACCTCCGCCTCGGCGCTACCGCCAATTTGGATGGTGTAGATCTTGGTGTTCTTGTCCTTGGCGAGCTGCGCCGCGTACATCGGCGAGACCTCGCCGGCGTTGTTGTCGCCGTCGGTGAGCAGGATCACGACCTTCGACTGCGCGTCGCTGTTGCGCATGCGCGCGATCGCGGTTGCCAGCGCGTCCCCGATGCCCGTACCCGAGTCATCGATCACCCGCAAACTGAGCTTGGATACGAGCTTGCTGATGAGCGCGTAGTCGAGGGTAGGGGGAGACAGGATGTACGACTTGCGAGCGAATACGACCACTCCGATGCGGTCGCTTTTGCGGCGCGAGATGAAGTCTTTGACCACGACTTTGGCCGTCTCCAACCGCGTCAATCGCTCCTTGGAGCTCAGCTCCGGTGCACCCGGAAGGTCCTCCGCCTTACCATCCAAGATCGCTCGCATCGAGCCGGAGAGGTCCATCACCAGGACGATGTCGATGCCTTTGTCGGTGCCGCGTTCGTCCTTCTTGACGTTGATCGGCCGGCACATCGCGAGGATCAAAAACAGCAGCGCTGCCGCCCGAATCACGCCGGGGAGGTCCTTCAAGTAGGCGCGGAAGCCGCGTGGTCCTCGCACCAAAGGAAAGACGGTGCCGAGCTGCAGATGCGGGCGAAAGGCATGCTGAAGAAACGTCGAGCCGTACAGGACCAACAAGCACAGCGGCAGCAGATACGCGAACAGTGGCCGCTGGATGATCGCGCTCTCGAGATCTTCACCGCGTAGCAGATACGGGTAGAGCGCTCCCAAGCCGACGAACAGCACGAACCCCAGCGTGATACCCAGCAGACGCCACACGACCTTCATGGCGCACCTCCTTGGCTGGGTGAGTCGCCCGCGGGCGGCTCTTGTGAGAAAGCCGGCGGCATCGGCGCGAGTGGCCGAGCTGGTGGCGGTGCGGGTGGGGGAGCCCGCGGCGGCTCCTCGGGGGAGGGGGAACCGAGCCCCGGCAACGGTGTGGTTGCCTGCACGATGCTGACTGCTCGCGACAAAGCCTGGTCGCAATCATCGATCGCCGGCTCGACTCGGGCGAACTTCACCAGGTCACATTCGCCAAGGAAGGTTTGAATCAAGTCGACTCGGGGGATCCCCGGACGAACGCGTCCAAGCAGCGTCATCATTTCGTTCGTGGTGGTCTCCAAGCCGTCAAAGCCCAGCCCATCAAAGCCGTAGCGCGCGCCGAGATATTTGCGAACGGTATCGCTGATACGGTCGAAGAGTTCAGCGCGGATCGCGCCGGCTCCGCTGCGCGAGTCGTACAGCGGGGAGGCCTTGAGAGCCTCGAGCTCGAGCAGCGCTTCTTCCCACGGTAGCCGCTTCTGTTTCTCGAGGCCTGGCGCCGCGAGCGCCATCTGTTTGCGGATGTAGCGAATGAGCAAGCCGATCACCAGCAGCGCCAACACCACCCCCGCGAGGATCCACCACATCATCGGCCACGGTTCGATCTGGGCGCGCGCGGGAGGGTTGGGGTGCGGCTTGGGATCCTCCTCCCCAGCGGTTGGATCGGTCACGGTTACCAAGTGCACCCTCGTGCAAAAGGTCATGGTTTCGCCGTTGGCGCGCGACACCGATATCGGTAGCTGCGGAAGGATCATGCTGCGCGTCCCCGATTGGGTGGGCGCGACGATCACCGGGATGCGGACCTTGGACAGAGCTTTGTCGCCGTCGGTTTCCGTCGTGATTGAGAACTCACCGCCAGCGTCGGGCTCGGCGATCAGAAAGCCGTGAGACTTGAGCGCCTTTTCTGCTTCTGAACCGGAGGCGATACGAAAGCCGCTGGCGAGCGGCGTTTCCCCTTTGCCGTGTTTGATCTCGAGGTCGAGCGAGGCCTCGTAGCCTGCGATGACCTCGCCAGGGAACTTCTCCTCCACCGTGGGTCGCTTGGCGCCCTGGGGGATCTTCTCAAGGCAGGTGATCTCTTTTGGGGCCGTCTGGTCGGCTTGTGCGGAACTGCACGGGACCTGTGCGAGAGCCGCCAACGCGAGACCCAGCGCAAGTCGGCGCTTCATCGGCGCCTCCGCTTTGCTCGCCGCTCGAACAGCTTACGCAGCGGACCAACCACGCTCTCTTCGGTGCGCACGACGGCAACATCGAGCGCTAGCCGTTTGAAGAGACGTTCACGCTCCTGGCGAAAGCCGCGCATGGTGTCTTGGTAGTGCTGGCGAACACGTTTGCTGGAGGTGTCCACCAAGACCTCCTCTCCCGTCTCTAGATCTTGGAACGAGGCCAAGCCCACGTCGGGTAGCTCCTCGTCGCGCGGATCGACGATCATCACCGGAATCACGTCATGTTTGGCTGAAGCCAGGGCGAGCGCACGCTCGAAGCCGCCAGCGAAGAAGTCGCTAATCAGGAACGCGACGCTACGGCGCTTGGTGACCTGTACCAGGGTCTCGAGGGCGAGCTTGAGGTTGGTGCCTTGATACTGCGGCTTGTGGCCGATGATCTCGCGCACCACCCGCATCACCTGCTTCTCGCCTTTCTTGGGGGGTAGGATCTTCTCAACGACGTCGGTTGCGAGGATCAACCCGACTTGGTCATTGTTGTTGGTGGCGCTGAACGCGCAGAGGGCCGCAACTTCAGCGGCGACCCACGCCTTGGCCGCACGTCGGGTGCCGAACGCGGTGCTCTGAGAGAGGTCCACCACGATCATTACGGTGAGCTCTCGCTCTTCCACGAACACCTTGACGAAGGCGTCGCTCATACGGGCTGAGACGTTCCAATCGATCCAGCGAACGTCGTCGCCAGGCTGATAGCCGCGGACCTCGCTGAAGGAGAGACCCTGGCCTCGAAAGATCGAGGTGTAGGCGCCCTGCAGCTGGTCGCTCACCAAGTGCTTAGTGCGGAACTTGAGCCGCAAAAGGTCGCGCAGTAGCTCCTGCGGGATCGCGTTGCCGCTCGCTCGCTGAGCCCCCGTTGCTCCCTCTCGACCTTCGACCGGCGGACGTTTCCCGCTCACGGCACCTCGACCACCTCGAAGACGCGACGGACGACTTGGTCCGAGTTGACCTGCTCCGCTTCGGCTTCGTAGGTGAGGACCACGCGGTGACGAAGTACGTCGGCGCCAACCGCCTTCACGTCCTCTGGAGTGACATAGCCGCGGTGACGCAGAAAGGCGTGGGCACGGGCGGCCAGCGCCAGCGCGATCGAGGCTCGGGGGCTTGCTCCGTACTCGATTAACCCAACCAAATCCTTGAGTCCTCGCTGGGCTGGCTCGCGCGTCGCGAATACGACCTCAATGATGTAGTCGCGAATGCGGTCATCCACGTAGATGTCTCGCACTACGTCGCGGGCCTTCAGCAGTTGCTCAGCATTGACGACCTTGTTGGCTTTGCCGGGCGACACGCCGAGCGCGCGATCAACGACCATGCGCTCCTCTTGGCGGGTTGGGTAGCCAACCTTGATCATCAGCAGAAAGCGGTCGACCTGGGCTTCCGGAAGTCGGTAGGTACCCTCTTGTTCGATCGGGTTTTGCGTGGCCATGACCACGAACGGCTCGGTCAACGGGTAGGTGGTATCGCCGATGGTGACCTGCCGCTCCTGCATGGCCTCGAGCAGGGCGCTCTGCACTTTCGCCGGGGCACGATTGATTTCATCCGCGAGCACGAGATTCGCGAAAATCGGGCCTAGCTTTGAGGTGAACTCCCCTTTTTGGTGGTTGTAGATAACGGTGCCAATCAGATCGGCGGGGAGCAGGTCAGGCGTGAATTGAATGCGCGAGAACTTCGACCCGATGGCGTCGCAGAGCGTCTTGACGGTCAGCGTCTTCGCCAGGCCGGGAACGCCTTCGAGGAGTACGTGGCCTCCAGACAGGAGCCCAATCAGGATCCGCTCGATCATGTAGGTCTGACCGACGATCACCTTGCCGACTTCGCTCGTCAGGTCGTTGATGAATGTACTTTCGCGGGCAACGAGCTCGTTGAGCGCTCGGACATCGTGCATGGGAACGGTCTAACAGTCTTTCCAGCCGCGTGCCAACGCGACTTTGTGTGCAAGGACGCAGTTGCTGCGGACAGCTCCTACGTAGCATCGGGGCTGGAATGTGTGACGTTCGCTGTGCCCAGGTTGTTCCAAGAACCTGCGCGAGTGCTGGCAGCTACTCGTCTACTCGTCGCCGCTGCCGAGCTCGGTCACGTGCAGGAAGGCATGCCCGCGCGCTTTGCCATAGAGCTGCCAGATATCGACCCGGTAGTCTCCAGTATCCAACGGCTTGAATTGAACCGGCGGCGCGCTCTGCGGCTTCCCGTCGGGTAGCTCGCGCAGCACCCTCTCGAGCACGACCTTGCCAGTCGGGGAGGTGATCTTCACCGTGTACGGCGGGTCCGACTCCTCGAGAGTCCGGAAGGTGAGAGTGACCGTATCCGCCGCTCGAACTGCGAGCGCCGAGCAGATGCTCTCGATGTTGCCTTGGGAGTCGATGACGCTTGCCACGAGGTTGTCCGAACCGGGGGTTCGACCGATGGGGCTGTTGAGGTTGCCTTTCTCGGTTTAGGCGATTGTAGGCCAAAGCTGCTGCGGATCGGCAAGTTCGCCGCACAGGTTCGTCCACAAATCTTGAAGGAGCACAGAATGGGGCTCAAATTGGGCTCTCGTAGCTTGGGCCCCAGTAGCGCTCACGAGCGACCTCCCTTACCAACGCTTGTTCTTTGGGGCGCGGAGCGTTGGTGGCCCCAGTCATTCTGTTTGCTGCCGCCACCGTCGGTGGCATAGTCTGCGCCCATGATTTCGCGTCGCACGTCGGTCTTTTGGGTGAGTCTCGGCCTCATCGGCCTCAGCGTTCTTGGAGGCAGCGTTGGCTGCAGCGGGGCAGCGGCTCCGAAGGTGGCGACGGTCACTCCGGGCGACATGCCGGAGAGCGCCGAATGGACTGGCGTCTACTTCGATGCGGTCTACGGCAACTTCCATCTCGTTCAGGAGGGCAAGCGGGTAAACGGAAAGTGGGAGCGACCGCAGAAGGACCGTTGGGGTGAGTTGCACGGTGACGTCACCGGCAATGTGCTTCGCTTTACCTGGACCGAGTACACACGCGGCGCGGTGGGCGCCAACGCCGAGCGCAGCGGTAAGGGCTACCTCGTTTACACGCGCCCCGCTGGCGAGAACGTCGACGACAAGATGGACGGTGAGTTCGGCCGGGGCCAGGATGAAGTCGGCGAGAAGGTGAACACGGTCAAGCAGCGCAACGTGAACGCTGACCCTTCGTCGATCGGTGGCACCGCGCCGACCGACTTCTCGGGCGGTGATTGGGACAAGGGCGAGGAGGAATCGGGAACGCCCGAGGCACCCACCCCGCCGTGAGGCAACTGTCAGTGTGCGCCCTGATCCTTTGGGGGTGCAGCGCGAAGGATGTTGCGAGTGATCTCGCTTCGAGTGCGGCGCTCAAGGCGACCGCGGAAGCGAGTGCGGCAAAGAGTGCGGCAAAGAGTGCGGCGCAGAAACGTGCGACCGAGTTCGGCCGAGACGCGTCGTCTGCGGCAAAGCAGCGCCTTGCGTCTGAAGCGGTCGAGCTCAAGCGCACGGTGTTCGGGCTGGCGACCGACGGTTCCCTGAGCAACGCGGTGAAGACTGCTCTCACCGCGGCGTCGAAGGATGGCACCAGCGCTGAGGCTATGGTTGCGCGTGGGGCGCGCGTCGCTCCGGTGGTCGTCGAGGTCGCGACCGTGCTGAACAGCGCAGTTGACGACGAGACGGCGATTGAGCCGATCTACGCACCTGTTTCGAATCGTGGCGATGCCGACAAGGCAATCGCGTCGATGCCGACGGTCGAGGTGGTGGACGGGGTAACGGTCGGCTTCAAGAAGCTCGACTCGATGACCACCGACTCCGTGATCAAGGAGGAGGCCGTTTTGGTCTTGTGGCGGCGCGACGAGCACCTGCTTGGGTTTGTCGTGCGCAAAAAGCGTTCAATTGATCTGGCTATGTTGATCAAGGAGACTCCGCGGCTGATGAAGCTGTTCGAAAGCTCGTTGCGTTAGCCTCGACGAACCGCGTAGCAACGTGCCTGCTTGATCGGATATGACGGCGACGCGAGTGCGACGCAATCCTGCTCGCCCTACTGGGGATGGGGAAGATTGTGTGGCGAAAGCGTACACACTAGGGCTCGATTGAAAGGAGAACGAATGAAACGTGCACTGGCTTGCTTGACTCTGCTTGTGGCTGCAAACGGCTGCGTGGCGTACCGGTTGGTTGAACGCACCCCTGAAGGCGGTACCTATGCGCTGCTTGGTGATCCGGCTGAGGCGATGATGGAAGTGCGCCCGCAAATGGAGTCGCACTGCGGCGGGCCCGTTAAGATCGTGAAAGAAGGCGAGGTTGCGATCGGCGAAATCAGCCAGAGCCAGTCGGGGACCAAGCGCAAGGGGTCGATGACCTTCGGTTCGAGCACGACCGAAACCACCCAGAAAACCGAGTGGCGTGTCGAGTATCGCTGCAAGGCCGAGGAGCCCGAGGAGCCGGTCGCCGAGGAGCCCGAAGGTCGCAAGATCAAGGACAAGACCGAGGAGGAGTGACGGCCAAGCTGTCGGTGTCGCTCCCGACATCGACGGTTGGACGCACGAAAGCCCGAACCCCACAAGGGTCCGGGCTTTCGTGCGTCTTGTCGCTGACGACTAGCCGGCGGTCGCTTCGTCCTCAATCACGACCGGCTTGCGGGGGCGAGCCGCTTTGACCGGCTTGCTCGCAACGTCGGAGGGCGCCTTCGCGACGGGTCGATCGAGCCACGCGGCCGACATCGGCCCTGCGGGGTAGGGGCTCCCTGTCGGAACAACCGGAGACCAGGCCGAATCGCTCCACAACGTGAACATGCCCAACTTCATGCCACCTACTATGCAGGATACGGGCCACGGGTGTTCGGGACTGGGCGGTCGTTTCGCGTGTCAACTTAATGACAGGATCGTGAAGGATTTCAAAGCCGCAGACTTCGACCAAGTGGATCTTAGTCAACCAGGCGGATCGGGCTCGCCTCTCCAGCCGTTTCAAATGTGAGAGACACGGAGCGGCATTGCAACGTTGAACGTGTCTCGGCGGCGGGGATTCGTGCCATCGTCAGCAGGATGTTCTAGGGTTCTGCATGCTCAGAGAACGGCGAATTGAGGAGCTGCTGCGGGGCAAGCTGGCGCCACGCCACTTGGAGATTCAGAACGAGAGCCACAACCACTCGGTGAAGCCGGGGTCCGAAACGCATTTCAAGATTGTCGTGGTCAGCGATGCTTTTCAGGGCTTGAACCGAGTTGCGCGTCATCGCCTCGTTCACACGGTGCTCGAGTCCGAGTTGAAGAGCGGGCTTCACGCCCTCACTTCATCAATGTTCACCGCAGAAGAGTGGAGCGCCGCCCCCACCGTCCTTCCGTCTCCTGAGTGCGAGAGCAAGGCGAAGCGGCCGGTGTCGGGGTAGCCGTGCTGCACGATGGTGACCTAACTCTGGGGTTCGTTTCAGATATCCACGTCGGTCCAGCGGCTCTGTTCGAGGGCAAACTCCGCAAGCTGAGCGCAACGTCGTTGGCGCTGTTGGCTGAGGTCGTTGAGCAGATGAACGCGCAGGGGCCAGATGTGCTGGTGAACCTCGGCGACGACATCGAAGACGAGTCTGCGTCTCTCGACGTGCAGCGGCTAACCGCCGTGATGCGGGAGTTCTCACTGTTTCGCGGCGAGGTCCTGCACGTGGCCGGAAACCACGACACGGTGCACGTCGATGCGAACACCCTAGCGCGGCTGTGGCGGCTGTCCGGCGCGCGTTCGACTCCCGAGCAAGCGCCGCTCTACTACGCGGTCCATCGCAAGGGCTTTCACCTTCTTGTCATGCACACGCACGAGCGGAAGGACGAGCGCGTGTTCATCGATGAAGCTCAGTTCGACTGGTTTGTAGCGGAGCTCGCAAGTAGCTCCGAGCCGAAGGTCGTAATCATGCATCACTCGGCGGCCGACCAGGTGCTCCGCGGTAACCGCTGGTTCGAGAAGGCTCCTCACCTTTGCCTTGTGGCCGAGCGCAAGCGAATTCGCGAGATTCTCAAAGCGCACGACGTTCGGTTGGTGGTCAACGGCCATCTGCACTGGAATCACCTGGCGGTGATCGATGGGGTGCCTTACCTAACTGTGCAGAGTCTGGTCGAAAACCTCGACGAAGACGCCCCTGGACGCCCGGCCCGAGGCCACGCGCTCGTGACTTTGTCCCGAAAGCGGACGCTTGTTTCGGTCCTTGGCGAGGAGCCGGCGCGTTATCAGTTCGGCTGAGGAGTAATCAGCTAGCACTTGAGGCGAACCTGTTGCTAGCATCCCGCGATATGCGGGCGATTGCCGCCGGACTCACCGACATTGGGCGTGAACGGAATCACAACGAGGACCGCTTCATCCTCTTGCCGGAGTTCAATGTATTCGTCGTGGCTGACGGAATGGGTGGACATCAATCTGGCGAAGTCGCGAGCCGAATGGCTGCGAGCACCATCGCTAACTTTTTCCGTACGGAGCCGTTGAACGGTGCCGATACGGGGGAAAGGCTACGCGGTGCAGTGTGTGACGCGAACGCCAAGATCTTTGCACGCGCGGATGACTCGCGGGCGCATCGCGGCATGGGAACGACGGTTGTAGCCGCCGCTTTCAGTACTGCAGCCAGCAAGTTGTTCGTCGCTCATGCAGGTGACAGCCGGGCCTACCATCTCCGCACCGGGACGATCCGGCAGCTGACGCGCGATCATTCGTTGCTCTCGGACGCATTGCTGGAGCGGCCGGAACTCACCGAGAGTGACCTCGCGTATCTGCCGCGCAACGTGATCACGCGCGCCTTGGGCATCGCACCGACGGTCGACGTTGACCTGACGAGCGTAGAGGTTGCTCCCGGTGACGTCTTCTTGCTCTGCTCCGACGGCTTGCACGGTCTCGTGGAGGATGACGTCCTTCAGAAGATCGTCGCTGAATCGGCTGTCCTCACCGACGCTTGCCACCGACTGGTGGACGCCGCGAATCGCAACGGCGGTAAAGACAACATCACCGCCGTGCTGATTCGCATCGAGGAAGAGGATGAACCGTGGAGCAGGCGTTCGCCCGGGCACAGCATTCCGCCGGTTAGCTCCCCTCCGGCGAGTGTGCCGCCTGCGAGCAAGCGTAGCGAAAAGCAGGACGGCGAAGAGTAGTCGTTGTCGGCAACCGGGCTAGCTGGGGCACCCAGCTGGCTGGGTACCGGCTGCCTCGAGGGTCAGCCGGTGGCGTCGCTAACAAAGGCCAGCGGCAGCCCGATCGAGGAACTCATCGACGGCGCCGAGTAGCTCCTTGTTTCCGTCTTGGGCGTAGCGCTCAAGGTTTGCGCTGAACTCGGGGACCCGCTCCACGAATTGAAAGACGGTGTTCGGGTCGCTGAGGTTGTCGGCCATTGCGCCGAAGCCTTCATGTGCGAGAAAACGCCCGTTCAACACTTGCTCGAACTGACCCGCGAGCGGGATCGCCAGCATCGGCTTGTGGAGGTAGACACACTCGCCCATCAAGGTGAAACCACCACCCGCTACGACGGCTTTGCACGACGCAAGATCATCGATAAAGCCTTGTTCGCTGAACGGACGATAGAGCAGCGTGCCCTCGCGCACGTCCTCCTTCAGGTCGCGGCGCATGCCGTAGAGATGACACTCCAGGCCTGTGCGCCGTAAGGTCTCCGCGAGGCCGTCATTGCCTTCCGCCGTTTGGTAGACCAGCAAGTGGTCCCCTTGCGACGGCTTCGCGGCGAGGATCTCAGGCCGAAGAATGGGCGGAAACAGCTTGGTTTTCGGCTTGCGGAGTTCGGGGCGAAAGAACGTGGTCACCAGGTACTCGTCACAGAAAGGCAGCTTGCTTTTGACGAAGGCCTTGGCGATCTGGAAATCGGTCTCGTGCCCTTCGGTGATGTGGCTGGGGATCACCGCGCGGTTGATGATCTGCATGTTGTCGATCGAGAGCACCGGCAGACGGTGGGCCTTCGCGTAGAGGTACGTCCACGACTCAAAGTCGCTGATCACGACCTCCGGGTGGAGCGAAGAGATGGACTCGAAGTAGAGGGCGATGTTCTTGGGAATTCCGGTGGCGCCTGAGAGCACGTTGCTCCACAAGGTCTTCCCCCGGCGCACGCGGTTCTCCTCGTAGATCATGTGCAGGCCGTGGATGCGATTCACGTCGCTAAAGCGCTTCGACAGGAAGTCGACAGCGCGACCCGACGCCATGATCTCGATGGTGTGTCCACCAGCGATGAGGTGCTCGAGCACGACGCGCGACCGCATCGCATGGCCCATGCCTTCGCCGACGACACCGTAGAGGATCTTCACGTGGCTCCTTCTCCTGGATCACCAGGCCGGCGGCTAGCTTAGAAGGCCTGATTGCCGATGTCTTCTTGAACTCGCACGATTTCAGGTAGCCTCTGCAACGTGCGTCGCGCCATTCCATTCGGGTTTGTCATCGCCTTGCTGCTCGCTCCCACTCCTTTGCTTGCGCAAACTGGGGAGACCAAACCCGCCGAGGACCCCGCGCTGATCGCCGCACGCGACCAATTCATCGAAGGGGTGTCGTTGATGGCCGCTGAAGACTGGGCGAACGCGCTCACTCGCTTCAAAGCCGCAGGCCGCTTCAAAATGAGCGCACAGGTGGCGTTCAACATCGCTGAGTGTGAAAGCAAGTTGGGGCGGCTCGTGGCGGCGCTGGGGAACTACCGGTTGGCGTTATCAAAAGCCGACACGGCGGGCGCGGAGACGGTGAAGGACCTGGCTCCGAAGCGCATCAACGAGTTGACCGCGCAGATCCCAAAGTTGACGGTGAAGAAAGCCGGCGAGGGGAGCGCAACCGCGCGCGCGCTGCTCGATGGGCAAGAGTTGGCGACGACGTCCCAAGCGGTTCCGGTGGATCCGGGCGAACACGTGGTCACCCTGGTGGTCAACGACAAGACCGTGGCGACCGAGCGGGTGACGCTCAAGCAAGGTGAGACCCGTGAACTCACGATCGCGGTGCCGGAGAACGTGGAGAGCGATGGCACGCCCCAAACGCCGACCAGTTCGGGGGTGAGTGTGCCTGGAATCGTGCTGATTTCGTTCGGTGCGGCTTCGATGATTGGCGGCGGAGTAAGTATCGGCGTTCGCCAGGCAGCGATCTCTGAACTTGACGATCTCTGCGGGCCCGACAACGCGTGCCCAGCGGATGCCGAGGCAACGTACGATCGGGGGCGACTTGCAACTGGCTTCGCCGAGGTGTTGATTCCTTTGGGCGCTGTTTCAGTCGTGGTTGGCTCGATATTGGTCGCGACCAGCGGGCCCTCGGCTCCCGAGGAAGCGCCAAGTTCGGCTCGTTTGGAGGGCGTGAGTTTGGTGAGCGCAGACGGTACCGGGCCGGGCCTTTCGCTCTGGGGCGCTTTCTAGCGCCCGTTTCAGGTGGTCTCTGCGAGATGCGTGGCCAGGCGGCGGTAGAGCTCGAGGCCGAGCGCGTTGTCGTGGGAGCTAACCTCTTGCACGTCATCCTTCCGAAAGCGAAGGCAGCGTACACGTTCGCTGGCCAGCGCCGGCGGCCGGCGACGGTCCACTCCGACGAGTGACTCACCGAAGATGAGCGCCGGCGGGCCGAAGCTCATTTCCCCGATCTTCACGATGCCTTCGAGCAGGACGTAGGCGCAAAAGTCCCCCGTCTCATAGGCCGTCAAGCGGCCCCCTTCTTCGAGCTCGAGCTCGACGGCTGCGGTCAGCGTCGAGAGCAGCGCTGGCGTCGAGAGGCCCGCGAAGAGTGGGCAATCTCCCAGTACGCGGATCGCGTCGGAGAATGGCCGATCGTCCGGGCGCGCGACGAACCTGTCTTCGACGCGAACAGCGACGCACGAGGCGTTGTCCCGGCCACCTCGCGCGAGCGACGTCTTGATGATCTGCTCGACGATGGTTTTGACTGGACCGCGACAAATGGCCGACACCTCCGCCTCGTCGCCCAACGGGCCGTAGGCGCCGTCGGACGCCAGCAGCAGGGTGTCTCCGCGGCTTAGGTCGACGCTGAAGCTGTCGATACGGAGCGGAACGGGAAGGCCAATTCCGCTTGCTAGCGGCTTGGGGCCACGCGCTGCCTCACTCGGTTTTTGATGCGGATCTCGAACGTGATGGTCCTCGGTTAGCTGCAGGGTGGCTCGCGAGCGAACCAGGAAGGCTCTGCCGTCTCCGACGTGCGTTATGAACGCCATTCCGCGCAGCAAGAGACAGATGTCCAACGTGGTTCCCATCACCGCGCCGCGCGCTTCGTGTTCCTTGAGCACCTCGTCGTGAGCGACGTTGAAAGCCGCGCGGAGCTTTGCCGAAACTTCCCGCCGCCGCTCTAGGTCCGGAGAGCGCAAGAACGCCTCGAAGACTTTGGTTGCCGAGCGATCGCTCAGCTCGCGACGAACCACCTCGACGGCGAGCCGGGAAGCGACGTCTCCGTGCGCGAGCCCGCCCATTCCGTCGGCGACGCCGAACAGCGCCAGCTCAGGGGCTACCAAGAGTGCATCTTGGTTGGACTCCCGCACGCGACCGACCACCGAGTCGGCCGCGACATCGACGCGGAAGTCGAAGCGCGGCAGGATTCGCCCCGACATCAGCGCAAGCTCACTTGAGGATCACGCAAGCGCGCGACGGGGCGATGGCGTTGCAGACGAAAGGCTCAGCTTCGGTGTTGCAGCTGAAGTCGCCGAGGCACGCCCCTTGAGGACATTCCTCGCCCGACACCGGCAAGCGTCGGCAGGTGGTGCCGTCGCACAGCGTGTAGTTGGCGCAGATGCCCATCGCCGCTGGGTTGGCAGCACAGGCGTCACCCTCGCCCGGCTTCGGCTTGCACTTGCCCTCGGCCTCATCGCAGTACTCCCCGATGTTGCCGCAGGCGCCGAGCAACGCCGGGTTGCACTGCGCGCCTGTCTTTGCCTGCTGAAAGCACTTGGCGGTGCTCGGGTCGCAGAAGTGTCCGTCGATGCAGCTGTCGGGAACGCAGGCTTCGTTCGCCTTGGAGCGTTTGACGCAGATGTTGGTCATCGACATCTCGTCGAACAAGCACACGGATTCGGGGTTACACGGATTGAAGCCGTCACACAGGCCCCCCTCCGCCACGAAGCCGCCGGCGAGCTTGCACGCACCTTGGCAGCAGCCGTCACCGCAGGCTCCCTCGCACACCGCGTCCAAGCCTTGGCACTCGATCGACGCGAAGCACGGCTCATCTTGACCGCGCCGATTGCCGAACACGGCGTCACAGTTCTGCCGCAGCTCGCGCGGGTAGAGCGAGGTGGCTTCACAGGAAGCCGTACGAATGGCTTCTACGCAGCTGAGACCGGCGTTGGGATCATAGGTGAGGTCACCCCATGCGACCGCTGCGGTTGCTTGCACGACGACCGCATCAGGCGAAAGCGCGTCGAGACAAGTCTCCCGGTCGGGCATGAAGCCGCAGGTGGTTGCGTGCTCGCACTGCGCCTCGCGGTAGGCCTCGGGAAACTGATCGAAGGGCAGGCCCTGCTCCTCCGGCGGGGTGGTGTCGTCTCCACACGCCGCGATCACCGAAGCAAACGCGCACAACAAGGGAAGGACAACAAACTTCGACCGGCCAAAGCTCGACGGGAATTGGGGAAGCATAGACACCAAGCGTATTGCAGGCCGTGCGATTCAGCCAGGAAATGACTGCGCTCTTGCCGCGGATCTCGCTTGAGGTCAGCCCCAGGCAAAGCTACCTCGGAGGCATGCCCTTCTCGTTTTCCGACCCGATGGTGGAACCGCCGCGCGAGCGAGCGCTCTTTTGCAATCGGACGCTCAACATGCGTGCCATCAAGAGCATCGGTTACGACATGGACTACACCTTGGTGCACTATCAGATCGAGGAGTGGGAGAGCCGCGCCTATGAGCACCTCCGCCAGCGTCTTTTGGCGCTGGGCTTACCCGTCGCTGATCTGCGCTTCGACCCCAATGGCATCATTCGCGGTTTGGTGGTCGATCGCGAGCTCGGCAACGTCGTCAAGGCCAACCGCTTCGGCTACGTAAAGCGCGCGTTTCACGGAACGAGCCCGCTCTCCTTCGAGGAGCTCCGGTCGGCCTACAGCCGCACCATCGTCGATTTGTCCGAGTCCCGCTGGGTCTTCCTCAATACGCTTTTTTCGCTCTCTGAAGCGTTCATGTTCTCGCAGCTTGTGGACCTCTACGACCAGGGCAAGCTCCCGGCGTTGCGCTCCTACCGCGACATCTACGACATGACCCGAAAGCACATCGACCTCACGCACATGGAGGGGGAGCTCAAGGCAGAGATCGTCGCCGCGCCTGAGCGCTTCGTGGTCAATGATCCGGACACCGTGCTCGCCCTGCTCGATCAGAAAAATGCGGGTAAACAACTCTTGCTGATCACCAACTCCGAGTGGTCGTTCACCTCGGCGATGATGAAGTGGACTTTTGACCCTTATTTGCCGAGCGGGATGAGCTGGCGAGACGTCTTCGACTTGGTGATCGTTGCCGCCAATAAGCCCAATTTCTTCTCCTCGAAGGGCGGCTTCTTGGAGGTAGTCAACGAGGAGGGCTTGCTCAAGCCGGTGGTAGGCAACCTCGCGCCGGGGAAGGTCTATTACGGCGGAAACGCTGCGGCTGTGGAGTACCACCTGGGCCTGTCTGGCGATGAGATCTTGTATGTCGGCGACCACATCTTCGGGGACGTCCACGTAAGCAAGAACGTACTGCGCTGGCGCACGGCGCTGATCGTTCGCGAGCTCGAGCACGAGCTCGTCTCGGCCTTCGATGCGGAGCCCGCGCTGAGCGAGCTTGCGGCCTTGATGCAAGAGAAAGAAGCGCTCGAGAAGGAGCACTGCCGCTACCGGCTCTTGCTGACGAGGATGCGTGGGCAATACGGGCCGGCGCTCCCGATCGAAGCCGACACCGAGGCGGAGATCTCTCTGGCGCTCGGTAAGTTGCGCAGCGCGATCAACCTGATCGACGACAAGGTGGGGCCGCTGGCCAAGCTCGCGAGCGAGGTCGGCAATGTGCACTGGGGGCCGATCATGTGGGCAGGCAACGACAAGAGCCACTTCGCGCGGCAGGTTGAACGCTATGCGGATGTGTACACCTCGCGGGTCTCCAACTTCACCTTCGCGTCCCCGTTCGTGTATCTGCGCTCGCCTCGCGGAACCATGCCTCACGATCACGCTCCTGCGCCGGCTGCTGGCGCTGGTGCTTACGCCTCCTCCGGGCTGATTTCGTCCCGTCCTGCCGCGCTAGAAGCCGCGTTAGAGCCCTCAAAATGATGAACTTTAGTTCGGACCCGCAGCTCGCCGAACGGCAGATGAATGCGGTCATCACCTACCTCACAGCCTTCGGCTATATCGATGGCTCATTCGACTCGGATGAACGCAGATTTCTGCGCGAGTACATCCAGAAGCTGGTCCAGGGGCGAGCCGATCTCGCGCTCGGTACCGAGCCCAGCGAACTCAAGCACGAGCTCGTAAGCAAGTGGACGACGCACTTTCACGAGGTGCTCGACGGTATCGATCGTGAGATCCGCGAGAACCTCGATGAGGCGGTGGCAGGCGACGAGGACTCGCGAAGTTTTGCTATTTCACGGCTCAAACTGCGTTGCTTCGAACTCTTTCGCTCCTTCGAGCCGGAGACGCGAGCGGAGCTGCTTGCCTCGGCCGACGAGCTGATTGCGGCTGACGGTCGGGTGGACGCAGCCGAGGAGGCTTTGCGCAAGGAGCTTTGCGCCTTGGTGGAGGCTCCTGCCGAAATTCTCGACCACGAGATTGAGGAGATCGAACACGGGCACGTGGTGATGGAGGCTCCTCGTACGCTGGTGGCGGACAAGGCGGATCACCCGTTCTTCGCGCGCACCGAGCGGCCGTACGCCAAGGAGAAAGAGACCTTCGCGGCCGAGGCGCAGAAGGACATCGAGATAGTGAGGCGGGCGATTCATCGGCTCGAGAGCGAGCGCGCCAAGGGGCGCGGCAAGCTGAAGCTCGGAACGACCTTCCGCGATTTCGCCGAGGATGAGCCGTTCATGGATGGGCACGTGGTGGTCCACCCTCCGCGCGACAAATCCTACGAACTGCTCGTGCTTGGGGACCTTCACGGTTGCTACTCGTGTTTGAAGGCGGCGCTGTTGCAGGCGGACTTCTTCGAGAAGGTCCAGCGTTATCACGATGATCCGGTGAACCAGCCGAACATGTTGCTCGTGCTGCTCGGGGACTACATCGACCGGGGCCGCTTCAGTTACAACGGCATCCTCCGGACGGTGCTTTCGCTTTACCTCTCGGTGCCGGACCACGTGATCCCGTTGCGCGGGAATCACGAGTACTACGTCGAGCTCAACGGGCGCATCTATGGCGCGGTCAAACCATGCGAGGCGATGACGGAGCTGAAGCCGGTTGCAGGCGATGAGCTCTTCGCCGAGTACATGCGGCTGTTTGAAGCCTTGCCGAACGTCCTTTCCTTCGATCAGTTGTTCTTCGTCCATGCGGGCATCCCGCGAGACGACACCATGGAAGCGAAGTTCGACGGGATCGATTCGCTCAACGACGCTGAGCTCCGCTTTCAGATGTTGTGGAGCGATCCGAGCTTGGCCGAGGTGGTTCCGGTCGAGCTGCAGAAGCAGTCGGCGCGGTTCGCTTTTGGCCGTCAGCAGTTCCGCCGCTTCATGCAGAAGATCGGCGCTACCACGATGATCCGCGGTCACGAGAAGATCGATGCAGGCTTCCGCGAGGTCTATTCGGAGGCCGATGCTCGTCTGATCAACCTGTTCTCGGCCGGCGGGAAAACCAACGACGATCTACCCGCGGATTCGAGCTATCGCGACGTTACGCCGATGGCGCTGACGATCAAACGCAACGCCGGTGTGACACAGATCGTCCCGTTCGCCATCGACTTCGAGCGTTACAACGATCCGGCCGTGAACGCCTTCTTCCGCGAGCAGCTGGGCGCGGAAGTCTAACGGGGAAGGGGACGCGCTGGTCTGCTCAAAGGCAATACTTAGAGCGGGTTCACCACGAGTTGAGGCACGCTTGAGAATGGAACGCCCGAGCCCAATTGGGCGTAGGCCGCGCTTCCCCAGCAGCTCAGTTGACCGCCGGCGTCGAGGCCGCAGGCGTGCTCGCCGCCCAACGAGAGCTCCGTGAAGCTGAGCCCTTGCAGCACCTGCTGAGGCGAGGTCACGGTGGACGTGGTGCCGTTCGCGAGCTGGCCATTTCCGTTCGAGCCAAAGGTGAAGAGGGCTCCACTCGTATCAACCGCGAAGGTGGAGGCGCCTTGCCCGAGCGTCACCGTTTGCCAGTCGGTCTTGGTGCCGACTTTGGTGGGGCTCGCAATCGAGGCCGGGGTGGTTGCGCCGATGCCGAGCTCCCCGCTCGCATTGCGCCCCCAACAGTAGAGCTCGCCGGCCTTGAGGGCGCAGGTGTGGTTGCTCGATACGCCGACCTGCGAGAAGCCGGTGCCGACCAGCGCTGGTTCGTCGGTCTCATCCGGGGTTGCGTCACCCAAGCCGAGCTGGCCCAAGGCGTTGGAGCCCCAACAATGAAGGGCGCCTTGGGCTCCGCGCAAGGCGCACGTGAAGTGGCCGTTGCTAACGACGCTCTCGAAGTTGGCGCTGCCCGTCGGATCGACGCGCACCGGGGAGGTGCGGTTGGTGTTGGTGTTGTCACCGAGTTGGCCGAGATCATTGCGGCCCCAGCAGTAAAGTTCCTTGTCGGCGGTGAGGGCGCAGGCGTGATTGAGCCCGACAGCGAGCGAGATCACGTCTTCATTCGGTAAGGAGACGGCCACTGGTACGAGCGACGCAGTACCCGCGCCGTTACCGAGCTCACCGAGCGAATCGGAGCCCCAGCACCAAACCTCGCCGCTCGCGCCCGGCTTGCGGAGGCCGCAGCTGTGGGACCGGCCTGTTTGGACCAGCGTCCAGTCACTGCCTTCCACAAGCGTGGGCGTGGTGCGGCTGATGCCGGTGGCGTCACCGAGTTGGCCGAACACATTGCGCCCCCAACACTCGAGCTCCCCCGAGGCTCGAATGGCGCAGCTGTGCTCGAGCTGGACGTCGAGCGATGTGTAACTTTGTGCAGGCGCTACGGCGTCGGGCGAAGTGCGGTCGGCGTTGTAGCCTTGGCCGGAGATCCCGCGACTGGCGGTGCCCCAGCAGTAGAGGCGCTGTTCATTGTCGATGGCGCAGCTGGTTCGAAGACTGGTGGCGACCTCGGTGAAGCTGCGCGCACTTTCGACGTCGACCGGAGTTGTGTGCAGCTCGGCGGAGCCGCTGGTCTGCCCGAGGCTGCCGTCGCCCCAACAGCTCAGCCCGCCTCCGGCGCGGATGCCGCAGCCGGTGTTCTCGCCGAGCGCGAGCGTCTGCCAGTCGGTCTCGCTACCGACGAGGGTAGGGGTGAGCAACGTCGTCAGGGTGCCGGAGCCACCCTGGCCCAGGTTGTTGACGCCCCAACAGTGCCGCGTGCCATCGGTCTTGAGCCCGCACGCGAAAGCGGCTCCGGCTTGGACCGACTGCCAATCGGTGGCCAGCGTGCTCTCTTGCAGCGGCACCAAGCTCGAGACGGCCTGCCCCGTACCGAGCTGCCGGCTGGTGCCGAGCCCCCAGCAGAAGAGCGAGCCGTTGGTTCGCACGCCACAGCTGAAATCCACGCCGGCGGAGACCGACTTCCAGGTTTGGCCGGGCTGCACAGTTTGAGGCGTGGTTTGGTCGGTTTGGCTATTGAGGCCGAGCTGGCCGCGATCGTTCTTGCCCCAACACTTGAGCTCGCCGCCGCTCAGGATTCCGCACGCGTGCGAGGAGCCTGCCTCGAGCTGAAGGAAGCTCCCCGTCTCCGAGATGAAGGCTGGGCTGGTCTTGCTGGCGGTGGTGCCGTCACCCAACTGGCCGTTGGTGTTGGCGCCAAAGCAAACGCCAGCGCCTTCTAGCGTTACCGCGCAGGTGAAGGCGTTGCCGGCGCTGACCGAAGCGTAGTTTGCGGCGCTGCCGGCCTGCACAGGCCGCAGAAAGATGGGATCGTCCGTGCCGAAGCCAAGCTGGCCGCTTGAGTTGAGGCCGAAGCACTGCAGCGTGTTGTCGGCGCGGATCGCGCAGACGTGCGATTGGCCGGTGGCAACATGGAGGTAGCGCGCTTCGCAGCTGAGCCCGTCGCCCACGAAACCAGCGGCGCACGCGCAGCTAAAGCTGCCTTCGCTGTCGGTGCATAGCGCGTTGTCGTCGCAGTCATCGGTGAGGTTGAGACACTCATCGACGTTGCTGCAGGTGACGCCGTCACCTTCGAAGCCGTCGTTGCAAACGCACTGATAGAAGCCTGGCGTATCCACGCAGGTTGCGTTCACAGCGCACTCCGCTTGGCCCGTTTCGCACTCGTTGATTTCGAACGGATCGCCCCCTGTTCCAGAGCTGCCCGCAGCGCCGCCTCCGCCGCTGTTCCCGCCGCTACCGCCGCTGGCCCCCGTGCTCGAACTCGCGTCGTCTCCGCAGCCGAACCACGGTGCGAGCAAGAAGATGGCTAGAACGTGCTTACGCATCATCAATTCCCCACCGCAGTCGGCAGTTCGGGCCATGCGGTGCCAAGTGCGTTCTGACCGAACTCGGCCGAGCCCCAACAGAGCACGCTGCCATCGGCGCGCAGCCCACACGCCTGCGTACCGCCGACCTCGAGGCTGCTAAAGCTACCAGCGCCAAGCGCTGTCGGTAGCTTGCGTACGGAGAGGTCGCCAACGCCCAGCTGCCCGGAGCTGTTGGTGCCCCAACAGTAGGCCTCGCCTTGATCGTTGAGCGCGCAGGTGAAGGAGTTGCCGGCGACGACGCTTTGCCAGGTGGTGCCGGCGCCGATCGCGGTGGGCGTCAAACGCTCCGTGGCGGTGTTGTCACCGAGCTGGCTGTTGGTGTTGGCGCCCCAACAGAACAACGTGCCGTCGTTCTTGACGGCGCAGGTGTGGTTGTTGCCGGTGCCGATTGCACCTGAGTAGCCGGTGCCGACCAAGGTGGGCGGCTCCTTCGGGCTGGTGAGGTTAATCCCGAGTTGGCCTTCGACGTTGCGACCCCAGCACAAGAGCTTGGAGTCGGCGGTGCGACCGCAGCTGTGGAAGGTGCCGGTGCTTACGTGCGTCCAGGTCGTTGCAGGGGTCGTCGGTGCGGGTATCTCGACGAGATCGCCCGTCGTTGGCGGATTGGTGCTTCCGAGCTGCCCGCTGGTGTTGAGCCCAAAGCAGTACAACTTGCCGGTGCTCGTGACCGCGCAGGAGTGCGATTCACCGCCAGAAACGCTGACGAAGTTTGCGCTGGCCCAGGGCTTACCGGCGGTGGTGATGGCCGACCAGACCTGCTGCGCAGGGCCGCTGCGCCCGAGTTGCCCGCTGGTGTTGTCTCCGGTGCAAAAGAGCTTCATCGCGCTGATGGCACAGGCGTGCGAGGTGCCCGCGCCGACGTACTCGAACGAGGTCGCGCTCACGGGCTGGCTGAGCTCTTGGCGGGGCTTGAGGTCGCTCAGCCCCAGCTGGCCCTTCTCATTGCGGCCGGCCCCCAGAATGGCGCCGTCCGCGCGCACCGCGAGCACGCTATTGCTGAAGACGCTCAGCTGCGTGAACGTGTTACCGCCTGGGACCTCGACGGGTTCGGGCGAATGTCCGAAGTTGCCATCGCCCAATTGGCCGAAATTGCGGGTGCCCCAACACAGCACCTGCTGCTCGGGAGAAACTCCGCAGGTGTGACCGGTGCCGGCCGAGACCGCGGTGAATTCCCCCTCGATCGTCGAAGGGCCGATCGCTTGGCCGTCGAGGGCCGGGTTGACCTGGCCGCTCGTGTTGCGACCCCAACAGCGTAGGTCGTTCTCCGGCGTGACAGCGCAGACGTGCCCGCCGCCTACGGCAACGGAGGTGAAGCTCTGCCCCGCGTCGACCACGGTTGCGGTCCCGCTGTTCGCGCCGGGCGTGGTTCCCAGCTCCCCATCGAGGTTGCGCCCAAAGCAGTAGAGCGTTCCGTCGAGCTTGCCGGCGCAGGTAGTGCTGGAGGTGGCGACGAAGGACCAATCGGTGTCATCGCTCCCGGTCGCGGTCTCTACCAGCGTTGGTAGCGTGAGGGAGGCTGCGCTCATCGGGCCGACCTGCTTCTCGCTGTTGCGTCCCCAGCAGTAGAGCCGGCCGTTGGTCTTGAGCGCGCAGGTGGTCTCACGCCCAGCGGCGACGCTCGCCCAGTCATTGTCCGGCGTGGTCGGGCTCTCGGTGAGCGACACAGGGATGGGCGTCGGCGAGTCTGTGGTGGTGCCGACCCCGAGCTGACCTTGGCTATTGCGCCCGAAGCAGTAGAGCTCGCCGGAGGCTCGGATCGCACAGCTGTGGGTGTCTCCGGTCGCGACGTCGAGCCATTCATCCTCCAGGCTCAAGTACGCCGGGATGGTCGAGCTAACGCCGGCGCCCAGGCCGAGTTGCCCAAAGCTCGAACTGCCCCAACACCAAAGGGTCGACGACTCCTTGATGCCGCAAGAATGCGCGCTGCCTGCTGCAACCTTGACCCAATTGTCCGCGGCACCCGCCTGGACCGGACTCGCTTGATTGACCTGCTGGCCGTTGCCCAGCCTACCGCTACCCCCATTGCCAAAGCACATGGTCGCGCCGTCCGAGCGGATGGCGCAGGTGTGGTTGAGCCCGGCCGCAACCGCAACATAGTTGCTGGTGCAGGCCACCAGTGGGTCGCCCGTCGCGCCCTCGGGACACTCACACTCGAAGCTACCCACCGTATCGATGCAGGTCGCCGAAGGCGCGCAGTCGTCGGCTTGGGTGAAGCACTCGTTGACGTTCACGCACACCGTGCCATCGCCTTCGAAGCCCGCATCGCAGACGCAGTCCCCGGCGTCGTCGCAGGATGCATGTTCGGCGCACGTGCAGCTTCCGCCATCTCCACCGCTGCCACCGAATCCACCGTTCGCGCCGGTGCTCGAGCTCGAGCTCGGCGAGCCGCCGCCACCGCTACCACTGCCGGCGGTTCCGCTCGACTCGCTGTCGCAGGAGGCGCCGAGCAAACACCCCCAAGTCGCTACCAACGCGAAGGAAAGCCGCATGCGCGCGATGATAGGTCAATCGGCCGAGGAGCCGGCTGGAAACGACCTTCTAGCGGGCAAGCCCACGCTCGCCGAGACGAGCGACCAACGTTTCCGCCTTGGCGCGCACGCGTGGCTCGCTGGCTGTCTTTGCGACCGCCTCGAGCTGATCGAGCACGATGCCGTCGAGCTCCGGCTGCAAGCGTTCCCCGAAGCTCTGCGGCCTTGTCGAGAGCAGCAACATCAGATCGAGATCGGCCTCCACGCTGAGACCCTTGCTGATGCGCGCGGCCAACAACGGAAAGGCCTCGTCGACGTCGGGCGCGAGCGGAAGCGCCGCGCGTGCGAGCTCACTGCGGCTGGGCTGCTCCAAGGCCGCGGCGAGCGCCTCTGCACCTTCATGTTCCGCCAAGGCCGCTAGATCGAGCGGGTCTTGGGAGCTCGCTCGCAGCCACAACGACTCGAGGCGAACCTCCGGCGTGGGGGAGGCGACCGCGGTTTGCGACGCCGTGGGGACGGGGAGGGAGCTCTCGCGTGGGGAAGACTTTTCGCAGCCAGCCGCGAAGGCCAGCACCTGACAAAGCGTGAGCCCGCGGGCTACGATGGGCTTCATGGACGTCGTCATTCGTTATTGCGTTGCCTGAAGCTACAAACCCAAAGCGACGAGTCTCGCCGCAAAAATCAAGTCGGAGCTTGGTCTGAATTCAACGCTGCTGCCGGGGAAGGGAGGTCAATTCGACGTCGAAGCCAACGGTGCGCTTTGCTTCTCCAAGAGCAAAGAAGGCCGCTTCCCCGAAGCGGAGGAGGTGCTGGCTGCGCTGAGGGCGCTCGCTCCGCCGTAGCTCAGAAGCCTGGCCCTTGCCGTGCGTACTCCTTGCTGATCACGCCGGCTTGAGCGAGCGCCTTGAGGTGCATCTCGAAGGTTTGCATGCCGTACGGCACGACACCTTTCTCCATCACGTCTTTGAGCGGCACGTTTTGCTCGGGCTTCTTGATCGCCTCGCGAGCGGTGCCGCTGGCGATCAAGATCTCCTGAACCAACTGTAGGCCCGTGCCGTCCCGTTTGGGGATCAAGCGTTGGGCGAGAATGCCCTGCAGTGCGTCGCCGAGTCGGTCTCGGAGATCCCCGGGGTTCTTGGCGAGGGACATCATGCGGTGCACGGTCCGGGATACGTCGGGCGTGTGCATGGTGGAGAGCACCAAGTGGCCCGTCTCTGCGGCTTGCATGGCGATCTCGAGCGTCTCCGCATCACGAATTTCGCCCACCAAAATCACGTCGGGATCCTGACGGAGCGCCGCTCGCAAAGCAGAGGCGAAGCTATCGGTGTCGATGCCGATCTCCCGTTGGCTCACGCCGGAGCGACTGTCGTTGTGGAGGAACTCGATCGGGTCCTCGATGGTGACGATGTGTCGCGGCAGATTCAGGTTGATGTGATTGATCATCGACGCGAGCGTCGTGGTCTTACCGCTGCCGGTGGCGCCTACGCACAGCACGAGGCCGCGTTCCATCTCCGCGAGCGCCTTCACCGGCGGTGGTAGGCCCATCTCTTCGATCGTCGGGATCTTGATCGGGATGGTCCGCATCACCACGCTCAGGGCCCCGCGCTGCCTGTAAACGTTGACGCGAAAGCGCCCGATCCCCGGGGCCGAATAGCTCGTGTCGAACTCTTTGATGGTCCCGACGTCGTCCACGCCGCGTGGGGCGAGCAGGATGCGCGCGAGGGCGTTGGTGTCCTCGGGCTTCACCTTGTCCACCCGGAAGTAGACCATGTCGCCACGCACGCGAGCACCCGGCGGTTGGCCCACCTTTACGTGAATGTCGCTGGCGTTGGCGGCGAGCGCCTTCGTCAAAAGCTGATGGAGGAATGGCTCTGACGCGTACGGGGTCTGCACTTGCTGCAACTTACACGACGTACAGGCCGAAACCACCCCCTGACGAGGGCGCTGGGGCGCAGTTAGACGGCTGGGGTGGCTGGTGCTGGCTTCTGGCAAGACAGACCAGCGGCGCGGATCATCTCCTGGTCTTCATCTTTGCCGGGGTTGTCGGTGGTGAGCAGCCGGTCCCCAAAGAAAATCGAGTTTGCGCCGGCATACATCGCCAAAAGCTGCGTCTCACGGGTCATCTCGGTGCGGCCGGCCGAGAGCCGAACCATCGATTGCGGCATCATCAAACGGGCCAACGCCACCATGCGAATGAACTCGATCGGGTCGAGCGGGGGCAGCTCGGCCAAGGGCGTGCCTGCGACCCGCACCAGGGCGTTGATCGGCACGCTCTCGGGGTGCGGGTTCATCCGCGCAAGCTCGATCAACATGTGACAGCGGTCGGCGACCGACTCCCCCATGCCGATGATGCCACCGGAGCATACGGTGATTCCCGCCTCACGAACGTTGCGCAGCGTGGCGAGGCGTTCGTCGTACGTGCGCGTGGTGATGATCGACCGGTAGGCGTCCCTCGAGGTGTCGAGGTTGTGATTGTAGGCGTCCAGGCCCGCCTCTTTGAGGCGTCGCGCTTGATCCGCGTTCAACATGCCGAGCGTGCAGCAGGCCTCGAGCCCGAGCTCTTTGACGCCCTTGACCATGTTGATCACGCGGTCGAATACGGGGCCGTCTTTCACCTCACGCCAGGCCGCGCCCATGCAAAACCGCGTAGAACCTGCAGCCTTTGCGCGCTGTGCGGCCTCGATCACCGCCTTCTCGTCGAGCATCTTTTCAGCCTCGACCGCGGTTTCATGGTGGCTCGACTGCGGGCAGTACGCGCAATCCTCCGGGCAGCCGCCCGTCTTCACCGAAAGCAACGTGCAAAGCTGCACCTCGCCGTCGCGGAAGGTCCTGCGATGCACGGCGCGGGCGAGATCCAGCAGCTCGAACAGGGGTAGCTCGTGAAGGGCCTTTGCCTCTGCGAGCTTCCAATCGTAGCGAGGCACCCCGAGGTCGACGTCACCTCGCAAAGCAACATCGGCGGTTGAAACGCTACTTCCCGGCCCTGTGGTCGACTCTCGCATGCGCACGTTCTTACTCGTTTTCGGCTCGTGTTTGGGCCGCTTTTTTTTGAACAAGCGGTGGCACGGCTAGTGCAGCATCGGGTCCGTGCGCCTGCTGTTGGCTGACGACTCTCAGTATGTCCGGGTCCGAATGGGCGGCCTATTGCGCCAGCACGGGTTCGATACAGCGGCGGTCGGGAGCGTCGCTGAGGCCCTCGCGTTCGACTGCACCACTGTTGTGGCGGCCATCCTCGACGTCGAACTCGGCGAAGAATCGGGGGTGGAGCTCGCCCGTCGCGTGCGTCAAAATCACCCACGGCTACCCGTCGCGTTCTTGACGTCCAACCCGCAAGCAGCGCAGTCGCAAGACGCCGAGACGTTGGGGCCGATCTTCGAAAAAGACTGGGAGCTTGCGCCGCTTCTGGCGTGGCTGCGCGCGCTCCAGGCGCCTTGACCTAACTTCGCGCGCCAGCCGCGCTGCGCCGAACCCGCCGCAGGCCTGCGGCAAGAGCGAGCATAAGCCCGCCGACCGGCAGCGAGGATGAGCGCTGCGAGCTGTTGCACGTGCAGCCTTCGGCTTCGACCTCGGCGGGCTCGGCGCAATCGTCGCTGAGGCCGTTGACCGGGCTGCTGTCGCAAACGGCCTCAGTGCCCGGTGGGTAGACCGCGCAGATCCCAGCCACGTCGTCGGCCTCGAGGGTGCGCAACGTGACCGACTCGGGAGGGTATTCGACCACCATCGTCGCGCCCGGGGAGGGGGAGTGCGCCAGCCCCAGAATGTGGCCGGCCTCGTGCGTCATAATGCTCAGAAAGTCGACGCTCACCGAGTCTTCGCTAGTGCTGAAGGTCACCTGGTCAGAGTTGATCTCCAGGTCTGCGTCGCGGATTTCTCCGGAATCGACGGCGTATGTGACGGTGGTCAGCGCGAGCGTCGCGTTGCCTCCGTAAGGCCAGCTCTCATCGCGAAAGATGATGATGTTGGCGTTCTTCGTCTCCGGGTCGTAGCCAATTTCGGAGCATGTTACGTCGCCCAAGTCTTCAGTGCTTACCGCTGGGCGATCGCCGCCGCAGTCCGCAAGCACCCACGCGTCGAAGGCCTGTTTGACCAACGGGCGCGCAGCTTCGAGATCGATTTGGCTGGAGGCGTCCTCTTGCAACACGTAGCCAACGCAAGAGCTCGGCCAGAAGATGGGCTTACCGCAGTCGCTTTCCTGCGCCGGCTCACACTGAGCCCCCACACCGTCTTCACAAGCGGCCGTCCGACAATAGGCGAGCGCAACATCGGCAGGCCCCAGCGCTAACACGGCCGCCGCGCCCCACTGAGCCCAGCCGCTCGCTGGCCGGCTCACTTTCCAGCAGCCTTAGCGACCTCGAGGATCTTCGTCTTTGCGGCTGCGAGCTTTACGCCCAGCAGATCCTCACGGGCCGAACGCCGCTTGTCTCCCTTTTTGCGCACCAAGGTGCCAACGTCAGGGCTCGACCGCAGCACGCGTTCCCCCTCGACCTCGGCGACAGGGAAATGACCCTGCGCCATACCAACGACGACCAACGTTTCCTCCACGGGCGCGAGGAACACGACGGCAGGCTCACCGATCTTGAACTCGGCCTCGCCTGCGACCGACTGCCCGATCTTGTCGACCTTACCGCCCAGCGTTCGAACCCAGACGCTGGACTCCGAACTGCCCACAATCGAGTCCTCCACCTCGAGGCGCGTGTAGGTCACGATGCGGTTGGATCCTGCGACCTTCTCCCATTTGGAAACCCGTTCCACCGGCGTCGCGACCACCACGCGCCTGGACACCGTGACCAGCTCTTCGGTGGTCATCAAGAGGGCGATGGTCGCGTGGGCCGATCGCACCTCCAGGTCAAGCGAGCTATCAGGCGTGAGCGCAAAGGCGGAAAGTCCGAGGAGCGAAGCAGCAAGCAAGGGCCGGAGACGCATGCGGCAATGGTAGCTTCGTTCGGGCAACTTGTCTCCGGCTCATCACCCCACTAGTTGGTAGGCATGGTAGACGCCACGCAAGCCGAGCTCGCCCCGCAGTCCTCTGAGCTTTCGATCGGGCCGTTCCGCTTTTCCTCGCGGCTGTTCGTAGGGACGGGCAAGTACAAAGACATGGCGGAGGCCGAGGCCGCCATCACCGCTTCGGGCGCGAGCGTCGTGACCGTGGCTTTGCGCCGCGTGGATCTGAAGACCCGCGGAGAAGGCTCGCTCCACGCGATGTTGGCCCGACTCGGCGTCACCATCTTGCCGAACACGGCCGGCTGCTACACCCGCGAAGAGGCGTTACGCACCGCGCGGCTATCGCGCGAGTTGCTCGATACACCGCTCGTGAAGCTCGAGGTAATCGGGGATGAGGCTACGCTCTTTCCGGACAACGAGGCCACGGTGGATGCAGCCCGCGAGCTGGTCAAAGAGGGCTTCGTGGTGCTGCCGTATTGCATCGACGATCCGATCGTTTGCAAGAAGCTGCGCGACGTTGGCTGCGCTGCGGTGATGCCGTTGGCGGCGCCGATCGGCAGTGGGCTGGGCATCCGCAACCCGTACAACTTGATGATCATCCGTGAGCAGATCCAGTTGCCGCTGATCGTGGACGCCGGCGTCGGAACGGCGAGTGACGCAGCGCGTGCGATGGAACTCGGCGCCGACGGCGTGTTGATGAACACCGCCATCGCTGGCGCCAAAGACCCGATCAAAATGGCGCGCGCGATGCGTGCGGGCGTTGAGGCTGGCCGGCTTGCTTTCGAGGCTGGCCGCATGCCGACCAAGCTGTACGCCACCGCCTCGAGCCCGCTCTCACAGCTGATCGGGTCCTCTTCGTGAAGCTGCTCGCGGCCGGTTGTTTGGTGCTTGGGCTTGCGCCCTTTCAGTGCGCAAGCGAGCCCGCTCCGTCGCTTGCGCGCGAGGACGCACCGGCCGAAGCGCTGATGCTGTTGGCCGCAGAATTCGACAAAGACGGAGACAGCGAGGCTCGTTTGCGCACCTTGCGCTTCGTGTGCGCGCGTTATCCGAAGAGCCGGTTTGCAGCCGAGGCCGACGTTACGCTTAGCGAACTCGGGGCTGGCGGTTGCGAGGCAGCTCAAGCCAGTGCCGCGGCGAGCGCGAGCCCTTCTTCAAGTGTCACCACGCCCAGCGTGCCTAGCGCAAAAGCGAGCGCTTCGGCCGCGCCGGGCGCTTCAGCCAAAGCCCCGTGACTGCTTCCGGAGCGGCGCTTCCACGCTATGTGCTGGTGAGCGACCTGGGCCAAATCGCCGAGGATGAGCTCGTGCTGCGCGTGCAGCGCGCTCGCGAGCCGGTGGTCGTGCTGGTTCGCGATAAGGGCCTGCCGCGTGAACAGCGCCGCGCGCTTGCGCTCAGGCTCACCGCGGTCGCTCGACCGCTAGGCCACTCGGTGTGGATCGCCGATGACGTTGGGCTGGCGAGCGAGCTCGACCTCGACGGCGTCCATCTAGTGAGCACCGTTGCGCTCGACGCGGTCGCTCGTGCACGGAAGGAGGCGCCGCGAGCTTGGGTCAACGTGGCCTGCCATTCGGTGGAGGAGGCTTTGTCGCGCGTGAGTGGCCCGCTGATTGGCGCGCAAGGTCGGCCCGATTCGGTCTTTCTTTCGCCGATCTTCGCGAGCCCCGGCAAAGGTCTACCACTAGGCGTCGCTGCAATCTCGGCGCTGGTGGCGCGGCTTACTGCAGCTGAACCACCTGGCGCCGCGACCAAGGTGATTGCGCTGGGCGGGATCGATCGCGAAACCGCGCCCTCGTGCTTTCAGGCGGGCGCCGCCGCTGTGGCATCCATCCGAGCCGAGTTAGGCTAACAGCCGACCGATGTTCGACCATCTTTCGCTGGGGGTTGCGGAACTCGAGCGGGCGATCACCTTTTACGATGCGTGTCTCGCGCCGCTCGGGTTCGTGCGCCTGTTCCGAACGGCGCGCGCGGCAGGCTATGGGCCGCCTGGCTTCAGCGGTGAAGCGCCCTTCGCTGTCATCCAGCAGGCTGGCCCAATTCAGCCCGAGGACGGTCTTCACCTTGCTTTCGCCGCGCCGACGCGTGCTGCAGTGGACGGATTCTACGCTGCGGCGCTGATGGCTGGCGGTACCGACGAGGGCGCGCCAGGGATACGCGCGCACTACGACTCTGGCTATTATGCGGCGTTCATTCGAGACCCGGATGGGCACCGCTTGGAGGCGGTACGGCATGAGTGAACTTACGTTTCGAGATTTCGCCGGGGCAGTCATGGGCGGTGACGCCGAGCGAGCGGCGGAGGTCCTCTCGCAGCTGCTAGGCCTCGAGCTAGTCGCGGCTCGGAGCGCGACGGCGATTTTCTCCGCGCGCATGGCTGAAGGGCCTGAGTTCGTGCAGAAGGCGATGAGTATGCGCGGCGCGGTGGCAGCCAAGGACGAACCGCAATTGCGCGGGCTCATCGTCGACTGCTTCGGCCTGACCGGCGAGCAAGCGAGCGCTGCCGCGGCGACCTTGTTGGCGCGAGCTTCCTAGGCGGTCAGTTCGGTAGCAGCAAATCAAGCCGCAGCGCGCAGTGGTCGGAGGGCAGGTGCGAGAGCGAAACCAGCGAACGAACCGTGATTTCTGCAGAGGTGAAGGCCCAGTCGAGTCGCATGCTGGGGGCTGAGGAGGGGAAGGTCGCGCCGGCTGAATAGGGTACCAGGTTGAGTCGCTCGGCGAGCTGAAGCGGTGCCCGACCACCGCTATTGACATCGCCGACCACGACCTTGAGACCATCGTAGGCATCGAGTTCTGTTCCGAGGCGCTCGATCTGACGCTGTCGCGACGCTGGCGAGAGCGTGGCGAGGTGCAGCGAAACGACCAAAACGCGGCCAGCTTTGGTTTGGAGTTCGCCCAGGGCCCAGCCTTTGCCGTTGAGCGAATCGGGCTTGAAGTGTTGGGCGTTGGGGAGCCGCAGCGGGTGCCGCGTGAGCAGCGCTGGGCCGTGGCGTGGGCCAGGCGCGCGCACCACGTGCACGGGGCTTGGTCCCAAGAGGTCGGTCACTGGATCAAAGTCGCCGAGCTTGGCTGGCGCTTCTTGCAGCGCGACCACGTCGGGCTTTTCTGCCGCCAAAAGCGCGCCGATTCTGGGTGCGATCTGGGGAGCGCGAAGTCGAGCGAGCGGGATGATGGCGCTTCTACCGGCAAACTGAGCGACATTGAGCGAAACGATACGCATTGAGATCTCCTTGGGTGCTGACTCGAGCAGCTTGAAGGAGCGATCTCGGGTTCAGACCAATGGCGGCTGAAACCTCGGCTAACAGTGTGTGAAAACGATGTGAATGAACGCTACGGCGTCACTTCGCGGAGCAAGGATCCGCGCTGCGTTCTGTTACGGCGATGTCGTCTCCAGCGCCCGCATCGTCTTGCCCGTTCGGGCCTACCGACCACACCCGAACGCCGGACTCTGCGTTGTGATCGGCGCGCAGCGGAAGGCCGCTGTACGGGTCTTCGAGGCTTGCGACCTTGGCGGCCTCCGCGCGTGGTTCGTTCGAAGTCAGCAGCTTGAGCCAGTGGCTGGTGATGCGCATGCGCGCGAGCGCGGTTTGGTCGCGTACGCTCGCGGCCTCGCTCTGTTCGGCGATCATGAGCAGCGGGTTGTTGGTTGCGGCTTGCTTCTGCGCGAGACCGCGAATGAGCTCGGCCGCTTTCGGGTAGCCGCTCTTTCCTATCTCGCGCGCTTGCTCTTGCTGGTCGAGGAACCACTGCGCAGCGTCGTTGAGTTGCCCGCCGATCATGAACTCCTCGTACTCGAGCCGGTTCGTTGGTAGCAACCAGTCGAAGCGCGCGTAGGACAAGAAGCGGCCGGCGCTCTCGAGGTGTTCGCGTTCCAAGCCGTCGCCGCGGGCGAGGGAAGGGTGGCTCTCGAGCAGCGAGCTTAGCTCCTGACCGGCTTGAACGAGTTCACTGCGCGAAGCGCGGCGCGCGCAGTGACTCATCGCGATGAGCGCGCGGTTGATGCTGACGCTGGCCTGCTGCGTCCCGTCCAAACCCGCACCCGGTACCACCGCTTGGGCGAGGCGGATCGCGTCGGCGGTGATGGCGAGACAATCGGCCGCTCTTGCAAGGGCTGCGGCGGCGATCAACACCTGATGCACGCGCACTAGCGGTAGGCTGGCCGGCCCATCCAGCGTGTACTCTGTTGGCAGCGGGGTATCCGCGCTGGAGGCACGCGCCGCTTGCCTCAAGGTGCCCAGCTGCGCGGCGTGCGTTTGCAAGAAGGTGCGTTCTTCCTCACCGCCCGCGCACCCCGGATCCTTCTGGGCGAACAGGCCTTGCTTCGGCTTGAGCTGGTCCGCCACCTGCAGCTGCTCCGCGAGCATGTCGCCCTCGTGGGACTCGCCTCGTAGCGGTTTGGGCGCCCAACGTGCGTGGACGCTGGCGTGTTCAGCGACGCGTCGTTGCAGTTCGGCGGTGAGCGACTGGTGGCGCTGCCGCAACGAAAGCCCGCGTACGGCCACAGCCGAGAGCGCGATCCCCACGAGCAAGAGCGCACCCACGCCTACAATTGCACTCGGCTTCATCGCCCCATTGGACGCGGTGATGGGCCACCAAGCGATATCAGCGCGGCACCACGTTGCACTCGAAGCTCGCCAAGCCACGTTCGCTGCCGCTAGCCTCGCCTGCGGAGGTGGGTTGCATGAGAGGTTCGCTTCAGCTTTTGACGGCTCTGCTAGCGGGGACGGCGCTGCTTGCTGCTTGTGGCGATGACACAGGAACGGGAGCTGCGGCCGGTAGCGGCGGTCTGGGTGGCTCGGGTGCTGCTGGTGCAAGCGGTGGCGGCGGAGAGGGCGGAACGGCCGGAGAGGGTGGAAGCGGCGGTTGCGGCGATGGCGACACGCAGTCTTGCTACTCCGGCCCAGATGGCACCGAGGGCGTCGGCATCTGCGCTGCGGGCCAGCAGACCTGCGACGCCGGGAGTTTTGGCGCCTGTGAAGGCGAAGCCCTGCCGGAGACCGAGGAATGCGACGGTCTCGACAACGACTGCGACGGCAACGTCGACAACGGCTGCGACTGCGTCGATGGCGAGACGCAGGGCTGCTACGGCGGGCCGATTGTCACCGAGGGCGTAGGCGTTTGCACGGCGGGGACGCAGACCTGCAAGGCCGGCGCGTGGGGTGCTTGCAGCGGGGATGTAACGCCCAGCGCTGAAAGCTGTGACAACCTCGACAACGACTGTGATGGCACCGTCGACAACGGGTTTGGCGTGCTCCTTTGCGGAGTTGGTGAATGCAGCGCGATGGTCGCCGAGTGTCTGAACGGCGTATTGCAAGTGTGCGTGCCCGGCATGCCCGCCGCAGAGAGCTGTGACAGCCTCGACAACGACTGCAACGGCACTGCGGATGACGGCTTGGGCCAAACCAGCTGCGGCCTCGGAGAGTGCGCCGTAACGGTGGACAACTGCGTTGGTGGAAGCGCACAGGCCTGCGTTCCCGACGCGCCACAGGCGGAGAGCTGTGATGGGCTCGACAACGACTGCAACGGCGCTGCGGATGACGGCAATCCCGGCGGCGGCGTGGGTTGCATGACCAACCTCCTCGGGGTGTGCAGCGCAGGGACCACCGCCTGTGAAAACGGCGGCCTCGTTTGCAATCAGAACGTCCAGCCCAGCGCTGAAGTCTGCGACGGGCTCGACAACAACTGTGACGGCAATGCCGATGAGGGCAACCCGGGGAGCGGCGCCGCCTGCACCGTACCCGGGCTCGTTGGTGTGTGCGCTCCCGGTACGCTGCAATGCCAGAACGGCGCTGTCACTTGTGTCAGCAATGTGCCTCCGGTTGCGGAGACGTGCGACAACGTCGACAACGACTGTGATGGCCTGACCGATGATGGGCCCACGCCGCTCGCCATCTATTTTACCGAGGACTTCAACGACAACGTCGGCTGGACCGCCGATGCTTCGTGGGGCATCGGCTCCGCTACGGCTTCAACTGGCCAAGCGCAGGGCAACCCAGACCCGTCCCAGGATCACACGAGCACCAACGACAACGGCGTGGCAGGCGTAGTGATCGGGGGCAACTACGGGACCGCGTTGGTGCCCTTCCGCTACCTCACCAGCCCGGTGATCAACACAGCGGCCGCGCAGGGCAGCATGCACCTATCGTTCTGGCGTTGGCTCAACAGCGATTACCCAAACTTTGCCACGAACGTCGTTCAGGTCTTCAACGGCTCAACCTGGAACACGGTCTACACCTCGCCCACCAACAGCCAAATCATTGCTGACAACGCGTGGCAGCGTCAGACCTACGACATCACCGCGTTCAAGTCCGCCGCCATGCAGATCCGCTTCGGCTACACCATTGGCAGCGCGGGCGTTTTCAACATGTCGGGCTGGAACATCGATGACATCGTGATTTCCAATAGCCCCAACCCGCAGATCTTCCTGCGGGATGAGTTCTCCGACGCGAGCCAAGGCTGGACCTTGGGCACGCAGTGGGCCATTGGACCGACGACCGTTTCCGCCGGCCAAGCGACGGGAAACCCGGACCCGGCAATCGATTTCACCGCCGGACCCAACAACGGGGTGATGGGTGTGGTGCTCGGTGGGAACACCGGGAACAGCGTGCACGCTCCATATTATGCAACGAGCCGGGTAATGAACACCGCGGGAGCGGCCGCCCTGCGGCTCGACTTCCGACGCTGGCTCAACAGCGACTATGCGCAGTTCATGGTCAACACGGTTGAGGTGTTCGACGGCACGAGTTGGCAAGTCCTGTTCCAGACCGGCGGTCCCCCAGGGGTTGCCGACAACGCCTGGCTGGCCCAGGGCTTCGACTTGAGCGCGTATGCCAACGCTAACATGCAGGTGCGGATTGGCTTCAGCACTGCCTCTGGCGTGTTCAGCAGCTCGGGCTGGAACGTAGATGATTTGGTCGTGACCGGCGGCACCGCGTGCAACTAAGCAAGGCAATCGGCTGACGCAGGGCGGGAGCGTGACAGCACGCTCCCGCTTTTCATTGAAGCGAGAGCGCGGAGAGAGCATGAACGGCAAGACCCGACTGACGGCGTATTCCGGACAAGAGGTCTGGGCTCAGCTGCGTGAAGCTGACTCGGAAGCCAGCATCCTTGCCCACCTGGAAGAGGCTCGCTCGCGCGGTCTTACGGTATCGTTTCGCGCCGGCCAAATGGCCTTCGACACCCAAGCCCTGAACGAGGGCATGGTCATTCAGGTGCGCGGCTTCGATCAGATCGGGGAGGTCGTTGCGAGCACCATCACCGTTGGTGCGTTGGCGAAGTGGGGGGCGATCGTGGCCAGGGCCAAGCGCGCCGGCCATGTTCCGTACGTGGTGGTCAGCTCGAGTGAGACCACCGCTGGCGGAACCCTCGCGACCAACGCGCTTTCTCGTTTCTCCCCGACCTGCGGCAAGGAGGGCACGCACGTCGTTTCGTTCTCTTTGCTCACTCTCGCGGGCGTCGTGCTGCGCTGTTCTCGCACGGAAAACGCCGAGCTTTTCTTCGGCGTGATCGCCGGCTTCGGTTACCTGGGCGTGGTGCTTGAGATCACCTATCAGTTGTTGCCGGTCGGCTTCAGCAACATCGTGGTGGAGACGGAGTTCGAGCGCTTCTCCGGGTTGCGCAGCTTGACCGAGTTGTTGGTCACTGAGCTCGAGGGCCAACCTGCGAGCGGTCCGAATCGGGCACCGCTCGAGGTCAACCCACTCGAGGCGGTGGCGCTCGAGGACGCTCATGCTGTCAGCGCGGTTCTGTACATGAACGCCGAGCGCCAGGGTTTCGTCATGCGCTCTCGGTACGTAGATGGAGACACGGTCGAGCTGAAGCCGAGCCTCTTCCATCAGCCCTCCTCGTTCCTTCACCGTGCCCTGCAAGCGTTGATCATGAACGATCTGATCCGGCCCATTGGCTACGAGCTGATGATGAACCTATTCATGAAGTCGCAGGAGAAGTCGGCCGCCGTGGATGAACTCGAGGGCTTCACCTTCTTTCAAAACGGCAACGATGCGGTCAAACGCTTCTTCCGAGGCTTGGGCTTTCCGATGGGCATCCGCCAGCAGACCTACGTGATCCCAGTCGTCGCCGGAGACGCGGCGGCAACCCGCGACAAGCTGGCGAGCTTTCTCGAGCGTGCCGACGCGCTGCTCGACGCGCGCGGCATCGTGCCCGCGTTGATCGATGTGCTCTACCTTCCGGGCGAAGGCGAGGGGTTCGTATTCTCATCGACGCGCGGGCTAGCGGGCTACGCAGTGACCTTCACGTTCGAGGAGCTGGGGCGCGTGACCTTTCCGGAGGAAGAGGAGCTCATGGTTGAGTTCTCACGGATGGCATTTGCAGTCGGCGGCCGGGTGCACTTGGTGAAGAACGTGCACGCTGACTCGGCCGAACTCGAGCAGTCGTACGCTGCAGGGGTTGCGCAGATGCTCGGTCTCAAGGCCGCGCATGACCCCACGAGGTTGCTCTCGAACGGCTTCCTCAAGAGGGTTTTCCCCTCCCTCGCACGTTGACGCTCAGGCCAGCCAATGGAGGTCGAGGCTCATGCTCGAGTCGCCGTCGGTCCCGCCAGCCGTCACCGTTCGGCTCTTTACCTTCGAGCCGGTCATTGCCACTAGCTCGTCCACCGTAATGACCTGAGCTTGCCAAACGTTGCGGTCGAAGCCGTGGCACTCTTTCCACTCGACACGAACTTGCCGTGGCCCCTGTACGTGTGTCAGCAGCTCCGCTTCGAAGAAGCTCGAGAAGAGTCGGCTCGATTGTCTGAGCAGGGTGTCGGGCGAAAACACTTTGACGATCAACCGATGAATCGAGCTCATGCTGTGGCGCGTCGAGGTGCGGATGACTTCGCGCAGCTCTACCTGGCCGCCGTTCGCAACGACCATCGCCAAGAGTTCTCGGTGCCAAGCAATGGGATACCAGCCCAAGGCGACGAGACTCCGGGTGCGCACAGTTTCCCCGAGCTCACCTTTGAGCCCAGCGATCATGCCCTCCGCGCGCTCACCGCAAACCTCTCTCACCCCGGTCAAAACGCCGAGCAATGTCGAGCCTTTGACGCGGATCTCTTGCAACGACGCGACGATAGCATGTGGCAACCAGCACGCCGGCCCTTTGGGCATAGTCATCGATTCGATGCGCCTCCTGGCGCTTTGCGTTGGCACGGCCGACGGCGCATGCCTTCGACTCACCGCGATTAAGGCCAATGTGGCTGTTGTCGTTACTCTCGTCGCCAAACGTAGCTGGCGACCTTGAGTGATCCAGCCGCTGCACGACTGAGTTAGGCTTGGGCCGTGCGCTACCAATCCCTTCTCGTGGCCGCCCTTATTTCGGTGGGTTGTGTTGGATCGCTGGGCGACCCAGCGGGGGAAGACGATGACGTCATCACCGGAACGGATCCCGGCGACCCTCGGCTGGATGCGCGCGTTTGGCGGCTCTCGCCCGAGCAGTACAACGGTGAGGTCCAGCGCTTCTTTCCAGGCGCACCAACCGTGAATCTGCCCGAAGGGGCGAGCGAATACGGGCTCGCCAACATCGCCAACACCGCTCGCATCGATCTCGGCAATGCGTCGCAGTTCACTGAGGCCGCACGGACCATCGGCAGTTGGGTCGCGGCGCAAGGCGCAGCTGCAGCCCGCTGCGATACCTTCGGCACCGACGAGTGCGTGCAGAGCTTCCTCGATTGGTTTCCGGAACAAGCTTTTCGCAGGCCGCCAACCCCGGATGAGCGCGCTGCACTGCAGGCGGTCTATGACGATACGGTCGCAACCTACGGTGAAGAATGGGCCTTTGCCGCGATGGTCCGGGCAGCTCTTCTATCGCCCGAGTTCCTCTATCGTTACGAGATCGGCGGGGTGGGTGAGGGCGTTGTCGAGCTAACCGACTACGAGATCGCCAGTCTGCTCAGCTTTGCGATCACCAATGAAGGTCCGGACGCCGAGCTGCTCGCCGACGCAAAGGCCGGCCTGCTTCGCGATCCCGCCATTCGTGAAGACAACGTTCGCCGCTTGATGGATCGCTCGGCGCCGATGTGGCAGCGCTTCTTCTGGCAGTGGTTGAAGATGTCGACGCTCGAGAGCCAAGGCAACGAGACCGAGCTCGATCCGCAGCTCGTGGCGGCGCTCGAGGCTGAGTACAATGAGTACGTGAACCAGGTCGTGGTGCAGGGTCGAGGGAGCCTGGAGGATCTGCTCTCCACCTCGCACACGTGGGCCACGCCCGAGGTCGCTGCCTACTACGGTGCCACGCACCCCGGGACCGGCGTCGCCCAGGTCGAGCTCGACCCGGCTCAGCGTGGTGGCCTTTTGACGCTGGGCGCGTGGCTCGTCGCGCATGGCAAAAAGGGCCGGGACAACGTCGTTCGCCGCGGTATGTCGGTGTTTCGGGACGGCATGTGCAACGACATCGTGCCACTCCCCATCGACCTCGTGGCTGCGCAAGAGGAGCTCGTCGGCGCCGACGCGACCATCAAGGAGATCGCCGCCGCGCGCAGCACGAACGGAACCTGCGGAGCTTGCCACAGCACCTCAGACCCGGTGGGCCTCTCGTTCGAGACCTTCGCAGGCAACGGCACTTGGCAAACCGTCTACGCGGACGGCAAGCCGGTCGAGGCCGAGGTCACGCTCGACGGCACCTTCTACGCCACCGCGCCCGAGCTCTCGGCGGGCCTAGCCAAGAATGAGGAGTTCCAATCCTGCCTCGTACGGCGCTTTGGGCACTTCACGCTGGGCGCTGAGTTCGGCGCGCCGATGCAGGTTCGCGCCTCCAAGGAGGCCTACGATGCCTTCATCGAGAGTGGCGGTTCGTTCGAGGAGTTGCTGGTGGCCATCGTGCGGGATCGATCGTTCATCGAGAGGAAGAAGTAGCCATGATCAGCCGACGACGTTTTGCCATGATGGGCGGCGCTGCTGCAGCGGCGATGATGGGCGGCGCCTTTCGACAAAGGGCGGCGAAGGCTGCTCCGCCGCAGGGGCCGGTACGCTTTCTCGCGGTGCGCACGCCTCACGGCGTCGATCGCGATTTCTGGATCCCTCGGCAGAGCAGCGGCGCTGAGCCCGCGACGCCGGATGAGGCGCTTTCGGGCCTGTCCTTCGAGTACGAGAACTCGATCTTGAACGCGATGATGCCCTGGCGCGATCAGATCACCGTGCTCGATGGTTTGGACACGCAGTGCACCAAGGAAGCCACACGCGCCAACCTCTATAGCAACCACGGTCACAACGAGCAGGGCACGCTGCTCACCGGCGCTCAAGGTCCGGCCAACCGTGAAGGCAATTTCGACAATCACCCTTCGCTCGACTTCTACTTGCACGGCCAGCTCGGCGCGCCGGTGTTGCTCACCGCCAGCGTCGAAGGCGCCGGCACCTGGAAGTGCATGAGCTTCGACTCGGCCGGCATCCCGCGCAACGCCGAGACCAGCCCGAGCGCGCTGTTCCAAGCTGCCTTCCCGGCCGACTTCGTACCGCCCGATCCGGGCGATCCGGTGATCGACTACGCGGCGGGGGAGAACCGCATCACGCTCCACGGCCAGGACGCGCTAACCAAGCTCGAGGCGCGGCTCAAAGGCGTCGAGAAGGACAAGATCACGGCCCATCGTGAGGCGATGAAGAAGTTGATCGAGACCGGCACGAACCCGATGGTTGGTTACTGCACGACCAGCGGCACCGACGTGCCCGACGTCAACGGCACGGTAGGCGATTACAGCAACGTCGAGAACGTGACCCGCGCCCACGCCGCAGTGATCGCGCAAGCGTTCGCATGTGGCCGGAGCATGTGCGCCACCTTGCGCATCCTCGACGACTACCCGAACTACTACACCGACGTGCCCGAGGTCCAAGCCTCCGGGGCTGCGGCGCTGTACGGCTCAAAGTTCCGCTTCCACGAAAACCTCGTGCACGACTACTGGGCTGGAGGCGCCAACCTCGAGACCTTGCGGCGGGGATATTGTGCAGGCCAGCGCTGGGCCGCCGGTCATTTCGCTGCTGTGCTCGACGAGCTGTCCAAGGTCACCGATCCGTTCGATCCAACGGGCGGAAGCATGCTCGACAATACGGTCGTGTTTTGGCACAACGAGTTCGGTCACGACGGGCACGACAACCAGCACACCCGCCACCCGGCGATCATCGCAGGCGGCGGCAACCGCACGCTGCGACTCGGTCGTTACCTGCGTCTGCGCAACATCGACAGTCAGGAGCGCGTGCCGCACAACAAGCTGCTAACGAGCATCTGCCACGCCGTCGGGCTGACCAACATCAACTACTTCGGTGACCGCGATCTGGAAGACCGGCCCGAATACCAAGGCCCGCTCGAGCCCTTGATGGTCTAGTCGGTCAGCCAGCACGCTTCCGAGGCGTCCTTTGCTCGACGCTGGGAAACCACCTTGCTACGAGGCGTGCATGGCATCCGACCCCAAGGGACCTTTTTCGACTGTTCGGCCTGATCTCGACTTTCCGCGAGATGAGGCGGCGATTCTCGCCTTCTGGAAGCAGAACCGGATTTTCGAGAAGAGCCTCAGCAGCGAGACCCGCTCCACCGGCCCGAGCAAAGGCACGTTCGTCTTCTACGAAGGGCCGCCTACGGCCAACGGCATGCCGCACAATGGGCACGTGCTCACCCGCGCGGTGAAGGACGTCTTTCCGCGCTTCAAGACGATGCAGGGCTACGACGTCCCGCGCAAAGCCGGCTGGGACACGCACGGCCTTCCGGTCGAGGTGGAGGTCGAGAAGGAGCTGAAGATCCACGGCAAAGCCGACATCCAGAAGTACGGTGTCGAGCCGTTCACGCACCGCTGCATCGAGAGCGTCTTTCGCTACACCGAAGCCTGGGAGAAGCTGACCGACAAGATCGGCTTCTGGGTCGATCTCGAGGATGCCTACGTCACCTTCCACAAGAGCTACGTCGAGAGCGTGTGGTGGGCCCTGTCGGAGCTGTTCAAGAAGGGCCTTTTGTATCAAGGCCACAAAGTCGTTTGGTGGTGGGCCCAAGGTGGAACCGCGCTCTCTTCGGCTGAGGTCGGTCTTGGCTACAAGACGGTGGACGACCCTTCGGTGTACGTCAGCTTCCCGCTTGTGGATGAGCCGAACGCGGCGCTCCTGGTGTGGACGACGACGCCTTGGACGCTGCCTTCCAACATGTACGCGGCGGTGCACCCGGACTTCACGTACGCCTACGTGAGCGGCTTCGGCGAGAAGCTGCTCGTGCTCGCCAAGGACCTCGTGCCGGCGATCGCCAAGAAGCTCGGCGTCGAGCTCGTGATCGAGCGCGAGGTGAAAGGCAGCGAGCTCGCGGGCAAGAAGTACCAGCCGCCGTTCGATATCTACGCCGCGGACGGTGCAGCGCACGCCGAGCCCTTCTCGGTGATCAACGCCAACTTCGTGGTGATGGACGCCTCCGGCATCGTGCACATCGCGCCGGCGTTCGGCGAAGACGACAACGCGGCTCATCGCAAGCTGCTCGAGAAGAATCGCGAATTGCCGCTCTTTTGCGCGATCGGGCCGGACGGCAAGTTCACCGAGGTGCTGCCGCGCTATCAGGGCCGCTGGGTCAAAGACTGCGACAAGGAGCTGATCGCCGAGCTCAAGGAGCGCGGTCTCATGGTCTTCAACGAAACCTACAGGCACGAATACCCCTTCTGTTGGCGCAGCGACGCCGATCCGTTGATCCAGTTCGCGCGCCCGGCTTGGTACATCCGCACCACGCAGGAGATCAGCCGCGCCATCGACAACAACCAGCAGATCCAGTGGCTGCCCGATCACATCAAGGGCGGTCGCTTCGGCGACTTCTTGCGCAACAACGTGGATTGGGCGCTATCGCGCGAGCGCTTCTGGGGTACGCCGCTCAACATCTGGGTGAACGACGTGACCGGCAAGCTCGCGGCGCCGGCCAGCGTCGAGGAGATCCTGGCCAAGAACCCCGAGGCCTTCGCGGCCTTCGAGCAGGCGCGCGCCAAAGACCCGTCGCTTTCGCCTCACCTGATGGTGCACAAGCCCTGGGTCGACAACGTTACCTTCACCGAGCCTGGGGAAGAGGGCGTCTACCGCCGCGTGCCCGACGTGATCGACTGCTGGTTCGATTCGGGCTGCATGCCCTTCGCTCAATGGGGCTACCCGCACAAGGAGGGCTCCAAGGCTCAGTTCGAACGCGCGTTCCCAGCCAACTTCATCAGTGAAGCGATCGATCAGACGCGCGGCTGGTTCTACTCGCTGCTGATGATCTCCACGCTGGTGTTCGACAAAGCGCCGCTGCCGCACCCCTACCAAACCTGCGTGGTGCTCGGGCACGTCTGCGACAAGGAGGGGAAGAAGGAGTCCAAGTCGAAGGGCAACTACACGCCGCCCGACATCATCCTCGAGCGCGTGCGCATGGACTTCGCGGCCTTCGACGCGGCCGGCAAGGGGCTCACGCTGGGCAAAGGCGAGGCTGTGATCGCCCGTGAAGACTACGAGGGTCTCGATCTGACCGGCGAGTCGGCCAGCGTGCTCGTGTACCTGAAGGAGGGAGAGGCGCTCAAACTCAAGCTGCGCCCCGCGACGAACAAAGAGAAGCTGCCACGGCGCGTGGTCGGTCTTCACGCCGAGGACATCGCCTCGCTCGGAGTCACGCCTTCGCCGACCGCGCTCGAGACCAAGCCGAGCGACGTGCCGTTCCTGCCGCTCGGCCAACGCGTGCTGGTTGAGGATCCTTCGGCCAGCGCGCCCGGTGCCGACGCCTTCCGTTGGTTCTTCTACGCGGCCAGCCCGTCATGGACCAACACCCGTCATTCGCTCACCAACGTGCGGCTCGAGCAGAAGGAATTTCTGGTCAAGCTGCGCAACGTCTACTCGTTCTTCACCATCTACGCGAACATCGACGGCTTCGATCCGGCGCGCGAGAACCCGAACGCGACGGTGGCGAGCCTCGTCTCCGGGGCGCCGCAATACCGAGCCGTTGCAGAGCGCAGCGAACTCGACCGCTGGATGATGAGCGAGCTGTGCGCGACCGTGGAGAAGGTGACGGCCGCACTCGAGGGGTACTTGCTCTACGACGCGGCGCGGGCGCTCGTGGACCTGGCTGAAGGCGTGTCCAACTGGTTCGTCCGTCGCAGTCGGGCGCGCTTCTGGTCCAAGGGCCGCTTCTTCGACGTAACCGAGCCTGCTTCGCAGGACAAGGCCGACGCCTACTTCACGCTTTACGAAGTGCTGGTCACGCTCAGCGGCTTGATGGCGCCCTTCACCCCGTTCTTCGCCGAGGAGCTTTGGCAGAACTTGGTGCGTGGTCCCTTCGGCGCGCGCATGCCGGAGAGCGTGCACCTGGCGAGCTTCCCCAAGGCTGTAACTGAATGGGCGCTCCCTGAACTGTCGCGCGACATGTTCGCCGTGCGCGAACTCGTAAGCCTCGGTCGCGAAGTGCGCACGACAGTCAAGATGCGAGTACGACAACCGCTGTCGCGAGCCGACGTGGTGGTGGGTGATCCGCAGCTGTCGCAGCGGCTTCGTCACTTCACCGGTCTGATCGCCGAGGAGCTGAACGTGCATGAGGTGCGCGTGCTCGCTCCCGGTGAGGAGGCAGGCTTCGTGAAGTACACACTGAAGCCCAACTTCAAGACGCTGGGGCCGCGGCTCGGTAAGAAGGTCCAGGCCTGCAAAGCCGCGCTGGCCAAAGCCGACGCCGGCGCGCTTCGAACCGAGCTGTCGAAGAACGGCAGCGTTTCGCTCGAGGTGGAGGGCGAGCCGCTCGCGCTCGGCCCCGAGGAGATCGAAGTGGCGGTGGATGCAGCCGAGGGCTACGCCGCAGCCGGGAACAAGGTTGGCGTCTTGGTGCTGGCGCTCGAGCTGACCGACGCGCTGCGCGAGGAAGGTCTGGCCCGCGAGATCGTCGCGCGCTTGCAACAGACCCGCAAAGACGTTGGCCTCTCCTTCACCGACAAAGCGATCGTGCGGCTCGATGGCGACGCTGCGGTAATCAGCGTCGCAGAGAAGCAGCAGGAGCTCCTGTGCCGTGAAGCGATGGTCGCAAAGCTGACCATCGGCGGAGCGCCCGAGGGCGCTCAGGCCAAGGAGTACGCCATCGACGGCGCGGTGCTTCGTGTTTGGCTAGAGGCTGAGAAGGCCTGACTTCGTAAGGCCCGATCAGCGGCAACAAACGCTGATCGGGTCCACCTGCAACCGAGCCAGACGCTGGGCTCAGTTCACCTTGCAGTAGGAGGGGCTCATGTTGTTGCAGCCGGCGCCGTTGTTCGGGCAGTCGGCTGGGTCGGCGGGGCAGGGGATCGAGCACTTGGGCCCCATTCCGAAGGCCACGCACTCGCCCGGCGTCCCGGCGACGTCGCAACAAGTATCGGTCGCTTCATCGCAGGTCGCAGCGAAGTCGAGGCAGGCCGCTGCGCCGCCGCCGCCGTCTGCCGTGGTTCCACCGGCCGCGCCGCCGCCGCCGTCCGTCGTTGAACCGCCGCCGCCGTCCGTCGTTGAACCGCCGCCGCCGTCCGTCGTTGAACCGCCGCCGCCAGAGCTTCCGCTATCTCCGCAAGCAACTGTGATCAGCAATCCAAGAGCTACGATTCGATGGCATGCAAGCTGGCTCATTCGTGTTCTCCTAATGTCCTTTGTCAGAGCCTAACCGAAGGGGATTCGGCAGCGAAATGAATGCGTCGTGGGTTTGGTGGTTGGCGTTGTTCGCTGCTGGCTGCGGCGCGCCCAGAGGTTCAACCGTTTCCAGCGGGGTTCTGGACGTGGTTTTGCCCACCAGCCGGTCGGCTGCGCCAGCGCCCAAGTCGCGCGCACAGATCATCGCGGAAGCGGCGTGTACTGAGCTTTCGCCGTGCAGCCTGGTGGGGGAGCGAGGCGGCTACACAGACGCAGGCCAGGAGCACGTGGTCGTTCTCTTAGCCCGAGGTACCGAGAACTTTTCGGGGGCCCCCGTCCACCCGATCGAGCCTGCCCATAGCTATGTGGACGGCAGCGACGTTTTTGATAGGAACTTCTCGGGCTGCGCCCGGTTCGAAGCTTGGTTGCTCGCGCTCGGTTCGAGCGAGGCCAAGCGAGAGCGGTTGATCGCGTCGGTGTGCAACGATGGTCACGGCGCTGCTGGCATCGGCGAATCAACCCTCACCGTGCGTGGCCGTGAGGTTACTCTCAGCGAGCACGGGGGCTCCAATTGGCGCTGGTCCAACAGCGTTACCGCGCTATTGCCCGACACCTTGAGCGTCGTATCGAGCGACGCGCATTGGGTGTTTGGCGAGAACTCCGAGCAACGGCTGTGGAACTTCCAAACCCGCGTAGGTTTAACCTCGTGGGCGGCCCCTCGCTGTGGCGGCAGCTCGGAAGAGCTGGCGAGTTTCGACTCCGCGGTGATCCCGGTGGTGGAGTTGCCACCCGCCTTCCACAAGACTGCGTGGTACTCGGCTGAACTCAACGGTTGCGCCACTCGCATCGATGGACTGCAAAACGGCTTCGCACTCGGTGGATCGGCGCTGACTCCGAGCGCTGCGCTGTTGGTGGTTGGCGGTGGTGACTCGTTGTTCGTCGAGATCGAGGATGACGAGTGGGCGCTGGGCAGCGGCCCGCACGACCGGCTCGAGCTGTGGACCGCCCCCAAGGCGCAAAGCTACTTCGACCAATGTTTGCCGTCGGCGAGCGAGCCGGAAGGCTTCGAGATTCAGCTTACGCAGGCGCCATTGCGTCGGCTCGGCAAGGTTTCGGGTGGAGCTACGCCGGCGTTGCGCTGGTCGAAAGATCCCGCGCATCCGAGGCGGATCGCGATCGACTTCAGCAAGCTTCCGCCGGCCTTCACGCTGGTCTACCGCGACGTCGATCGCGCGGGGCCCGCTCGCGATATTGCCACCAGTCGTTTCGATCCGCTCGAGGCCGCTTCCCTTGGCGCACCCAGCCAGCCCTCGGCCGAGGTGCTTAGCTGCACGGTGAATCAAGGCAAACTCGAGCCGCTCCCGGTTCGCGTCCCTGTGGACCAGCCGCTGCTCAGCGCAGGCCTTGTGCAGTGAGCGGCTAGTCCACGAAGGTGACGCGGCCAAAGCGCGCGGCCTTGTGAAAGTTGCCTTGGCCCAAGATCGGCGACCACGCAACGCCGCCGTTGTTCTCCATCGCGTAGAAGTTCATGCGCCAACTTTCACCGCTCTGCGGACGCGCGGCCTGCGGCGCGAAGGCGGCCCACGGCACGCGTAACTCGACGGTGTAGCCGCGGTCGACGTCGCTCGGATCGTCGAGCGTACCGTCGAGAACGACCGCGCTTTGACGCTGACTCGACCAATCCTGGTGACCGAACGGTCCATCGGGCCCGCCGCGCGGCCGATTGTAGTCGTCGAAGCGCGAGTCGAAGGCGAGGTTCTGCGGGTTGATCTGCAGCTCGAAGTAGTCGCGGTTATCGCCGTCTCCCAGCGGATCGATCATCAGCTCGACGGTGTCTCGCTCCCACAGGTGCGGGTCGACAGCGTTCGCCGGAAAGCCCCCGCGGAGATCGGGGTCGCGCACCTCGAAGGCCACGTAAAGGAAGTGATCGCTCCACAAGAGCCGAGCCGAGCCCGCCAAAGGCTGCTTCGGCTCGAACAGGCCGCTGCGAGCCGCGACGAACGGACCGAGCACCGTCGCCGAGCGCCACGCAGGCTCGCTGAGGTCGCCGTCGATCAATGGCTCGCTGCTGATCCGGTGAACGCTGGCGGTCCTGAGATCCTCCGGGTTCGGCGCTCGTGCGCTTGCCGAGCTTTCCGAGCCCGGCGCGCGCTGGGAGCAAGCCGCGAACAGCAGGACCAGCGCGCCCGCGCGTTTGCAAGCGCAAGAACGGCTGCCCGCCGAGACATTCAGTGCTACGACGCCGCCGCTGTGTTTCGTACCGAAAGTCACCAAGCGAACGATGCCACGAATAGCCCGCGTCCCGCAGCCGAGTCGCCGCGAGCGGCGCCGGATCTGGAGGCCTTCGCCAAGGAGGTCGAGGCGCTGCGTGACGAGCTGAGCGCGGCCTTGAGCGCAGAGGACGCACGGCACCTCGAGAAGATGGCTCGATGGGGGCGGCTTGCCTCCGGGCTGGGCTACGCCTCGGCTTGGTTGGCCCCCAACCCGATCTCGGCTGGCCTCTTGGCGCTCGGTTCGAGCGCCCGCTGGACGATCGTAATGCACCACATCTCGCACAAAGGGATGGACGCGGTACCCGACGCCAAGCCGCACATGAACAGCAAGATCTTCGCGCAGGGAAAGAGGCGCCTGATCGATTGGCTGGACTGGGTGCACCCCGAAGCGTGGGCCTACGAACACAACGTGCTGCACCACTACCGAACGGGCGAGGTCGTGGACCCCGACTTGGTCGAGCACCACATGCAACCGGTGCGAGACGCCAAGCTGCCGCTGCCGGCCAAGTTGGCGGTGGTCGGATTTTGGGCGCTCACGTGGCGGCTCACCTACTACGCGCCGAACACCTTCCAAGTTCTGCAAAAGGCGCGCAAAGACCGCGCTGAGCGGCGCTCTCACGAGGCCCGTGACGAGGTCACCCCGACGGAGGACCGCCTGCTCTCCGCCTTCAACCCAAAGACCGCTGAAGGCCGCGCGTTTCTGCGCGCGATCGCGCCGTACGCCGTGGGTCGTTTCGTCGTGGCGCCGCTAGCTTTCCTGCCGTTGGGGCCGCTCGCGTCGATCAACGTCTTGCTCAATACGGCCATGGCGGAGGCGCTCACCAACGTCCACACCTTCTGCCTGATCGCGCCCAACCACGCCGGGGATGACGTGGTTCGCTTCGATGAGAAGCCGGTGAACCGAGCCGACCTGTACGCGCGGCAGGTGCTCGGCTCGGTGAACTTTCATGGTGGGAACGACGTCGCGGACTTCTTGCAAGGGTTCTTGAACTACCAGATCGAGCACCACCTCTTCCCGGAGCTGCCCCCGCTGAAGCTGCGCCAGGCCCAACCGAAGGTGGAGGCTCTGTGCAAGAAATACGGCCTGCCCTATGTGCGTGAGGGGCTCCGCGGGCGTGTGAGCAAGCTCGTCGACATCATGACCGGTAAGAGCTCGATGCGCCGAGCGAAGACCGCGTACGACGCAATCTCGAGCTGAGGCTGGAGAAGTTCGGCTAGCCTGCGGGCATGGCGCGACTGACGATTCGAGTAGAGGCCTGTACCGAAATTCTTGCCGTCTTGATTCTGATGGCGTGGGCCGACGGCAAGCTGCAGGAACCCGAGAAGGAGAGCATTCGCAGCGCGGCGAAGGTGCTCAACCTAACCAAGGAACTGCGCGAGCGTTTGGAGACGCTGCTCGGCAGCCCGGTTCCGCTTTCAGAGTTGCTGCTCAGCAACCTCGGCGGCAAAGATCGGTCCTTTGCCTATGTCGCAGCCGCGTGGCTTTCCGGCGTGGATGACGACGTCGACGCGAAGGAGCAAGACAAGCTCGCTGAGCTGCAACAGGCGCTCGAGCTGGACGACGACCGCGCCAAAGAGCTACGAAGCCTCGCGAGCGAGCTGTCGAAGCCGAAGAAAGACGCTTGGGCGGACGAGCTGGTCGCCTTGTTCAACGCGATCCCAGTGCGGCTCGAGGCCAGCACCGAAGACGAACTCGAGGTCGCCTTCGAGTGACTCGGTTGAACGAAGCCTGAGTCCGCTCAGGCGTCGGGGATCAGGCGCACGAGCACGAAGGGCTGCACCACGATCGCATCCCAGCGTGCGAGCTTTTCTTCCTTCCAGGCGCCTCGTTCGGCCTCGGTCGGCTTGCGCAGTGTACCGCGCTTGATCCAATCCCCAACGCTATCCGCGTCATCCATCGCCACCGCCACCCCGCAGCGCAAGAGGTCGAGCTCCGGCGAGACGATGAACAGCGCATCTCGCAGCAGGTGTTCGGCGATGTCGGCGTAAAAAACCGGACCGCGGGTCTCGCTCAAACGCCGCTCAATGCCTTGCGCAAGGGTCATGGGGTTGTCGGCCACGCCCGCCGATTAGCACACGAACGGCCGCCGGGGCAGCCCAAGAAATGGGGCCGAGGTCGATGCGAATACGGTCTGCTCGGCTGCGAAAAGGCCCGGAATTGCGGGCGAAGCTGCGTGACGCAGCGTTGTCTTGGGATCGACGGTGTCGCTGGAAATGACCGGTGAACCGGTTGCCGACGATCTGTTAGCCTGGCATCGAATGGCGAAGGGGGGGGACAACGCGGTGTTGGCGCAGTTGGAGCGTCGTATCGCAGCCGAGGTGGATGCAGCCATCGCCACGCGTTCTCCCGATGAAGGCCGACTGGCTGCGATCGTGCGCGTGATGGCGCCCTTCTCCGTCGCCTTGCGCAACCACTTGGCCGGTTGGGTCAAAGAGCTCGTGCGGCTCGAGGATTGGACGCGCGAACTCTACGCGGCTGGGCTTCGAAGCCTGGTCGAGTGTGAAGACAAACGTGGCGCCGGCTTGCTCTCCGCTGCGCTGAAGACCGAAGAGTTTGGCGGTGTAACGGCGCTCTCGGTGGCGTGCTTCGCGAAGGATGCTTCGCTCATGCCGGCGCTCGCGCGGGCGGCGACCTCGTCGCGCACGCTCACCGCCTTCGCCGCCGAGGTCGCCCGGATTTGTCACGGCGAACACACGGGCCCGCGGCTGTTCGGTTTGGCGCCGCGGATCAAAGAGTCGAACCGCATCAGCCTGGTGAGCGATCTGCTGTTGCCGGTGGCCTCTCGCGGGGTGGATGCAAAAATCTGCGCGGGGCTCGCCGACGCACTCAACGTGCTTTGCGGTTCCGAACGTCATTTGGGGCGCTGGTTGGTGATGGCGGAGATCGCTCATCGCGGTGGAGACCCAAGGCCGATGAAAGAGGCAACGCTGCGCACCACCACCGGCCCGGACAGCGCGCGGGCGGGTTGGTCGCTGTGCGCGTGGGCTCTTTCGCCTGCGAACGGTCATAAGGGCGTGCGTCCGACCACCGAGCTGGTTGCGCGTCTCTCGCATCGGCCGAGCGCAGACCGTGATGCTTCCTTCCTCTTCCGCATGGCCGAGCACGCTGTGCCAGAGGCCAAGCCGATGCTCGAGGCGTTGGTGCGCGCTCGGCCGCTCGGCGATGAGATCGCCGTCCGTGCGGCGACCGAGCTGGTGCGGCGCTACGGTCGCCCAAGCTACGCAGCCGAAGCGATCGAGGCCTCGCGGGTCTCCAGCTCGGAGGCGCTGCGAGCGCTGTCGGCCGCTTGTTTGTGGGAGCTCGGGGAGCGTGAACGGGCTGTCGCCGATGCTACCGAGCTGGTTGAGTCGGAGGACCTGACGGCCTTGGCTTGGAGCACGCTGGTGCTGCTCGCGAGCCGTGCCAAAGAACCCATGACGGTGCTCTCGGGCTCCAACTTTCGTCGGGTGCAGTGCGGCTGGAGCGAATGAAGGATGCCTCGCTGGGCGCCGTGGCTCGCTAGTTCGCTGCTGTTGCCGGCGTTTCTTGCCAGCGCGCAGCCGACGTCGAACGACGCGAAGGTCGTTCAAACGCGTGACGCCGCGCGCGTACTGGCCGTGCACCTGGCGCATACGCCGCCGACTTCGCCGTTTGCCGAAGACCTCGAGAGCTACCGCGTCGAGTATCGCGTCCCGTCGGCCACGGCTGTGGCCGCCGAGAGCGTGACCTTCGAATCGCAGTCCGCCAGCGGTGAAACGGTGGACCGGCTGCTCGTGACGTCGAAGCGCGTGGAGTGCGCGTCCGAAGACGGTGGCGCGTGTTTCGCGAGCGAGCCGATTCGTTTGGTGATCGATGCGGTCGACAAAGAGCATCCGCTGCTCGAGCGGCGCTCGTTGATCGCTCACGCTGGCGGCCTGTTACGGGTGCTACAGGGCGGCCGGGAGCTCTTGAGCGTGCCTGTCTCGGGCGGCGCAGTGGAGACCGAGGCAAGCCTGCGGTTGCACGTATTTCGCGTGACCGAGGGCGGCCCTGTCTCGCTCGCGCAGCCCGCGGTCGTGCTGGCTCGCGAGATCGAACGGGCCGAGGCTATTTGGGGGGCATGCGGTATCGCCTTCGACGAGCCCGACAAGCAGCTCGCGGTTCACGATCCGCCGTCGCCGTTCATGCTCAGCGTTGGTTGCGAGTTGCCCGCTCCGGCGCTGGGTGGGACCTTCTCCTTTCGCGCGGATGGTCGGGAGTTTCAGGTGCCGGTCGCGCCCGGAAGTTCGCCGCGCTCGGCCGCACGGCGCGTCGCGGCTGCGCTCACCAAAGCGGGCTTTGTCCCTTCGCTCACCGACAACCCGCGTCCCCAGGGGATGTCGCTCGGTTCGACCGATTTGGTGGTTCGGACCAAGCAAGGCAAGTTCGCCAAACTGAGCGCTTCGCCCAGCCACCCGCTCTCCTCCGACCCGGCGTTGTCGCTGTGTGTGCCGGAGGTCGACCTAAGCAACGGCTTGCGTCACTTCTCCGACGCCGATTCGCTGGTCGGAACGATGGAAGAACGGCTCCTCGTCCGCTCGGTGGAAGACGGGGACCCGACCACCATCGAGGTGCTGGTGATCCCAGCTTTTCGCGGTGAAGCGCGCATTGGCGAGTCGTTCATCGGGCTCGAGCACGGCGCCATTCGCAACGTGCTGATTCAGGACCGAGCCGCCTTTCGGGTCGGTCATGCGTCCTTCACCTTGGCCCACGAGCTCGGGCACATTTTGCTCGATCAGCCGGGCCACACCGACGACTTCGGCCTGGATACGCCGACCTTCTTGATGGACGCCGACGCGGTGCTGGCCGGCGCCTTCGGTCCACGTCGCCTTTCGACCGCCGAGTGCGAGCGCGCCTACCGGCAGGGGCGGGCTGCTGGCGGTTCTGGCCTTTTGCGCGCGCGGTGACGTAGGCAAGCGGCGCGAACTGCGTTAACACGTTCGCTCGAGTTCGCGCGCTGCTTGGCTAGGCTCATCGATCTATGGCTGACTCCCCCGCTGAAAGTGCTCCCATGAGCGGCGAGCGAGCCCTCGCACTGGCGGGCTTGTTTACGCTTTCGCTCTCCACCACCGGTCTGTCGACGGTGTTGGCGCGGCTCTATTCGGTGGCCTTGGGCAAGGAGCTTGCGCCGCTGGCGCTGGCCTTGCCGCTATGGGGGTCGGCGCTCGGGCTGTTGGCGGTGCCGCTGCTGAGGCCCAAGTCCGCGACCCCGCTGGCCAAGCGGCTGGTCGGTTGCAGTGGCTTTGGCACCGTCTTCGGCGTGGTGGCGGTGATCATGGGACTGCGCTCCAAGCTCGGAGATCCGGAGAGCGCGACCTGGCGTGAGTTCTTCGAGCTTCTGTGCTTGAGCCTGCCCGCCTTTGTACTGAAGGGGTTTGTCTTCGGCGTGCTCTGCTCGCGCCGGGCTTCCGCTCGGGCGAGCTTCTTTGCCACCGATGGGCTCGGCATGTTGGTCGGCGGGCCGTTGGCGATGGCGCTGCTTTCACTCGGCGCACCCCGCGCTGGTCTGCTATTTTCATGCGGATTTGGGCTGGCCGCGGTGTTGTTTGCGGTTTCGCTCTCGCGCAGCGCGTTGACCTCCGCAGCGGAACGGCGAACCACAGGCTTTCAGTCTGCGGCGTTCTTTCTCGCGGGCTTGATGTTGCTGTGGGGCGACTACGGCGAGACCTGGCTCGAGGCGCCCAAGTTGCGCACGCTCAGCGTCTCGCGCACCGTCTTGCTCCAATGGTCGAGCAGCGGCCTCTTGAGCATGGATAAGCCAGCGTCGACGGGCTTTGCCTGGGTCGCAACGGATGGCAACCGCACGGCGGTTCACACGCAGCGCGCCGCGCCCAAGTTGCCGGAGCATATGGCGTATGCGGCGGTCCAAAGCGACGGGCCGATCTTGGTGCTGGGGGCGGGTCACGGCCGCGATGTTCGCGCGGCGCTCGACGCTGGTCGCACGCAGGTGGTGGCGGTCGAACCCAACGCAGCTCTCCGCTCCGCGGTGTTGAGCGGCAAGCTCGCCGAGCAGATGAATCAGCTTTTCAGCCGGCCGGAGGTCTCTTTGATCGGGGCCGACCCGCGCAGCTTTGTGAGCGCAGCCGACGAGCGCTTCGACGTGATCGTGGTGCCCGGCATCGACTCGGGCGTTGTCCCGCATGCGCGAGGTCTGGCCGCGGCCGAGACGACGCTCTTCACGCGCGAGGCGTTTCGCAGCTTCCTCGACGCGCTCTCGGCGGACGGGCTGTTGGTGGTCCGCCGTTGGGATCCGGATCTCGGCAAGCTGCTCCGTTTGGCAGCGGCCGAACTTGGGCCGGAGGCAAAGCGTCACCTCTATGCCTGCTCACACAGCGGCTCGACAGCGCTGGTGATCAAACGCAGCGCGCTGAGCCAAGAGGAGCTCGGTCGGCTCCGTGATTATTGTGCAGGCCAGCGCTTCAATGAGGTCTTTGCGCCCGATCTGCAGAACCAAGAGCTGCTCGAGGCGGCCGTGCTGCGGCCCTTCGACAAGACGGCGCGCGCGCGCGTTTCGGTGCCCAGCGACGACAGCCCTGGCTTCTTTTTGGAGCGCCCGTTCGCCGAGTTGGTTGCGTTGGCGGTCTCGCCGCGACGCGCCTTCGCCGCAGGGCCGGTCGCGGCCTTTCCGGCGGTGCAATGGCAGTTCCTCGCGGCGCTCGCGTTGATCTTCGTCGCTCTTCGCAGCGTTGCGGTGCTCAGAAGCTCAAAGCGCACGATGCTCGGCTGGGGCGCGCTCTTGAGCTTTGCCGCTGGTGGCTTCGGTGTGGCCCTGGTTGAGCAAGCGCTGGTCGGGCGTTTGACGTCGCTCATCGGTGGGCAACATTACGCCCTCATGGTGGTGCTTCCGTCGTTCTTGGGTGCTGCCGCGCTCTCGGCGCTTACGCGACGACCGATGCGCAGTCTGACCCCGGTACGAACGGCGCTCTTGGCCAGCATCGCAGCGGTGGTGTGCTCGTTGCTGATCGGCCTCCTGGCTACCGCGCTCGAGGGCGGCCCGCTCGTGCTGCGCGTGTTGTGGGTTGTGCTGCTCTCCGGCTTTTGGGGCTGGGGCGTGGGCAAGCTGAGCGTGCTACTGATGCCGTTTTGGGGCAACATCTCCGAGACCGAGCCCTCCCATGGCCTCTTCGCCGGGGCGCTGGGAGCTGCGGTGGCGCTGAGCCTCGGACCTTTGTTGGCGCTTTATGCCGGCAACGCGTTCCTGTTTCTGCTGGCTGCGCTCGGCTTCTTCGTGTGTGGCGCTGCGCTCGCTGCGAGCAAGCTGCCTTCGCCCGCGCGCTGAAGCTCGCTACGGCTTGGCGAGCCCGAGCTCTGCTTCGATCAGCATCACCACCTCGCCGGGGACGCAGCCTTTGCCTTTGGAGCGCTCGGCCTTCAAACGGCACTTCTTCGCCACGGCCTCTCCGACGAGATGGGCCCTCGCGCGCAGGTGCTCATTTTCTCCCGTACGGAAGGCCTGCTGATGATTCAACAGGCACTGTGCTCGCCAGCTTTCGTCGGATTCGAAGCTCTTGCGACACGCTTCGCCCGACGCCCCCTGCGCCTCACGAAAGCGGCACAGCGCGACCGACGACAGCGAGTTGATACGGCAGCGGCACTTGCCCTGCGCGCACGGCGCGACCACCCCGCGATCAAACTCGAACGCCGTGGGGCCATCCCCGAGGTCCTCGACGATCGCGCCGCTCAGCGGAAAGATGCGCGACGACTGCAGGCGCATGTGTTTCGCAAAAGCGACCACTCCGCGTTGCCAGTTCAAGGGATCGCTCGTGCGAAAGGCCTCGAGCGGGGCGCAGGAGCGCGCAGCATCCAAGAACCACCGCGCAGCCACTTCCGGCTCCGGGTTGGCCGTGACTACCTCGGCCGTAACGCCCATCGCCGTGTAGCGGCAGCGCTTGGTGACGCCCTCGGGAAAGCCGGCTTGGGGCAGCCCTTCGCAGTCCACCTCCACATACGGGTTCACTGCGAGGACGCGCAAGAGCGCCGCTGGGATCGGCTCGGGCGCAACCGGCTCGGGTGTATTTGCGGTCGCGGAAGGCGTTGGCGTTGGCGCGCTCGACAGCGCGGATAAGCTCGAACTTGGGGCTTCATGCGCGAGCGGGTCGTGGGCGCGCGGCTCGTTTGTGAGCGCAGCCTGCGCGCCCGCGCCGGCCTGGCCGAAAGCCTTGCGTGGCGTCGGGGCTTCGGCGTTTGGCCCGGTTTCGCTGGCGCAAGCCGGCAACGCGAGCGCTAGCGCAACGGCGCGCCAAGACCTCATTGCGGCGGCGCGATCGCGCGAAGCTCGGTGCCGCCTGCGTAGGCGTAGCTGACGAAGGCGTCCCAGCCGGTTACCGCGATGAACACTGGCGCATTGGCGTTGATGCGGTGAACGCCGTCATCCTGAAGCCCAGCCGAGATCATCGGTGGGTCCACGTTCGCGTTGACGATCGGGAAGCTGAGCTGGCAGCGGTAAACGACGTGGCTCGGGTTCTTGCCGCCGCGCTGTTCATTGGTCAGCCCGTCGCCTGCTGCGACTTCACACAGCGACTCGTCAATTTGCTGCCCGTCGAGCAAGACCGTCGCGCCGAACGGCGCAACCACCGTGACGAAGTCGAAGGCGTATTTGTCCGGCGTGAGAAAGACGTAGTCGCTGCGGGCCTGTTCGAACGGCGGCACCATCATCAAGCTCGGATCTCCGCCGGGAAAGCCCGAGCGGGTGACGCTGCCGGCTTGTTGGCTGGCCATGATTTGCGCGACGAGGACGGGTTCACTGCTGGTAGCCAAGAAGTCGGTCGTCGTCTCCACCTCGGCGAACGCACCGAGGCCGTCGAGCTCGAGCCGATCGAAGGGCGAGGGGAGGGTGGTCTCGACTACGGCGCCCGCGTTGGTGGTGGCGATGAAGCGCACGTATTCCGCTTCAGGGATCGGCTCGACGTTGGCACCGGCTGCCCGCACGGCGTCTCCACGATTGGGCGTATGCGGCACTGCAAAGAACTTCCCAGCCGTGCGCACCGGCGCGAGCTGGTCCTCCAAGTGATCGGCGCAGCAGCGGCGGTCGGCCAGGGTCTCGAAGTGAGGCGCATCCGAGGCTTCACTGCCGACGAACACGACCACCGGCTGATCGGCCAAGATCTCGGTGCCGGTGAAGTCCGCATTGAAGTCCCCGGTCTCGAGGTTGAGCACGTCGAAGGGCTGCAGCGTCGCTTCGATCGTTCCGCCAGGCGGGGTCTCCGCGATGCCGCTGCCCGGCACCACCGTGGTGCGCGGAGTCACTCTTACGGTGGTGTTCTCGGTGGTGCCGACCACGGTCAGGAACGCTCGCAGGTTGATCGGATCCGCCGGGTTGAAGTTGGTCTCCGGATCGTCGGTGATGGCGATCGTCTGCGGCCAGCCAAGCACGATGTAGCTGCGCTGCACCGCGGCGACGCCGAAATCGAGCGCCTCGCGTGGGTAAAGCAATGACGCATCGTTGGAAAAGACGCTGACGTTCTCGAGCGGGTTGAACTGATAAGCGACCACCGGGAAGTCGGTGCGGACGCGGTAAGCGTTGCGCGTGAGCGCCGTATGCGTACCGCTGTCGAAGCTGCCTTCGGCGCTGCCATCCACCTCGCGCGGGCCCAGCTTGAACACCGCCAGGTTGAGCGGCGGGATGGTCGCGTTGGCGATCTCGAAGGGAGCGCCGGGCTCGCCGGGCAACGAATCGTCTTGTTCGATGCGGACCACCACCGCGACGTCGGGCTGCGGGTTCGACACCACCAGGGCAAACTGCTGGGCCGCGGCGTTGCTCGTCGCATCGATGTTGGCGTTATCGAGATCCACCGCCCAATATTCGCAACCGACGTTGCTCTTCTCGAGCGCGGCGACGTCGCACAAGTTCTGGCACGTCCCGCCGCGACAGGCGTCTCCGATGCTCGGGTCACAGCTCGTCACGTATTGGCTGGCGTCGCCCGAGGTATCGCATTGCCTGACGTCGAGCCCGTCGCAGAAGCGCCCCTCCGGGATGCACAGCTTGCACTCGAATAGGCCGTCGACGCAGACCTTGTTGTCGGCTGCGCAGTCCGCCTTGAGGTTCCAGCGTGCGAGCGCTCCGCTGCCTTCACATTGCTCGACGCCGAGCGGCGTGCAGCGTTGTTTGCCAGCCTCGCAGATCGGCTCGATCGGTGCAGGCTCGAGCCAGCGATCCCCGCGCTCGAAACAGGAGCCGACGAGCGCCGCGATGATGAGCGCGCCCAGTCCGAGCTGGGCCTGCTTGCGGTTGAGGCTCACGGTGCGTGAGCTTCGGTGAAGTCCTGCGCATAGGCGTCCATCCCTTGCGTGCGCAGCTGACGGTACGTGAGCTTCTTGTAGTCGAAGTCCTCGAAACGAGCGCCGATCAGGTTGATCAGGATCGAGCCGGAGGGCAGGCTCGCGTCTTCGATGCCGGAGAGGTCGGGCAGCTCGACCGCGCGACCTCCGCCGGGGACAGCCACCAGCCAGTGCATTAGCCCGTTGCCGGTGACCACGTCGTAGACGGTCAGATCCACCGGCGCGCCGGGGCCGAACTCGGTCTCGAGCTCGGTACGGTTCCACGACTCATTCAGCATCGGCGTCAGCAGGGTGGGCTTGCCGACGAAGCCGTCGATCACGATCGGGAAGGCGGTGGTGTTGGTTTGCTGGCTCGCCACGACGCTGAGCGGCGCGGCGTAGCTCGGCCCGGTCACCGCGCGCGCCGACACGGCGTAGGTCGAGCCCTCGAACGGGCCTGCCAGCAGCGGCAAGCCCACGAAGTTGACGTCGCTGTTCAGCGGCAAAAGCGGCGCCTTTTGGCCTTGCGGGAAGATCGCGAAGCCGTCCGGCCCAAGCCGCAAAGCGACGTTGGCGAAGAAGCGATCCGGCCCCGGGTTGCCGGGCGGTGGCGGCGAGGCGTCCAGCGTCAGCGCCAGATCCAGCGGCCGCATATCGACATAAACCTCGCTCGTGACCTCGTCGGTGGTGACCGGCACGCCGCGCACGAGGCCCATCGAATAGGCGAGAAAGCGCGGCGGGCTCACCGAGCGATCCTCGAGCCCGGCCAGCGCATAAAAGGTGCGGTTGCCCGGCGTCGACGCGAGCGAAAACTCAAAGCCGAGCGCGCCTCCAGCGTCGGGGGTGATGGCCGAGGACGCAGGCGGCAGGCTGAAGTTTTGTTGTGGATTGCCCGCCGCTGGGAAGACGTACGCCACGCGTTTCTCATTGCCCACCGGCTGCGGCACCGCGAACGGCCCTTTCTCGAACTCGTTCACCGCCGGGAACACCAGCTCGCCTTGCACCACGCCTTGGTTCACGCTGCCGCCGCCCACGCCCGGCGGCGTGCCGAAGCCCTCGGCGCAAGAAGGCGTGAGCACCGGGTCCAGGTACACCGTGACGGTGTCCACTGGTACGTCGACGAAGGTGACCGGGCTGTGGCACTTGAACGCTACGGTCACCGTCTTGGGGCTGTTCAAGCTGGGGTCTTGCAGCAACGCAACGCCGCTCTCGTCGACGTTGGCGATCAGCGCCGTCTGCACGTTCGACCCGACGATCACCGAAGCGCCAACCAGCGGGTCCCCGGTGAAGTTGTTGAACGCGAGCACACGCAGGGTGCCGTTCAGCTCGTCGCCGGAGAGCCCGCCTTTGAAACCGTCGCTCGAGTCTTCGTAGGTGTAGCCGTCGAGCACGGTGATCGCGTCTTCACCGTCGACCACGCGCACGGCTTTGGCCCCGGGCGTTCCTTTGGGGGCGCGGCACACGAGCTCGGAGGGCGACACGAGGGTCAGCGTTACGCACGGCTTCTGATCGATCGTGGCCACCGTTTGCGCGTCCCATTCGGTGTTTTGCCCGACGATCCGCACGTCGGTACCGCCTGACACCGGGCCCGTGCTCGGATCGGCGTAGAGCGCGTCGTAGGTGTAACCGCCCACCAAGCTGCTCTTCGTCGATTCATCGTCGCCGTTTTGCGTGGTCAGCGTGACCGGCCCTCGTTCCCCGGGAGGCGCGGTGACTTGCAGCTTGGTCGCGTCGATCACGATCACGTCGGTGGCTTGAACCGAGCCGAACCAGAGCTGGGCGTTGGACGCAAAGCCGTTGCCGGTGACGATCACACGCTGGCCACCGTTGAAGGGCCCATGCGCTGGGGTGGCGCCGAGCACGGCGTGCGGGTCGCTGACCGGCACATCGACGAAGCCATCGGGCGTGTCCGCGTCCTCATCTTCGAAGCCGCCGTCCTCATCCCCGGTGATGGGATCGATCGGCGGCCCGGATGCGATGCAGGAGGCAAGAAACGAACTTCCGGCCCCGACTCCGATGGCGACGAGAACGGCCAGGAGCTTTAAGCTTCGATGACTCGCCATAGAGGCACAGATGCTAGCACAGCGTTCAGGTTAGCTGAGGGTTGACTCTGTGCGGCTTCCGACTATCGTGCGCGTCCTTTCCACCCTCGGGTGGCAAGAAACTCCACTCGCTTCACTGACCTTCGGGTCGGTGCGAGTTCCCCGGAGGCCTCAGGCTGAAGGGGAGCGGAGAGCCCGCCGGTGTCGCCTCGTGCGATTGGGCTCTTGAAGCGTAGGTAACAACCGAAATGAGGAAATACCATGACTGAGCAAGTTGCTGCCGCTGGCGGCGAAGATTTTTCCGCAGTTCAGGCCTCGGGCGAGTTCCCGCTTCCCCTCCGTACGCTGCTCGACGCCGGCGTTCACTTCGGTCACCAGACCAAGCGCTGGAACCCGAAGATGCGCCAGTACATCTACGGCGCTCGCAACGGCATCCACATCGTTGATCTCGATCAGACGGTGCGCCTGTTCAAGAAGGCGTTCGACTTCATCGTCGACGCAGTCGGTCGCGGTGGCAACGTGCTCTTCGTCGGCACCAAGCGCCAGGCTCAGGAGATCGTTCAGGAGCAGGCTCGCCGCGCGAACATGTATTTTGTGACGAACCGCTGGCTCGGCGGCACGCTCACCAACTTCCGCACCATCAAGGGCGGCTTGGATCGTCTGCGCACGCTCGAGCGCATGAAGGAAGATGGCACCTACGAGCAGCTGCTCAAGAAGGAAGTTGCCAAGCTCGAGAAGGAGCGCGAGCGCCTTGAGAAGTACCTCGGCGGTCTGAAGACGATGAGCTCGATCCCCGCGGTCATCTTCATCATCGATCCGCACCAGGAGAGCATCGCCATCGCCGAGGCTCGCCGCCTCAGCATCCCGGTGGTCGCCATCACCGACACCAACTGCGACCCCGACCTCGTCGACTTCGTGATCCCCGGCAATGACGACGCCATCCGGTCGATCCGCCTGATCACCACGCGCGTCGCTGACGCCTGTGTTGAAGGCACCATGCGTCGCCGTGACCAGGGTGAAGGCCGCCGCGCGGAGAACGACGTTCCCGTGATGTCGCGCCGTCACCAGGGTCAAGGTCAGCGCAACTAGCTTCCAGTTCCACCGCACGGTGGAAACATTTTCTTCTCATGACTCATCAGCGTCGGCGCCTGTATCGGGCCGACGTTGATGGTCCATAAGCACTGACGCAGGAGCATGACATGAGTGGCGTAACACCGCAGGCGATCAAAGAACTTCGTGAGCGAACCCAGGCGGGCATGAGCGATTGCAAGAATGCACTCGTCGAGGCCGCGGGCGACATGGAGAAGGCCGTCGAGATCATCCTCAAGAAGGGTCTCGCCAAGAGCGCCAAGCGCGCTTCTGCCGTGGCTAGTGAAGGGGAAGTTCGTGCGGGCGTGTCCAGTGACAAGCTCGCTGCGACGATGGTCGAGGTCAACATTCAGACGGACTTCGCTGCGCGCAGCGAGGGCTTCCAGACCTTCCTCGCCGACGTGATGGCGGTGGCGATCCAGGCCGAGGCCGGCAGCGACCTGAACAAGGCGCCTTTGGCCGGCAAGACGGTCGTCGAGGTCGCCGCTGAGCTCACCGGCAAGATCGGCGAGAAGATCGATGTTCGCCGCTGGGATCGCGTGGCGGTCTCCGCTGGCAAGCACGGCCTCACGGCGAGCTACGTCCACCTCGGTGGCAAGATCGGCGTCATCTTGGCCCTCGAGACCGAGTCGGCCACGGCTGCGGCGCACGCCGACGTGGCGAAGTTCGCTGAAGACACGGCGATGCAGATCGCTGCCATGACCCCACTCGTTTTGCAGCGAAGTGACGTCGCTGCAGACCAGATCGCCAAGCAGAAGGAGATCTTCGAGGGGCAGCTGCGTGAAGACCCCAAGCCCAAGCCGGAGGCCTCCTGGCCCAAGATCATCGAGGGCAAGCTGGTGAAGTGGTACTCCGAGATCGCCCTGCTCGAGCAGGAGAGCGTCGTGGTCCCCGGCAAGACGATCGAGGCGCTCCGTGAGGAGACTTCGAAGGCTGCTGGCGCGCCGATTCACCTCGTCAAGTTCGTCCGCTACGAACGCGGTGAGGGCATCGCCAAGAAGGAAGACAACTTCGCTGAAGAAGTAGCGAAGATGGCTTCTGAGGCCTGATGCGACGAGTTGCGCTCTCCTTCGACCTCGATGGAGAGCGCCACTACCGGCGTATTCACGGTTTGAAACAGCTCCCAGCGGGGGCTGTTTCCTTTTTGTCGGTGGCGATCGAACGGGCCCTACAGCTCGCGCAAAGGCTCGAACTGCCGCTCACCTTCTTCGTCGTGACCGAGGACCTCGCTCAGCCGCAGGTACGGCAGGCGCTCGAGCGGGCCGTGCTGGCCGGTCACAGCCTGGAGAGCCACTCGCGCAGCCACCCGTACGATCTCAGCCGCCTGGGGCCAGCCCAGCTCGATGACGAGGTGGCCGGCAGCTTCGACGATCTCGAGCGCAGCTTCGGCGTTCGGCCACGGGGCTTTCGTGCGCCGGGCTACACGCTCTCCGCTGCGCTCTTCGACGCGCTCGAACGGGCGGGCGCGGCCTTTGATGCTTCGTTGTTGCCGAGCCCACCGTACGCGCTGGCGAAGCTCGGCGTGCAGGGCCTTCACGCGCTGCGCGGTCGGCGGTCGGCGAGCTTGGCCTTCGCCGGCTCGCAGCTTTGGGGGCCGACTACGGTGCATCGCCCGGGGCCTGCGCCCGGTTCGCGCGGCCAGCGGCCGTTCGTGGAGATCCCGATGGCCGTCACGCCCTTTGCGCGACTGCCCGTGATCGGCACCTCGCTCTTGCAGAGCGAACGGCTGGGTCGGCGTTTGCTCGCCGCGTGCGACCCGCAGCAGGCTCTTTCGCTCGAGTTTCACGCAATCGATCTGATCGAGGCCGGGGAGGGCGCTTCATCGAGCTTACGAGCGCTCGAGCCGGCGCTGCGGGTGCCGCTCGCCAAGCGACTGGGCCTACTCGAGACGCTGGTCGGCGAACTCCGCACGCAAGGTTCGACCTTCACGCGGCTGATGGACTTGGCTCAAATTGCGGAAACCGGCTGCTAGGCGGGCGACCGAGCCTTCGAGGCGGTCCTGCCTTGGGCTCAAGACCGGCACCTTGGTGGCCGTTCAGGTCGGGCGCCGAAGTGCCGTGTGCCGGTCGTTCTCGCGAAGGGAGCGTGGTGGTAGGGGAGCGAATGTCGATGAGGGTTGCAGGCACGCTGCTGCTGCTGCTGGTTGCGGCCTGTGAGGGGTCGAGTTCGGGAGCGGTGCCCAGGTCTTCGGAGCCGAGTGGGTTGGGGCCTGGTTCTTCGACGCCCAGCGCGGCTTCGGGGCACCCAGCGACGAGCAGTAGCGCGGCTCCAAGCTCGACGCCCGCGCCTTCAGCGCTCGAGCTTTGCCTCGCTGATGACGGCGCCAAGCCGCCCTCGGTGGTGCTGCGTTCACGGGCGATGGCGGCGCAATGTGTGGCGCTCGCCGGCGGAGAACCCGAGGAGCAGCAGACGTTCTTTCGTAAGGTGCAGGAGACTTGTGCAGCAGGCGCTGGCCAGGCCTGTGAAAGCCAAGCGCGCTTGCTCACGCTCGGCTGCGGCGTCCCGGCCTCGGCGGAGGCTGGGCTCGCGTTGCTGCGACCGCGTTGTGCGAGTGGGGAGGCGCAAGCCTGCGAGACGTTGGGCGAGCTGCAGGCTGCGTGGGGAAAAGACCCAGCGGCGCGTGCGGCAGCGGAGGCTCCATTGCAGCAGGCTTGCAAGGCGGGGCGCGACGCCGCTTGCGTGAAGCTCGCGCGCTTGCTTGCGGATGCCCCGCAGGCGAACGAAGCCCAGCTCAAACGGGCCGCGGAGCTCGCCAAACAGGCTTGTGATCGGCAGTCGCTCGTGGGCTGCGTTTTGCTGGGTAACTTGCACGAAGTCGGCGACGGCGTGGCCTTGGAGCCGCCGACCTCGGTGGCGCTCTACACGCGCGCTTGTGACGGCAAAGAGCCGCTCGGCTGCAAGAGCCTGGCGGTGATGTTGGCCAACGGCCTAGGCACCAAGCTCAATGTCGCACGGGCCCTGACGCTGTTTGAGTCGGCGTGCGCGGCTGGTAATCATGAGGCCTGCACCGAGTTGGCGGTGCGGCAAATCAACGGCGCGGGGATCGCGCGTGACGCCGTCGCTGGGCAGCGCCGCTTGGAGCGACTCTGTGATGACGGCCTGCCGCTTGCGTGCGCCAATCTAGCCGGCTCGCTGATCAGTGAGCCGCCGCCCGATGTGAGCCGCGCCAACGCCCTCAGTCGCGCTGCTTGTGTCGAGGGCGAACCGCTTGGCTGCTGGATGTTCGGTCGGCTTCAGCTCGACGCGCCCGGGCTCGATGGCGCGGACTTCGATGCCGCCGCCGCGCGCGGCAACGCTTGCCTCGCGCATTCTTGCGCGCGCGGGCATGCTTCGAGCTGCGTCGATTTGGGGGCCCATCATCTCAAAGGCACCGGGGTCGCGCGGAGCCGAGAGCAGGCGCTCTCGTTCTATGAGCAAGGCTGTGACTTGGGCAGCACCTTCGGCTGTGTGCAAGAGGCGCTCGTGCTTTTGGCCGCAGAGCCGAAGCCAGAGGAGGTGACCTGGGCGCGCGATCTGCTGACCGACGCTTGTGACAAAGGCTCGGCCGTTGGCTGCGGGAATCTCGGTGTTTTGTACGGTCTCGGACGAGGCGTCGCCAAAGACTTACCGCGCGCCGTCAAGCTCTACGAGCAGGCCTGCGAGGCGAAGGAGTTCAGCTTTTGTTACGCGCTCGGCTTGCTTCACCAAAGCGGCACCGAGCTGCCGAAGGACCTCAAAAAAGCGACCTTGTACTACGAGCGCGCCTGCAGCGGCGGGGACGGGAAGGCCTGCACCAACCTGGCGGTGCTCGTCTCCGCAGACCCCGGCGCAGCCAGCCAAAGTCGCGCGGTCGAGCTTTATCGTCGGGCCTGCGAGTTGAACGATGAGCTCGCCTGCGAGAACCTCAAGCGGCGTGGACTGTGACCACGTCTGAGTCGGCTGCAGCAACGCAAACGCCGCCCCATCGAACCAGCGCTGAGCTCGAGCAGTGGCTCCTCGAGCATGACCTCGCGCATCTCGGCCGTCTTCCGCTCGAAGCCGTCGCGGTCGAGCTTTCGCCTGCGCTCTGGCCACAGCTACGCGCGGCCAGCATCGGTCGCCGCCTGAGCGAGCTGATGAGCGAAGAGACGCTGAGCACCTCGACCTTGGGCCCACGTTTCAAACAGCTGCTGGCGCCGATAGTGTGGCGTTTCTTCGCGCAGGAGCAGGAGGCTGCGCACACGGCGCAGGGCGAACTCAGCGCGCGCCTGCGCCCTCCGAGTGAAGCGCGCGCGGCGCCGCTTCACGCCCAACTGTTGCAACTTCGAGCGCGCCAAGAGCCGCTGCCCGCACGCCCACAAAGCCAACTGCCGCTCACCGCCTTGCGCGTTGAGGCCGCCCTACCGGGCTTTCGCTTCGTCGAGCCCAACGCTTGGTTCGCCTTGCCGCGTTCGGCGGGGAACTTTTTGCGGCCAGAGGTCGTGCTCACGCTCGGGCCCAATCCACGCAGCGAATGCGGTTGCCGCGCCCAGCGTTGCATCCATCAGCTGGCGGCGATCGACACCGCGCTCGTGTGGCTGAAACAAGCGCCGAACAATCGCTTCCTCGAGCAAGTGAGCGAGTTGACCAAAGCCCCCTGGGAACGGACGCTGCAAGCGCTCGGGCAGGCGATGCAGAGCGCGCGAGCGCGACCCGCGCTGGATCTGCGCTTTCGCTTGGGCGTCCTTTTGGACGAGGTGCGGATCGAAGCGTGGCTGCATAAGCAGGACAAACACGGCAAAGAGCTCACGCCCAGCGCGGTCTCGCGCAAGCAGCTGCTCGAGCGTTACTCCGCCGAGCTATCAGCGGGCGATCGCGCGATCGTTGCGCTGCTGACCGACGCCAGTGCGCCTGCATCGCGAGCGTTGCTCGAGTCGCTGATCGGCCATCCGCAGCTGGTGCTCGCCTCGGCGCCCGACCAGTCCGCGCGCATCGACCGCGCGGCGGTCGGGCTCGTAGCGGAAGAGCGCAACGGTGCGCTGCGGCTCACCGCCGGCGTCGATGGAACCGCGTTGCCGACGAGCTTGTGTCAACGCATCGCGCGGGCCAAACCCGGCGACCTGTTGTTCCTGTTCGATGGGGCGCGCCTCTCGCTCTTGGACGCAAAGCCCGCTGTCGCATCGGCGTTGCAGGTGCTGGTGCAACAAGGGGACCTGTTCCCGGCCGAAGCGCAAACGGCGCTGCTCGCGTCGCTCTCGAGCTGGGCGCGTGAGGTGCCGGTGGCGATGCCGCGCAGCGTGCTCGGGGAGGCCGCTTTGCCCACGACTGCGCCGGTGTTGCGGCTCGCCGCGCAGGCCAACGGCGCCGTTCATGTCGAGGTGTTGGTGCGGCCGCTCGACGCGGGACCAAGCGTGGTTCCCGGCCGCGGCGTCCGCGATTTGCACCTGCGGCGAGGGGACAAGGCGGTTCACGTGGTGCGCGATTTCGGCCAGGAGCTCGCAGCCACCAAGCAGCTGATCGCCGAGCTACCCCTGGCGACGGCCGAGGCCCTGGAAGACCTGCCGTTTCAATACCGTTATCCGAGCGCGCAGGGCGCGCTGCAGCTGCTCGCCGTTTGCGCCGAGCGCCGCCCGCCGCCCGAGGTCGAATGGCAGGGCTTGCCGCTGCTGGTGCTCGGGACGGCGCGCAGCGCGATGTTGCGGGTGGCGGTGAAGCGCCGCAGCGAGTGGTTCGGCGTGCTCGGTGGGCTCTCGGTCGAGGGCGAACGGGTGGAGCTAGGGCGGCTGCTCGACGCGGTCCGACGCCGCGAGCGTTACGTCGAATTGGACGGCCGCGGTTATCTCGAATTGGAGGAGGCGCTGCGCAACCACCTCGTACAGCTCGCCGACCACGTGAGGCCGGTGGGCGAGCAGCTCGAGCTCGGCCCTTCGGCGAGTAGCGCTCTCCACGCGCTCGAACGCGCGGGCGCCCAGCTCGACCGCGACGCTGCGTTCTGTCAGCTCGAGGACCGCAAGGCCGCCGCCATGGCGCTCGTCCCGGCCGTTCCGAGCGGCCTCACGAGCGAGCTGCGCAGCTATCAGGTCGAAGGTTACCGCTGGCTCGTGCGGCTCGCCGAGTCCGCCGCCGGCGCGATCTTGGCCGACGACATGGGCCTCGGAAAGACGGTGCAGGCGCTCGCGCTCTTGCTCCAGCGCAGCCAACGAGGGCCGGCGCTGGTGGTGGTCCCGACCTCGGTCGCCTTCAATTGGCGAGCCGAGGCGAAGCGTTTTGCGCCGGGCCTTACGCTGCGCCAATACGGCGCAGAGCCAGCGGCAGGCGGTGCGCGGCGCGAGCGCGCCGAGCTGCTCTCCACAGTCGGGCCGGGCGACGTGGTGCTCGTCAGCTATGCGCTCTTGCTGCGTGATCGCGAAGCCTTTGCGAAGGTCGCTTTCGCCACGGCGATCTTCGATGAGGCGCAGAACCTCAAGAACGCGACGAGTCAACGCTTTCGCGCGGCCAAAGGGCTGAAGGCCGAGTTCAGCGTGGCCCTCTCCGGCACGCCGATGGAGAACCACCTCGGCGAGCTGTGGAGCCTGTTTCACTTGGTCTACCCGCAGCTGCTCGGCAGTTGGGAGAGCTTTCGACGGCGCTTCGCCGCTCCGATCGAGAAGCAGCTCGATCCCGAGGCTGCACCGGCGCTGGGCCGGGTGATCGTGCCCTTCCTCTTGCGCCGCACCAAGCTCGAGGTTGAAGCAGAGTTGCCGGCGCGCACCGAGATCAGCGTGCCGGTGACGTTGTCGACGAGCGAGTGGCAGCTGTATGAAGACGCCCGTTTGGCAGCGCTCTCCGACCTGGAGACGCGCAAGTCGAAAATGCGCGAACAAGAGCGCCGGGTAGAAGTGTTGGCGGCGCTGACCCGTTTGCGCCTCTTGGCCTCGCACCCACGCCTGTACGACGAGCGCTCCTTGGTGGTCTCCTCCAAGCTCGAACGGCTGTTACGGCTGGTGGCTGAGCTGCGCGCCGAGGGCCAGCGTGCATTGATATTTAGTCAGTTTACTTCGCATTTGGCGCTGGTGCGTGAGGCCCTCGAACGCAGCGGCCTCGAGTACCTTTATCTCGATGGTGCAACGCCCGCGAAGGCTCGCGGTGAGCTGGTGCGCGCGTTTCAAGAAGGCTCAGCGCCGCTCTTTCTGATCTCGCTCAAAGCCGGCGGAGTGGGCCTCAATCTAACCGCCGCGTCCAACGTGATCTTGCTCGACCCATGGTGGAACCCAGCGGTCGAGGACCAAGCGGCCGACCGCGCGCATCGGCCCGGTCAAACCAAGCCGGTAACCATCTATCGACTGATCTCGCTCGGGACGATCGAAGAGCAGATGCTGAGCCTGCATGCGCAGAAGCGGGCGCTGGTAAGCAAGGTGCTGTTGGGAGAGCGAGCGCCCGCAGGGCTTGGGGCCGAGGAGCTGGTGGAGCTCCTGCGTGGCAAGGGCCCGGCTCTGCCGTAGCCTTGCGCACGCTGCCGACGCGAACTCAGTCCATCTCCTGTACCTTCTTGCAGGCGATCTTGATCTCGCCTTCGCAAGCGCGTTTGTAGGCTTTTTTAGCCATAGCCGGGTCGGAGGTCTCGGTCATCAGCCCGAGGTTGAAGCAACCATCCGCATCGTTGGAGATGGCACAAGCCTTCTCGGCGAAGGGAATACCCTCTGCGTAGCGATTGGCAAAGAGGAGCATGCCGGAGAGCGCCGAACAGCCGCGTGGATCTCCGAGATCGCACGACCGCATCAGGTGCCGCAGGCCCTGCGGGATGCTGACGTCCATGTCTTTGCCGAGGATCTCACTGATGCCCAACATGCGACAGGCTTTGCCCTCGTTCTCGTCGCAGCGCCGTTGGCAATCGCGAGGCACCTCGCAAGCGTCGTCTTCGTACAAGAGCCCAAACGTCACATCGACCTCCAGCTCGCCGAGCCCGGCGCCAATCTTGGCGAGCTCGAGGCCCAACACCGCTTGGCATTCTTGGGGCGGCCGGATCGAGCCGTCGGCCGCCGAGTTGCAGCTTTTGAGGGTGCCGCCGGCTTGTGGCGCCGCATTGGAGATGCCCGCCTGGAAGATCTGCTCGACCGTTCGCGGCGTATTGACCTCACTGGTCGCGATGGCGAAGGCGCCCCGCGTTGCTCCGACCACGACGTGCGTCGCGCCGGCGCACTCGCCCTGAAGTTCCTTCTGCGTGAAGGAGGACGAGGGGCTCAGCTGCTCACCGACGATGGCCAAGCCGAGATCGAGTTTGCTCTTGCTGGCGGCCTTGCTTTGGAAGCCGTTCACCAGCTCATCAGCGCCGAGCGGGAGCGCCGCGCGGATCTGCTCCGCCGTCTCGAGGTAGAGCACCGATTGCTTGGGGCGGGCGCCGCGAAAGTTGTAATTGCCCGAGGCTTTGCAGCGCTTGAGCAGCGTCAACTTGTTGCAAGAGAAGGACACCACCGTTAGGTCTTTTGCATCCAAGGCGAGCTCGAGTTCGGTGCGTTGTTGACTGGGCAAGCCGACGACGTAGACGCTCGAGGTCTCAGCGTTGCTGTCGCAGGCCGCTGCGGCCATGGTGGGCAACGTCGTAACAGGCACAAGGGCGGGCTCATTTGTGGCACCACCGCAACCGATCGCTGCGAGCAACAGTGCGGACGCTGTGAAGAGACCCGGTAGCGCTTGCTCAGAAAACGACATCCGGCCAGGATGGCAGTTCTCTCGTGAGAAGAAAATGAAGTCACCAAAAGGGCCGTTCGCGTGCGCTCGCTGGGGACGGCGAACAGGCCTTGGGCTTGCGAGCGCGGCGTTTGTTTGGGCGCCCCACGCTCGAGCCGATGAGCTCGCCCCTGCGACTTCGACGGCCAGCAGCGATTTCACGTTTGAACCAGCCGATGGACTCGACCTCGCAGAGAGCGCCAGCTTTGCGCTCGCAAGCCTCGTGTTCCAAGCGTTCCCACCCAACACGAGCCCACCGCTTGGGCCCGGCTACGACCGCGAAACAGGCTCTGTGCGCGGTGACGCGAGCTCGATTCGTTTGCCGCGGCTCGCCGAAACGACCGTCCCTTCCTGGGCCGCCGGTGTCGCGGCGCTGCTCACGGTTCAGCTGCCGATCGGGGTCGGTTTGTTCGACGGCTTCAGCAATGGCGATTGGCGTGAGACCTTCGAGATCATCGCTGGGGCTGGGCAGAGCGTCAGCTTCAGCCTCTTTACCTCGGAGTCGCTCAAGCGCGCGTTTGGTCGCTTGCGGCCGGACTTCCTTGGACGCGTGGCAGCGTATGAACGGGCTTGCGCCAAGGACCCAGATGGAGAGGCCTGCAGCGAGGCCGAGACCACCGCCTTTCTCGATGGGCAAATCAGCTTCCCGTCGGGTCACACGGCGATCGCCTTTTCGGCTGCGGGCTACTCAGCGTTGGCGCTCGGTGGCCGATTCATTTGGGGCGCGCGGGGTAGCGAGGTGTCCGCTCCGCTCGCCGGCTTGACGAACCTCGCGATCTTGGGCGCGGCAACCTGGATTGGCGTGAGCCGAGTCGAAGACCATCACCATCACGCAACCGACGTCCTCGCCGGGATGGGCATCGGGCTGTTTTGGTCGAACATTGCGTATTGGACGCGCTTCGATCTCGGAGGGCGCGTCCGCACGGAGAGCCCTGTGCAACTCGGACCCGGCCCAGGTACGGCGGGCCTTTCGCTGTCGGGCCTGCTCTGAGCTTGGGCGAGCCCGAATCCGCCCATGCCAGCAAAGCCTCCAGCTCCGTGCTAGCCTGAGCCTACTTTCGATGGGGACCAGCACGAGCTTTGCTGAAGGCACCGTTGTGGCCGAGCGCTACAGGTTGCTTGCTCGGCTCGGTAACGGCGCGATGGGAGAGGTCTGGAAGGCCGAACACCTCTCGCTGCGCTCGCTGTTTGCGCTCAAGCTGATCGACCCGGCGCTGCTCGACATAGGCGCCGCTCGGGAGGAGCTGTTTGCTCGCTTCGAGCGCGAGGCCCAGGCCTCTGCCCAGCTGCAGAGCCCGCACGTGGTGCAGGTGACCGATCACGGTCTCGACCGCGGAATCCCCTACATCGCAATGGAGTTGCTGCAAGGCGAGACGCTCGGAGCGCGGCTCGAGCGCGTTGGCAACATCTCAGCGACCGAGACCGTGAAGTTCATGAGTCACGTGGCCCGTGCAATGACGCGCGCGCACGAAGCGGGGATCATCCACCGTGACCTCAAGCCCGACAACATCTTCATCGTGCGCAATGAAGACGACGAAATCGCCAAGGTGCTCGACTTCGGGATCGCCAAGTTGACCCGCTCGTCACTCGATATTGGCTTGAAGGCGACCAGTACGGGGCAGCTGCTCGGAACGCCCTGCTATATGAGCCCGGAGCAAGCCACCGGCGCGCCGCTCGACCATCGCTCGGATCTTTGGTCGATGGCGGTGATTGCCTTCGAGTGCTTGACCGGTTCGCTGCCGTTCCTCTCGACGAACCTCGGCGACATGATCCTTTCGATCTGTTCGCGCCCGCTGCCCATCCCCAGCCAGGTGGCTCCGGGGCTACCGCCTGCGTTTGATGCTTGGTGGGCGCGCGCGGCTTCGCGGGACGTCAATGCTCGCTTTCCGTCCGCTCGGGCCATGGTCGATGCGCTGCGCGATGCCCTCGCTGGCGTTGAAAGTCCTCGCCCCGAGCTCCCCGCTGGGCCGGTCTCTGCCGTCGAGGTGAGCCCTGCATCGCTTCTCGATCGCGGCACCGTTTCCCCCGTTACGACCCACCGGACCCGGGCCGCGCGCGAACAAAAACGGCGCAGCAAGCTGGTCTACGGGGGGATCGGCGGCGCGGTCGTGCTCGCGCTGGCGGGCGGCCTGTTGGCCTTTCCCAGCCTTTGGTCGAATGGCGACGCAACGTCCCAACCCGCAGCGAGCGAGCTCGCGAAAGAGGGCTCCTCGGAGAAGCGGCAGGGTTCGGGAGTCACTGAAGCGGCGCCAACCGTCACTCTCTCCACCGCGCCAAGCGTGACCCCAGATCTCCCTCTCCCCGCAACGGCCTCTGCGACCGCGGCAGCAACCGCTACCGCCGCCGCGAGCCTTCAGCAACCGGCTCGGCCTGTTGCTGCGCCGGTCCTTCCTTCCTCGAAGCCAACGGCCAAGCCGCCACCCACCAGCAAGCCTATGGGTCCCACCGACCCTCGCCTAGGTCTTTGATCGATGCTTTTTCGGCCTTCTTTCGTTCGTATTTGTACGGTTGCGCTGTTGGCGCTGAGTCCGAGCGTTGCCGTCGCGCAGTCGGAAGAAGAGCTGGCGCAGGCCAAGCTGCTCGGTCAACAGGGCTTGGCCTTGTTCGACAAAGAGGAATACGAAGCCGCGCTGGTGAAGCTCGACGAGGCGGATCGCAAGGCGCGCATCCCACCGCTCGGTCTTTATGCGGGCCGTGCGCTCGCGAGGCTCGGCCGTTTGCTCGAGGCGCAAGCGCGCTTCACCCAGGTAACGGCCATTCCACTCGCACCCAACTCGCCTGAGGTTTGGCAACAATCGAAGCTGGACGCTCAGACCGAACTCGAGAAGCTTTTACCCCGCATCCCCTCGGTCGAACTCGAGTTCGTTGGAATTAGCGCAGACCAACGCAAGACGGTGAAGCTGAGCATTGATGGGCGTGAGGTAGAGATCGCGCTCGGCGCGATTCAGCTCAACCCCGGTGAGCATAACGTGACCGCGACCTATGCCGGCGCCACGCGCTCGCAGAGCGTCACCCTCGCGGTTGGGGCGAAAGAGCGAGTTCGCTTCGACTTTACGAAGTCGCCCGAAGCGGCGGGCTCGCAGGAGACGGGCCCCAACGTGCTCACCGTCGTCGGTGCAGTCGTTGCCAGCGCTGGCGGCGCTGGGCTCATCGTGTGGGGCGCCACCGGCCTAGCGGCGATGAGCAAGGCGGACGACTACGGCTGCAATGACGACGGGATATGCGCGGTGGCGGACGTTTCGGACCTGACCACGCTGCGCACGGTATCCACGGTCTCGTTTTATGTGGGTGGCGGCTTGGCGCTCGCCGGCGGCGGGCTGTTGCTCGCGGGGCTGCTCAGCGGTGAACCATCGAATGAGGTCGCCTTGGCTCCGATCGTCGGGCCGGGCTTTATTGGCCTATCGGGGAAGTGGTGACCGCGATGCTGACCTTGCACAGTGGCAATCGATTGCTCGCCATGACTTTCGGAGCCTTGTGGGTTGGTCTCGCTAGCGGTTGCGGGCTGATCTTCGACACAGACGTTCTCACAGAGCGCGGGCAACAGCTCGACCGGAGGTAGCTCGAGCAGCGCTGGCGGCGGAAGCGGGGGCAACTCGGCTGGCGGCGGCCAGGGCGGTGCTGGGGCCCAAGGTGGCAGCGGCGGCCACGGCGGTTACGGCGGATACGGTGGCTCCGGCGGCGCCCCAGTATGTCCGAGCGAGTTCGTCAGCGTGCTCGGCGCTGACCAGTTCATGCGCGCAGCGGCGGCGGCTTACGTACCAGAGAGCGGGGTGATCGCGCTCGCCGGGGACTTCAGCGGTTCGATCAACCTGCTCAGCTCGCCGATGCCGTCGGTGGACGGTGAATACAACTTCTTTTTGCTTGGGTTGGCCCCGAGCGGAGAAGAAGCCCTTTGGCAGCATCACCTTCACGGCGTTGGCGCCTACACCAATCTTCAGCAGCTGACCCCAACCGAGGACGGTGGGCTCGTTTTTGTGGTGAGCAGCTTCGACGTCATGAAGTTGGACAGCGTCAGCTTCATCGGGCCCAGTCCCAACTTCCACTCGGCCCTGGTCAAGCTCGACGCGGCCGGGGCCATCCAATGGACCTCCCATCTGGTGGGCGAGTTCAGCACCGAGATCAACGTCGTTGTAGCCGAGGCGGACCGCTTGCTGCTGGGCGGCTACGCCTCGGGGCCCGTTACATTGGGGGACAGCCAGCTTTCAAGCGGTTCCACGGGGCCGTTCCTGTTCCTGGCCGAGCTGGATACCGCAACGGGGCAGGTCGATACGACCTCTGCGTGGCCCGGCACCGGCCGGGTGACCGGCGTGGTGGACAAGCCCGAGGCACGCTTCGTCTACGGCGAATACATGCTCGCCCCGCCCGACTTCGGGCCAACTATCGATCCACTGAGCTACGTTTCCACGCCTACGCCCTTCTTGGTCAAGTTCGATAAGGCGCCGCCCATTGAACTGCCCCGGGCGCGCGCGTTCGGTTTCTCCGGGCGTGCTCATGAGGCGCTCTCGATGCTGCAGGCCGAAGACGGCTTGGTGATCTACGCCAAGGTCGAGGCTGGGGCATCCGATACGAACTTCTTCGGCGGACCTGGACCGACAATCGTTGGCGGGCGCCACGCGAGCTTCCTCGCCAAGGTGGAGGACGATCTAGGCGTTAGCTGGGTAACGGCCAATGAGGTAGCGGCCGGCTTCAGTTTCTCTTTCGACGTAACCTCGATGGCACCGCATGGCGGCGGCTACCTCCTCGGCCATACCCACCGCCAGCCTATGACGACCTCGTACGTCAACGGGCTTCCCCATTCCACTCCCGAGGTTGACTCGTTGCTAATGCACTATTCGGCCGATGGCGTACTCGACGGCGTCGTGGATTATCCACCCTTGTCTTCTGGTAACAGCGACGCCTTCCTTCAAGCCTTACCCACCGCCTGCGGAGACCTCGTGTTCGGGCACTTCTACGCTGACCTCAACTGGAATGGGACGCTTTACCAAGCAAACAACGAGCGAACGTTCCTGACCTTCAGCCCAACCCCGACTGCGTTCACGCCGGTGCCTTGAGCCTGTGGCCTGCTCGGCTGAGCTTCGCTAATTCAATACGACGATCGCCAGGTTCAATGAGGTGGCGATGCTCACCCACAACAAGTAGGGCAGGAACAGCCGCGCGGAGAGCGCGTCGGCCTTCCACTCGAGACCGATGAAGGCTGCGATGCTGAGCCACATCGCGCCGATCACTCCTAGCGCCGGCACAGGCGCCTGCGCGCCGAAGAAGATGGGGGACCAGGCGAAGTTGAGCAGCATTTGGAAAGCCCACAAGCCGCGTCGGCCGCCGTACAGCCACTTGCGGGCACCGACCCAGCCGATTGTCAGATAGAGCACCGTCCACACCGGGCCAAAGGCCCAACTCGGCGGAGTGAACCAGGGCTTCTGCAGCGTGGCGTACCACTCGCCAGGGCCGCTTGAGGTCCCGCTCAGAATGCCGAGCAGCAGCACGAGGGGCGGGCCGATGAAGTAAGGCAGGTTGCGCTTCACTGGGCGGCCGTTACCACAGCGCGCCGCTCCACCATACGCTCCCAATAGGGGCTTAAATCCAGCGAAACGTCCAGGCGCTTGAGCAGTTGGAACAGCCCGCCGAGCTTGCGATGCAGGAACAGCAACTTGCGAGGCGGCGGGGAGAAGCGGAGCTTCTCGGTGAAGTTCATCACCACCTCACGCGAGCGCGCGGCGTAGTCGGCGTCGGCGAAGGCGAAGGGTTGGCGGCGGGCCTCGAACGGCTCCAGCGAGACGCGCATCATGGCGATGAACAGCTTGCGTGCGTCGGCGTCTTCACGTGCGTCCAGCAGGCCGTTCTCGATCCCAACCTCGAGGATGATGGCGTCATTGCCGCTCGACATCGCGCGCAGAAGCTCCACGTATTGCCGCCGGAAGGCGTCTTCGTAAACGACGGTCGCACCGAAGTCCAAGAGCACGATCTCCCGTGCGCCTTCGCGGATCAGGAAGTTGCCGAAGTTCGGGTCGGTCTGCACCAGGCCCCACTCGAAGAACTCTTTGCAATAAAGGTCCAAGAGCGCCTCGGCCACGCGCTGCTTCTCCGCCCGCGCCGGACTACGAGCGATCCACGCGCCGAGCGGAACGCCGTCTTCCCAGGTCATCGTGAGCACGCGCCCTGAGCTCAGCCGCGGGAAGGACTGCGGCACGATGAAGCGCCCGTCGTCGGCCAAGAGCTCTCCGAATTTCTCGAGGAATTGCCGTTCCCGCGCGTAGTCCGCCTCCAGGTGAAGGATGTTCTTCAGCTCCTCGAAGGTGCCCTGCAAATCGATCGGGCGGCGGCTCACGGCGAGCCAGCTCTTGGCGAGCTTGTGCACGAGCTCGAGATCCGAATCGATGCTCTCACGGATACCGGGGTACTGAATCTTCACCGCTACTGGGAGCCCGTGCACGGTGGCGCGGTGCACCTGGCCGATGCTGGCGCAGGCGGCGGCCTTCTCCTCGAGCGCGCCCAGCTCGGCAAGCCGCTCCTCCCCGAGATCCTCCACCAGCACCGCGCGCAGGCTCGCAAAGTCGATCGGCTCGGCCTCGCCCTGCAGCGAGGCGAGGACCTTCTGCGCCTCCGGCGGCAGCAGGTCGCTCGCGTCGATCGACAGGAGTTGCCCGGCCTTCATGAAGGCCCCTTTGAGCCGGCCCAGGCTCTCGGCCATCAGCGTCGCCTGCGCGATGCGCGTGGCCACCTCGGTTTGAGCCAGCCGCTCCGCCGACCAAGTGAGCCGCGAGCTGATCGAGCGCTTGAGTTCATGACCGGCCACGCCAGCCGCCAGTGCGAAGACTTCTTTGGATCGTGACCACATGGGCGGCTCCGTTCAACCGAAGGTTGCAACAAAAACGTTCAAAACGTTCATTTGGATGTAGCGCTAGCTTTGGCATTGCGCAATATTGATTGCCGTAATCGTGAAAACTCCAAGCGCGCAACCATCCAAAACGGTCAAAGCGTCCGCGCGGTCAGGCTTCTCCCCGGGCGCGGTGGCCCGCGCGCTGGGCGTGAGTGAGTCTTCGCTCAAACGCTGGTGTGACCAGGGCCATCTCGAATTTGCGCTCACCGCTGGTGGGCATCGGCGCTTGCCGGCCTCGGCCGTGTTGGCGTTTGCACGCGCGCACGGGCATCGGGTGGTGGCGCCGGCGGAGCTGGGCTTGGTGGAGTCTCAGGGGAGCACCAGCGAGCTCGATCTGCGCACGCGCTTGATGCGGCTCTTGGTCGCGGGCGAAGAGAGCGCGGTCTCGCAGTTTCTCACCGGCTTGATGGCCGCGGGCCGCTCGGTGGAGGAGCTTTGTGACGGGCTGATCATGCCGGCCTTCGCGGACCTGGGTGAAGCGTGGGCCGGCGGTGATCTGGAGATTTACGAGGAGCGGCGTGCGTGTGAGTTGGCGGCGCGCGCGCTGGTTGATCTCAGTCAGCTGGCTCCGCGGCTCTCGCGGCGTCCAGTCAAAGCGGTGGGCGGAACGTTGCTGGGTGATCCGTACGCGCTGCCGACCTTGATGGCGGAGGCCACGCTGCGTCACCAAGGGCTGGACGCACGCTCGCTGGGGGTCGCGCTGCCAGCCTCGACGCTGGTTGCGGCCGTGCACAACCTCAAGCCGAAGCTGGTTTGGCTGACGGTGGGCGCTGTCGCTGACGAGAGCGCGCTGGTGAACGAGGTTGAGGTTTTGGAGCGAGCTGCACGCGCAGAAGGAGCGGCTCTGGTGCTCGGTGGGCGCGCCTTGCGGCCCGCGTTGCGCACGCGCTTACCGCACGCGGTTTATTGCGATGGCATGCGCAGCCTCGCGGCCTTTGGTCGCGCGCTCGTGCGCTGAGTTCGCGCGCGGTACTCGTTCCAGTGTCGCTCAGAAGGTAACGAGCACACCGTGAGAGGCCTGCAGCATCGGCAGCCCGAGCGTGCCCAGCCGCTCTGGGCCCATGTCGATCGTGAGCGTCGGAAGGAGAAAGGTGGGTGAGAACTCGGCGGTGAGGGCGAAGTGCTCGGCCACTCGCGCGACGATGCCGACGCTGGGCGCGATCACGAAGCTGCCGAGCGACTCGGAGCGCTCGCGTGTTGGGTCTTCGAGCTCGCCGCTGGCTCGCAGATGTAGGCCGCCCAGCCCAACCGCCGCGGTCAAATTGAACCACGGTGAAATCGGCGCCGTGTACACGAACTCGGCTAGGAACAGCTCGCTCGAAAGTTTGGCCAGCCCGAGCTCGACTTCGATCGAGGCGCCCAGCATCGGCAGAACGAGGCTTATTCGCGCACCGAGCCCGCTGCTGCTGCTGACGAAAGCCCGCAGGGCAGGGGCCAGCGCGACCGCGCCGACCTCCGGGTGGAGCGCGACCACGAAGGAGCCCTCGACCCCCACATTCGAACGCAGGCTGCGCGCTTCATCGTGCGGTGCGATCAGCCGTTCGATCGGTTCACGGGCCACGTTGCTCGGAGTATTCGCCGGTTCGAGCTCGAGCAGGCTGGCGCGCAAGAGCTCCACCGCGCGCACCGCGAGCACCGCAGGCGAATCCCCGGCATCGAGCGGCCGAATGCTGACTTTACCGGTCAGGGTGTCGGTCACCCAGACCTCGGCGCGCGCGCGATCATCGACGCGCTCGAGGTAGATGCCGGCCTGCGCGCCGGTTGTCGCGACTGCGCGTTCGAGCGCGACGCGGCTCTCCTCGGTGCTCTTGGTGACGCGCACCACGCGGAAGCCGGAGGAACGAAGTTCGCCCTCCAAGCGGCTCACCGCCTCCTTGAGAAAGAGCGAGGGCGCCGGCTGTTGCACCAGCACGACGGTGGTGTTCCCGACCGAGTCGGCGCGCTGCGCTGGACGGCTCTCTTGCGCCGATTGGCGCTCTTGCGCGGCCAGCGACTGTGGCACCAGCAACGCGAACAGCCCGAGCAGCTGGGCCGGTCGACTAGTTCGCTTTGGCGGGCTGCCCAACGATCGCTTTTGCAACGTCCGCGTATGCTCCTTTGGGATGGCTCGCAAGATAGCGATCGGCCAGTTGCTGCGCCCGCGGTTTGTTGCGCTTGTTTTCGATCAGCATGCTGCGACCGAGCGCCTCGGCGGAAAACGGTGAACCCTCGGCGAGCGCGGCCTCATAAAGCGAAAGGGCCTCGCTAGCGCGGCCTCCGTCTTCGGCCATGCGACCGAGCAGGAACGCCGACGTCGCCGCAGACTTGGTTCCGGCGAAACGAGCGCGCACCGCGCGGAGCGCCGACGCTGCCAGGGCCGGCCTCGCGCCATAGCGGGCCGCATCCGCCAGCATCATTAGATCGCCCACCGACGCGCTCGCCAGCACCGAACTCTCGCCGCGACCGTCCACCTCGGCGAGCACCGCCTCGTAGTCGCCAGCCGCGACGTGTTCGGCCCAGGAGCGCGTGCGGGCGGTGGGCGCGCTCGCGACCGAAGCGAGCTGTCGCGCGCTTTGGGCCCCGCGGGAGTCCGCGAGCGATGCCGTCTCGACCGCTTCGTTCGGCGCAGCGTTCGCTGCGTAACTCGCCGTGATGTCGGTCCGATCGCTCAGCCGTACCTCCTCCGGAGCGAGCTCTAGGCGTTGGCCTGCGCGCAAAATAAATCCGCTCTCGAGGCGTGGGCCGAGCACGCTGACTTCACCCTCCTTCATCGACAAGACGGCCACTCCGCGCTCGGGATCCCAGCTCAGATCGAAGGCCGTTCCCACCACCAGCACGCGATAAGGGCCCGCTTCGAAGATGTAGTCGGCGCCACCCTCGGTTGCCGCGACAGCGACCTCGATGCGACCTTTCTCGAGCTGGATGCTGGCGCCGCGCGCGCGCTGCTGACTGACCCGCAGCCGCGTCTGCGGCTCGAGCTCGATTGCGCTGCCGTCCTCGAATTGGATGTGCGCGGCGTTCGATGTAGAGGCCTGCACGAAGCCGCTCTCGGCGACGGCGGCGCCGCTGACGTCATAGCCAACCACGCTGCGTGGCCACGCAAACCAGCCAATCACCGTCAGCGCAGCGGCGAGCACCGGCAGCGCGAGCGACCAGCGCGGCATGCGCGCGGGCGCGGCTTGCACCTTGGCCAGCAGCGCTGCGCGACCGCGTTGCAGCTCGCCGGGCTCAGGCGCTTGTTCGCTCACGCGTTCGGCCAAGCGACCGACCCGAGCGATCACTTCACTGTCCCGCAGCTTGGGCGAAGACTCGCTCATGGTGCCTCCTGCTGCAGCAGGCCCATCAGCGCCGCGTCACTTCGCGCGAACAGCAAAACGCGCTGCTGTACTTTGCTCAGCTTGCGTTTGACGCCGGCCAACGAAATGTCGAGCGCGACGGCGATCTCGGTGAGCTCGAGCCCTTGGGCGTGGCGCAAGAGGAAGATCAGGCGCGCATCGGGCCCCAGTTTGTCCAGTAGCCCATAAAGCCGGGCGAGCGCTTGGCGCGCCTCGTAGTCCACGTCGTCGGCGAAGACCTCGGGAAGCTCCTCTCCGCCGAAGGAGAGCCAACGTTTGATGCGGCGTCGGCGCAGCTCGCCATGGGCCACGCGCACGGTGATGCCGGTGATGAAGCTCTGCAGCGCCGAAGGATCCCGCAGCGTTGGGGCGCGCTTCCACAAGGTGAGAAAGACCTCCTGCATCAGGTCCTCGAGCTCCGGCGTGGTGCCCAGCGTTTTGCACAAGAGGCCGCGGACCAGCAGCGCATAACGATCCCAGGCTTGCGCAGCCGCCCGCGGCTCGCGATTGCGCAGGGCGTACGCGAGCTCACGCTCCGCGTGCTCGCGGCTCTCCGCTCCCGCGCCTCGCGACCAACCGGAGGCTGGTCGCAGCTCTCGAACGCGGGGCGTTGGGCTTGCTCACCAGCGGCCTACTGTACGAGGAAAACGCCCTTGAGGTCTTCGGTCGAGGAGATCGGCACGCCGTCTTTGATCGACGTCGCGCGGAACTGGTACAGGTTGGCCGGTTCGAGCGCGGGGCCGTCATAAGCGACGGACGCCGGCTTGTTGCCGCCCGGGTCGAAGTTGCCGGTGGTCTCCCAGACCAACGTGCCGAACGCGTCAAACACCTGCACCAGATATTCGTCCTCGCTCGAGTCGTCTTCCCAGCTCAGGGTGAGCGGGCCGGAGACGGTCTCAATGTCGTTGGCGCCGGGCGAAACAACGGCCAGCGCACCCGTCACTTTGAAGCTCTCGGCGAGCGCGAGATCCTGCCCGGCGACCTCGATGCGAACCAGCTCGGTGCCGCCGATCGAGGTGTCGGGATCGCGCACCAAGCCGTCGTTCTCGAAGGCCGCGAGCACCACGTATTTGCCGTTGGGAACGCCATCGATCGAGAAGGTGCCGCTGACGTTGGCCGCGCGCAGACCGGGAGGAGCTTCCCCGCGCGCCAACGCTTCGACGAAGGTGTCTTCCAGCACCAGGATCACGCTGGTTGAGCTGCCGCCCATGGCGTTGACGATCTGCACGTTGCCGCTGACGGTGACGGCGGGCGTGTCGTTGGCGTTGAGCGTGATACCGCCGGTCTCCGCGCCCGCGGTGACGTCGGTGGTAACGGCGTCCAGGTTCAGGCCCTGCTTGTAGCCGCTGACCTCCACACTCCCGGCCGGCACATTGAACACAACGAACTGCCCGTCGCTATCGGCGACGCCGGTGCGGCCTCCGGCCTCGACCAAGGTTCCACCCGGTAGCTCTGCCACCACTTGGCCAGCCACCGACCCGAGCCCGCTCGTATCCTCGAGCGCGATCAACGCGAGATCGCTGTTGGCCTGCTGCAAGACCAGCGGTTCACCGCTGCTGTCGGCCAGGTCGAGCGGCAGCGCGACGCGCGGCGGCGCCGGGAACGACTGGTAGTCGGCGGCATCGGCGCGCAAGGTGAAGCTGCGCGAGAGCGGCACTCCCTCGGCCGTGCGCTTGGCCGGGACCGGCAGCTCGTAGCTACCGTCGGCCGCGCTGATGGAAACGCTCGAAAGCGAGGCTCCGTTCTCATCGCGAGCCACCACCCGTGCCGAGCCGATGCCCGCGTCGGTGGCGAAGTCGAAGACGCGTCCTTTGACCAAGATCGGCGCGAAACAGCCGGTGGTTCCGTCTTCGACCTCTTCACAGGTTTGCCCTTCGGCGCAGCCGGTCTGTTGCACCGAATCACATGCGGCGCCCCCCGTGCCCCCCGATCCGCCTGAACCAGCGTCATCGCCGCAGGCGCCCGAGAGCACGCCGCCCGAGAGCATGACGCCCAGCGCAAACAGCGATTGCGTGAGCCTCACTGCGGCACCGCGTAGCAGCAGCCAGTGTTGCAGAACTCACCCGCCGGGCACGGCGATTGTCCGGCAAGCCCGCAAGGTTGGACGCCGTCCGGACATTGTCCGGAGCCTCCACTACCACCACCGCCGCTCGGCTCGCCACCAGCGCCACCGCCTCCGGCGCCACCGCCACCCTCACCGCACTCGGGTCCAGGGAGCGGCTTGCCGATGCAGATCTCGCATTCACCACAGTCGTTGAAGCAGGCGTCGACCGGCACGCACGGGTGACAAACCGTGGGGTCATCGAGCGAATCCATGGTGCAAACGGTGTTGCCGGTGACGCCCTCCGAACCAAGCCAAACGAAGGCGCCGCTGCCGGCGGGGAGCTCGCAACAACCGAAACAGTCGCAACCGTTGGGCGTGAGAGGCCCGCAATAAGCGTGGCAGGCGTCCGACTGAGCCGCGTTGAGTTCGCTACAGGTTTTCCCGGTCGGCGGGATCACTGTATCGGGGCCGCTGTATTCGCACTGATCGCCGTTGTTCGGCTCAGGGTAGTAGTTGGGCGCGATCTCGTTGGTGTCGCACTCGTGGCTCCAATAGCAGTCGTCGTTGCCCGCGCCGGAGTCTTGATCGAAGTAGCAGTCGACCTTGCAGGCCGGTCCCGATTGCCCGGGAATGCCACCAAAAAAACTGTCCTCGGTGTTGTCACATGGTCCGAGGCAATCGGGGTCTTGCGAGTCGAGCAGGCCGTCCCCGTCGTTGTCGAGCAGGTCGCCGCAGGCGTAGATGTGACCTTGGCACTCGGCGATCTCGGTGGGCGGGCCGCCAACCCCACCGGTGCCGCCGCCGTTGGTTGAGCCGCCGCTATTCGAGCCGCCGTTGGTTGAGCCGCCGCTGTTCGAGCCGCCGCTGTTCGAGCCGCCGCTGTTCGAGCCACCGTTGTTGCTCGAAGCTCCGCTGCCGCCGGAGCCGCCGCCAGCGTCAGCGACGTTCGCGGTGTCATCGCAGCCGAGGGGCAGCACGAACGAACTCACAAGAACCCACACGCCGAATCGGTTTTGATTGCGCACCCTGGTCAGTGGCAGCAACCCGCGTTCACGGCTCAACTTTATTCAACCGAAGGTTGATGCTCGTCGCTCCAGGCGATCCGGTGCCGGCGCTATTGACGATGCTCGAGGCTGCTTGCTACGCCGCTGCGATGGGTTGGGGAGCATTGCGCGTTGGGGCTATCTTCTTTGTTGCGTCTGCTTGCCTTGCGTCGGCTTGCGGTGAGCCAACTCCGCTGGCGACTGCACCGAGCGTGGTCTCAGCTCCAAGTCTGAGCGCGAGCGCAGCCGCGTCGTCGGCCGCAGCGGCGTCTTCGTCCGCGGTGGCGCGGAGCTCGGCTGCCGCGGCCGTTCCGAGCGCCCGAGCGCGCGCCGTTCCAACCATCTTTCCAAACGTGCCCGAGACCGACGCTCCGGTACCTGGTTCGACGGTGGGGACGGTCGCCTGCGGTAGGGTGCGCTGCGACGCTTCGGAAGAGCGTTGCGACTACGCTTCACTCGTCTTGGGCCTCGCTTGCATGGAACGGAAAACGCCGGTCGGCGATCTCGACGGCGCCGTTGGCATCGAATGCGACGACGCTTCCGATTGCCCTGCGGCCAACGTCTGTTGTCGGCGTTTGAATCGAAACGTCAGCGAGTCGGCGGTGTGCGTGGCCGCAGCCGACGCCGAATCCGAGTGCGAATACGAGCGTTGCGCCGAAGGCGGCGGGCCTTGCTCCAAAGGGGAGTGCTCGAAGGACGCTACCGGCTTGGGCATCTGCATGGTCAACCGGCCGGTGCGGCCGGCGAGCTGCGTGGGCGGACGCAAATGCCCGCTCGACAAGCCGATCTGCGCCGTTTCGCCGGCGGGCGCCACGTGCGTGGCGAGCGGTAGCAAGCAGTTCCTAGCGGTGAAAGCGGACCATCGCTACGAGTGCACGCGACACAGCGACTGCGCGGAGAACGAGGTTTGTGCCCATGTTTACGGCGAGATCGAGCATTCGATCGAGACGTATTGCACTCGCATGTCCCCCTCGGTTGGCACGCTCACCTGCGACACCAAAGCCCCGGGCGCCTGCGGGGGAAACAAGGCTTGTTACGCCAAGAGCTGCGTCAACAGCGAGCGAGCGCTGCCGTGGATGGGCGTCTGGACGCCGCCCAGCGACTGTGAGTGCAACTAGCGCGGTCGGCTAGACGAGCACGCCGGGGAGCGGCCCGGCGCCTTGATCGAGCGAACCAAACTGCTCGGTTTCGGTGAGGCCCATCGCGTGCATCGCGGTGACGAGCACGCGATTGTGCGAGAGCTTGCTGCCGGAGAGATAGCGCCCGCCGCGCAGGATGTCGGTGGAGCCTGCAAACAGGAAGGGCACGTTGCTGATGTCGTGGTCCCACGCGCGTCCGAGCTCGGAGCCCCAGATGATCACCGTATTGTCGAGCACGCTGCGGCCGTCGGCGTCAGGCGTGGCGGCCAGCCGATCCAAAAGGTAGGCGAAGCGTTGGGCGTACCAGCGATACACCTGCGCGAGCTGCGCCTGTGCGGCGGGGCCCGAATCATGGCTCATCGTGTGGTGACCGCCGGCATTGAGACCGAGCCAGGGGTAGAGCGTGTTGTCGTTGTCGGCGATGCGCACCTGAAGGCTGGCGACGCGCGTGAGCCCGCAGGCGAAGGCCGCCGTGAGCAAATCCGACTGCCGATCGATCGCCGTCTCGCTGTTCACGTCGATGGGCGCGGCAGGCGGTGAACAGACCGCCGTCAGCGCGAGCTCCACTTCGCGAATGGCGTCGGCGTGGGCGTCGAGCCGGCTCTTGTCGGCGGGCGTCAGCTTGGCGCGCCGCGAGCCGAAGTCTTCGAGCGCCGTATCAAGCACGCTCTTGCGCCGAAGAGCGTCTTTCGCCGCTTGTTCCTGATCCTGGCTGATGCCGGCGAACAGCGTGGCAAAGGCCGCCTCCGGCGAATCGAGCGGGCTGCGCGGCTCGGCGGCGGCGCTGTAGATCATGCGCGTCGCGGGGTGCAAACCACCACAACCGACGCCGAGCTCGATCGTGTTGTACGGCGTGGGCGTGCCGCCCAAGTTCGCTGCGATCACTTGGTCCACCGAAGGTGCGGTGTTCCAACCGAAACACTGCATATGGTCCTCGCGGCAGAACAACGTCGACGCGGTGTCGATCGGTGAGCCGGTCCACAAGAGCGGCATCGTGTAAGTGTGCGGGATGTAATACGAGGTGCCGGTGACGAGCTCGACGCCGTCCACGATCACCAGCCGATCCTTGTGCGCCGCGAGCGGATCGAGGATCGGCGAGAGGGTGAAATTGGTCTCGCTACCGCTGGGCCGCCACTGATCCCACACGGTGCCGTGCGGCGTGAAGAAGAGCAGCAGTCGCGGCGGAACCGCTGCGGCTTTGGCCGCTCCCAGCCAGGGGAAGAGGCCGAGCGCGCTGCCTGCGGCCGCCAACGCTCCACTACCGAGCCCAGCGCGTAGGAGCGTACGTCGTGAGGGCATACGAATTGAACGACTCATTGTTCTGCTCCAGGTCCGCGGCGATACCAATCCGAGCTGACGAAGCCGAGGATCATGGCGCGTAATCCGCCCGGCTGGGTGAGGTCCGTCGCGAGCGCGTCCACCAAACAGGCAGCCTCGGCTTTGTCGGGAACGCCGGCGCCGTAGCTCAACCACTGCCGCGCTACACACTCGCCAACGCCAGGGCTCGTCGCCATTTCATTGGCCAGCCCGGACACGCCTTCGACCGTGACCTCCACGTTGTCGAGCGGGAAGGTCGAGCTGTCGTCGATCGGCTTGCCGAACTCTTGATCGCGGCTGCGGCCGAGCCAATCGAGCCCCTCGAACGCGAAGCCGATGCCGTCCATCGGCGCGTGACAAGCCGCGCAAGTCGGATCGCTGAAGTGCGCCTCCAAACGCTCGCGCGTGGTCTTGCCTTCGCCGATGTCGGGCAAGGTCACGCTCACCCCGGCGGGCGGTGGAGGTGGCGGCGTGCACAGAAAGTTCGACAGCACGGCGAAGCCGCGCAGGGTGGGGGAGGTCGCCTCGGCGTGGGAGAGCGCCGCCATCACGCCGGGCAAGCTGAGCAGGCCGGCGCGCCGCTCGGGATCGAGGGTGAAGGTGCCATCGGCTTCGCTGAGGATGTCGCTAGCGTAGAGCGCCGCCATGTTCGGATCGGCGGCTGTCTTGCTGATCGTGAGCAAGGTCGCGACGTCTGCGTCTTCCTCGAGCAACAGGCGAAAGAGCTGCACCGGTTCGGCGCGCATAGCGGCCAGCGTCTCTGCGCCGAGCGCCTCCAAATCCGGCCTCGCGTCGGGATCGTTCAGCTTGGACAGGCGCAACCACTGGTCGACGAAGTCGGTGAGGCCACCGATGCTGCGCGGATCTTCGAGCATGCGTTCGGCCTCGGTGCGTACGCCCTCCGCTGTATCGAGCTCTCCAGCGGTAGCCTTGGCGAGCAACTCCGCATCGGGTGAAGAACCCCAAAGCGTGAAGGCCAAACGCGAAGCGATGCTCGGGCCGTCGAGGTAACCGTCGTCGCGCGTCACCTCGTCCAGGTAGAGGAAGGTCGGGCTTTGCAGCATCGCCTCCAGCGCCCAACGTGCACCCTCGCGCGGGCCTTCGGCGGCAACGCCAGCGGCGTACAGCGTTTGGTATCGCGCCAGCTCGGCCTCGCTCAGGGGTCGTCGAAAGAGCCGCGGCGCTACGTCTTCGAACAACCAGCTCGCGCAAGCCGGGCCCTCACTTTCGCACGCCGAGAGGTCGGCGGCGGCGACCGTCTGTTCGGCGAAGGTCAGGTAACCGAAGGCCCCGACGAAGTCGACGGCGCTCGAGATGTTGCTGCGAAAGGCGAACAGCGTCTCGTCGGAGACGGCGACGGGCGTTGCGACCCCGAGCGCGTCGCGTGCGCTGCGCTCCACCTGCAGCGCGGTCAGCCTGCGCATCGGCACCGGCGCGCCGGGGCTTGCGAGCGTGGTGCATTGCGGCTGCGGCTGCGGAGCGGGCGGATCCGAATCGCCAACGCCGATCTCCCCGGTGCATCCAAGCAGCAGCGCCGAGGCCAGCGCCAGCGGACGAACGTTACGTCGTGCCATCAGGCCAGGCTAGGTGAAGCGGCCTGCGGCGTCTGCTCCGCATCGCTGCTCCGCAGCTGCGGGCGGTGCGCGGCCTGAGGGCGAGCAATGTCGTGCGCGGTTTAGCGCTAAGAAAGCCACAATCGGCGCAGAAAGCTCGCTCTGGGCGGACCCACGGCGCTTGGCACGGCGCTCGCTTGAGCTCGCCGCAAGGAGCCGATATGAACCGAATCAATACTGCTGTGCTGTGCGCTGTTCTCTTCGCCGTTGTTCCCGGATGCACTGTCCGAGCTGGTGGTGGAGGCCGCGGTGGTGGGCAGGGCGCAGGTCAGGGCGCTCGCCAAGAAGGCGAGCTCTTGGGCGAACGCTGGGTGGATGGCCGTTCGGATCGCGACGTGATCGGTGCGGCCAACCAAGGTCGCTTTCGGCAGATCGTGATCGTGGTGGAGGGCAGCTCCTTGGCGATGGACAACGTGGTGGTGACCTTCGGCGATGGCAGCACCTTCTCGCCGCCCACCCGCCAAGTTTTCGACCAAAACAGCCGCAGCCGGGTGATCGACCTCCCGGGTGGAGCGCGCAACATTCAGCGCATCGACTTCCGCTATGGCAACCTCCCCGGCGGCGGGCGCGCCCGCGTGGCGGTGTACGGGCGCTGAGAATCGCGACGGAAGGTGGTGAGGTCCCCGCCGAGATGACCGCGCGTCGCGTGTTGCGGTTGCGCAAGACGCAGCAGTTGAACGACGAGATTCTAAGCAACTACCGCTGAGGGCGCTCAATCCTCCTCATGGGGCGAACAGGACGGCGGCTTCAGCAGCACGCGCATCGCCCCGCGGAGGCTTCTCGCCTTCCAAACATCAGCCCAAAGCGCGCCGTAGCCATGCCACAAGATGCGGAGCGGGTTGTAGGAGTCGACGTCCTTCGTGAGGCCGTAGCGCGGTCTTTCGTCTTCTTCGCGAAATGTGCCGAAAAGGCGGTCCCAGATAATGAGGCGCGCGCCGTAGTTGCAATCCAGGTACTTCGCGTCGCTGCCGTGGTGAACGCGATGGTGGGAGGGCGTCCCGAACACCCACTCGAGCGGCCCCAATTTGCCGACGAGCTCGGTGTGTTGGAGCAGCCCGCACACGAGATTGAAGGCTCCGAGCGGCGCCAGCATGATCGGGTCGAAGCCGAAGAGCGGTGCCCAGAAGCCGATGATTGGATGGTAGAGCACCTCTCCCCAAGGCATGCGAACGGCGGTGCCGAACGTGTAGGTGCGACTCGAATGGTGATTCTCATGGGTCGCCCAGAAGAACCGGACCTCGTGCTCCATTCGGTGTACCCAGTAGTAGACGAAGTCTCCAATCAACAGCAGCACGAGCCATGAGAGCGGCGAGGCAACGGACCACGTCATGAGCCGATAGTGCTGATGGACGTAGACGTAGGCGCCGAGGAACAGCAGCTTGGTTCCGAGAACCGTGATCACGAAGTAGCCCAAGCCGATGCCGTAGGATGTTGCCTCTTCGCGGACATCGATCCCCCGCCCGAGCATGCGGGACGCCAGCGCTTCGAGCGCGATGAGCAGCACCACCGCGACGATGAGGTACGGGCCCTCCCCGAGGGCGAGCAGCCGCGGTAGCAACGAGTTGGCGAAGGCTTCATCGCCCATGAGGCAGCAGTCTCGGTGCCCCGTTCACTACGGTCAAGTCGGGTCAGGCCGCTCGACTGCCACCGCGCTGAGCCAGGGCGCGCTCCACTGAGCCCAAGGCTGGATCGAGCGCGTCCGGGGCGAGCGCTCGGCCCCGCGTTACAGCGGTGAGCATCAGCTTGCAGTCGCGCAGATCGAAGATGCGGTGAAGCACCAGTTGGTTGTCCGCGTGGTGAAGGATGAGCGCGACCACCGGCGCTTGTCCCTCCCGTTGAGCGCGTTCGGCCAGCGTAAAGACCAGCGAGGAGCTGCCGGCGAGTTCGTCGACGTTCTGTGTCCCGAGGCTGGCCGCGAGCGGGAGACCGGCGCTATCACTCAATACCACCGCGGAAAATCCGCCGTTTTGCGCGATCGCCTCCAGTACCTTGGGCAGCTCGAGATGATCGGCGGAGAGCTCGACGCGCGCCAGATCTCGGCCGATCCGCTCGCGCTCGAGCACTGGGCTCATCACCTTCTGCACCATCTCGCGCAGGCCGCGGGTCTCGCTCTCCCGCTCCAGTACCGGCGCCATCAGCTTGCGCAGCTCTTTGCTCAGATCCTCCGGCTTGGCCGAGCGCTCTTGCAACGCGGCGAAGCGTGCCTCCAAAAGCTGACGGAGCTTTTGCTCGTCGAGTTCACGTTCGCGCACGAGCTGGCTGAGCGAACGCAGCTCCTCGTGCAGCGCCTGCGAGCGATGTTGCTCTTGAGCCTCCAAACGCAGGCCAAGCGCCGTGAGTTCGCCGCGCAGGGCCTCTGCTTCTTTGCGTGCCTCCGGCGCGCTGGCGGCCAGCGAACGCAGCTCCTCGAGCTCGCGCTCGAGCCCGTGACACTGCTGCCGGAGTTCGTGTCGAGCTGCGACTCCACGCCGCGCACCAAAGAGGTACCCGGCTGCAACCGCCGAGAGCCCCGAACCCATTGCAATCAACGAAGCGACGAGCATCAAGGTTCAACCTTCCGTACGAGATCGTTGGGACAGCCACCCCGGAAGTGGATCACTCCGCGGCGATTGATGTCGGCCGCTTCAACGGCGCCTTCAATCGGTAAAAACGCACCAAAGCCACGCGAGGTGATGCGGGCGCGCGGAACGCCGGCGTTCTCAAGCACCCAGGCGAGGGCCTCGGCTCGGCGTTTGGAGAGCCGCAGGTTCAGTTCGTCGCTGCCGAGCGAGTCGGAGTGGCCATCGATCACGATGCTTACGTCGGGCTCGGCCATCACGAAGGCCGCGCGCTTTCGTAGCTGCTCAGCCGCGGCCTGCGAGGGCGTGGCCGACCCGCTCGGGAAGTCCACCAAGAGCGGCTCACAGTGCGGTTTCACCGCGGGCGTGGCTTGCGCTGCGACGGGAGTGGGCGAAGCTTGCGGGCTGGCGCTTTGAGCCGGGAGAGCGTTCAGAGCCGGGGCAGCGCTCGTTGCCGCCGAAGGTCGCAGGGGCGTTGCGGCCGTCGGCTCGCTCACCGTCGCGACCGCGGAGGTGGGCCGCTCCTCGTTTGCAGCCGGCGCTGCGGTCGACCAAACGCTCACCGCTACGCCGGCGAACACGGCCGCCAGCAGCGTAAGTCCGAGCGGCAGCAACATCGGCGCGTCTTCGCCGGGTACGGTCGCGAACTGCGTGCTGCGGTTCATGCCGCGTACCCCATGTCGCGCAGTCGCTTCAGGTTCGCTACGACGCTCGGATCTTCGGGCTTGAGGCGGCTCGCCGCCTCGAAGTGGCGGTAGGCTTCGCTGTGTTTTTTCGCCAAGAGAGCGTCGACGCCCAGGTCGTAAAGCTCCTCGAAGCTGAGGCTCTTCACCGCAGGTTGGACTGCGCTCTTGTGCGGCTCGGGGATCACGTCGTCCCAACCGGTCTCGAGTGGATCGGCGGCGTGGAGTTGGGTCCCGCTGTGCGTGCGCTGGTGGGTCGGCGGGCGCAACGCGAACTCGGGGGCCGCGGGCGAAGAAGGCCGCCAAGAGGCCGTATCGCGGCGCGATTCATCGAACTGCTGGGCGATCTCGAGCAGGATGTTCTCGTAGTTGCCCTCGAGGTTGCGCTCGCTCTCATCGGAGGACGCCAAGGTTTTGCAGGAGACGTGCGCGTTGCGTAGGAAGGCCAGCCTGCGAAAGGCGTCCAGCCCTTCGCCCTTCTCATCGTAGGCCGACCAAATCTCTCCTTGGCGCACGACGATTCGGCCAGTGCCCGCCACATGACCGCGGACGTCGAGCACGACGGAGCGCCGGCCCAGGCCAGCGAGCTGCACGTAGTCGATCACGCTGAACGGCTGGGCGTCCGCCTCGATCGCTCCCAGCTTGGTCAGCACCATGTGTCGCAACCGGTCGAGCGCGATCGGCTTTTCGTGTACCTCGATGCCCGCGCGCTCCGGCAAGCGCGCGCGGTAGCGGTTCAAGTACGCCGTCACGAACACCACCGGCACGCGCGTACCGGCGCGGTCCACCTCTGCGGCGATCTCCACGCCGGAACCATCCGGTAGATCCAAGTCGGAGACGATCAGCGCCGGAGGGTAGGCCGCCATCAGCACCTTGGCGTCCTTGACCGTGCCTGCGTCGAGCACCTCGATGCCAGGCAACTTGGAGAGTCCGCGCACCATCGACGCACGCAGCACCGGTTCGTCCTCGACGATCAGCACCACGTGCGGGCTGCCCGCCGAGCGACCTTCAGGCGGGGAGTTGGAGTTCATCATCCAATAGGTCCATTCCGCATTGCAGCGACTCACACCAGGAGAGGAAGCGCTCGACCATGGCCGGCCCGCGAAACAGCGCGCCGTGTTGCGGAGCGATGATCTGGACGTCCAGCTTGCGCACCATCTTGACCCACGCTCGCAGCGCTCGGCTGCCCGCCATGTAGCGCTTGTGGAAGCCTTCCATCGAGGGAAGGTGCGCGTCGAAGTCTGCGACCTCGAGCGTCTCGCCGCCGATCGAGGCGCCGAGATCCCCGCTGTAGAGGATCTTCGAGACCGGGTCATAGAGATGGAAGTTGCCGCACGAGTGGAGGAAATGCGCTTGCAAGAGGAGCATCTCGGCGTTGCCGAGTGGCAGGCGCATGCCCTGGTCGGGGATGGGCAAGAGTCGATCTTGCACCAGATGATCCAAGCCAAAGTGCGGCACGAAGCGGATCCAGAGTTTGGACACGTACGCCATCGCGTCGGTGGTCATCAGCCAGCCGTTGGTCGCCGCGACGATGTCGGGATCTTGATGGGAGAGGAAGATCTTCTCGAGCTTGGCGCGGCCAAGCTGGGTCATCGTGCCGGCCAACACCTTCGAGTAGACCTTGTGCCCTCCCGGGTCGAGGATCATCCCGGAGGCGCCGTCGACGATCACGTGTTGGTTGGCCTGCACGGCCAACCCCGAGGAGACGTCCTCGAGCAGGACATTCTTGTGCGTTCCGTTGTCGAAGAGAATGGTAGGGGGCATTGAAGTTCTCGTGGGTGAGCGGTTAGAGGACCTTGCGGATTTCTTCGACCGAGCGACGCATATCCAAGAAGACGAGACCGAGCTTGGCTTGCTTGCTCGCGAGACAGAGCAGCAGCGTTCCGGAGCCGGAGGCGATCATCACGGCGTAGCCACTTTTGCCGCGCACGAGCACCTCCTCTACCTCGCCGCGCTCGAGCTCGGCAGCGGCGCGCGCGCCGAGGCTCGAGAGGGTCGCGCTCATACCGGCGACGCGCGTCTCGTCGACGTGTTGCGGTAGCGCGCTAGCGATCATCAGGCCGTCGTCGGAGATCAAGGCGCTGGCCTCGATGTCGGGGGAGGCGCTTTGAAGAGACCGGAGGATGCGATTGAGATTCTCGACTCGACTCATGCGTAGCTTCCTTCTTGTGCTTGGCGTTTCCGCGGAACTGGAACGCGAACCGTTACGACCGTGCCCTTGTGGGGCTCACTCTGGATCTCGAGGCTGCCGCCCGAGGAATCAGCGACGCGCTTGCACAGCGCCAAGCCGATGCCCGAGCCTTTGTCCTTGTTGGTGAAGAACAGGTCGGTGCAGCGGGCGAGCACCGCTTTGCTCATGCCGCAGCCGTCGTCCTCGACGCGCAACGCGAACACCTGGCCGCCGTCCTCGAGCAAGGCGGTGACCTCGATCGTCCCGCCGCTGCGGCAGGCGTCGATCGAGTTCTTGACCAGGTTGAACACCAATCCGCTGATCACGCCGCGATCGATCGGCAAGAGCGGCAAGGAGGAACCACGTGAGATCAGGCGCACCGAGGCTCGCTCTGCGACCGGCGTAAGCACGCGGCAGGCCTCTTCCACCGCCAAGTCGATGGCCGTATTGCCCGAGGCCCGCGCCGAGCGGACGAAGCCGCCCACCCCGTCGAGGCCGAGGCCCATGCGGCGCACTTCGGCGAGCACCGCATGCAAGTCGGTTTGCAGCTCGCCGCTCGATTCTTCCACCATCAACTCGAGTCGCGCGGTAACGGCGGCCAGCGGGTTGCGCAGCTCGTGCAGGACCGACGGCAGCGCATCCCCGAGCGCCGCCATCGCCAGCAGCCGATCCTTCTGGCGGTAGAGCTCGAGCACCGGCGCGATATCCTGAAACTGAAGGACGAAACGCTTGCTGCCGTCGGTCGCGATGAAGTGCGTCAGCCCGTAGCCGATCGAGCCGAGCGTGCCGTCGCCGAGTTGCACCGCGAGCTCATGCCTCCCGGTCACCGGCTCGAGCGCCGCCGACTCGAGACCGGCAAGCGGTGCGATCACCGCATCGACGAGCTTTCCTTCGAGCTCGCGGGCGGGTCTCCGCAGGATGCGCTCTGCGCCCGTGTTCGCGCGCAGGATCAGCCCATCCGCGCGCATCGAAAGAACGCCTGCGCCGAGGCTGTCGAGGATCGACGCCTCGTCACAGACCGGACGCTGGACAAACTGCTGGCCGCTAGGCTTTTGCCTTTCCACCCTCGTAACCCCCGCGAGTGGCTAAGCAGGAACTGAGCCGAACCGTGCCTGCAGGTGATCTGCAGCACTCTGGGCCATTCTCGCTGCGCAGCGCGGGCGCGAACGCAGCTTCTGCCTTCTCGCCGCAGACTTTGCGCCGGCTACCCGCGGGTCAGCGTGGGGTTCGACGCAGCGCCGCAGCTGCGAGCCCAGCGCTCACGGCTCCTGCCGCAAACAGCAACGCTTGGCCGACTCGCAGCGGCCAGGGCGGCCGGCCGAGCAAGCCGGAGACGGTAAAGGCGAGTTGGGCTAGCAGCCCGATCACCAGCAGCGGCGTGAGGCCCGGAGGCCACGCTTTCGCTTGTACAAGCAGCAGTTGCCTCGCGCCCCAAGCGGCTCCAGCGACGCCCACCAAGGTGCCCACGTCAGCCAAGATTCCTGCGGGCTTGGACGACCAGATCGGCACCAACGCCGAGTGCGGGGCGCGATAGGAGAGCACCAAATCGCCGAGTACCACCACCGCGACCAGGGCCAACGCGACGGCCGCCATCGTCAGCGGCAAGGCCGCGCGCCGGTGCTCACCCTTCGCGCGCCAGGCGCACAAAGCGGCCAAGCCGGTCGAGGCCACGACGGGTGGGTCTGACAATGCGAGCAGCAGGTCGAGCCGCGGTACGCGCCGGATCGTTGCATCCACTGCGAGGAGCAAGCACGCGAAGCTGGTCAGCGCGAAGGCCGCCGTGAGCGTAAGAAGGGAGAAGCGCAGGGCGGCCGAAGGGGCAGGGGTCGAGTTCAACCGTGAGCCTCTTACTTCGCGAGCTCTTTGACGTGGGCCTCGAGCGTGCCCTTGGCCTCATGCGTCGCGTACTCCTCGAACTTGGCGATCTTCAGCGCAGGGTCTTGGGCCTTGAGCTTGGAGTAGGCGGTGAGCAGGGCTCGCACCCCAGCGACCGGCATGTCCTCTTTCCGCCCGGCGTCGAGCTGGGCAAGCACGTTGCCGGCGGCGAAGGCGGCGAGCATCAGCTGATCGATGTCCTTCGTAGAGCCCTCCGCCGAGAGCAACGACTCGCGATACACCACCATCACGTCCGGACTCTCGCCCACGAAGTTGACGATGGCACGTGCGTCAGCTCCCTTTTGCGGCGCGTTTAGAAAGGACTCGATCGCCTTGCGGACCTTGGCCTCCCGCTGTTTGGCGTTGGAGGCCGGCTCGGTGCTCTCGGTCGCCTCGCCGTTGGCTTGTGCGCCGCCGTTTGCTGCGGAGGAACCGCAGGCTGCGAGCAGGAGGGCGAGGCCAATCGTTGACCAGCGGGGCTGAGTCGAGCGCATGAAGGGTCTCCAGGGGAAAAGGTTGCTGGTGAGTCTAACGGCCTTGCGCTGAAATCCCGCTGCTATTGTGATGGGGACCAAGGCGAACGACGCTACAGCTGTGACTATCTCTCGCAGAGCCACGCTTTCGTTGGGTTTGTCAGCGACGAGCGCAGCGCTATTCGGCTGTGAAGGCAAAGCCAGCCCGCTTGGTCCGGGAGCAGCGGTCTCTCCCCACCGCGACGAGGAAAACCAGCGATCCTCGGCGAAGCAAGCCGCCAGCGTTTGGCTGCCCGAAAAAACGCGCGCCTTCGTGGTTTGTCTCGGGCGCTTCCAAGGCGAGCCGGAGGGCCAATCCACCTGGTCGATCAGCGAGCGCAATGATCCAGCCTTCGTCGAGCTCTTGCGTACGCGCGGTGTCCCTCGTGAGCAGCTGGTTCACCTCGCCGACCAAGCGGCCACGAGCGAGGCCATTCAAACACAGCTTGCAGCGGCGCTCGCTCAGTCCAAGCCGGATGAGACGCTGCTCATCTATGTCGGTTCGCACGGCTCCTACAAGGCCAAGACCGACGCGCACGGCTTCTCCTCGTTTGACGGCCACTTGCCGGTGGAGACGATTCTTGCGCCGCTGGAGAGCAGCTTTCGCGGCGCCAACGTGCTGCTGTTTTCGGACACCTGCTACTCCGGCGGCTTCGTCGAGAAGGCGGAGCAAAGTGTGAAGCGGCGCAGCGGCCAGGGCTTTGCGTACGGCGCCGTCAGTTCGACCGGTGCACACCAGGTGGCCTGGAGCGGCTGGCGCTTCGTCGATTTACTAATTCGGGCGTTCTCCGGCAACCCGGTGGTCGATGAAGACGCCGACGGCGCGGTCTCGCTCTCCGACCTCGCGCGTTACGCCAGCCGTCACATGGCCTTCATCGCCGAGGGGCGCTCCATCTCCTTGATCAGCCCGGGGCTTTCACCGGCTTTTGCTTTGGCCAAGGCCGCCCGCAAAAGCCACCCGCGGGTTGGTGAGCGGCTCGAGGTGGAGTGGCCGGCGCCGCCGAAGGGAAGCTCCGAACGCGGGAGCTTCTACGCTGCCGAGGTGATCGAGGCCCGCGGCACAGAGCTGAAGGTCCACTACACCGCCAACCTCAAGACCGAGTCGGATGAATGGGTCTCGCTTGAACGAACCCGCCCCTTCCGACCAGCGCAATACGAGGATGGCGCCGCGGTGATGGTCAAATCGAGCTCCAAGAAGTGGTACCCGGCGCGGGTGAAGGGTCGCTTCGAGTCGCTGCATCTTTGCAGCTACGACGGTTGGTCCGAGGCCTACGACGAGTGGTTCGGTCCGAGTCGAATTCGCGCTGCGGAAGGCGAGTCGGTCGAGGCGGCCGGAGCGCTCCCAGCCCCCTCCGACGAGCTACCGAAATGAGAACGGCGCTCAGCGTTTGTACGCGGGTTTGCTCAGCGTCACAGGCGTCGGGTTCTTCAGCACCCATGCCACCGCAAGCCGCGCCGTCGTCGCGCTTGCTGCGTCCTCACGATGCAGCGTCTTCACCGCGGCGCGCAGCTCGTGAAGCTCCTGCTCGGTCAGCGCAGCCTGCGTCTGCACATGGCCGAGCAGCGCCTCGGCCATCGCGCCGTAGTGTGTGTCCCAGTTGCAACCGCCGTTGCGGTGCAGCTCGTCGCCGATCCGGCCGCTGATGCGAATGACCTCGCCTTGGACGGTCTTCGCCGGGCCGGACGAGGGGACGAGCAGCTGCCACAGCTCGGCGTGTTGCTTCTGCCAGGTGCTGGCGTTGACCGTGATGGCCTCGCTGCCGACGTGGAGCCGACGTGGCGCCGGCTTCTCGACCGAGAGCAACCCGCACAACGAGTCGAGGGCTGAAGAGCCCGCCTTGAGCAACTCAGCGTCGAGCTTGGCGCGGTGAAAGTCGAAGGTCGTAGCGAGCCTGCGGACTGAATCCTGCGCCTTGCTCGAGACGGTAGCTCCCGCTTGCACCAGCGCCTCGGCGATCGGCGCAAGCCTTGGGAGGTCGACGTTCGAGGCGCGCAAGAGCGCGTATTCGAGCGGGGTGTGTTGGTTCTGGTCGAGGGCATTGCACTCGACCCCGTGCGCGAGCAGCGTACGCACAGCCTCGAGGTTCTTCCCGTCTGCGGCGCAGTGAAGCGGCGTTGACCCCTCCTTGTTGCGGACCTGCACCTGACAGCCCAGCTCCAACAGCAAGGCGACTGGTAACGTCTTCCAAACCCGGCGAGCGCAGGCACACACGCTGGCCTTTGGCGCTCGGGTGGAGGCCGTCGCCGCCGAGCATCACGCCCGCCTTGACCAGCTCTTCGTTGTACTTGCCCATCGCGGTGAGCAGTTCCTCGCTCGGCATCACGCCCGCTTCAGAGTTCTTCGTCGCCTTGACGATGACCATGACTCTCATTGCTCGACTCCTTCTTTCGTAGCTCGAAGCGGTAACAGCTCTCGCACCCGACTGTCGCGTAGCCACAGGCCGCCCCAAAGCAGGGCGCCGAGGAGAGCCGGGAAGATCGCGTTGAAAAGCGGGGCGGAAACACGAACGTGGGTTGCAACGGCGCCGCCGAGGTAGCCGGTGAGGAGCAGCCCACCGAGCAAGGCGGTGCGCGGTATCACGTACAGCACGGTGCTGACGAGCAGGACCACACCCAAGCCAACAATGCTCGATTCGGGATAACCAAGCTGCACCGTGGCTTCCACGACCGGCGCCGGCTTGACCAGCTTCATGCCCCCGTCCATGAGCAGAAATAGCGTGGGAACCCCGCTGAGAACGCGGCCAGCCCAGAGCTGTCCGGAGCCCGGTGCGCTCGACCGGGTCAAAGTAGTGGGCGATTGTTCGAGTTACGGCATACGCGTGGTCATTACCTTTCCTGCTTGAGGGCCAGTGTGCCCAAGTCCTGGTTTCGGCAGGGCGACGAAGCAGGAGGCCGCGGATCGACACGGCCCAAAGATTTTCTTCTTGAGCGGTAGGCCTGGCGCTCTCTAGCCGAGAAGCGCCAGAAAGCCCGTTTCGTCGAGCGTTGGTGTGCCCAGCTTTTGGGCCTTCGCCAGCTTGGTGCCAGGTTCGCTGCCAACGATCAGAAAGCTTGTCGACTTCGATACGCTGCTCGTGACCTTGCCACCGCGGGCTTCGAGCTCGGCTTGGGCGCGCTCCCGACTCATCGCCGCGAGGCTGCCGGTGATGACGAAGCTCTTTCCGCTGAGCGTGCCCACGGTTCGCTCTTTGACTACGTCGAGCCGCACGCCGCCTGTGCGCAGTCGCTCGACGAGCTCCACGGTGTTTGGGCGCTGAAAGAAGCTGTGCACGCTCTCGGCGATCACCTGGCCAAGGCCCTCCACGGCGAGCAGCGCCTCCACCGTCGCCGCCGCAACGGCCGGCAACGAGCCGAAGGCGTCGGCTAGGGCGAGGGCGGCCTGTGGCCCGACGTGGCGGACGCCGAGCCCGACTAGCAACCGATCGAGCGGCCTCGAGCGAGCGGTCTCGATGGCGCCGAGCAAGTTGCTGATCGACTTCTGCTTGAACGACGGGAGCTTGGCTAGGTCCTCGGCCTGCAGATGGAACAGGTCGGCGGCGGTTCGAATCAGCCCAGCGTCGAAAAGCTGTTGCGCGCGCACATCGCCGAGGTGCTCCACGTTCATCGCGCCGCGCGAGCAGAAGTGCACGATGCGACCGAGCGTTTGCGCCGGGCACTCGCTGCCCGGGCACCGCCTTTGCGCTTCGCCCGGTTGTTGCTCGAGTTGTGTGCCGCACACAGGACAATGCGACGGCATCACGAAGGGCCGTTCGCTGCCGTCGCGCAGCTCGACCACCGGCCCAACCACCTCGGGGATCACGTCGCCAGCGCGTTGCACGATCACCGTGTCTCCGAGCATCAGCCCTTTGCGCGCCACCTCGAACTCGTTGTGCACCGATGCGATCGAGAGCGTGACCCCTCCGACGAACACCGGCTCGAATACGGCGAAGGGCGTGGCTACGCCGCTGCGGCCGATGCTGACCATGATATCGCGTAGCTTGGTTTGCGCCTGTTCGGCCGGTAATTTGTAAGCGACGGCCCAACGCGGCGCCTTGGCGGTCGCGCCCAGCTCCACCTGCTGCGCGACCGCGTTCAGCTTGACCACCACGCCGTCGATCTCGTGATCGAGGGTGGCTCGCTCGGCGCGTAGCTTGGCCACGAAGGCTTTTACCGCCTCGAGATCCGCGCACGGCGTAGCCAGCGGGTGAATCGGTAGGCCAAAGTCAGCGAGCTTTGCGATCGCCTCGCTGTAGGAGGCTGGTTCTAGGCCGTCGGCGGCGACCAGGCCGTGGACGTAGATCGCGAGCGAGCGCTCGCGGGTGATGTTGGCGTCCTTCTGACGCAGCGCTCCCGCGGCGGCGTTGCGGGCGTTGGCGAACGGCGGTTTGCCTTCGGCGGCGAGCCTCTCATTGAGGGCGCCGAAATCGCGCTTGAACAGGAACACCTCGCCGCGAACCTCGAGCCGCGCTGGCACTTCTCCGCGCAGACTGTGGGGCAGGCCGGCTAGCGTGAGCACGTTGGCCGTGACGTCTTCACCGACCTCACCGTCTCCGCGCGTCGCGCCCCGGACCAAACGACCGTTTTCATACACGAGCGCGATCGAAAGCCCGTCGATCTTGGGCTCACACACGAACAGTGGTTGTTGCTCGCTCCCAACCTCTCCGAGCGTGCGCTGACAACGTTGCCACCACTCGAGCAACGACTCATCGCTGAACACATTGTCGAGCGAGAGCAGCCGCTGGCCGTGACGCGCCGCTGAGAAGGCCGCGGCGGGCGCGGGTCCAACCGTTTGGGTCGGCGAGTCGGCGGCTGCGAACTCAGGGTGGCGCTGCTCGAGCTCTTTGAGCTCTTGGAACAGTGCGTCGTAAGCCGCGTCGGAGATCTCGGGCGTGTGCAGCGTGTGGTAGAGGTGGTCGTGACGACGCAGAATCTCGCGTAATTCGAGGATTCTTTGCGGTGCTTGCAGGCGATCGTCGCTGGCTCCCGGCATGACGCGGAGGATAGCGCTGCGGGCGCGCCTTTCGACTTAGAACCCGCAGCCGGAAGTGTTAAGTCAGCGAGCGAATGTCCGAGGAAAGCTTTCGCCTAAAGAACGCAGTTCGTATCGTCACGGCAGCCTCGCTCTTTGATGGCCATGACGCGGCGATCAACATCATGCGTCGCATCTTGCAGGCCAACGGGGCCGAGGTCATCCACCTCGGTCACAACCGTTCGGCGCAAGAGATTGTCGAGTGCGCGATCGAGGAGGACGTCCAAGGCATCGCGGTCACCAGCTATCAGGGCGGCCACGTCGAGTACTTCAAGTACATCCACGATTTGCTGAAGGAGCGCGGCGCCAACATCAAGGTGTTCGGCGGTGGCGGCGGTACCATCCTGCCCGCTGAAATCGCCGAGCTGCACGCCTACGGCATCACGCGCATCTACTCGCCGGATGACGGCCGCAGCATGGGCCTCGTGGGCATGATCCGCGACTTGCTCGAGCGCTGTGACTTCCCGACGGTCAAGACGGTCAGCAGCGAGATCGCCGATCTGGCGAACGCTAACGCGAGCAGCAAACACCGGGCGATCGGCCGTTTGATCTCCTTGGTCGAGAACGTCCCGCAGGTCGGGGAGACGCTGGCCGCGCTGCTGCCCAAGGGGGACAAAGTGGTGCCGGTGTTGGGCGTGACCGGCACCGGCGGCTCGGGCAAGAGCTCCCTGATCGACGAGCTGGTGCTGCGCTTCTTGCGTGATTTTTCGGACAAGCGCGTGGCCATCGTGTCGATCGATCCAACCAAGAAGAAGTCGGGCGGCGGCCTCTTGGGGGACCGCATCCGCATGAACGCGATCGACAACGCGCGCGTGTACATGCGTTCGCTCGCCACCCGCCGTGAGAACGTGGCGATGAGTCGTCACGCCAAAGACGCAGTGGCCATCTGCAAGGCGGCCGGCTTCGACCTGGTGATCGTCGAGACCAGCGGCATCGGTCAGAGCGACACTGAGATCGTCGAGCACTGCGATGTCTCGTTGTACGTGATGACCAGCGAATACGGCGCTGCCACCCAGCTCGAGAAGATCGACATGCTGGACTACGCGCACTTGGTCGCCATCAACAAGTTCGAGAAGCGCGGCAGCCTGGATGCATTGCGCGACGTAAAGAAGCAGTGGAAGCGCAGCCGTGAGGCCTTCACGCTTCCCGATGACCAGGTGCCGGTGTTCGGCACCATCGCCTCGCAGTTCAACGACGCCGGCATGAACTCGCTCTACCTCGCGATCTGCGATCGGCTGCGGAAAGCGGGTGGGCCGTTCGAATCAAGCCTCGCGCTCGACACCCAACGCGAACGCACGCTCTCGGTTTTGCCCGCGGATCGCGTGCGCTACTTGGCCGAGATCGCCGAGACGTCGGATCGCTATGACAAGGGCGTGAAGACCGACGCGGCGCATGCGCGTGCGGCCTATCGCTTGTACGGCACCATCAACTTGCTACGCGGGGTGAAGGAAGACGCCAGCGTGCTGATCCCCGAGGTGCTGGATCTTCCGGGGGACAGCCCCTCGGTGCGTGAGCTCGTGGAGCGTTATCACCGTGAGGTGGACGCGATGACCACCGAGGCCAAGAAGCTACTGCGTCGTTTTCCAGAGGAGCGCGCGCGGCTTTCGGGCGACGTCTTCCGCTACGACGTACGCGGCCGGACGATCGAGCTGCCGCTCACCTGGAGCTCGCTATCCGGCACCAAGGTGCGCAAGGTCGCTTTGCCTTCCTTCACCGATTGGGGCGATTTGCTCGAGTGGCTGATGACCGAGAACGTGCCCGGCTCGTTCCCGTTCGCCGCGGGCGTGTTTCCGCTCAAGCGTGACGGCGAGGATCCGGCGCGCATGTTCGCAGGGGAGGGCGGAGCCGAGCGCACCAACAAGCGCTTCCACTACGTCTCGCGCGGGATGGCCGCCAAGCGGCTCTCCACCGCCTTCGACTCGGTGACGCTCTACGGTGAAGATCCGGATCACCGGCCTGACATCTTCGGCAAGATCGGTAACAGCGGCGTTTCGATCGCCAACGTCGACGACGCCAAGAAGCTCTATTCGGGCTTCGATTTGGCCGATCCTTCGACCAGCGTGTCGATGACCATCAACGGCCCGGCGCCGATGTTGTTGGCCTTCTTCATGAACGCCGCCATCGATCAAGCGTGCGAAAAGCACATTCGCGCTCAAGGCCGCGTCGCTCAGGTGACCGACACGATCGAGACGCACTACCGCGATCGCGGGCTCGAGCGTCCGCGTTATCGCGGCTCCCTCCCGGAGGGCAATGACGGTCTCGGGCTCTTGCTGCTCGGCGTCTCGGGAGAGGACGTACTCACCCGCGACGAATACGAAGCGATCAAGAAGGACACGCTCTCGCGCGTGCGTGGCACCGTCCAAGCCGACATTCTGAAGGAAGATCAGGCGCAGAACACCTGCATCTTCTCCACCGAATTTGCCCTGCGCATGATGGGCGACATTCAGGACTACTTCATCCGCAAGCAGGTGCGGAATTTCTACTCGGTGTCGATCAGCGGCTATCACATTGCCGAGGCCGGGGCGAACCCGATCACCCAGCTGGCCTTCACGCTGGCCAACGGCTTCACCTACGTCGAGTACTACCTCGCGCGCGGGATGAACATCGACGACTTCGCGCCGAACCTCTCCTTCTTCTTCTCCAACGGGCTGGACCCGGAGTACTCGGTGATCGGCCGCGTTGCCCGGCGTTTGTGGGCCAAGGCGATGCGCAACAAATATGGCGCCAACGAGCGTTCGCAGAAGCTCAAGTACCACATCCAAACTTCCGGTCGCAGCCTGCACGCCCAGGAAATCGCCTTCAACGACATCCGCACGACGTTGCAAGCGCTGTACGCCATCTACGACAACTGCAACTCGCTCCACACCAACGCCTACGACGAGGCCATCACCACCCCGACCGAGGAGAGCGTGCGTCGCGCCTTGGCGATTCAGCTGGTGATCAACGAGGAACTCGGGCTCTCGCGCAACGAGAACCCACTGCAGGGCTCCTTCATCATCGATGAGCTGACGCAGTTGGTGGAGCAGGCCGTCTTGCACGAGTTCCGCTCGATCAATGAGCGCGGCGGCGTACTCGGGGCGATGGAGCGCATGTATCAGCGCACCAAGATCCAAGAGGAGTCGCTCTTGTACGAGACCAAGAAGCACACCGGCGAGCTACCGATCATCGGCGTGAACACCTTCCTCTCCTCCGAGGGCTCACCGACGATCCTGCCCAAGGAGGTCATCCGCTCGACGCGTGAGGAGCGCGAGATGGCGATCGAGGCTCGCGACGCCTTCCGTAAGCGCAATGAAGGTCGCACCGGGCCGGCGCTCGATGCGCTGGAGCGCACGGCGATGGAGAACGGCAACTTGTTCGAGGCGTTGATGGAGGTCAGCAAGGTCGCCACGCTCGGGCAAATCTCCAGCCGCCTGTATCAGGTTGGCGGCCAATACCGACGCAACATGTGAGACTCCACGCCCTGCGGGAAGTGCGGTAACAGTCGCGCATGACCTCAGGGTTTCCGTTGGCTTCACGCAGCGCGTGGGAGCAGGCAGCAGCGCTCACGTTGAAAGGTCGACCGATTGAGGCGCTCACCGACAAGGTGCACGCCGACGGTCCCATCGAGCCTGTGTACAGCGCTGCCGATGGCGAGCGAGTGCGCGGGCTTTTGCCGCCGGAAGTAAGCGAGCGAAGGCCGTTGCTAGTTGGGCAGTGGTTGCGTGCGCACGAGCTAGGTGCGGCTGACGCAGCCGTGCGCGGCGGCGCGGATTTGCTCTATTTGGATGAGTCGGTGGGTGCGGCGGCGCAGCTCGCAGCGCCGTGTCCGGTGTTGCTCGCACCCAGCTCCGGTGCGCAGCTCGAGGCGCGTGAAGCGCTGGCTGCGTCGCTGCGCGAGCGCGGCTTCAACGTCGGGCTGCTCGCTGACGTGCTCGAGCTGGAGGCGGCCCACTGTGAGGCCGGTGCGCTGAAGGAGCGGCTAGTCCGCGCCCTCGCGACACCGTCGGTTGGAGAAGCACCGCTGCCCAACGTCGCGCTTTGGCCCGGGCGGGTGATCGCCGCGGGCGGGTCGTTCTCCCAGGGCGTCGCCTGGACGCTCAGCAGCCTGCTGGCGCTGCTTCAGACCGGCCAGCTCAAGGATCTCGCTCGCGTCGGCGTCGTGCTCGAGGGTTCCACCGATTGGGGCCTCAGCATCGCCTTCGTGCGTGCGCTGAAGTTGGGCGTGGCCAAGCTCGCCGCCTCCTTCGGCCTCACGGGGGCGCAAGCTCGTCCGCTGTGGATCGGTTTCACCAGCGCGCGTCGCATGGGCAGCGATCTCGACGCCAACATGATCCGCACCTCGGTGGAGGCGTTCGGGCTTTGTTGCGCCGGAGTGGAGGTGCTCGTCGCCCGCCCGCACGACGCCATCGCTCACCGTGGTCAAGCGGCGGGAGACCCGCTGCGGCTCGCGCGTAACACCGGCCTCGTGCTGCGAGATGAAGCGCATTTGATGCAGGTGGATGACCCAGCGGCTGGCGCATATGCGCTGGAGGCGCTCACCAACCAGATCGCGCGGCGCGGTTGGGAAGGGATGCAGGCTTTGGAGGCCGCTGGCGGTGTTTGTTCGGCCGCTGCGCGTAAAGCCTTTGCGAGCGAACTCCGCCAAACCGCCGAGCGCGCTGCGAGCCGCGTGCGTGCGCGCAAGACGGTGCTTGTCGGTATCAACGACTTCGTTGCCCCGGGCGAGCTCCCGGCAGTGGGCGCTCAGCTTCGTTTTGCTGGCGAGCAGTTCGATCAGCAGCTGGCCTCGGCGTTCGAGGCGATGCGAGCGCGGGTGCTCGGGCTCGAGAGCGACCGCGTGCTTCGGCTGGCGGTGCTCGGTGAACGCGGCCCGCTGGCCGCACGCGAGACCTTCATCCGACGCTTCCTCGAGTCCTTCGGCTTTACGCTGGGAGAGTCGCCCTCCGCCGTGGCCGTGCTCGTCGGCAGTGATGAGACGTACGCGACGCTCACGGCCGAGGCCGCTGCGGCGGCGCTGGGCGATGCGAAGCAGGTGCTGGTCGCCGGCAAGCCCAACGAGCACGTTCAAGCGCTCGTTACGGCGCTCGGGAAGCAGGTCCACTTCGTCCATCTCGGGACCAGCGACGCTGTTGCGTTGGTCGGCGCCTTGCTTAACGCCTTGGGCGCAGGGGAGGGCAGCCCGGCTGCGTCTGAAGCAACGCCGGCAGAGTCCGCCAGCGCGGTGCTGAGTGACGGCGCGGCTTCAGAGTTTGCAACGCGCGGCTTCGACGAGATCGCGCTGCCGCCCGCTCCAGTGGGCTCCTCGTTCGACGCCGGCTTCCCTGGATTTGCGCCGTTTCGACGCGGACCGTATGCCACCATGTACGTCGAAAATCCGTGGACGGTGCGGCAATACGCGGGCTTCTCCACCGCCGAAGAGAGCAACGCCTTCTACCGAAAGAACCTCGCGGGCGGGCAGAAGGGCCTTAGCGTCGCCTTCGATCTAGCGACCCACCGCGGCTACGACTCCGACCATCCGCGGGTGACCGGCGACGTCGGCATGGCCGGCGTGGCGATCGACTCGATCGAGGACATGCGCATCTTGTTCGAGGGCATCCCGCTCTCCGAGATGAGCGTCTCGATGACGATGAACGGCGCTGTCTTGCCGATCATGGCGCTGTTCGTCGTCGCCGCCGAAGAGCAGGGAACACCAGCGCGTGCGCTCTCCGGAACGATTCAGAACGACATCCTGAAAGAGTTCATGGTGCGCAATACGTACATCTATCCGCCGGCGCCCTCGATGCGCATCGTGGGCGATATCCTCGCCTACACGGCGAAGGAGATGCCCAAGTTCAACAGCATCTCGATCTCCGGCTATCACATGCAAGAGGCCGGGGCGACGGCGGACCTGGAGCTGGCCTACACGATCTTGGACGGCCTCGAGTACGTGAAGACCGGCGTTGCCGCTGGGCTCGATGTCGATCACTTCGCGCCGCGGCTCTCCTTCTTCTTCGCGATGGGCATGGACTACTTCACTGAGGTGGCCAAGCTGCGCGCCGCGCGCGTGTTGTGGGCCGAGCAAATGGCAGCCTTTTCGCCGAAGAATCCGAAGAGCTCGATGTTGCGCACCCACTGTCAGACGTCCGGCTGGTCGCTGGCGGCGAAGGACGTTTACAACAACGTGGTGCGCACCGCGGTGGAGGCCTTGGCGGCCACGGCCGGGCACACCCAATCGCTTCACACCAACTCGCTCGATGAAGCGCTGGCGCTGCCCACCGACTACTCCGCTCGTATCGCGCGCAACACGCAGCTGCTTCTGATTCATGAGGCCGGTACCACGCGACCGATCGATCCGTGGGGTGGCTCGCAGCTCGTGGAGCGTTTGACCGAAGAGCTGCTCACGCAAGCGCGGGCGCACATCCAAGAGATCGAGTCGCACGGCGGCATGGTCAAGGCGATCGAGGCCGGCGTGCCCAAGCTGCGCATCGAAGAAGCGTCGGCACGCACGCAAGCGGCGATCGACGGCAAGAAGCGTCGCATCGTTGGGGTCAATTGCTTCGAGCCGGAGCGCGCCGACGTGGTGCCGGTGCTGCGCGTGGAGACCGAGCGGGTGCGGGCAACGCAGCTCGAGCGGTTGGCCAAGCTGAAGGCCCGGCGGGACAGCGCAGCCGTCGCTGCTGCGCTCGCGGCGCTGACCGCGGCCGCCCGTTCGAGCGAGAACCTGCTGGCCAAAAGCGTGGAGGCTGCGCGGGCCGGCGCGACCGTGGGCGAGATGAGCGAGGCGCTGGCGGAGGTGTTCGGTCGTTACGCGGCCACCCCGCGCGGAGTGAGCGGCGTGTACGCTCGCTCGATGGGTGAAGAGCCGGAGCTCGTACGGGCGCGTGAAGCCGTGGCTCGCGTACGGGAAGCCGATGGTCGAGCGCCGCGCATCCTCTTGGCCAAGATGGGGCAAGACGGTCATGACCGCGGTCAGAAGATCGTGGCTACGGCCTTCGCCGATCTCGGCTTTGACGTCGACATCGGGCCGTTGTTCTCGACGCCGGAGGAGGCTGCGCGGCAAGCCATCGACAACGACGTGCACGTGGTCGGGGTGAGCTCGCTGGCGGCGGGGCATTTGACGCTCGTTCCAGCGTTGGTGAAGGCCCTCGCGGAGCTCGGGCGCGCCGACATTTTGGTGGTGGTCGGCGGCGTGATTCCGCCCGATGACGTGCCCACCTTGCATGCGCTCGGCGCCTGTTTGGTGTTCGGTCCGGGCACCAACATCCCGCTTGCGGCCGAGAGTCTTTGCGGCGTGATCCTCAAGCGACTCGCGGAGTAGCCGGTGGCGCGCTTCTCGATCGAGGCGGCGCTGCGTGGGCTTGCAGCGCGCGAGCGCTCGGCCTTGTCGCGCATCATCACGCTGCTCGAGAGCGTGCGCACCGATGATCGCGCAGCGGCTGAGATCGTGCTCGAGCAGGTGCTTGCGCTGCGCGCCAAACGCGAACGGCCCGCGATTCGGCTGGGCATCACCGGCCCGCCGGGCGTCGGTAAGAGCACCTTCATCGAGGCGCTCGGTAGTCACGTGCTTTCGCTCGGCTTGACGGTGGCAGTGCTCGCCATCGATCCGTCGAGTCAGAAGACCGGCGGCTCGATCTTGGGCGACAAGACGCGCATGGCGCGGCTCGCGGTCGAGCCACGGGCGTTCGTGCGGCCTTCCTCGGCCGGCGCGCATCTCGGCGGCGTGGCGGCGCGCACACGCGAGGCGGTGCTGGTTTGCGAGGCCTTCGGGTTCGACCTGATCATCGTGGAGACGGTGGGGGTCGGCCAGTCGGAGACCGACGTCGCCAGCATGGTCGATACCTTCTTGTTGATGGCGCTCCCGGGCAGCGGTGACGAGCTGCAGGGAATGAAGCGCGGCATCATGGAGCTCTGCGATCTGGTCGTGGTCAACAAGGCCGACGGGGACAACGTGGTGCGGGCTCGCAATACGGCCGCCGACCTTCGAAGTGCGCTCAAGCTTTTTGGACCTCGTGCCGCAGGCTTTCTGCCGCGGGTGCTGCTCGCGAGCGCCGCGCTCGGCGAGGGCGTAGCGGAGACGTGGGACTCGGTGGTTTCGCATCAAGAGCTGCTGACGAGCTCGGGGGAGCTTTTGCGCAAGCAGCGCGACGAGCGGCGTCACTTCTTTCGCGTGCTCTTGCTCGAAAAGCTGAGCGCGAGTTTCGAGGCGGCCCATCGCGCTGCGATTCAAGAGCTGGAGTCAGCGGTGCTCGAGGGGCGGATCACCGCTTCGGGCGCAGTCGCGCAGTTGTTCGCGAGTACGTCGGCGCAAGGCTGACCTTTAGCGTGCGGTGCACCGTGACATTAAGTCACCTAACGTATGCGATCGTCCGTCCTGTCGAAGCTACTCGGGGTCGTAGCTCTTTCGATGCTCGTGGTTGCGAGCGTGCTCGTCGCCATCCTGCTGCCACGCCAACTCGCCAGCATCGACGCCGCTTAAGTCGATAAGGCGGTGGCGTACGCGCGCCAATCGTCCACCCAGCTCGAGCCAGCCATCGCTTTTGACGACCACTCGACAGCCAAAGAGATCGTCGACGGGCTGGCGCGCGACACCGAGGTGGTTGCGGCGACCGTCGCGCACGCCGACGGACGCGTCGTACATACGTTCGGTGCTGCCTTCGAGGCGCCCAAGGATCACCCGGACAAGGTGCGCGTGGTTCGCGCTGCCAGCTCGGTTACGGTGGTGGTCCCGATCGTGGCGCGCGAGGGTGCTCGCGGCTGGTTGCAGTTCCAGCTCAGCCGCGAGCGTCAGCTAGCTGCGCGCAGTGAGACGATGAAGCTCGCCGCAGGAGCTTTGGCGGTCTCGCTGCTACTGGGTCTGTTCGGCGCGCTGTTGGTCGCGCGGCCGCTGGTTTCGCGGATTGGCGCGCTCACGCGGGTCGCCGAGGAGGTAGCCGCGGGGGATCTCGAACGCAACCTGCCTGCAAACTCGCAACGCGACGAGGTGGGTCGTTTGCACGACGCCTTCGCGCGCATGTTGCAGCAGTTGCGCACGCTGATCGCCGAGCGTGAGGAGCAGAGCCGCACTGAACTCGAGCGCTTGGACGGCCTCGTGCGCGAGCGCACCCAGAAGCTCGAGCAACGACAGCGCGAGAACCAACTGGTGCTCGACAATGTGTCCCAGGGTCTATTGATCGTGCACCCCGATGGTACGCTCGGTTCGGAGCACTCACGCGCCGTGGTGCAGTGGTTTGGCGAGCTGAAGGTGGGCCAGCCGTTCTGGGAGTATCTCGCGCCCAGCGCTGAAACCGTGGCGGGCAACTACCAGCTCGGTTGGGAGCAGATCGCAGACGGCTTCATGCCGCTCGAGGTCTGTCTCGAGCAGTTCCCGCGCACGCTGCATCTCGGCGAGAAGGTGCTGCGGACCACGCTGGTCCCGATCGAGAACGACGAGCTCGGGCGCATGTTGCTGGTGGTGGAAGACGCGTCCGATGAGTACGCGCGTTCGTCGGCCGAGATGGCGTCGCGTGAGCTAGCCTCGGCGCTGCATCATCTGTCGAACGATCGCGAAGGCTTCCTCGAGTTCGTCAACGAGGCTGGACGCCTGATCGAAAGCATCAACGCGGCCGCCTTCGTAGATCCGAAGCTCAAGCGCGACTTGCATACCCTCAAGGGCAGCGCAGGGATGTTCGGTTTGGAGCGGGTGGTCTCGGTTTGCCACGAACTCGAGAGCTACCTCGCGGAGAGCGGTGAGATGTTGAACCTTGCGCACAAGGAGCAGCTCTCGGCTGCGTGGGCGACCATCCATAAGGTGCTCTCGGTGATGGGGCGCGGCTCCGAGCAGAAGCTGGAGGTGGATCGTCGCGAGCTACGTCGCCTGGCCTTTGCGATCGACGCGGGCGAGTCTCGCGAGCGTTTGCAACGTCGGATCCGGCTGTTTGAGCGCGAGCCGTCCTCCCGTCGGCTCGGGCGCATCGCCGAGCAAGCGCGGGCGTTGGCCGTACGGACCGGCGCTGGCGACGTCGACATCGTGGTCGATGACGGTGGTCTCAAGCTCGATAGCGACGCGCTGAAGCCCTTTTGGACGTCCTTCCCGCATGTGGTCCGCAACGCCTTCAGTCATGCCTTCGAGCCAGCCGACGAGCGTCTGGCGTCCGGGAAACCGCCCGCACCCAGTCTGCGCCTTCGGACCAAGCTGAGCGCCGAGGCCTTGGTGGTCGAGGCCATCGATGATGGGCGCGGCATCGACTGGGAGCGTCTGCGCGAGGTCGCCACGCAGCGCGGAATGTCGGCTCATTCGCAGAAGGAGCTGGTGATGGCGCTGTTCGCCGACGGTGTGAGCACGCGGGAGAGCGCCGACTCGATGAGTGGCCGCGGGGAGGGGATGGGCGCCGTCAAAGCCGCCGTCGAGTCGCTCGGTGGCTCGATCACGCTCGAATCCGAGCCCGGCCGAGGCACCGCCTTCCGCTTCAGTTTTGCGCCCGAGTTTGCAGACCTCCAAGACCGAATCACCACCCGTCCCCCGCCGCGAGATCACTATGCGCACTGAGTGGCTTCTGACTGCGATCTCACTCGCCGTGGGATCGGCCTGCATCACCGAGAGTGAGACCGACCTCTTCGATTGGAGTCCCTCGCACGACGGGACCACCGTGAAGGAGGGAGGTACGGCGGCGGCTTCGATCAACCCGCGCATGTTGGCGCGCTTCCGCCCCTTACCAGCGAGCTTTCGCAAGGCCGGCTTGGAGCTGAGCAAGCCGCTGGTCGATCTCGGCAAACGGCTCTATCACGACAAGCAGCTCTCGGCCGACGGCACCGTCGCCTGCGCAAGTTGTCACGACCTCGCGCGTGGCGGTACCGATGGCCAGCCCACCAGCCTGGGCGTCGGCGGTCAGCGTGGTGGTCGCAATTCTCCCACCGTGCTCAACGCGGCCGGCAACTTCCGTCAATTCTGGGATGGCCGGGCGGCCAGCGTCGAAGAGCAGGCGGGCGGGCCGATCCTCAACCCGATCGAGATGGCGATGCCGAACGAAGAGGCGGTCGAGCGCGTCCTGCGCGCCGATGCCTCCTATCGTGCGCCCTTCGTTGCGGCCTTTCCGCGCGCGGCCGAGCCGATCACCTTCGCGAACGCAACCCAAGCCATCGCGGCCTTTGAGAGAACGCTTTCGACGCGCGGCCGTTGGGACGATTTCCTCGAGGGGGACGAGGAGGCGCTCAGCGCGGAGGAGCGCAAAGGTCTAAAGACCTTCTTGGACGTCGGTTGCATGGTCTGTCACACCGGAAGCCTGCTCGGCGGCAGCACCTTCGAGCGCGTTGGTGTGGTCGAGCCCTGGCCCAATCAGGAGGATCAAGGGCGCTTCGGCGTGAGCAAACAAGAGGCTGACCGCATGGTCTTCAAGGTGCCGACGCTGCGTAACGTGCTTGCTACGGCGCCGTACTTTCACGATGGCTCGAGTCCGACCATCGAGGATGCCATCCGCAAGATGGGCAAACACCAACTCGGAATTCAGCTAGAGGAGGCTGAGGTGGCTTCGATCGCCGTTTGGTTCGGTGCGCTGGGTGGCGAGCTTGGAGCGGATGACGCAAGCAAGGCTCCAAACGCCCACGAGGTCGTCGCCGAGCCGACGGCCGAGCCGGCGAAGCCGCAGAGCTTTCCGCTGCGTGACTTCATGCGCGGCGTCGCGAGCCCCGCGCTCGACGCACAAGACTTCGGCAAGCTACGCAAGGCGTTCACTCGCATCGGCGGCTTCGCTCCAGGCGGTGAGTTCTCCTCCTGGTCCGGCTTCGTGCAAGCAGGTCTGGCCGCTGCCGATGCCGAAGATATTGTCGATGCGCGTGCAGCCTGTGCTGGCTGCCACAACAAGTATCAGGAGCCCTACCGCGCCAAGTTGCGCGCGCGGCCGCTCTAGCTCCCTTCGTCGGCTTGGCGCAGGTTCCCGGGGAAGCCCATCGCGATCTTGCCGGTACCGAGCCCGCGCAGGGCTTGGCTCCACAGCCGTTGCCCCGCGAAGTTGTAACAGTCGATCGCGCCTTCTTTCGCGCACATCACCATGTCGGGCTCGACCACCAAGGCGGCTCGACCGGAGCCCGAGGTGGGCACCGCCCAAATCTGTTCGCCGGTGAAGTAGTCGAGCGCAAAGAGCTTGGGCCCGGAGGCCGACGCGAAGACATAGTTGCCGTAACAGGCGAGCTCGACCTCCTTGTCCAGGCCACCAATGAGGCCGTTTTTCCAGAGGATCTGGCCGGTGCGTCGATCGAGACCGACGACGTGACCATCGAGACCAACCAGTGCAATGGGTAGCGCCTCAGGCGTTCGCTCCGTCATCGCCCGAGTTTACGAAGGAGGCCGAGCGCCTCCAACTTCAATAAGCGCGCAGGGGCCAAAGCTTGGCCCAGCCGCTTTGTCGATGCTAACGGCCCTTCCATGCGCGGTGCCTTTGCGCTCGGTCTCGGTGTTCTTGGGCTCCTATCGACGAGCTGCGAGAAGTCGAAGTTTGGATCTCTGCTCGAGAGCAAACGGCTCGCGCCCATCATCCTTCGCGAAAGTCCCGGCCTGCGCGAGGCCATCCTGCGCGAGCTCGAGGCGCAACTCGTGGTCGAGGAGCCGGAGGAGCCGACGGAATTGGCTCCGGGGGAGGCCGCCAACGTTGCCGCGGTGGAACCAGCCGCAGCCGAAGAGTCGCTCGTGCGCGGCTCCTCCTCCAACGGCGCCGTCGACGAGGATGCGGAGGAAGAAGGAGCGGAGGCTCGTCTTTCCGATGAGCGCGCCAACGTGGCTAGAGAGCGCCCGCGGCTCGCGAGCATCGCCCACGAAACCTGGATCTACGCTGAGCCCAAACCGCGAGCGCGACGCATCGGCTATCTGCGCGGCGGAGCCGTGGTGCCGCGTTCGGTCGAGCCGGTGGGAACGGCCGGCTGTAAAGGTGGTTGGTATCGCGTTGGCGCTGCGGACAAAGAAGAAGAGCCCAAAGGGGCGGGCACCGGCTTCGTCTGTTTAGGGCGAACGGCGAGCCTCAATCCTTACCATCCGGTGGTGGAGGCGCTCGATGTGCGCCCCAAGCTCGACGGCATCCCGTACGACTACGTGATGGGCCGGATTCCCGGGCCACCGATGTATAGCCGCGTACCGACGCGTGAGGAGCAGGCACGCGAAGAGCCCGATCTTTCTCACCACCTCAAGAAGGTGAAGTCGCTCGCGCGCGATCCCTCCTTCGTTGCGCCGCCGGAGCCAGGCCCGATGCACGACGCCCTTTTGTATGGGCGCTCGCTGCCGCGCTTCAACGATGAGCCGGCGACCGACGCATTGGTGTTGGGGCGAGCCGGCGTGCGCTCGGGCTTCGCGCTGGTTGGGCAGTTCGAGGACGAGGGGCGCCAGTTCGGCGTTACCACCGAACTGCGGCTGATCCCGCTCGATCGCACACGTTGGATTCAACCGTCGACCTTCCACGGTCTGGCGCTCGACGAGCAAACCACGCTGCCCGTCGGCTTCGTGATGAAGAAGAAGGCGCACCGCTACTCCCGCGACGAGCGCGGTCGTATGACCGAGTCCACCGCGACCAGCTACCGCGAGGCGATCGCCCTCACCGATCGCCGAGAGGGTGGTTATCGCGAGGCCAAAGACGGCAGCTGGGTGCGCGAGCAAGATCTGCGAGTCGTGGGCGCGATGACGCGGGCGCCGGTCTGGGCGCGCGAAGGCAAACGTTGGCTCGACGTATCCATCCTCGAGCAATCGCTGGTCGCCTACGAGGGCCAGAAGCCGATCTACGTGACCTTGGTCTCGACCGGAGCCGGCGGCCTCGGTGATCCCAAGACCACCCACGCTACGGTGCAAGGCGCCTTCCTGATTCACACAAAGCACATCACCACCACCATGGACGGCGATGAGACCGGCGATGAGTTCGATCTGCGCGACGTGCCATTCGTCCAATACTTCAACGAGGGCTATGCGCTCCACGCAGCCTATTGGCACGACGACTTCGGCACCCCGCGCAGCCACGGCTGCGTGAACTTGGCGCCCACCGACGCCGCCTGGCTCTTCCAATTCACCACGCCCGACGTCCCCAAGGGTTGGCACGGCGCGCTTTCACTCAAGCGCGGAACCGTCGTTTACACGCATCCTTGAACGGATGCTCGAGCAAGGCGATCGGGGGTGGACACGACGTTGACGTAGTTGGTTACCGGGAAGCCGATGGCAACTTGTCGGGATAGAAGTCGCCGAAGTGTCGGGCGGGCTTGCCCCCGACGAAGCAGACCGAGCCGCTCGAGATCGCGAGGCGAGGGTTCGCCCGGCCAATTTCCTCGACGAGCCTGTCGTGTGTCGAGAGGGTCACGCGTTCGATCGTCTTTGTCCGTTTGAGCTCCCCGAGGTCCGCTTCTTTCGGCGGCGAGTAGATCTCCAGTTCCCGAAGCGCTGGACACGCGGCGAGGAAGTCCAGGCTCGAAAAGGGCTGACCCATGAGCAGCAGATGCCGGAGACCCACGAGCGTTGGAATCGAGCTATGGTCGAGCGAGCGACAGTTCTCCAGGCGGAGCTCTTCGACGGCTCCTCCATCGAAGCGCCGCAGCTTCGACCGCTGAAACCACAAGCGCTGGGAGGAGAGCGAGCACGACGCGAGGCTGTCGCCGATTGTGCGAAAGCTCTCGAGCGCGCGGACTGTCATCGGCCAGAGCGTCGGCTCGCGGTATCCGATCACGAAGAGGCTCTTGATCTCACGCAGCCCGCTGAGCGCCTCATAGTCACGAAGCCTACGGCCGGAGACGTGCGCGAACGCGAGTCCGCTGAAGTTCGCCACTGCGCGCGGGACGCGGTCGAGCTGCGAGGCTGGATCGATCTCGACCAAGCGGACGGTGCTTGGGTTCACGGAGGCGAGCAGAGATTCGAGCTCCGGCAGCTTGGGGCGCGCGCGGTGATGCAGGGGATCGGGCGTGAGCTTCACTCCGACGACCGGGGCTCGCAGCGATGGCGGCGGGCTGGACTCGAGGATCGTGCGGACGCCGCTGCGGAATGGGTGGCCTTGATACATGCGTCAGCCTGCAGCAGACACTGAGATGGCCAGCCATTCCATGGGAATCTCGGCGCGCAAAAGGTCTTTGGCTACGCTGTAAAGGACGATCGCGATGCACTCGAGCGTGCCATGATGCGCGTCGCGTGCGCGAAGTCTTCGCTGAAGTACGCCTCGTCGTTCAAGAGGCCTTCCGGATCTTCTCGGTCCGGGGTGGCCGCGTGCTCTCTGGCGCGCTCGCCTTCAGCGCCATCCTCTCGGTGGTGCCGCTTTTGGTTTTGTCGCTGAAGGTGGCGGCGCTGATCACCGGTGAAGCCGCGGCGCGGCGCACGCTCTATTCGCATCTGGCTCACTGGGTCGGTGAGGTCGGGGCTCAGAATATCGCTGAGTGGCTCGGTAGGACGAGCTCGCGCGACACCGAGGCCAGCGTGCTCGGCTTCGTCATCCTCGTGTACGGCTCGACCCGGTTGTTCTCGACCCTCAACCGAGCGTTCGACCTTTTGTGGTCGATCGACCCGATGGCGAACTCGACCTTTCGCGACCGCGCCAAGACCTTCCTGGTGCGGCGGCTGTTCTCCTTTCTGCTGGTGGTGTTCGTGGGCATCATGCTGGTCTGCTTGGTCTTCGGCCACACGGTGCTGGAGACACTGCGCGAATTCGAGGCAGCCTTCGGTGTCACGCCGATCCACCGTTGGCTTGAGTACGCCGTGTCCTTCGTTGCCACCGGTCTGCTCTTCGCGGTGATGTTTCGCGTGGTCCCCAGCACAAAAATCCGGCTTCGCGTTGCGGCCGTCGGCGGGGTCGTGACGGCTGTGCTGTTCACCTTTGGAGCCGCGCTCGTAGGCGGCTACATCGCGCATAAGGCCGTTGAAAGTGTGTTCGGAGCGGCCACCAGCGTCGTCCTACTGCTGCTTTGGACCTACTATTCGGCACACGTCTTCTTTTTCGGCGCCGCCCTCACGCACGTGCTCGAGCTGCGCTGGTCGCGCGCTTTGGTAGTTCCAACGCAGGCCGAAGTGGTGTCAAACTCGCCTTGATGCAAAGGCTGCACTGCACTTCGATGAGCGGGCCGAGCGTATGAAACGAGAGCAACGAAGGGCATCGCGGCGCGAGGACGTGCAACGGGCTGCGCTCAAGATTGTCGCCCAGGAGGGGCTTTCGGCGTTGACCATCCAGCGCGTCGCCAAAGACGTGGAGGCCTCGGTTGGCGGCCTTTACCGCTATTATCCGAGCAAAGAGGCGATGATTCAGGCTGTCGCTTCGGCCATCCTCGCCCAGCTCGATCAACGCCAGCTCGAGGATCTCGAGCGTTCGCGCGTGGTGGTCGCCCAGGTAAACGCGCAACCGGGTAAAGCCAACGCCAAGGACTGGCCGCTGGTCTGCAGCCTGGCCGAGCTGCTCGTCTTGCTCACGGTTTACACCCGTTTGGGCGAACGCAACTTCGAGCATCATGCGCTGCTCAATGCCGTGCACGCCGACGTCTCGCCGGTGCTCTCGCTCGACGGCGCGAAAGAACTCGATCGCGCCGTCGGGCCGCTGCTCATGCGGGTCATTAGCTCGCTTAGCCAGCTCGAAAAGTTGGGCGTGTTTCAGCCTGCTGATCCAGCGCAACGCGCCTTTGTTTTGTGGGGGGCGATGTTCGGCATGAACCAGTTCCGCACGCGGGATCGCTTCTCGGCGCCGGAGTACTCGGCCAAGGCGCTGCTCGCCACGACCTTCACGGCGCTGTTGACGGGGTTCGGCGCGCGACCCGAGCTGGCTCAAGCGGCCACCAGCCTTTGGCAAACGATCGATGAAGCCCTGCTCGCTTCAGACGCTGTGGTCGAGAGCTAGCGCGCCTGCACCGCCACCTTGGCCAGCCCTTCACGGACCTCGATCTCGATCATGCTGGCCAGCAGCTCGAGCTGCTCGTCGCCGTGCTCGGCCGTCGCCGCCGCTGGCGCGCCTGCGTAGGCGTCCTTCATGCCCATCTCGATGAAGGTGCTCTCCCCGCGCCCGATGCCTTCCGAGAGCGAGACCGGCACCTCGGCTAGCTTCAACCGTTTATCGTCGCGAACCAACCCAGGCTCTGCCGCCATCACGATCGACGTCTCGTAGCTGCCCGCGTGACAAGCGCCCGATTTGAACTCGGCCGAGAGCGTGCGCGCATGCCGTCGCGTGAGCGGGCAGGCGACGGCGACGCGACCGTCATTGAACAGCGGCACCACTGCGCGCACCGCCTTGTCGTGCTCCGGCTCGAGGTGGTTGTTCACGATGCACACGTGACTGGCTCCTGCCGAAAGCAGGCTGCCAACCACGTCCTCCAGCAGGGTTGTGAGCGTCCCGGGCCGAATGCCCACCGTCCCCGGGAAACCTCGCGCGAACTCGGTCACGCCGTACGCGATCGGCGGCGCCAGCAGCACGTCGAGCTTGGGACCACGTAGGCGGGCCTGGGCGCGCACCATGGCGGCCTCGCTGATGATGGTATCGGTCGCGAGCGGAAGGTGCGGACCGTGCGGCTCAACCGAGCCGACCGCGAGCAGCACGACCAGCGTCCGCTCTTTCTCGAGCAGCGCACCAAACTCTTTGGAGGTGAGCTCTGCAAGGCGTTGGTTTCTGTGTTCCATCTCAGTGCCCCAACGCTGCATTCGGAAGTACGTCCAGCTCGCGAAGCGCGCGCCGATCCACCTTGCCGCGGTCGTTCTTCGGCAGGTCGTCGGCGAACACGATCCAGCGCGGATACTTGTGTTTGCTGAGCCGCTCTTTGACGAAGTTGCGCAGCTGATCGGCGAGGGCGCTGGCCTGCGTACCCACCGCCGAAGCCCGATGCTCGTCCCGCAGCACGATGAACGCCTTCACCTTGACCAGCCCCTCCTCCTCGCGACCGATCACCGCCGCCATCGCTACAGCCGGGTGCCGCAAGAGGCAGTCCTCCACCTCGAGCGGCGCGACCCAGACACCGCTCACTTTGAGCAGGTCGTCGGAGCGCCCAACGAAGGTGAGGTAGCCCTCGTGATCGAGCCGGAATAGATCGCCGGTCCGGCACCACGGGCCGAAGAAGGTTTTGAAGCTCTTTTCGCGGTCTTGGAAGTAGCCCATCGAGGCCGACGGCCCTTTGACCCACATCACCCCGACTTCGCCGGTTGGGACCGGGGTCGCTCCGGGCGCTGTGGCTTCTTCCGGCAGGATCGCGAGCTCGTAGCCCTCCACCACGCGACCGAGCGTTCCGGGGCGCACGTCCCCGGGGCGGTTGGAGCAATAGATGTGAAACATCTCGGCGCTGCCGATCCCGTCGTAAACCTCGGCGCCGAAGCGCTCGGTGAAGCGGCGCAAGAGCGGTTCGGGGAGCGCCTCTCCGGCGGAGAGGTGAAAGCGCACACTGGAGAGATCGAGACCTGCGCCGCTGTCCGCCTGCCTCGCCGCGTCGAAGTCGAGCAGCTTGCTCATCATCGTCGGAACGTTGGTGACCACCGTCGCGCGATGTCGCTCGATCGCACGCACCAGCGACTCGGGCGTAGGCCGCTCGGCGAACAGGCCGGTGGTGGCACCGACGGCGAACGGGAACATCAGGTTGGTGCCGGTGGCGTAGCCGAAAAAGAGGCGGGGCACGCTGACCGTGATGTCGTCGCGCCGATAGCCCACGGTGCCTTTGGCGTAGACCTCGGTGTTGAAGGCGAAGTCACCGTGCGCGTGGAGGTTGGCTTTGCTTTTGCCGGTTGAACCGGAGGTGAAGAGCCAAATCGCAATGTCATCGCGATGGGTCGGAACCGGAGCGTGTTCATCGTCCTTCGAGGCCGCTGCGCCAGCCTCCAGCGCCTTGGGCAGGCTCGTAGCCAGCGCGAGTTCCGGCAGGGCGCTCGGCTCGTCGAGCACGTCTTCCCCGGTCGCCACTTCGCGCGCGACGATCACCGCCTTGAGCTGCTTCGACCCGAGCTCGGCCTTGAGCGCCTCCGCCACGCGCTCGATGGTGATGACGACGGTGGCGCGAGTGTATTCGACCAAGTACGCGAGGTCCTGCGTGGGGGCCTCGGGGTTGCCCATGGTGACGACCGCGCCGTGCAGCAACGTGCCGAAGAAGGACCAAACATGCGCAGGCGTGTCGTGCAGGATGATGAGGACACGTTCTTCACGGCGCACGCCTTTCAGCGACAAGAAGCGCTGAAAGGCGGTGGCGCGCTCGGCCGTCTCCCCGTAGCTGTACGACCGCTCACCGAACAGCACCGCCGGCTTGTCGGCGAGCCCTTCGTTGAGGCGGTCGAAGAGGTAGTAGTGGGCGAGGTTGAAGGCGTCAGCGAACGCTACGTGCGAAGGCATGGCCGCGCAGAATATGGGGGCCGCTCGCACGCGTCATCGATATTCACGGGGGATTCTCGTTAAATGTCACGTCCAGCTGCAGGGTGCTCTCCGGCGTCAGCAGCGGTCCGTAGCCTTCGATCATCACCAGCACGCGCTGCTCGGCCTCGAGCGGAATCAGCTCGGAGACCGAAGAGCCGATAATGCCTTGCTGAATGCAGCTGAACTCGCTGCTGGGGCAACCGATCTCGCCGACGTCCAGTCGGGTCGACAGCCAAAGGTTGGTCGCGTCCGAGTTGACGCTGACGGAGAGCGTGCCGGCGGCGGGGGCAGTGAACCAGAAGGCTCGTTCGGGGTCGCCGAGCCCGTTCGCATTGCAGCTGCTACCAAGCTCCACCGTGCCCGCGAGGAACGGCGTCTCGCCTTTGCCGAGCGGCAGCTCCGGAATGCTGAAGCACGACGGCTCGGTGATCGTGCAAAGTGAGCTGCAGTAGTCACCGTCCTCGAAGTTTCCGTCGTCGCACTCTTCGTTTGGATCGAGGAAGCCATCTCCGCACACGTAAAGGGTCTCGAGTTCGAACGGCGCCTCGAAGTCGGCGGCGTCGAAGCCATCGATCGCGTCGAACACCAACGTGTAGTTGAGTGAGGGCGTGAGCTCGTATTGCAAAACCGGAGCGCCTTCTGCAAAGTCCTCCTCCGACGAGACACAGCGAAGTTCGCTCGCGCCGCTCGTGCAATCTTGTCGCAGGTAGACCACGTGGCCCTCCGGCGGCTCGACGGTGAGCAGGGTTGGCTCGAGCACCGAGAGCGAGATCACCATCTCCGGCGAGTCGGCTCCACCGCAGGTCCCCTCGAGCGCCCACGTCGCGTTTTGCAAGGTCGAACCGATCAGCACTCCCTCCGTTTCAAGCAAGGGCTGGGCGATGCCGCAGGCGGCAAAGGTATCTTCGCAAGCGAAGCTGCAATCGGGATCGGCGCAATCGATCGCACCGTCGCCGTTGTTGTCGACGCCATCGGAGCATGCCTCAACACCTTCGCCAGGGCAGTTACCAGCGCCCGGATTGACCAGCGCGTCGAAGTCGTTGCAATCGACATCGCCAAGAAAGCCGTCGAGATCGTTATCGTCGGTGGGCGACCACTCGGGCGTCCCGGTGCTGGCCGCGCAGGCGAGGCTGGCCGCGAAGCCAACGCTGCGTTGGTTGAAGATTGCGCGTGCGCCGACATCGCTCGGCCGCGCGGCTTCACGCAGCACGAGCCAGCAAGCCGGGACCAGCGTCAGCGTCGTCAGCACGTCGGTCCAGTCGGCCGTCGCGACCCAGCGCCAGCCGACGAAGCCTGCGAGCTCGCTCGCGAAGGTGCTCGCGCTAGGCCAAAGCTCGAGGCACGAGAAAACGACTCCGACCGCCACGTGAGCCGCGATCACGCCGCTCTTCGATCGCACGCGGCATAGCAGCGCGAGCAGCACCGGCGCCACGAACATGCCGGCAACGTCGGAGAGCTTACCCGTCACCGCGTTGGGCAGGACGCCCGCGCCTTTGAGCACGTGATCGTTCAGCAGGAGCAATGCCAGGTTGCCGAGAAATAGCGGGTGCGAAAGGAAGTTCTGCGGCCTCATGCTTGCCCCCGAACCACCGTGCGACGGCCGTAACGTCGAGTCAGCGCGAGCGCCAGGATCGCGGTCAGCACAACGCCGGTGCCGAAGCGTCCGATGCGCGAACTACGAGCGACGGTTGCGCGTCCAGCGCAGGGAGTGTTGCGTCCGCGAAACGGCGTGACGAAGAGATCGAGCTCGTTTTGGCCAGGGGCGGGCGTGAGCACCAGATCATTCACCATCGCCTCCTTCGAGAGGTTCGCGTCGAGCCGCGTGACCCAAACGTCTTTGGGATGCAGGCCCACGAGCGCCGCCGCGAGGTCGTCAAAGGGCACGTCGCTGCCGATGGGTGCTTCGCACTCGAGGCTGCGTACGTCGATCTCGTCGGCGGTCACGGTGCGGCATTCGCCCTCGTCGTCGCAGGGGTCAACGACGCGACGACCTTCGGTACGAAGCGCAGCCAGCGCGTCGACGCATTCGGTACTGGCGGTCTCGCCATTGACGAAGGCCTGGCTGAGGTAGGCCTCATAGAAGGTCTCATAGCTCCAGCCGTTGGAGATGCGATAGGTGAGGGGCAGCTCGTTGGAGGGGTTCTCGATCACCTTGAACAAGCTGCCGGGAGCTGCGTACGTCACCGCCCAAAAGCCGTTGTTGTTCAAGTCCAGCAGGCGGTCGCGCTCGGCTGCGTAGTTGCTCGAGAGGGTGTTGAAGTCGTAGTTGAGGTTGGCCGGATTGACGCTCCCCGAAGGGAAATTCAGCGGCTCGTAGCGTCCCTCGGTGACGATGAACAAGCTCATCGGCGTGCGTGCGCCAGCGCCGCCCGCCACCATTCGCAGCGGGAGCACCGGCACCGCCCCAGGCTGCTGCACGCGCACGGGACGCATCTGGGAAACGCCCGCCGCCGGCAGCAGCCGCAAGGCAGCGAAGTCGAAGCCCTCGTCGATGTAGTCGTCGATGATGGGGTCGAAGTCGGCCGGGATGGCGAAGCCGTGTTCATCGAGCCAAACCCGCAGTGAGTTATCCGAGTTGCTGCGTAGGATCACGATCTCGTACGGACCTGCGCTCTCACGCGAGACGACGTCGACGCTTGGGGTTGCCTCGACCGGTCCCAATTCGGCACCACCGTCGCCACAGCCCATGACGACCGCCTCTGCCGACATCGAACAGGACGCAGTGCCATCACAGTCTGCGTTGGGCGGGATGATCTGCGGCGTGGTAGCGGCGTCGAGCGTATCGAGCCAGGCGTTGGAGCCGAGTTCAACGGTTGCGCCAGGCTTCACCGGGAGAATCCAAGCGAACTCGCTGGCCTCGCCGGCAAATTGAATTTGGTCCCAAAGAATGGTGCGGTCCGTGGACATCGAAAGCACCATTCGGTGCGCGCCGACGAGCGGCGGCGGCTCCTGCGTGAGGTCCGGCGGAGGCGCCAAACATGCTCCGCAGGCGTCCGCATCAGTCGGACAAAGGGTCACCGCAGCGGACGACAGCGTCGCCGCTAAGACAAGACGTCGAAGGTTCATGAGGCTCCCGATGGAGGGCGCGACAGCGTTGTCATGGCTGTCGGGCGAAGAAAGGTTGAAAACGAATATGAATAGGCGGAGAGAAAGGAAGGAACGCAGGCCGTATCGCAAGCTCAGTGCCAAGCTGCGCCTCGTCCAGCCGTTCGAAAACGCGAACGCGCGCATTGCCCTTACAGGCAGCGCGCGCGTTGGTCGCTCGAAGTCGACCGGCTAAGTTAGTTGGCCGGGTACGGATCGACGAAGTCGGAGATGTGCGCCGTGTAGTCGTTGTTCTCGATCGCCTGCGTGCCCGAGGAGCCAGCGAACGGCCCGATGATGAAGGTGATGTCCTTCGGGATGCCGGCGTCTTCGTACGCCTGCACGTCGCTCTCTGCGTTGCCGTAGGCGGCGATGATGTCCCAACCGAAGTCGCCGGTGATGCGCTCTACCCAGGCGCTCTTGTAGTCGCGCGCCGACTCGTCGAACACCAGCTCATTGGCCGAGATCACTGGCCCAACCGGGAAGTCGTGGTCTTGCAGCCAGGCACGGGTCTCGGCGCGGAAGTTGTGGGGTCTGGCAGTGAGGTAGACGATCTCGTAGCCCTTCTCGCTCCACTTGTTCATCATCACCGACGACGAGGTGTTCTCGAGCGGGTCGTAGTTACCGTCGTCGATCTGCTTGAACAGCTCCTCGTCGCTCAAGGTCATGGTGCCGTCGATGTCGGTGAGGACCACCTTGGTACCGCTGGGCAGCAGGTAGTCGTAGTGCTCGGCGCAGCTTCCGTCGCCTTCGAGCACCGCGTACACAGGCTGGCCCAAGGCCGTCTCGACAGCGGAGCTCGGCGTGATGTCGTAGTAGCCGTTGGTGTCGGTGACCGCTCGTCCGAGCGTCTGCCACGCCTTGGCGCTGGGGTCGTAGTACCAGAGGCTGACGTTCTCCTCCGGGAGCGGGAAGCCGAGCAAGCCGCTGCCGTTGCCGGTCCGAGCTTTGCGCCCACGGTAGTTGATGTCCCCTGCAGCCGGGCTGCCTGCGACGTCGATGAAGGTGTTGGCGATGACGCCATCGGGGAGGCCAAGCGTGTCGGCTGTCTCGTCTTTGCTGCGGGTATTGTTGTCAGCGAGCGTCTTGTTGTCGGGCTTCTGGAACCCCGAGGACTCAAGCTCAAAAGGTAGCTGCCCGGGGTACGGGCACTGCAGCTCCGTCGCGCTCGAGAGACCACCCTGACCCGAGCCACCACTGCCTCCCGACCCGCCGCTGGCTCCCGACCCGTCACCACCTCCGCGACAAGCAACGGCCAAGAGCAGCGCAACGCCGGCAGCAACACGCATAGAACGGTTCAACATAAGAAACTCCTTTGAAGATGCACGAGTCGATTAGCAGCGTTCAGAGCCAGGCAAACTGGGTAGCCATCACGAAGGCGTCACCAATCGGTACATCCTCTCCAGTGGGGACGCGACCCTCAAGAAGATCCGTCAGCTGGTACATGGCTTGGATCTTCACGGCGTGGTTGGCGATGTAGGCGTTCGCGCCGAACTGCATCACACGCGTTTCGGTGTTGTCGATCAGGTAGTCATCGCCCTCGTCGCCGGCGAGCTCGGTGTTGACGTCGGCCTGTTGGTAGCGCGCGACGATCTCGAACCTCGGCAGGGGGATGGGAATAGGCAGCACGTAGCCGGCTTGCACCACCAAGCCGTAGCGATCGAAGCCAGCGCTTCCTTCGACATCCCCGCGCAGACCGCGCAAGTATTCGGCTCGCAGGCTCGCGCCCTTGAACCACATGCGTACGTCCCCACCGATCTTGGTTTCTTGCGCGCCTGCGTCTTGCAGGCCGAGATCGTTGGTCAGGGCCGAATTGTGGCCGGCGCTGAAGCCGGCGGAGAGCTGAAAGTCGCTGTTTTCGAGGTCTGATTCGGAGCGCTCCATGCGCCCCAACGGCGAAACCTCCACGCGCCCCACGTACACGAACTCGTTGTCCAGGTTGCGGCGCTGACGAAAGCCACCTTCTCCGTTCGCGACCATCGCGGCCACGTGGAACCAGGCCGGTCCAATCGGGAAGTCCGAGCGCAATTGAACGCCTAGATCGCGACCGAAGGCCAGTCGGCGAATGATGGTGTTGATCGGGAACTGCATCTTGGACTGCGACTGCAGCAGCGATAGCCCGAGCGGCGTCTTGAACAAGCCAACGTCGAGCGCGATCAGATCCTTCTTGTAGGTGATCGAGCCGAAGGTATCGCGTACCGAGAAGTTGCCGCGATTCACGTCGAAGTTGAAGCGGAAGCTCGCACCTAGCCCCTCGTAGATCTCGAGGTCGCCGAGGCCGATCAAACGAGCGTCGTCGAAGTCGAAGCCATCGGTGTCGTCGTCATTGAAGTCGCTGTCGCTGACATAGGTGAAGCCCGGGCGAATCCAGCCACCGAGCATCAACGAGTCTTTACCGACGCGCAGCGCGCGCAAAAAGGTCGGTACGCGCGGGTCATCCGCCGGCAAAGCAAAGACGTCATCGACCTTTTGCTTCTTGCGCGCGTCGCTTCCTTCAGCGGGCTTCGCGTCGTCGGGCTTGGTCTCCGCGGGCTTGGGTTCCGCGGGCTTGGTCTCAACGGGCGGTTCGGCGGGTTTGGTCTCGACGGGCTTGGGTTCCGCGGGCGGCTCCTGGAGCTTGGGTTCCGCGGGCGCGTCGGCGGGGGCTGGTTGACCGGCGCCAGGGCCCTTGGGTGGGTCAGCTGGCTGAGCGATCGCGAGCTGGTCCACCGCCGTCACGATTCCTAGCGCCAATAGCCAGGGGGAGAACGTTGCTCGCGGCGAGGGCAATTTGCGCTTCATCGAGCGCGAACCCTAGTCGTGTCTCGGCATCAGTTCTGTGACACCTCGGTGGCTTGCGTGACAACTTGGTGACACGCGATGGAGCGCTTGACGCAACTCAGCCTCTCCGACACACCCCGGCGCATGAAGCACTCTCGGCGGTTCTTCCTTGGTGGTGCAGCAGCCATTGGCTCCTCTCTAACGGCCTGTGGCGACGACAGCGAGACGCTACCGGAGCCGGAGCCGGAGTCGGTCTTCCTCCACGGCGTTGCGAGCGGTGACCCACTCAGCGATGCGGTGATCATCTGGACCCGCGTCACCACCAGCGAGAGCGAACTCGTGGTCGAGTGGGAGATCGCCAGTGACAAGGACATGACCGACATTCTCGACTCGGGCGAGGTCACCACCAACGCGGACTCCGACTTCACCGTGAAGGTCGACGTGACTGGTCTCTCGCCGGCGACGACCTACTTCTATCGCTTCTTCGCCGCAGAGCAGCCTTCGCCAGTCGGTCGCGCAAAGACCCTCGCTGAGGGCAGCCCGGAGCGCGCCAAGCTCGCCATCGTCTCATGCGCGAGCTACGCCCACGGCTACTTCCACAGCTACAAGGCGCTCTCGGAGATCGACGACCTCGATGCCGTCATCCACCTGGGCGACTACATCTACGAGTACGGTGACGGTGAGTACGGTGAAGTCCGAACCTACGATCCGCCGCACGAAATCGTTACGCTCGAGGACTATCGCAAGCGCTACGCGCACTACCGCAAAGACGCTTGGCTACAGGCCGCCCATCAGCAACACGCTTGGTTCGTGATTTGGGACGATCACGAGCTCGCCAATGACGCCTGGACAGACGGCGCTGAGAACCACGATGAGGCGACCGAAGGGAAGTTCAGCGACCGCAGGGCCGCCGCCGCTCGCGCTTACTCCGAGTGGATGCCGCTGCGGGTGGAGGACCCCACCAAGATCTTCCGTTCATTCACCTACGGCGATCTGTTCCAGTTGTTCCTGCTCGACACTCGATTGTGGGGTCGGGATAAGGCTGCCGTCGACAAGGATGACCCGGCCATCCTTGACCCTGACCGCACCTTGCTCGGGGATGATCAAGAGGCGTGGCTGTTCGATGGACTCAAAGCCTCGCCGGCTCGTTGGAAGCTCGTCGGCCAGCAAGTGATGATGGCCGTGCTTCCGCTCGAGGCGCTCATCAACACCGATCAATGGGACGGCTACGTGCCGGCTCGCGAGCGCTTCTATAGCCTCATCGCAACCGAATCGCTCAACGACGTGATCGTCCTTACTGGCGATATTCACACCTCGTGGGCCTCGGATCTCTACCCGGAGGGCACCGAGTACGATCCGGCAACGGGAGCTGGATCGATCGCGGTGGAGATGGTGGCTCCGGCGGTTAGCGCGCCCGGCCTACCACCCGAAATTTTCTCCGAGCTGGGCAATGAGCTGGTGATGAGTTCGCCCAACTTCAAATTCGTGGACGTAGCGCGACGCGGTTACCTCGTGCTCGAGGTGACGCCCACGCAGGCCGAGGGCACCTACTTCCTGTTCGACCAAATCGAGGCCGAGGAGGCCACGGCCCTTCCGCCCAAGAAGGTGATCGTCAAGGCGGGGGAGAACCGCATGACCGCTGGTTCCTGAGCGTCAGCGCCAATCGGGGGCCAGCAATCTGCGCCGGCCCCCGTCGGTGAGCTGCGCCCCCGTTTGATCGAGTTCGCTCCGGTCCCAAAGTTTGCAGGTCACGCTGCGATGCTTTTGATCGAGCCCTTCGCAATAGTTCGAATAGACGCAGCGGCGGATCTCGCTTCCTCGACCGAGCCGCAGCTTCAACCACCAGTCCGGGTCGGCCAGGCTTTGCCGCGCTGAAGCGACCAGATCGGCGTCGCCGCGCTCGAGCGCGCCCTCGGCGATCTCAAAGCTGGCGATGCCTCCGGCCACGACCACCGGCGTGCTAAAGCCTGCCGCGCGAACCGCACGACGAATGGCGCCTTGGGTCACGAGCTGACGGCCGTACGGGCCGCGGGCGTCGGAGAGCGCGGGCGGCATGCATTCGAAGCCGCTTGGCCCTGTGTAAGGGTACGCGGCCTCTCCAACCTTCGGTTGTTTAGCGTCGTCGAATTTGCCGCCCGTCGAGAGCGAAAGGAAGTCCATCCCTACACCGGCGAAGGCCAACGCAAACGCTGTTGCGTCGTCCGCGCGATGCCCGTGCTCAATCACTTCGTCGGCGAGAAACCGCGCTCCCACCACGAACTCACGTGGCACGGCCCCGCGCACAGCGCGAAAGACCTCGAGCGGAAGTCGCATGCGACCGTCGAGCGTGCTGCCGTAGCCGTCCTTGCGTTGGTTCTTCGCCGAGAGGAAGCTCGCCATCGTGTAGGCGTGGGCGTAGTGCAGCTCCACACCGTGAAAGCCGGCGTTTACAGCGCGCTCTGCCGCGCGAGCGAAGAGGCCGGGCAGTACGTTAGGGAGCTCAGCGATGTGCGGTAAGTCCTCGTCGCTGACGAGCTCGCGCTCACCGAAGTTCAGTGCCGTTCGTTCCCGCGCGGAGAGCACCAGCGCCAGCTGCTCGTCGGAGAGCGTGAGCAAGAGCTCACGCAGCGAGGTCTCCGGTGTGGTCATCAGCTCGGGCTGCTCGAGCAGTTGGCTCAAGCGTTCTCGGTGTTCGGCCCGCAGCCGTAGAAACGAGCTCAAGTAACGCGTTCGCTCCGGGCGTTTGCGAATGCGCAGAAAGTCGATCAGCTGGATGAAGAGCTTGGTTTCACCTTCGCTTGCGCGCGCCACCGTTTGGGTCAATTCGCGCAGCCCGGCGATGAAGCGGTCGTCGCCGATGCGCAAAAGCGGGCCGCTCGCGATCTCACGAATGCCGGTAGCCTCAATCACGATCGCCCCGGGCTTTCCGCGCGCGAAGCGTTCGTACCAGGCGAGCACCTGCTCGGTGACCAGACCGTCTTCGGTGGCGCGCCACGGCACCATTGCGGGTACCCAACTGCGGCTGTGAAGCTTCACACCGTTGGGCAAGGTCAGCGGCGAGAAGAGACGCGATGCGCGCGCCTCCGGCTCGCTCGGCGGCCGCGTCGAGGGCAGGGGATGCCGCAGACGTTCCTTCGGAATGTACATGCGGTTCAGCCGCGGGGAGTTCGCGCTTTGTACAGGGCCCGGGCGATCACGACCTTCTGAATCTCGGTCGTGCCTTCGTAGATTCGTAGCGGACGAATATCGCGGTAAAGCGACTCCACCTCCGAACCAAGCAACACCCCGCGCCCTCCGGAGAGCTGTACCGCTTTGTCGATCACGCGTTGCGCCTTTTCCGTCGCCGACATCTTCGCCATCGCGGCCTCCAAGCTGGCCGTGCCGCCTTGATCGCGGACGTGGGCGGCTCTCGCGACCATTAGCTGCCCCTCGGCGAGCTCGGTCGCCATCTCGGCGATCATCGCTTGCACCTGCTGCTGCTCGGCCAGCGGTGCACCGAACTGTTTGCGCGTGAGCACGTGCTCGAGCGCCAACGCAAGGGCGCGCGCAGCCATGCCGTTGGCTGCAGCGCCCACCGAGATGCGGAAGGTGTCGAGCGTGGCCATCGCCAGGCCGAAACCCGCGCCGATCTCGCCCAACCGAAAGCGATCGGGCACGCGACAATCGCTGAAGGTCAGCGCGCCGAGCGGGTGGGGACTGGACGGATGAAGCTCGGTCTCGCGAATGCCGGGTGTGCTGCTGGGTACGAAGAAGGCGGTGATGCCCTTGCGCCCGAGCGCGGCGTCTACCGTTGCAAATACGACATAGTGGCTGGCGATTCCGACGTTGGAGATCAGCGTCTTCTCACCGCTCAGCAGCCAATCCTCCCCGCTGCGAGTGGCTCGTGTTTGCAACGACGCGACGTCGGTTCCAGCCTCCGGCTCGGTCAGGGCGAAGGCTCCCACGGTCGTTCCGCTTCGGACGCCCGCGCGGATTTGTTCCGCGAGCTCCGGCGAACCCGCCTTGAGCACCGGGAAGGAGCCCAGCCCCTGCACCGCGAAGATCGAGTCGGCCATCGCACTGCGCTGGGCGAGCGCTTCACGCACCAACACGAGCGCGCGAACGTCTACGGCGCCGCCTACCTCCGCCGGCAACAGGTGCCGAAAAAGGTTGAGGCCCGACGCGCCCATCGCCTGCGCGACGAGCTTGGGCTCGGCGTTGAGCACGGCTCGCGCCGGCGCCACGGTCTCGGCGAGTTGCGTCGCTAGCTGCTCGTGCCGCGGCTCGAAGAAAGGCCGCGCGACCGCGAGCGAGGTCGTCAGCGTTTGGTCGTTGTTCACGTTGCCTCGTCGTTCGGAGCGCCTTCGAACTGCGGCTTCTCCTTCTTCTTGTTGGCGTCATAGGCGGTGCGGAAGTCCGGGTGGGCCATGCAGATAGCCTGCGCCTGCGCTTCGGCCTCGATCGCGGCGGCGAGCGGCATCGTCGACTCACTCTCGAGCATCTGCTTGGTCACGCTGTGCGCGAAGGCCGGTCCGCGAGCGAGCTCCTTGGCCCACCCCCGAGCGAAGGGCAGCACCTCAGCATCGGGAAGCCGGCGGTTGAAGAAGCCGATGCGATAGGCTTCGTTCGAATCGATCAGGTTACCGAAGAACAAGAGCTCGGCTGCGCGGCCGTGACCCACGATGCGCGGTAGCAAGAAGCTCGCGCCCATGTCGGCGCCGGAGAGACCCACCTTGGGGAAGATGAAGCCGACGCGAGCTGCCTCCGCGCCGACGCGCAAATCACACGCCGACGCGATCACCGCGCCAGCGCCGACGCACACACCGTTGATGGCGGCGATCACCGGCCGGCGCAGCTCACAGATGCTCTGGATCAAAGCGCCGGTGACGCGGGTAAACTCGAGCAGGCCGCGTGCGTCTTTGGCGAACAGCTCAGCGATGATGCCCTCGACGTCGCCGCCCGAGCAGAACCCACGCCCTTTGCCGGTAATGACGACAGCTCGCGTCTCGCGGCTGCTCTCGAGCGAGCGGAAGGTCTCTCGCAGTTCACCGTAGATCTCGAAGGTGAGCGCGTTCAGCCGCTCCGGGCGATTCAGCGTGATCTCCGCCACGCCATGCTTGATCTCGAGGTCGAAGGTCTTGGGGCTCAACGTCATGCGCCAGCTTTCTCAGAGCGAGCGCGCGGGATCAAGCCACCTCACGCGAGCCGCTCAGCCGGGCAGCTCGGCGATGGCCTCGATCTCCACCATGGCCTGCCTCTCGACCAGCCCGGCGATGCCGAGCAACGCCATAGCCGGGAACACCTTGCCCATCCGCTTGCGCCAGATCTCGCCGATGGCGGGGCCGCCGTTGCGATAGGCGTCGAGGTCGGTCACGTAGACGGTCATCTTGACGATGTTGGCCGCGGTCCCGCCCGCCGCAGTGACAACGGCTACGACGTTGCTGAGCGCTTGATCGAACTGCGGTAGAAATCCGCCCTCGGGAAATTCGCCCTGCGCGTTCCAGCCGATTTGCCCAGCGATGTAGAGCGCTGGACCGGTGCTGATGACCCCGTTGGAGTAGCCTTTGGGACGAGGCCAGCCTTCTACGCTAACGATCTTTTGAGCCACACCGTTTCCTACGTCATGAGCTGGCCGCCGTCGAGAACGATGGCTTGCCCGTGGATACCGCGGGCCTCCTCGGCACACAGCGAGAAGCAAAGGTGAGCAACCTCGCTCGGCTCGATCAAGCGGCGCTGCGGCGACATGTTCGCGAGCTCCGACTCGGCCTCGTCGGCGCTGCGCTTGGTTTTGTCGGCGATGCGCGAGATGGCCTCACGGCTCATATCGGTCCGCACCCAACCTGGGCAAACCGCGTTCACCGTCACCTTGGTCTTGGCGACCTCTGCGGCGACGGCGCGCGTGAGGCCGACGACGGCGTGCTTCGATGCGCAATACGCCGAGGTGTAGGCGTAGCCGGAGCGCCCAGCGTTGGAAGCGACGTTGACGATGCGGCCGAACCCACGGCTGATCATGCCCGGCAGTAGCGCTCGAATCAGCGCGAACGGCGCGTGGACGTTGACCTGCATGATGCGGTCGAACATGGCGTCGTCGGTCTTGTGGACCGGCGCGCTCTCAGCGATGCCGGCGTTGTTGACGAGCACGTCGACCGTATGACGGTCGAGCAGCTTGCGTGCGAATTGCTCGACGTCGGCGCGGTCGGAGAAGTCCACCTCGAAGGGCGTGGCGCCGGTCGCGGCCACGACCTCGGCAGTCGAGTCTACCGTTCGCCCGGTGACGAGCAGCGTTGCTCCCTCGCGGTGGAAGCGCTCAGCGATCGCCCGGCCAATCCCACGACCGCCGCCCGTAATCAGAACCGTCTTGTCGTGCATGGCCCACGGCTAGCCGAGCTGGGTGACCGAGGAAAGCTCGAATCAAGCTCGCCTTCGTCGATTCGCAGCTACACTCGCAAGGTGTACCGACCGATCGTTTTTTGCGCGGCAGCACTGAGCCTTGTCTGCTGCAACTCTGCGCCGGACGTCCACCCCACGTTCGTACTTCCCGCAGACTTGGGCGAGCTCAGTGAAGAGACCTTCTTCGATCATCCGTTCCCCTCGGACTTGCGGCTTTCGGAGGGCCGCGTCGTGCTGGCCGGCTGGCCCAACCCGCGCAACGCGCCCCTCCTGGAGCAATACATCGCGTATGCCGATCGGCGTCTCGATGGCTTCTCGATCATGGGCTCGGGGTTCATGCGCTTCGATGGCCCTTTGGACCCAGCGAGCTTGCCGGCGAGGGGCGAATCCACCAGCGCGTCGAGCTCGGTGCAGCTGATCGACGTCGACCCCGCCTCGCCAGACCTCGGTCAACGCCACCCGATCTATGTCGAGTTCCGCCGCGACGCAGGCGCCTATTGGCCCTCCAACACGCTCTCGTTCATCCCGGTGCCGGGCTACCCGCTCCGCCCGCACACCCGCTATGCGCTCGTGGTCACGGAAGACGTTCGCTCCGAGGCGGGCGGCGAGGTGTTGGCGAGTGAAGATCTGAAGCAGGCCCTCGGACTCCGGGTGCCCACGAGCGACGCAGCCGAACGAGCCGCGACGCTTTTCGAGCCGGCGGTGCGCGAGCTCGAGAAGGCGGGGGTCGCTCGCGATAGCATCGTTCAGTTCACCGCGTTCACGACGAACGACCCAACGGCGGAGCTCGTGCTCGCGGCGGCTCAACTACCGGCCGCGATCGAAGCTCCGAGCGCCGATCCAGGCGCATGGTCTGTCCGCTCCGCGATGAGCAGCCACGTCGAATATGAGGGCTCCTTCGGTCCGTGCCCCGACTTCCAAGCTGGTGTCCAACCCTTCGGCAGCTTTGGCGATGGCGGCTCGTTTGAGTTCGATGAGCAAGGTCAGATCGTCGTGCAGCGCACCTACGACGCGCGCTTCAGCCTGTCTGTGCCCACCACCGACAATTGCCCCATGCCGGAGCAAGGTTATCCGATCGTTCTCTTTGCTCACGGTACCGGGGGGGACTTTCGCTCTTACGTGAACAGCGGCACCGCACGCGAGTTAGGAAAGCGTTGTATCGCCGTGATGGGCGTCGACCAGATTTTGCACGGGACTCGGCCGGGGGCGCCCAGCGAGCCGGGAGCGGTGGAGCTCCTGTTCTTCAACTTCAACAACGTGGAAGCGGCGCGGACGAACGGTCGCCAAAGCGCGCTCGATGAAGTTCAGCGCGCACGGCTGTTCACCGAGAGCAAGCTGACGGTGCCGGCCTCGGTCAGCTTGAACGGTGAGGAGATACGCTTTGATTCGACCAAGATCATGTACTTCGGGCATTCGCAAGGAGCGCTGAACGGGCCGCTGTTCCTGGCGATCGACGACGCCGCGCGCGGCGGTGTCTTCTCGGGCGGGAGCGGCAATCTACAGATCACGCTGAATGAAAAGACGAGCCCTGCGCCGAGCGTCGCGGATGCAGTCAAGACGCTGTTTCTGCAACTCGCGGCGGAGGAACACGACGAGGTCGGCTTGATCTATCCGCCCTTCGCGCTGGCCCAACTGCTGGTCGATCCGGTGGACCCCATCTCCTACGCTCGCGATATTTTACGCGAGCCGCGCGTCGGCAGCGCCAAGAGCGTGCTGATGACCGAGGGCGTTTTGCCCGACGGCACCGGGGACACCTTCGCGCCACCGCGTTGCATCGAGGCGATGGCCAACGCCGTGGGTCTTCCGCTTGAATCGCCGCCGGTCTGGTCGCCGCCGGACGCGCTGTTTGGCGGGCTCGAGCCGACCAAAATTCCGGCGGACGGGCTGAGTGGCAACGTCGGCGGCGGGCAAGCGACGGGCATGCTCTCGCAGTTCGCGCCGACCACCGATGACGGCCACTTCGTTGCCTTCGACATCGACGCCGCGACCGAACAAACCTCTGCGTTCTTGCGCGCGCTCGCCGATGATCCCAAGGGCAGGGTGATGCCGGCCTACTGAGCCCGTCGAAGGCGAGCGGAGCCGAGCTTCAGCAACCCGGATTGCACACGCACGGTAATAGTCGCGCTTTGGCTTCGGTGCTCTGTGGCGAGCACGAGCCACTCATCGGCTTCACTACCGCCGGCAAAGCTCTCGACGTAATCCCCGCGTTCGATGCTGAAAGCGAACCCGTTGGACGGCCCAAGCTGAAGCTCGAGGGTGCGCGGCTCGCCCTCCGTCGCGAGATCGAACTGCACCCACTGGCCCGCCTCGAGCCTGCGCACCCCATCGAACGAGCGACCCTCTTTGCGCTGATGAACGTCAAAGCCGACGCGCGGTTCCTTCGGGAAGAAGCGCGCGTGGTGGAGCTCTTCATCGATCAGATCGCCAAAGTCGACGCGGTCGATGCTCCGCTCCCGTTCGCTTTGCCGGTCCTCGAGCAGCGACCAATCGGCGCGATAGACGGTCTTTTCAGGGGCGCCGCAGATCACGTTGTCCTCGAGCAAGACCGAGAATTGTCGCTCGCCAAAGGTCGGCGCGAGGTCTGGCCACCACGACTCGTAGATCGCCAGGGTGTCGGGCCGTTCCGACTCGGGCAGCCGCTCGATCAGCTCGACCACGGCGCCTTCGCCCAACACCGATGCTTTGGCGAAGGGCATCGCGCGGAAGCCCCCAAGCCCGAGACCATCGAGGCTCGGTCGGCCGGAGAAATAGGGAATTGCGCCGGCGTCGCCAACGAAGATTCGCTTCGGCCCGAGCTCGCGCAGCCGCAGCCCAATCGCTACTTGTTGTTCGTGAATGTTCTTGGCCGATAGCGCGTAGTGCCGAAGCTGCTTGGGGAAGGTGAGCGCGGCGAGCACGAGCGCGACGCCGAGCGGCACCGCTCGCAGGGCCAAGCCAAACGGCCCAACCGCGCTGCGTACGCCAATCACCGCGGCCATCAGCAGACCGAGATAGTTGGGTGCGAGATAGCGAAGATTCTGAAAGGGCGCTGTGCGGTTGAAGGCGACGAGCAACAGCGACGCGAGGCCACCGAGCGCAAGCGGGAGGACCAAGCGGCGATCGCGCGTTTGCTGCAGGCCAAAACCAGCGCAGACCAACAAAAGGAGCAACACCCAACGTCCCCCGATCGCCAGCTCGAAGCCCTCGACCGAGAGTCGAACCAGGTTGATCAGCGCGACCACCGCGGCATCGAAGCGGCTCACCAGCGGGTCGTAGAGCGCAACCTTGCGCACCGCACCGGCTTGCACCCACTGCCCGGTGGTGAGGAAGGCCCACAGCGCGAAGCCAATAAACAGCGTCAACAATGGCAAAAACGCCCGCGCGAGGCTGCCCAGCAGCGGCCGTGAACCCGAGGCGTGCACGATGCTCAGCGCGAAGAGCAAACCCATCGGCAATAGCTCCGGCCGACTCACCGCGAGCAGCGCGATAACCGCTCCCGCTTTCGTCTGCGCAGTCGAACGCAACGTCGGCGAGCTTCGCGCGCAGCTATCGACTGCCGCCAGCGATCGGGCCATCAGTGCGGCGACCCAAGCCGTCTCCATCCCCGAGACGAGGGACCAATCGAGGATCGGCAGCCCGAAGAGCGCGCAGCTCAGCAAGCTCCCGAGCCCAACACGCCGCCCAAAGAGCGAACTCAAGCTCGAGGTCGTGTCGTACAGCAAAGCGACCGTCAGTGCGGCTACCAGCCAGCCCATTGCTTGCGGCGACCAAGCGACGAGCTCGAGCGCGGCGAGCAACAACGCGTAGAGGGGGCTGGTCGCGCCGGTGCTGCCTCCCGAACCCGGTTCAACGCAAAGGAAACAGCCGTCTGCCGTGGCTCGGGCGTAGTTGAAGTAGATGTAGACGTCGTCGAGCGGGGCAGGGAAGTGGCCGTGCGTGTACGCGGCCGCTGGAAGCCAGAAGGCGAGCGGGAGCAGTAGACAGAGGCTGAGGCGCAGCGCGTGAAACAGGCGTGTCGGAATGGCTCGCTGTAACGGTTTGAGCGAGGGCCGGCAATGGCGCTTTCGCCCTTCAGCGGCGACGGCAAAGCGCTATAAGCCCGCTCATGTCGCAAAGAGCCGGGTCGCAGGATCGTAGCGGGCAGGATGCAGCACGGTGGGACGCCGTTGAAGAGGCGAGCAGCCTGCTCGAGGAGGCCCACTTCGATCAGGCGCTGCGCGCCTTGAAGGCCGTGGTCGAGAAGGACGCTCATAACGGCTATGCCTACAATCTGATGGGCGCAGCCTTCTGGGAGCTCAAGCAGTTCGGCCCTGCGAAAGACGCCTTTCGCGCGGCTGTGCTCGTCAATCCTGATTTCCTCGGCGCGCGCGTTTCACTCTCGCACTCACTGCGTCGCTTGCGTGATCCGGAGCAGGCCGAGCGAGAGGCGCGCATCGCCATTCAACGCTCCGGTGACGACGGTGACGCCCACTACGCGCTTGGCTTGGCGTTGCTCGCACAAGGGAAGCGTGAACTCGCCGCGCGCAGCCTGCGCATCTTCTTGGATAGTAAGCCGGAGTTCGAGGCAGCCCAGGAGGCCCGCGGTGTGCTCGCCATGATCGATCAGGGGCACGAGGGAGAACCGCTCGACACCGACGAGGACGATTGAGCCTCAGCTCGCGCGTTGCGAAAGGATGAAGCTCTGCACGGTGGTGGCAACCTGCGAAGCGAACAAGATCGTGTGGTGGCCCAAGCCAGCCATCACCAGCGACGTGCTTCCGGACGCGGTGTGGGCGTCGCGATCGCTCGTTAGCTGGTCCTCCTCACCGAGCAACGCCAGGTGGGGCACCGAAACCGGTCTCTCACGGAGTTGCGCCAGCAGCGGGCTCTCCGGCGCCAAATCGCGCGCGCCCTCGAACAGGGCGAGCTTGGACGCAAGCGGGACCCCCGCGAACGGGCTCGCCAAGGTGGTTAGGGAGCGCAACCGATCGTCGCTAGCGTGCTGACTGTAGTAGCGCGCGACAATCCCCCCCAAGCTGTGCCCGACCAGGTGCAGGTTGACGTCGCCGGGTAGCTTGGCCGTCAGTGCAGAGAGGCGGTCATTGAGTTCAACCACGCCCGGTCCCGGCGCATAAGAGAAGGCTCCAGTGCGGACGCCGGCGTGACGCATGAAGCCGAGCCTCATCGGCTGCAACACACCCGCCGAGGCAAAAAGACCGTGCAGAAACAGAACGACGTCGTCACCGCTTGCTGCATCCGGGACGACGTCTTCTGCGCTGTCGCGAGGTAGCAACCAAGCTTGCCTCGCGACAGCCTTGGCTTCGCGTAGTTTGGCGTGAAGCCGCTTGAGCACGACTCAGTGATCGAGCTTGGCGACCAAGTCGCCGTAGGCCTCGGGCGTGAGTAGGTCTGCCAAGTCCGAGCTGGTCTCGATCTCGACCATCCACGCGGTGTAGCAGTCCTCGTTCACGAGCTCCGGCTTGGTCTCGAGCGCCGTGTTGATCGCACGCACGACGCCGGTGACCGGCGCGTAAAGATCGCTCAGCGTCTTGACGCTCTCAATCGTACCGAAGGCCTTGCCGGCCTCTACCGAGTCGCCCGCCTTCACGTCGAGGTTGAGCAGGGTGATGTCACCCAACTGCTCGACAGCGTAGCCGGTGATTCCAACTTTGACGGCGCCGGCGGCGGCCTGGGCCCATTCGTGGTCTTTGGTGAACTTGCGATCTGACGGGACGTTGGCCATGACTTCGTTAGCCTCGCTTGTAGAAAGGGGTCTTCACAACGACTGCGTCGGCGTGGCGCCCCCGACAGTCGACAACAAACTCAGTTCCAATCGCGGTCATCGCCGCGGGCAAGTAGCCGAGGCCGATGTTCTTCCCGACGGTCGGTCCGGGGCTGCCACTCGTGCACGACCCAACGACGGTGCCAGCCTTGTCGAGCAGGGGATACCCGCCTCGTGCAATACCGCGGCCCGTGACCTCAAAGCCAACCAACTTGCGAGGTAGCCCCGCTGCCTTGACCGCCACCAAGGCGTCCTTGCCGATGAAGTCGGCCTTATCGAGCTTGACGATCCAACCCAGGCCAGCCTCGAGCGGATTGGTCGTCTCGTCGATGTCGTTGCCGTAAAGCGAAAGGCGAGCCTCGAGCCGCAGCGTGTCCCGAGCTCCGAGCCCGGCGGGGCCAACGCCAATGTCCTTGCCGACCTCCAGCAAGGCGTTCCAGAGCTGCTCGGCCTTGTCGTTGGCGCAGAAGATCTCGAGGCCGTCTTCCCCGGTGTAGCCAGTGCGTGCAGCGGTGCAAGCGACGCCACCGATGGTCGTCTCCTTGAAGTGAAACGAGCCCAACGATTCGAGCGCCGCATCTCCCAGCTTTGCCGCGAGCCCAACCGCCTTCGGCCCTTGGAAGGCGATCAGCGCGAATTCGTCCGAGCGATCAGCGAAGTCACAGACCCCGCTCGCGAGCTCGGCCACATGCGCCGCGATCTTCGCGCGGTTGGAGGCGTTGCAGACGATCAAGAAGGAGTCAGGGCCGCGGCGGTAGACGATCAGATCGTCGAGGATGGTGCCTTTTTCGTTGCAGGCGCAGGTGTAGAGCGCCTGCCCATCCACGAGCTTCGCTGCGTCCCCGGTGATGAGTCGATTGACGACCCCGAGCGTGCCCGCTCCTGAGAGAAACAACTCCCCCATGTGCGAAACATCGAACAGTCCCGCCGCAGAGCGGACCATCTTGTGCTCTTCAACGAGGCCCTTGTACTGGACCGGCATCTCGTAGCCGGCGAAGGGCACGAGCCTCGCCTTGGCTTGAACGTGTGCGTTGTAGAGCGGTGTTCGAAGCAGAGCTGAATCTGACACGCGCCAACTTCTATCAGCGCGGCGATTGGATGTCGCGCCGATTCAGTCGCCGAGGCGACTGGTCTCGTCTAGGTGGCTGGGCAGAACCATCGCCTTCGGATCGGCAGCCTTGACACTGGCAATTACGTCGGGAGAAAGCCTTGGGTCTTTCGAAGCTTCGTCGATGGATACCGCGGTCGCCGCAGGTTGTGGCTCGGGCTCCCGTCGAACAGTCACCTCGGTGGTCATGCTCGTCGGCTTCACCACCACTCGGAACTTTTTGCCGGGTGCAGCTGTAAACTCAGCTTGCTCAAACACCGTCTTTTTGGCGTCAGACTCCCCACCTGGGGAAGTCAACCGCGCCTTGAGGTACTCGAGGGTGCGTTTTGAATTGGCCGGTACCTCTACCACCACCGTGGAAGGAGTGCTTCGCTTCACCGTGGAGCGCGCTGGCAGTTTGAGTCCAAACGCATCGAGAGGGCCCTCCTCGAGCCCGTCTGCGTTAAGCTGAACCCCGACACTTCCTGGTGCGCTGGCGGGTGCAAGCTGTGGAACCGATTCGGAGCAAGCCAGCAGGCTCACCCCGAAGGCGGTCACAATTAGCTGCCCGATGAGCAGACCTCGCGCGGCAGCAATCACTGGTCGGTCTCGGCAACACGCACAAAGCTGCGAACCGTCGTGCGAGCCTTGGGTTGCGGGAGTTCAACCTTCGTGCGCTTGGTCTTGCCACCACCGGCTGGCGTTCCACCGTTCTGGCCCGTGTGGAACACGAGTTCATAGCGCCCACCGTTTGCCGTGGTCATAGCGTTGTAGTTGCCGTTCATCCACGGATCGCTGAAGGAGGACGTTGTTACCGCACAGCTCGGCACCAAGTTGAGCGAGATTCCGAACACAACCTCGCCGTTGTCGAAGTCTCCACAGGCTTCCGTTGGGTCGGTGGAATCCGCGGTGCCGGAGGGCGTCGGGTCCCCGCTGCTCAGCCGCTTGACGTAGTCGACACCGCAGATCCCGCCGGTGCCGAGGGTGCAGGTGTTGGCCGCCGAAGGATTGAAGTAGGCAAAGTACAGCTGGCCATCGAAGAGATTGATCGGTCCGGTGACTCCGCCACCGTCGACCCAAGCCATTTCCACCCCCTTGGCATTGGCCCCACTGCCGTCGACTCGAGCTTGGAAGCCAGTGGTCTCTTCGGGGTCGCCCGTCTTGGAGTTTGTAAACGTGTCAGTGAAGCTCACCAGCATGTTTACCGCTCCAGAACTGACGTTGTTGAAGCTCTCTTGGTTGCCAGTAGCGAAGGTAACGACAACGTTGCCCTCCTCATCCGTCGACAAGAGCGGCGCCGTTTGAATTGGCTGACCCATCTCTGCTGCGTCGTTGTCGTTGGGGTTCAGGTTCAGCTCGGTCTTGGTGGTCTGGAGCCAAGCATTCTTGAGCGTCGACTCGGACCCATTGTTGTTGTAGGCGTCGAAGGCGATGTGGGCTTCCCATTCGTTCGGATCGGCTGAAGTCAGCTCGACGCGCCACATGGTTCCGTCCGCGTCCCCAACGTAGAGGCGTTCAGCCACGCGGCCACCTCCCGGGAAGACGCTCGGGATACCTGTGAGCGGACTGTCGAATGCGGTCTTGGTAGGGTCTCCCGGAACCTCGTTATCGATCTGGTTCGGGCTGTCATTCCTGTCTCCAACCAAGCGTGCCAAGATCCGGCCGGTTTTGAGTTCCACGAAGGTGAGGCTCCGGGCGGGATTGTTGCTGCCCCAATTACGAACCTTCTTGCGGGGCTCCCGGTTGGCGTCATCCCAGTACTCGTCCGGGTCGAGCTCGCGGTTCCTGGGGCCACCTGGTGAAGACTTATCCGTCCCACCAGGGATGACCGCAACCGCAACAACTCGAGAAGTCAAACCCTCTTGATAGCGGATGTGAGTGATCACCGCGCCAGGCACATGGTCGCCAAAGAGCGCACCATCCGGATCACCGTTGTTGTCGCCAGCCGTTGACAGCTGCCACAAGAACTCCGGCTCCTTCGGATCGGTAACGTCGAGTGCATAGCAGAACGAACTCGCCAACCCATCGGCGGCACCGCTGCAGCCGACGAGCACCGTGTTGTACGGCCAGGTCGTGATGGCGTCGGCGTTGTCACTTCCGTCGAAGCCGAGAGCGCGATCGAAGACCACGTTGCCCCAAGCCAACTGCCCATCGAGCAAACGCCCAGCGGAGTTGAAGTTGCCCCAAAGCTCGGGCACCACCGCCGGCGGGATGAACGACCAAAGCTCATTGTTCTCGAGCGCATCCGAATTCGGCACACCAACGTTGTAGTAGGAGGCCGGCGTGAAGTCGTTCTTGGCCAGGACGAAGGCGTGGAGCTGCCCATCCACCGTTTGGGAGTAGACCATCGTCGGCCGCCCCTTTTGCTGCTCAACGAAGGAGTTCGACCCGTTGGTTCGATCGCGTCCGAAGTTCTGATCGTCGCTGTCGGTCGTGCTGGGCGGCGGAACGATGACCGGAACCGTGCGGTAGACAGCTCCAAAGGGGCTGCAACCTCCTTCACACTGAGCACTCTTCGGATCTCGCGAAGGTGAGGGATCCGTCGATACGATGGAACCCCCATCCGGGTTGGGATCGCCGGCGTACCACTTGAGGATACTGTCGCCACACGCTCCTAGCGTGGTGGCGCCTACCTCGCTCAGGCAGTCCGCGCTGTCGGAGTTTTTTAGTCCGAGGAGGTCGTGCGCGTCGTTGGCGCCGGTGCTGTAAAGCCCGTTGATCTCGCTTGCGAGGTTTGCAAAGGTAACCGGCGTGTCGGAGGCGCCGAAGCTGCGAAAGCCACCCTCTTGCCCACCATCAAACAGCTTGTCGTCCGCGTTGACCGCCGGGGTTCGGATCGTGCCGGTCATCTGCACGGCCTTCTCTGTTCCAACGGTGAAGAACTTGCGCGCCCGCATCGTCGTCGCGGTCAGGTTGCTGCCGAAGTCATCACCTTTCGCGTCGTCGAAACCTTGGATCGTCGGCGCGTTACCAACGCAGGCATAGCGCAGCCGTTCGAGGTTGCCCGTCCACATCGAGCTGTTCGACACCTCCATCGACGAGCGTAGTTCATACGAGACCGCAGGCGCGTTGGTCGACCCACCGGTTTGGGTGAAGGAGGCGCTGACCGCACCAAACACCGGAACTGTGCGACTCACCGCACCACCCGCGATCGAACCGAAGATTTGGCTCATCTTCTGCTTCAGCTCACTCTGATTCGCAGGAAAGTAGGCCCGCTCAGTGCCGCCTTCGACAGCTGTTTCGAGCAAGTTGCAGCATGCACGGATGCTGCTCTTCTGGGAGTTGCTGATGCCGTTGGGCGTGACGTCGGCGTACCTCCAGCCGGTGCCAGTGGCGGGCTCACAGATCTTTCCCGCCCCAAGATCGGCTTCACGGAGGCTGTCGCAGGCAACGGTCACTGCTCCGCCGCCCGGGTTCCAGGTAGCAGTCGCCAGGCCCACGCCAACGACGAAGGTATTGACACCTTCATCGTCCAGCAACTTCCCAGCGAAGTAGGACATTCGTCGGTCAAGGTCGCGTGACGGCTCACCGTCGGTGACAAGAATCACGCTCGTGGTTCGACAGGGAGCAACAGAATCGGTGTAGTACGGATCCGTCTTGGGCCCGACCGTTCCGTAGAGCGTTGGGTAGGCACTGATATCGGCGTCGTACTCGTGTGGAAGATGCACGCCTTGCGTGGTTGTGTCGAACTTGATGAACTCGTAGGCGTCTCGCATCATGGCGGCCAGTGGCGTGCTAGCCGTGAGCTCTTTGTGCAGCCCGAGGATTCCTTGCTGAACCATGTCGTTATGCCGGACAGTGCACTCATCATCGTTGGTGCAGTCGATGTACCCGGAAAGCCCGCTCTGGGTGAGGTTCCAATCCGCAGCTCCGAAGCCAATCAGCCGGCCTTCCCAGGGTTGGGCGCGCGGATTGCGTATACCAATGTCAACGTATGACGTGGTGTAGCCCGCCCAAAAGCTGTCCCCGTTGTAGCTCGTGTGGCTGCCCGTCAACCAGGTCTCGCCCGAGCCGTTGTTCCAGTAGCTAAACTGCTCGGAACCGGTCCAGAAACAAGCCGAACCATCAATACCGAGCTGACAATTCGCGGGTGTATTGTCGACGAAGGAGAACACGGTCGCTAATGGGTCGAACGAAGCCATTCCGAAGCGGATCTTGTCCTGGAACAGATCAATCAAGCCGTCTCCTTGTTGGCTAAACTCTCCTTTGGCGACCGCGTCTCCCGGAGCGGCCTGCCTGCAGAGATCCGCCGAAGTCCAGTTGGTCGTGCTGCTGCAGTCGGCGCTGTTGATCTCACAGAATGCGATCGCGTCCTTGTCCTTCGGGTTGCCTTTGGCGACGGGCCACGTGAACGGCCCCACCGATGCACCTGACGCACCCCCCGACTCTCCAAACGCAAAGAGCGCTTTGAGGATCTTCTTGTCGCGGTTTGGCACCGGCTCGCAGAACTTCGGGCTCGATTCTGCGGGGTCGCCCGATGCGAGAATTGACCCGGCGGAATTGACCTGAAGGTTGTTGACCGTGCCCGTCAGGGTCTCGGCAAGCACCGTCCAGCGAGCCTTCTTGCCATTCGCGGCCAAGGAATAGCTCTGGGTGCCGTCGAGCGCCCAACGCATCGAGCCCGACGTATCGAGCAGCAGCAGCGCATTCGGCTTCTTGATCTTGATGTCGGACGCCCCCGAGTTCTGCGCATCGGCACGTTGGGACACGCCGAGCACCATCAGCAAAGCCGTTGCGAACGAGACGTGCAGTCGACGGTGGGATCCAGACGGGGTGCCGCTCTTCATAGTCATGCTCCAAGACGCAGGTTGCGCGCGAGGAGCTAAGCAGGAACCGTACCGTCGGTGGATTGACGCTATTTCGCCCGAAACGCAGGACCATCAATCGAACTGGGCAAATTGTTTGCGGCCGCCTCCGCAACTTTTGCGAGCCGTCTGGGTCAATCGCTCTCAGGCGGCTCGGGCTCTGGGGCAGCGCCCTCATCGGGCGGTGTGGGTGCGCGCTCGGGCTGCAACCGTACGATCACCTCAGTGTTGACGCTGAGCGGCTTGACCACGACGGACACCCTTTGCGACGGGCTGGCTTTGGGCCGGGCTCCTTCAAAGGTCGTCTTGCTCGCGTCGGTGAGAACCTGCTCGACGCTGAGCCGCGAGTTCAGAAAGGCGACCGTCTTGGTCGTGTCGGCGGGTACCTCGAAGCTCTCGGTCGTTGGCGTCTTGCGTCTCGGCGTAGCACCTAACGGCATCACCAGCCCAAACGCCTTGATTGGTCCTTCAGTCAGGGCGTCAGCCGATATCGTTGGGCGTGCGCTGTTCGAGCTCGGGCGGGGGAGGGTGGGAACCTCTTCCGAGCACCCCACCACGCCAAAGCTCGTCACTACCAGGAGAATCAAGAGCTTTGAGCGCACGGTGGTCAGAGTTCAGTCTCCGCTACACGGACGAAGCTGCGGACGCTGGTTCGCGACTTCGGCTGCGGCAGCTGAATCTTCGAACGGCGGGTCTTCTCTTTGCCGGAGGGATCGGCGCCTCCTTGCCCCGTTTGAAAGACCAACTCGTAGCGCCCGGCGTTGGCCTGCGTCATCGCCTTGTAGTTGCCGCTCATCCACGGGTCGCTGAAATCGGTTTCAGTGATCTCGCAGCTGGGTACGAGATTGACAGAGATGCCGAATACAACCTCACCCTCTGTGAAGTCGTTGCAAGCGGCGCTTCCGTTGACCGGATTGAGCGACACCGGTGACCGATCTCCGTTCTTTGCGAGATAGTCCAAGCCGCAAATTCCGCCGGTCCCGTAGGTGCACGCCAGCGACTCCGCAGGGGTGAAGTAGGCAAAGTAGAGCTGGCCGTCAAAGAGGTTGAGCGGGCCTGTGACGCGACCGCCGTTTCGCCACGCGAGCTCAACGCCTGCGCCAGCGTCTACGATTGCCTGATACCCGGTTTCCTTCTCGTCGTCGTCGTCCTTGCTTGAGTCGAAGGTGTCCCGGAAGGTAACGAGCAGATTGATCATGCCAGGAGTCAAGCTGTTGAAGCTCTCTTGATCCCCTGTCGCGAAGGTCACCACCACGTTGCCGGCGGTATCGGTGGAAAGCAGGGGAGCTGCTTGAATAGGCTGGCCAATGGTTGCGGCCTTGTCCTCATCGGAGATGATCTCGCCGAGCACGGCACCTTTGCCATCGCCAGCAGGGACCCACGCGTCCATCAAGGTGGCCTCCCCGGTCGAGCCAACGTTGTAAGCGTCGAAGGCAATGTGGGCTTCCCACTTCTTGGGATCCCCACCGATTAGCTCGACCCGCCACATCGTGCCGTCCGCATCTCCAACGAAGACCCGTTCTGCCACGCGACCACCGCTCGGAAACACGGCGGGAATCCCTGACATCGGGCTGTCGAATTTAGTGTTTTCGGGCGGAACCACCGTTGCATCGTCGAGCAACGTTTCCGACTCGCTTTGGCTGCTGAACCTCGGGTTGTCCCCCATTTCACCAACCATGCGCGCCAGGATTCGACCGGTCGATAGTTCAACAAAGGTCAAGCTGCGTGCCGGCAGCTCCTTGCCCCAGTCGCGGATCTTCTCGCGTGGATCGCGCGTCGCCGAATTAGCCCAGAGGCCCGCTAGATCGTCTTTGCTGCGTCGGTTGGTGACGTCGGCAGGTGCGGTCTTCATGCTGCCACCAGGGATGATGGCAACCGCCTTCACGCTTTCGTTCAAGCCGTCCTTGATGCGCACGTGCGTGATGGTTGCGCCCGGCACGTAGTCACCAAACAGAGCCGAGCCGATCTTTCCGCTCTCATTGCCAGCGCTGCGCAGCTGCCACAAGAACCGCGGTGCAGTCGGGTCAGTAACCTCCAAGGCGTAACAGAAGCTCCCGCCGACCGAAACACCGCTACACCCAACCAAAACCGTCTCGTACTTCCAGGTGGTGGCGGCTTCGGCGTTGGCGCTCTCGTCGAGTCCAAGCTCGCGTTCGTAGACGACGTTGCCCCAGGCGAGCTGGCCGTCAAGCAAGCGTGCATGCGAGTTGAAATTGTCCCACAGGCGCGGCATCACAGCAGGAGGAACGAAGCTCCAAAGCTCGTTGTTCTCGAGTGAGTCCGCCTCGGGTACGTCGAAGAAGCGAGCCCCGCTCGTGAACTCGTTTTTTGCGACCACAAAGGCGTGAAGCTGCCCATCGATGGTCTGGGAATAGAGCATGGTCGGGCGGCCTTTGAAGTCTTCAAAGAAGGACGGTGTGGCGCCCGTGCGTCGCTTGCTGAAATTTTGGTCGTCGTTCTCGCTCACGCTGGGCGGAGGAATGAACACTGGGACCGTCCGATACACGGCCCCGAGTGGACTGCATTCGCCTTCGCATTGCGCGCTGTCGGGATCACGTGAAGGCGCTGGGTCGGTGGTGACGGCGCCGCCTCCATCCGGATCGGTGTCGCCGCCGTACCACTTCAGCAACCTGCTGCTGCATTCGCCCAACGTGCTTGCTCCGAGCTCCTCTTTGCAAGTGACGTCGTCGGAACTCGACAGGCCGAATAGCTCGGCAAGGTTGTTGCTGCCCGATGCATAAGCGGAGTCGATGCTCGCTTGCGCATCAGCCAAGCGGGCCGGCACGTCGCTGTCGGTGAAGTCCCCGCCGCCCATGCGCGCGAAGGCTCCGAGGTTGCCTCCTCCGAAGAGCTTGTCCTTCGTGTTCACGTCGACCGAGCGGAGCGTGCCCTCCATCTCATCGGCAGAGCGGGCGACAGCCGTGAAGAACTCGCGGCGGCGCAGTGAGGTGGCGTTTAGGTTTTGTGCAAAAACGTCGCCGAGATCTTCGTCGAGCTCTTGCAAAACGGGCGCGTCATTGGCGTCACATGCGTAGCGGATGCGCTCGAGGTTCCCGCGCCAAAGCGTGTCGTCTGCCGACACATCCATCGACGACCTGAATTCATAGCTCACCGCAGGCGCGCTGGTCGTTCCACCCGATTGGGCGAAGCTTGCGGTGACTCCGCCAAATACGGGCACCGTGCGGCTCGATGCTCCGCCGGAGATTGCACCGAAAATCGTGTTGAGCTTTTGCTTGAGGTCCGATTGGTTCTTGGGGAAGTAGGCGCGACCAGTCCCGCCCAAAACGGCTGTTTCGACGAGGTTGCAGCAGGCACGGATGCCGCCCTTCGTGATCTTGGGAGAGTCCTTCCAGGGAGCGACGTCGGCGTACTTCCAACGGCGGCCTCCGACCACGTCCCGTTCGCACATCTTATCCGCCCCGAGATCGGCAGCGGTCAGCGTGGAACAGTCTACTTTGACGTTGTCAGCCTGATCAGCCGACCCAAGGGGATTCCAGGTTGCCGAGTCGAGGCCAACACCGATTACGAAGGTGTCGACTTTCTCCGCCTTGAGCAGCTCGGCGTAGTACGACATGTTCTCGTCGAGGTCCTCGAACGGCTCACCGTCGGTGACGAGAATGACGGAGGTGTTGCGGCAGGCGGCTGAGGCCGTGAAGTATTTGTCATTCTGCGGCCCGATTTCGCCGAAAATCGTCGAGAACTGCGCCACGTCGGCGTTGTAGAGGTGAGGAAGGTGCACCCCCTGAGTCGTCGTGTCGTTGATGATGAACTCGTAGGCGTCGCGCATCATCGCAGCGAGCGGGGTGTTCGCCTCCAGGTGCCGCGAGAGGCCGAGGATCGACTGCTGCACCATCTCGTTGTGCGAGGCCGTGCAAGAGTCCTCGTCGGTGCAGGAAATGTACTTGTCGAGATCGTCAGCGCTCAGGTCCCAATCGGGCGGGCCGAAGCCGATGAGGCGGCCACGCCACGGGAAGGCGCGACTGTTGCGCAAGCCAATGTCTACGTACTGCTCGCTGATCGAGTACGCATTCTGTGCACGCACGGTGAGCACGTTGTAACTTGCGCGACCGCCGTTCAGCCACGTGTCGATGGCATCGGTAGAATGCCAGTAGCTCCATTGCGGAGAGCTCGGCCTGTAGTTGTTCTTGCCGTCCACTCTCCACTCCTTGCGCAACAAACATTGCGAGCCGTCTGTTGCGTTCTGACAGCCAAAGAGCCCCCAACAATCGGTTCCCGTCGCGGCTGGAATGCAAAGCGCCGTGTCGTTGCTGGCGCCCAGGGCGCGCCCGCGCAGCGCCGAAACGATATGACGACCGTCACCTTCGTCGGGGATGTTGTCCATCGTGTCGAACGAAGCGACGCCGAAACGAATTTTGTCGCGATACGAATCGAGCAACCCGTCGGCGACTTGGCTGAAGTCTTTGCCGTTGTCCGCCACACCAGGGGCCAGCTGCCTGCATAACCGCGCTGACTTCCACTTGCTTTGGCTGGTGCAGTCTTTGTCTGCGGTTTCACAGAACGCTACCGCGTCCTTGTCTTTGGGATTGCCGTTGGCTTGTGGCCAGGTGAACGGCCCAATGGCTGAACCCGAGTTGCCACCGGTCTGCCCTAGCGCGTAGAGCGACTCGAGCACCTTCTTGTCCAAGTTGGCGTACGGTCCACAGCCGTTGGACGATACGTAGGGACCGCTATCCTTTACCCGCAAGCCGTTGAGCGTGCCGGTTAGTGTCTCGGCGAGGATCGTCCAACGAGCCTTCTTGCCAGAGCCGTCCTCGTACTCGTAGTCGTCGTCGCCATCGAGCGCGAGCTTCATCGACCCAGAGTTGTCGAGGAGCAACAACGCGTTCGGCTTTTTTACTTTGATGTCCGTCGCCTGGGCGGTCACGTCGTCGGGCGCCAAGAGGAGAGAAAGCACGAACGCAGCGCCCCCTACACGACGAAGCTTCCGACTACTTGCATTCTCCATCTGCGATCTCCCAAGGCCTAAGGCAGATAAAATGGCCCTGGTGTGCAGATTAGCCTCGTCAGATGCGAGCTGTCTTGCCCTTCGTCGTGTGAGACGGCAGAACTGGGGTTTGAAACCCTACTATTGAATACCTTCGGGTCGACGGCGCTAGTTGAGTGGCAAGCGTGCTTCGTTCTCGGTCAGTGGGAGTTCCCGCTCGGGCGCCTCGTCAGGCTCGCGTTCGACTGTTTCGGGCAAAGGATCAACGCGCACGGTGAGCTCAGTTGCCAGGCTGGTTGCCCGCACGACCACGTGGATGCGCGGACTCTCTTTAGCGGTCGTTCCGGTGAATGACGCTTTGCGCGCCGCCTTCTCGCGGCTGTCCAACGTGAGCCGCCCTTCCACGTATTTGACGGTGGCCCAATACTCAGCGGGTATCTCAAAGCTCGAAGAGCTTGGCGTCTTGCGCTTAACGCTTGCGCCCGCCGGCAACCGCAAGCCGAAGGCAACCAACCTCCCTTCGGCTAGGTCGTTGGGCGATACCGTCGAAGTTGTCGCGACCTTGGTTGGTTGGGGCAGCTCCGGAACGGGCTCGGAGCAAGCGGGAAAGAGCGCAAGTACGAAGGCGAGGTGTCGTGTCACGATCACAGCTCCGTCTCGGCAACCCGAACGAAGCTGCGCACGGTGGTACGAGATTGCGGCTGGGGAAGGGTGATCTTCGACCTCTTGGTTTTTCCGCCGTTGGGGTTCTGCTCAGTACCACCCTGACCCGTTTGAAAGACCAGTTCGTAGCGGCCGGGATTCGACTCGGTCATGGCTTTGTAGCCCCCAGCGAGCCAGGGATCGTTGAAGCTGGTCTCGCTTACGGCGCAGGTGGGTACCAGATTGACCGACAAACCAAACACGACCTCTCCCGACTCGAAGTCGTTGCATGGGTCGTCACCGTTCACGTTCACCGTGGAGATCGGTTCGCCCTTCTCCGACTTGTCAAGGTAGTGAAGTCCGCAGATCCCTCCGGTGCCATAGGTGCAAGCAAGGGACTCGGAAGGGATGAAGTACGCAAAGTAGAGCTGCCCGTCGAAGAGGTTCAGCGGTCCGGTAACACGGGCGCCATTCCTCCATGCGAGTTCAACGCCGGACTCCTTGTCGACAATGGCTTGGAAAGCCGTCTCCTCGACGTCGTCGTCCTCGCGTTCGGAGTTGAAGGTATCTCGGAAGCTCACGAGCACGTTGACCATGCCCGGGGTCAGGCTGTTGAAGCTCTCCTGATCGCCAGTGGCAAAGGTCACCACCAGATCTCCTTGCTCATCGGTGGAAAGCAACGGCGCTGTCTGGATTGGCTGTCCAATGAGTCCCGCAAGCTTACGGTGCGGCACTGTCACGCTGTCCTCTAGCTTCGCGCCCTTGCCCTCACCTGCAGGCACCCATGCATCGCTCATCGTCGACTCGCCGGACGATCCTATGTTGAAAGCGTCGAAGGCGATGTGGGCCTCCCACGCCTTGGGATCGGCACCTTTGAGTTCAACGCGCCACAGCGTGCCATCGGCGTCGCCGACGTAGACCCGCTCCGCGACCCGAGCGCCACTGGGGAAGGTCGCCGGAATGCCTGTGATGGGGCTGTCGAACTTGCTGTTCTTGTGCGGCACCACGACGCTGTCGTCCAGCTGGGTTTCGGCGTTCGATTGTGTGGCGAGGCGTGGCTGATCCGCAAGCTCACCGGTCATTCGCGCCAAGATGCGGCCTGTCTCCAGTTCGACGAAGGTAAGACTTCGCGCGGGCAATGCATCCGTACCCCAGTCGCGAATGATCTCGCGCGGGCGTCGGCCAACGTTCTTGTCCCAGGCCGAGTCGAGGTCGTCCTTTGCTCGACGGTAGGTCAGGTCGGAAGGCGTTCGAGCCATGCTTCCGCCGGGAATGATCGCCACCGCCTTCACGGCCTCGCGCTCCCCATCGCGGATTCGGATGTGTGCGATCGAAGCGCCCGGCACGTAGTCTCCGAACAACGCCGCTCCTACCTTGCCCTTCGCGTCCCCAGCGCTGCGCAGCTGCCACAAGAACTTGGGCGAAGTGGGATCGGTTACCTCGAGCGCGTAGCAGAAGCTCCCTCCAACGGAGACGCCGCTACAGCCCACCACCACCGTCTGATACTCCCAGCTCGTAATCTTCGTTGGGTCGTCACCTGCGTCGGCGCCCAGCTCGCGATCATAAACGACGTTTCCCCAAGCGAGCTGGCCGTCCAAGAGGCGAGCGTGCGAGTTGAAGTTGTCCCAGAGCCGGGGCATTACCGCCGGCGGAATGAACGACCAGAGTTCGTTATTCTCGAGCGAATCCGCTTCCGGTACGGAGGAGAAAGCACCTCCCACCGTATAGTCGTTCTTGGCTACGACAAACGCATGCAGCTGACCGTCGATGGTCTGCGAGTAGAGCATCGTCGGTCGAGAGTGGTAGCGTTCGACGAAGGATGGCGTGCCTGTGCTACGCCGCTTTCCGAAGTTCTGGTCGTCGTTCTCCGACTCACTTGGCGGAGGGACGAAGATGGGTACCGAGCGGTAGACCGCACCGAGCGGGCTGCAATCCCCGCTACACTGGGCGCTTCCAGGCGCCCGCGATGGCGCGGGATCCGTAGCGGCGATGGCTCCACCATCGGGGTTGGGGTCCCCGGCATACCAACGAATGATGCGTGTGCTGCACTCGCTTAGCGAGCCTGCACCGAGCTCCGCTTTGCAGACTCCAAGCTCGCTGCTCGAAAGTCCAAACAAGTGCTCGGCGTCGTTGTTCCCGGTGGGCCAAACCAAGGCCGTAGCAGCAGCCAGCGTGGCGTACTCCTGGGGCTTGTCGCGCGCGCCGCCACCCAAGCGGCCGAAGGCGCCTGCATTGCCACCTGCGAAAAGCCCGTCGGCCGCATTCACGCTCGGCGCGCGCAAGCTGCCTTCAATCTCGTCGCCTTCGCGTGGGACGACCGTGAAGAACTTTCGTGGTCTGACCGCAGTGCTGGTGAGGTTCTCGGCAAAGACGTCGCCCGCTGAAACCTCGAGATCTTGAAGCACGGGCGCGTCGTCCTCGTCGCATGCATAGCGGACGCGCTCCAGGTTTCCGCGCCACAGAGAGTCGCCTGCGGACACGTCCATGGACGAACGGAGTTCGTAGGAGACGGCTGGCGCGCCCGATGATCCGGCGTTGGCCGTGAAGCTCGCCGTAACACCTCCAAAGACCGGGACGGTGCGCGATACCGCTCCGCCCGAGATTGAGCCGAAGACCTTGTTCAGCTCCTGCTTGAGCTCGAGCTGATTCTTCGGGAAGTACGCACGGCTCGACCCTCCTAGCACCGCTGTTTCAAGCAGATTGCAACAAGCTCGAATGCCGCCCGGGGTGATCTTCGGCGAGTTCTTCCAAGGCGCAACGTCGGCATACTTCCAACGGCGACCGCCAATCGTGTCTCGTTGGCACATCCGACCCGTGCCCAGGTCGGCGACGGTCAGCTTGGAACAATCGGCGGTGATGGTGTCTGCGACGGTTGCACTACCAGGCGGGTTCCAACGTGCGCTGTCCATCCCAACGCCAATGACGAAGGTATTGACCCCTTCGTCATGCAACAGGTCGGCGTACTTCGACATGTTGGCGTCGAGGTCCTCCCAAGGCTCGCCGTCGGTGACGAGGATGACGGAGGTGTTCCGGCACGAAGCAGCGCTGCTGAAGTACGGGTCGGTTTGTGGACCGATGGTTCCGTAGAGGCTTTCGAAGTCGGTCACGTCAGCGTCATACTCATGAGGCAGGTGAATGCCGTGCGTGGTGGTGTCATTGAGGATGAAGTCGTGTGCGTCACGCATGAGCGCGGCGAGGGGAGTGGTGGACTCGAGGTAGCGCGAGAGGCCGAGCACCGACTGTTGCACCATCTCGTTGTGCAAGGCGGTGCAGGAGTCCTCGTCGATGCAGTCGACGACGCCAGAGAGACGCTTGTCGTCGAGCTTCCAGTCCGCTGGGCCAAACCCTATCAACCGACCGCGCCAGGGGTGAGCGCGACTGTTGCGCATGCCGATGTCGACGAACTGCTCGTTTGCGGCAAAGCTATTCTGACTCAGCACCGACAGCGTGCTGTAGCTCCCGCGACCACCATTGAGCCAGGTATCAACCGCGCCAGCGGAGTGCCAGTAGCTCCACTGCGGGGCCGACGGTCGATAGTCGCCAGCGCCATCGTTGCGCCAGATCTTGCGGAGCAAGCACTGACTCCCGTCGATCGCGTTCTGGCAACCAACGGTTCCCCAACAGTCTCCTCCAGGGTCGATCGCCGCGTTGCAACCGACATTGCCGTTTGCACCAAGCGCACGTCCACGAAGGCTCGACTGCTTGTGCTCGCCGGGGTTGCCATCGGGGATGTTGTCCATCGTGTCGAAGGACGCAACGCCAAACCGGATGCGGTCTCGGTAAACGTCAAGCAGCCCGTCGGCAACCTGGCTGAAGTCCTTGCCGTTGTCAGTCTCTCCCGGCTGTAGTTGGCGACACAGTTGCCCAGAACTCCAGGTGCTTTGGCTGGTGCAAGTCTTCCCGTAAGGATTGCAGAAGGCGACCGCGTCGCGGTCCTTGGGGTTGCCGTGCGTGGTGGGCCAGGTGAACGGGGCGACGCTCGCCCCCGAAGCGCTGCCAGTGAAACCCGCAGCGTTCAAAGACGTTAGTATCTTGTTGTCGAGGTTGGCGTAGGGGCGACAGTCGTTGGACTCCATGAACGGCCCACCGCTCGTCACGTAGAGCCCGTTGACGCTGCCGGTCAGCGTCTCAGCCAGGATCGTCCAACGCGTTTTTGTTCCCCCTTTGTAGTAGTAGGCATAGGCACCGTTCAGGGCGCCCGCCATCGAGCCCGAGTTGTCGAGTAGCAGCAAGGCGTTTGGTTTCTTCACCTTGATGTCGGTGGCTTGCGCTCGCGCTTCCGATGGAAAGCAAAAGAGCGTCAGCAGACCGACGCTCAGATATTGAGTTTTGCTTGAGACGAAGCTGAATCGACGGGGGAGGTATCGGGCGTAGGTCACACCCGATACAACGGATCATCGAGGCACGGGCCCAAACACAACTTCTGCGCGAAGCGTCTCTACGCTCTGCATGTACTTCGTTGTTGCATCATTCAAGGTCGTGTTGGGCGCGATTTGCCCAACCGCTCGCATTGAAACCGAGACGAACCGAACGGTAGCCGGGCCACCGGCGCCAGTGCTGGCCGCGAACCCAGCAGGCGGCGGGTAAAGCTCGCGCGGATCCGTAAGCTCAACCCCGAAGTTCCCGTGGATGTCGGCGTTCCCGAAGCTGCCGGGATTTGACCCGTTTTTCGGAAGAAACAGCGCTTGCGTTGGGGTTGCCGAGGCAACACCAAAGCTCTCACGTAGGTACGCTTCTTCAACGAACTGGTAGCCCAGCTTCAGGCAGGACGTCGAGACCGGTGAGGCCGAGGGGAGGTCCTTGCAAACGCGCACCCCGCTACCACTGGCAAGCCCGTTGACCTGCTCCAGCTGCTGTACCCAGTGGCCAGGATTCTTGGCCACCTCCGCAACGACGCCCTGGATACCAGCCTCTGCGACGTAATGGGTCTGCGTCATCTCGCGATAGCGACCCGAGTTCACGACGCCGAGCTGCGACGAGCGAGTTGCGATCATCCCGACGGCCGTGAGCATCGCGATCACGAGCAACACCACTAGCACAGTGATGCCACGACGATGTTGGCTACGACGACTACGAACTCTGAACTTGTAGGAGTGTTTCATCTTTCCTCAGAACGCGTCGCCTTGAAGGTTGGGAAGCGAAACTTCGCTGAACATCGTCCGCACTCGGGCCCAACGCTCTCGCGTGTTTGATACACCCGCGAAAACATCGAAGCGCGTAAGGGTCTGGTCCGAATCCGGCACAGCAGCCTGTCCAACGGCGCGGTCAGGATTGCGCGCGCGCGTTGAAAGCCGAATACCAAGACTTCGAATCTCATTCGGTGGAATCCCCGCGAGCCCATCGAAGGGGACGGGTTGAACCCCTGCTCCCACCCGCCGCCTTGCGCTGAAGTTGAGATCGACAACGAAGTCAGCGACAACTTCGGCACTCGCTGGCACTAGGTTCCCGCGACCATCGAGCTCCCGACGTACAAGGAAGGCCCGCGAGTTCGCGCCAGTGATTGGTTCGAGCGCAGCGTCTTCCCCGGCCATCGTCCCAATGGGCGCAGGCAGCCCGATGGTCGCGGCGTTTGCTGCCACGTCTTGCGCACCGAACAAAGCATAGTCGACGAACTGAACCGGGTTTACGTAGCCAGGACTTGTGACGTCCATCGCCGTGCAGCCTGGCCCCTCGGGAGTGTCTTGGAGCGTCAACATCACCGACGCATAGTTGTTCGTCGCGCCGCCGTCGGTGGAGGCGCAGGCAGTGATCAACGCAAAGCGAGACCGACCGGCGTTGTCGACGAGTCGCACCGCGGGCTGACCCCCTGGCGCTGCTTGGGCACCTGTGTTGTCGGGAACCGGCAACCCTTCGAAGGCAGAGCAAATTCCGAAGCCGCCAGATTGTGCAGCCTGGTAGATGCGCTGAACGGAGAGCTGGTCGATGTCGAGCCAGACGAAGTCGTTCTCCATCCGCGAGATTCGGAAGCTAGACGACGCGCCGAAGTTCGCCGAAAGTCGAAGCCGATCCGGAGACCGCTTGTTGTTGGCTGACCCAAAAGCTCCCGGTAACGCTGCGTAGTTCCCCGTGTAGGCGACGTTGGCGTTGAACGGGCCACCCTCAATCACGCGAGCAGCGACTAACAAATTCGGATCAGGGAAGTTGTTATCGGGAGGTATGACGCAGACGTTCGGGTCCTCAGCCACCTCGGGAGTGGTCTGAAACCCCGCCCGCTTGATGTCTGCCGAGAGCCGGTTCATCCCCATCATGCTCGAGAACTGAGCCGCGTTGAGTCTTGCTTCTTGTTGAAAGACTTCGACCGAACTCTTCGAAAGCGTGTAGGCAGCGACAGACACGGCGAGGCCCGCCGTGACGGCCACCATGAACTCAACCGCTGTGAAACCACGCCTGAGGTGCAGTCTCATTGGTTCCTCCGGATCACCGTGGTGAGCTGCACCAACCCGTACTCGTTCTCGTTGCGCGCTACCCCTCCGAAGGTCTGATTCGTTCCGCCGAAGAGCGTAGTCACCGTGGTTGGAGCAGCGGCGCACTCATCGTCGACGTCCCGTGGCGCTCGCGAGAACAGCGTGCGCACCTCGAGTCGAACCGCGGTTGCGCCGGTGTTGCCAGGCCCAGGTGTTGGGTTCCCGAGCCAGGTTGCGCGGACGTGAGTGCAGTAGCCGATCGGCAGTGCAGGAGCGGTTACGTCCAGCGTCTCGAGGTCCAGCGAGTACCCAGACAGGTTTGGTCGAACCCAAGCGCCTGGACTCGCTAGTGCGGTACCAAGCCAGTTGCCCGTCGGAAGGCCTGCTCCAGTGTTGCTGGTCCAAGTCCCAGCTTCACTCTCAGCCATTTCGATTACAGAACGCGAAATGCTGGTCGCGTTGGTGAGGTTGCGACTGGTTAGCGTTCCCAAGGCTGCGGTTTTCTGGAGGGCGACGATGCCAGTGGCTCCCACGGCCAAGACCGCCATCCCCATCATTACCTCAATCATCGTGTAACCGAGCCGAGGTTGCTGCCGATTCGCATCGGCGATGTTGGTCCACTTCAAACGCGTTTTCATTTCGGCATCCTCGCAAGTCCGCCGGGGAGAACCTCCACCGTTCGCAGCTTCGCATTGCTCGCGCCACCACCAACGTCGAAACGGATCGTGTTGGTCTGACGCACGAACGGGTTGGTGCCGGTGCGGATGAAGGTGCTTCCCTTGGGTGTGAAGCACAGCTCAATCTGACCAACCGCGCCCGTCCCAAGCCCGATCTGACTGTTGGCATTCACGACGACCTCTGCAGGTCCGATGTCGGGAAGCCAGTGGCTCACGCGCGATGTGGCGGCGGCGCAATTGGGGGATGGAGTGTCGACCCCTCCGGTTCCGTCAACGTCTTGCATGTGATCGTCCACCAAGAGGTTTACGGAGTTCCACGTTACGCTTACGGCACCCCCACGGCCGAACGCTCTCGAGCGCGAGCTTTGCATGATGCTGAGCACCGAAACGGTGTCGGTCTGGCCGCGACGGTCGTCCAAAATGCGGCTCACCGAGGGAGCAGCCAAGCCGGCGCAGATCGCGATGATGGTCACCACCGCCATCATCTCGATCAACGTGAACCCAGGTCTGGCCAACGTGAACCCAGGTCTGGCGGACCGCCTAGGCGAGCGTGAAGGCGACGGGGAGGGTGGCGACATGCAACCGCCCCTGCACAGCCTGTGCCTAGCAAACCTATCGGTCGATGGATGTCTTCTGGGCCAGAATGCAGTGTCAGAATGCCAGAATATGTTCTGGGCCGCGCAATCGGAGGGTAGTGTGTCCCTCTACTCGGCGGCCGTGCTCATCGTTGGCTGAAGACCTACCGCAGTCTTTTGCGTGACTACGCAAATTGTTGCAACCGACTCTGGGGGATTGTTTGGAGGACGCCGTCGCACTAGCAGGGCGGTATGCGACGCACAGCTTGTTGTGGGTTCCTTCTGGTCTCGCTCCACGCAGCCTGCTCGAGCGAGAGCGCGCCTAGCGCCGATCGAAGGGCACCGCCTCCCCCTCCGGCAGGCTCCGCGTCTGCGGCGTCCGCCTGTTCGCGCGGCGAGATTTCGGACCCAGTGACGAAAGGGTTCTTCCCTGCCAAGGTGGGGTCGTTTTGCCTCGACGAAGACGGCGGGCGAGCGGTGGGCGAGGGGACGAAGGAGCGTCTTGAAAACCTCTCTGATTTCTTCGACGGCGAAGCGGAGGTTTACCACCGTCACCAGGTTCGACGCGTCACGCAGTTTCGTTATGTGTCGACCACGTCCCCAGCGACCATTGATCTCCTCGTGTCGAAGTTTGCATCGAAGGAGTTTGCCTTCGCGATGTTCACGAAGAGAGTCACAGGGGATGGTGACCCGGCTGATGACGCCACGGCACAGCCTCTTGCCGTTCAAGGTGCGGCTGCGGTCGGCACGGGGAACGCCTATCTTTGGCAAGGCGAATGGCTATTCGAGATCGTCTACAACGACGATAAGGCCGCCCCAGATGCCTTGGCGAAGGCCGCTGCTGCGATTGTTCCGGAGCTCACCAAGAACATCGCTGAGCGCGTAAAGGCCGACACGGAGTGGCCGGATGACGTGAAGCTGTTGCCATCCAAGGACCAGGTCCCAAGCGGCTTTCGCCTGGTCTTGGAGGACGCGTTCCCGTTTGCCAAGGGGCCCGGCCGCTTCGGGATGCGCTACTACAGCGATCGCGGAAGGCGGTTTCGCTTCGCTCGGTTGAGCGATACGGCCGAAGCTTCCCAACGTTGGCTGAAGAAGTTTGGCGGCGCGATCAAACCAAACGAAGGCCCGACCGTTTCCGGCGCTGACGAGGTGCTGAGTGGCGTGTTCAAGGACGGCGACGTAGAGGTGGAGGCTTTGGCGGTTCGAAAGGGCGCCATGCTGATCGTGGTGCAGGATGAACCTCGGGTCCTTCGCGCTGGGGCTACCGCGGAGGAGCGCGCGAAGGTGTCGCTGACGCTGGCCGAGAAAGCCGAGAAGGCAGCTGGCCTGTTGCGCTGAGACGCGATTGACGGTGATGGCCGCGCTTGGTCTATGAAGCAAAATGGCTGAAGGAGGGCAAGCCCTCCTCCAGCCATTGAGCGGCCGCAGCTGCGCCAGCTACTCCGTGCGCGTGACCAATTCAAAACCGAACGGAGACTCGAACACCGCGCTGGTTCCGCCGACCTGAAGCTTCTCGACCGTTTGCGTCAGGCTCGCGTCGTAGGCATCTCGTTTGAAGCGACCAAGGTTGCCGCCCGTTGATTTGGAGCCCGCGTCGTCGGAGAACTCTGCCGCGACCTCCTCAAACTTGGCGCCGCTGCTGAGCTTCTTGGCCGCCGCTTCGGCTCGCGCTTTGGCTTCCTCCTTGGTGCGGGTTGCCTGCGAGTTCTTTGCGCCCTTGTAGGCGACTAGGATGCGGCGTGCGCCAAAAGTCGGGTTGGGGTCCACGGCGGACGGCTTCGCAACGGCAGAAGGCCTCGGAGCCGCCGTGGGGGCTGCTGGCGCTGCCGACTTCGGAGTTGGCGCTGCAGCCGCGCTAGCGCTCGGCGCTGCTGACGAACTTGCGGCTGGGGTTCGTTTGACCTTGGCCCAGGTTGGACCGAGCAAGTTGGTGAACAGACCGAAGAAGCCGAGCACGCCCACCATCACCAGCGTTCCGAGGATTGCGTGAGGCAACCACCAGCTCGGATCTTCTGCCGCTTCAGGACGTTTGGAGCTGGCTGCGATTGGGCGAGGCGCGTCTTCAACGTCTTCCTCGTCTTCTTCGTCCTCCTCCTCGTCTCCCTCTTCGAACTCGTCCTCTTCCTCCTCAGCCTCGAGGGCTGCGCGCTTCTTGGCCTCCTCCTCTGAGGACTTCACGGGCTTGGATTTCGAGGCGCTTGGTTTGCTCGCGGCATCGGCTTGTCTAGCCATCTGGTCTTCGTCTCCCTGTGCGAACGAAAGCGAGGCGAATGCCTCAATAAGTTAGTTGGATATCTCAGCGTAGGTGTTGGCTAGGACGGTCTCGTTGCGCTCTTGCACCTCGGTGGTGAGCACATACTTTCCGCCACCAAGGTCCCAGCCACTCGTGACCAACGTCTCCCCTGGCCACACGGGCTTACGGAACTGCGCGGCGATCTTGCGCAACTTTCCGGGGTCGCCGCCGCAGGGGCCTAGTACCACCGCTCGCGTTAGAAAGCCGAAGGTCGCAAGCCCGTGCAGGATGGGCCCCTGCTCAAAACCTACGCTGGCCGCGAAAGCGGGGTCTGCGTGAAGCGGGTTCACGTCTCCCGAGATTCGATACAGCAGCGCCTGCTCTGGAGAGGTCCTCTCCTCGCGTCGAAAGGTCGCCACTCGGTCCTTGGGGACTGCCGGGCCGGGGTCGGCAGGAGGTCGGGGCCCACTGAAGCCACCGGCGCCACGGAAAATGATCGACCAGGTGGTCTCGAATACGAGCTCGCCCGCTTGGGTCGTTCGCGAATCCACGACGACTTGGGCGAACTTCTTCAAGTCGTAAATCGCGCGAATCGATGCCGTCGTTTCGAGTGTGCCTTCGGCAGCGATCGGGCGGTGAGCCTTAACGACTTGGCCGCCATGCACCACCATCGCTAGGTCGCCGCCGGTGTGGACGAGACACTCCAGTACGGCCTCATGGGCCGGAACGACAGCAAAGCTTGGCAGGACCTTCATCCCGTCTGGCGTCTTCTCGTAGAGGAACGGCAGCTCCTCCCGCTTGGCGCCCACACCTAGCGCGTAAGTCGCAAGCGTCCGCCAGTCATAGGCCAGACGGTGCTCTTTGCTCTTCCATTCGACAGTGCTCGGATCCAAGCCCATGGCGAGCGATGGCTACTGACACGGGCAGGCTGTGTCAATGTCAGAGCGCGAGTCTGTAGGCGACAGTGGCCACAAGGTCGAACACGTCGACGCGCCCGGAAAGGGAGGCAACGTCTCCCAACGAGGAGGTATTGGGCTCCCCTGGGAGCACCCAGTTGCCGTAGCGAAAGGTCCCGCCAACCGCGAAATTGTCAGCAAAAATGTAGGATCCGCCAGCGGCCAGCGAAACGGCGAGGCCCTCCGACCCGACCACTAGCGCGTCAGGACCCACAAACTTCACGTCGCTCGGTGGGTTGCGATCCTTGTCGACGAGCCACGCGTCGCGGATGCTCACCAGCCCCAAACACGTGCCCACCCACGCCTCGGCGTCCGGGAGTTTGAGGTAGGAATAGCGGAAGAGCGTCTCCACCAGGAAGTAGCGCCGAGAGTGCTCCCGCAAGAGCGTCGGGTCCCCACGGGCTTCATCCGTTCGCAGCGTGGTGCCCCAGACGATGCCTGCTCCAACGCCGACTGCGCCGAACTCATAGAGATTCCGCAAGCCAAGCCCCAGGCTTACCTCCCCTGTGGAGCAGTCGTCGATTGAACCGGGGCACACCTCCGCCGCTGGCAACGCGATGATTCCAACGTCCAGTTCCACGACGGTGAGCGGCAATCCACGTTCTCGAGCGGCTAGCGCCCGGCCCTCGGCGCGCGACGTATCTTCTGCCCGAGCCGACGCACACGGGATTGCAACGCCCAGCAAGGTCAACAGCGCATTGGCGAATCTCACAGCCATTTACCCGTGGAATTGGGGGGGGGCGGCACGAGATCTGGCGCCGGCGGAGGATCGATCGACTCGGTGGGGGTGGAAGCCGAAGGCTTGGTACTCGTGGCTGGGCCAGGCTTGGGTTCGGGCCGACCTGACTTCGCTGAGGGCTTTGGTTCGGCGACTGGCGGCGCCGAGGCCGAGGGCGGCGCGGAGGTCGAGGCGGAGAGTTTCTCGAGCTCCGCAATCACGACTTCCGCGCTCTTTAGCTCCGGCGCAAGCTCTTGTGCCAGCTTCGCGAGCGTGAGCGCCTGCTCGCGAGCTCCCTCAAACTTCCGTTGCAACGCCTCGCTCATGATTTGCTCAGCGGCTTGGCGCCGGATGTCGAGCGCTTCTTGGTCTTGCGGATCGCGCACCAGCATCTCGCCCGTAAGGTCCTTCACGTTGGCGCCGGGCGGCGCAGCCCACGCCCTTCGTGCGAGCGCTGACGTCGCAGCGTCAATCCGATCCTGACGCTCGAGCTCGATCGACGCCGTGCGGTTCTGCGCCACACGAACCCCGGCTACCACCGCAACCGGAAGCAGCAACGCGAAGCCCACGGCGAGTATGCGAAACGTCTTTGAAGGCGGCCGTGGCCCCTCTTGGTTTTGCGCTGAAGCGGGTGGCGCCGGCGCGACGGCGGGTTCCACTTTGGCGTCGACCATGGTTGGCGAGGCGCTTACCTCGACCGGCGCCCCAGGCATCGTGGGACCTGGCTTCGCCAGCAAACCGCGTGCGCGAAGATCGCCGAGAACGTCGCTTTTTTCGGGCGATTCGAGCGAGCCGTGGATGGTGTCGGAGGCCTCCTCGAGCACGGTCCCGCCTGGTCGACTCGACCCCGCGTCGCGTTCTGACACGGGTACGTTCTCGAGGTGAATCGTGTCGTCGACGTGGGGGCTCGACGGAGGTGGCGGGGCCGGAGGCGGGCCATGCCCTGCGCTCGAGGGCGGCGGATCCACGAGCTGGGTGACTCGGCCGCCTTTCGATACGTTGGCCGCAGCAATCGTTGCTTTGAGCTCCGGAGTGAACTCGTGCTGCCGAGTGCGCTGCATCGAGATGAGCCGCAGGTCTCCCTTCGGAAGGCCAGCGAATGAGTCGAGATGAAGGCCGGCTTCGCGCGCCGCTTGACTCAAATCGCGCCCCAGTACTTTGGCGTTTTCGGCTCGTCGTTCCGGGTCTTTCGAAAGGTTCTGCATGACCACCTTCGCGATTGCCTCGGGTACGTAGGCTGCGCGCTCGATGGAGCGAAGCTCAACGGGCTCCCCGTTGATCTGTTGCATCAGCACGGTCATCGGCGACTCACCGTCAAACGGTGTTCGGCCCGCAAGGCATTGGTAGAGCACGGTAGCGATTGAGTAGACGTCCGCTTGGGGCCCTACCAACTTGCCCTCGGCGCCTTCCGGCGAAATGTACTTGGCCGTGCCAAAAATGCGTCCCGCTTGGGTCGATGAGCCATCAAAACTCGAATCCAGCTTCGCGATCCCAAAGTCGAGGATCTTGACGAAGTCAGGGTCCTCCGAGCGGCGCACGAGCATGATGTTGTCTGGCTTGAGATCGCGGTGAATGATCCCTGCGGTGTGAGCCTCGCCGACGGCCTCGCAGATCTGCAGCACGATATGAAGAGTACGGGCAAGTGGAAGTGCACCCCCTTCACCTTGTGCCGCCAGCGCGGAGAGGAGCGAGATCCCGTCTAGGAACTCCATCACCAGGTAAACCTCACCAGCGGTTCTCCCTGGCTCGTTGCTTAGACTGCCCGTCATCAGGGCTTGCACGACGTTCGGGTGAAGGAGCTTGCTGGCGATCTTCGCCTCGCGGTGGAAGCGGCCTACGAGCTCGGGATTTCCGACCAGCTCACGATGAAGAATCTTTACCGCGACGTCCCGATCAACGCCGGCTTGGAAGGCCCGATAGACGCGACCCATCGATCCAATACCGACCAACGCCTGGATGCTGATCTGCCCAGGTAGCTCCAGGTTGAGGTACGGGTCCGGATCGCCGGGGGAGGACATCCCGGGTGCTCGTCTCGACAGAGGATTTCCGTCCAGCGGGCAAAACAAAACCTCCGGACCGTAGTGTCCGCCACACGCCGCGCATGCCTTTCCCGCACCGGCCATTCGTCGCTGCACTCTAGCAGCTGCGCCTCCGTCCTGGAGAGCGATCTCGGGGGGTGACCGGACGGGGCATCCGTTATAGGGTCGGCCGCTCCAGACGCCCGTGAAGCACGCTCGAGGAAAAAAGAAACGCGCCGCCGCTGGTAAGCGCGACGCTGATCCCGCGCGCTCCGGGGCGGCCGACCCGCCGGTCGGGCCTGGATTAGCCCAAACTGGGCATTCCGCGCGCACTCAGGGGTCATCGACGCCGGCAGCTCCGGTTCGGGTCGTGGACCTCGATGAGGTCCCCAAGGACGCGTACGTGGTGAGCTTGCCCACCTTCGAGGGCCCGCTCGACCTGTTGCTCGAGATCATCCAAAAGCACGAACTCGACATCATGGACATCCCCATGGGGTTCGTGACGGAGAAGTACCTCGAGTACCTCAAAGTGATGCAGTCGCTAGCGATTGACGTCGCTAGCGAGTACCTCGTGATGGCTGCAACACTGACCCTGATCAAGAGCCGGATGTTGCTGCCCGACGACCCGACCTTGCAGGCCAACGGGGAAGAAGAGGAAGAGGAGCTCGATCCACGCGCAGAGCTCGTGCGCCGCCTGCTCGAGTACCAGCGCTACAAAGCCGCCGGCGAAACTCTTGTCTCTCGCGATACCCTGGGCACCTCGGTCTTCCCACGAGGAGCGGTTGACGAGACTCGCTCTGACGGCCCCGCTCCGTTTGCTCCGTTTGGGGTTCACGACCTGCTAGGGGCGTTCAAGAAGCTGCTCGAGAAGTCCAAGGTCAAGATGGACCATGAGGTGGTCTTCGATCGCATCGGCATCACCGAGCGGATCGTTGAACTGACCGAGGTGCTTCAGCAGCGGCGCACGATTGCGTTCGAGGACATTTTTGTCACCGAAGGCAGAACGCCGACCCGCTTCGATCTCGTGATCACCTTCCTGGCCATCCTCGAGATGTGCCGAATGAAGATGATGCGGGTGTTTCAAGTGGACGCTCTTTCGAGAATTCACGTTGAGCTTCTGGTGGTGAACGAGGACGAAGACGGGGAGGGCTCATCCCCCGCGTGGCCAACGTCCGAGGAACTCGAGACGGCGGTGCGTTCGGAGATTGCGGCTGATAAGGCGGAGCGGGATCTGCGGGATGCGATTGGCCAGGCTGCGGCCTCAGAGGTTGAGGCGGTAGAGCCCGAGGCCGCTGCGGTTGAAGAGGCCGTTGCGGTAGAGCCCGAGCCCGAGGCTGTTGCGGTTGAAGAGGCCGCTGCGGTTGAAGAGGCCGCTGCGGTAGAGCCCGAGCCCGAGGCTGTTGCGGTTGAAGAGGCCGCTGCGGTTGAAGAGGCCGTTGCGGTAGAGCCCGAGCCCGAGGCTGTTGCGGTTGAAGAGGCCGCTGCGGTTGAAGAGGTCGCTGAGCCGGTTGAAGAGGCCGCTGCGGTAGAGCCTGAGCCCGAGGCTGTTGCGGTTGAAGAGGCCGCTGCGGTTGAAGAGGCCGTTGCGGTAGAGCCCGAGCCCGAGGCTGTTGCGGTTGAAGAGGCCGTTGCCGTTGAGCCCGAGGCTGTTGCAGTCGAAGGCGCCTCGGATTTAAACCAGCTTGGGCAAAGCTTCGGTGCGGCGGTTTTGGAATCTGCAGAGGGCGGGGCGACTGCGGCGCAAGATCTCGAAGGTGCGCTTGAGAAGGGAATTGAATGAGCTTGGCTCACGAAGTTGCTAGAACGCCGCGCGAATTTCAGACCCGCGCCTGGAAGTGGTTTCAACGCTTCCGAAAGAGCGAGGCCGTAGGCGAACGAGATGCCGCCATCGCTGCCGCGATCGCTGCGGAGCAGGCGGAAAAGATACGCGCCCATCTTCGCGGGGTGGTCGAGGCGGTTATCTTCGCGTCCGATAAGCCGCTGAGTCTCTCGGATATTGCGCGCATCGCCTCCGCAGACCGAAGGGCCGTTAAGTCTGCGATTGAGACGCTCGCTGCTTTCTACGTGGACCGAGGGATTCGCTTAGAGGAGATCGCGGGAGGCTACGTGTTTCGGACGAGCCCGCGATACTCGCCGTTCGTCCGCGAGCTATCGGCGCGCAAGCCGATCAAGATGACGCGCGCCCAAATCGAAACGCTCGCAATCCTTGCCTATCGCCAGCCCATCACGCGACCCGAGATAGACGACGTACGCGGCGTTGATTCGGGCGCTGTGTTGAAGGCGCTGTTGGACCGGGATCTGGTCAAGATCCTTGGCAAGAGGGACGAACCGGGGCGTCCGCTGATCTATGGAACCACGCCCCAGTTCCTCGAGTTCTTTGGTCTCAAGTCACTAGCCGACTTGCCGACGCTGCGCGAGTTCACCGAGCTGTCCGAGGAGTCGCGCATCACCTATCAGCGCGAGCTTGGTGAAGAGGCTCCGCTAAGCGCTGATCCGGGCGGTTTTGCGGGTGGGGAAGGGCAACTCGAGGCGCAAGAGTCTCAAGAGCCCGAGGAGCCGGAGGAGCCGGAGTCCGAGGACTCGGAGGAATCGCTGTCGGAGGACTCAGAGACAGCCACGCCGGTGCTCGTTGAGCCGCCGGCGGGAGAACCGCCGGTAGAGTTTGCGGCCCCGCCGGTGCGACCCAATCAGGCCGACTTCGAGGACCCTGAACCGGCGAAGGAAGCCGAACCGGATGGTGCGGAATTGCTGCCAGCGGACCCTGAGCCTTCGTCTGAAGAAGACGACGAGGACGACGAGGACGACGAGGACGACGAGGACGACGAGGACGACGAGCACGACGAGGACGACGAGGACGACGAGGACGACGAGGACGAGGACGACGACGAGGACGACGAGGACGAGGACGACGACGAGGACGACGAGGACGACGAGGACGAGGACGACGAGGACGACAAATAAACGTCACCAAGGGCGCAACTCGAGACCTTGGTGGGTGAGTGGGGGTTATGAAGCCCTCATCGATCGCGTTGCCCGCGCTTGCCGTTTGCTGCGCCCCAGAGTTTCCCCTGCCGACTGTTGATCAAGAACCGGATGTTGAGCTGCGGTTGGTGGTTGATCCGGTGGACCGAGGCGCGGAAGTTGTGCGCCTGTTCCTTGAGGGGCCAAGCGCGAGAGAGATTTCGCCCGCGGATGTAGGGCTGTTTGAAGGCGAGACCACAAGCGCTCAACTTGAAAAGTGGGCGGAGGGCGCCGCATCCGCCTCACTCGCGGACCGCCAAATCCCCTCCACGGTCTTTTACGAAGGAGCGGAGCGACTCGTCGTTGTTCCTCACAAGCCGCTGCGGCTCGCGTCCCTTCACACCATAGCCTTGCCACAAGGGAGCTCTTTCACGTTTTGGACCTCGGAAGATGCAGCGCCCTTTCTCAAGAGAGTGTGGCCGCCACTCGAGGTGGCGGTGAGCGACCCTTGGGCACTCTATTGTGGCTCCGACTCGATTGAGCTCGACCCTGTCGTCGGGACGCTGGATCCGTCTGGGCCGCGGGGCGTGTTTGCCGCTGGATCGGCGAGTGGAATCGATGTTCCGTGCGTGTACTTTGTGGCTGAGGATCCAACCGCCCTCGGTCGATTCCATCCGCCGAGGGCCGTCGATCGTTGGGCACTCGAGCCAACCCCGCTGGACTTCCAAGCCGGATCGGACCCTGTGCAGGAGCTCGCGTGTGAGTCGGAGGAGAGGCCCTTTGGCCCCGGGTGTGCCTTGGTTGAAGACGACCGCATGCGCGTGCGGACGCCGGAGCAGCCGATGGTGTGGCTGATGGGGGAAGGCAATTCGACGTGGCTTGCAACCAGCGAGAACTTCTCGCAGTTCGTCGTTCGAGGGTTGGAGCCCGCAAGTCAAATCGCGATGTCGCTTGAGTTTGGCTCTGCGGTTGGACGAGCCACTGCCAGCCTCGAGCTTCAGACGAGTTCGCCGAGGGCCCATGTCCATCTTAGCGAGGTCATGGCCAACCCTGACGGACCTGAGCCTGCTCAGGAGTGGATAGAACTGTGGAATGACGGTGTTGCTGCAGCGGACCTCAGTCGCTTCACGCTCGCGGACAGCGCCGGCAGCGTGCCCCTACCGTCCGTTACCCTCGGTCCCGGTGGGCGTGCGCTACTTGTTCGGGAGGACTTCGATGCGAGCCAACTGCCCGAAGAAGCGCTCGCTCTTGTCATTCGAGTCTCATCGCTGGGTGGCAATGGGTTGAGCAACGACGGGGAATTGATCACGTTGCTCGACGAGTTTGGACAGGTCGCGACGCACTTTCCAAAGGAACCGAAGCCGAAGCCAGGTGAATCGGTAAGCCTCGTCCTCGGGGCGATGGGTGAGCCGTTCTGGGTTCGCAGCCAGCCCACGCCCTTGGCTGAGAACGTCAGCCCCTGAGAAAGCACGGATCGAACGTCATGAGGTCGACTTTTTTGCGGTATGCTGTTTTCGTGACGAAAGCCATAAATCTTACCCGGTCAAAACACTCAGCCTTCTCCCAAAGGCAGAATCGCCACCCGGCGAAGGCGTTTTTGGTTCTCCCATTCGCCCTCTACCTTGCCTCGATTGGGTCGGGTTGTGGCGTCTCCATCGGCAGCTACTGCGAGGAAGCAAGGAACTGTGAAGGTGGCAACGACCTCGACGAGGACGCTTGCAACATCAGCTTCGATGCCGAATCGGAACTGGCCGATCTGAAAAATTGCGGCGCAGAGTTCGACGCGTACTTCGACTGTCTGGCTGAGCAATCTCGTTGCAACGAGGACAGGTACCGGCCGGATCAAGGCAACTGTCAGGTCGAGATCCAACAGTTTGACGACTGTGCGAAAGAGGATAACTGATGAAGCCCTTGAAGTTTCTCGCCACGCTGTTTCTGCTCACTGGCTGTGGAGATATCGTCGGCGACCGAATCGATTCGATCTGCGCTTGTGAAGGCTGCAGTGACCGCCGGCTCGAGGAACAGGAGATCCTCGTCAATGCTGAGTTCGACGTCGCCTCCTCCTACGACTGCGTGGAGATCTTGGAGCCCTACTGGGAGTGCCAGCTTGATCGTCACGAGTGCAAAGACAGCGAGTACAAGGACGACAACGACGAGTGCGGTGACGAATTCGACGAGTACAACCAGTGTTTGACCGCCAAGTCGAGCCGGGAGCCAGGGCCCTACTGAGTCTCCTCTTCAAACGAGCTTCATGAGCGGGCGGTCCGTTGATGACACTCGAACGTCGACGTCGCTCGCCACTAGGGAGCTCAATCTGCTCTTAAACTCGGGCAGGTAGCCCCGCTCGCTGCAATCGTGCTCCAGCAAGAGGACGGCGTGACCAGCCGCCGTCCATGCGAGCACGTCGTGATGCCGAAGCTCACCGGTCACTAGCAAGGAACGCGGCGGCCTCTGCCCGACCCAGCGTTCCAAGACACTACCGCCCGCTCCGGCGGTGACCGCGACCGCGACGACGGGGGCGTTGGGATTTTGGTCGGCCAACCGGAGATAGGGAGCCTGCGTGGCTGCCGAGTACGACTTGAGCAGCTCGCTGACGACCGCAGGAACCTCGAGACGGTTCACACGGCCGGCCCCACAGTCCGGCGCCGTGGCGTCTGGCGAGATGGCGCTGAGTTGCCCGCTTCCTGCCGTGAGTGCAAGCCAGTCGTTCAAGCCTCCGCGGCACGCGTCGAGGGCGGTGTGCGGCGAGTACAACGCAACGCCGGCCTCAACGAGTGCTAGCACCGCCTGCTCGATCGCCACATCTCTTCGAAGCCGGGTGAACCCTTTGAAGATGGGTGGGTGGTAGGCAACGATCAGATCCGTCTCGCCGACGAGTGCCTCCTCCACGACGGAGGCGGTCAGATCGACGGTCAAGAGAACGCGGTTCACCAACCGGTTCCTCCGGCCAGGAAGCAAGAGCCCAACGTTGTCCCAAGCCTCGGCGAGGCTCAATGGCGCGGTCGCGTTGAGGGCCTCCACGATCTTTTCAAGGGGTTCCGGCATCGGGCGTCTCCGTTGGAGTCGGTGCTTCAGGCGTAGCGGTTGGCTTTGCAGTGACCGTTGGCCGCATCGGTCGGGTCGAAGGCGGCCGAGGTTTTTGTGTTGCTGCGGCAGTGGGCATTGACGGAACCGACTTCACTAGATCGGTTGGGGTTGTGACAGCCGGTTCGACTTTACCCGAATGCAAAAAACCTCGAATGAGAACGCCAACGCCAAGCAGCGCGAGCACGCCGAGCGCGAACCACCGGTAGCCGCGCGCCGCCTTGCGTGGTGGCTGACTCGTCATACGTGGGGGCACGCTGCGCGAGACATCCAGGGCGCGGGAGGCCTCCCCCGCAAGCGTGGTCCGCAGAAGCAGCTGCTCGGTGACGCGCACGCCTAGGTCCTGACAACTTTCCCAGCGCTGCGAAGGGTCACGAGACATCGCCCGTTGCAGCAGGCTGTCCAGCTCCGGCCCGTAGCGTAGGGACGCGGCAAATTCCTCGGGCGCTTCGTTTGCGATCTTCCAGGACACTGATACCGCGTCATCCCCTGGAAAAGCCCGGGTACCGCGAATGGCCTCATACAAGGTTGCGGCGAAGCTGAATTGGTCGCTCTCGGGCGAGAAGCTGCCACGCTGGAACGTCTCCGGTGCGCTGTAGGCCGGCGTCCCAAGCAGACCGCCTGAGTGGGTCAGCGTTGAATCGGGCACCCGCGCGATCCCGAAGTCTGTGAGCTTGGTGCCGGTCGGGGAGAGGATCAGGTTTTCCGGTTTGACGTCGCGATGAAGCACCCCACGCTCGTGCGCGAAGGTCAGGGCCGCGCCGATCTCTTTCGCTAAGCGCGCGGCTTGACGAGGACTCAGCCTGCCTTCCTCCAACCGCTGCTTGAGCGTCGGTCCTTCGATGTATTCGAACACCAGATAGAGCCCCAGGCGCTCGTCCTCGCCCATGTCGTGGATGATGCATAGGTTCGGGTGAGTCACGCGGGCTGCAGCTCGAGCCTCATGCCGCATCCTGACGAGGAGCCCGTTCTTGTCGTCCTCCGCGATCCCAAGGTCATCCCGAAGGACCTTGATGGCTACGTGACGCTCCAGCACCGGGTCGCGCGCTAGGAAGACGCGCCCCATAGCTCCAACCCCGAGTTGGCGTACGACTTCGTAGCGGCCAATCGCTTTGGGGAGCTCGCGTGGGAGGGCCTTCACCACGCGTTGCAGCTTATGTCGGAGTTGAGCAGGCTGGGCAGGCGTCTTTTGTTCTTTCCTCCGCCTTTCGAACGCGGGCCTGGGCAGCCTCACATCGGTCCGCTGCCAACTGGCAGATGTGCGTTGCGCTTTGGCGCATTGAGGTGAGCGACTTGCAGATGATTGTGCAGCGGTCCCCAACGGCTAGCGGGACTGCCGGGTCCCCGGCGAGTACGCTTTCGATCAGTTGCTCCTCGCGATCGAGCAAAAGCAATTCTCCATCGAGCGGCAGGGGCACGGGGAAGCCACTCAGCGGCGCTTTCCCGGGCTCGCTGAAATAGTTGGGCTGGGCGGGACTTGGATACCCGGCCGGTCCGGTTGTGGGAGCTGGATAGTTGGGGGCCTCCTGGGCGGAACACGCAACGAACCAGAGCAGCCCGATTGCGCCGAGCCCGCGACGCCGATGGTGTTGGTCAGCCATGCTCACGAGCACTCTCCGCAGCTGTTTTGGACATGGTTACGAGCGCGTTCCACACGTGCTTGCGCCCTGTCACAGCGGGGGCCCAGCGCAAGTTCACAGATATGTGCGGCCGCCTTTTGCATTGAGCCGAGCGCATCACACGCGTTCTCGCAGTTGGGGGTTGAAAAGGTTTGTGCGCTTTGGCCTGCGTAGGGAGCTGGCAGCTCTGGCGCTGCGACATCTCCAGGCGCTGATTCAGCCGCCGGGGAATTGAGCCCAAGCGCACGCTCGCCTTGCCAAAGCGCAAGCTCATCAGGGTCTGCCAAGCCACCCTCCAGTTGCTTTGGCGCCGCGTCGTGCGAAGCCGCCCCACCGCAGGCGCTCAGGCCCACCCCTAACACCAGCAGCCACCCTCGAGTCAATCGCGACCTCCGTTCCAAGGACGCGCAACATGCTTGATAAGGCTCACCGTTGCCACCTACACATAAAGGCCACAACGGGCTGGGCGTCGGGATCTTACGGTCGCTCAAGGTACCCACCGTCCGTTGACGTGAATCGTTCGTTCGCCATGAAGCAAACGAGGGGTATCATGCGTCCAACCTCCATGCGACTAGCCGGGCTCACGATCGTTACCCTCGCTCTCTCCTTCCTTTCGGTCACCAGCTGCCGGCCCAAGAGCCGCACCACCTATCCCAATTATGGGCAGGGCTATCCGCAACAGCCTGGTTATCCGCAACAGCCTGGCTATCCGCAACAGCCTGGCTATCCGCAACAGCCTGGTTATCCGCAACAGCCTGGCTATCCGCAACAGCCACAGCCAACTGCAACGGGCACAGTTCCGGCACCGGGCGTTGGCGGGGTGGACCCGATCAACAACACCGACGCGGCTTTTCTGCGGCAGCGGGCTGGGGCAGTCTTGGCCGATCTCAAAGTCGGCTTGCCCGACGCAACCCGCGCCAAAGTGGACCCCATCCCGCTGTTTGCGGATCCGACGGTAGGGGAGGTCAACGCGTTTGCAGCATGTGATGACCAAGGTCAGCCGCTGATGGCGGTGAGCGATGGTCTGCTCGAAGTGATGGCGCACAGCGCGCGCTTCAAAGCGGCTGATGAGCTTTTTGGTGGTCAACGGCTGAACGCGTACACCCAGAACGTCGCCAAGAACTATCGGCCGAAGAGCCCGCTTCCCCGCCCGGCCGCAAACTTCATTTCGCCCGCGGAAGACAACGATCCGCGGAAGCTGGCAAGGCAGGCGCTGCTGGTCGATGAACAGCTGGCGTTCGTGCTCGGGCATGAGCTTGCCCATCACCATCTAGGCCACACAGGCTGTGCTAACGGCGGCGGCTCCCGCGGGGTTTCAGGGGGTGACTTTGGCCGGCTTTTGTCGCGGGCGGTACCTCTTTTCAACCAACCCAACGAGATCAGCTCGGACGTCGCCGGTACCAACAACCTGCTCGCGGCGGGCGCCAAACGCCAGCAGCGCTGGAGCGAAGAAGGCGCCATGTTGAGCCTCAACTTCTTCGCGGCGCTCGACCAGCTCACACCCGAGGCGATCCTGTTCGGCTTCGAGGCTACCCATCCGCCGCCCGCGTTCCGTATTCCAATCGTTCAGAACGCGGCGAACACGTGGCGCCTCACCGGCGGAGCTGGTCTGCCCAATATTTTCCCATTCTAGGCCGCACGACCACGTCGCAATAGGTCTCGAAGCGTACTGCGTGGGACGCGAAGGCGCCGCGCGGCTGCGCTCGCGTTCCCGCCGCACTCGTTGAGCGCCATCGCTGCTTCGGCTGCCGAAAGCCCGTAAACCTTGCCCGACCGCTCGGAGACGGCGGTCAGTATGTGACGGGCTTCAATTACGAGCTCCTCCGCGCCCGGCGGATCATCGCATGCAGCGACAGCTGCGAGCACCAGCAAGCTCCTCAGCTCGCGAACGTTGCCGGTGAGAGGTTGCCCCCGCAACGCCGCAAGCCCACCGCTCGAGAGCCGACCGGCGCTGAATCCGGAGTGGCGCAGCAAGTGTTCGGCGAGTAGCGGTAGGTCTTCAAGCCTGTCGCGGAGCGCTGGAACACGAACCACTGAAACGGCCAGACGCTCGTACAAATCGCGACGAAACTGGCCTTTGGCAACCGCCTCTTCCAAGCCATCGCACGTCGCTGCGACCAACCGGACATCGACCGAAACCGCGCAATCTTGGCCAATGGGGCGGACCGAGCCTTCCTCCACCGCCCTGAGCAGCTTTGCCTGGACGTCACCCGCGAGCGAGCCGAGTTCATCGATGAACAGAGTCCCTCCCATGGCCTCGCGGAAGGCGCCCACTCGGTCGGCGGTTGCGCCGGTGAAAGCGCCTCGCTTGTGACCGAAGAGCTCGCTTTCACCAAGCTCGCGCGAGAGGGAAGCTGCGTTGATGGCGGTGAACGCGCCGGTTCTCCCCGATAGCTCGTGAATGGCTTTGGCTACGAGCTCTTTGCCGGTTCCGGACTCCCCTCGAATGAGTACGGGTACTGGTAGCTTAGCCAGCCGTCGCACCCGCGCAGATAGCCTGAGCATGGGCGCCGAGTTGCCGACCAAGCCGCGAAGCGGCGCAGCTTTGGGCTGCGCGGTTCCAAACGCCGGACGAAGCGCAAGCCGCACGCGGGCCAATCGCAGGTTTACGCCGGGAAAGATCTCCGCAGCACGAACGCGAACGTCACTTACGAACACGCCGTTCTTCGATTCGAGGTCAACGATCGAGAGCACGTGGCCTCGGTGGACGAGGCGTGCGTGAACGGTGCTGACGGTGGGAGCAACGATCCGGCAGTCAGCCGAGGCTCCGCTCCCCAGCACGATTGCTTCTCCCTCGCGCAACACGAGGGAGCTTTCTTCCGCTCCGTCGGCAGCGAGAGAGCACACGAGGATGGGGCCCAAGGGTGAAGCGGCGTCGTGAAGCTCAACGGTCGTCGTGTTCATACCGACCTATCGACCACTCGCGCCGGTAGTTGCGTGAATTGTGCAAAAGGGCGGCTCGCTGCTCTCGAGAGGTTGACGGAGCAGCGATAAGCTGAGATTAGGCTACTGCTCATGCGCTTCGCCCAGGTGGCAGTTTGTCTCGCGGTGGTTGCCTTTGCTGCGCCTCGCGTGGCTTTGGGGCAGGCTCCGCCGCCCCTCCCGCCGGGCATGGCGCCCGAGGAAGAAGTGGAGGACGAGGGCCGAGCCAAACCACGGGCTTCCGATGAACGGTCTGGCCACTTCATTGTGCGAGGTGCGTTCAAAGGCTTCTTGCCGGTCGGCTACGTTGCTGAGGTGGGCTCGCTCGAGGACGTTTTCTCGGGCGGTTTTGTCGGTGGTGGCTCGCTGGGCATTGGCCTCAGCCCGAACCTGGAGCTGGACGCCGACGGGGCGTATGGGTTGCTCGCGGGCGCTGCTGACTGTGACTCCTGCCAAGGAAGCCTGCTCGTTGCTGGTCTCGGTATGCGGGCGCACCTCGTCGAGGGCGCGGCGCTTGACCCGTGGATTCGCTTCGGAATGGCCTACCGCCGGCTCACCTTTGAACGCGGTGCTGACGAGGTCGCTAACGTTCTGACCATCGCCCCCGGCGATTATCACGGGGTTGACCTGGCGCAGATCAGCCTTGGCGCGGACTTCGCTCCCGTTCGAGGTTTCGGTTTTGGGCCTTTCTTTGAGGTGGATCTCGGAACCAACGTGGCCTGGCCGGGGTCGGCCGGAGGTACCAACCCCTACGCGTATTTCGCGCTGGGTATCAACATCACCATCGACCCAATCGCGATGGCTTCGCCATCTTCGGCTCCAGCGCCGGCTACGGCGGCCGAAGTTGAAACGACGGCCAAAGTTGCAACCGTACCCAACCCGAGCGAATTGGCTCCCCAATCAGAGAAACGGGCCGATATAATCCGCCCGCATGCCGAGTTCGCCGATGGGCGTTGATAAGGTCAGCCAGGCTGCCGACCAGAGCCGACCGAGCGGTCGTTCGGTTGGGGACGTCCGTTTCGAAGCGGTCGGGGTTACCGACATTGGTCGCCAGCGGAAGCACAACGAGGATCACGTCTTGCTCCGGCCTGAACTCGACCTTTTCGTTGTCGCTGACGGAATGGGTGGTCACAACGCGGGGGACGTGGCGAGTCGGCTGGCCACCGCCTCGCTCAGGAACTTCTACGAAGCCACGTTGGAGGGCATCCCGGAGAGTCAGCGGCTCGTGGAGGGATACACGGAGCTCACGCCCGGCGCGCAGCGCTTGGCCGCCGCGATCCGCAAGGCGAACCGGGACGTGTTCGAGATCTCCTCCACCTACCGCCAGCACCACGGCATGGGGTCCACCGTGGTGGCCGCCTACTTGGTGCGGAACCGCGGCGTCATGCACGTGGGGCACGTTGGCGATTCGCGTTGCTACCGGTACCGGCGTGGCACCTTGAGTCAGCTCACCCACGATCACTCGCTGATCAATGATGCCTTGGCGCTCAAGCCCGATTTGACCCCTGAAGAGCTAGCGCGTCTGCCGAAGAACATCATCACGCGCGCCCTTGGAATGCGTGAAGACGTGAAGGTGGACATCCACTCGGCTGAGGTCGAAGAAGGTGACGTCTTCCTGCTCTGCAGCGACGGCTTGTCCGGCATGATCGAAGAGCCGGAGATCAAAACGGTGCTGGCCAAGGCTGTGGAGGGACCGGATGCGGACCTGCGTGAGAGTTGTGAGACGTTGGTGCACCTCGCGAATGAGGCAGGCGGCACCGATAACATCACAGCGCTGCTCGTTCGGATCGACGGGATCGTAAGCTCCAGCGGAGAATCCGATGAGCCCGAGCTCGTCACGGACTCGAATCTTCGGCTGAACACTGCAGAGTTGGAAGCGCTGGCCTCGGACGAGGCAGACGAGGCAACCCACGCGACGAGCCCATGCCCCAAGTGTGGCGCGCCGATCGAACTAGCGAATATGTTCTGCACCGAGTGCGGAACGGAGATGCAATCGTTCTGAGCGACGAAGCGATCCGGCCAACTGCGGCTCGGCTCCTCGCTTCGATTGCTTCGGCCTTCGCGCTTGGCGCTGCTGCGACCTTTGCGGTGATGGGGCTGACGCTGCCGAGCTGGAATCCGCCAGCAGGGCAGGGACCCATCGTGCCCGAATCGCCGGCCTCCGCACGATTTCGCGAACCGAGTGGGAGGGTAGTGGTCGCGATGGTCGATGGCTTGGGAGAGGTGCCGGCCCGGAGCCTGCCGCATTTAGCCGCCCTTCGAGAACGGGGCGTGTTTCGCCCGTTGCGCGCTCATTTCCCAACCTTCACGTCGCCCAACGTCGTTGCCATGTTGAGCGGGCTCGGTCCTCGTGAGAGCGGCGTGCGACTCAACGGCAGTGGTATCGGTAAGCGAGGGCTCGATACCTGGCTCGCTGCGGCGCATGAAGCGGGGTGGGCCGTCACCGTCCACTCACGTCAGTTCTCAGCCTTCGAGGCGATCGTCGGTGCACCATCGGGAGTGGACGTAGTTTCGGGGAGATTGCGGTTTGCCACCGACTTCTTCATCGACCCAACCTTCACCGACGGGTCCTTGCAGTTGGTGCACATCGGCGAGGTCGATGACGCTGGTCACGAACACGGCCCCGAATCCGAGGCATACGCAGCTGCGGCCCGGCACGCTGACGCCGTCGTGGGTCGACTTGCTGCGCAGTTGGACCCGCAGCGTGATATCCTGCTGGTGCTTTCGGACCACGGCCACATCGCGGGCGGCGGGCACGGAGGGGACGAGGAGGCTGCTCATGCGGCCTTCTTTTTAGCGGCCTTCGGGCCAATTCGCGTTGGCGTCGAGTTGCCGGTTCGTGAGACGCGAGACGTTGCGCCCACCGTTGCGACGCTGTTGGGAACGCGCACGCTGCGGCAAAGTCTCGGAGCGCCGATGGTCGATATTCTCGCCACCCCTAGCCCCACGGTGGAAGCCTCCGTCGGCCAGGGATTTCGTGAGACCGTAGCGCGAGGCTGCACGCTTCGACCATCCGCCTCGTGCGAACAAGCCGCTGCGTTGGAGCCGGGGGCGTCGCTAGAGGAAGCCTCAGCGCTGTTGATGCGGCTTGCAGATGAGCGCGACCACGCCGCAAGCGAACGCGAGCAGCGCTCGAGGCTGTGGCGCGGTGGACTCTCGAGCCTGGGCTTCGTTGGAACCGGGGCTGTGGTCGCCCGTTCGCGTCTGAGGCTTCGCGTTACTGCTGCCAGTTGCGGTTTAGCCGCGATCATGACGGGCACGTATGCCGGAACGCTCGTCGCTATGGGCTACCGCGCGACGCTCAGCCGAACGGCTGGGATCGAGTACTTCTTACCCGATGCTAGCAAGGCGTTGGTAGCGGCCTTGTTCGTGACCGCGATGGCGACGATGTTGCTTTCGAGGGTTGCTGCGCGCAGCCGCGAGAGCGTGATCGAAGCGGCTGTCTTTGCAGTATTTGCCGCAGCTACCAGCTTGTTTCTCTACGTCGGCTGGGACGCAAACGCACTCGGAGAGAACGCTGCGAGCGCCGTGCTGTTCATGGGTGCCCCAGCGATTCTTGTGGCTGCAATCACGCTGGCGATCTCGGCAATTTCCCGGCTTCGACTAAAACTGGCCGACAAGGACCCCGCCCACCGCGTCGGGTGAAACGGAAGGAACGAAGGCGACCGACGGCCCCTGTTCCGCGCTGCGAGGTGGACCGTCCGTGCGCGAACCAGCGTACCAATCGAGCATCACGTAGGTCACGGTGCCCGCAAGGGCCAGGCTCGTCGTGACCCAGCCCACGATCATCACGGCCTGGTTGGCGTCGTGCACATCCTGCGCGTCACGCGCGTCTTTGCAAGCGATCGGGTAGACGTCGTTGGCTCCAGCTTCAGTACCGCAAGGAGCTCCTTGAATGCCGTCCGCGGCGGCTTGGGCGCGAATCTGATCGGCGATGGAGTTGGTCACGGATAGGCTGTCCGCGGAGAGGGCCGTGAACGCGATGCTCACGCCCAAGCCAACGCCAACGACACCTGTTCCAACCCACGCCAGCGGACTTCGCACGTACCAAGCGCCAAAGTCCTCGCCTGCTGCGTCTGTTTGCGGGGGCGGTAAGAAGGGCTGCGGCTGCATCCCCGGGTAGCCTGGCTGGCCGATCGGTTGGGGCTGAAGCCCGCCTCCTCCGGGATCGACGGGCGGGGGCGCTGGGGTACCACCACCGAGCGACAACACCACATTTGCAGACGCCCCTTTCAGAACGTCGGTCTTGTTGGTCGCTGATTTCCCGTTGTTGCTCGCGGTTACGACGTGGGGGCCCGGCTCTACGAAGTACGGATCCTCGAGCGGTGAGCGGCCGACGACCTTGCCATCGATTGCGATCTCGGAGCCGGGGGCGTCCACCGAAACGCTGAGCGTCGACACCTTCTTCTTGCACTCGTCCAGGGTGGCCGTCGCGAGTGCACGGTTGTCGGGGGTCGCAGCCTTGTGCTCACGCAAGAAGCGATGGAGGTGGTTGCCGGCGTCAACGCAACGATTGGTCTTGCTCTCAGCGACGCCCAGATTCAACAGGACGGCGGGCGAGCCAATCAGCTTGAACGCCTGCTCGAACGCGACCCGAGCGTCCTCGAATCGCTTTTCATCGAGCGCTTTGACGCCCTCCTCGTAACGTTGACGCGCAACGTCTTTGACCGGGTCGCTCACCGCCGGGGCACCTTGTGCAAGGGCGGTGCTTGGTAGAGACGCAGCGGCCACGTTCACTGCAAACAGCGCAGCGAGCCGTAGGCCGACGAAAGAACCTCGAGTTTTGTGCCGGATAGACGCAGCCGGCGGCTGGGTCGAGAGATCACGCAGGGCGCAGGACATTCAAAACCTCAAACGAGTGCGAATCGAAGGACGCCAAACTTTACGGGAGCACAGGCTAGATCAGAAAGGCACGTCACGGATGATTCCTCCCGGCTTGCCTGTGTTTTGGGGAGGTGGCTTTTGCCCGGTTGGCTTGGTGGTCGCGGTTGGCCCGGGGCTCGCCGCCGTTGTTTTTGTAACGGCCGTTGGCGCCGTTTGCGAGAGCGTTGGTGCAGCCGTGGCCGCGACGGTTGCCGTGGCGGTTGCGGTAGCGGTGACAGTCGCCGTGGCTGTCGCTGCGACTGCGGTTGCGGGGGTAGCGGCCGTCGCCGTCGGTTTGGAGGTAGCCGTCGGTTTCGCCTCCGCGGGCTTCTCAGTGGCCGCTTTCACCGGGGTAGCTGGATCAGGCTGCTTGTCGCCGGATGAGCCAAACAGTGCGTACGCACCCAGGCCGAGTAGCACCACAGCGGCTCCGCCCAACCCAAGCATCAACCCCGTCGAACTCTTGCGCACCGGGAGCTCGACCGGGTCGTCGGCGCGCGAGGCGCTAGGCCGTTGGTTGGCCCTCGACCGAGTCGAAGTCGGGGAGCTGGCTTGCAGCGGGGTTGCCTCGAGATGGGCTGTACGAGTGAACGATTTGTTGACTCCGTCCCCCGAGGCGGCTTTCTCCGGCGGGCTTGAATCAAAGGCTTGCAGCTCCTTTGACAACGCTGCCGCGGCAGCAGCGATCGGCGCCTTCGCGGGCTCGGCCGCGTCCTCAGAACCGAGCCCGAGCATGGTGGGCCCAGCCGCCTGCGGTCGCGCTGCGTCGCTGAAGGGAGGCCTGCTGTCGACCATCGTGTCGGTGGCTTTGCTCGCTCCCGCGCTCGGGGCCGGGGGTGGAGCCACGACCGTCTTCTCTTCGACCGCTGCTTCAAACGCCTTGGCGTCCGCTTGAGCGGGAGCGGCCGGTGCAGCCTCGATTGCCACCGCGGGAGCGGGGGGCTCATCCCCCAGGAGTCCGACCTCATCGTCCTCCCAGGCTGGCCGAATGAGAGAAGCCAGCCGTTCCGCCTCTTCAGGGTCGAACCCCTTAACGTCACTCGACCCGACGTTCTGTGTGGTCATGGGTGCCTTGGGCTCAAGGTACCATTCGCAGCCATGAGGGCCAACGAAGACCTTCAAAGAATGATTCGCAACAGTTGGCGTCCTGCGCTACCTGATGCGAGTGAGGGCTTTTTTTCTGAGTGTGGCCTGCGTGCTTGCTTGCGAGTCAGCCCCGTTGCCTCCGGCTCCAGCAAATTCGCCCCTGGAGCAGGCCCGAGCCCTCTTGCAAGGCACGAGCGAGCTTCCACCGCGAGCTGAGCTGGCCGCTCTCGCGCAAGCGGTTGCGGTTGAAGCACTCAAAGAAAGCAACGCCGAAGAACAGGCTCGGCTCTATCGCACCGCCGCCGAATTGCGGCTTCGAAGCTTTCGCTCGCTGCACGTCGAAGCGGATGCGCATGAGGCTCTTACGCTGCTCGCCGACGCTGCTCGCGCTCAGAAGGGCAAGGAGACCGCGTGTGAGAGTGAGCGCACGCGAGCCAAGCTGCTCGGCGAGTTGCACCACGACGCCCAGCTCAGCTGGCGTGAACTCCACCAAGCGAAGGTACGGGCCGAGCCCCTCGAGCAGGCGGGGGAAAGTGCATGCGTTCGGGGATTGGTCGCCGATCTCGAGCTGCTTTCGGCCTTTCGGCTCTCCGGCGAGGCGCTGGCCGAGGCCACCCGCTTGGCCCGTCGCAATGAACCTTCTGTCCCAGGTCCCGCGCTTGCTTCCGCCAGTGTTGCGCTACCGCTTCCGGCCGCTCCTTCCGCCGATCTGGTGGTGTCCCCGAGCGCGCTCAAAGTCAGCGACGAGCCTGTGAAAGTGACCAAGATCGACACCTACCCGGCGGAGGGCGGTGGACGGGTGGTGGTTCACCTCAGTGGCCCGACCACCTTCCAAGCCGGGGCGCTCGCCAAAGATGCAACAACGTCAAAGGACGCACGCATCTACGTCGATATCGACCGCGCAAAGGTCAAGGGCGTCAAGCGCGAGATCGAGGTCGGTGGGGCCATCAAGCGAGTTCGCGTGGCTCCTCGCGACAAGGGAGCCCGCATCGTCTTGGATCTCGCTGAGAGCCTCTCACGCAAGGTGTACTACCTCCCGGAGCCTTTCCGCATCGTGATCGACGCAACGAACTCGGCTGCAGCGACGGCCTCTGCTTCCGCCTCTCCCGCCGGCTTGAGGCGTGTCGCGATCGACCCGGGCCACGGCGGGCACGACTCGGGCGCTGTGGGCCCGACGGGCCTCACCGAGAAGGAGGTGGCTCTCGACGTGGCGCGGCGGGCGGCGTCGCTGCTTTCGTCGGAGCTGAACCTGGAGACGATCCTGACGCGGGATGACGACGTGTTCATCCCGCTCGAGGAGCGTACTGCGCGCGCAAATGCCTTCCACGCCGATCTGTTCGTTTCGATTCATTGCAACGCCAGCGAGAATGGCGACGCGCGCGGGATCGAGGTGTTTGTGCTCGATCACGACCGCGACATGAATCGGGCCAACTCGCGGATCGCCGCGCTCGAGAACGGGGTGCGCTCCAAGTCGCTCGACGGCGCCCTCGACGCCGAAATGGCGTCGATCGCTAGCCGGCTCCGCTCGGGCGAGATCGGCGCGTCTTCGCGTCGTCTGGGCCTATTGCTCGAGAAGTCGGCGCTCGCTTCGCTCCGCTCACGCTACCCCGACGTAAGCGACCACGGTCTCAAGTCTGCCGGCTTCTATGTGCTGATGGGCGCGGAGATGCCGGCGGTGTTGTTCGAGACCTCCTTCATCTCGAACCCCGAAGACGAGGCTCGTCTGGCCAAGGCGGACTACCGGCAGAATCTCGCGGACGCCGTGGTCAACGCCGTTCGCGCTTACCGCGAAGGCAAATGATCGCTGAGGAAGCGGCCGTCCCGAAGTACGAACCGGGTCGGGCCATCCACGCGAGGCTCCGCGAGCTGATGTAGAGGGTCCCCCGGTAACACGAGCAGAGGCGGATCTTCCGGTACAAACAGCGGGCAGATGGGTAAGAGCGACTGTCGATCTGCGACCCGAAGGGCGTCGCTGATGGTGGCGCAAGACGTCAGTAGCTCGAGCGCGCGCAGGGTCGGAGGCGCCAGCAAAATCTCCCCGCCGACGAACTTCTCGATCAGCGCGGCGGGAGTCGACCAGAAGCCAGCAACGGTCTCGTGGCCGTCGTGCGCTGCGTCTTGTCCTTCGGGCATGGGCAACAGAAAGAACCGCGCGTCGAAGCGCCGGCTCTCCGCTGACGGCGTGACCCAACGCGCAAAAGGCACCAATTCATCGGGCCGCGGACCGAGATGCAGCGCGGCCTCGGCGAAGGAAACGCCCTGCTTGAGCGCTGTGCGAGCCTCGTCGATTTGCGCCGCGGTCGCTGCCCCCGGAAGCACGCCCGCCTCCTCCAACGTCTCTCGTAGCGCAGCGACCAGCAGCCCACGCTGTTCATCGCGCTCGGATGCCAGCTGCGCAAGGCGCGGAGTCGACGTCCATTCGATCGCGACGGAGCCATCGGCAGGGTCTACCTTGCCGCCCGGAAACACTGCAGCTCCACCTAGAAACCCAGACTTGGGGTTTCGGATCATGGCAAAGGTCTCGAGTCCAGCGCTCTCCCTGAGCAACAATACGGTGGCGGCTGCTTTGGGGGGTGGGCCTTGTTCTTCAGCAAAAGATAGCCCCAAGGGCGAATTGTGCTTCACCAAGCCAGCGTAGCGCAGGTCTTCATTGACGATCGCACCTCCAGTCCTTACCTTTCTGGCCTTCTTTTTCCACCCCGTGGAAGCAGACGCGAGAACGACTCGAGCCCTCTGCAAAAAGACGCATTTTCGGTTCTGCACGAGAAAGAAAAACAGGAGCGCACGTGACGAAGGTCCAACTCAAGAAGTTCAAGCTGCTGCTCGAGACCAAGCGGGACGAGATCTTGAAGAGGGCCAAACAGACCCTCAATGACGACATGGCTCTCGACACCAATGATCTTCCCGACGAGATGGATCTCGCGTCGAGCGAGTATCTACAGTCCTTCACCTTCCGGCTTCGTGGCCGTGAGAAGAGCTTCCTCGACAAGATCGAGCGCGCGCTTCAGAAGATTGAAGAAGGTACCTTCGGCAATTGCGAAGAGTGCGAGGAGGAAATTTCTGTGAAGCGGCTAGAAGCGCGTCCAGAGACCAGCCTGTGCATTCGTTGCAAAGAAGATCAGGAGCGGGCCGAGCGCGATTTCGGCTGAGCGAACAGTCAAACCACAACCACTGGCCGGAACACCGCTCTGATTAGAGCGGTTTGGTCTTTTGTTTCTTCGTCGCGGCTGCGGCTGCGCGGCCTTTCACCAGCGGTTCGCGTTTGGCGGAGGCAAAGAACGGCGCCAGCGCCAGGGCGGTCGCGGAGCTACCTGCGGCTGTTTCCTCGGGTGAACCTTGGGACAACACATAACCTCCCTTGGCTCCGCCTTCTGGCCCGAGATCCACGACCCAATCGGCCGAGGCGATCACCTCCACGTTGTGTTCGATCACGATCACAGTGTTGCCACCGTCACACAGACCGTGAAGGGCGACCAATAGCAGCTCAATGTCAGTGAAGTGCAGCCCGGTCGTCGGCTCGTCCAAGATGTACAACGTGGAGCCGGTCGAACGGCGCGCGAGCTCTCGGGCGAGCTTTACGCGCTGCGCTTCGCCTCCCGAGAGCGTCGTTGCGGGTTGTCCGAGGCGCAGGTACCCAAGCCCAACTCGCGTCAACGCGGCGAGCTGCTCGCGAATCTTGGGGACGGCGTCGAGCTCGACCGCGGCCTCGGTGACGGTCAGGCCGAGCACATCAGCGATCGACATGCCACGGTAGCGCACCTCGAGCGTCTCTCGGTTGTAGCGGTGCCCACCGCAGGTCTCGCACTCGACAAAAACGTCGGGCAAAAAGTGCATCTCGACGCGCAGCACGCCATCTCCTTGGCAGGCTTCACAGCGTCCGCCCTTCACGTTGAAGGAGAAGCGACCCGCCTTATAGCCGCGTGCCCGCGCCTCCGGCAGCGTTGCAAAGAGGTCCCGAAGCAGACCCATCACCCCGGTATAGGTGGCTGCGTTCGAGCGGGGGGTGCGCCCGAGCGGCGCCTGATCGATATCGATCACCTTGTCGAACAGCGCGAGGCCATCGATGCGGCGCGTGGGGCCGGGCACAGCCGAAGCTCGATAAAGATATCGCCGCGCCGTGCGCAACAGCGTGTCGTTGATGAGCGAGCTTTTGCCCGAGCCGCTGACTCCCGTGACGGCCGTGAGCATACCGAGCGGAAACTCTGCGTCGACGTTCTTGAGGTTATGCAGCGATGCTCCCTCCACGCGTAAGCGTGGCGCCGACTCAAGCTTGCGCGAGGAGCGATGCACGACGTTCTTGGCGCCGGTTAGATACGGACCTGTGACGCTGTTGGCATTGGCAAAAGCAGCTGCGGGCGACCCTTCTGCGACGATCTGACCTCCGTGCACGCCAGCCCGTGGTCCCATGTCGATCAGGTGGTCGGCTGCGAGAATCGTGTCGCGGTCGTGTTCCACGCAGATGACGGTGTTGCCGAGGTCCACCAACCGGCGCAGCGCCGAGATCAGCCGCTGATTGTCGCGCGCGTGTAGGCCAATGGATGGCTCATCGAGCACGTAAAGCACGCCAACCAATGCCGAGCCGATTTGGGTGGCCAGCCGGATCCTTTGGCCCTCACCGCCGGACAGCGTCATCACCGACCGGTCCAGGGTCAGGTAGTCGAGCCCGACTTCGATCAAGAAGCCGATGCGGGAGACCATCGAGCGAATCAGCGGCGTCGCGATCGCACTCGCTCTCGGTGATACCAGGGCCCCGTGGGCTTCCAAGCCCGATAGCTCGTTGGCCAATTCGCTGAGCGCCATCGCCGAGAAATCGGTGATGTTCTTGTTGCCGAGGCGCACAGCCAAGGACTCGGGGCGCAGCCTCTTTCCGTCGCAGGCATCACAGGTCGAGGTCACGACGAACCGCGACAACTCGTCTTCCAGAGGAAGCTGATCGTCGTCTTCATCAGTGTTCGTTTCGGTCCCTTGTTCGAGGGCGCGGGTGAGCCGTTCCACGACACCTTCGTACGCTTTGGCCCCTTTACGCTTTGCTGGTGCCCCTTGCAGGATGGCCTCCCGCATTGCGGCGGGGAGCTTCGCCCAAGGCGTGTCGGCGTTGACGCCGAGCTCTTTGACGGCCTTGTCAACCTCGACGGCGAGCTGTACAGAGCCGCGTCGGCCCCAAGCGAGAACGGCCCCTTCACGCAGCGACTTTCCGCCATCGGGAACGATGCGGTCGGGCTCGACCTTGACCCGCGAGCCGATGCCGTCACAACGCGGGCAAGCGCCGTGAGGTCCGTTGAAGGAGAACATCCGCGGCTCGATCGGCGGCAGGGAAAGGCCGCATTCAATGCAGGCGAAGCGTTCGCTCATGCGCCGCTCGGGCTTGCCATCACCCGCGTCGACCAGCAGCTGGCCGTCGCCCTGCTTGAGGGCGAGCTCTACCGAGTCGGTCGCCCGGCTCTTGAGGCCCTCTTTGATCACGAGCCGGTCGACCAAGATGTCGAGGTCGTGAAGCTGCGAGTCGCTCGGTGTCAGGTCCCCCAGCTCGACCAGTTCACCGTCGAGCCGACCGCGCACAAACCCTTCTCTACGCAGCCGGTCTAGCTCGTTGCGCAACGAGCCCTTTTTGCGCCGAGCTACAGGGGCGAACAACTGGATGCGACTGCCCTCCGGCAGGGCCAAGATCGCATCGACGATCTGCTGCACCGTTTGCGCCTGAATCGGTTTACCGCAACCCGGGCAATGCGGCGTCCCAGCCCGAGCAAAGAGTAACCGCAAATAGTCGGAGAGCTCGGTGACCGTACCCACCGTCGAGCGAGGGCTGCGAGCTAGGGCGCGTTGCTCGATGGCGATGGACGGCGAGAGTCCTTCGATTGAGTCAACGTCAGGCTTACCGAGCTGCTCAAGGAACTGCCGGGCATACGCTGAGAGGCTCTCCACGTAGAGGCGTTGGCCCTCCGCGTAGATGGTATCGAAGGCGAGGGAAGACTTCCCCGAACCGCTTGGCCCCGTGATTACGACCAGCGAATCTCGGGGAATCCGGCAGGACACGTTCTTTAGATTGTGTTGCCGTGCGCCACGGACGACGAGTTCGCTCACGAAAGGCCTTTCGGGTAGTTGAAGGGGTTTGGCGGGCCACTCAAACCACGATCAAGCATCTCCGCGTAGCATGGACCTCTGGCGTTGTGGTACCGCGAACTAGGTTGCGCTCATCCATGATCCTTGGCTTGGTGTTTGCCGGTTCCGCAGCGCTGGCTGGACTGGTGCTGCTCGCGAGTCGGCCGGCTCCGCTTGCTGACCTGCAATCAACGAGCTCGGCATCGAGCCCCGTTTTGGAAGTCTCCTCCCCGGGAACTGCAGAGCTTCCCAGCGCCCAAGTTAGCGCAATCAGCGCCCCGCCAAGCCCAGCAGCAGAGGGCGTGTGTTCGAGCGACATGGTTCTGGTAGAGGGCTTCGCTTGCCCTTTTGCGGCTCACCGCTGCGACAAGAAGCGTAAGGAGTTGGGGGCCGGTTCGCGCGGCGATCCTGGCGTTTGTGAGCGCTTCCGCAACGAAGTGTTGTGCGAAGGCAAAGCCAAGTTCCTACGTTTTTGCGTCGATCGCCTCGAATACCCGAATCGCGCGGGCGCCTACCCAGCCGTGCTCGTGTCCTACGACGAAGCGAGCGCAGCTTGCGAGCTGGAGGAAAAGCGATTGTGCACGGTTCGTGAGTGGCAGTTCTCGTGCGAAGGAGAGGCTGTGCGTCCGTATGCCATGGGGCTCTCGCGCGAGCGTGGGCTATGCAACTGGGACGCTGGCCCCTTGATCGAGGTCGTGCCGTCGCGTGGAGCTTCGGTCGCGGAAGACTTCGCCCGGAGCGATCGGCGCTCGGTATCCGGGGCTCATTCGGCGTGCGCGAGCAGCTTCGGAGTCCTCGATCAGAGTGGAAACGTCCGCGAATGGGTGACCGATCCGGAGCAGAGTCGCATGCGCTCTCCGTTCACCTCGAGTGCTGCGGGTGGTGCGTGGGGCGGGGGAGCATCAACCTGCCGAAGCTTGAACCAAGATCTCGCGCCAGCCGCGCGGTCCGCAAGTCTAGGCTTCCGTTGTTGCCGCGACGCTCCTGACACAATCACGCAGGAAGTTAAGCGCAGACCGCCCCCAAGCGGTCTGCGGAAGGTGCTCGAGCGCTGAACCCGAGTTGAATTTGCGACGCGGGGCTTCCCTGCGCCAACGCGTTCGTCTAGCGTGCCCGGTGTCTAGTCTTGGGCCTATAGCTCAATCGGTCAGAGCCCCCGGCTCATAACCGGGCTGTTCCTGGTTCGAACCCAGGTGGGCCTACAGGTTTCTCCGTCACGAACACCCCGGAGTTTGCGCTCAAGCGAATCCTCCGTGCGCAGCAAGAAGAATGACTCGTCCCTCTTGAAAACCGCCCTTTTCCGCCAAAGGCGGACGCAGCCCCAGGCAGGTCGAGTCCTCCGGAACGATTCATTTATTGAGGTGGCTAAAACCCCGTGAACATACGAGACCAGATCCCCCTCCTCGAAACGCTCTCCGAGATCGATGAACGACTGCGGGTCGTCGACGACGAACTTACGCTACGCCGCGGTGGCCTCGCCGCTCTGAAGGATGAGGTGGCGGCGCTCGCAGGCACCATCTCCGTGGCGAGAGAATCGATTGCAACGATGGAGAAGACCCGAGGGGAACTCCACGGTGAGGTTCGGCAGATGACGAACCAGATCGAGAAATCGCGCGAGAAGCTCGCCCGTTCACGCAACGAACGTGAGACCGTAGCGGCCCAACGCGAGATGGAAGAGCTTCGCAAGTTGGTCCGTGATCGCGAGGACGAAATTGGCAAGCTCGACGGGCTTTGCGATCGTGCGCGAACCAGCGCAACTGATGGCGAGACTCGCCGAGACGCGCTCACGCGCGAACTCGAAGGGGATGCCGAGGGAGTTGCCCAAACCTTGGCGCAGCGGCAGCGTGAACGGGATGAGTTGGTTGCCCAGCGCGAGTCGGCCAAAAAGGCGCTGCCTCCCGTACTCTTCCGGCGCTATGAAACCATCCGTACGAGAAGGCCTAGGGCCATCGCTAAGACCCACGACGGAACTTGCAACGGTTGCCACATCGCCGTGCCGCCGATGATGTTCCAAAAGATGCTTCGGCAAGAAGAGTTCGAGCAATGCCCGAACTGTCGCCGGCTCCTCTACTACACGCCGCGTCCAGAGGCCGATCCCTCCGGAAGCACGCTCCCCGCGTGAGCTCATGAAGGCGTGTTCGAAGTGTTACCGCCTGTTCGATGACGCTTCCGGCTTTTGTCCGATCGACGGCGAGAAACTGGCGGTCGCAGACGCGGCCGCTGCTCCTCGCTCAACCGAAGATGCGCGAATCGGAACGACGACCAACGGTCGCTACGTTCTTTGGCGCATCGTCGCCGACGGTGGCATGGGTCGGGTGTATCAAGCCCTCGACACCGGTTGGGTTGGCCCCGACGGGGTAGCCGCGCCGCGCGGAGTTGCGCTCAAAATCCTTCACCCGGAGGTCGCACAAGACGCCGTTGCCGTGGAGCGGTTCAAGCGTGAGTTCCAGGTCTCGTCGGGCCTACCGCACGATCACATCGTTGACGTCTACGCCTTCGAGCGCACCGACGACGGCTCGTACGCACTGGCGATGGAGTACCTCGAGGGGGAGGAGCTTCGGATGTTCCTCAAGCGCGAGAAGGTGATGCGCCCTGCTCGCGCGCTTCGTATGGCTTCGCAGGTCGCGATCGGACTGGCCGAGGCCCACACAAAACAGCAAGTCCACCGCGATTTGAAGCCAGACAACCTGTTCCTTTGTCACACGGCGGAAGGCGATCGTACGAAGATCCTCGACTTCGGATCGGTACGTGACAACTCGGAGAACGCCAAGAAGCTCACGGTCATGGGCACGACGATTGGCTCGCCGTACTACATGGCGCCCGAACAAGCGCAGGGGTTGGCCAGCTTGGATCATCGAGCGGACGTCTGGTCTCTCGCGGCCATCGTCTATGAGTGTCTGACCGGCAAGGTGCCTTTTCCAGGCAATACCGGCCCCGCGATCCTCCTTGCGATTCTGACTCAAGACCCTGAGTTGATGTCGGTTGCGGGCAAGGCTCACGGCCTCCCAGAGACCTTGGATGAGGTCATGGAACTTGCGTTGGCCAAGAGTCCAGACCTTCGCCCCTCCTCGATTGGCGCCTACGTCGACGCTCTGGGAGCTGCTTTCGGTCTGCGCGGCGATCATCGCGTTTGGGCGAAGATGACAGAAGCTGACTTGGAGAAAGCCATCACAGAGGGGCTTCCCGCGCATCTTGCAGCCCATCAGCAGAAGCTCGCAGCGGGGCCCGATTTCTCCGCGATGGACGCGGCCTTCAAGCAAGCCTCACCGGGCAGTGCGAACTCGGGCCTGCCTCAAGACTACGTCATCATGGGTCTTCCGCCTGCTCGGCCGAGCTGGCAGTTGCCCGCCTTGGTCGGCGGCGTGTTGCTCGTCGTCGGCGTGGTGATCGCGCTCCTTCTCGCTCGCTGAACGAGCCACCGGCTCGGACGCGCTGACTGGCCTGGCCGGGATTCTTGCCAGACAGCAGCCGCCGGGCGCTCATGATACGGTGGCCTTCGCGTGAACCCCTCCAAGCCGAAGCCCCAAGCCGCAGAACTCTCGCCTGACCAACGAAGGAAGGACGCCGTCGCCGGACTGTCGGAGGTGGCTGAGCGCCTGCGGTCGGACTTTGAAGTCTCGAAGACGGTGCTCTCCTTCAGGGAGTACGTCGAGCTCTTCATCGAAGACCCAGCCCGTCACGGTCGCGATGCCGCCACCTACGTGCGCGACATGTTCGATCACTTCGGAACGAGCGAGATCGAAAAGCCTACAGGGCGTGTTACCCGGTTCGCCCTGTTTGACTCGCCGTGGGCGCGCGAAGGCGGAACCGTTGAGTCTCGTGAACCAACGCTGGTTGCCCAAGAAGAGCTGCAGGGAGCGATCTACAAGTTCCTGAGCAACTTCGTAAATGAGGGGCGGGCCAACAAGCTGGTGCTCGCTCACGGGCCGAACGGCAGTGCGAAGAGCACAACGGCGGCGTGCATTCTGCGTGGGCTCGAGCACTATTCGATGCTCCCGGAAGGGGCGCTCTACCGCTTCCACTGGGTGTTCCCGAGCCGTAAGTCGACCCGCGGTGCCATCGGTTTTGGCGGGGAGCGCTCGACCGAGGTGAGCGAGGGCAGTTGGGAAGAGACGTTCGCGCACCTCACCGACGACGACATCGACGCGCGCTTGGTGATGGAGCTGCGTGACCATCCGCTGTTCCTGCTGCCGGTGAAGCATCGTCAGCCTCTGCTTGAGAAATGGTTCGCGGCGCGGGGGTTGACGCCGCCAACTTGGCTCAAGACCGGCCTCTTGTCGCACAAGAACCAGCAGGTGTTTCAGGCGCTCTTGCTGTCGGAGGCAGGCAGCTTGCCGCGCGTCTTGCGCCACGTGCAAGTGGAGCGCTGGTTCATCTCGCGCAAGTACCGGCAAGGAGCGATCACGCTCGGGCCGGAGCTGTCGGTGGATGCCGGTGAGCGCCAGATCACCGCCGATCGCTCGCTCTCGGCGCTGCCCACCGCACTTCAGGCCACCACGCTGTTCGAAGCGCACGGCGAGCTGGTCGAGGCCGCAGGCGGCGTGCTCGAGTTCAGCGATCTGCTGAAGCGGCCGATCGACGCGTTCCGTTATTTGCAGCTGACCTTGGAGACGGGAGAGATCGCGCTGCCCCACCAGAATGTTCAAACCAACGTGGTGATGATCGGCAGCGCCAATGAGATTCACCTGTCCGCCTTCCGGGAGCACCCCGAGTTCCCGAGCTTTCGGGGACGCTTTGAACTCGTGCCGGCGCCCTACCTGCGCAATAGCTTGGATGAACAGCAGATCTACGATCGGCAGATCGTGCCGTACCTCGGATGCCACGTGGCTCCACACGCAACGCGGGTCGCGGCCGAGTTTGCGGTGATGACGCGGTTGGAGAAGCCCTCGCAGGACAAGTACCCGAACGAGCTCGGCAAGATCCTGAAGGAGCTCACCGTCGAGCAGAAGATGGACCTCTACGCACGAGGGCGCGTACCCGAGACCTTCGAGTCGGATGCACGCAAGCTATTGCGAGCTGGAATTGGCGATATCTACCGAGAGACCGACGCCTCCACCGACTACGAGGGCAAAGAAGGCGCGAGCCCGCGCACGATGCGAACGGTGTTGTTGAACGCGTCACAGAACAGGCACTACGGCTATCTCTCGCCCTTTGCCGTGCTCGACGAGCTCGACGAACTGTGCAAGCAGATGAGCGAGTACGACTGGCTCCGCAACAAGACGCAGCTCGGGCACTACCATGACACCGCTGAAATGCGTGCCATCGCTCGTCGCCGCCTGCTCGAAACGTTGGAGGAGGAGATGCGCAAAGCGAGCGGTCTCGTCGATGAAGACAAGTACCGCGAGCTGTTCGATCGTTACGTCCACCACGTGTCGGTTTGGGTCAAAGGTGAAACGATCCGCAACCCGCATACCGGTGAACACGAGAAGGCCGACGAACGGATGATGCGCGAAGTCGAGGCACTGCTCGGAGTGACCTCCAAGAACGACGAGCATCGCAAGAGCTTCATCTCCTCGATCGCGGCCTGGGCGATCGACCATCCGGGCGAGCGTCATTCGAACGACGTGGTCTTCCCTGATTTGCAGAAGAACCTACGTGACGCCGTGTTTACCGAGCGTCGCAAGCCTGTCGCGCTGCTCGTCCGAGACCTCGTCCGAGTGCTGCGCGAGAAGAAAGAACGTGTTGGTGCCGAGCCCAATGAACGCGAGCTGCGAGATTTGGGCGAGTCTCGCCGGAAAGAGGCGTGGGCGATGATGGAGCGGCTGCGCGCGATTGGTTACAGCGAGCTCAGCGCGCTCGACGCTGCTTCGGCGGTGCTTCGAAGTCGCTTTGCCGAGCTGGTGGTTTGAGGAGCGCTGTGACGACTGCATCTTTGCGCTTGGTTGATACGCACTGCCATCTCGACCCGCACTACTACCCAAACGGCTATAGCGAGGCTCTCGACGAGGCCCGCCGTGAGGGCGTTTGTGGCTTCATGGTGATCGGCGTTGATGACTCGCTGGCTGCCGCGCGCGGAGCTCTTGCGATCGCTAGAAAGGAGCCGGACGTTCGCGCCGCGGTTGGCTTGCACCCGCACGACGCAAGTCATCTCTCCGAGGCGATGTTGAGCGAGCTCGAGCAGCTAGCCGGGCACGCAGAGGTGGTAGCGGTGGGCGAGATCGGCCTGGACTACCACTACATGCACTCGCCCAAAGAGCTGCAACAAGAGGTCTTCCGGCGGACGATCGCGCTCGCCAAGTCGCTAAAGAAGCCGATCGTCGTTCACACGAGGGAAGCCGCTGAGGACACGCTGACCATCCTCGCGGAGGAGAACGCCCGCGAGGTCGGCGGCGTGATTCACTGCTTCAGTGAGGACCTCGGCTTTGCGCGAAGGGCCCTGGACATGGATTTCGATCTTTCGTTCTCCGGCGTGGTGACCTTCAAGAACGCCAAGAGCATTCATGAGGTAGCGAGTTGGGCTCCGTCGGAGCGCATCATGGTCGAAACCGATAGCCCGTACCTCGCGCCAATTCCCTTCCGTGGAAAGCCGTGCCGTCCAAGCATGGTGGTGCAGACTGCAAAGCGCGTCGCTGAACTGCGAAACATCACGCTCGAGCTGCTCGCGCAGCAGACCACCGCCAACGCGGAACGTCGCTTCGGCTTGGGCCTGAGTTAGGGCTGCCAGCCCGGGCGCTGGCGCAGCGCCCTCGAGCTGGCGGCGGCGTCATGATCTTGATCGGCGGCGTGCGGCGCCAAGAGCAACCGCGAGCGCGAGGCCAGCCACGAACAGCCCGCTCGGTGAACCTCCCGAGCTCGTAACTCCGCAACCACCTGCCGGGTAGAACGCGGGGTCGAACTCGTTCTCAGGTTCCGGCTCAGGCTCGGGCTCGGGCTCGACAACCGAGACTCGAAGCAACGCTTGCCCGCTGCGTCCGGTGACGTCGCTGGCTCGCAGCTTGATCACGTGCGACCCAGGCTCGCTGAAGTTGAGTTCCAGCTCGGGGGTCGCCGAAGATGCAAGCTCTTGATCGAACACGCCATCGTAGTCGAGGTCGGCATCGAGGCGCAGTGACTCGATAGCGTCCTCCTTGTCGGTCACCGTCAACGGAATGGAACTCGTACCAACCTCGACGGTGACGTCGAGAGGCGTGAGCTCAGGGGCTGTGCCCTCGGGGGCCGACCGACCAAAGATTGACCTGTAGGTATCGAGCTTGCCCCAGCCGAAGTCGTCATTCGGGACCGCGCCGGTGAAGGCGTCAACGAAGGCCCCGGCTTTGATCAGCGCCTTGACGCCGTCGCCGTCCAACGCTGGATCATTCTCCAACATCAAAGCGGCTGACCCAGCGACGTGCGGACTCGCGCCTGACGTACCGCCGTAGATCAGGTAGCCGAGCTCTTGGTCGCTGAAGCGCGCCGGAACAATCGGGTTGTCGGGGGCCGAGATCCACATCAGCGGCACCCCATCGATGCGGTGGCCTCGTCCCGAATAGTAGGCCCGGGCTCCCTCTTCGCCCGCTGCATAGGGGAAGTCGCCGTGCCCAACGTAAGCCGACACCGCGAGACCTCGATCGGCGGTCCCAGGCCAGCCGACCAAGTGGTCTTCGGTTACGTGCTCGGTGAAGTGTGCGCCCAAGCCCCAGCCGCTGACCTCATCTTGGACGCTGCCAATGAGCTCGATCGGCGCTTGTCCCGAGGTGTCGCTCACGATCACTCGCCAGTCTCCCGGCTCGACGGCCGTTGGTACGTTTTCGTCGAACAGGTAGATGTCGAGCTTTGCCGTCCCGCGCGGCGAATCCTCGCGGTAGGCGTACAGCGTTTTACCGTCCAGCGAGCTTTGCACGATGTTTTGCCCGGTTCCGATGTCCAGAGCAGCTCCGCTTGGTGACTCGATGCGGAAGCTGAGATCGCGGGAAGCGTCGAGCCATAACAGCGTCGTTCCGAAGAAGGTTGCGTTGATTGCCGGTACGACGATGGGCAAGCTGGTGGTGCCCGAGGCATCGAGCGTGCGGCGCATCAGCTTCTGCGAGGTCGACAAATTGCCGGCAGGGTTGATGTGAACCACGCCCTCCAACGAGGACTCGTCGATCAACTGCTCGAGTTCGCTCGATCCATCCAGGTGATAACCCTGCCACGGCGCGTACTCATGCAGAACCACGCGTGAGCCACGGTTGATACAGAAGTTGGTCATCGCATACTCGCGTCCGCCGCCGCGCTCCGCCGCCATCACCAGCTCCGCGTCGGGCGCCATGCCGACCAACCGGCCAAAGCCGAGCTGCCCACCGAGCAGCACCCCCGAGGCGCCGGTCCCGTGTTGCATCTCGTCGTCCCACGGGGCCTCGATCAGGTTCTTTCCGCGTTCATAGGTTTCGCCGTCGTAACGGAAGGCTTTGATCTTCGAACTGCCCAACGCGACCAAGCGCTCGCCGCGCTGAAGTTCACCGTCTCCGTCGACGTCATCGGCGATGAACAGCGGTTCTCCGTAGGTTGGCGTCGCCTCGGTGAAACCGGCCTCGATCCCGGCGTTGCGGACTCCGTCCCCGTTGAGATCGGCGTACACATAGTCGTACGCAAAGTCGATGGCAGTGCCTTCGCTGCCGAACAGCGGTTCCCCCGAGCCACGATCGATCACCACGCCATTGAGTGAACGCAGCACGACGTCTGCGCCGTTCCAGCGGATGCTATCCACCGCAGGATCGAAGAAGCCGTTGTCGTTCTCGTCACTGAAATCGAAGAAGCCGAGGTCCGGGCGAAAGAACATGGGGTGCAACACGTCCACTCCCGAATCGCTGTCGCAGATGGTGATGCCTTTTCCGGTTAGGGGAAGCCCGCTGCTACCAAGGGTGCGGTGAACGTCATCGGCCGAGATCAGCTCTTGCGTGTGGTTGAGCGGTCGCGGCGCTTTGAATGGATGACCATCGAATGCGACGCGCTCGATCAACGGTGAGGCGAGCAGCTGTTGCAGCTCGCTGCGGGCAACCGTCACCGACAGCGTTCGCGTGCGCTGCGCGATCCGGTTTGAGATCGAGCCAGACTCGAACGGCTCCACGAGGGTCGCTCCAAGCGCCTGCAGCTGCGCCACGATCGTCGGGGAAGGAGCCTGCTTGAGCGTGAGGACGAGCGGTACGTCTCGATGAGCGGCGAGTCCGCGTCCCGAGGCTTCAGCGACACGCAGAGCGCCTGGCCGATGCGTCGAGGGTGCAGCGTTTGCCGAGGCTGACAGCAGCAAAACCAAGCTCGTGATCGTGACCGCGGGGAAGCGCATGGCCCAGATGTAGACGGTTGTGGCTGCGCGCGGTCTCAATTGTTCTCAACAGGGCACGTTGTCAGCACCCGCAAAGCGGTCCAGAATATCGAGTGGCTTCCTCGGCTCGGCCATCGCTTGACTTGACGACAGCATCGCTGCTCAGCGTTGCTAGTCATCTCGTGATTGGCTTTGGCGTGCTGCTCGTCATTCACCTGGGAAGCGGGGAGCGACAGGTGGGGTTGCAGATGCACCCCGCCTCGGTGCCTCAGCCTGAGAGCAGCCTAACTGTGATTGAGCTTGCTCCAGCAATGGGCACGGCGACCGCGCGAAGCGCAGCCACCTCGACGCCAACGGCGGTCGCAGGCGCTGGCGCCACCGTTGCGCGGCTCGACCAGGGGAAGTCGGGGCGGGGAGGGGATGGCCTCTCGCAGGAGGCCGCCATCAACTTGGCGGATCAAGACGACAAGCTGAGTCGCGTGCCGAACACCATGACGAGCCTCACGCAGAGTCAGCACAATCGTCTGCGCACCGCGAGGCTTCGGCGTTCCTGGGAGAACTTCCGCGCCTCGCGCGAACCGATGGAGCTCACCTTCGTGGCCATGGGGGACTCTGGCTCGCGCGAACAACGCGGGCCCGAAGCGCGCTTCGACCCTGCCAGCGGCGTGCTCACCTCGCAGGCTCGCAACGCGTTGGGGGCAGACTTGGGGGCGACGCGAACCCCGGGCACGACCGAGATGACCCGCTCCACTGGCGCCGCCGTACAAGGGGCCACGCAGGCGTCTCCAGGGCTCGGCCTGCCCGGCCGCGCGCGGCGTGGCGCCGCGTCGACCGCCTTCGATAATGCGCGAGCCAGACCGGCTGCGGCCCTATCCGATCCGTCGGTTGCCTCGGTCGATGAGGGGCGCGCGGGCGACACGATCGAATCGGAGCAGGCGGATGCAGCCAATCTGGCGTCGTTGCTTCACGCCAGCACGGCGGGTGGTGCAAAGGGAGTCGGTCGCGGCGGCGAGAACGCCAAAGGCGCTGTTGGTGCGGGCGGCGAACGCGGGGCGGGGCAATCGGCAACGCCGCTCGGCAAGGGCGGTGTTGGTGCAGGTGACGTCGAGCAGCTTACGTACGTCCGCGCGGTTCAAAGCAAGGTCCACCCCTTCTGGGCGGACGCCTTTCCGAAGGCGGCCATCATCGAGGGCAAGAGCGGGCTAGCGATCGTGACGGTGGTGATCGAGGTGGACGGCTCAGTTAGCTCGGCCCGCGTCTCTCGTGCCAGCACCGTCCCGGAGTTCGACGAGAACGTGCGACGTGCCGTGCTGCAAGCCGCGCCCTACGGGCCGCTACCGCTCCAACTTCGTCCGCGGCTAACCATCGCGCTGACGTTTTCGGCGGTGAATCCCGCCGTGCGACCCAAACAGCCGAAGAGCGGCCCAACCGACTAATCAGCGAGCAATCAGCGCGGACCGAGCAGCCGGTCCAGGACGATCGCACATGCTGCCCGCACCGAAAGGTGATTCCAACCGTCCCCTCGGCCCGACACGATGGGCTCGATCAAACGGTCGGCGTCGTCGAGGCATTGCGGTGCGAGACCCCAGCCGGTGCCGAGCAGAATCACGAGGTGTCGGTCGTCCTCGGTCACGGCGGTTCGCGCGTCGGCGAAGGTGGTGATGCTGCGTCCGCGCGACTGTGCGGCTGTCGCCCACACACGAACCCGTTCGCGCCCGCCGAGCTGCTCAATCACGTCGCCAAAGCTGGGGACGGTGCGAACCAGTTCAATCGCGTGCGCGCGATCCGGGATGCGTCGCTTCCCCGATCCGGTCACCCAATGTTCACGAATGCGGTCGCACAGCTCGCGTTGTGCGTGCACCGGATGGACGACGAAGAAGGAATGACAGCCGTAGGCGCGTGCGCTGCGCGAGATGTCGTGCACATCCAGGTTGGTGATCGCGGTCGTAACCACCTCGGCGTCGCGATCGAGGACAGGGTGATGCAGGAGTACGATGCTTACGTCGGTCATTGGGTCTTGTCGCGGTGCAGGAGGTCGGGCCGGCCGTCTTTTGTTCGAGTGCGCGATTGCTCGCGTCGCCACGCGGCGATCTTGCTGTGATCGCCCGAGGCGAGCACAGCCGGCACCGAGAGGCCACGAAACTCGGCAGGACGTGTGTAATGCGGGTATTCGAGCCCGCCTTCGAGCTCATCACTGAACGACTCGCTGGCTGCAGAGCCTTCATTGCCGAGCACGTTCGGAAGCAGCCGCACCGTGGCCTCGATCAGGGCCATCGCCGCGACTTCGCCACCAGTCATGACGAAGTCTCCAAGCGATACCTCCTCATCGATGAAGCTGCGCACCCGTTCGTCGAAGCCCTCATAACGGCCGCATACGAGCGCGAGGTGAGGCTCACCCGCCAAACGCCGCACGCAAGCTTGCTCGAGCCTTGGCGCCTGCGGCGTGAGCAGGATCCTTCGTGCTTTGGGCTTGCCAGCCTCGAGCGCGGCCGAGTCCACCGCTTCGAGCGCCGCCACGATCGGCTCCACCCGCAGCACCATGCCACTGCCACCGCCATACGGCGTGTCGTCGACGTTCCGATGTTTGCCCAGCCCGTGTTCGCGAAGTTGGTAACACACAAGCTCGAGCGCTCCGTTCTCGCGCCCGCGCCCGACCATGCTGGTCTCAGCGAAGGTGGTGAAGAGCTCTGGAAACAACGTGATGACCGAGATGATCAACGCTCAGAGCCCTTCCGCGTCGAGCAAGGTAACTCGACCCGCTGCCACGTCGACCGAGCCAATGACGGCCTCGACCAGCGGGTACTCCACGATCGATTGATCGAGCTTCTGCACGCGCAAGACCGAGCACGTCGGGTAATCGACGAGCGCTAACGTGGTGCCCACTTTCTCCCCGTCGGGACCGAAGACCTCGGCTCCTTCGACGTCGCAGGCGTAAAATTCCCCTTCGTCGAGCGGCGGAAACTCATCGCGTCGGAGCAGCACGCCGCTGCCGTGCAGCGCCTCAGCTTGATCGCGGTCGGACACCTCGGAGAAGGCGACGATCAGCGCGCCAGGGGCCTCACGGACGCGCAATACCCGCAGCGTGCGATCCGCTTGCACGGGGATCGTCGGCGCAGGGCGAACGATGAGCTTTCTGCCTTCACCGACCAAGGTGCTTTCGGCGTTGTGGAGGACTACGCGCACCTCCCCGCGGATGCCGTGGGCTTTGGTGATGCGGCCAATCTCGACCAGGCGGGTCGCCTTGTCCGGTGCTTGTTGTTTGCTCATGGCTATCGGCGGTCGCCGTTCTCGAAGGGTCTCATCGCAGATCGCCCAATGCGTCGTTGACAAGGTGAAGCGAGATCTTCATAGTGCGCCGCCGTGTCGCTTCCAAGCGTCCCGCCGAGGTAGCTCAGTCGGCTAGAGCAGGCGTTTCATACGCGCCGGGTCGGGGGTTCGATTCCCTCCCTCGGCACCACCGGTTCTCGAGTTTTCGAGGACCGGTTGTGCTTTTGTGGGTCGCGTTTCTCGCAGGTACGCGCTCCGTCGCTGGTTTCGCGTCCACCGGGGTTTCGCATCCGCGATGGGCACGCGCGTTCGCCCTTGTCGGCCACGGTCTGCTCTGTAATCGTCCGCCAATGAGTCGCGCCTTCCTCTTCGCCGTCCCCAAGAACCTAGTTCTCGCTTCACTCGCAACGCTCGCTCTCGCAGCGTGCGGAGATAGCAGCTCGTCGACGTCGACCGGCGGTGGAGGTTCCGGCGGGAACAGCGGTGGATGCCCGGATAATCTCACCGTGGCGAAGAATTCGGAGTTCTGCGAAGCCACACCCGGAGAGCTGGACTGCGGGCTGATTGAAGGCACCGGAAAGACAAACCAAGTGTGCGGCGTTGCGCTCGCTGAGCCACCGGAAGAGCTTTCGAGGAGTGCGGGCGTGTTGGAGTTCGCCGGAAGTGGTCCGCCGGACGTGGCGTGCTTCGAGGCCGCCAACTATCCAGCCAAGCCGGGCGCTCCGCAGGATGTGACCATGAAGGGCTTCGCCCGCATCTTCTCCAGCGGCTGCAACTCGAAAGAGCTGAAGATCACCGTCCACCGGGTTCAAGCCGACGGGCAGCTCGGAGAGGCTGTGGGCAGCTCGGTCGTGACGGCGGCCGATTGCACCGACATCGGCGAGCTGAGCGAAGCAGACAATTGCGATGCGCGCTGGGAGTGCCCATTCGAATACCCGGGCGTCCCCAGCGAGACCGAACTCGCGATCCGCACCGAGAACCCGAGCGGTGTCACTCGCTGGGCGCCACTGGTTCAATACAACATCTACATTCCCAACGACGAGGTGGTCGACGGCTCCTGGACCAGCGACGTGCGTGCCCTTGCTGAAGACGATTACACCGTCATCCCCCAGGTTTCGTCCCTGGGAACGCAGATCACGGCGGGCAACGGCGTGATCGCCGGTGAGGTTCACGACTGTGGAGATGTGCGGCTGACCGACGCCGTTGTCAGCGTCGACAAGTTCTACCGGGCGTTCAACTACTTTGGGAGCAACGAGTCCAATCCTGTCCCGGACAATTCGGCTCGGGGGACGAGCCAACTTGGTCTCTACGCCGCCTTCGATCTCGAAGAGGGGCCCGTTACGGTCGCAGCTGGTGGCTTGGTCAACGGCGAGTTCGTCACGCTTGGTCAGCACCGCGTTTGGGTCTACCCGAATACGGTCACCTCGGTGACCTTCAAGGGGCTGCGTCCGTACCAAGTTCCGTGACGGCGGCCGACGCCAAAACCAAGATCATAGAGCGCGCGCGAACCCTCGGCTTCGATGCCGTGGGCTTCGCGCAGGCGGATGACCACCTCAGCGAGGACTACGCGCGCTTCCTTGCGTTCATCGCCGACGGGAAGCACGGCGTGATGAACTACCTGGCGGACTCTGCGGCCGCGCGCGAGCGCGTGGATACGCCGCTGATCCTCGACGGTGCCAAGACGGTCATTTCGCTGGCTCGGCGCTACCAGCGTAGCCCGGAGGATGAGGCCGCGGACCCCGCCGTCGCCAAACTCGTTGCCCGTTACGCGCGCGGTCAGGACTACCACAACCATTTGCGCAAGAAGGTTCGCTCGCTTGCGCGCTTCGTACGCATGCTCGGCGACGACGTGCGCGCACGACCTCTTTGCGATGAGGAGCCACTCTTGGAACGAGCGTGGGCAGCGCGGGCGGGGCTTGGGTTCGTCGGCAAAAATGGTCTGCTGATTGTGCCGGGCCAGGGCAGCATGGTGCTGCTTGCGGAGGTCGTTACCAACCTCGCGCTTCCTCCCGACATCCCGATGGCGGAGCGTTGTGGGTCGTGCACTCGCTGTTTGGATGCGTGCCCGACGCAAGCCTTCGATGCGCCGTTTGTGCTCGATCCACGAAGGTGTATCGCTTACCTGACCATTGAAGCGCCGCTCACTGAGACGAGCTTGGAGATCGGCGAGCACTTGTTCGGTTGTGACGATTGTCAAACCGTCTGCCCCTACAATCGAGCGCCCGTGAACCGCACGAACGATCCAAAGCCGTTTCGTCCGCTGCCCATCTGGGGTGAAACCACGCTCGAGCAGCTGGCCTCCGGCGATGAGGAAATGTTCATCGCGAAGACGAAGGGAAGTCCGTTGCGGCGTGCCGGCGCAGACGGCCTCGCACGGTCGGCTCAGCGGGTGCTTCAGAGGCGAGAGTCGTGAGCTCCCTGGTCGATCGTGTTCGCCAGCAGCTCCCTGATCTGCGGCGGGATTCGGAGTTCTGGCGGCGCGCGTTGCGCGCAGGCGCGAGCGCCGGCCCAACCAGCTTCGTCCGCTACAGCCCCCCGTTTTTTGGTGTGCTCTGCGCCGTGCTGATGCCCGGCATCCGAAAGAACGTCGAGAAGGAGCTGCTGCGTCTGGGCGCACCGCTCTCGCCAACCGGCGTCTACTCGCTGTTCGCCAACTACGCCTCGGCGCTGACCGAGGCATTCGCCGCAGCGAGCGGTCGCAACGACAAACTCGCCGGCACCATCGTTGGCGACGAGCACTATCAGGCCGCGCGCGCAGCAGGTCGCGGGGTGATCGTCGCAACCGCGCACACCAGTGGTTGGTACGCCGCGGGACCGCTGCTCGGCTCGGTCTACACCGATGAAGTGCTGGTGGTAATGCGTCGTGAACGTGACCAGAGCGCCGAGCGCATTCAGGCGGAAGCAAGAGAGCGGCTCGGTTTGCGGGTCGTTCTGTTGGGCGATGATCCACTCGCCGCCGTGCCCCTGCTCGCCCACCTTCGCAAGGGAGGCATTGTCGCGCTGCAAATGGATCGCGTGCCGGAGGGCCAACGCGGGCTGCAAGCGAATGTTGCTTCAGAAGGCGAGCCAGAGATCAAGATGGAACTACCGGAAGGGCCACTCTTGCTGGCGGCTCTCTCAGGAGCTCCGATCGTCGTGGTTCTGGGCAAGAGAGTGGGCTTCTTGGAGTATCGCGTTCAGGTGAGCGAACCTGTGCAAGTGCCTCGACGTCCCAGTCCCGTAGAACTCACTTCAGCGGCACGAGCGATCGCGAAGCACATCGCCACGTTTGTGAGAGAGAATCCAGAAGACTGGTTTCACTTCACCGCAAAGCCTGAGTGAGCGCTTCGCATCAACCGTGGTTTTGAGGACTCCGCCAAAGGTGGATGCGGCAACAAGAATGACTCAGCCCTCTTGACAAAGGACAGCCGAAGGCACCGTTGATCGTTCGACTTGGTATGAGTCATTCCGCCGAAGGCTTCGACTTTGGCATGAGTCATTTAGGCCGCTTTCAGCGGAGGAGAGAGGTTGAGCACGTGGTTCGCTATTCTTCGCGCATGACATACGGTAAGGGGCGCTGACACATGGTTCGCGTTCAAGTTGGCCTCTCCGATCTAGGCTCGGACATTGCGAAGTACGCGTCCAAGTTCGACATGGTCGAGCTGCGTCCCAATCCCTCGGCTTTGCCCAAGCCTGCAACGCTGCGCGCCTGGCGAAAGGCGACGCACCCAAGCTTCACCTTCAGCGTGGTGTTGCCGCCGATCGTTGGTTCGCTGGCGATGAGCAAGGAGATGGATGCGGCGCTCGACAGCGCGCTCACGGTTGCGACCACGCTCGAGGCGCGGGTGATTCTGCTCTCCACGCCCACCGACGTGCGCCCAACCACGCAAACGGTGGAGCGGCTCAAAGCGGTGGTCGGTCGGCTGCCCAAAGCCGGCGCCTCTCTCGCCTGGGAAGCGCAAGGCCTGTGGGAGCGACGCGAGGTGATGTCGGTTGCAAAGACTCTTGGCGTGATGCCTGTGTTTGACGCTGGTCAGACGTTGGTCGCCGGCGGCCCGCTCGTTTACACGCGGCTGCGTGCGCTTGGGGGTCAGTCAAAGATCAGCCAGAGTGTGATCAGCCGTTTGGGCGAGCAGCTGATGGGGCGCCGTGAGGCTTGGGTCGTTGCAGAGCACAAGGGCAGCGCTCTCAGGCTCAAGAGCGATATCGAAAACGCGATGGCCCGCTCCGGACCAAAGGAAGCGCCGATTGTCGTGCGTCCTGCTCCCGGCCGGCTGCGCGCTGAGGACGAGGAACAGTGAAGAACTTCGATGCCGCCGCTTCCAACAAGCTGGCGGAGGTTGCTGCGGAAGAAGCGTTGGCAGACCGCGGAACGGCGGCGGACGCTGTAGCCGCGGGGTTTTTCGCCCTCGCCGGCGGTCGGCCAGAGGCCCTTTGCGCCCCCTTCGTCGCGTTGGTCGGAGGGCCGTCGGCCGTGGGTCGCGTGTTCGATGGGCGCACCGCTCAGCCCGGAAAAAACGGCACTCGCAGTCGTGGGCTGCGACCGGAGGAGATCCCTTCGCTCGCTACGCGCGCTGCCGTTCCTCGCTCGCTCGGTGCCGTACTGCTGCTGATTGCGAGCTTCGGCAACCGCAGCCTCACTCGCACGATTCAATCGGGGGTACGCGTTGCTCGTGAGAACGGTGATGACGCCCGCAAGCGAACTCTCGAGCGGGTGCTTTCACATGGCGCTTCTGCGCTCTGGACGATGCGCGAGCCGATCTTGGCCAGCGTCGGCAAGGTTGCTGGTGGCTCGGTGACGGAAGAGGACTTTGAGCTCGAGCCGGGGCAAGGGGAGGCGCTCGGCGTCTCCGGTACCACGCTCGAAGGCACGCGTTTCCTCGCCGCGCGCGAGCCGTTTGCAACGGAAGACAGCGCGCTGGGTTTGAGTTCCGAGGTGGAGACCATCGTCGCGGTGGACAGCCGTGGCATGGTCGCAGCTGGCGCGCTGTTCGTTGGGCATGCTTCCTTCGAGGAGCGCATGCTCTTGTTGGAAGATCTCGGCATTGCATGGCCGCTCTCGGCGCCGCCGCCTCGTCGGGGTGAAACCAGGCGTCCAGCGGGCGCTGTGTTTGGCGTCCCCTCCACCTTGTTAACGGTCGACGGTGGGCCGGCTGCGCGTGTCGCTTTGGCGTATCCGGGCCGGTCCTTTCCGAACTCGATCGGCGGATTGCTCGAGTCCACGAGCTTGGCCGAGGGCTTGCGGCTGCTCGGCCGTGACTCGGCAGCCTCCGTCATCGCAACCGAGGCTGGCGCGTCTCGGCTTCGTTCGACAGAAGCCGCGCAGGCAGGGCAGGATGGCTGAATTCGGAGCTGTGGCTCCGTTTCGCCTCGAGCGACCGAGCGCGGATGAGTCGCCGCTCTTGGTGGAGGTTCCACACGCTGGCCTGCATGTTGATCCCGCCTCACTCGCCGTCAGTTGCGCGCCACTGCGGGCCGTCGGCCGGGACGCCGACCTGCTCGTCGATCAACTGTTTCAAGATGCCCCCGATCTCGGGGCTAGTTTGCTCGTCGCGACGCACAGCCGGTTCGTCGTGGATCTCAATCGAGGTCCCGGTGAAGTCGACGGTATGGCGGTGGAAAACGGTAGCGCGCAACCGCAGCCGCGTGGGTTGATTTGGCGCACCACGACCGAGAACGATCCGATCTTGCTCCGACGCCTCTCAAGCCACGAGTTTGAGCGGCGGTTGGCGACCTTCTACCGGCCCTACCATGAGGCGTTCCAGCACGAGCTTGACCGCAAGCGCGAGCGATTCGGCTTTGCGATCGTGTTGTGCGCCCACTCGATGCCAAGCACGGGCAGGCGAGGGCACATCGACGTGGGTTCGGGGAGGGCCGACGTCGTCCCTGGCAGCCGCGGCCGGACGTCGGCATCCGACGGTGTGATTGATTGTGTCGATGCCGTGTCGCGAAGGCTGGGTTTCTCGGTGAAGCACGACGACCCGTACCGCGGCGGGTTTTCCACGGGGCACTACGGCCGGCCGGGACAAGGTCAACACGCCATTCAAATCGAGCTTGCCCGGCGGCTCTATATGGATGAAGACCTGCTCATTCCGAACCAAGGGTTCGATCGCACTCGCGGTCTTGCCCGAGAACTTGTTCGTTCACTCGCAGCCTTTTGTCCTTAGGGCAGTAGGTGAGTGCTTGACAAACCCTTTTCCGTAGGGCACCGTTCGCCCCCATTTTCCGAGGCTAGCCATGGCTAAGAGTGACATCACAGGTAAGCGCAAGCTGCTCGCGCAAAACGTCTCCCACTCCAACATCAAGACGAAGCGTTGGCAGAACGTCAACATTCAGGAGCGTCGGGTGTTCATTCCCGAGGAGGGGCGTTTCATCTCCCTCAAGCTCACCACGCGTGACATTCGGACGATCGACAAGATCGGCATCACCGAGTACGCACGTCGTTTTGGCAAGAAGCTCTAGTCTCTCGAGTCTCAAGCACAGCGTAGGCAGTTGCTTGAGGCACGTAGGTTAGGCCGCGGCCGCCCACCTCTGGTGGAATTCGTGGGCTGTTCGCCCAGCAACAAGGCTCGTGACTGCGCGTCGCGGGCCTTCTTGCATTTGGGACTTAGGAATCGCCACAGGCTAAGCCGCAAACGCCGTCTCTGGCTCCTATCCAAGACGGAGGGCGTTGCGAGTCATTTGGGCGCACCCTCGGTTCATGGGATGCTGCTGCTGTGACCCCCGGCGGCTGGCTTGAGGCCTATCTGGACCACCTGCGCGTTGAGCGTGGGCTAGCGCCGCTTTCACTCGTTGCCTACGGCACTGACCTAGCGGCGTTCTTGACGCATTTGGAGCAGACCGGCGTCCTCCTAGAGCAGCTGCGCTTCGAGAGCATCGCCTCCTTTTTGCGAGCAGACGGTCGCTCAGCCCGGAGTGTCGCTCGGCGGCTTTCAGCCGTTCGTGGCTTCTGCAAGTTCCTCGTCCGTGAGCGGCTGTTGCAGGCTGATCCAACGCAGCTTTCGGAACGACCACGGCTGCCGAAGAAGCTGCCGCAGGTGCTAGCTCCCGTCGACATCTCGGGCATCCTCGCGTCGATCCAAGGTGACTCGTTCAAGGCCACGCGAGACCGCGCAATGATCCTGCTGCTCTACTCGAGCGGCCTGCGCGTGAGCGAACTCTGCGGCTTGCTCTTGGAGCAGGTGGATCGCAAGCGCGGCATCGTCATCCCTCTCGGCAAGGGTGGCAAACGGCGGATGGTGCCAGTCGCTGAGGCGGCTTTGCAGGCGCTCGACGCGTACCTGCTGCAGCGGGAAGCCCGCGGTGAGCCGAGCCGCTTCGTGTTCGTCGCACGCCGAGGCAAGGGGCTTTCACGCCAGGCGGTCTTCAAGTTTCTTCGCAGCTACGCGCTCGGCGCCGGCGTAACCAAGAACAGCTCTCCCCATAAATTGCGGCACAGCTTCGCCACGCACTTGCTCGCGGGTGGGGCGGACTTGCGTAGCGTGCAAGCCATGCTCGGCCACGCAAACATTGCCACTACCGAGATCTACACCCACCTCGCCGACGATCACGTGGCCCGCGTCCACGCCAAGACCCATCCGCGCGGTTGAGTCCTGGCGTCGAGCCATGCGTGTCGTTCAGCCCACGCCGCGTGGCCAGCGAGACACATCGCACAAAGCGGTGATGCTCGAGGCGCGAGACTGAACGCACGAACGAACCTGTTGCTCTGGGGTCCCGATCTTGCTCAAGTGCGCCGTAATGGCGCCCTTCAGATCTTTAAAGCGTTCCAACGGCGGTCGGATCGTCTTTGGCCTTTTCGCTCTCAACGTCCTGGTTTTCTCCTGCCTTCCGGGACCGCAGGTGCCGGACGTTGCGCCCAAGGGTGTTTTGGGGCTGCGCGAGTTGGCGCTGGAGGAGAACGAGAGCGGGCCACTCGAGGTGGTTTACTCTTCGCCGACCGGCCAGGTGAGCGGTCCCGCGGAAGTCACGATTCTCTTCAATCGTTCGATGCGCGAACTCGGAGACGCCACCAATGCGGCCTTACCGCCGATCCGAATCGAGCCGGCGGTGCCGGGCCAGTGGCAGTGGACGGGCTCGCGTGCTCTCTCCTTCATTCCGGCGAAGCCTGGCGGAGGCGGTTCGTATCGCTTGCCGCACGCTACAGCGTTCACCGTGACCGTTCCAAAAGGAACGAAGGCGCTCTCGGGGGACGAGTTGGCTGCCGACCACAGCTTCACGTTCGAGACCTCGCGACCGCGCATCGAGTCGACGACGCCCTATCACCAAGCGCGCGGTTTGACGCCCGATACGACGTTTGATGTCTACCTCTCCCAGCCCGTCTCCAAGCAGGCGCTCGAGGCGAACCTCTCGCTATCGGCGGCGGGGAGTCCAGTGCCCTTCAGCGTGGAGCTGGTTTCAACCGATAACGACAAGCTGTTCCGGGTGAAGCCCAAAGCGCCGTTGCCTCTCGACGCGAAGATCTCCTTGGATTCACGCAAAGGCCTTGTCGGCTTGGAGGGCAAGCTGCCGTCAGAAAAGGCTAATTCGTTCGAATTCCACACCTATGGTCCGCTTGCGGTCTCCTCGATTGGTTGCTCGTGGAACCGCAACGCGACGGCATGTCCAAGCGGCGCAGACATCACCGTCGAGTTCACCAACCCGGTCAAAGTCAAAGCTGCCCGCGAAGCTGTGTCGATTCAGCCCGGGCTCAAGCTCAAGGTGCCTTCGTACCTGGCGGACGACGAGTTCGTCACGGGCCTGGATCTCGAGGGGAAGTTCGCCCCGGGGCAGACTTACAAGGTGACGGTGGGCACGCCGCTGGTCGATACCTACCAACAAGCGCTCGCCGCATCGGTCTCGCAGTCGGTCAGCTTCGCGGACGTGGAGCCGATGGTCCGGGTCGGGTTGACGAACGGCGTGCTCGAACCGACGGCGAAACGTGAGGTGCAGATCGGGCATGTCAACGCCAGCGACGTTTCGTATTCGGCGTTCAAGTTGGACGAGGAGACGTTGCTCGCGATGGCGAGCTCGAGCCTTTCGAGCTCCGAGCTGCTGACGCGCGGAGGCGTGAAGGCGAAGTCCGTCGCACGCAGTCGACGCAATGTCGTGGAGCGTGTCAGTGTCTCGCTCGATGAGGTTTTGGGTGGTCCCAAGGCTCGCGGTGCGTTCGCCATCATCACCAGCTACGGGGATCCGAGAAAGCCGCAGCTCAGCCAGACCGTAGCGCAAGTGACCGATCTCGGGATCTCGGCGAAGCTCTCGCGCGAGGGCAGCTTCTTCGTCGTCACGCAGCTCTCCGATGCCAAGCCAGTCGCCGGAGCCGAAGTGCGGATTCGGCGACCGGGCGCTCCTACGTTGTCCAAAACGACGGATGCCGAGGGAACGGTGCTCTTCACGAAGAGTGAATTCGTCCCCAACTTCGACGACGAGAAGGGCGCCGTGTTCGTTCGCACCAAAGAAGACACAGCCTACTTTCCGCTCAGCGACAACCTACTCAACTGGTCGTTCGATGCTTCGGAGGATCAGCCGTTTGGTCTCGTGTTCGATGACCGTGGAATCTACCGGCCGGGCGACAAGGTGCAGGTCAAAGGCGTGGTTCGTGAGGCCCTCGCAGTCGGTTTGAAGACCCCATCAAGTGGGGCTGTGGCCGTCTCGGTGGAAGGCCCGTCCGGGGATGTGCTGCAAACGACGTCGGCCACGTTGAGCTCGTTCGGTACGTTCTCGGCGACGGTCACTCTCCCGCAAACGGCTCGTCTGGGCAGCTACGGAATCTCGGCGTCGCTGGGCAACGTCGTGGTGGCCAACGACAGCTTTGAAGTGGCTGAGTATCGTGCCTCCGAGTTCAAGGTGCGCGCTGAGTCGGACCGGCCCAGCTACATCCGCGGTGACCAGGCGAAGTGGACGGTCGGCGGAGATTTTCTGTACGGCGCTCCGATGGCAGGTGCGCAGGCCAACACCATGGTTGGGCGCTCGAGAACCTGGTTCTCCCCAGCGAACCACAGCGACTTCACGACCAGCGACGACAGCTACCAGTCGGACCTTCGCGATCAAGCCCAGAACTCCAGCGAGGTGACCTCGAGCGACGTTCCCTTGGATGCGGCCGGCACCGCGACGCTCTCGGCCAAGCTCGAACTGCCGGGGCAGATCGGCCCCGAGCAAGTGCGGGCGGATCTCGAGATCACCGACCTAACCCGGCAAGTGATTGCCACGAGCACGACGGCGATCGTCCATCCCGCGGAGCACTATGTGGGAGTTCGGCTCAACGAGCGATTCGTTGCCGCCGGTACGGTGCTAGCACCCGAGTTCGTTGCGGTGACGCCCAGCGGAGAGCGCACGGTTGGCGCGCCCGTTCGCGTATCGCTGATGAAGCGAAAATGGGCCACGGCCAAACAGGGAGTCGGCGCCAACGTGACCACCGTTACTTCGCCGGTGGATGAGGTCGTTGGTTCGTGCAGCCTGACCAGCGCAAGAACGCCGGTAGGCTGCAAACTGACGCCTAAAGATGCTGGCTACTACATCTTGCGTGCAACGTCGGAGGACGCCCGCAAGAACCCTGTCGCAGCTTCACTCGTCGTCTATGTCACGGGTGAATCCGGAGACAGCTTCGCGAGCTTCGAGGAAACCGACAGCAGCGAGATCGAATTGGTGCTCGACAAAGAGACCTACAAAGTCGGCGACAAGGCCAAAGTGCTCGTGAAGAGCCCTTGGAAAAACGCAGATGCGCTGGTGACAACCGAGCGTAAGGGCGTGCTGTCGCGCCGCTGGGTAACGCTCACGGGCGCAGCCCCCCTGATCGAGGTCCCGATAACGGAAGACGTTCGACCCAACGTCTATCTCTCGGTGTTGGTGTTCAAGAAGCGCACTGGGAAACAACCCTCCGATTGGTTGAAGCCAGACGTCGGTGCGCCTGCGTATCGCATGGGTTACGCGCAGCTTTCCGTAGAGAAAGAGTCTCGCCGGCTCGCCGTCGAGGTGGTTCCGTCGAGCACCAACCTAAGCCCAGGTGCTGAGCTCGGAGTCACGCTGAAGGTGAAGGACGCGCAGGGCAGGGGCTCAAAGGCCGAGGTCACGCTGATTGCGGCTGACCTCGGTGTGCTCTCGCTCGTCGGCTACCAGCTTCCGGATCCGGTCGCAGTCTTTGGTGCGCCACAAGCTCTACGCGTCGCCACGCTCGAATCGCGTTCTGACTTCGCCAGCTTGTTTTCTCCGCTATCCGGGGTGGGGCTCGACAAGGGGCTTGCGGGCGGCGGCGGCGGTGAGTCTGGCGCCGGTGGCGCAACTCGGTCCGACTTTCGCGCAAGCGCCTACTATAACGCGGCGATCGTCACCGATGACGCCGGGCAGGCGACGGTTCAATTCAAGCTTCCCGACGGGCTGACCACGTACAGGCTGATGGCGATGGCCGTTGGTTCCGATGACAAGATGGGCAGCGGCATGGCCGACGTGACCTCGAGTCGCGCCTTGATGGTTCGGCCTGCGCTGCCTCGGTTCCTGCGAGCTGGCGACAGCTTTGAGGCCGCCGCCATCGTCTCGGTCAAAGGTGCCGATGCGCAGGATGTCGACGTATCGGCGACTGCGACCGGCCTCACGCTCTCGGGCGAGACCAGCAAGCGCATCCACGTGGAGCCCGGCCGAAGCACCGAGGTGAAGTTCCCCGCGGTCGCGATGCGCAGCGGGACCTTCGATCTGAAGTTCGACGCCAAGACCAACACGAGCGCAGACAGCGTGACGATGAATCGCAAGGTGATGACCCCAGCGGTGATGGAGGCGGTCGCGCTTTACGGCAACACCGACAGCGCTGCTGCCGAGCGCTTGGGCGATCTCTCGGCGCTACGGGACGATGTCGGTGAACTCACGATCTCGACGTCCTCAACGGCCCTCGTCGGGCTGGACGCTGGCGGAAGCCAACTGCTCGACTACCCCTACGGCTGCACCGAGCAGCTCACCAGCAAGCTCGTACCGCTGGTCGCTCTGAAGGATCTGCAGAAGGACTTCGGCTTTGCGGTCCCGGCCAACCTTGACGACGTGGTCAACAAGACGATCGCGAAGCTGCTCGCGCACCAGCGCTACAACGGCGAATTTGGGCTCTGGGCCGACTCGCCGGAGTCGAACTCGTGGGCAACCATCTACGCGGCTTGGGGCCTCAACCAGGCGAACAAGGCGGGCTACCCGGTTCCCGCATCCGCGTTGGCCGATTCCAAGCAAGCGCTCGAACACCTGTTCGATGGCGACAAAGCTTTAGCAGTGCGTCGCGCCGGGCCGTTCGCCTTGCTGGTGCTTGCGGAGATGGGTCAACCTGATGCTGCGCGCGCGTCGCTGCTCTTCGAACAACGTGCCGAGTTGCCGCTCTACTCGAAGGCGATGTTGCTCTCGGCCATGGTGCTCTCGAAGAATGACCCGGCCAACATTGGCGAACTCGCCAAGGAGCTGGAAGCGAAGATATCGCTCGACGGTCCAATTGCTCGCACCACCGAGAATCTCGGCTCGGACTACGCGCCTTATCTCGACTCCAACGTACGTACCTCTGCCTTGGTGCTGAGCTCTTTGTTGCGCGCCAATCCCAAGCACCCGATGGCTACGCCGCTTGCGCTCGGCCTCCTCGCTGATCGTCGCGGCTCGGAGTGGCGGACCACTCAGGAAGCCGCTTGGGCGCTGCTCGCCCTCGGGGACTATCGAAAGGCGTTTGAGGCGGAGGAGCCCGACTTCATCGCCCGCACGTTCTTCGGTGATGACGTTCTGTTCGAACAGACGTTCAAGGGGCGCTCGCTAGCCGAACAGAAGTCGGTCATGCCGGTCGCGAACCTGTTCGCAAACAAGGGCACACAAATGACGTTTATGGCCGATGGGCCAGGTCGTCTCTACTACCAGGCGCGACTTCGCTACGCTCGACGCGAACTCCCCAAAGCGCCACTCGACCGAGGCTTCTTCGTCGAGAAGAAGCTGCGCGTCGTGACCATGAAGGACCTTCCGGAGATGTTGGCGACCGTACCCGAAGTCACGCAGAACGACGTCAAGGGCGGTGACCTCATGCTCGTGGATCTGGTGGTCGTGACGCCCAAGAGTCGCACCTTCGTCGCGATCGATGACCCGCTACCGGCAGGTTTCGAGGCGGTCGACAGCCGGCTCTCCACGACCTCGTCGCGGCTCATGAACCTCGCTGGGCCTCGTATGGACGACGACGACGACGATGCGATGGAGCGCGGGGAGAACGATAGCTACTTCACGAACGAGGTGCGCGATGACCGGGTACTCTTCTTCGTCGACGATATGGCTCCCGGCATCTATCGCTATCGCTACCTCGCCCGCGCTACCACGCGGGGCAAGTTCATCGTCCCGCCGACTCATGCTTCGGAGATGTACGCGCCGGAGGTGTTCGGTCGGACCGCTGCGGTGACCGTTTCGGTCGAGTGAACGTGCGCACCGCCTTTGGTCGAAGCCGGCGTTGGCTCAGCGCAGCGTGGCAACGGCCCTGGCTCAGAGTTGCGGTTGGGATCGCCACAGCCTCGGTGGTGATCCCGACCTCGGCGCTCTTCACGCGTGCGTGCATGCTGTCTCTCCCGAGCGAACTCGCGCAAGACGCAGGCTCCGATGAGCCTGCGTCGAACAGCCTGCGGGTGTTGTCGCGAAACGGAGAGCCTTTGGCTCACCTGCGTACCGGCGACGGAAAGCGACACATTCAGCTGCCGCTCGCTGACTTCGGCGACAAGCTCCCCACCGCGCTGATCGCCGCCGAAGACCGCCGCTTCTACGAGCACCACGGCGTCGATGTGCTCGCGACCGGCCGAGCCTTTTTCGGTTCGCTCGCTGCGCGACGAGTCGTCAGTGGCGCCTCTACGCTCTCTCAACAGCTCGCGCGAACAGTGACGAGGGCGCCACGAACCTTCAGCAGCAAGTTCGACGTCATCGCGCTCGCTCTCCGCATCGAGCAGGAGCTCACCAAGGAGCAAATCCTGGAGGCCTACCTCAATCGTGTCGAGTTTGGGCCCAACATCGAAGGTGCTGAGGCCGGCGCCCTTCACTACTTCGGCAAGCGGGCTCGCCAGCTGTCTTGGGCTGAGGCTGCAGCGCTTGCGAGTCTTCCTCGCGGGCCGTCGCTGTATGACCCTCGCAAAGGCACGGAGAAGCTGCTCAAACGCCGCAATCGGGTGCTTGACCGCATGGCAGCCAACGGCAGCCTCAGCGAGTCCGATGCAGCGTCGGCCAAACTTGAGCCCATCCGGATTGCGTCACCCGCGCAGCTTGGATCGGCGCCACATTTCGTGAACGCGCTGCTCGCAGGGCCCGACCCTTGTGCAACCGCCCTGCAGGGCCGTGAGAGTTTTCCCGCCGAGACGGCGGTGGTCCATACGACCCTCGATGGCGACCTTCAGTCAGAGATTGAGGCCTCTACGCGGAGAATCGTGGCTTCGGTCAGAGACAAGTCGATCTCGGCCGCGAGCGTCGTGGTCCTCGACAACACGAATGGCGAGGTGCTGGCGTACGTTGGGTCACCCGACGCATCGGACGAGAAGTCACTCGGCGCGAATGATGGCGTCCGCGCCCAGCGCCAACCCGGAAGCTCATTGAAACCATTTGTCTATGGAGTGGGGCTCGAGTCCGGTCTTGCCGCAAATTCGTTGCTCCCTGATGTGGAGCTTTCGTTCGCAGCGGGCGAAGGCGACTTCTTTCGACCGCAGAACTACGACCGTATCTTTCACGGGCCGGTGACGATGCGCGAGGCGCTCGGGAACTCGTTCAACGTCCCTGCGGTCTGGGTAGCCGAACGCGTCACCCCGCGGGCGATCCAGTCCCGGCTGCTGAGCCTTGGCTTTTGCTCGCTCACGCGGCCGGCCGAGCACTACGGTGTGGGCATCGCGCTGGGCGATGGGGAAGTTAGCTTGCTTGAGCTGGCCGTTGCCTATTCAGCGTTGGCGCGCGGCGGTGAACGCCTTCCGCCACGCTTCGTAACGGCGTTTGAGACTGGGGAGGGAGAGCGCAACACGCAGCCTCTCGCTTCCCCCAATCCACCAGCATTCAAGGCCGAGACCGTGGCCATCCTTACCGACATGTTGGCCGATGGCCGGGCGCGGCGCAGCTCGTTCGGCGAACGCACCGTGTTCGATCTACCGATGACGGTCGCCGCAAAAACGGGGACGTCGAAGGGGTACCGCGACAACATCGCGGTGGGCTTCACGACTCGGGTAACCGTCGCTGTGTGGGTCGGCAACTTTGATGGCTCTCCAATGAAGGGGATCAGCGGAATCACCGGCGCAGGTCCGATCTTTCGCGAGGCGATGTTGGCGGCCGAGCGCCGCTTCCCGTCAGCAGGCGAATTCAAGCGCCCGCTCGACCATGAGCTTCGTGAGGTCTGCGCTCTTTCCGGTGCGCCGGTTGGGCCACATTGCCCAAGTCACAAACAGGAGTGGATCGTGAAGGGAAGTACCGAGGAGACGTGCACCGTTCACGTGCAGCTCCCGGTCGATCCGACGAACTCCCTCCTGGCTGGCCCGGATTGCAAAGACGCTGATCCACGTACCTTCGAGCGCTACCCACCGCTCTTCCACGCGTGGGCGGAAGCCGCGAAGCGGCCTGTCGTACCTGGCCCTTCGCCTCGATGCCCCCCACCAGGTCTGCCCCGTGCAAGCTCGCGATCGATTACGATCCTTTATCCGGAAGACGGCGCTCGCTTCTACTTGGAGCAGGGCCGCGCAGCTCAAATCCGCGTGCGCGCAGCGTTTGGCGCAGCGGCCGACCCGGGGTTTCAGCTCGATGGGCAGCCGCTGCGGGCCGACCGGGTTGGGACCGCCTTGATTAGTCTTACGCCAGGCGTGCATCAGCTGCAGCCAACCCAGTCTGGACGTGTGGCAGGCGAGTCAATCGAGTTTGTCGTTGAGTAACGCCGCCACAAACGAACGAAGCGAGAACACCCGAAGGTATCCTCGCTTCACTCGGTTGCTTTCTACTTAGCGAGAGCCGTAACTCAGACCAACTCGATCAAGTCGGGGAGTTCGCTGGTGGGTTCCGGAACCGGATTCGCCCGTGCACCCGGCGAGTCAGCAACGCCCGCCAGCTTGCGCAGGGCGTTCTGGATGTGACCCGTGTGGATATTGAGCGTGCCATCGTTGACCACTCCGGTGACGACGTCGACACCGCGTGCTTCGTGGCGCTCCGTCGTTCCGCCCTTGATGCCCGGCTTGATCTTCTTTCCGTTGATGTTGCCGAGTAGCACCATGCTCGTGATGCCCCAGTGATCCTTGCCGTTGCCCATGTTGTATCCGGGCGTGCGGCCAAAGTCGGTGGTGATGCTGATGCAGGCCTTCTTGCCGTACAGGTCAAGGTCCTCAAGAACCTTGATCGCGCGGGGAATACCCTGGTCGGGGTCGAACGCGTTGCCAAGCGAGTTTGCAAGGTTGACGTCCACATTGTCGTGGTGATCGTAGCCGCCCGGTGCGCCGAGATTGCAGGCGACAGCGAGGCCAGCCTTGTATGCCGCTGCTGCGAGTTGCACCTGGCCGGCAACACCCGGGAGGACGTCCTCCGGCAGGTAGGAGACCAGCTGCTTGAGCTCGTTCTGGCCCAACCGGGAAAGGTAGAGCGTGTTGAGCGAGTTCTTCAGTTTCGGCAGCTTCTGCTGGGCGTACTTCTCGTTGAAGCGTGCTTCACGCGCCTCAGCGATCATCGCCGCTTGTTCGTCGGCGAAGTAGAGTTCATCTGCATTGTTCGGGTTGCGACGGTAGGGATAAGCGAGCCTCTTGATAGCGTCGAGGTTGCCAAGCCGAGTAACCGCCGTGAGACCTGCCGTCTCCGAGTAACCGCCAAAGGAGATGAAGGACATCGGGGCATTCGGCAAGAGACCGGCCGAAACAATCGCTCCGAAGGCTGCTGAGCGCTCTTGGCTCGTCCCGGTTACAGAGGACCTTGAACCGACGTCATGAGCATTGGTTTGGATGTCGATGCCGCGGATAACCAACAAGTCCTTCGCGTATGCACGCATGAAGTTCTCGAAGTTCATCGCGTTGTCGATCGCGGCCTGGTTGCCCGCGATCTCCCGGCTCAGGTAGAGCGGCGCCCAGCTGACCCCGCTCGATGAGTCGGTGTGCTGCGCAATCTCCGACGTGAGGTAGCGGTTCATCACCGGAGAGCCCGGCGGCGATGCCGCATCGGTCTCGTTGGCGGCGCCCTTCGGATCGACGAAGTTGGTTGTGTCGCAACCACCACCCATGTGGAAGTTGAGGAAGAAGGTGTGGGCGGGAGCTGCCTCCGCCTGTGCGTTTTGAGCGTCCATTGCGGACCCCACCGCAACGGTGAGGCCGGTCATGCTAGCAAGCTTGAGAAAATCTCGGCGTTCCATGGCTGTACCTCTCACTCGTAAACGAAGTTGTAATCCGTGAGCATGTAGGCGAAGACCGCCGACCAAGCACGCCCAGTGTAGAGCGAGTCGTCGACCACCCTCGAGGCCTCGTCCAGCGTCACACCCGTTAGGTAGTTGCGGTCGCTGATGCACTGACCGGGGAACTGGTTTTCTACCGGGACGATGTTCTTCTTGCCGTGGTCCCAAACACTCACGAAGAGGTTGTACGTTCGGGTGATCTCCGGATCGGACGGGGAGAGCTTCTCGCCCCAAAGCCGCTCGTGGAGGTACACCATGTCCGTCTTGATCTTCTGGATGTCACCGGCAATCTCGTAGCCGTTGACGTCGCGCGGCTCGGTCGCCATCTCAACCGACTTGAGCCAGCGGCGCTCGCTTTGCGGCAACGCGAACTCGGCGTTAGCGACACGGCAACCCATCTCGAGACCCATGCGCTCCATGACGTTCGCCATGATGCCGCTGGGCTCAGTGACGCGGAGGGTCGTATTGTCCGAGTCAATGCCGCCGAAGAGGATCTTGAAGCCCTCTCCACCACCGTCGGTGAGAAGGTTGGGCGAGCCGAACACGTCTCCGCCGGGGGTCCAACGCATCCCGAGCACGTTGGTAACCTTGCGGTTGAGTTGCTCTGGCGTGAGGAGGTGGGCGGTCCCAACTCCGTTGAGGTTGGCGAGCTGGCTGTCCGCGATGTCAGCTGCAGCGTTCTCGGCCCGGAAGTACGGGCTCAGGACGACGTCCTTGACCATCGACTTGAAGTTGTAGCCGCTGGCCTCGAACTTCTTCGCGATCTGTCCGAACGTGTAATACTGACCGAGGTAAGCGGTCAGCTTGCCATCGAAGTTTTCCTCGCTGGCGTTGATGGGGGCGGGCAGCGGGTCGTTGCCGGTGAGGGCGCGGTAGGCCATGAATACGCCTGCGTAGGCAAACGCCGGGTCACCAGCGATCTTTCCGCCGAGCCACTGCGTCGCTCGGCGACGGTCCTTCCCAGGCATAACCTCATTGCCGAAGCCAGGTTCCGCCATCTCCGGGAACCAATCACTTTCCGCCCTGAAGCCGAACTGAACGTCGTCGTCGTTCTCGAAGGTGGGTTGGAAGTTTTGGTAGGTGCCCGCGATCGGGTCGAGCAAAGCGTGACAGTTTGCGCAGAACTCTGCGTTCAGCGTCGGATTCGTCCCGAGCAGCTCCTCGTCGATGTCGAGCGGACGCTCGGCGGCCTTGAGGATATCGTTACCAAGGAAGAGATGCATGACCTCCTTCGCGCGGTGACGATTGCGGTTCGTAGCGGTCGTCGGGTGACGCTGCAGCCAAGTCGGGTCCGAGAGCATGCCGGCGTGCGGGTATTCGCTCTCGTAGCCGCCAAGGCGCACCGGGATGAACTCATCCGGATCGGCGTCGTTGACGAACTTCTGGTCGGCCGTCGGAATCTTGAAGGCACGAGCTGAGAACGGGTTCACCATCATGTAGTTGGCGGTGACGACCTCTTGGTAGCTCTTGTTCTCTCGAACGATGTAAGCGAGGAGCTCCAGGTTAGCTTGCGCAATCCCGCGGGCAGTCCAACTCGCAACCTTGTTACGAAGGTCTTCAGAGTTCTCAGCGCCGTACTTGGTGATGTTCGCCGGGTTGTTCAAGAAGGCTTCGTCATCCCACCAACGCGGTGAGTAGTTGTCGCTCTCGATCGCGCCAATCTCGTCCGGATCGGCGTACTGGTCCGTGAGCATCTCGTCGTTGTACTTCTCCTTGAGACGCGCGAAGAAGGCGGGCTCCTCCATGTAGTTGTCGAGGATCTTGTCGACAGCCGGCCAGCCACCCTTCTCGGCAATGTCGAGCTCTTCTTGCGTGGGAAGGCGGGCCGCGAGAACCAAAGCGGCCTTGCGAACCAGCGCCGACGGGCCGAGCATCCGCGTTCCTGCGAGGAAGCGTGCTTCGGTGTCGGGGCAGCTGTCACTCGCGTCGAGTCGGTTTACGAGCTCTTCGAGTTGCTTGTACTTCGGGTCCTCGACGCCGCTGAAGATCGGGCCACCGCCGTGGTCCATGTTGCCGAGCGGCTTCTCGAGGAAAACTCGCTTTCCTTCGGCATCAGTGATTCCAGCGACCTTGCGAACGTTCTCAAGGTTGAGATCGAGGAAGCCGGCCTGCGAGGACGGGGCGAGGTCGAAGTCGCTGGCCTTCGCGCCTTGGCCACCAAACGCGTGGCAGTCGCCACACTCTTTCTTGATTATCTTGAAGTATTGAACCGAGAAATACTCGGCGTTGGAAACACACGTGCTGCCGACGAGACCACCTTCGGTGTCGTCCTGGCAACCGGCGAATCCAAGAGCTAGCGCTGCGGTGGCGGCTACCATGCCGCTCATCCAAAGGTGCGTCGAAGCTCGTTGTAACATTCTCCGCATGGGGGCCTCTCGTAGGGTTGACGGAACGATTCCCCTTAAGCAGGACCCGTGCCGAACCTTTATTCCCCAAGGCAGGTCAAATTTGCCGCGGATCGTTACCTTGGGGCATCCGCCTGGACAGGTTCGCGGGGAACATTTCCACGTCCAGGGGACTGGACGCTGTTCGGTGCGACACCAGTCCCTTGGACGCAGCTTGAAAACCGAAGCTTCGCGTTGGTCGTGGTAGGGTCTTCAGCATGTCGGAAGCGACACGCACAAGTACGCTGCAATGGTTCGTTCGTGGCGGGACTCTCACTCCGCATGGCCTTGCGCCCGTAAGGATCTCGGTCGAGCCGATCCTGATCGGTCGCGATCCAAGCTGTAAGATCACGGTGGACGATCCGGAGGTGAGCAACATCCACTGTGAGGTGCGCGCCGACGGCCAGGGAGTGCTGGTTCGCGACCTCGGCAGTCGCAACGGAACCTTCGTCAACTCGGTCCGCATTCGCGAAGGGGTGCTTACGGCGTCTTGCTCGTTGCAGGTTGGCGCTACGCGCATTGCCTTTGAACCGGTCGAGAAGAAGGAGCGTGTCGACGTCGGATTTGAAGACCGATTCGGTCCTCTCGTGGGTTCTTCGCCGCGGATGCGACACCTCTTTCGGCTGCTCGGGGAGATCGCTCCGACCGACTTGTCGATGTTGATCAACGGCGAGACAGGGTGCGGCAAGGAGTTGGTTGCTCATGCCGTTCACGGTCGCAGCGGACGTGGCAAGGGGCCGTTCATCACGGTGGATTGCGGTTCGATTCCCGGACCGCTGGCTGAGAGTCTTCTGTTTGGTCATGAGAAGGGCGCTTTCACCGGGGCTAATGAGAAGCGACCCGGTGCGTTCCACGAGGCCCACAAGGGAACGATCTTCCTCGACGAGCTCGGCGAGTTGCCAATTGATCTGCAGCCCAAGCTTTTGCGTGCGCTCTCCGAGAAGCAGGTCAAGCGGGTAGGGGCCCAGCACTACGAGCCGGTGGACGTGCGGGTGATCGCTGCCACGCGGCGTGACTTGGGCCATACGATGAACACTGGCCGCTTTCGCTCCGATCTTTTCTTCCGCATCGCGCAGGTCCGTATCGAGCTTCCGCCCTTGCGCGATCGCCGTGAAGATATCGCGCCGCTGGTGATCGCGACGTGCGAGCGTATTGGCCGGCCCGAGCGGGCAGATGACGTGGTCGAGCTGGTGATGAGCACGCTTGCGCAGCACGACTGGCCAGGCAATGTGCGCGAGCTGGTCAATGTCACGAGCGTCGCTGCGAGCCTGCCGCGCGCGGCGGAGACGCTGACCGAGCTGCTTCCGCTCGAGCGCGGTGGAACCAGCGCTGAGGTGCTCGACTGTTCGACCAATTACGGTGAGGCTAAGCGCTCAGCGATTGCTCAGTTCGAGGCGAAGTACTTCGGCGACCTCTTTCGTTCGACGAACGGGAACGTTAGCGAAATGGCCCGTCGCAGCGGGATGGAGCGCCACCACATCCGTCCGTTCATTCGCAAACTGGGTCTTTCGAAAGGCTGAAGGCCGCAATCCGCGGCCCTCCATGGTCCGTGTGCTTGGCGCCTTGATTAGACGCCGCCAGCCCCGGCCGTTCCACCAGCACCCCCGGCTGCGGCTCCGCCAGCTGCGGCTCCGCCAGCTGCTGCACCACCTGCCGCAGCGCCGCCTGCGGCAGCACCGCCGGCTGCCGCGCCGCCACCACCTGCCGCGCCGCCACCACCCGCAGCACCACCACCGCCCGGCCCCGGACCAGGACCAGCCTCCGAGCTGCTGGTCGTCATGCACTCCTGCGCGCAATCGGCGCAGGCGCAGCCGCCCTCGAGTTCCTTGGAGGAGCACTCTCCGTCGTTGGTGCAAAGGTTGAGGCACACAGGGTGCTCGACGCAGTCGAAGCACGAGCACGTCTCCGGCTTACCGCCCTCGATGTTGCAAAAACCGTCGGGAGCGTCGCCGTTGCAGTTCTGGATCGGCGGATCCCCAACCGTCACGTTGACCGAGCTGTCGTTCTGCGTGGTTACCGCTTCTCCGCACGCCAGCAAGCTCGCGACGGCGAAGGTGAGGGACGAAGTAAGCCTCGTGGCGATAAGTGAACTCATGCCCCCAAGCATGGCGAACAACGGCGGCACTCGTCAACCGTCTGCAGCCTCGCCACCAATTTCCGAAGCAAGAAGCGCGCGCTCTCGAGTGAAATAGTCGTCAACGACTGCGCTCAACCGCGGCTCTCGGAAGGCGTGGAGGCTGTGGGTGATCGTCGGCTCGAAGCCGCGCGCGAGCTTGTGCTCGCCTCCTGCTCCTGGCTCGAATGTTTGCACGCCCTCCTCGATACAGCGCGCGATCGAGTGGTAGAAGCACACGTTGAAGTGCAGGAACGGAACCTCCTTGTGCGTCCCCCAATACCGCCCGTAGAGCGTATTTGCGCCACGCAGATTGAACGCCCCAGCGATTGGGGTGTTTGCATCGCGCTCGAACGCGAGCACCAGGTCGATCGCCTCGGGCATGGTGTGTATGACCTCTTCAAAAAACGCGCGATTGAGGTAACGCCGACCCCACATGAACTTGTCGACGGTGGTCAGATAGAGCTCGTACGCGAGGTCCGCGTGCCGCGCCTCGAGCGCTTGGCCTCGTACATTTTCGATTCGAATCTGCTGTTCCGTGAGCGCCCGCCGTTCTCGGCGGATGTTGGTGCGTCGCTTCGACGGTAACGTCGCCAAGAAGCTCTCGAAGGACTCGAAGTTGCGATTCCGCCAATGAAACTGCAGGCTATGTCTGTGCAAAAGCCAACCGTTCTGCATCCGCTCAGCAACCGCTTTTTCGGCGAAGAGCATGTGCACGCTCGAGACTGGAAGCTGTTGCAGAAGAGCGTTGAGCGCCGCGGCGGCTGCTAGCTCAGCCCGCTCTGGAGGCGTGCCTTCGGCGTAGAGGACGCGCGGGCCAGTTGCCGGCGTAAAGGGAACCGCGATCAGAAGCTTGGGGAAGTACCGCACCCCGAACTGCGGTGCTGCGCGCGCAATGGCGTGATCGAAGATGAACTCTCCCTCGCTGTTGAACTTTACGTACGCGGGCATTGCAGCCACCAGCGTCTCGTCCTCGAAGACGCCGATATGATTGGGAACCCAGCCGCGCTCCTCAGAAACGCAGCCGGTGCTCTCCAGCGCAGACAGCCAGGCCGCTGAAAGCGTCGGGTTTCCCCGCGTGGAAACGGCAGCATAGTGAGGCGACAGCTCGCTGAAGCTGCCGAAGGTGCGGACCGTGAGGGGTTTCTGCTTGGGGGAATTCAAGACCAACTGCTACGTCTTATCGCATGTTCGACGACGCTGACGCCCTGGATCTGTGCAACTTCATCGATCGTTCACCAACTCCCTACCACGCCGTCAATGAGGTCACCCGCCGACTGTCGCAGGCGGGTTTCAGCGAACTCGACGAACGGGAGGCTTGGCTGCTCGCCCCCGGCGGTAAGCACTACGTCGTGCGCGGAGGAGGAAGCGTGGTCGCGTTCATCGTCGGGGCCGAGCCGCCGACGAGCGGTGGCTATCGCATGATTGGTGCCCACACCGATTCGCCAAATCTGAGGCTCAAACCAGTGCCGGATGTACATCAAAAAGGCTATCGGCAGCTGGCCGTCGAGCCTTACGGCGGTGTCATCTATTCAACTTGGCTCGACCGCGATCTGTCGGTGGCCGGCAGGGTGAGCTTGGCGAGTTCGGAGGGCGTCGTTTCGCGTTTGGTCGACCTAGAGAAGCCGGTGGCGCGGGTGGCTCAATTGGCCATCCACCTCAATCGGGGAGTCAACACCGAAGGCAACGTTCTCAACGCGCAGAAGCATCTCCCTCCCTTGCTCGGGATTGGCGACAAGAGCGATCTCGTCAGCCTACTGGCAAAGCAGCTTGGCGCCCCTCGTGGCGACATCCTGGGCTTTGACCTGATGCTCTACGACACACAGAAAAGCTCGCTTGGCGGACTGGAAGGAGAGCTGGTGTTCGCTCCCCGGCTGGACAACTTAGGCAGTTGCCACGCGGCGACCAGGGCGCTGGTTGACCGTGCATCCAAACCGCCGACCAAGAGCACCCAGCTCGTCGTTCTCTACGACCACGAAGAATGTGGTTCGCGCAGCGCCGTGGGCGCGCAGGGAACGTTCCTCGAGGCAACGCTACGGCGCATCGCCGACTCGTTCGACGACAACGAGAAGAACGGCTTCGAGCGAGCCGTGGCCCGGTCGTTCCTGGTCTCGGCTGACATGGCCCACGCGGTGCATCCCAACTACTCCGAGGTCCATGAGTCGAATCACGTGCCCGAGCTCGGCAAGGGCCTCGTGATAAAGACCAACTCCAATCAGTCGTACGCAACGACTGGCGAGACGCAGGCGCGGCTACTTCTCGCCGCACGCGACACGGGAGTGACCTTCCAGCACTTCGTCACGCGCAGCGATCTTCCCTGCGGCAGCACGATCGGCAATATCACCGCCGCACGCATCGGCGTGGCAACCATCGACGTTGGCGCACCGATGCTCAGCATGCACTCGTGCCGAGAGATGGCGGGCTCCGCAGACGTTGCGCAGAGCATTCGCAGCTTTCAGAGCGTGCTCGCCGCCTCATGAGCACGGGAGTTGTCGCCGTACCAGCGCTCAAAAGCTTGATCCAGAGCCGAAGGGCCGAACTCGAAACTCGATTTGTATCGGACGAGGCGCTCCAAGCGCGGCGAAAAGATGTAGCGGCCAGTGCTGAATGGGGCATGCAGCTCGCGCGCGAACTCTCGGGCTTATACGACGAACTTCTGCTCGAGACGTTCCGCCCACTCAATGGTGGGCGTGTGGCCTTGGCAGCTGTTGGCGGCTACGGCCGCGGCGCGGTGGCCTTGCGCAGCGACTTGGATTTGCGCTTTCTCGCGAGGTCGCAGGCGGAAGCGGAGCAGGTGTCGGAGGCGGTGCTGTACCCCTTGTGGGATGCGGGGCTGACGGTCGGGCACCAAACGCTCGTGTTGTCGGACGTGGTGGACCTTGCACGCGAGGATTTGGCGACCGCCACCAGCGTGCTCGATTGGCGCTTCTTGGCGGGAGACCGAGCGCTCTCCGACGAATTCGTGTGGCGTGTGTCGGGGAGCCTGTTTTCGACCAGTGAGCTCGAACGCTGGGGTGCGCGGCTCGCGGCAGAGGTCGAGCGACGGCATGAGCGGTTTGGTGACAGCGTCTATCTATTGGAGCCGGACGTTAAGAACGGCGCAGGAGGCCTGCGCGATCTCGACATCTTCCGCTGGGCCGCCGCTGCTCGATTTGGCGGCGGGGAACTCGCCAATCTGGTGCGGGTGGGGGCGCTGGTCCCGCGTGAAGCGAAGGAGGTTGCGGAGGCTCAAGAGCGGCTATGGTCGATTCGACACCTACTGCACGCTCATGCTGGAAGACGCAGCGATCGGCTCACCTTCGACGAGCAAGAGTTGATCGCGCGCGGGCTTGGTTTTGGCGAAGACGGAGTAGCCGTCGAGCGCATGATGAGCGACTACTACAGGGGCGCGAGGGTGGTAACTCGGGCGGTATCTTCGATGTTCACTCGCGCGACGTGCGTGAATCAGCGACGTCCCAAGGACGAGGACCTAGGCAACGGGTTTCGGCTGTTTGATGGCGCTGTCACGTTCGCTGACTCTGCGGCATTGGAGCTTGATCCGGCGCTCGCGCTCAGGTTGGTTGCTACGGCGGTGGAACACGACAAACCGCTGTACGCCTTTGCGCGTGAAGCGGTCATGCGGCTCAGCAGCGAACAGGCCTTTTGCGAGCGGTTGCGCGCGGACCCCGAGGCGGCTCGGCTGTTCGTTGAACTCGTTTCAGTTCGAAAAGAGACCAGCCTCAAGAAAGGTAGCCCTCTGCGCGAGATGCACGAACTAGGTCTGCTGACCGCGATGATTCCGGAGTTCCTGCCTCTCGTTGGTCGGGTCCACCACGACGTCTATCACGTGTATACGGTCGATGTTCACAGCGTCGCTGCAGTCGACCGGCTGGCGGCGCTCTCACGCGGGCAGTTGACGACAGAGCACCCGCTCGCGTCGCGATTGGCCGCGGAGGTCGTGCGCTACCCAGCGCTAGCTTTCGCCGTGCTGCTCCATGACGTCGGCAAGGCGATCGGTCGCAAGGATCACAGCCTCCGTGGCGCAGAAGTAGCCCCCGGGATCCTCGCCCGTCTTGGTTTTGGCGAAGAGGATATGGCGTCCGCTGCCCACCTCATCCGCGAGCACTTGACGATGTATCGCTTGGCAACGGCCCGAGATGTCGATGACGAGTCGACATTGTCGGAATTGGCGGGCGCCGTGGCAGATTGCGACACGCTCCGGAACTTGTTTCTGCTCACCGTGGTCGACGTCGCGACCACGAGCCCAACGTCGATGACCTCTTGGAAGGCTCACATGTTGGACGAGCTTTTCATCGCGACCGATGCGTTCCTTACCGGTGCCGGGGGTGAGACTGGGCGCGCCGAGCGGTTGCGGAAGGAGATTGTGAGCTTTGCCGAGGGGTACCTCGTCGACGAGCCGAACCGCGATGAGGATTTGGCGTTCCTCCCTGAGTTTCTCGCAACAATGCCAGATCGATACCTCGCCTCCAGTTCGGCACCCGCCGTGGTTGCTCACTCCTCGGTGGTGAGGAGACACGTCGAGCCGGTTTCGATCGAGATCGTACCCTCAAGTCACCCGGAGGCCGCGGAACTCTGCGTCGTCGCGCAAGATCGGCCGGGCCTCTTGGCCAAGATCGCTGCCGCGTTGAGCGCTTCAAACCTCGACGTGCTGGCCGCTCAGGTCTACTCGCGACGCAGCCCAACTTCAGTAACGGCCGTCGATTTATTTTGGGTGCAGGGTCGATTCGAGGGAGCCCAGGCGATTCCACGCGCCTTGCCCGTCGTTCGAAAGGCGCTCACCGAGCTATTGGACGGTGGCCTCTCGCCTCAAGAGATTCTGAGACGCAAGACGTGGCCCAAACGCTCGGGCCCAGAGGTGAAAACGCGTGTGGCGATCGACCATCGCGCCTCATCGAATCAGAGCGTGATCGAGGTCTCGACGCTCGACCGTCCGGGCCTCTTGTTCTCGATAGCAAACGCATTTTTCGAGCTCGGTCTGTCGATCCGTGTCGCCAAGATCAACACGGAAGGTACCCGCATCGCGGACGTGTTCTACGTCACTGAGGCGGACGGCTCGAAGGTGCGGCCGGGCCCGCGCTCGCTCGAGATTGAACAGCGTTTGCTTTCCGTTCTGCAGCCCCCGACGGTTTGAGCCGTCTTTCAACCGTGACCCAAGGTGGGCTGTCTCGGCGTGTCGAAAACCACGGCGCTTTCGGCGACGCGAACTACCAACTCCATCCACCTTCGGTGGAAAAGGTGCTACCGAAAAACCATGCTCCGCCTCCGCTTGCCTCTGTTCGTCCTGTTGGCCTTTGCAGCGGGTTGCCCCACGAAACCGCCTGTCGACGAACCGCTGAAGGCGGATCCCCCGCTGACGGATCCGGCTCCCACCGCGAAGAAAAGCAATCCAGAACTCGACCGCGGGGTGGCCTTCATCAAGTCCGGCAAGTTCAAAGAGGCCGAAGTTCACCTGCAAAACGCACTTCAGCTCGAGCCCAAGAACGCGGAGGGGCTCTTCTACAGTGGCGTCGTCGTTGAGCAAACCGGCGGGGACTTGTCGAAGGCGGAGTCCTTCTACAAGCAGGCGTTGGAGCAGGACCCAAGCATGGTTGACGCGGCCGCCAATCTCGCTGCGGTCTACCTGTCTGAGCCGGCGCGCCCCGACGAGGCTCTACCGCTCCTCAATGACGCTCTCCGCAAGGCTCCCAATGATCCGGTTCTGCTCACCAATCTCGGTTATGCGCATTTCCTGAAGAAGGACTCGGAGAACGCGGCGAAGGCGTACAGCAAGGCGCTCGCGTCGCAGGAGAGCGCTGAGACGCGGTTGCAGCTGGGGATCTTGCTGTTCGAGAGCGGCAAGGCGGAGGAGGCGGTGCCGCACCTTCTCAAGGCCGCCGCTGCGCGCAACGATGACCCCCAGAGCTTGGCGACGATCGCTCGAATGCTCGGGCCTGGGAAGGCGTTCGCTGACTGTGTCCGGCTGCTCGACCGGGTGGTTGCGCTCAAGAAGGCGGATCCCGAGATTCTGGTTCGCCGCGGCGTATGCAAGCACTCCTTGAAGAACGAGAAAGAGGCCTCCGCCGATTTCGAGGCGGCGATCAAACTCGACCCGAAGTTCCAGGCGGCCTACTACTACCTGGGGCAGAGCCAGGTCGCGCTGAAGAACAAGCCGGCGGCAAAGGTGCACTTTCGCAAGGCCATCAACCTTGGCAAGGAAACCCCGATCGGCAAGAAGGCAAAGAAAGAACTCGACTCTCTCCAGTAACTACTGCGCGCTGGCTCAAACTCCGAGCTGGGCAAGCAGCCTGTCCAGCTCGTCCAGCGAGCCGTAGTGAATCACGAGCTGGCCGGCCCCGCTCTCATCCCGAACCTCGACGCGGGTACCGAGACGCCGTGCAAGCCGCGCCTCGAGGTCGCGAATAGCCGGAGTTTTTTCCTCCTTCTTTGGCGTCTTCTCGCCGCTTCCGGTTTTTCGTTTGGCGAGCCGAACCAGCTCCTCCACTTTGCGCACTGGCAGTCGTCCGCGAACCGTCTTGTCAGCAATGTCGGCCAGCGCAGCGGGTGTTGGAGCTCCCAAGAGCGCCCTCGCGTGACCCTCGGAGAGCTCTCGCGAAATGACGAGAGAGCGCACCGCGGTGGGCAATTTCAACAGGCGTAGCGCGTTGACGACCGTCGTACGGTCTCGACTCATTCGCTGGGCGAGCGAGTCGTGCGTAAAGTTGTGCTCACGGATCAGCCGGTCATAGGCTTCAGCGATCTCGATCGGGTTGAGATCCGCCCGCGCAAGGTTTTCAACCAAGGCGAGCTCAAACGCCGCCACCGGACTCACGTCCTTGACGACCACGAGGACCTCGCGCAGGCCAGCCTTCTGTGCAGCTCGCCAGCGCCGCTCTCCGGCGATCAGCTCGAAGGTGTCCTTGCGTGCGTCCCCCATCGCAGAGGGCACGCGCCGAACCACCAGCGGTTCGATCACCCCGTGCTCCTCGATGGACGCGGTTAGTTCGGCCAGCTCTGCGTCGTCGAAGTGCTGACGAGGTTGACCAGGCTGCGGAACGATTCGCTCGACCGGGCAGGAGAAGACGCTCTTCTCAGCGACATTCCCAGCCAGCTGTGAGGTCTGCGGGGGATTTACGGGCAACAGCGCATCAAGGCCGCGACCGAGAGCTCGTTTTTTGTCGGGCGGAGCGTTCATGACTTTGGCTGTCCCTTCGCCTTGGCGGCTTTCACTGGTCGCCGAGTCCCTTCCGCGGTCACCCGTTTGCTTGCTCGCGGCGTTGTTGTCTCGTCCACCGGCGTGCTTTCGCCTGGAGCGGCCGCGGGTTCAAGTTGGGTCGCGGGCTCGGCGGCCCGCGGCTCGCTCGGTGCAACATTCGTTGGCGCCGGGCCTGCCTTTTCAAGGCGCTCGACCAACTCTCGCGCGAGGCTCAAATAGGCCAACGAACCACGCGACTGAGCGTCATAGAGTAGCGCAGGCTTGCCGTGCGAGGGCGCCTCCGAAAGCCGGACGTTACGTGGAATGACGGTGTCGAAGACGTGAAAGTGGCCACGCACCTCGTCAGCGACCTGGTGGGTCAGCGAGTTGCGGCCATCGAACATGGTAAGCACGATCCCCTCGACCGACAGCGTCGGGTTGAGCGCGCCGCGAATGCGGTCGATGGTGGCCATCAGGTGGGTGAGCCCCTCGAGCGCGAAGTACTCGCATTGCAACGGCACAACCACTCGATCTGCAGCCGTGAGCGCGTTCACCGTCAACAGCCCAAGAGACGGTGGACAGTCGAGCACGATGAAGTCGTATTGCGCCTGAACCGCGGCGATCGCTTTGCGGAGGATCTCGGCTCGATCTGGCTGATCGATCAGTTCGAGTTCTGCGGCGACTAGATCTTGCGTGGCCGCTACGACCTTTAGGTTGCTGAGCGCCGTAGAAACGGCGGCCTGCGCCAAGGTCGCGTGGCCCAAGAGCACGTCGTAGATCGAGCGTTCAATCGAGCGGCGATCGACGCCGCTCCCGCTTGTCGCGTTTCCTTGCGGATCGCAGTCGATGAGCAGCGTCCGACGTTCGGCAGCGGCGAGGCTAGCCGCGAGATTGACGCTGGTAGTGGTTTTCCCCACTCCGCCCTTCTGGTTTGCAACGGCCAATGTGATTCCCAAGGCGTGCCCCGGGTACACGACCTCCAGCGGGTCGTCGAGCGGCGTTCAAAAAACGCACGTGGAAACTTGGCCGACCAACTACTCGCGACTACGTTCAGCGACATGTCGCACGATGTAGGTCTAAGTCGGAGTCAAGCGAAATCGCGTCGCTCCCTGCGGGCCGGGTTGAACGCTGCTCTTCGCGATTCTTCGTGGGAAGCGGCAGACCGAATCGTGGCGCAGGGCTTCTGGCAACGCGACCCACGGCTTCAGCCTGGGCTCGGAACCGAGGACCTGGCCAGCGTGACGTCGATCTTCTCTCGCCGCGTGTGAGCGGCGTCTTCCTTGGTTGCTTTCTTTTTTTCAGCTTTCGCGGCGGCGCCGCGAAGCCACGTCTTTCCCTGGAGGGTTCATGTCGCTTCCCAAGTCTTTCAAGAACTTCGCTGAATTTGAACGAGACGTGCTGAGCAGCGAGCGTCGAATCGGACTTTCGCTCGAGGACATGGTCGAGGACAACGCCTTCGACGCAGAGGTGGAGTTCGACTCCGAGGATCCGTTCAGTGAAATGAGCAACGACCGCTACTAGGGGCGAGCCCTCTCGGGTTATGCACAAAAGCTGTAGGGCGCCAAACGTGGCGCCCTACGCTTTTTGGCGGGGGGAAGGGGATGGCGCTTGATCCCCAAGGGTGTCGGGTCTAAGGCCGCGAGCCCTACCCATGCAAGTATCCGTCGAGAAGCTTTCTCCGGTCGTCGTCGAGTTCTCCGTGGAGATCCCAGTCGACAAGGTTCGCGTTGAGGTCGACAAGGCCTTTGCCGCGATAGCCCGAACCGCCCGCGTCCGCGGGTACAGGCCAGGAAAGGCGCCGCGCCAAGTGCTCGTGCACCTTTATGGTCCGCGCATCCACGCTGACGTAGCGCAGCGTCTCGTGGATGAGACGTTGGACAAGGCACTCGCCGAGAAGTCGGTACAGCCGTTGTCGAAGCCGTCGGTGGCGCCCAGTGCGCTCAGCCCGGACGCCGCTTTCTCTTACAAGGCTCGCTTCGAGGTTCGTCCCGAGGTTGCCGAGGTGAAGTGGGAGGGGCTCCCGGTCTCGAAGCAGAAGATCTCCATCGCGGAAAGTGCCATCGAGGCCGAGCTCAACCGGCTCGCGCGCGAGCACTCGACTCTCGAGGCGCCCAACCCCGAACGTGCCGCCAAGGACGGAGACACCGTCGAGCTTTCGTTCAAGCTGCTCGTTGACGGCAAGCCTCACCCCTCGGGCGAGCAGACGATCACGACCGAGATCGGCTCTGGCGAGACGATGAAAGACATCGAGACCGCCGTCACCGGTGCAAACGTGGATGAGGAGCGGGAGGTCACGATCACCTTCCCGACCAACCACTCCGCCCCTGACCTGCGCGGCAAGCCAGGCGTTTTCAAGCTCGTCGTCAAGTCGATCAAGGAGCGCATTCTGCCCAAGATCGACGACGAACTCGCGAAGGATTGTGGCGAGTTTGAGAACCTCGACGCGCTAAAGAAGGACGTCACCGAGAAGCTCGAGAAGAACGCCAAGCAGCGCCAGAGCGAGCAGGTCGCTGAGCAGCTCGTGGTGGAGCTTTGCAAGGCCAACCCGATCCCGGTTCCGCCGAGCCTGGTCGATCAGCAGGGTCAGATGACCGAGCGAGAGCTCGCCCAGGCAACGCGCCGGTCGGGCCAAGCTTTCAACCTGACTCAAGACATGCGCACCCGCATCCGTATGGACGCCGAGGTCAAGGTTCGCGCCGGTCTCTTGATGGCGGAGATCGCGCGCATCAAGGAGATCAAGGTCACCAACGATGACATCGAAAAGGGCTACGTCGAGCTTGCCGAGCAGACGGGCAAGAACGTCGCCAAGGTGAAGGCGGAGTACCGTGATCCGAAACGTCGCGAGATGCTGATCGCCATGATCCTCGAGGACAAGATCCTGGATCTGCTCGAAGGCGCGGCCGTCACCACTGAGACAGAGTAGTCACTGACGGCATCCAAGATGTCGTTCGTACTGAACGACATCTTGGTGCAGGTCGGACCGAAGCGCGCTAAGGTTCGCCCCTGTGCGGTGCCGTTCGCGCTTCTTGTGCGCGCGCCTACCGTGCCTGATTCCAACTGATCGAGACTTCCCGAGGGATGACGAATGCGGCGAATCGAAAACCGGACGCAGGCGATGCACTTCTTAGAAGCGAATGAAGCCGAGCTTCAGGTTCGCTCAGCTGCCGAACGCGCCCACTACATCATTCCCAGCGTTACCGAAACGACCCACCGTGGTGAGCGCGAGTGGCACATCTTCAGTCGTTTGCTGAAGGACCGGATCGTCTTCTTGGGAACCGAGATCGATGACTTCGTGTGCAACGCAGTCATTGCGCAGCTCCTGTTCCTGGATAGCGAAGATCCCGAGAAGGACGTTCAGCTCTACATCAACAGCCCAGGCGGCGTTGTAACCAGCGGCATCGGAATTTTCGACACGATGCAGTTCATTCATTGCCCCGTCTCGACCATCTGTTTGGGGCAAGCAGCCTCAATGGGGGCGGTTCTGCTCGCCGCAGGGCAAAAGAAGCGGCGCTATTCGCTTCCGAATTCGAGGATCATGGTTCACCAGCCGCTTGGAGGCGCGCGCGGCCAGGCGACCGACATCGAGATCCAAGCTCGAGAGATCAAGCGCCTAAAGGAACTCTTGGTTGGGATTCTGGCCAAGGCGACGGAGAAAGACCCGGCGCAGATCAGTAAGGATCTCGATCGCGACTTCTACCTCACCCCGGTGGAGGCTAAGGAGTACGGTCTGATCGACGAGGTGTTTCCGCCCCGCGAGAAGACAGTTCGGGATGAGAAGTCGGGCGAGAAAAAGACGGATAAGACAGCGAAGTGAAGAGCGGCTCGGCTCACAACGTTGCCGAGCCGGTCGACCAGGTCTAGACTGCGGGCCAATTGATCCGTGGGCTATAGAGCGATTTAGTGCGACTAAGCGCGCCTAGGGCGCGTGATGTTCTGCGAGGCGGAAGTGGAGAGAAGGCGGGACGATCACGGGAGCGGGAACCTCAGTTGCTCTTTCTGCGGAAAGTCGCAGAAAGAGGTCAAAAAGCTCATCGCTGGACCCACGGTCTACATCTGCGACGAGTGTATTGGCCTGTGCAACGATATCATCGCTGAGGAGGTGGAAAAGGAGGAGCCGCAGAGCGGATCGACTCCAATCCCCAAGCCCTCGGAGATTAAGGCCATCCTCGACGAGTATGTCGTCGGTCAGGATCGAGCCAAGAAGATCCTGTCGGTAGCGGTTCATAACCACTACAAACGAATCGATTCGAAGGTGGCTGCCGGCGAAGTCGAGCTGCAGAAATCGAACATCATTTTGCTCGGACCCACTGGAAGCGGCAAAACGCTGCTTGCTCAGACCCTGGCAAAGATCATCAACGTACCGTTTGCGATTGCTGACGCAACCACGCTCACTGAAGCAGGCTATGTGGGCGAGGATGTTGAGAACATCATCGTTCAGTTGCTTCAGAACGCTGACCATGACGTCGAGCGGGCGCAGCGCGGTATCGTTTACATCGATGAGATCGACAAGATCAGTCGCAAGAGCGACAACCCGTCAATAACGCGAGACGTTTCTGGCGAGGGTGTTCAGCAAGCGCTGCTCAAGATCATCGAGGGTACCATCGCGAATGTGCCTCCTAAGGGGGGGCGTAAACATCCCCAGCAAGATTTCTTGCAGGTCGACACCGTCAACATTCTGTTTATCTGTGGTGGCGCCTTCGTCGGTCTCGACCAAATCATCCAGCGGCGCATCGGCCAAAGCGCGATTGGTTTTGGCTCTGAAGTGCGCAGCAAGAAAGAGTTGAAGCTGGGTGAACTCTTGGGGCAGGTGCAGCCCGAGGACCTGCTCAAGTTCGGGCTCATCCCTGAGTTCATCGGACGGTTGCCCATCGTGGCTACTCTCCACGAACTCAACGAGGACGCCCTGATCGACATCCTCACCAAGCCGAAGAACAGCCTGGTGAAGCAGTACCAGAAGCTCTTCGAGATGGACGGTGTGAAGCTCAAGTTCACCCGCGGTGCGCTCGTTGCGGTGGCGAAGCAGGCTCTTGAACGCCACAGCGGAGCTCGCGGCCTGCGGGCGATCCTTGAGAACGCGATGCTCGACATCATGTACGAGATCCCTTCGCGCAGCGGCGTGAAGGAAGTCGTAGTCAATGAGGAGGTTATCCTCCGTCAAGAGGCTCCGATCATCGTGTACAGCAAAGAGAAGGAAGCCGAGTTGGCCTGAGGTTGATCTGACTCGTGCTTTGCTGCCTACAGCCAGCTTTGCTGGCTGTGCCTCTATCTTCTGACTGGGCTCCAACATGTTTTTCAAGAACGAACGCGGGCAGCCCGAGCGGGCGATGCCACTCGTCCCTTTACGCGACATCATCATCTTTCCGCATATGGTCACCCAGCTGTTCGTCGGCCGGGAAAAGTCCATCGCGGCGCTTGATGAGGCCATGGCCCGCGACAAGAGCAAGGAGATCTTTCTCTCGGCTCAGAAGCACGCGAAGACCAACGAGCCTGCACCCGATGACATCTTCGACGTAGGTGCGATCGGCATCATCATGCAGCTGCTCCGCCTGCCGGACGGAACAGTGCGTGTCACCGTTGAAGGCAGGAGGCGGGCGCGGATCCAGCGCTTCGTCGCGACCGAGCCTTTCTTCTCGGTCGATGTTGCGGACATTGATGAGGCTGCCGAGTCGGGCGTTGAGGTTGAGGCCTTGATGCGCTCGGTTACGGCCACCTTCGAGACGTACGTAAAGCTCAACAAGAAGGTCGCGCCTGAGGTCCTCGTTTCGATTCAGGCGATCGATGAGCCACGTCGCCTCTCCGACAGCGTCATCGCAAACCTCCCAACGATCAAGCTCGTGGACCGTCAAGGTCTGCTCGAGATGGCGAACGCCAAGCAGCGTCTTGAGCGTCTGATCGAGCTGATGCAGTCCGAGGTGGAGATTCTGCAGGTCGAGCGGAAGATTCGTTCTCGCGTCAAGAAGCAGATGGAGAAGACGCAGAAGGAGTACTACCTCAACGAGCAAATGCAGGCGATCCAGAAGGAACTGGGTGGCGGCGAGCGCGACGAGTCAAAAAACGAGACGCAAGAGATCGAGGCCCAGCTGCGCCAGAAGCGCATGAGCGAAGAGGCCACGGCAAAGGTCAAGAAGGAGCTCAAGAAGCTCAAGATGATGCATCCGACGAGCGCCGAAGCGACGGTCGTGCGGAACTACATCGACTGGATCATGGATCTGCCTTGGTACGAGCGTTCCGAAGAACGCTACGACTTGAAGGAAGCCGAAGCGATCCTCGAGGAAGACCACTACGGGCTGAAGAAGATCAAGGAGCGAATCCTTGAGTACCTCGCCGTGCAGGCGCTAACGAAGAAATTGCGTGGTCCGGTCCTCTGCTTCGTCGGGCCTCCTGGCGTTGGCAAAACGAGTCTCGGCAAGAGCATCGCGCGCGCCACGGGTCGTAAGTTCGTTCGGCTCGCGCTTGGTGGTGTGCGAGATGAGGCGGAAATCCGCGGGCATCGCCGAACCTACATCGGTGCGATGCCCGGTAAGATCATCCAGAGTTTGAAGAAGGCGGGCACTTCGAACCCGACGTTCTTGCTCGATGAGGTCGACAAGATGTCGAGTGACTTCCGCGGTGATCCGGCTGCGGCGTTGCTCGAGGTGCTCGATCCCGAGCAAAACCACGCCTTCAACGATCACTACCTGGACCTCGACTACGATCTTTCGGACGTGATGTTCATCACCACGGCGAACTCGCTTTCGGGCATTCCCGTTCCACTCCAAGACCGCATGGAGATCATCCAGCTGTCGGGCTATACCGAGTTCGAGAAGGTCAACATCGCGGAGAAGTACCTTGTGCCACGCCAGAAGACCGAATGCGGGCTCTCTGACGTTCCCATTTCGGTCACCGAGGGGGCGGTGCGGACGATCATCCACCACTACACGAAGGAGAGCGGGGTCCGTTCGCTCGAGCGTGAGCTAGCGAGCGTTTGCCGCAAGTTGGCCCGCCGTGTGGTGGATGAAGGGAAGGGCCCGATTGAGGTCAACGCTCGCTCCATTCCTAAGCTGCTTGGCGTGCCCAAGTACCGAGTCGGCCGAGCGGAACAGGTGGCTGAGATCGGGCTTGTCATGGGGCTCGCGGTAACGAGCGTCGGTGGCGAACTGTTGGCCGCAGAGGCGACGGTATTCCCGGGCAAAGGGAAGGTCTCCATCACCGGTTTGGTCGAGAAGGGGATGGAGGAGAGCGGGCAGGCCGCGATGAGCTACGTCCGCACTCGCAGTGAACGCCTTGGCCTTGCGGAGGATTTGCACCAGAAGGTCGACGTACACGTGCATTTTCCCGAGTTCTTTCCGAAGGACGGGCCAAGTGCAGGTGTGACGATGGTGACGGCGATTGTGAGCGCCTTGCTAAAAGCGCCGGTGCGCCACGACTTGGCGATGACTGGTGAAGTCACGCTCCGGGGCAAAGTCCTGCCCATCGGCGGCGTGAAGGAGAAGCTGCTCGCCGCGCACCGCGGTGGCATCAAAACCGTGTTGCTGCCGAAGGAAAACCGCAAAGACTTGAGGGACATCCCGCGCCGCGTGCTCTCTGCGCTGCGCCTCGTGTTGGTGGATCACGTTGATGATGTGCTTCGCGAAGCACTTGTGGTGTCCGAGCCGGATCGGCTTTTCGGCCCAGGACGCGGGATCATCGAGTACCGAAACGGTGAGCTGGTTGTAACCTCCGAAACGCCTGCGGAAGAGCCGGAGTTCGTCGCCGAGAGCACAACTCCACGTCCGCTTGGTTGATTGAACCAGGCGCCTGATTGAACCAGGCGCCTGATTGAACCAGGCCTGAATCAGGCGCCCCATTACGGTGGCGCCTTCGTTGGGCGTACGGCGGCGGCTCCGCTGGGGCTCAGTGGCGGAAATGGCGCGCGCCGGTGAAGACCATTGCGAGACCGAGTTCGTCCGCTTTGGCGATGACCTCAACGTCTTTCACGCTACCGCCCGGCTGCGCGATTGCGGTTACTCCCGCTTGGCTGGCCAGCTCGACTCCGTCGGGGAAGGGGAAGAACGCATCGGACGCCAGCACCGAACCGCTCGCCTTGTCAGCGGCTTTGCTACAGGCGATCCGCACAGACTCCACCCGACTCATCTGTCCAGCGCCAACACCGACTGTTTCGTGTTCACGTCCGAGGACGATGGCGTTCGACTTCACGTGCTTGCAAACCAGCCAGCTGAAATCCAACGCGGCTAGCTCTTCAGCTGTTGGAGCGCGTTTCGTCACCACTCGACCGTTGGCTACCTCGCCTGGACCTGTGCGGTCGGTTGTCTGGGCTACTAGGCCACCGCTTACGCGTTTCGTGGTGAAGGCGGCGGTTTCCTTGGAGAGGTCGCCGCAGGCAAGCACTCGGAGGTTCTTCTTCGATGAAAGCACCTCACAGGCCGCTTCACTGAAGGAGGGGGCCACCACGCACTCGAGGAACGTTTCCACGAGGGCGCGTGCGGTCGCTTCGTCCACCTCGCGGTTGAGCGCGACAATGCCTCCAAAGGCGCTCACGGCGTCTGCTTCGCGCGCTCTTCGGTAGGCGACCTCAAGCGATTCGGCCCGAGCCACACCGCAGGGATTCGTGTGCTTGACGATTACGGCCGCAGGGCGGTCGAACTCGCGCACGGCCTCCAAGGCGGCGTCCAAATCGACGAGGTTGTTGAAGCTGAGCTCCTTGGCCGAGGGGGTAACCGGGTTGGCACCGGCAATCGTCCCAGGCGAAGGGCGCGAGTCCCGATAGAAGGCAGCTTGTTGATGAGGGTTTTCGCCGTAACGAAGCGAATACACACGCTCAAACGGGAGAATGAAGTGCTCGGGGAACGGGGCGCGTTCCGGCGCTGAGTCGAGTGCTGAATCGACCGCGATGGAGCTCAAGTAACCTGCAATGGTTGCATCGTAAGCTGCTGTTTTAGCGAAGACTTTTGCTGCGAGCCTGCGCCTTGTCGTAGCGCTTGTCTGTCCCCCGAGCTCGCTCATCTCGCTCAATACCAGCGGATAGTCGGCTGGGTCACAAACGACCGTGACCCGCTCGTGGTTCTTCGCGGCGCTGCGCAACATCGAGGGTCCGCCGATGTCGATGTTCTCGATTAACTCTTCGAGCTTACTGGCCGGATTTTGCAGCACTTGATCGAACGGGTAGAGATTCACGACCACCAGATCGATCGGCGCCGCGCCAAGACGAGCTAGATCGTCAGCGTCGATCGCGCCGCGCTGGAGGAGACCACCGTGAATACGAGGGTGGAGGGTCTTGACGCGCCCGGCCATGACCTCGGGGGACTGCGTGTAGTCCTCCACCGCGGTGACCGGGATGCCCTCGGCCTGAAGCGCCTTCTGAGTACCACCCGTGCTCAGCAAGATGACGCCCTGCTTCGCCAGCTCACGCGCGAAATCTAAGAGCCCACGTTTGTCCGACACCGAGAGAAGTGCGCGCTTGATCATGTCGCCCGCTTAGCGCTGCCGTCGGCGCAAAACCAGCGAAACCGCGCTGTCCGCTCAGTCTGGCCGGTGCAAACGTGCGGCAAAAACTTGGCCACTTATATCGGCCTGTGGTGATGAGGGGGCTCGCGGCGCCCGGGTGGTGCCGCCTGCCCAAGGAGTTCCTGCGTGTCCATTCGCGAATCGTGCAGCGTGTGCACCACTGCTTTCGACGTCCAGTTCCGCTACCAGATGGAGGAGCAGGAAGGCGGTTTTGCGTTCTTCTGTTCTCAGAAGTGCCTCGAGATCAGCCAGAAGCGCGCGACCACCGGGGCGGTCTGTGGAGCTTGCTCGAAGCGCTTCGCCGTCTCGCTCGCAGCGCAACTCGTTTACGTCAAAGGCAAGCGTCATTACGCCTGCAGCACCGAGTGCCGTGCGCAGATTCAGCGTGAGGCGGAAGGCTTGACCCTCGGGGAAATGTGCCAACAGCCGCACGTCCCGGCCTCTGTCCCTCCCGCCCGTGCGGAGGCGGCACCAACTGCCGTGCCGACGTTGGCCTCGCCGATCGCGGCATCGCCGGCCGCAAGGCCTGCAGCGAAGTCGGGGGTGGTTGTGCCGGTCATGCAACCTCGTCAGCGAGCAGAGGCGAGCCCTCCCAGCGAAACGCCGCGTGTACTGGCCGTCTTCAACCACAAGGGTGGAACGGGGAAGACCACCAGCGCTGTCAGTGTTGCCGCCGGTCTCGCCCTCGCTGGCAACCGGGTTCTCTTGGTGGACACCGACGCCCAGGGCAACGTGGCTGTTTCGCTCGGAGCCTCCAGCGAGCGGTCGCTCTACCACGTGCTGGTGATGGGGCTTTCGATCCAGCAAGCCGTCAAACCCGTGCGCGAGAACCTCGATCTGCTGCCCTCGAATGAGACGCTGGCAGCCGCCGAGTTGTACCTGGCTGGGCGTCAGAACCGCGACCGCGTGCTGCGCGATCGACTTCACGCAGCGACCTCGAGCTACGACTACGTCGTGATCGATTGCTCGCCGAGTCTTTCGCTGATGAACCAGAACGCGCTGGTGTTTGCCGACAGCGTGCTGGTCCCGGTGGCGTGTGACTACCTCTCGCTCGTCGGTGTGCGGCAGGTGATCAAGACCATCAAGAACGTCAACTCCCTGCTCCATCACCCCGTTCAGATCTGGGGCGTCCTTCCGACCTTCTTCGACGCACGCGCGAAGATTTGTCATGAGGCGGTGCAGACATTGAAGGAGCACTTTGGCGATCGCTGCCTGCCTCCGGTTCGCGCAGCGATCAAAGTCAAAGAGGCGCCTGCTCAGGGGCAAACCATCTTCGAGTACGCCGCCGGTATGAGTGCCGCGGACGACTACATGACAGTCGTGAAGCGACTGTGCGCGAGTCGGGAGCAAGCTAGGCGCCTCCCTCTCGCCGACAAACCGCAACAAGCCGCAGCCTCGCTCTAGGCCGCCGCACGACCAGACGATTGGAGGACACGATGGGTAGCGATGACGGACAGCGAGGGTGGGGTCTGCTCGACCGAGCGGAAGTGGAAGGCGTACTTTCGGGCAGCTTCTATTCGAAGAGCCGAAGCAGCAGGCCGCCCAAGGACACTGCGAAGCCCGAGCACTACAAGGTGATCTGCATCTCGATGTACACCGACGACCTCAAGAAGCTCGACGACATGGTCGACACGCTCAAGGCGAAGGGCCTAACCAAGGCGAGCCGCAGTGCTTTGATTCGCCATGCACTCGCGACGGTCGATCTCGATAAGGTGCCGCGCGGCATTTGAATCAGCACCGACGGAAACTTTGCCGATTATCCTGCCTGTAGAAAAGTTCGGGCATGGAACCGTGTCGTCGTGTCTGCCGGTCGTCTGTCAAGAGTCTAGCCCTCGAGTTCCTGCTCAGCGCAGAGCAGGAACGTTCGGGGGCATCGTGTTTGGCGGTCAGCACGCTCGAGGGCCTGAGCGTTTCTGGGGTGGGGGACCTGGAGCCCGCTGTAGCGGCTGCGGTTTCGGCGCTGCGGATGGAGGGAGTGCTCGGGCACCCGCTGCTCGCCTCGCTCAGCGACCGTGCTTTCGCCATGAGCGTCGTCGAGCTAAGCGACGGCCAACGCGTGCTCGTAACGAAGGTGGACGGCGGTCCGGTTTCGCGCGAGCTCGAGCAAGCCGTGGTGCGCATTCTCTCCTAATGGGCGGAGTTTGACGCCTCGAGGGGGGAGGGCTACTCGCAGTCATGGCCAATATCTCCTCGATTCTCGATAAGTCGTTCGAAAGCAAAGAGTTTGCTGAGCTAGCAGACGCGCCCGTGAGCGCGTTGCAGGGCGTCTCCGAAGCTGACGCCGCCGCGCTCAAGAGCGCGCTCGGGATCAGCACCATCCGCGACCTTGCGACCAACAAGTTCGTGCTTTGGGCCCAGGCGATCAACAACCTCGCGCCCAAGAAGTAGTTTGAGCGTGGCGTGAAGGACGCACGATGCCCGAGCCCTCGGTTCGGGCATTCGCTTTCTCTCAGTTGAGCTTATCTTGCGCGTCCAAGAACTCGGCGATGTCGCGCGGCAGCGGACTCGTGATGCGAACGCGCCGTGCTTCGCGCGGATGCTCGAGTTCGAGGGTTTGCGCGTGCAGCGCCTGCCGCTCGAGTTGAAGCAGCTCCTGGTCTTGGCTGGTCAGCGTGCCATCCGCGCCACGGCGAAAGAGGTCGTCGTCCCCGCTGTACAGTTTCTCGCCGACGAGAGGGCAGCCGATGCTCGCTAGATGCACCCGAATTTGGTGCTGACGGCCCGTCTCGAGATCGCAGGCAATGACCGAATAAGCAGCTCCGGTCTTACGTGAACGGTGGCGAGACACGAGCGTGCAGCGCGTGAGCGACTCCAGCCCGCCCACCGTCGCTACACGCATCTTCACGCGCAGGCTCGAGGTCGGGTCGGGCTCGAGCGGGGAGTCCACGATGAAGCTCTCCCGCCCAGGGTCGCCGTGGCAAACGGCGAGGTAGCGTTTGGCCACGAACCGCAGAGCGGAGGGCCGGCCAGTTTCCGGATCGAGCCCAGCGAACTGCTTCTTGATATGACGGTCCGCCTCTTTGTTCTTCGTAAGCAGCAGCACGCCGCTCGTCTCACGGTCGAGCCGATGCGCAAGGTAGAACCGCTGTTCGGGCCGCTTGTGCTCCAGCAGTTTGACCACCGTCGAGCGAAAGTAGCGAGCTGTCGGGTGCACGGGGATCATCGGCGGCTTGTCGACCGCACACAGGTCCTCGTCTTCGTAGAGGATGGGCAGCTCGGTATCGGTGAAAGCCTCGTCCCACGGTGCGCGCCAAAGGCAGATCCACTGTTCACTGCGGACCCGGTCCGCCTTTTGGTGCGGCCGCCCCTCGGGCGTAAACGCGCTTTTCTCGATGATGAATTGGGCGCGAGTGCGGGTTGTTCGCTTGAGTTGCGACTGAACGAAGCGATCCAGCCGCATACCCTCGTTTTCGGGAGGAACCCGCAGCACGGTCAACACGGCTGCCCCGTCGATGGAAGGCGGGCGCTGCGGCTCGCGCAAAAGTTCGTAGTTGCGAAGACGGGTCATGCGGGTTGGGGCGCTCCGAGACGGAAGCGGGCGGAATCTTGCACGACGTAGGCGGCGCTGTGAGTCTTTTCGGCCCGCCCCGCTGATCACAAGTGTGGTAGACCGTCCGACGCATGGAGATCCTTTTCGTCGCGACTGAGCTTTCGCCGATGGCCAAGGTTGGCGGTCTGGCTGACGTCGTTTTCGCCCTGTCGAAGACACTGCGCAACCAGGGGCATCGCGTCACCCTCGCCTTGCCTCGGTACCCCGCCTTCGAGGAGGCTGGGGTGCTGTTGGCCCGTCGGTTGACGCCGCTGAAGTTGCCAGCGCTCGCTGCGTCCGATCTGCCTTCAGAGGCAGCGTTTCTAGCGGACCGGCCGACCGACGTAATTCTGTTCGATGCGCGTTTGGGCTCGGGGGTAGACGTTGTTTTCTTCGACGTCCAGGTCCCTGCCTCGGACGTCTTCCCTGGAGGAAGCCTGTTCGGCGACGTCACCTCGAAGGCCACCGACAAGATCTACGCCGGCGAAGGAACGCTGGTTGGTGCGCTCAAGGTTGCGCTTTTCAATCGGGCGGTGGTGGAGTTCTTGAAGGCGCGCGCCAGCACCGGCGGCCTGCGGGCTGGAGAGGCACCGTTCGACGCCGTTCACGTTCACGACTGGCCGGCTGCGATGATTCCGTTCTTGATGCGAGAGGTCCCTGAACTCGCCGGTATTGCGTCGGTCTTGACGATCCATGATGCCTCGGCCCAAGGCTTCTTCGCCGCAGACAAAGTGCGCGCCGTGTTGCGCCTCTTCGGTCTGTCGATGGCGCACTTCACGCTCGAAGGGCTCGAGTTCTATGGTGGCGTGAATTTGCTCAAGGGCGGCATCGTCAGCGCGGATTCAGTGACCACGGTTTCGCCGAGTTACGCGCGGGAATTGACCACGGAGGGGAAGGGCTTTCGGCTCGAAGGCGTGCTTCGAGCTCGACCGGCTCCTGTTCAGGGCATCGTCAACGGTGTTGATGCAAGCGTTTGGAATCCCGCCACCGACCCGTCGCTCGTTGCTCGCTACGATTCGGACGATTGGTCGAATCGTGGTCGCTCCAAGAGCACCCTTTTGGCCGAGCTCGGCCTCCCGCTCGATCCGGCGATTCCGCTGTTCGTGTCGCTCGGTCGAGTCACCAAGCAAAAGGGTACGGACGTGCTGGCGAAGGCCGTAGCCAGGCTGATGAAGCAAGACCTCTGTCTCGTGGTGGCCGGGCGAGGGGATGCTGCGATCGAGGCCGAGCTCAAGGCTGCTGCCTCGGAGTTTGGCGAACGCGTTCGCTACCTCGGCTTCGTTGAGGAGAAGGTCGCCCATCGCCTGGTCGCTGCAGCTGACTTCGTGTTGATGCCCTCACGCTCGGAGCCCTGCGGTTTGGTGCAACTCTATGCTCAACGCTACGGTGCCATCCCCGTCGTCGCTCGCACGGGCGGGTTGGTCGACACCGTCGTCGATGTGGACGTCGATCTCGAGACGGGCACGGGGCTCTTGTTCGAAGCCGCGACCGTCGAGGATCTAGCGGGCGCAGTTGGGCGCGCGGTGACCACCTTCCGGCATCCGCGCCTTTCTTCGCTCCGTCGACGGGTGATGCGGTTGGACGTTGGTTGGGAGCGCCCTGCGCGTCTCTACGCCCAAAGCTACGCGCGAGTCGTCGAGGCGCGGGCTGCGCAGGTTGCGGGACCCAAGCCCGAGTAAGCGTTGATGGTCGTTCGCAGGCGCGTATGACCCTCCGCATCGAGACGCGGTGGCTACTGGCGCTGATTGCGCTGGGTGCGTGCGAGTTCAAGCAGCCGCCTGGTCGGCGTTCCGACGACTCGGCAAAGCTCACGCTCACGCTCCCGAGCGTTACCGCTAGCGCGGCTGCGGAACCGCCACCTGCGGTGCCAGTGAAGCCCGACGCCGAGCCGAACGCTGCGACCAAAGTTGGCTCTATCGCGATGCGGACCTGGGTCTACGACCACCCCGAGTCCCGCGCATCGAAGCTCGGCTATCTGCGGGCGGGAGCGGTCGTTGATAGAAGTCCCGACCCGCTCGGAACCTCCGGCTGTGAAGGCGGCTGGTACCGAATTCAGCCTCGCGGGTACGTATGTGTTGGGAAGGGCGCAACGCTCGACCTCAATCACCCGATTGTACAGGCCGCAAAGCTTGCTCCGCGTCGTGGCCAGCCGTTGCCGTACGACTACGCCATGAGCGGCGAGCCAGCGCCGCACCTCTACTTCCGCCTGCCGTCGCTCGCGGACCAGCAGCGCGTCGAGGGGCAACGTCGGGGCGGCTACTTGCAGCCGGCGTTGGCGGCGCTTCCGGTAGCAGACGTGCCTGAGTACCTGCTCTCCGGCAAAGACCTGCCGCAGCCGTACGGAAGCGACAAGAACCTCTCGTATTCGGTGCATCGCGGCCGCGCGCGAAGCAACTCTGCGTTCGGTCTCTCGACCATCTTCGAGTGGACCGATCGACGCTTCGGGTTGACGACCGAGCTCGATCTGATCGCCCTCGATCAAACCAAACCCGCCACGGTCAGCCAGGTTCGCGGCGTCGAGCTCAAAAGCGGCGGTGCACCGGCCTTTGTGTTGGCCTCCGGTACTCGAGCCTACGAGCCGAGCGGAGCGTCGTTTCGACCAAGCGAAGCCGTCAAAGGCCGCACAGGCTTTGAACTCACGGGCAAGACCCACGGTGGCGCGAGCGGGCTCTTGGAGACGACTACGGGACTCTGGTTACCTGCGCCCGCCCTCGTGGTCGGCGAGCTGCGCAAGGACCGCGCGAAGCACGCGGAGCGCGGGAAGAAGTGGATCAGCGTCAGCATCGAGAACCAGCTGCTGACGGCCTACGAGGGGGAGAGGCCCGTGTATGCAGCGCTCGTGTCGACCGGGCGTGGTGGCATGGGAGACCCTGACACGACCTTCTCAACCATCCGCGGCACGTTCATGATCCGCACCAAGCATGTCTCCGGGACGATGGATGGCGAGGAAGGCTCGGACGAGGCGTTCGATCTTCGAGACGTGCCCTACATCCAGTATTTCCACGAGGGTTACGCCTTGCACGCAGCCTATTGGCACGACGACTTTGGAAAACCTCGGAGCCACGGCTGTGTGAACTTGGCGCCGACGGATGCAGCCTATCTGTTCGACTGGACCGACCCCAAAGTGCCCAGCGACTGGCACGGCGCAACGAGCCCGCAAGGGGGCACGCTCATCTACATCCACAAGTGAAGCCGCTCGCCGCTTAGGCCTTTCGCCGCCAGCTAAGCCGACAAAACGAAAACGGCGCGCCTTATTCGGGCGCGCCATCCTGGTTTACTACTGATTCAGAGCGGGAGACGAGATTCGAACTCGCGACGTCAACCTTGGCAAGGTTGCACTCTACCACTGAGTTACTCCCGCAACAGCGAGCGCTACACTACTCAAGAATTTTTCCGGGTCAATGTCTTTGTTCGAGGACCGACGAATTATTCTTTCAGCCCTGACCTGGCTTCAAACAATGGCGGCGAAATCCGCTCGCTCGAGAAGCTTGCGCGTTTGGGGGGCAAACATTCCCCCTTTGATCTCGGCGTGAAGTCGAGAGAGCGAATCGAGGTCCTCGATCCGATAGGACCTGGGTAGCCGTTCCAATTCGAAGGAGTTGCTCTCGCAGGCGCGGGCGATTCGGTCTTCCGCGTCTGCGGCAGCAGGCGATTCAACGTGGTTCATGATGCCGAGCGCTTCTCCGGGAACTGCCGCATCACGCGAACCCACGAAGTTCAGGCGGTCTGCAGCGCCGAGCGCGTAGAGACCCGAGTGCTCGTTTGCACCGCAGAGAATTCGACTCTTGGGCAGCAGCCACATCATGCCGTCGAACATCTGCGCGAGCGGCAGCATCGGACCGTCTGCAGTAACGAGCAGCATCGCTTCCGCTCCGAGCGCGAGCAGATCCTGAAAAGCAGCGTCGATCTTCTCCGACGCTGACTCCCCGCGCTGCGAAAGCTCCCGCCAGGTTGCGGGTAGCCGCGTGTGACGTGTGACCGCGTCGGTACCGTCGGTGAACACCACACGATGCCGCACCGGAAAGGTCGATAGAGCGCCAAGAGTGTCGAGCAAGAGGGCTGACGCCAAGTCTTGCCCAGCTGCAGGTCCAAGGAACGAAAGCTGGTCTTCCACTCCGCGCCGCGGAACCACGCCAAGAGCTAGCGCGTAAGGGCGTACGGTGGGATGCGCGCGTTGATTCACGAATGCCTCGACCTAGAAGCTATTGCGACGACGTTCCGGGGGCAATAGCTTGGCGTACGTCGCAACCGAGACAAAACATGAGCGATTCCGTTAGCACCCGCCTCCGGCAGGTCGCCTCGTCCCTTGAGGCTCAATTCTTAGGGAAAGACGAGATCATCCGTCTTCTCGTGATCGCGGTCGTGGCCGGTGAGCACTGTGTGCTGCTTGGCCCGCCCGGTACTGCCAAAAGCGCGCTGATTCGCTCCTTGGCTGGGCTGCTCCAGGCCCGCTACTTCGAGTACCTGCTGACGCGGTTCACCGAACCCAACGAGATCTTCGGGCCGGTGGACATCGCCGCGTTCCGAGAGGGGGAGTACCGCCGCAACGTGACCGGCATGTTACCCGAGGCGGAGATCGTCTTCTTGGATGAGGTCTTCAAGTCGAACAGCGCCATTTTGAATGCGCTGCTGACGTTGCTCAACGAGCGGCGCATGACGAGCGGCGCGCAGATCATCAAGTGCCCGCTGATCAGCGTGTTCGCCGCGTCGAACGAGGTCCCGGCGGACGAAACGCTGGGCGCCATCTTTGACCGCTTCCTACTCCGCGTGCGGAGTGAAAATCTTGATGCCTACCACTTCACCGACTTGCTCACGCGCGGTATCGCGCACGAGGTTCATCAGCTCTCGGGCACCCGGCCAACGCCGCTGCTCGCAGCGAGCGAGCTGATCGAGATGGGCAAATCGTTCGGTCAACGCATGGCCTTCTCCGACGCCTTCCTCTCCAGCTACAAGGGCCTGGTTTTTCAGATTCGTGCGGAAGGCGTCAGCCTCTCGGATCGCCGCGTCGTAAAGATGTTGAAGCTGTTTGCGGCCAGTGCCTTCGTCGATGGTCGTGCGACCGCTGACGCCTCTGACTTTTTCATCCTCAAACACATCTGGAACAACGAGGATCAGGCACATCTGCTCGAAGGGTTGGTTCAACCGGTGCTGGAGTCCTTTTATCGCGAGCACCCCGACCGAAGACGGGTTGGCGCTTTGCGCATGGGCGTTGAAGGCCTCGCTGCCGAGGTGGACCGCATTCGTCATATCTTGACTGGCGGCGGCGCGGTGGGAGACGTGCAGCTCTTCAGTCAGCTCAAGGCCTTGGGAGAAATACGTACGGCGCTGGCCTCCATCCCTCAGGCTGAGGCGCGCGCCCTCGAGGCCCGCGTCACGCAGCTGCTCGAGGCGTCCTTCAAGAGCGGGCGTTACGCGCAGATCTGAGCTGCACAGGGCACCATTCCGCCCAAGTTGCTCTTCTCGTGCGTGAACCTCCGCCAGGTTTGTGCCGCTACCACGAGTGTGTCGATTTCCAGCTTTCCAGCTGCGCCTGTAGAGCGGCGCGGGAGAGCTCGAGAGCGCCGTGGCGTGTCTCGAGCTCCGCAGGAACAGCTGCCCATGTCGCGCCAAATCGGCGTTGTCGTCGCGCGTCGCTACGAACTCCAGCGCAAGCTTGGCGAAGGGGCGATGAGTGAGGTGTGGGAGGCCTGCGACCTGCGCAAGCAACGTCAGGTCGCGATCAAGCTCGTGGCGTTTCAGAGCTCCAACGTCGATGACAGTCGCGCCCGCTTCGAGCGCGAAGCGCGGGTTTGCCAAAAGTTGCAAGGCCCAGGCTTCGTGCGTGTCTACGACTTCGGCTTCTTGGGCGCGCACGGCTTTCTGGTGATGGACCTTTTGCAGGGCGAGACGCTCGAACAAAAGATGAAGCGCGAGGGCGTGATCTCGATCGAGGACGCGACTCGGTTGCTACGTGAGGTCGGCGCAGCGTTGTCACAGGCGCACCAGGCTGGGATCGTTCACCGCGATCTCAAGCCAGCGAACGTGTTCCTGCGCGACTCTCCCGCACAAGCGTTGATCCTCGATTTCGGCGTGGCAGCGGTCAGCGACGAGAACCAACGGCTGACGCGACCGGGGACCTTGTTGGGGTCGGCTGCGTATATGAGTCCCGAACAGATTCGCAACGGCCGCTCGGTGGATGAGCGCTCCGACCTTTGGTCGCTGGCGGTGATTCTGTTTCGAGCGCTGTCTGGAGAGCGGCCCTTTAGCGGTGATTCGGCCGAAGTGTTGGTTTCGATTCTCAACGATCCTCCGCGCTCCTACGTAGGGCCGAGCGGCGGGCCCAACCTGGGTGCGTTCTTCGCCAGGGCCCTGCACAAAGAGCCTCGCGGACGATTTCAAACGATGGCGGAGTTCATGTCAGCCTTCGATGCCGCACTTTCGGGGGAGGATGGCTGTTCGGGCAGGCCCACCTTCATCGAGCCTTTGCCTCCCGCAAAGCCAGCTGCGACGCCTGCGATCGCCGATCTGACGGTGCCGATCACGCACCGAGATCCAGAGCTCGCGCAGCCGCCAATACCCGACGTCTGCGAGCAAACAGCAAACGTACCGCTCATGACCGAGACGGTGCCACGCGCGTTGGTTGCACCATCCAAAGGACGCACGCGAGCGCTGCCAATAGCGCTGTCGGTAGCATTGCTCGCCCTGCTGGGCACCGTGTGGCTGCTGACTCGGTCTTGACGGACTCGAACGAAGCACGCCAAGCGGCGATGCGCTGCAGCCAACGCGAACTCGATGGAACGACATCGCCACCGCTCGAACGAGTCCGAGGGTGGCGATTCTTGCGTCCCCAGCGGGATTCGAACCCGCGTAACAGCCTTGAAAGGGCTGGGTCCTGGGCCGACTAGACGATGGGGACGTTTGCTTGTGTTAGGCCCAAGCGGCGCCTGGTGTAGTCAAGGCGAAGCAGCATTGCAACCTCTTTGGTGTGAGCTTCGACAAAACTACCTGGAACGAAGCTTGTCGAGGGCGCGTTGCTTGGGCACATTGCAGCGATGGTCGCAGACGACGATGGAACTCCGATTGGATGGCTTCGGCCGGCCGCCGTTCCTGCCTTTGCGGTGACAGTGGTCGATGCTCCGGCTGGCTCGCCGGATCTCGGAGCGCGCCTCGTCATTGACGGCACGCGACCTTCGCGCGCGCATGTCGGGAAGAGCCCGCTAGCGCCGCTTCGCTTGACCGATCCGCGCGTGTCCCGCGCGCACGCGAGTTTTGACGTGGTCAGCGGGCGACTGCGCATCGTCGACATGGGTTCGACCAACGGTACTTTCCTCAACGGCCTTTGGATCCGTGAGGCCCACGCCGTCGGGGGCGAGACCCTGCGCGTGGGCGATACCTCGTTGCGAATCGAGTCGAGCCAGGGCTTCGTGTTGCCGGTGACCGAGGATCGTTTCGGCACGCTGCTTGGGATGAGCCTGGAGATGCGCAGGCTTTACCCGCTGCTCGAACGACTTGCCAAGAGCGATGTCCCGCTCGTGATCGAGGGGGAAACGGGGACAGGCAAAGAGGTTGTGGCGGAGGCGATTCACGCAAGAAGTGCCCGCAAAGATCGCAACTTCGTGGTGTTCGACTGCACCGCCGTCGCGCCCAACCTGATGGAGGCGGCGCTATTTGGGCACGAGCGTGGCGCCTATACCGGCGCTGTCGGCTCACAGCCCGGTGTGTTCGAGCAGGCCGACGGCGGCACGTTGTTGCTCGACGAGATCGGTGACCTCGACATCTCGCTGCAGCCGAAGTTGCTCCGTGCCATCGAGCGTTCGGAGATTCGCCGGGTAGGCGGAACCAAATGGTTGCAGGTCAACGTGCGGGTGATGGGCGCGACGCGTCGCGATCTGGAGCGCGAGATCCAGCTGGGTCGCTTCCGCGACGATCTTTTTTACCGGTTGGCGGTGGCGCGAGTGGAGCTTCCGCCGCTGCGTGAACGAGCCGGGGACGTCGCGTTTCTGGCTCGTCATTTTTGGGATGCCGTGGGTGAGGGGGCCGCCATGCCAGCGGACTTCTCGTCACGGCTCGAGGCCTATGATTGGCCGGGCAACGTTCGTGAGCTGCGCAATGTCGTGGTTCGGCGGCTCGCGTTGGGAGACCTCGCGCCACCACCTGGTGCTTCTCGCGGTGGCTCGCGCGTCCCACGGCCGTCGGCTCCTGAGTCGGTACGCCCGCCCGACACCGAGGGCGGCAGCATCGAGGAGACGATGCGTAAGGCGTTGAGTTCGGGCCTGCCGCTATCCGCAGCGCGCGATCTGGTCGTTCAGGAGTTCGAGAGGCGGTACTTGGCAAAGCTGCTCGGTGACCACGGTGGGGATGCCACCAGTGCGGCGCGCTCGGCCGGGGTCGCTCGCCGCTACTTCCAGCTTCTACGCGGCAAACGTGGGCTTTGAGGCTAGTGTCGGTTAAGCCTTCGTTGGGCTTGCCGATATCAGAACATGGTCCGTGATTCAGTGGCGCCGAGGACGTTCCCAGTTGCTCCAAACTCCCGCGCAATGAGCTGGCTGAAGCGGCTCGGCTTCGGCGGCTTCATGTTCTTTCTGATCAAAGGGCTCTTGTGGCTCAGCATTCCTGCCGTACTTGCCTGGCTCGGCCGCTGAGTCCGCGCGCGGCTCACGCTATCGCGCCTCGTCTGAAACCTCGCTCACGAGCTTCGTATGACGAAGGCGAAGGCGCGCCTGTGTTCGCTCCTGCGCATCCGCGTTCGCGACCCGAGATACCTCGGTCGCGACGCCACTACACCACTACGCCCCTTCGCGCCGCCGCGTGTTCACTACGCCGCTTGCATCAGCACGTTTGGGATCTCGTGCAGCGGCACGAAGCGCTGGGCTGCTCCAAGAGATTGTGCGGCGGCGGGCATACCCCAGACCGCGCAGGTTTCCTGGTCTTGAGCGAAGGTCCTTCCGCCGGCTCGCAGCAGCTGCAGGAGCCCTTGCGCGCCATCTGCCCCCATCCCGGTCAGCAAACAGGCTGCAGCATTCTTCCCAACGCTCTCCGCCAAAGACGCAAAGAAGACGTCGATCGACGGCCTGTGTCCCGACACCAAATCCCCAGCGCGAAGGTGAATGCGATACTCACCACCGTAGCGACGAACCTCGACGTGCTGCTCGCCGCCGGGCCCGACCAAAATGTGGCCACGCAGGACTCTATCGCCGTGTTTGGCTTCGCTCACCTTCATTTGGCACAGGCCGCTGAGGCGCCTGGCAAAGTCCGCCGTGAAGCCAGCCGGCATGTGTTGCACGACGACGATGCCCGACGACCACGAAGGAAACGTCGGCAATATGCGCGTGAGCGCAGCTACGCCGCCTGTTGATGCGCCCAGTCCAATCACTGAGTCGGTCGTCGAATCCAGCGCCTGTTGCGTAGGCTCGACGACCGCAACCGCCTTTTGCGTTACACGCGCGCGCGCCGCTGCCTTCACGCGCTCAATCAGCTGCGACATCATGCCTTCCAAGCCGCCTGCTACGCTGGAACTCGGTTTGGCGATCACATCCACAGCGCCAGCCTCGAGCGCTTGGATGGCCAACGCGGAGCCGCTCGTCGTAAGCGAACTCAGCACCACCGTGGGGGTCGGCAAGACCGACATGAACTTGCGAATGAAGGTGACCCCATCCATGCGCGGCATCTCGACATCCAGCGTCATCACATCCGGCTGGAGCCGAACGAGTAAGTCGCGGGCCTCATAGGGATTGGGAGCGAGCCCGACGACGGTGAGCTCGGGGTCGCGCGAGAGTCCGCGTTCAAGAATCGAACGCACCAGGGCCGAATCGTCGACGATCAGTACGCGAATCGGTTTGCTCACGAGTGGTCCTTACGAAAAATGCCGGGCTGGACGCTCGTCCAACGCGAAACGATGTCCGAGGTTGGGTCGGTAAAACTCGCGATGAGGAACGCCCCGGGAGCAGCGCACTCAAAGCACTGTTCGAAGATCTGGGTGCGCGAAGCGTGCTCAAAGTAGTAGAGGACGTTGCGACAAAAGATCACGTGGAAGGGCTGGGAAAATGGCCATTCTGGCGCCAATAGGTTCAGCTGCCTGAAGGTACACATCGCGCGGATGTCAGAGCGAACGCGCGTTTGTCCCATCCCGACTCGCTCGAAGTACTGTTGCTCTTGCGGTGTCAGATGGGTGAGACGAGCCTCGCTGTAGAGTGCCTTCTCGGCAGTCGTGATGTGGCGATCACTGATGTCCGTGCCGAGGATCTTTACGCGGCGTGCAGCCGCGGCGCCGAGCTGCTCGCACACGTGTACCGCCATGGAGTAGCCCTCCTCCCCCGTGGAGGCAGCAGCTGACCACATGCGAATAGGACCGTCTGGGAGTCGCGGATAGACGTCCCTACTCAGAATGTCGAAGGCGTCTCGCTCGCGAAAGAACTGCGTGTAATTGGTAGAAGCAGCGTCGGCCACGGCGAGCGCCCAACGACGGTCCCCGCTTCGGAGCTTAAACAGGAGCTCGCTTGGGCCGATGCCCTCTTTTTTTTGCAACGCGTCGAGGCGATTCGCAAACACCTCGCCGCGGGCGTGTTCGAGCACGATTCCGCAGTTCGTCGATACCCAACGGCGAACCTCGGACCAGCGGTCCGGACCAAAGGAGCTTCCATCAGGCATAGAGTTGCTCACAGTCGATAGCGAGTGCCACGTCTCCAGTGCGCAGCATGCCGCAGCCCGCTGCTGCGCGTATCCCCGCGAGCGGGCCACGCAGCGGTTTGAGCATGACTTGCTGGTTGCCCAGCAGGGCGTCGACGGGGAGCGCAAACTCGCCGTGCGACGTCTGAACGACTACGAGAATGCGGCCGTCCACGTCGTCCGTCGGTACACCACTTTGGTCCGACCAGAAGCGATGCAGCCACAGCACCGGCACCATGGTTCCGCGAACCTTGACCAGCGTTTGGCCGTCGGCCGAATTGCGGGAGATCTGACTCGCTTCGGCTTTGAATACCTCGAACACTTTCTCGATTGGCAACGCGAACAGTCGGTCCCGTTCGCGTACGACCATCGATTCGACGAAGGCCAACGTCAGCGGCATGGTCATCGTAAGGCGTGAGCCACGGCCCTCGGTGCTCTTGAGCCCAACACGCCCGCGAAGCCCTGTGATGGTGGTCTTGACGACGTCCATTCCAACGCCGCGACCCGATAGTTCATCCACGGTCTCTTTCGTGGAGAAGCCCGGCGCAAAGACGAGCGCGAGCGTCTCGTCATCGGAGAGCTCCTTGCCCGGCTCAATCAACCCGCGGGACTCGGCGCGCTCTCGAACGCGGTCACGCTTGATTCCTGCGCCGTCATCAGAGACCTCGATCGAGACCTCGCCGCCTTGATGCGACGCCGAAAGAACGATTCGGCCCACGCGCGACTTGCCTAGCGCAACGCGCTCCTCGGGCAGCTCGATGCCGTGGTCGATGGCATTGCGGAGGACGTGCACCAGAGGGTCTTGCAGCGCGTCCACCATGACCTTGTCGATCTCGGTCTCTTCACCTTCGAGCACCAGCTCAACCTCTTTGCCGGTTCGCATGGCGGTGTCGCGAACGACGCGCCGCATCCGTTGGAACACACCGGCGACCGCAACGAGGCGCATGCCAGAGACCTCGTTCTGCATCTCGCGCACCAGCAGCTCCAGCTTGTGTGCAGCTTGCGAGTAGCCTTCGAGCTCGAGCCCTTCCAGCGCGGGGTGATGCGTCACGGCTCCGCAGGCAAGTCCGATCTCGCTCGCTAGATCCAGCAGCAGCGAGATCTTGCGAGCGTCCACCCGAAGAAACTCGGCCTTCTGATCCTTGCTTTCGTCGTCGGAGTTGCTGCGCGCTGGCGCTTTGGGCTGAGCAGCCACGGCCACCGGCTTAGGCTTGGGTAGCTCGGAATACTTCACCTCGACTCGCACCGAGTGTGCGAGCGCTCGTCCCGGTGGCGCAGCCAGATCGAAGGGCAGCTCGCCTGCGATGCGCACCAAGATGCGAGTCGGGTCGATCTTGGCGAGCTCTGCGCGGAGCTCATTCAGTGCGGCGACCCCGACGAGGAAGACGGCGTCGGGACCATCCACCGCGGAGGTCACGAGCATCACCGCGGGGGAACGCAGAAAGTCGCGCACCCGCGCGTCGATTTCTGCGCCCGCCGAAAGCGAACAACGAACCTCACAGGTTTGCCAGCCCTTGGGGCGAAGATCGGCCAATACCGCGAAGGCCCGCTCGTTGAGCACCTGCTTGAGCGCGGACGACACCGGGAGAGAGACCGCCTTTGCTCGTACATCGGGGCCGATCGGTAGCTCGCGAATGTCCTCGCCGCCGCCGTCCACCGCGCGCTGTGCCTCGCTGCCGAGATCCTTGATCAGGGTCTGACACAGCTCGAGCAACTGAGTCGAGATCGGCGTCCCCAGCTCGATTGCTCGCATGAGCGAATCCGCAACGTCGAGTACGCGGGCAGTGCCGTTCTTGAAACCAAAGTGGGTGCAGGCCAACGCAAGGCGGCGAAGTACGCGACGGACCGCTTCATGGCTCAGGCCGTTGGGGTCTTCGAGCAGCTGCTTGAACGAGGCAAGATCGCTGAAGACGGTTTCTGCGCAAGCCGCCTGAAGCAGGCCGCGGATGCCGAAGTCTTCGCTCGTGGGCGCAATCAGGCGGAGGTAGTCCTCAACCTCGACCACGCGCTCGTACAGATCCATCTCTGCGATGTCGACTACGTTCGCCGCGCTCCGTTGGTTGACCGCTCGATCGAGAGCAGCGCAAGCGTCGACTACTCGGACCAGCGACAGCCGGTCGGCAGGGAGGCGCAGTTTCGAGCACGCCGCCAAAGCCTGCTTTGCCGCCTCCTCGTTAGCGCCGAGGCCTCGCAGCGCGACCCCTAGCTCCGGGAGCGCGATTCGAACCACTGCGAGGAAAATTTCGATCGGCTCCGGGTCGACCATCGTGACGGCTGCGACCGGAAGGCTGGTGAAGAAGCCAAACGCCGGGCCTTTCGCGATGTGTTTGACGCCTCCGCGTGCTGAGTGAGCACGAGAGATCGTCTCGATCAGTTCGTTTACCTGGGTGTTGGCGGGCGGGTTCCGTCGGCTCTGACGGGCTAGTTCGATCAGGCGTCGCAATTCGTCGATCGAGCGCAACGTTAGCTCAACGATCTCGCGATCCAACGGGATGCCGCCGTCGCGCACGAGCCCGATCAGGTCTTCGGAAGCGTGGGCCAGGCGCTCGATCGTCTCGAGCGCGAGAAACCCCGAGTTGCCCTTGATCGAATGGAGGCCGCGATAGAGCCGGTGCAGGTTCTCAGTCGAGGTCTCATCGCTCTCCAGCGCGAGCAGGCTCTCCTCGATGTCCTGCAGCGCTTCTGAAGCGTCATTCTGGTAGTTCTCCCAAACCTCTTGATCATCCCCGCGGCTCATGGTCGTTCTTTCTCGGCTGGCTCAGGCTGCTTGAACTTCGTTCGCGGCGAGTAGGAACGGCACGTCCAGGATGAAGCTCACTCGGTCGGCTCGCTTGCCCATCCCAGACACGAGCGAGCCGTTCTTGGAGCGAGCTGCGACGGCCTTGGAGTCGATGTCTCCCGGCATGATCTCGGCCACCTCGCTCACCCCATCGACAACCAAGCCGGTGGCGGCGTCCCCGACCTCGAGCACGACGATCACGGTGCGATCCGAATAGTCCGTCTCGCGCAGGCCGAAACGGCGACGCACGTCCAAGAGCGGGATCACTTTGCCCCGCAGGTTGATGACACCGCGGATGTACTCAGGGACGTCTGGCATGGCGAAGCTCTTTTGGAGCCGCACGATCTCGGTCACGTGCTTGACGTGCACCGCGTACTCCTCCTCCGCGACGGTGAAGGTCAGGTAGGTGTTGTCGATGTTGTCGTCTTCATCATCGAGGTCTGCATCGTCATACGACATGGTTCGGGTGCTCCGTTTTCATCAAGCGGTCGAGGACTGAGACGAGCGGCGAGTCCGCTCCCAGGTCGGGGGATACGGACCCCGCTGGCTTGTCGGCGATGGCGTCTGCTCCGGCTTCACGCAGGGTGCGCGCGTTGGCGCTGCCCAAGGCCGAAGCGGCGGACAGCACCACGATCTTGGCGCGCGTTTTCACTCTGGCGTGGCGAAGGAAGGTTGCTCCGTCCATCACGGGCATCTCTACGTCCAAGAGGATGACGTCGGGAGCCACGTCCTTGAGCGCCCAAAGCGCTTTGAGGCCGTTCGGATGTTGGGCCACCACTTGATAACGCCCGCTCGCCTCGATCGCTTGGCGCACGACTGTTCGCATCATCGAGGCATCGTCGACGACCATCACTGTATGGGGCTTGGTCACAGAGTTCCTGTTGGGGTGAGGTGTCCGCGAAGGCGGACTCAGGCACATGGGCTCAAGCGGTTCTTTGGGCCGGAGGTTTAAGGTCCGAAAAAACACTTACCTTTGTTCTTCCGCGCACGTTGTGGTGCCTCTGCTGGGGTTTAGCCGGGCCGCTCGTGTGCCGTCGGTAAGAATGCGGAGGATCCGTCGGGGGGTTTCATCAAAAAGACGTAAAGCGGTGTGGTGGCCGTGCCGCAGAGGACCATTGGGGGGCCGCATTGGCTCGACCGACGATCGAAAGAGTCCCATGGCGCGAAAGCCTTCGAGAGGAACCATGTCCATTACGCCTCAGTCCGCGAACGATACCGCCAACCTAGTGACCGCCATCTCCCGCTCGATGGCGATGATTGAGTTTGAACTTGACGGTACTGTGCGCGAAGCGAACGAAAACTTCTGCGCACTCATGGGGTACGAGCGCAGCGAACTCGTGGGGAAGCATCACAAGCAGTTCGTCGACCCCAGCCAGGCTGCGAGCCCCTCCTACCGCGAGTTCTGGACGCGGTTGCGAAGTGGTCAGTTCCAGTCGGGGGAGTACGCGCGCGTCAAGAGCGACGGCTCGACGGTCTGGTTGCAAGCCACCTACAATCCCATCTTTGATGAGTCGGGGCGGCCGTACCGCGTCGTAAAGTTCGCGCAGGACATCACGGCACAACGACTGGAAAGGGACCGGCTAGGGGCGGAGGCGGCCGACCAGATCGAGAAGGGCCTACGCATTCGCGCGGCTCTCGATGGCTGCAGCACCAACGTGATGATCGCCAACGCCAACTACGAGATCGTGTACATGAATCGCAGCTTGGTGCAGATGCTTCGGGAGAGCGAGTCTGCGATCCAGCGCGAGCTACCGCAGTTTCGGGTCGAAGGGCTTATCGGCGCTTGCATTGACCGCTTTCATCGCAACCCCTCTCATCAACGGCAGCTGCTCGCGAACCTGCGGGGAGCGCATACGGTCAAGTTGACCCTTGGCGGACGCAACTTTCAGCTGATTGCGGCCTGCGCACGCGATGCCTCCGACCGCATCGTCGGCTTCTCGGTTGAGTGGCTCGACCAAACGAACGCGCTCAAGGAGCAGGAGAAGGCTCAAGAAGAAGTGCAGCGCGTGATCAACGGCGCGGTCAATGGTGACCTTACCCAACGCATCTCTTCAGACCAATACACTGGCTTCTTCAAGACCGTGGGTGAGGGTATGAACGCCCTGCTCGACTCGGTCTCGGATTCGTTCCGGCAAGTAAAGGTCGCGGCCGAGCAGATCGCGCAGGCCTCGGGTGAACTTCGCTCCACGAGCCATTTGATGTCGTCGAGCTCGGTGCAACTGAATCGTGCAGCCGAGGAGTCCTCTAGCTCGCTCGATCGAGCCTCCGAGATGGTGAAAGCCAACGCCGAGAACGCGGCGATGGCCAATCAGTTGGTGTCCCAGACGTCGTCGGCAGCTCAGGGCGGCCAAGCACGGATGGAGGAGATGTCGACGGCGATGTCGGAGATCAACGCCTCGGCTCAGCAAATCGCGCGAATTATCAAGGTGATCGATGAGATCGCCTTCCAAACCAACTTGCTCGCGCTCAACGCGGCAGTCGAGGCGGCTCGCGCAGGGCGGCATGGCAAGGGTTTCGCGGTCGTCGCGCAGGAGGTCCGCAACCTAGCCGAGCGCAGCGCAAAGGCGGCCAAAGAGACGGCCCAGCTGATCGAGGACTCCGGCGAGAAGGTCAGTCAAGGCGTGCGTATTGCCACGGTGACGCGCGACTCGCTCAAAGAGATCGTCACCAACGTCGTCAAGGTTGTAGACCTAGCAGGGGAGATCGCCACGGCCAGCGAAGAGCAAGCCCGTACCCTCAAGTCGATCTCAGCGTCGATGGGGCAGGTGACAGAGGGCGCTCAGTCGGGCAGTCAGCAATCGAACGAAGTCGCGTCGGCTGCTGAAGAGATGAGTCGTCAGATGGACGTCCTCAATCAACGCATGGCGAAGTACAAGCTCGCCCAACCCGAGGAGTCGCCCGCTGCGACACTCGCAGGGTTGAGCCCACAAATGGTCGAGCAGTTGATGGCGATGCTTCGCAGCGGGCAGGGCTTCGCGGGGACGGCCAATCAAGCGAGCGCTCAACCCAAGTCGAATGGCTACCCAAAGCCCAACGGTGCTGTGAACGGCCACACGAACGGTCACACGAACGGTCACACCAACGGCAAGTCCAATGGCCACGCAGACCCCCGGGCGATCCTTCCGCTCGATCGAGACGAGCGGGGTTTCGGCGGGTTCTAACGCGCCTCCAAAGGTCCCAACCTCGATGAACCGTCGGACGCTTTCGGGCGTTCGGCGGTTTTTCGCTTGCGGCGGTGCAACCTTTTCAGTTGCTTAGAAAGGAACACGAAGCGGTCGACGGTAAGGTCTCCGGCGGACAGCCGTCGGAAGGCTGCGTCACGGTCACGGGTGCCCCGACCACAGCCGGATCTGCATCAAATGCGATGCTGAAGGAAAGCGCATCGCAGGTCTCGACGGGGTTGGGGGAGCCAGCGTTGATATCGAGGCTCTCGCAAATCTTCTTTTGGAGAATGATGAACGTGGGATCGTCGGTGCAGATGGCTCCCACTGGGTCCACGCGAAAGTCGTCGAACGACTTGAAGAGCTCGCTCGCGGGCCACTTCCCTGTGGCGACCCCGTTGCGGAGGCCAAGGCCCGTTGCAGTCGGCTCGATCGTCGCGATGAAGAAGGCTCCATCGAGATCTACTCGTAAGGCGGAGCCGTTGGGATCGCGCAGCACGATCACGGCCTCCTCCAGTGAAACGACGAGCGTGTGGTTGGCAACATAGGCTTTGGTCGTCGTGTTCTTCGGCTGATCGAGCGACGTCCCGTCGACGAGCGACTCCGGATCGACAGGCAGTTCGTCGAGCCCGTCCCACAGCGGCGGGTCGGTGGGCAGGGTGTTGAACGCGCTCACGGTCACCTCCGAGTCGTCGGCTTGCTCGTTGTAGCCCTCGACCCGAAGCAGCAGGGACCAGGCACCGTCGTTGGCGCCGTTCGACATATTGGAGCTATCGAAGCCTGCGACGCCGAGCTGCTTGAACAGCTTTGCGGCTTGCGTGTCCACGCCGCCGGCTGCGTCGCAAGCGTCGACGTCGCTCGCCCCCGGCGGAGCGGCGCAGCTCGTCGCAAACGTTCGATCAATATCCCCCTCCGCGTTACAGGTGCAGCGCCCATCGAGATCGAACCCGGGCACGGCCTCTGCGTCTTCGCCCAAGTAAACGTTGCGCACCGCCACCGTGAAGGTGCTCGTGCCGGTGTCGGCTGCGGCTGGTTTTACCGGCGGGAGCACGAGCTCGCAGGTCAGCGGAGCGCCCGCTTCTCCGCCGCCGCCGGTGGCCGAGGTCGCGCCAGCGCCGCCTTCACCAGCGCCGGCCTGTGCGACGAAATCGCCCTCGAGACCGGCCACGGCGTGGCAGCCAACGGTGAGCAACAAGCATGCAAAACGCGACTTCAAGCCAAGCAAGCTTAGCCGAATCCGAACGTCGAGGTGCGCGCTAGAACGACCCACCGATCGTTCCGCCGATCTCCGATGGCCCACCGCTCAGACCGACCTCGAGCTGCACCTCATTGGGTTGCAACACGAACTCGAGTACCAGGAACGTGGTCGCGGCCGCACCAAATACGCCTGCCAGGACGAACGCAACGTTGGAGACGGTCGCGAAGCGGTTGCCCTCCGAAAGGGCGTCGAGCCCGGCCGGCGTACACGCGTTCTCGGGACACTCAGCAGCAACGACCGCCCCCAAATCGAGGGCCCGCACGCCGCTACCAATCCCGAAACCGAGCCCTACGGCCGCAACGCCTGCGGTCGCCACGAAAGCGGGCAGGGGCCAGGTTGCCCTTGGTGCTTCCGGCTTCGGCGCCTCGGGCAAGCGCTTGAGCGGGCCGCACTCCTCTTCGCTGTTCGCGCCCTCAACGATCTGCAGCTCTTTGGCGAAGGGTTCAAAGCCTTCAGCCCGAACCTCGAGCAGATGTTTGCCGGGGTCCACCGCGAGCTGCGTGCCGATCGCCGCGACACCCAAGGTAGTACCGTCCAAGCTGAGCACCGCGCCCGCCGGCAGTGGCGTTGAGGCGACCAGCCGCAAATGCGGGATCTTCGGCTCCAGTGCCTTCAGCTTCTTTTTAATCAGCGCAACGCGCGCGCTGTTGTTGCGTTCGCGAGCCAACTCCTCGGCGATTTGGTAGGTACCGAAGGCTGTGGCCAGACGCCCAAGCTTCTCCTGACAATCGGCGAGGTTGAGCGCGGTCCCCGAAGCTGGATCGAGCCGCTGGCTCTCGGCGAGCTTTTCGCAGGCCTTCGTTGGGTCCTTGCTCAGCAGCGCTTTGCCTTCCTTGAACAGCGACTCCGCCAGCGCTTTTTCTTGCGCGCTGGCTGCCTCCGCTGGGGTCGTTTTGATTAGGGCGCAGACCAACGCAAGCACCATCGTGGCGCACAAGATCGCCTTCCCGCTCACGGAGCTCCTTCGGACATTGCCGAGTCTGCGGGCAGCGGTCGACATCGAACGACCTCCCTTTTAACACACGTCACTCGCGGCCCGAAGTCGGGGTCAGAGCCGGTCGTTGTACAGATCCTGCACCGGTCGCGGGCGCGGTCGGTTAGCGGAGGCTGGCTTCTCGACGCTGGCGCTCGAGGTCGCCACGCTCGATGGCGCGGCGCTCGCGGTTGTCGCTACGCTGGCTGGAGCATCCATTGGCCCAAGCTCCGCCGACTTCGCTGGAATGGGCGCAGTCACGGGAAGGGCAGGGGTTGGCGCTCCACGCCATTGGTAGCCAACGTAGAAGGAAAGGCCAACCAGGACGAACGCGAGAGCAACGCCGCCCACGGCAAGGACTCGAAGGCGTTTGGCGTTACCCGGTATCGCTAGCTCGACTGCTGGTTGTGAGCTGGGCGCGGGTGGCGGTGTCAGCTCGACGCTCGTTGCAGGTAGTGCCGGCGCTGGGGTCGGCTCGCGCGGCTCACTCACAGGGGCCGTCGTCGAGGTGGGAACAGGCGCTTGTTGCGCGAGGTCCAACTCCAGCTCGCGCGCCGATTGGTAGCGCAGGGCAGGGTTGCGCTCCAAACAGCGACTGACGATCTCGGAGAGAGCCGGATCTAGATTGGGCACAACATCGAGCAAGCGACGCGGCGTATCCCTCAAGAGCGACACCAGTACGTCCCCTGCGTGCTGCCCGCCCAGCGGAAAGCCGCCGCTGATCATGCGATAGAGAAGGACGCCCACCGACCACAAATCCGATCGAGCGTCGGCAGAGTGAGACGCCTCGAGCTGTTCCGGCGCCATATAGTGGGGCGAGCCAAGGACGAGCTCGGGCGAGGTGAGCGTGTGCTCGAGCGGGCTATCGAGTTTTGAAACGCCAAAATCGAGGATCTTCAGCTCCGGCCCGTGATCCGTCTCGGCCAGGAACAGGTTGGCGGGCTTCAGATCGCGGTGCACGATTCCGTGCTCGTGCACATGGGCTAGCCCGACACAAACTTGGCGCGCCAAGTGTACCGCCTCGTCGATCGGGAGGGTGCCTTTGTCGGCGAGAACCGAGCGCAAGTCTCGACCAACGAGCCGCTCCATTACGAGAAACGGCGAACCGGTCGGGCCGACCCCTGCGTCAAACACCTCCACGACGTGCGGACTGCGCAGCGAGGCCATCAGCCGGGCCTCGCGAAGCACTCGCTCGCGCACCTCGCGGCGCTCAACCAACTCGGCGCGCAACAGCTTGATCGCTACTTTGCGCCGAGTGATGAGGTGTTCCGCCTCGTACACGACCCCCATCCCACCAGCGGACAGCTTGCGGTGAATGCTGTAGGTATCGGCTAGGACCGTCCCCTCGAGGGCGTCTTCGGAAGGAGGCTCAGCGCGCAACGCCTAAGAGCGTACGGGTCACTCCGCACCTTCGGCAAGGGAAGCGTCGTCGGGCTCTACGTAGGCTTCCTCGAGCCGCATCTCCTGCTCTTTGCTGATGCGTACCCAGCCCATGTCGGCGAAGACGCGAATCACCCAATAGGCCGGGTCGAACTCCCAGGAGCGCGCTGCGAAGTTGAGGGCCTGGCCATAGCGGTGGTGGTTGTTCTGGAACAGTTCACCCATCGTCACGAAGTCGAAGGGCAGCGAGTTGCGGCTCTTGTCGCGGGTCGAGAAGTTCCTGTAGCCGTACTTGTGACCGCACCAATTGACGATGGCACCGTGCAGCGGGCCCATGAACCAGTGCATGGGCAGCAGGGCAAAGAACGCCCAGTGCGGCGCCCAGAGGATGTAGGGAATCGCGTAGGCGGCGCCGAAAGCGAGCCGCGTGAGCCACGAATCCCCGACCTTCTCCAACGCCGGCCAGCTCGGGTAACCGCCCGTGAATCGCTCCTCTGGCTGGATGCTGCCAGACCACAAGCCTGCGTAGCGAGTCGCGGTCTTGACGTTCATGTCGACGAAACCGTTCGATGAGTGCGGCGAATGCGGGTCCTGGGGACCATCCGAGTAGGCGTGGTGTTCGCGATGCAAGATCGCGTAGCCGCGCGGGTTCAAGTAGCTCGACCCCTGAAACAGGAAGGTCAAAAAGTGAAAGACGCGCTCAGCCCGAGGCGACATCGAGAACATGCGGTGGGCGCCGTAGCGATGCAGGAAGAAGGTCTGCATGAAGACGGACAGCAGCCAGTGGCCGATAAAGAACGAGAGGACGATCGCCATACCCGGCGCAGCATGCTCGCGACCACGTTGTATTGGGGTCACGGTCGGTCAGAATTTCGTCACGAAGCGATCGCCCTGCGAGACGCAGGCCCGCCAGGTTCTCGCGGAAACGTTAGCGTGAAGGTCGCGCCGTGGTCGCTCGTGACAGCGATCGCTCCCCCCATCGACTCGACAAGGTGTTTGACGATGGCGAGCCCCAACCCGGCGCCTCCGCGGTCTCGGCTCCGCCCCGAGTCGATGCGGTAAAACCGCTCGAAGACGCGAGGCAGGTGAACCGCTTCAATGCCAGGCCCGTCGTCCGAGATAGCAATCACCACACGCTTTTCATCCGCCTCGGCGGTCAAACGAATCACGCCCTTGTCGCGACCGTACTTGATGGCGTTCTCCACGAGATTCTCGAACACCTGCTCCAACCGCGTTTCATCGCCGAAAATCTGTAGGCCGGGCGGCACTGCGTTCTCGAGCTTCACTCTGCGGGCAGCCGCTTTTGCCGACATTGTTTCGAGAACGTTGGCGGCAACCACGTACACGTCGAGCGGCTCACGCGGAACGTCTGCGCGCGGCTCGGCTTCGATCTTGGAGAGCTGCAGCAAGCCCTCCACCAAGGCGTGTATTCGCTGGGCGTGTTTGTGAAGCAGCTGCACAAAGTGAAGCTGCTGTTCACGATCGAGCGCGCCGTTCATCAGGGTTTCTGCGCAACCTTGGATGGCCGCTACGGGGGTCCTCAGCTCGTGAGTGACGTTCGCTACAAAGTCGCGTCGAGTGAGCTCCAGTTTGCTGATTCGCTCGAGGTCGGCCTTGAGGGTTTGAGCCAAGGCCGAAAGTACGCCCGCGAGTTGGCCGAACTCATCCTTCGGCAAAGACGGAAAATGCGGCTCATAGTCGCCCTGTGCAATACGCGACGCCTCGAGCGCCATTGCTCGCAACGGCCTTGCTACCAAGCGGGACGCCAACAGCGCGAGGCCGAGAGCGAGCACCAACGCTACCACCATCGCGATGGCAAGTCGCAGGCGCATCTCGCCCAGCGGCCCTTCAATGTCCCGACTCGAACGGGCCAAGCGGACGACCAAACCATCAGCAGAAGGGATCGCGACGTAGTGCATGCGATCGCCGGCGCGCATCCGCTCCACCGAGCCGCGCCCGAGCGCACGGGCATCGATCACCTCTTCAGGCGCCACACACGGCGTGCCTTCAGTCAGTGGATCGGCGTCGGGAACCGAGGACCCAACGATGCAGTTGTCGCGGTCGAAAATCACCACCTCCGACTGGACCACTTGCGCTAATCGCCCCGCAACGCGGTTGGGGTGGCGCGTCGAGCTAACCCAATCTCCGGCTCCGCGAGCCTGCTCGAGCAGACGCTGGTCACGTTCTGCCTCGAGGTCGGCGGCCAACGAGCGCTCGAGCAGAATGGCCACAAGAAAAAAGGCCACGAGCACTAAACCGAAGTGACTCGCGACCAGCTTTTCTCGAAACGTAAACCGATTCAACTCACCCCCGCGGTTCTATGGCTCCGCGGGGAGGAGGCGGGGCATCCGCAATCACTTCTTTCCGGTGCGCATGAGCAAGTGGTACTTGCCGAATTCGCACTGGCCAGCCGTGTAGAGAACCTCGAACAGCAACCGGTAGGGAGTGTCTTCGTCGGCCACGATGATGGCTTCCGAGGTGGACGCGTCCTTCTTGGTTTGCAGTCGAATCTGACGGTCATTCTCGCGATACTTCTGAAGAACCAACGCGAGCGGGTTGATGTAAAGATCGTTCGGGCCGTTGCGCTTGTGACGCGCATCGAGGCCGGTCTGACCGAGTTGGCGCGAATCGGAGTACTCGACGATCGGTTCTTCTTCATCGCCGACCGAGATCTGCGTCTTGGAGATACGAATGATGACGCCTTCTTCGCCAGGCTCTACGGCCAAAACGCTGGCCGGCAGCTGAAGGTCTTCATTCTGAGGGATGCTGGTCGTGCTAGCGGCCAAGCTCTTGAGCACGAACACCAGCACGATGGTCATGAGATCGAGCATCGCGGTGATGTTCAAGAAGTCGATCTCGTGCTCTCGCTCGTTGCGCCGTTTGGACTTGCGCAACGCCGCTTTGAACACGGCCAAGCTCGCCTTCGGAGGCGCGGGGCGGCTCGACGCCCCGGGTGCTTTGGAATCACTCATGGCTAGCCGTCCTCACTTTGAAACGCCCAGGTGGAACTCAGGAAAGAGCTCACCTTGTTCGTCGCTGCGGATCGCGTCGAGAACCGCCACCAAGTACTTGTACTCAATGTCTCGGGATGCGGTGACGGTCACCTGGGTTTCCTCCTCAAAACGCCCATCACCGGCCTGGCTCTTCAGCTGACGAGCGCAGGCCTTAACGGCGGCGAGATCGTACTCCTTCTTGCCGCTCGTGGTTGGGATGGTCATGCCGCGACCGGTTCCTTTGCAGCCCGTTGCGATGGCTCCAAAGCTCGTCTTGAAGGCGACGCCCTCATCGGTGATGAGCACCGTGAGGTTAAGCGCCTCCTTGTTCTCGGCTGTTTTGGTTTTGCCGCTGATCGCGGGAGGGGAGGTGTCGAGCTGAGTTAGGAACGTCACGCTCACGCTCGCAAGTACGAACACGAGTACGTTCATGATGATGTCGAGGTAAGGGACGATGTTGAGCTCGCCACTTTCCTCGCCAGGATCCGGCTCCCTCGGCTGCGATAGGCGTCGAATCTTCGAACGCTGCGCAGCCGAGAGCGATCCTCCTTCAGACTGAGTCGCCGACGCCATGGAACTCAGTACGAGCCCTTGTTGCTGACAGTGAGCAAGTTGAAAACTCGCTCCGTGATCGAGTCCAGCTCGTGGTTGATCGACTTGGCGCGGGTCTGAATGAACACGTGGGCGATCATGCAGATAACCGCGATGCCCAAGCCAAAGAGAGTGTTGTACATCGCTTCGGCGATACCTGCGGAGAGCATCGCTTGCTTCTTGGCAGGCGAGAGACCTTCAGCAGCGATCGCACCGAACGTTCCGATTAGACCCGAGACGGTTCCAACCAGGCCGATCAGCGTTGCGATGTTTGCGAGGGACCAGAGTACACCTACGCGCTTGTCGACCTGCGGCTTGAGCTCCGACAGCTTCTCGTTCAGAGCTGCATCGATCTCATCTGCACCCTTGTTGGCGTGCGTGAGCCCAGCTTTGACGAGTTGCAGAACGGGGTAGTCGCTCGCCTCGCAGAGTTTAATGGCGCGGTCGATGTTGTTCGCGACCACAAGTTTTTTTACCTGTCCAAAAAATTCCTTCGCGTTGACGCCGTAGCGTCGAACCTGGAACAAAACGCGTTCAATGACGATCGCAACGACGATCGCGGACACGATGATATTGAGGACGATGAAGTACGGGTTTTCGCGAATCGCGTCGCCGAGGCTCGCGCCCCCGCCTTCAGAGGCCAACATCAAGAGATGACGCATCCCCAAGGATCCTTTCTGCGCCCACCTAGCTGCGTGAGCTCGAGTTAAATGGCAGGCGTTGTTTCAAGACCGGTGGGACTATAGCGGTCTGGCGAAAGCTTGTGCAAGTGGAGGAACACGCCTGCTTTTTGAAGGAGGCCGCAAGAAGCTTTGAGTTGCGCTTTCAAATTGCGGCCGAGTTCCTGCTCCACCGTAAAGTTTCGATGCTGTGATACGAAGCGCAAGAATCTTTGGAATTGAGCAGAAGATGCCAAATCTTTGTTGACGTTGGCGGGTCGCACTCGCAAAGATGTCGACGCTTTTCTTGGGCCCGCAGGTCGCGCGGCGAGGTGTAGGCGGGCTTCGGTCCATCTCACCGGTTGGAGCGGATCAAAACCAAAATCTCCAACCTAAACTCTTGCGCCTGCACGGGACGCTCAGCTAGCGTCTCGCGCCCATCGGACCATCCAGTCTGCAGAGCGCGTAGCGCTCACCACAGCGCTGGACGGGACGAAGACAGGTTTCCTTAAGGGCCAAGGCTCTTACAAAACAAGCGCAGCAACAATCGATCTAGTAATTCGCTTGCCAGTCGCAAGCGGATTGTGAGCGCCCCGGATGACCGGGCCTCGGGTGGAGCGAGTCGGAGGACAACAATGTGGGAGTTTTTTAAAGAGGGCGGCTGGGGCATGATCCCCATCGGGATCTGCTCGATGTTCATCCTTGGAATCATGATCGAGCGCGCGATCTTTCTCTACAGCGCCTCCATCAACCGCGACGTGTTCTTGGCGACCATGCAGAAGTGCATTCTCGCTGGCGACATCCCGAAAGCGGTCAAGATGTGTTCTGCCGCAAACGTTCCGCTGGCGCGGATTGTCCAGGCTGGTCTCGTGAAGGTGAACCGTCCGGACGATGAGGTTCAGGCCGCCATGGACGAGGCTGCCCTTCACGAGATTCCGAAGATTGCGGCCCGCACGCCGTACCTCGCACTGCTGTCCAACATCGCTATGTTGGCCGCACTGTTCGGCACCGTGATGGGTCTCATCAAATCCTTCGCTTCGGTCGCCGGTCAGTCGATCGACCCGAGCCAGAAGGCTACGATTCTCGCTCAAGGCATCTCGGAGGCCATGCACTGCACCGCGTTCGGCTTGGCCGTAGCCGTGTTCGGTTTGATTGGTTTCGCCATTCTCAATGGCCAGACCCAGTCGATCGAAGACGACATCAACGAGGCCTCGGTTCGAGTGCTCAACCTCGTGGTGGGCAATCGTCAGAAGGTCAACGTCAACGCTCAGCAGGCGTGATTCGTCGGGTGTTCTGGGGAGAGGTCGCTCTCCCCAGAACAGCGACAGCTGAGCTTTCGCGAAGGGCGCACCACCAAGGTTGTGCGCCCCTCGCGGAAATCGAGAGTCGACTGGAACCAAGTTGCCTCGTGCGTGTCTGAAGTTCGTTGGTCAGTCGAGTCGAGTCCGGGCCTCGGGCCTGGTAGCTGAAGGGAGCCGATCATGGGTGGCGTAGACGTAGGCGATAGCAAAGGCGGAAAGCGGTCGACGAACGCGGAGATCAACATGATCCCCTTCATCGATCTGCTGATGGTCACGGTCGCCTTTTTGCTCATTACGGCTGTGTGGGTCACCAACTCACGTATCAATGCCAACGCACAGATCCCAGGTCCGCCGGATCCGAGCACAGAGGTCACGCCCCAAACACCTGAGAAGGTCCTCAACGTGACGATTGGCGCTGATGAGTTCGTGCTCACCTGGAAGCAGGGCGCGGTTGTGGCCTCTGAGGTCAAGGTTCCGAAGCCCACCAATGCCGGCGACCCGCCGCGCTACACCGAACTCGGCAAAAAGTTCGAGGAAGAGTGGAAGACGAACGGCAGCCACAAGGATTCGGCTGACACCAAGCTCGATCAGGCGATCCTGCACGCCGACAATCGCCTCCCGTTCAAGGAGATCGTGGCGGTACTCGATGCGCTTTACTCCCCCAAGCGCGAAATGAAGCTGGGTAACAATGTGGAGACGGTTCCCGTCTTCAACATGACTTTCTCAATCCGCTGAGCATTCTCGCTCTCACGTTCGGTTTACGTTCTCTCTCGACCACGCAACGTGGTTTGACCAAGCGGAGTTCCCATGTCCGGCCAGCGCTATACGAACAACAAGCACCACGACCCGCACGCGCACGTCATTCACAAGCCGGGGCGCCGCCTTCTGATCAAAGTGCCGCTGCGATTCGTATGGCGCAAGGTCTCGGGAATGGGGGCCCGCTCGCCCAACGCAAGCTTGAACTTGACGGCCTACATCGACTTCCTGTTGGTGACCGTCATCTTCTTGCTCACGTCGTTCAACGCGTCGGGCCAGATCAACGTCGATGAGAGCATCAAGCTTCCCAAGGCGGAGAACGCCGAGGCCGTCATCGACGCTCCGATGGTTGCGGTGAATAGCAGCCAGGTGTTCGTTGACGGGGAGCTAGCGGGTTCTACTCGTGCGATTGAAGAACTCGGAAAGATGCAGAAGATCGACGAGCTCTTCCTACGTCTCAAGAACCGTCGCGAGAACTGGAAGACGCTGCAGCCGAACAAGCCGTTCCCCGGCGTCGTTATCCTCCAGATTGATGAAGAGGTTCCGGCGATCGTCGTGAAGAGCGTCTTCCAGACTGCAGCGTACGCGGGCTATCCGAACGTTAGCTTCATGGTTCAGAAGACCGGCGGCGGCTGAAGTAACGCGTGACGACCAAAGGTCCGTTACCTCCGATTCGCAGAGAGGCCCCCGAGGACATCAAGCGGGGCCTTTCGGCTGTTCGGGCCTCGAAAGAGGACCGCAATAAGATCAAGCGACCGGCGTGGCGCGCGGTGGTTTGGTTCGGTTTGACGCTAACTGTCGCTTTAATCGCTTGGTTCAAATACGACTCGAACCGTAACGAGTCGCTCCGCGCCGAGATCCTCTCGAAGCATCGCGCGGTTGAAGCGACGCTCGGACCAAAGTGGTACCCGGTTCGCGACCAAGTCGAGAGTTGGACCATCGAATTAGCCAAGTCCCCCGTAAACGACGAGATCGATCGTGCGGCGCTGGCGAACTTCAAGTTTCAGGATATGGCCGGTATCTACCTGCGCGTCGGCGTGGACCAGGCCAAGGACGTACCGACCTTGCGGGAGGCCGTCTCCGGATCATTCAAAGACGCCTTCACCGCTTGTCTCATGCGCACTCCCGCCGAGTCAGGGACAGACGGTAAAGACTGCGCGATCTCCCGAGAATGCGCGTCCGGTGAGGTCTGCAACGAGTATCAACACTGCGCGAAGCCGTCGCAGCCCTTCAATTTGCGGCTCGCTTACCGTTCGCTTTTCGTACTCGAGCCGGAGTGGGTCAAGAACGTCGAGAAGGCGGACTCGAACCTGGTGTTGCGTGGCTATAGCTTGGCCTTCGACGACGCGAACTACACCGAGTTTCCGATCGCGACTGAGATCCTCACGTTGGCGAAGTTCTTCCTTGTCGTGGTCGATGACCGACCGATCGAGCACGCTGCCAAAGCGGTGGGCGATGCACCGTCCGCCGCGGATGTCGACTTCGCGGCTGGCCGTGCTTTCCCGTCGCGCATCGGCTTGTTCCGCCTCGAGGACAAGAAGCCGCTCGTGAAGATGACGCGCGTGCCTTCCTTCGAATTGAAGGGTGGCGCGCCGGTCAGCGACGTTGGCGTGCTTGCGTCGCGCAACCGACAGGCGCAGAGCTGTGCGCTCGCGCTCGAGGTTCGTAAGGCCATCGGCGACGTCGAAGCACGTTAGTTGGAACTTCGGTCGCGGTCGCGTGTCTGCTGTCCCCTGGCGTTTGCCACGGTGTGAAGGACGGCGCTTCGCCTTTTGTGGTGCGTCCCTTTCTCAAGCCAAAACGATGCGAGGTTTCAATGGCTGGAGTGGAGGTTCAGGGGAACAAGGGTCAGCGCTCGACGAACGCTGACATCAACATGATTCCGTTCATCGATCTGTTGATGGTGACGGTGGCATTCCTGCTGATCACAGCGGTCTGGACGACGCAGTCACGTATTCCGACCAACGCCGAGGTACCCGGACCTCCGAGCGATACTCCGGTCGACATAACGAACGTGGAGAAAGTCCTGCACGTCGATGTTCAGCCCGGGAGCTTCAAGTTGAGTTGGCGACAAGGGAGTACGGTGGTCTCGGAGTTGAGCGTGGCTCGCACCGGAGCGAACGATCATCGAGAGCTGGCCGCGCAGATCGAGCGGGAGTGGGCGAGTCACGGCAGTCACCGCGATGCTGCCGACCAGCGCGTGGACCAGGCGGTGCTGCATACCGACAACCAACTGCCGTTCCACGACATCACCGCGGTGCTCGATGCGTTGGGCAGCACCAAGCGGCGGATGGTGCTGGGCGGCCAAGAGACAATGGTCTCGGCTTTCAATCCAACGTTCTCCGTGCGTTAGTCAGGGCGAGCGCCGTCTCGCAAATCGACGAGGCCAGAGTCGAAGATCTGGTGCCAAGAGAGCGTGAAGACGACCGCGCTGCCACGCTCGATCAGGTCGGCGTCACGGTAGCCAAGAAGATCGTCGTCGGTGGTGCGCAACAGCCCCAGCACTCCGACGTACGGTCCCGAGGCGCTTGGCAAGATCGGGAACTCGAGCGATACGCCGAACTCGAGACCAGGTACGACTGTGGACTCGGGTCCGATGGGATCGTTGAACGTTGCGCCCAAGAGCAGCGCGAACGAATCGAGGAAAAGGTCTAGGTGCGCTGGTCCACGTTCTAGATCGAGGGCGTACCGCCCCAAAAAAACAGGTCGTAGTTCGATGCCCGTTGCAAACAGGCGATCGAACGCGGCCGCCTCATTTCCGAATGACTCGGCGTAGCGACCGTAGATCCCCGCGGTCGACAGGTAGAGCAAACCGACGTGAGTGTCGAAGCCGGCTCCGCCCGCCCCCAACGTCACGCCCAACGAGCCGTTGAACAAAAGGTCCCCTTCAACGCGGCCGTACGAGCCGTCGACGCCTTGCGCATGCAGCCGGGCTGGCCAAAGAGCCATCACGACAGCTCCGATTGCGAACGACGCGCGAGCCATCACGAACTCAACGCAGGCACGAGTTCCTCCCGGAGCTCGGCGGCGTAGACGATGCGGGTACGCGAGAGCGTTTGCCCCTCGAGCCGGCCCAACAAGAAAGATACCTCCGCCAAGCTTTTTCGGCGGCCGTCTGGGAAGACCACCACTAGGTTCTTGTCGCGTGGAAACGGCGTATCGGAGGCGCGATCGAGCGCGACGTAGTAGTTTGGATCGAGCCCGCGGCGGCTCGCGACGTCGCGCGCGATATCGAGCGCCTCCTGGTCCGGACGATCGGACTCGACGTTGCCTAGCTCGACCGTCTTGAACAGCGCTCGCTTCGACAGCCGGCGGCATAGGTCGCCGAGCACCTGGTCGTCCGCGTCCTCCCAGCTGCGCATGGCGACGAGGAGCTCCTGATCGTCGAGCTTCAAGTACTCGTCGAGGGACACTTCGCGGCCATGAGCGACGGCGTCCATCGCTGGCAGCACCATGGGCAGGCGCGCGCCGTTGCCTAGCAGCTCGAACGCGCGCTTGAGAATCAGCCGAATCATCGTTTCGGCGGCGCGCGTGGACTTGTGAAAGTACACCTGCTGAAACATGAAGAGGCGGGCCAAGAGGAAGCTCTCGATGGCGGTTATGCCTTTGATGCCGTCGACGGCGAGCTTGGGTGCTTCCGCGCCGGCGCTGCGATCCAAGTCGAAACGAAGCGAACGCAGCAGCCAGGGAAGGTCGTAGTCCCCGTAGATGACGCCGGTCGCGTGCGCGTCGCGCAGCAAGTAGTCGCAGCGATCGACGTCGAAGGTGCCGCTGACCGCGCTTGCTAGGTAAGGCAGATCATGTTTGCCGCACACGAGATCCGCCACTCGCTGCGGTAAACCCGCGTCTCCTTTGGCCAGCTCGCGATGAACATCGCTCGAGGGATCCAACAGGATGCGAGTGGTCCAAACTTCATGCCGCACGTGCCCAGGGAGCACCGCTTCAAAAAGGTGCGAGAACGGCCCATGTCCAACGTCGTGTAGGAGAGCCGCGGCAATCGCGTCTCGGCCACGCTCGGAGGTCGGCCGCTGCCAAAAGGGCAGCGGCTGATCGATCTGCCGCAGGCGCGCCAGCAGCAGCTGCATCACGTGTGCAGCGCCTACGGCATGCGAAAAGCGTGTGTGTTCTGCGCCGGGAAACGCAAATGACGTCAACCCCAGCTGGCGGATCCGGCGCAGCCGCTGCACCTCGCGCGTCCCAAGTAGCCGAGGAACGATGGACGACTCCTCGGTCTCGAAGGAGACGAGGCCATGGACTGGGTCGCGTAGAATCATGATGCTTCGGCGTACACGTCTGCAAGCCCTGGTATATGCTCGAACGTCGGCGTTGACCATGACCGAGAAAGATCAAAGCGAGCCAAGCAGAGTCGATACGAATGAGGGCAGCTTGAGGCGGCTCTCGACCATCGTGCGGGCCCTGCCGGAAAGCGAGCTCTTGAGCCTGTTGGCTCGACTGGGCATTCGCATCGACCCAGCCAAACGGCTTGACGTTCCGAGTCAGGCCGCGCGCGCTCTCGTGGGCATGCCTGAAGTTCGCGACCCCTCCCGCTTGGCCGCGCCTTCGCATGAACTGTTGATTCGAATCGCCGACGCCGGGGGGATTTTGCACGTGGATGCAAAGCCACCCGGGCTCGAGCCGCTGATGGGGCGAGGGGTGCTGTTTGCGCGGCGAGATCGCAAACGCATCGAACTGGTGTTGCCGCACGCCTTCTTGTTGCAGATCCCTTCCTGGTCGACCGAGGATCCGCGCTCGCTGCGCGCTTTGATTTCACAAGCTTCGTTTGAAACGACTTCCGCGATCGCCGCGCACTACCTCGGGCGTCCGTGCACTCCGCCGATCGCCTTGGCGCTCGAGCCTGCGTGGGACGTGCTTTCCAACGAATCCGCGCTGCAGACCGAGATCGACCTGCTCGCGCATGCTGAGCGCAAGCTGCTCGAGGCCATCGAGGCGCTGGGTGGTGAAGTCGAGACGGCGGAGCTGCTCGATCTGGAGCGCGAGCCGATTCGGCTTCGCAGCGCCAAGGGTGTGAGCACCACACGAAGAGGCGCCGGGTTCGCCCTCGAACGGCGCGCGTTCCTCATTCCGGTCCACCCCAATCGGCACATCGTGCCGAGCGAGGTCGCCCGCATCGTCGGCGCAAGTCGTAGGAATCAGTTAGCTGAGCGTCGCAGTGGCGTGCGCGCCCGTCTCGAGTCCGCCGATCATTTGCCGAGGCGCGCTCAGTTTGCGAAGGACCCCACGCCCCTGGCCCTAGCCGCGGCCTTGTGGATTCGTGAGGCCGCAACGCAACGCGACTCGAGCGCTGACTTCAAGCCGACCATTGGCATCCCTCGTTCGTTGATTTCAAGAATCGCGCAGAGCGTGGGTCGTCCGACACATCACGTCAGCTTTATCGCGGTGCTCGCACGCGCCATCGGTCTATTCGAGAGTTCGTCGATCCAAACCTCCTCGCCGTGCGGTGCGCTCAGCCTGAGCGAGGTGCATGAGCGCATATTTCGAGCGTGGTTGAATGGCGCTGTTTGGGACGAGGCACGGGCCGAGCCCGAGGTGCTGCGCGCGGCCGAAGGACGGCGTGAGCCCAGCCCGACACGCGCAGTGCGCGATGCCATTTTGGAGGCTTTGGCGGAGCTCCCGAGTGATCGTTGGCTGCCTTATCCAGAGCTCGAGGAGTACGTAAAGAATGACCCGCGCATCGACGCGGCCATGCATCTCTTGCGTCGTTGGGCCGAGCGTCAAAGCACGGAGGCAAGCCCTGTTGAAGTCATGCCGCTCACGAAGATCATCGTGAGCGTCGTGCTGGGCTCCCTCACCCAGTTGGGCGTACTCGACACCGGCATCGACGGGGACGCGGTGGAGGCCTTCTCGCTCGACTTCGATCGCGACCCGCGCAGTTTGGTCGAGGCGCCAGAGCCGATGTTGCGAGAGCAGCTTAGCTCGGTCTTGGTGCGGCAAAATGAGCGAACTCGACACCTCCTGCCAGCGGCTGTCGTGGCTAGACCTGAGCGCAAGCCGAGCGAGCCGAGCACGGGAAGCTTTGGCGAGCGATTGCAGCTCACGGTTGGTCCAGCCGCCTTGGTTGGTCAAGTGCTGAGCCTCGCCAGCATTTTGGAGGTCTCTCGGGCCGACACCGAGCTCGAACTCCTGGTTTCGCCGGCCGCGATTGGACGGGCGATTGCTCGGGGCGTAACTCCCGAGGAGATGCGCGAGCGAATTTCGGCCCTGGCTCCACTCCCAGCTGAGCTGTCGGAGCTGTTGACTCAGGCCAGCGTGGTGGTCGGTAAGGGCGCCCTGGTGGCTGTTTCGGCCTTCCTTTGGGTGGACAACCCGGACGTTCGAGAGTTGTTGCGCGCGGCGCGCACCACCGCTGAGTTCTTCCTCGATCCTTCGCCGCCGGGCGGTCTGTTGGTTGCTCCCGGTGTTGACTACGAGCGCCTGTGTCGACGCTGCCGCGGACTCGGCGTCGAGATCGAGGTTGCCCCCGACTTGGCGTTGCGAGCTTCACGCGGCTCGTCGCGAGCCTTCACCCCGCTTCCGCAGCGAGCTTCCGACGCAGCGGTGAAGCAGGCTGATGCACCCGAGGCAGCAACGCCGGAAGAAGGCAGTTCGCGTTCGGGAACCCGCTCGGTTCGGCGGGCCTCGGTAACGCTCCGCGAAACCACGCGAGTGAAGTAGAGCACGCCGTTCCAAGGAACGGCCGAAGCTCACGTGGCTCGTGCCAGGACGTTGGTCATTCCCTTTCGGCGTTAGCGAAAGAACGCTAAGGAAGCGCGCATGATGTTTCGCCGGGTTCGTCCTGCCTTGCTCTTGGCGCTGCTTGTCGCCTGTGAATCGCCTCCGCGCGCCTCGATTGAGCCTGCGCCTTCCCAGCTCGCCTCTGCAGCCAGCTCCGCTTCGGCAGCCGTTTCGGCGTCTATCCCATCGTCTGCGGTCGTAATCTCGGCGCCGCTGCCGCTCGCTCCGTCGGCCGCGCCGGTGGTTCCGCCGGCGAGCAGCAAGATGCCCGACAAAGCGATCGACGCGGCGTTCTTTGCGAAAGCGAAGGATGGGATCTTGGCGGACGGAGTGGCGGACTCGGTGATCGGGGTCGGCCTTTCTTCGCCGGTGCTGATGATTTCGGAGGGCAGCGAGCCGCGCGAGCCGCTGCGCTACAACTTCGCGACCAACGCCACGCAAACGACGTTGATGCGCACCAGCACGAAGCTCTCGGGCGGTGGTCAATCGGTCGAGCTGCCCCTGGTCGAGATGACGCTCGAGCTGAAGAGCGGTGACAAGGCAGCGGACGGCGGCGTAGCCGTCACCGGCACGTTGACCAACGTGCAGGTGAAGGCCAATCAAGATCCGCAGCAGCAGCAGATCGAGAAGGCGATGGCGCCGGGTCTCGCTAGCGTCAAAGGCCTCAAGGTGAGCTACTCGGTGGACCCGATGGGCAAGGCGCGCAACGTACAACTCCAATCTCCGCCGGGTGCCAACGGTGCTGCGCAGAAGCTGATCGAAGAGATGCGGCGTTCCTTTGAGTCGTTGGTACCACCGGTGCCCGAGGCCGCAGTCGGGGAGGGCGCAGAGTGGCAGGTGATTCAGCGGGTCAATGCCGGCGTGGATACGTTGATGTGGACCAACTACAAGCTGCTCAAGCGCAAGGGGGACAAGATCAAGCTCAGCGCCACGGTGATGCAGCTGGCCGCTTCGAGCAAGCTGCAGGTCGGTCCTGGTGGGCCGGCTACGCCGGTAACGCTCTTGGGCTACGAGGCGGGCGGCGTCGCAGAGACGAGCACGTCGTTGACGTCACTCGTGCCTGACGCTGGCGTTGGGTCGGTGAAGAACCTCGTGCGGTTCCAAGAGAAGGACAAGCCGATCACCACCGAGACCGCGGTGAAGCTCGAGTTCTTGCGCAAATGAACACGGCCGGCTTCGATCGGGAACGCTTCCGGCGCGAGTACAGCGCGTTCTTGCAGCCTGGGCGAATTCTGCTGACCGGTCACTCGCATCAGGCCTGGCCGGACCGCGCTCGCTCTGCGATGGATCAGGCGTTCGACGACGCGGCGCGCTTCGTCGACGATAAATGGGAGCACGCTGTCTTCCCGCTCGTGGCCGACGTCGGGCGTCGCACGTTGGCGCGTTTGGGCTTCAACGAGGACGACACGATCTCGTTCGGGAAGAGCTCCCACGAGCTCGGTTACCGCCTGCTCTCATGCTTCGGTCCAAATCCGCGGATCGTCACTACCACCGGAGAGTTCCATTCGCTCGAGCGGCAGTTGCGCCGACTTGCTGAAGCCGGCGCTTCGGTCACCTGGGTTCCGCGCAACCCGGTCTCTTCCTTGGCTGAGCGTCTGATTGAAGCGGTCGGGGCAGGGGTGGACTTGCTCGCTGTGTCGACGACCTTCTACGAGGATGCGGCCATTTGGCCGGGCTTTGCTGAAGTCAGTGACCACGCTGCGCGCACCGGTACCACGGTGTTGGCGGACGCCTACCACGGCTTTGGTGCGCTCGAACTCAGCTGGCCCTCAGTGCGCGAGCACCTGTTCGTCGTGAGCGGCGGCTACAAGTACGCGCAATTCGGAGAGGGCGTGTGTTTCATGCGGGTGCCCTCGAGCACCACCTTGCGCCCTGTGTACACCGGGTGGTTCGCCGACTTCGGCGCACTTGGAGATGAGCGCGCCCATGGCGGTGCGGTGGGCTACGGGGCTGGAAGCCAGCGTTTCAGCGGTGCGACCTTCGATCCGGTCTCGTTCTACCGCGCCCGCGCGGCGCTGGACGTCTTTGATGAGCACGGGCTTACGCCGGCCGTGTTGCGCGAACTCAGCGTCGCCCAGACCGAGCGTATCGCTGCGACGTTGGAGTCTGCGGCTGTGCCGTTGGTTTCGCCACGTGCGGCCGCTGAACGCGCGGGCTTCGTTGCGGCTCGTGTGAAGGATGCGCAAGCCGTGGTGAAGGCGCTGCGTGCCGAGAACGTGTACGTCGACGCGCGTGGTGAGGCGCTGCGCTTTGGGCCGGCGCCGTACTTGACCGAGAGCGAGATCGACGCCGGAGTCGCGGCTGGGATAAGGCTGATTTCGTCGCGAAGTTAGCCGTTGGCGCGAGGCCACACGAGCTTGCGGTGCACGGGCGGAACGTCCGGGTAGAGCGGCCGAAGCCCTGTGTGGGCGACGTGAACGGCGCTTTGGGCGCGCACGGAGAGGTCCCACTCGAGGATCAGTTTGTCGCCGTCGTGACAGCCGAAGCTTGAGGAGATGCAGAGCAATGGCTCGCGATCGATCGCGTAGCCCTCGTTGGCGACGTCGTGACCATAAACGGCCACGCGCAGAGAAGGGTGAAGCGCACGGAGGAACGCGTGCGCTCGCTCGCTCGAGGCGGTGCGCGCCCAAAGGAGCGCGATGATCATCGACCGCCCTTCCAGGTCGACCTCGTCCTCGACGTTGACCAGCAGCGGTAGCCGGTCCAGCTCTTCAGCCGACTGAATCGGTGCAAACGGAGCTGCATGCGTAAAGCAAAGGCCGGCGTCCTTCGCGATCGCAACGAACGGCCAATCGCGGATCCAATCGCGAAAACTTGCCGCTTCTTCCGGAGCCATGAGGCCTTCGAGTCGTTCTGCTTCGTCGGGAAAGAACTTGGACACGACAGGACCACCAACGTGAGCATGCTCGTGGTTGCCCAAGAGGAAATGCACGTGATCGGGATGCCGCTCCTTCAGCTGCTGAGCGCGCTTGACCAAGGCCGCTGAGTCCCCTTGATAGAAGGCTCCGAGATGCGGCGGCCATACGTCTTTGGGGATCTCCGGGCCGTGAACCAGGTCTCCGGTGATGAGCAGATACACGTCGCTACGCGTTGCGCGCACGCTTTCAAAACGACGCTCCAAGGTCTCGTAGTCGCCGAGATTGCCTTGAAGGTCGGTGGCCACCATGAGGAGACCTTTGTCTGGAAGCTCGACGAGGCGACGCAAGATGGAGCAAGGTTAGCAAACGCAGACGCCCGCGGCCGAATGACTCGCTTTCAACGCGCCTGGCGCTGCAGATTGGGGACAAAAGGCGGCTGGGTTCGGTCCGCTCGACCTAGGCGGTGGGCTGTGCAAGGCTCGCCCGCGTGAGCCTAAAGCCTCGTCATTCCGTCTGCCTGCTCGGCGCCTTGTGCGCCTTGTGGTCGTGCGGTGACGCGGACTCGGTCGAGGTAGCGCCCAAAGCGCCGGAGGTGTCGTCGCTACTGCCCCGGGCAAAGCCGGTGGTGACGACCCAAGCGGTCAATCCCAACCCGCTCGACCTCCCAGCTCGGAAGCTGGATCTTGCGCCCGGAACCGTCGTTTACGCGGTTCCCGTAGCGATGCTGCGCGGCGCCAAGTTGGGCAGCGCCTTTCAGCTGCGGGCGACGACGGTGGCCGGAAAAGACCGGGATTTCCTGCTCATCGACGGTGGAGAGGACCCTGACTACCCGCTTCACCCAAGCTACCTCGTGGTGCATCAACCGGGGGCGCGCACGCCGCGTTTGAATCAGCCCGTGATCACTTCGTTTGCCGGCTTGCTGCGCCACGGCGTGGTCAAAGGCATGAGCAAAAACAAGGTCAGTGTCCGTCTGACCGACACGCCGCAACACGGCGATCGCTTGCTCGAAGCCGAGCAGCTGATGGCTCAATCGGACGGCTTTGCGCCGGGCAACTACGTCGCATGGCGCACCGGGGAGGGCTATGAGCACATGCTCTTGGTGGCGCCCGTCGCGGGCGAGGGGAAGGACGCGACGGAGTGGCTTGCGCTTGGCTACGGTGGTGCCTCTGCGATCGTCAAGACAGCCGATTTGGTGCTGATTCCTGTCACCTACGAGCCGAAGGTCGGTACCGCCGTTTGGGCCGAACATCTCGGGAAGATGCGTCGTGGCGTGGTGAGCGACGTGAACAAGCCGGCTGTCTTCAGCGTGAAGTTCGAGCGCGCGGGCGGCGCTGTTTCACTCGGCTGGGGAGCTCTGATGCCGCCGTATGTACCGGCGAACGCTCCACCGCCGAAGGGCCCGCGAAGGTGACCGGTTGGTCGCCTTGTTGCGCGCGAGCGTGACTGAGTGGTCGCTATGCGTGTTGCGCTCAACATCGAGCACAAGCTCTGCTAGCGAAGAAGAGTGTCAGTCCTTTCTTGGCTACGAGCAAGCAAGCAGTGGGGACCCTTTGCCGCGCGCACGGCGTACTACGGGACCTTGTCGGTTACCCTCGGGCCGCTGACGAAGGATCATCGAGCGAGCCTTTGGGCGATGCGGCGGTGGTGTCAGTCGAGCGCGAAGGCACTCGACATCGAGGTGATCGCCGAGGGGCTCGAGAACGTCCCGAAGGACGCGGCCTTCATCTATTGCAGCAACCATCAGAGTATCGTCGATGTGTTGGTGCTCGGCAGCGCTCTACCCGGGGACTACAAGTGGGCCGCGAAGCGCTCGCTCCTAAAGATTCCGTTTCTTGGCTGGCATCTCAAGCTCTCCGGCCATGTGCCGGTGGACCGAGGTTCCGGCTCCCGCGCGGCGGCCCAAGTGATTCAGCGGTTCGTTGAGGTGCTCAAGGAGGGCAAGCCGTTGCTCGTCTTCCCGGAAGGTACACGCACCGAGACGGGCTCCATGCGGGCGTTCAAAAACGGCGCTTTTCATGCGGCGATCCGTGGCGACGTGCCGGTGGTGCCGGTTGCGTTGCAAGGGACCTTCGACCTGATGAAACGCGGAGCACGAGACACCGGCGCTAACAACCATCGTGTGGTGCGCGTCGTGGTCGGCAAGCCGCTCTATGCACGCAAAGACGGGAAGGAAGGCCTCCGCGTCGCAGACCTCCGTGACAGAACCCGAGCGGCGTTGGCCGAGCTTCTGGTTTCAATCGGAGGAACGGTGGAGCCTGTGGAACAGACGAAGGAAGCAAACGATAAAGTTTCGGGCGAAAAGCTCAGCGCTGAAGCGAGCTGACGTTCGTCATCGCGTCTGTGGGCGGTGGCGCTGCGGCCCCCCGCTCACGCACGCATCAGCTCGGGGGGAAGCGTACCGGGCACGCGCTTGGACAAGAGAGCGCGCAGCTCAGCAGGACGGCGGAAGCCAATCTTCCGAGCGACCACACCGTCGGAGAGGCCGGCAGCTAGCAGAGCGCGGGCGCTCTCGGCACGAACCTCGTCGTAATAGACGTGCGGTGAGCGATCGAAGGCCAGGCGGAATTGCCGAGCGAAGTGGAACTCGCTCATGTCGAGATCGAGCGCGACCTCGTAGGTGCGGATGCGCTGGCCTGCGCGGGCTGCCTCGAAGATGCGGGTGCGTGCGGCGATCAGGCGCAGCATCGTCCCGGGAAGAACGCGCTCTTCGGAGGCGTTCGTAAGCTCGTCCGCTTCACGATTGTTGGCGGCGATTAGACCGGTGATGTCGCTCTTGAGTTGGCTGTGGGACTGCGGGGCGGGGGGAACGTAAGCAACGGCGGTTTGGCTCAACACAGGGGCTCTCCTCGTCCGCGTGGGCTCTCTTTGAACCCGCGCTTGTGATTCCCCTTAAGCAACCGCCGGGCCAAACCCTATTTGCCTAAAATGTGCTGGAAAGTCGGCTGTTCAGTCGGGCTGTGTGAATACTCGTTCACGAGGCGTAACCGCCACGTCACGGGTTCCGCCGACGACCTTCGACTTTAGAGGTCGAGTTCGGCCTCGGAAGCTCGGTCCATGATGAAGCGGAAACGCGCGCCTGCGTCTTTGCCCATCAGCTCGCTCATCACCCGCTCGGTCTCGAGCTCATCCACGATGGTGACTCGCAGCGCGCGGCGCCTCCGCGTATCCAGCGTGGTGGCCTTCAGATCCTCGGCGGGCATCTCACCGAGGCCTTTGAAGCGAGAGATCTCGGGCTTCACGTTCTTGGGCAGCTTGGCGAGGATGCGATCCCGCTCGCGTTCATCGAGCGCCCAGTGGGTATCTTTGCCGGCGTCGATGCGAAAGAGCGGCGGCAGCGCGATGTAGATATTGCCGTTCTCGATCAGCTTGCGCATGTGCCGATAGAAGAAGGTGAGCAGCAGCGTCGAGATGTGCTGCCCGTCGCTATCAGCGTCCATCAGCAAGAAGATGCGGCCGTAGCGCAACTTCCCGAGATCGAACTCGTTGCCGATGCCGCAGCCGAGCGCGCTGACGACGTCCTGGAGCTCTTTGTTCTCGCGGATCTTCGACAGGCTGGCTTGCTCGGAGTTGAGCACCTTGCCGCGCAGCGCGAGGATGGCTTGGGTCTTGCGGTCTCGGCCTTGTTTCGCCGAGCCACCTGCGCTGTCTCCTTCGACCAGGAACAGCTCGCTCTCGGCCGGGTCCGTGCTCGAGCAATCGGCGAGCTTGCCCGGGAGATTGAGCCGATGGCTGACGGCCGTCTTGCGCAGGACCTGCTGTGTTGCCTCGCGACGGGCCTCACGAGCGCGGCCGGCGAGCAGCGCACGAGCGACGATGGCTTCACCGATCGACCCGTTGGAGAGCAGCCATTGCTCGAGCGCCGGCCGTACGATGCCCTCGACCTGAGCCTGCACCTCGGGGTTGTTGAGCTTCTCTTTGGTTTGCCCTTGGAACTGGGGCGCTTCAACGTAGACGGAGAGCAAGGCGACCAGCCCCTCGCGGAAATCCTCAGCCGTCAGCGTTACGCCTTTGGGCTGGATCTTCTTGGTTTCGATGAAGCCGCGCAGGCCCTTCACGACGGCGCTTTGCAAGCCGCTCTCGTGCGTACCGCCGGCGTGGGTAGGGATGCCGTTGACGTAGCTCTTGATCGAAGGTTCGTGGGACTCGGTCCACAAAAGAGCGACCTCAAGCCGAACCTCTCCTTCGCGGTCGTGCATGTGCACGAATTGGCCTTGATGCGAGGGCGACTTGCCGCGCTCAGCGACGAGTTTGGGCAGGTAGTCGGCCAAGCCGTTGGGGTGGACGATCTCTCGCGACTCACCGCTGGCTTGATCGGTGAAGTGGATGATGAGGCCACCGTGAAGGTAGGCCTTGGCCTCCAGCCGCTCGAGCACGATGGCCTCGTCGAACGCCTGCTTGGCGCCGAAGATCTCGGCATCGGGGCGGAAGTACACCTCGGTACCGCGCTTCTTTGTCGCGGCTCCGGTCTTGAGCTTGGAGGTTGGCTTTCCTTGCGAGAAGCTCTGCGTATGGGTGGCGCCGTCGCGCATGACGGTGACCTTGAGCTCGCTCGAGAGGGCGTTCACCACGCTCGAGCCGACGCCGTGAAGGCCGCCGGAGACGGCGTAGTTCTTCTGGCCGAATTTGCCGCCCGCATGCAGCGTGCAGAGGATCAGCTCGAGCGCCGGCTTCTTGTATTTGGGGTGCAGATCCACCGGGATGCCGCGCCCGTCGTCGCGCACCGTGACGCCGCGATGGTCCTTGTCGAGCGAGACTTCGATGCGTTTGGCGTGGCCGTTGATGGCCTCGTCGATCGAGTTGTCCAGGATTTCCCAGAGCAAATGGTGATAGCCGCGGCCATCGGTGCCACCGATGTACATGGCAGGGCGCTGCCGAACCGGCTCGAGCCCTTCGAGAACCTCGATTGAACCGGCGTCGTAGATTTGGCTGCCTTTGGCGGTCTTCGGCGGGGGGAGGGTGGCCATCTCAGGTCTCCTCGCGCATTGCAGGCGCGGTGGGGGCTGGCATCACGACTTTCACAGGCTTGTCCTTCTTCGTCACCAGCTCGCCGCGCGAGGCGCGAGCGCCAGCAACCTTGGTTACGTCGAGCTGGAGCAAGCGGCCCTTGTCGGTCTCGAACATCAACAAACCTTTGCCTTTGGGTGCGATCACGCCGCCAAGCAGCCGTTCGCCCTCGGCGAGCTTTTGTACGATGGTGCCTTTGCCCGCGCCCGAGAGCAGCGCGAGCTCCTTGGTCTTGACCACCAGGGCGTGGCCATCGCTGGAGATGGTGGCTACCGCATCGGAGTCATTCTCGAGCAGACCGACGAACACGATCTCGTCCCCTTCGTTGAGCCGCGCGTATTTGCGGCCCGCGCGCGTGGAAGGATCGCGGTGGCCACGCAGCGAGAATTTGAAGCCGAGGCCTTGCTTGGTGATGGCGACAGCGAAAGGCGCCTGCGGCTCATCGCCTTCCGGCTCGGGCACCTCCAAAACGCGCGGATCGAAGCTGAGCATCGACAACATGCGCTCACCGTCGGCCAGCTTGAACAGCTTCTGCACCGGATCTCCGTAGCCGGTGGAGGGCGGCACATCGTGGATGCGGGTGGTGTAGCAGCTGCCGTACGACGAGAAGAAGGCGAGCGACGAGCGCGTGGAGCCCGCCGTTACCTCGAGCACAGTGTCACCGTCACGCAGGCGCGTGGCCGCGACGTCTTTGATCTCGCGGGCGCGCTTGATCCAGCCTTGAGCCGAGAGCACCACCGTGGCGTCTTCCAAGGTGATGAAGTCCTCCTCTTGGAACTCGGCCTCGGCGGCGGTGCTGGTGATTTTGGTGCGACGCTTGTCCGAGAACTCCGCCTTGATGCGCGAGAGCTCAGCCTTGATCAGATCCCACTGCTTGGCGTCGCTCTTGAGCAACGTCTCCAGCTTCTTCGCTTCGGCGCGCTTCTCCGCGAGCTCTTTGCGAATGAGCAGAATTTCGAGCTTGGCGAGCTTGTAAAGACGCAGATCCAAGATCGCGTCGGTCTGCTCCTCGGTGAGCTCGAAGCGCTTCATCAGCTTGGCCTTCGCATCGGCGCGGCCCTCGCTCGCGCGGATGATGCGGATCACCTCGTCGAGCGCATCGAAGACGATCTCGAAGCCCTCGAGCAGGTGGATGCGGGCTTGTAGTTCACCCAGCTCGAACTGCAGCCGACGCTGCAGCGTCTTCTGCCGGAAGGTCAGGAACTCCCGCAGGATGGCGGCAAGCCCGAGCCGCTTCGGCCCCATCAGCGGCGCGCCCAGCGCATCTTCACCGCCGATCGGCACGAGGCAGGTCATGTTGACCTGGACGTTCTGCGCGAGCGGCGTCTGCTTGTAGAGGTACGCCATCACCAGATTCGGATCGGTGCCTTTCTTGAGCTCCATCACGATGCGAATCACGTCGGTCGACTCGTCCCGCACGTCGAGCAGGCCGGGCAGCTTCTTGCTGATGATCACCGCTGCGATCTTCTCGACGATGGCGCCGCGTTCGACCGAGAATGGGATCGACGTCACGATCAGCTGTGTGCCGCGCTTACCGTCTTCCTCCGTGGTCCATTCGCCGCGCAACTTGAACGACCCGGAGCCGCTTTCATACACGTCTTCGAGCTCGCGCTTGGTTGCGGTGAGCAGGCCGCCGGTCGGAAAATCAGGACCCTTCACGACCGAAAGTAGCTTCTTGGTGGTGACCGACGGGTCCTCGATCGAGAGGATGGAGGCGTCGATGATCTCCCCGAGGTTGTGCGGCGGGATGGTGGTGGCCATACCGACGGCGATGCCTTGGGCGCCGTTCACCAAGAGCTGCGGGAAGCGCGCCGGCAACACCGTCGGTTCGCTCTGGGTGCCGTCGTAGTTGGGGCGCCACTCCACCGTGCGCTGGCCGAGCTCTTTGAGCAGCTCGTCGGCGATCGGCCGCAAACGCGACTCGGTGTAACGCATGGCGGCCGCGCCGTCCCCGTCGATGCTGCCGAAGTTGCCCTGGCCCTCGACGAGCGGGACGCGCAACACCCAGCTTTGGGCCATGCGCACCATCGCGTCATAGATCGCTTGGTCGCCGTGTGGGTGGTACTTACCCATTACGTCACCGACGACGCGCGCGCTCTTCTTCGGTTTGGCGTCCGCCCCGAGATGCAGGTCATGCTGCATCGTGTAGAGGATGCGGCGTTGCACCGGCTTGAGCCCATCCCGCACGTCGGGGAGGGCGCGCGAGGTGATCACGCTCAGCGCGTAGTTGAGGTAGCGACGCTCCGCTTCTTTGGAGAGCGGTGCATCCTCGAAGTAGAGGGGGGGCGTAGCTTTGACGTCGTTGCCGCGAGGTCGCATAGGTCATTTCGGCGCACGCGGTAAACCCGCGTTCAGTGCGCAACGCGCCTATCTAAAGGGGACCGTCAATCCGGTCAAGGCCTAGCGGCTGCATGCCAAGGACTTGCTCCCAGCGTTTGACGCGCTTGTGACCGCCTCCCGGGTGGAGTACGGGTTCCCGCGCCTTTCGTCCCAACACTCACGGGCTACCCCCGAGTTGAGTTGGGGGACCGCTGAATGCCCGACCAGACCCAACCCAGAGTTCGTTCGTTCTTCGTTGAGCCGTGGGCAGCGCTCGTCGCTGCCTCGTGCCTGCGAAGGTCTTTGCCTCTGTTCGCCTTGATCAGCAGTACGTTCGCTGTGCTGCTCGGAACGAGCGAGAGTTGGGCGCAACCCGTGCCTTCGGCTAGCGCCGCGCCTTCGGCTTCGGCGGCGCCTGCGGCGAGCGCGGCGCCTTCGGCCAGTGCTCAGCCGCCAGCGGGCCAGCCCCCGGCCGGCCAGCCTCCGCGCACCGTGGCGGAATTGCCCCCACTCCCGCCGACCGAAGGCGAGCTCGCGCGCGGGATGACCATCGACAAGGTCACCGTCACGGGTCAGACCCGTTTGCCGGTCGAAGATATTGAAGCGCTTATTCGAAACTCGCGCGAGGGCCAGATCTTCAGCCCCGAAGGGCTCGCGCAAGACGTGAAGGAGATGTGGCGTTCACTCTACTTCTCCGACATCAAGGTCGACCTGAACCGCCGTGAAGCCAGCATCGACTTGCGCTTCACCGTGATTGAGCGGCCGAGCATCAAGTCGGTCGAATTCGAGGGTAACAGCGCCCTCGACGCTGAGGAGCTGACCGAGGCGCTGAGCGCCGAGGTCAAGGTCGGCAGCGTGCTCTCCTACTCAGCCGTCCGCCGCGGCGTCCAAAAGCTGCGCGATAAATACGCTGAAGAGGGCTTCTTCCTGGCCGAGGTCGAGTCGGTGGATTCACCGCCCAAAGACAACGAGGTCGCGCTCAAGTTCAAGATCCGCGAGCACGAGCAGGTGACCATCCGGCGCATCAACTTCGTCGGCAATCACAACATCTCCGACGGCGTGCTGCGCGAGCTGATGATCACCGGCCAGACCACCTTCTTCGATTTCGGAGCGGGCGCGTCCTTCCGCGCAGACGCCTTCGAGCGCGACGTGCTGGTGATCAACTCGCTCTATTACGATCGCGGTTTTTTGGCGGTCTCGGTGGCTACGCCCCGCGTGCAGATCACGCCGGATCGCACCGGCATCGAAATCACCATCCCGATCAACGAGGGGCCGCGCTTCAAGGTCCGCTCGGTGACGATCTACGAGCGCGATGCGGACGGCAAAGAGACCGAGCCGCTCGGCGGTCGGCGTGCGCTGCGCGAGATGATCCGCGCCAAGCCGGGTGACTTCTTCAACCGCGCCTCCATCGCAAAGGACATCGGCAACGTTCAGCGGCTTTACCGCGACAAAGGCTACGCCAACGTGGAGGTCCCGCTCGACAACGACGTGGATCCCGACAGCAAAGAGGTGGATCTGCGCATCGGTATTCAGCGCAAGAACCTCGTTTACTTCGGCCGCATCGAGGTGCGTGGCAACACCAAGACGCGTGACCGCGTGATCCGTCGTGAGCTCGAGATCGAGGAGCGTAAGCTGTTCAGCGAGACGTCGCTCGAACGCAGCAAGCGTCGCATCGCCCAGCTCGGCTACTTCGATCGCGTGGATCTGGCGACCGAGCAAGGCGAGAACGACGACCTGATCAATGTCAACATCGAGGTGGTCGAGAAGCCGACCGGCACCTTCCAAATCGGCGCTGGTTTCAGCAGCATCGAGAGCTTCATCGCCACTGCGCAGATTCAGCAAGCCAACCTCTTCGGCAACGGTCAGTCCTTTGCGCTGCAGGCTCAGATCAGCGGTCTGCGCCAGTTGATCGACTTCCGCTTGGTCGAGCCGTACTTGTTCGACACCGATATCTCCGGGGCGATCAGCCTTTATGACCGGCTCAACCTCTACGATCAGTTCTCGCAGAACTCGCTCGGTGGAGCGCTCACCCTCGGCTACCCGATCATCCAGCCGGAGCTGCGCGCGTCCGTCACCTACACCCTGCAGAACGACGAGATCTCGACCTCGACGACGTCGACCTTCTTCGGCACGGCGAGCTCAGTCAGCGTGTTCAAGAAGCTGCCGCTGGCCAACCTGTTCAACGACGGTCTGACCTCCAGCCTCAAGCCGAGCCTCACGCTCGACATGCGCAACAACCAGCTGTTCCCGACCTCGGGCGTTTACCTCAATCTCTCGGCCGAGCTCGCGATGGGCTTTCTCGGCAGCGAGAACCAGTTCATCAAGTACCGCGGTAACTTCCGCGGTTACTACGCGATCACCGACTCTATCATCTTCCGCTACAACAACGAGTTCGGCGCAGTCACCAGCCCCGACGCCACCGGCGTGCCGATCTACGGTCGCTTCTTCCTCGGCGGCATCTTCGATCTGCGTGGCTTCCGCCTGCGCACCGTCGGGCCGCGGTTGCCGCTGCGTGAGTCGCTCGACGAGAACAGTGACCCGATCCGCAACGGCGCCAACATCGGCGGCAACCTGATGTACTACCAGAACGTCGAGATCGAGTTCCCGATCGTCGAGGCTGTGCAGCTGCGCGGTGTGGTGTTCACCGATCTCGGTAACGCCTGGAACTTCGAGGACCTGTACTGTGACGCTGCGCCGGCCTCGCCCGACGACGTGACCGACCCTTGCTTCGGCCCCGAGAGCCTGCTGGACGTCCGCACCAGCTGGGGCTTTGGTCTGCGTTGGAATTCGCCGCTCGGGCCGCTGCGCTTCGAGTGGGGCTTCCCGTTCAACCCGCTCGAGTACGAAGAAACCAGCGTGTTCGAGTTCACGATCGGCAACGCTTTCTAGTCGTCGCGGCCGCTACCGCCGCGTCGGGATCCATGCCAGCATCCGGCGCATGGTCGTACTCAAGAACGCGCGCATCTTGCTTTGCACCGTGCTCATTTCGTGCGGTGGAAACGTCGTCTTCGAGCCAGACGGAGACGACGGCTCGGGTGGCACGGGCGCTACCGGCGCGGGTACGAATACTGGCGCTGGTACCAATACCGGCGCTGGCACCAATACCGGTGCGGGGACCAGCACCGGCGGTTCAAACACTGGCGGCGGAACGAGCACCGGAGGGTCGAGCGTAGGCGGTGGAACCAGCACTGGCGGCTCGAGTTCGGGTGGTGCAAACACCGGCGGAGCAGGCGGAAGCAGCAGCGTATGCGAAGAGGCCTGCAAGGTGCTCTACGGCTGCGGCCTGCAAGATCAGAACTGCCCCGGCTTCACTGGGTCGGCGGACGAGCAAACCTTCTTCACGAACTTCTGCGTACCTGCCTGCAATAACACTCCGGCCCTGACCTCGGTGGTGGACCCCAACAATTGTGAGCAGACGGTGGAGATCGTTACCAACGTGAGCGCCGACTTCCAACAGTGGTGCTTCAACGGCTTTCCGCAACCGGGATGAGCTCGTCGATGCGTTGGCTCCTTTGGTGGCTCAGCGGCCTAACAGCGTGCGGCGCTTCGATCGAACCTGCGCCGGTTGGGCAAACAGCGGAGACTGCAGCGCTTGCGTCGCCTGCTCCTTCGTTGTCCCAGCCTGCCGGCGCGCCTTCGGGAGCCGCGGCTTCCGTGCCTAAGCCGGCTCCGCCCACACCACTCGCTGACCTCGCCGTCGCTCCGACGGGCGCTCCTGCCGAGGAAGCGCTCGCCGGTTTCGCCACCGTGTGGGGTGATGCCGACTGGTTCGTCGAGCCGAAGGTCGAGTCGCGTAGCTTCAAGCTTGCGACCTTCAAGAAGGGGAGCAGGCAGGCGCAGCTCGACGCAACGGTGCCGCTGCGCATTCTGAAGGTGCATGGCGATTTCCTCGAGGTCTCGGGGTCGCCCTACGCGGACGCGCTGAATCTCGATTTTGGCTGCAGCCTACTCACGCTCGGCGTCGATCAATTCACGAACCACGAGGCCAATGTGGACCTGCGACTGTTCGTGCGGCGGAAGGATCTTGCGCCGGTGGTGACCAAGCGTTTTGAGCGGACGTTCGAGGATGGCTCGAGCGTGCTTTTGCTCCCGGGCGCCAACCTCCTGAAGGCAGCGGAAGGCGTCCTGGTGCGGGTGGGCGGAGGCTTGGCGCTCGTCCCAAGCGACGTCAGCGTGGGGCACTCTTTCGCTTCGCTTCCAACAAGAGTCCCCGAGGTGTCACCTTCTGAGGGCAAGTTCATTCTGAGCGGCGTCGAGGACGTGCGGCTCGCAGGACGACCGATCGACCTGAGCGGTGTTCCCTTCGCAAACACCATCGCTCGGGTGGAATCGCGCGGGGATCGTACCCTCGGCTTGCTCGACGGCCGCTGTATCTCCGCGACGGTCTCGGCGCCGAACAACGCGGTGACTCCGCCCAAACCGGGCGTCGGGGCCTTATTCGGCAACGGCCTGGGCTTCGGCGGGCTTGGCATGATGAACGAGCCGCACTGGGTGCTTCCGCGTGGCAGCAAGCTTACTTGTGACCTCGGCAAGAGCGCCCTCACGCTCAAGACCTCGCATCGCGTCGAGGAGAAGGCCGAGCCGTGTTTGCAGGTTACCATCGCGATCGACTCGCCGTTCCTTCTTGGACCTTCGATCGAGCGCTCCGCTCAAACGATGCGCTGCTGCGCTGCCCGCAGCGCCCTCGTCAAAGTGACGCCGCCGCCGATGACCCCCGGCATTGGACTGGGCGGTCTTACAGGCGGCCACCTGAGCGGGAAGAAGCAGAAGCCGAACGAGCCGAAGCCGAAGACGGGCGAGCCAAAGCCGAAGTCGAAGCCGTGAGTGAGCCGTCGGCGAAAGAAGCGCCGCTTGCGAAGCCAACGCTCGAGGCTTCGCTGGTGCGACGCGAGCTGCGCTCGTTGCGGTTGCCGCTCGCGCTGATGGTCTTGAGCGGCGTCTCGCTCGTGCCGGCGCTATTGGGCGCGGGCGATCTCTACAGCATTGGTTCCGGCTTGATCGCGGTTACGGGTCTGATCCTCGGCGCGGTGCGCTTCACCGACGCTCCGCTCTTGCGCGGTCAGCCATCGAAGGTGGAGCTCGAGGCCGAGTTCCTTCACGTCGGCGGCCGGCGCTTGCGACGTAAGGCGCTGACGCAAGGCGCGTTGCAGCCGGTCGCGGACGGCGTGGAGCTGCAGTTGCGCTCTGAGCGTTGGCGCGAGCCAACGGTGTTGCATTTCCGTGACGCGGCTGAAGCGCAAAGCCTGCTGACGCAGCTCGGGCTCGACGCCGAAATGCGCACCGCTCACTTCGTCGCGCAGTCAGAGTGGCTGGGCAAGCGCTGGTTCGTCCCTAGCGTGATCGCTGGCTCGCTGCTGATGATTGCGGTCATGCTGCAATGGGTGGCAGCGGGGTGGCCGGCCCCGCAGCTGCTGGTGCTGGTCGTGGGCTTTTTCGGGCTGCTGGCCTTGAGCGCCGCGGTTCCGGTGGTGTGCTCGGTTGGGCTGGATGGCTTGAGTGTCCGTAGGCTCGGAAAGACCGAGTTCATTCCGTGGGCGCAGATCACGCGTGTGACGCCCTTTCGCGGCAGGAGCGTGGTGATGGAGGCCGGAGGCATCGAGATCGAGGTGCGTGGGCGCAAAGCCCCCTTGCGTCTTCCGATGGCCACCGACTCGATCGCTGCCGATACGCCCGAACGACTTGCCGCACGCATCGAGCAAGCGCGCGCTGCCTCTGCTGCGCACGGCGCGCCGCTTACACTCAGCGGTTCGCAGGCTGAGCGGGTACGTGCGGCAAAAGCGGTGCTCGAAGGGGAGGCCGGCTATCGACAAGGGCACATTGCGCCGGAGGCGGTGAGCGCGCTGGTGCTCGATCCGAACGCCGCTTCGGAAGACCGCGTGGCTGCAGCGCACGCCCTCGCTGAGTCGAAGGCGGGGCGCGCGAAGGTGCGCATCGCCGTGAGCACCACCGCCGAGCGATCGCTGCGTGAGGCGCTCGGGTCGGCGTTGAGCAAGGCCCAAGAGCGCGAGTTCGAATCGGACGAGGCTGAAGCGACCGAGGCCGAAGCGGTGCAAGGCCAGCGGCGTGGCTAGCCCGCTCACGCTCGATACGCTGCGGCGCTATGCGGTGCGTCGCACGCTGTTTCGGCCGACCACGCTGCTCACCGCCATTCGCAAGCTCGGCTTCGTGCAGGCCGATCCGATTCGTGCGCCCGCGCGCGCCCAAGATCTGATCCTTCGGCTGCGCGTGACCAACTATCGCGCGGGCGATCTCGAGCGGCGTTACCCGCGCCTGGCGATCGAGGAGGAGCTGTTCGTCAACTACGGCTTTGTTCCGCGTGAGCACGTGGCGCTATTGCAACCACGAACGCCGCGTCGCGCCTTTACCGCCACCGACGAGAAGCATGCCCAGCGGCTGCTCGCGCTCTTGCGTGAACGCGGACCGAGTCGCGCGCACGAGCTCGCCGATGAACTAAGCCTCGGCCGGCGCACCAACGCTTGGGGCGGCACCTCCAACGCGGTCACCCAGCTGATGGAGCGACTTCACTATCAGGGCCGTTTGCGCGTGGCGCTGCGGGTGAATGGCCAGCGCGTGTATGCAGCCGTCGAGCCGCCGCAGACTGCGCTTAGCGAAGCTGAGCGGGCCGATGCGCTGATCGATCTATTGCTCAAAAAGTACGCACCGACCACCTTCCGCGGGCTCGGCGTTTTGCTGCGGACGATGCGCTATGCCGCGCCAGCGCTGCACGCCAATGGTGCGTTCAAAGCCGCCGTTGCGCGGGCTCGCGAGCGCTTGCCGCAAGCCACGATCGAGGGCCAAACGTGGTGTTGGCCGCACGGTGAATCACCGTCGCGAGTAGGCGAGGGGGATGAGGCTGTACGGCTGCTCGCTCCCTTCGATCCGATCGTGTGGGACCGTGAACGCTTCGAGACTTTCTTCGGCTTTGCCTATCGCTTCGAGGCGTACACGCCGGTTGAGAAGCGGGTGCGTGGTTACTACGCCTTGCCGTTGCTTTATCGCGATCGGGTGATCGGCTGGGGCAACCTCTCGGTCAGCGACGGAGCGCTGCAGGCTGAGTTCGGCTACGACGCCGGCAAGCCGCCGCGCGAGGCGCTCTTTCGGCGGGAGCTCGAGCAGGAGCTCGAGCGAATGCGCGAGTTCTTGGCGCTCGCCTGAGTTGCAGCTTCCTGCGACGCGCGTTGCAACCGCTCGGCTGCTTACGCGTAAGGAGGCATGTCGGTTTTCGGCGCGCGGTTGGTTAAGGTAAGTTCGTGATCTTCGCAGCGCGGCTGGCGGTCGCGAGTTCATGGTTGTTTGCTTTGCTCGCCGCAGCAGGATGTGACCACGGCGACGCAGCTGCCGTCAGCCCAACCGCGCCCGGTCCGACCGCTGCGCCTTCGGCCTCGACGTCGCCTCCGTCGAATGACGAGGCGTGTTTGAAAGGGGATGCGGTCGCGTGCGCGCACCGCGGACTGGACTATGCGACAGGGCGCGGAGTCGCGAAGGACGAGGCGAAGGCTGTTCCGTTCTTTGAGCGCGCGTGCGACGGCGACATCGCCGCCGGTTGTTACAACCTGGCGGTGCTCCTTTCCGACCCGAAGCGCCCTGCCACGGACCAAGATCGTGCTTCACGGTTGTTTGCCCAAGCGTGTGAAGGCGGAGAAGCGAAGGCCTGTTCGAGCTTGGGCACCATCTATGAGCAAGGCCGCGGGATCTTCGTCGACGAGGCCCACGCAGCCGAACTCTATCAGCGCTCCTGTGAAGCCGGCGCGGCGGACGGCTGTTTCCACCTTGGTCGGCTGACCGCACAGGGCCGCGGCGTTTCCAAGGACCCCGTTAAGGCCGGTGCGCTCTATGAGCGCGCGTGCGAAGCAGGCCAGCCGACGGCTTGTTACAACCTGGGCACGATGCTCGCTCAAGGTGGTGAGCTCGCGCGCGACGACGCTCGAGCGGCCAAGCTTTTCCAGCGTTCATGCGAAGGTGGCGTACTCTTCGGCTGCTCGAACCTCGGCGCGATGTACGTCGAAGGGCGCGGCGTGACGGCGAGCCGCGTCAAGGCCGTGGACTGGTCCGAACGTGCCTGTACCAAGGAGCACACGTCCGGCTGTTTCAACCTCGGCGTCATCTTTCTTCAAGGCCGAGAAGTTCCTGAAGACCTGCCGCGGGCCACCGAAATGTTTGAACGCGTATGCACCGTGGACAAGGTGCAAGGCTGCCTCAACGCGGCCCTGATGTACCGCAAGGGCCTCGGTGTTCCCAAGAACGACGCCAAGGCGAACCAGCTGCTCGAGCTGGCGTGCCGCGGCGGCGTTACCGACGCCTGCGCGCGCTAGCCATCACGCGCCGCCGTCATCCACCGCAGAAGTCGTTGTCGTCGGCGATCCGGTCGGACTCGAGGATCTCGACCTCACCGTCTTTGCTCACGTACACCCGCCGGTCGAAGGCTTCGTCGCCGCAGCCGCTGCCGGTCTCGAGGTACAGCTCCCAACCGCTCGACGTCGCGAGCACGTTGTTCACCGGCGTGGAGTAGCGCTGACACACGATCTTTCCGTCCAACTCGGCTGCGGCGAGGAAGATCGCTTCCGCCGCGTTGTCGATCGAGCCCAGCCAATCGCGCAGGCCCTCGAGCGTGTTCACCAGCGATACCGTCTCGCCGCGGTTGATCAGCAGATACGAACGGCGGTAGCGGCCGGCGGGCCAGCCGGTAGTGCTCTCGGTCGTCGCCAGCTGCTGCTCACACTCGGGCGTGGTTGCGTCTTTGCAGGGCGTACCGAACGACATGCCTCGCTTGTCCCCGGCTGTGCCCGGATCGAAGAGATAGCGGATCTCGACGAAGTCGACCGGTTCGGGCAACACGAAGCTGCCCAATGCCGGGAGCTCCAAGCTGCAGCACGCATCCTCGCTGAAGCGCGCCGCATCGATCCCTCCCGCGCAACCCACGCTGGAGAGGACGCTAAACGCGAGCACAACCGAATCAACCCTCATGTGAAAGCTCCTCGAGGGGTAGTGTCGCTTCAGCTTGAAGCGATCAGAAGGAGGGGGCGGTTCGCTGTGCCGCCGAGCGGCCAGCTTTGGCCAACGGTGCTACGTCTTGTGCATGGTTCGCCGGTGGTGCCCGTTCATCCTGCTCCTGCTCGCCTGCCAGCCCTCCAGCCAGGATGCGGCGAGCGCGCAGATGTCGCCCCAAGCGAGCCGTGTTGGCAGCGCTGGCTCAGCCCGGTCCGTCAGCTCGGTGCGCGCCGAGGGCGCGAAGGTGGACCGGCCGGGCTTCTACCTCGGCCGCGCGATCGCCCCGACCATGTCGCACGAGGGCGCGGACTGGCTAACCCGTCCCGAGCGCGAGGCCGAGGAGCAAGGCTCTCGCATGTTGGCAGCGCTCGGCGTCAAACCGGGAGATGTAGTTTGTGACGTCGGAGCCGGTAACGGCTACCACACGCTCGAGCTCGCGCGCATGGTTGCTCCGGGAGGCAAGGCCCTCGCCGTCGACATCCAGCCGGAGATGCTCGCCTTGCTCAGCGAGCGCGCCAAGGCGGCGAAGCTACCCAACGTGGAGACCATCCTCGGGCAGGGGGTCGATCCTCGCTTGCCGAGGCGCGGGTGCGATCTGGTGCTGCTGGCGGACGTCTACCACGAGCTCGATGATCCGGCCGGAATGCTCCGTCACCTCGCCGAGGCGTTGAGCCCTCGCGGCACGCTCGCGTTGCTCGAGTTCCGCGCCGAGGACGAGACGGTGCCGATCAAGCCGGAGCACAAGATGTCTCGCGCCCAGATGAAGCTCGAGCTCGAGGCCAACGGCTTTGTGGAGGTTCGCAGCTTTGACGAGCTGCCCTGGCAACATCTGGTGTTCTACGCGCCCCGCAGCCGTTGATCCTAGCGAGCTGCTGGCCCGCATTGGGTTGGACTCCAGGCGCAGCTGAGCCAAGCTACGCCCGATGAAGAAGCTCAGCATCGAGATCTGGTCGGACATCGCGTGCCCTTGGTGCTACGTCGGCAAACGGCGGCTCGAGTCCGCCCTGAGCGCCTTCGAGCAGGAGGCCCCCGAGGTGGACCTCGTGTGGCGCGCCTTCGAGCTCGATGCAGCGGCGCCCCGCGTTCAGCCCGCCGAGGTGGACTACGTCGCGAAGCTCGCGGCAAAGTACGGTCGCACCAAACAGCAAGCCCAAGACATGATCGACGCCATGACCGAGGTCGCGGCCAAGGACGGGCTCGACTTTCGCTTCGATCGAATTCGCCCGGGCAACACCTTCGACGCTCATCGGCTGCTTCACTTCGCCCTGGAGAGCGACCCGCAAGGAGGGCTGCAGGACAAGCTCAAAGAGCGCTTCATGCGCGGCTACTTGTGCGAAGGCGAGGCCATCGGCGAGCGCGAAGCGCTGCTGAGGATGAGCCTCGAGGTCGGCCTGGCGCAGGCGGACGTCGAGCGCATCTTGGAGACGGACGAGTTCAGTAAAGAGGTGCGAGCTGACGAGGCGCAGGCCCGCTCGATCGGGATCCGCGGTGTGCCCTTCTTCGTGATCGGCGGGAAATACGCGGTCTCCGGCGCCCAGCCGGCTGAGCTCCTCAAAGGGGCGATCGAGCGAGCGGCGCGCGAGCAGCTGCAGGCGGAGAGCGCGCCCGAAGGTGCAACCTGCGGCGTCGACGGCTGCAGCTGAAGCTACGTCGGCCGTTGACGCCGTGGACACGACCTCGGCCGGCGCGGCGAAGCAGCGCTCAGGTGCCTGCCTTGAAGTTGAGCGGCACAACCAGCGTACCGATGCCGCCTTGCGGCGGGGAGAAGCGTTTGGCTTTGGCCGCCGACTCGATGCAGCGCGCGAACAACGCTTGCTCGGGGTTGGCGCCGGTGCTGGTCGCTGCGCTGACCTGACCGAGCGGGTCGATGGTCAAGGTCAGACGCAGCTTCGCCTCGGTGCGCGGGTCTTCACAAAGTTGCCGCGTCAAACAGCGACCAAAGTCGGGCGACATGCTTTGCACCACCTCGGCGGCGCCGGGGATGTCGCCTGCTTCGGCGCTGGGCTTCGGGGTTGGTTTTTTTGCGGGCGCGCGGGCGGCCGCCGAGGCCGTGCCTGTTGCCAGCGCCGGCGCTTCCGCCGCCGCGAGGGCGGGCGCTTTGAAGGTCGGCCAAGGCTGCTGCTTGCAATCCGCTTCGGCGTTCGCGGAGCCGCTGGTCTGCGCACTTGAGGCTGAACTCGGAGTCGTGCTCGTTTCGCTTGAAGACGGGCTGGCTGAGGTCGCCGGTGGCTGTGACGAGAGGGCAGCGCTGGGCTCAGCGTTGGGCGAGCCGTCCGGTGCGACGTTGGACGCGCAACCAAACAGGCCGAAGCAGGCGAAGAGAGCGAGGCGAGCGTTCATCGCGCGCAGGCTAACGCGAGACGCCGCCGCGGGGACTTTTTTGCGCCTACGTGCGGTCAACGCGCGTTGCTTCCGGGGCGCGCACGGTGATATCGACTTCGGCTATGAGCGCTCGGTTCGGCACCGCGGCATTGGTTGGCGTGTCGTTGTTAGCGGCCTGCAGTGATCGCGTGGATGAGCCGGCCTCACGCGCTGGATCGCAGACCGCGGGAGTAAAGCCTGTGCTCGGCCAATCGGGCTTCACCTTCGGGCAGACGGTGGAGCAGTTCAAGGCCGCTTGCTTGGCCACACGCAGCTCGCCGAAGCTCGACTTCCCGAACGCAGCCGAGGCGCGGTGCGACGGCGACGCGCCGGATCACTCAGGCGACCTGATTCGCGCTGTGCACGGGGCGCACGGCGCCTTCGTCGACGGGCGACTCACCGCTTTGATCCTGTACTCAAGGGAGGAGAAGTCCGCTGTCGCCAGCCGCCTCGCGAACGGCCCGCGTTGTTTGCCCGAGTCGGCCAACGGTGAGTGCACCTTCTCGCGTCACGGCGCAGCCAACGGCGCTGAGCTCGCTTGCGATGTGAACGCAGCGGGCGCGAACTGTATCGACAACGGCGCCGCGTACCTGCTCGACGACCGCAAAGCATATGGCAAGGCGGGCTCGGTGCTCACCGTAGTGAGCCATCGCTCGATTCAAGCCGGGCTGCAGCGGATGGGGCGCTGAGCGGAGGACCGTGCGCTACTTGCACTTGCCAGCGCTGCCGACGGGCGTGGCCGCGTAGACACAATCCCCGCTCACGCATTGCTCCTTGCCGTTGCACTCGATTCCAGAAGCGCCTTTGGGACGGCAGGTGCCAAGCGGATGCGACTTGTCGGCGTAGTGATGGATGCGCGGATACGTACCGTTCGCGTCGGGCTTTCCCGCGTCGCAGAAGGAGGTGGGACTGCAGGCCGACGCGGCGAGTGCGTAGTTGCAATCTTTGCCATCGGCTTGCCCACCTTCAATCGGTGAGCCGCAGGCCACGAGGCCCAGCGCTGCAAACACGCCCATCACGAAGCTCGCACCAACTCGACTTGCCATGCCGCGGACGTACCAGGTCAGGGCTGTGGATGCACGATGCGGCACGCGCGGGGCGCTAATTCTTCTTCAGCGCCTGCTCAGCGAGCTCGCCAGCCTCTTCGTCCTCGGGATAGTCGAAGTCGAGGTGATTCCACAGTACGAGCCCGTCGGCCTTGCTGCGCTTCTTGCACTCGCCCGTGAGCAAGGTCGTGACCCAGTAGCCCGGGTGACGCTGGTCGAGCACACGGTGAAGCGTCTCCGGACTGCAGTCGCAGCGGGTGATGGTTCGCTTGGGCCCCATAGTGAGGAAGATGGTAGCGCTGGGAGGGAGGCGGAATCCAGGGAGGGCGACGCCGTTGCATGCGCGCGACGATCCCCAGCGCCTTCCGCTGCAATGAGCCGGTGATCCCCTCTGGCCTCCATTCCCCGAGGCCCATAGTCTGCCGCGCATGGCGATGGGGGAGGCGAGCGAGAAGGCCGCGGAGTCGAACGCGGCTGACGCTGGCGGAGGCGCGAAGCAGGCCGAGGCGCCGGAGCCGAGGACGGTTGCATGGGAGCCGGCGAAGAGCGTGGGTTGGTACGATCCGCGGCAGCTGGTGCGGACGGGGATTCGCATTGCGACGAGCGAGCTGTTTGCGACGCACGCGGATCTGCGGCTGCTCTATCCGTACCTCCATCCCGAGGAGACGGCCTTCCTTTGTGGTGGTGAGTGCGCGGGCGATACGGCGGTTGCCGTTCATTTCATGCCCAACGCGAAGTCGATCACGCTCGACTACATCGCCGATACCGGGGACGGCTTCGATGCTTCGTACGCGGTGGCGCACGTCGCGACCGACAAGGAGCTCTTCAAGCTCAACCCCGAGCTCAAAGGCCAGCTCACCGAAAAAGTAACGCGCAGCCTTGGGGGCGCACCGAGCGAGCGGCTGTTGCAGGCACTGCGTGCTCCCGGCGAAATTCTGGTGTTGGGCGGCGACGAGGTCTACCCGACCGGCACCAAGAGCGACTACCAGCAGCGCTTCGTCGTGCCTTTTGAGTGCGCCTCGGCCGAGCTCTTGAAGGACGGTCAGCGGCGGCTCGCATTCTCGATCCCGGGCAACCACGATTGGTACGAGAACCTCACGGCGTTCAACGAGGTGTTCCTGCGTGGGAAGAAGGTCGGCGCTTGGGACACGGTGCAAAAGAGGAGCTACTTCGCACTGCAGCTGCCGCACGATTGGTGGGTCTTTGCTACCGATATGCAGTTGGAGTCGGACCTCGATGGTCCGCAGCTGAAGTACTTCACCGACCTTGCCGCGTCCCTGCCGCCGAAGGCCAAGGTGATGCTCTTTCACGCGGAGCCGCATTGGGTGGAGGCGAGCGAGGAACCTTCGGGTACCAACGTCGAGAAGTTGGAGCGCGCGCTTGGAGACCGGGTGAAGCTGCTGTTGGCTGGGGACCTTCATCACTACCGGCGGCAGCAAACCAAAGACGGAACGCAGCTCGTTACCGCGGGGGGCGGCGGCGCCTTTTTGCATCCGACGCACCGCTTCGATGACGACAAGAAGGGCCAGGGGAAGGATGAAGTCGTCGCCTATCCATCGCGCGAGCAGTCCAGGCGCGTGAGCTTCTTGGCGCTGGCCTTTCCGTTTATCAACGGCTGGTTCTGGCTCGCTTCGGGAGCCATTTACGGGCTGTTCTCGATGATCGTCCTGCTTTCGGTGCGAGAAGCCGTGCACCTCAAAGAGGCCACGACCATCGCGTGGGATCTGTTGCTCTCGCCGTCGCTGCTGACGTGGGTGGGGATTTTGATCGGCGGCTTCGTCGCCTTCACCGACACCTCCAAGCGTTCGCATCAATACATCGGTGGCGTGCTGCATGGCGTTGCGCACGCAGCCGTGGCGATCGCGGTCCCGTGGTTCGCGGCACGCTGGCTTGCTCCCGGCTGGCTCGACAACGCCGGCTCGCTCGCTTCGCTCCTGCTGCTGCTTGGCGCATGGGTCGCCACCACCTTTGTCGGTGCGCTCGTTGGCGGATGGGTTATGGGCTTGTACCTGTTCCTGTCGCTGTCCCTCGCGGGTCGTCATCGCAATGAGACCTTCAGCGCAATCCGCTACACCGGGTACAAGAGCTTCTTGCGCCTGCACATCGACGAAGCCGGCGTGCTTCACGGCGTGGCCTACGGCTTCGACAAGACGCCCAGGTTTGACGTCCCGAGGCGGCAAACGCCGTTCGAGATTCGGCGTCTGGATTGGCCGCAGGCCAAGTCCGGCGACGACTCTTGCAAGCTGAAGGTCGTCGACTATTTCTCGATCAAGTAAGGCCAACGCCCCACAACTTGCTCCCACCGGCTGCCTTCGCTACGTCGCTGCGATGACGCTGTTTCGCGGGCTCTTGCTATCTTCGCTCCTGGTCGCAGGTTCGGCTTGTTCGAGTGCGGCGGAGCCGGCGCCGGCTGGGAGGACTGCGGGCTCGGGGAGCGCGGCCGCGGCCGGGAGCGATGCGCGCAGCGGCTCCAGCGGGCAACCGCGGCCAGAGGCGCGCGGGCCGGGGAGCGGCGCGCCGAATGCGGAGGAGCTCGCGAAGTTGATCGAGCAGGCGCAGTCTCCGCGTGGGGCGCAATCGGCGAGCCCTGCGTTGCCAACGCTAGCGAGCGTGCCCTGCGATGCCACGTTCTGCGTACGCGCGGTGGACGACGCGCTGATGGTGCTCGAGGCTGTCGATGCGAAGAGCTTGCCGGAGGGGGTGAGTTTGCATGAGGAGCAGGTGCCTTCGGGGCCGTTGGCCGTGCGGCCGGTGCGGCATTTTCTGCGCTTCAGCGCGGACGGCGCGGCGCGTACGGCGCTCGAGAGCGAACTTGTGAAGCGCTTCGGAGGCGCCCTGCCGAGCGGCTACCAGCTGCTTTTTGTGCGCGGGCCAGCGGGCACCGTCCGCACACTGATCGGCGGGCCGGGGCTCTTGAACGCGAGCCACCTCGCGAGCGTGAAGCTCGATCAGGACGAGTTCGGCGGTGGCTTTCGGCTGGCGCTTGCGTTGAGCGACGAGGGCAAGCGGCTGCTGACCGCAGCGACCACTACGCTCGAACAACGGCGGATCGTGATCGTAGCCGGCGGTGAAGCGCGCTCGATGCCGCTCGTGCTCGAGCCGATCACCGGCGGCATGCTTTCGATCGCGATCAAAGACAAGCTCGAGGCCGAGGCCGTGCACAAGGCGCTCAAGCGCTAGGGCACGAGTCATTGGTCTGCTTCATCCGCCTTCGGCGGAATCCTGCTGCTCGCTCAGCGTTTAGACCGCTCGCGAAGGCGCTGCGTCTAGCTGGGGCTCGCACGGTCGCGAGCGAACGCTAAGCAAGGATGCGGTTGATGAAATTGCGATGGTTGGTTGCGGTTGTTTCGCTTGGGTTGGGTGCTTGCAGTGAGCCTGCGGCTGCTTCGGCGACGGCGGATTCGGCCAAGGTGGAGGCCTCGGGTTCGGCGCTCACGCAGCCGCTCTCAGCGCTGTTCGGTGCGGCGGATCGCGTTGAGTTCGTTGGGCTCGATCTGCGCGCACCAGCCATGGCGAAGACCAGCGACAAGCAGCTGATCGGCGAGCTTATCGCCGCGCTGGGTGGCGCGCAGTCGCCGAACGGTGGGCTTGCGAAGTGCGTGACGCCGACCAACCTGCGCTTTTTCGCCGGGGACAAGCTGCTCGGCTCGGTGGGTCTTTGTGCCTCGGCGGGCCTGGCCGAAGGCAGCAAGACGGCGGCACGGGTGGACCTGCCTTCGGGGGAGATGGGTGGCTTCGAGGTGGCTGACCTAGCCGCGCTGCGGAAGGCGCTCGAGGCTGTGAAGGTGAAGCTGCCGTAAGGCGTAGTGTTTCTGTCATGCGCTCAGTTTGGCGCTCCGGCGGTGGGCGAAGACTGGTAACTTCGCGCGATATGCCTCGCTTTGGTTCGTCCGCATTTGTACGTATTGCGCTGGTCGTTGGTCTTGTTGCCTGCCGTGGCGAGAGCTTCCAAGGGACGGGCGCGGCGGCAGGCGAGGGGGGCAGCGGCGCGACGCCGAACGGCGGTGCTGGCGGCAGCGGAGGCGTTGCAGCAGGAGGCGGCGGCGCTGGGGCCGGGACGCAAGGCGGTGGTGGCAGCGGAGGGCAGGGTGGAGCGCCGGCCACCGAGGAGATCGTTGAGGTGCGCTATCGCGACAAGGTCAATGTCTTGACCGGCCGCGTGGTGCTGGTGAGCGACGCGGACGGTGAAACGATCGAGGAGACGGTGACCGATGTGGTGGGCGAAGCCACGGTGACGGTGCCGCACGGGGGCTTTGTCACGGTGCTCGACAACGAGAATCCGGCCCTGCACGAGGTGTACAGCACGCAGGTGGTGCCGGGGGTGACGGCGGTCACGTTGGTGCGCAGCGAACCTCCGGAGCAGAACGCGACGCAGACGCTTTCGATGCGAGCCATCAACTGTTCAAACTGCGTCGCCGGGGATCGAGTGGAGTTCCATCGCTCGTGTGAGTCGGTCGTTTCAACCACGCTGTCGATGACACAAACCATCGTCAGTTCGACGGCGTCTTCGACGAATGGTTGTGACGGGATCACCGACCTCGTGGCATCGGCCATCGTTTACGGGAGCAACGGCGTACCGAAAGCGGATGGTACCGCCCAGGTTATGTTTCCCTTGCCGGTCAACCTGGACATCCCGGTCACCGTGCTGACCGCTGCCGACGTGGCAACAATCGATGCGCCGATCTCGCTCGATGTCGGCGGTTACGTCGTCGATGAGCGTGAGCTTCAAGACCTCGACCCGGAAACGCTAATGCGGCTTCGGACGTTCAAGAACAGCGACTTGAGCGACAGTGACTTCATTGTGCCCAAGTCCCAGGCGAGCAAGTTACGGGGGACGCGCTCAGTACGGAATAGCGCCCTCGGAACCACTATCACCCGCCGTGAGGATCACGATGCGGAGGTAAGCTCACTGCCGCCATTCGGTGTGACTTCGCTCAGCCTACCGACGACTCCGCCTCCCCTCGATTTTGCTGACCCGCTGAAGCCAAAGTGGAGCTATGCGCTGGGTAACGAGAACGTCGGCGCCGGCGTCGCGTTGGTCGCCTTCACGAGTGGGATCACCTGGACTGTACTTGTGCCCGCCAGCACCTCTGCGGTGGTTGCGTTGCCGAAGATTCCCAACGAATACGCGGCGTTCCGGCTGCCCGCGATCGCGGTCAACCAAGGGATACTTCACGCGGCGCTAGGGGAACAAGACGACTACGCCGACCTTGTATCAGGCGGTCTGAGCATCATCGGTGATAGCCCGTGGTTCCCCGTGCTCACCTCGGCAACCAGCCAATCGCGCTAACCCACCACTCCTACGTCGTAACTCCCGTCAGCGGCCCGCCCTTGCAAAAGTCCGGGTCGCCAAAGGCCGCTTCTTCTACGCCCATGGCGTGACTGAGCGTCATCAGCAAGCGGTTGTGCGGTTCGTTGGGGAAGGAGACCAACTGGCCGGTCTTGAACAGCCCACGCGTGTTGCCGGCGATCACCCACGGGGTGTTTTCGTGGGTGTGCGTACCGCCGGAGCCGAGCTCGTTGAACCAGACCACCACGGTGTTGTCGAGCATGGTGCCACCGCGTTCGGGGATGGCTTCGAGCTTGTCGAGGAAGTAGGCGAGCTGGCTCGCATACCAGGTGTGGATCTTGACCAACTTCGCCTTGGAGACCGGGTCGCTCTCTTTGTGGGCGAGCGCATGAAAGCCCTTGGCCTCGTCGGTGACGGCAAGCATCGGGTCGGAGGCGAACTCAGGCCCCAGCCAGTTGAAGCGATGGGCTGCGCCCGCGCGGCCGAATTGCACGGTGCCCACGCGGGTGAGATCGCAAGCTAGCGACATCACCATCAGGTCCATCTGCAGCTTGGCGAGCGCCGGGATGTTGTTGTTGTTCCAGACGTCGATGCGCTTACCGAGCTCGGGTTTGCCGCACACGTTGGCGACGGCCTCGCCGACGCCAGTGTTGAGGCTGTGTTCGATCGACGCCACCGCCGCGAGATGCGCCTCGAGCTTGATGCGGTCGGACTGGGGCAGGGTGGGACGAAGAGCGTCGAGGTTTTGGGAGACGGCGCTCAGCACCGCTTTGCGATCATTGAGGCGTATTTCGTCTTGCGGATCGACGGCGGTGCTCGCTTCGTTGAAGCCGCGGAACACGCGGTCAAAAGCGACGTACGGGTTGTTCTCGGCGATGATCGGTCGCAGCGGGCCCAAGTACGAGAGCGACGAGTTGTCGGTGGAAAAAGGCTGGACCTGAATGCCGAGCTCTATCGAGCGGAACTTCGCCTCGGCGCCCATGATCGGCGCCAGGTGCTGATCGAGCGAGATGCCGGTGGCCATACTGCGCAGCGGGTATTGCGGGTCGATCGATTTGGCGCGCCGGCCGGTGAGCGCTGTGTTCATCCCAGCCGAATGGCCACTGCGCTCGCCCTTCTCATTGATCACGGTGTGAGCCAGACCGTCCACCACCAAGAGCTTGGACTTGTGGCGCTCGAGCGGCGCGAGGATCGGGCTGAGCGTGAGTTTGCCTCGCTCCATCGTGGGCAACCAACTCTCGTAGATGGTGCCGTTCGAGCTGAAGAAGAAAACGAGTCTACGCGGCGGCGGCTCGGAGCCAGCGTGGACATCGAGCAGCGGTACGAACGGGAGCATCGCCGCTCCGAGACCGAGGCCGCTCAGGAAATGTCGACGGCCAAGCAGCGCACTCTTCAAGGCGACGGTCCTTCTTCAAAACGGGCATGACGGAAGGCGTGGCTCTTGGCGATGGCCACCATCAACTCGCGCACATCGAAGCCTTTGCGCGCGAAGGTCTCGTAGGCCGCAGAGAGCGAATCGGCGTCGTCGTCTACCTCGCCGCGACCGAGCGCGAAGCGGAACCACTGCGTTGCCACGCAGCGTCGGACCTGCTCGCTCGCAGCCAGTTTTGCGCCCAATTCGACTGCGCCGTTGAAGGCGCCGTTCGCGTCTTTGGTCACGGTCAGCTCGCCCACCGCGTCCACCGGGAAGGCGCCGTCCACCGTGCGGTAGGCGCCGATCGCGTCGTAGTGTTCGAAGCCGAAGCCGATCGGGTCCATCATCTGATGACAGCCCGAGCAGCTGCGGTCGGTGCGATGTTGTTCGAAGCGCTGCTTGGTGGTGAGCTTGGGATCGACCTTGGGCGGGGTGATGTTGACGTTGGCAGGAGGCGGAGGGATCTCCTGGCACAGGAACTTTTCGCGCACGAACTTGCCGCGCAAGATCGGCGAGGTCTGGTTGGCGTTGGCGTGGACCGAGAGCACACTCGCGTGGGTGAGCACGCCGGAGCGCTGATCGGCCGGCAGCTCCACCAAGGCGAAGCCCTCGCGAGGCGCCTCCACACCGTAAAGCGCGGCCAACGGCGCGTTGATGAAGCTCTGCTTCGAGCGGAACAACTTGCTCACCGTGTCACCGTCTTCGAACACGGTGTGCGCCGCAAAACGCAGCGTCTCCTCGATCATTGCGGCTTTGAGTTCGGGCGTGAAGGAGGGCGAAAGTTGGTTGTCCTTCGATTCGGTCTCCAGCTCGCGCAGGCCCAACCATTGGCGATGAAAGCTGCGTACGCCGTCTTTGGCCCGCGCATCGGCCAGCAGCCTGCGCATCGCACGCTCCACGTCCGCAGGCTCGGAGAGACGGCCCGCCGCAGCCTCATCGAGCAGCTGGCGATCCGGCGTGGAGGCCCACACGAAGTAAGAAAGCCGCGTCGCTAGCTCGTAGCCGGTCAAAGCGCGCGCGCTTGCGCCTGCTCCGTCCTGCGGCTCGAGCCGATACAGGAACTGCGGGGACTGCAGCATCACCTCCAGCGTCAGTTGAATGCCCGCGGTATAGCCCGCCTGCGCTGCCTTATCGCGATAGACGCTGAGCAGCGCCTGCTGTTCTTTCGCTTCGAGCGGACGTCGATATACGAGTCGACCAAAGCGCTCGATGAAGTCGCTCGCGCGGGCCTCCGGCTGTGCGTCCTTGTTGCATGGCGCGAGCGTATCGATGCGACTCATCGCGCGCGCTGCCAGCTCTTCGGCGGCGTCCATGTAGCGTTGCACGAGCAGTTCGGTCACCGGCGCGATGTTGTTGCTCTCGAAGCCGGCCACGGTCTCATCGGGCGGGAAGGCGAGCGCCGGGCGCGAGTTGTCGCCCAAAAGATCGCGCACGCTGTTGTTGTACTCCTCGCGCGTGAGCCGACGCAGCGGAACCGGGGCAACTTTTTCGTCGGTAACCTGGGCGATAGCCGGCTTTTTCCGAGCCTCGGGCTCGCTGCCCGCGCCAACGCAGCTCACCGCGAGTAGCGCCGCGAAGCACGCCGTTTGCATCCGCCGCCTCATCGGCGGGACCGTACTACGCGAAGGTTGAACGGGAAAAATTGGTGCGGTCAGTCGAACCAGCCGGAGACGAAAGCGTGGGCACGGCTGACGTCTTCGGGCGCGGTAGCCGTTGCCGGGAGCAGCGCCGCACAGGCACCGAGCCGGCCGCCCTGCTCGAAGGCCTGCAGCGCGAAGCGCACGCTCTCCCCAGCGAAACACGGCTTGCGGTAGCCGATCTGCAGCTGCCGCAAGAGCCGTGCGCTGGGCTGGCCGTGGTGCGAAAAGCGTCGCAGCGCGGCCTCTTCGAACAGGCGCACATAGACCAGCGAATTGACGTGTTGGTTGGAGTCGGTGTGGCCCACGCCAAAGACCGTGGTCGCGCTATCGAACAGCGGCGCCGGATCGAGCAACGTTGCTCCCAGTGGCAGGCGCGCGTTGTCGGCGACGGCCATCGGCTGAAGCGCCTGGCCGGGCACAGCCTCGAGCCCTTCGACCTCCAACCGCCGCACGCGGCGCTCCTCCTTCGGACCAAACGGCCGGGTGAGCGTGTGTTCGGCGTAGACGCGGCCGGCGCGCGTTCGTTCGCCAGCGTTGGGCGGAGCGGCGCCGTAGGTTCGGCCGATGGGCAGCTCGGCCTCGAGCCACATCGCGAGCTGCAACCGATCGACCTCACCGTTCGCGGCGAGCACATGGGAGAAGCCGTAACTGCCGCGATAGCCTAGCGAGCCGTTCACGCTGAATGGCCCGTCTTCGGCCTCCATCACAATGCGGGTGAGGAGCGGCACGATACCGCTGCGAAGCATCGTCTTGGTGTACGGCTCTTTCATCAACGCGCGCCAGCCGGTGGCTCCGAGCCCCGGCAACAACGCCACGAGCTGCAAGCGAGCGTCTTGCGTGATGTCCTCGAAGCGCAGCGGAAGTTCGGCCTCGGTGACCGACGCGCCCTCCGGGGACGAGGGGAGGGCGCTATGACCGTCGATGGACCGCGGTGAAATCACGAGCGGTTTCTAGCATGACGTGAGCGCGGTTGGGCCTGCTCGGTTCGACGGCTAGCCTACGCCTCGTGAGCCGACTCGCAGCGCGCGACGCAGAATTTGCAGCCCTCAAGCAACGCTTCTTCGACAGCTGGGTCGAAGCGGAGCCCGAGGAGGCCAGCACGATGGGCCTCGCCGATCCGTTCGGACGGCTGCGCGACCCATCGATCACCGCAGCGACCAAGCGAGGTCGGGCGGCGGCAGCTGTGCTCAGCAAGCTCGCGGCGCTGGAAGCCGAAGGTCCGCTCGATCGTGAGCAACACCTCGATGCTTGGGCGCTGCGAGCCCATGCGCGCGAGACGGTGCTGGCCGCCGATCGCGGTCGCGCCGCGGTTTCGCTCGAGGAGGTGCCTTACGCGATCATGATGCTGGCGCACGCGGCAGCGCACGTGAACGACGAAGTGAGTCGCCGCACCGTGACGGGTCGAGTTTCGGCGTTGCCAGCGTTTGTGGACGCTGCGCGCGAAGCCTTGCGAACCGGCGTACGCGAAGGCCGTGCATTCTCAACGGCGGTGGTCGAGGTGGTGGCGCAGCAACTTGCGACGGCCGAAGCCGATCTGCTCGCGATCGTGAGCACGGCCTTCGAGCACGCGCCGCACCACGCCGAGGTCGCGGTCTCGGCCGCGGCGGCGGCGAAAGAGGTCGCGACATTCGTCGCGTTTTTACGCGAGGAGGTAGCTCCGTCTTCCGGGGCACGCGACGTCGTAGCGTTGGGTGAACGCGAGTATGAGCGGCGCCTCTCCGATTGGTGGGGGCTCTCCGGCATTGGTCCGCTGCAACAAGGGGCCGAAGCCGAGCTCGCGGACGCGCGCACGCAGATGACCGAGCTCGCGGCGCAGCTCGCGACCACCATCCCGGGCGCGCCAGCCAGCGTGCGCTCCTTCGGTGACGCCACGGCCACGGTGATGGCGCTGCTAAAGCCAACGGCCGCGAGCGCAGACGGCATCATCCCGCTGTATCAGGCGGCGATCGCCCGTGCGCAGGACTTCTGCCGCGAGCGCGGTACCTTCACCATCCCCGATCCGTGCCAGTGCGAGGTTCGCCCGTCGCCCGAGCTATGGCGGAAGTTTTCGGCCTGCACCAACTGGCCGGCGCCGCTCTTTGGCGGCGATGCCCCCGGAGCTTGTGCGGTCCTGCTCGATCCAGCGCTGCATCCGCTCGCCAACGTTCAATCGCTCTCGGTGCACGAGGCCGTGCCGGGGCATTTCTTGCAAAGCCGGGCCTGGCAACTGCGCTTTGGTAAGAGCCTTGCGCCGGTGCGGCTGCTTTCGGTTCCCGACGAATGTGGCGTGTTGCGCGACGCTTGGATCCCGCAGCTGATGATCGAGGGCTGGGCTGTGTACGCCGAGTCTGAGATGCAGCGAGCCGGCTTCTATCGACCGGTCGAGCAGCTGTTTCACTTCTTCTGCCGCGCCATTCACGCGGCGCGCGCGCTCGCTGATGTCGGTCTTCACGCTCAGGGTTGGACGCGAGCGCGGGTGGCCGACTTTCTCGTGGCTTCCACCGGCATGCCGCTGCCGTGGGCCGAGCGACAAGCCGTCCGCTACGCGCGCTCCGGACTGCAGGCGCTCTCGTATCTGCAAGGTCAGCTCGAGATCGAAGCGGTGCGCAGCGCACACAAGGCCGCGCACGGCGAGAGGTTTGCGGACGCTCGCTTTCAAGCTGAGCTGCTGGGCGCAGGGCCGGTGCCGCCGAGCAAGATCGAGCCTATGGTGCTCACTTGACGGGCGGTCACGCGCGTTCGGCTGGTCCTAGTAGGGCGAATGAGCCGATGTGCGACGCATTCGCCCTATGGCCAAAGCGACCGTTTCGTGGGTAGCCTTGAAGATTATGAAGTGGCTGCTTACTTGGGTCGTTGGAATGGGCGTCTTGGCTTGCGGTGACTCGGGCTCGAGTAGTGCCGGTGGCAACTCGAATACGGGGGGCGGCGGCGCGAGCGCTGGGGGCAACAGCAACAGTGGCGCGGGCGGTGTTGGCGCTGGTAGCGAGGGTGGTGCTGGCGCTGCTGGCGCTGCGAATCAAGGCGGCGGGGGAAATTGCACCCCGGATTGTGGCACCAAAATGTGCGGCTCCGACGGTTGCGACGGAAACTGTGGCGTGTGCGGGCCCGAGGACGTGTGCAGCAGCGCAGGTCAATGCATTGCTGCGCCATCCGGCGATACCTCTTTCTTCGTAAGCAGCGAAGGGAACGGCTCTGGAGACTTCGGCGGCCTCGTGGGCGCGGACAACTTTTGCCAGGGGTTGGCTGAGGCAGCGTCGCTTGGCGACAAAACGTGGCGCGCCTACTTGAGCACTTCGAGCGAGGATGCGCGTGATCGCATTGGTACGGGGCCCTGGTTCAACGCTGCCGGACTCGTGGTGGCGGCCGATGTGGCGTCTCTCCATGCCAACGGCGTCGCGATGGATCGCATGCTCACCGAGCTCGGAGAGCCCCCGCCGATCTCGGAACACGACATCCTCACGGGGTCGACCCAAGACGGCAGAGCTACGGCGGACACGTGTGACAATTGGACCAGCGCGGCCAAGTTCAACCCGAAGGCGATGGTGGGTCATTTCGACTCGCCCAACCCGGTCAACGAGTTCGACAACTGGAACTCCACCCACCAATCGAATGGCTGTGACGCAGCTGGCTTAGCGTCGACTGGTGGTACCGCGCGTGTGTACTGCTTCGCGCTGTAAAGAGCCGCATGCGTAGGTCCGTCGGCTCGTCCGCTATTTTGGAGGCTGCGGTCACTCGGAGGGTTATGAAAACGTCGCTTGCATGGGTATTCGGGTTGGGCGTGCTCGCCTGCGGTGATTCGGGGGCTGGTGGCAGCTCAAACGCCGGGGGGAGTCCGAACGGCGGGGCCGGGAACGGCGCCGCCGGTAATGGTGGCGCGGCCAATGGCGGTAACGGTGGCGCGGCCAATGGCGGCAACGGTGGCGCGGCCAATGGCGGCAACGGCGGCGCGGCCAATGGCGGCAACGGCGGCGCAGCCAATGGCGGTAACGGTGGCGCGGCAAACGGCGGTAGCGCGGCGAATGGCGGCGCGGGCGGTTGCGTCGCGGATTGTGGAAGCCAGGTTTGCGGCGACGACGGTTGCAACGGTAGTTGTGGGGACTGCGCCCCTGCGGAGGTTTGCACCCCGGCGGGTCAATGTATTCTCCCCGCCTCGGATCTGACGTCCTTCTTCGTCAGCAGTGTTGGCAATATGACCGGCGATTTTGGGGGGATTTCCGGTGCAGACATGTTCTGCCAACAGCTTGCGCAGGCGGCCTCGCTTGGTAACAAGACCTGGCGTGCCTATCTCAGCACGTCGAACATGAATGCGCGCGATCGCATTGGTACTGGCCCTTGGTACAACAGCCTCGGCGAGCTTGTGGCCTCCAGCGTCAACACGCTGCATAGCAGCGGCATCGCGATGAACCTGATGCGTGACGAGTACATGCAAATGCCGCCGATTGGGGAGCACGACATCATCACCGGCTCGACGCAGAACGGCATGGCGACCACTGACACCTGCGACAACTGGACGAGCTCAGCGCAGTTCAACCCCCGCGCAACGGTGGGCCACTTCGATTCGCCAAACCCCGTCAACATGTTCGACAACTGGAATTCCACCCACCCGTCGAATGGCTGTGACGCCGTGGGGCTTTCGTCGACAGCGGGATCAGCTCGCATTTATTGCTTTGCCTTATGAGCTTAGGCTGGGGCCGGAACTCCCCGTTGGATCGTCTGCTATCTTGGATGTTGTTCTAGCCTTGGCCTGATTCTGTGATAATAGATGCAGATCCACTATGGTTCTGCAGCCCGACCCCCTGTCTCCTGCCGCCGATCGCGAGTGGGTCGCTTCGCGCGCCGCTCCAACTGGAGCACGAGAGGTACTAGCTGCCGCGTTCGAGCGGTTTGGCACGCAGGCGGTGCTCGCCACGAGCTTCGGGCCGGAGGACATCGTGCTGCTGCACCTGGCGGCGCAGCAGATCGGCGGGAGTGCGCTTCAGGTCTTCACCATCGATACCGGCCGACTTCCGGCTGAGACCTTCGAGGTGATGCAGGCCGTGGTCGAGCGCTTTGGGCTATCGCTAGAGACGCTGGTTCCGAACCATCTCGCGGTTGAGGAGCTGGTGCGCCGCAAAGGGTTCTTCTCCTTCCGCGAGAGTTTGGAGGCGCGCAAAGAGTGCTGCTCCTTGCGCAAAGTCGAGCCGCTGTCGCGCGCCCTAGCAGGCCGGCGAGCCTGGATCACGGGCATGCGGCGCGAGCAGAGCGTGACCCGCGATGAGCTGCCCACTGTGCAGTGGGATGCGCAAAACGGTCTGGTCAAGTTCAGCCCGCTGGCCACCTGGACGCGCGCCGAGGTTTGGGCCGTTATCGAAGAGGAGCGTCTGCCATATAACCGCCTACACGATGTCGGCTACCCGTCGATCGGCTGTGCGCCCTGCACCCGAGCGGTTCGACCCCATGAAGACGAGCGCGCAGGCCGCTGGTGGTGGGAGTCGGCGGCCCATCGCGAATGCGGTCTGCACAGGAGATGACGATGGAGATACTCGATCTGTCGCTGCAGGTTTTCCTCGTGCTGTTGGCGGCCGCTACTTTGGCTGCCGGCGTCAACGGTGCGCTCGGATACGGCTTCTCCTCGGTGGTCGTCCCGATCAGCCTCACCATGGTGGCGAGCCGCGTGCTCAACCCGGCGCTCGTGCTGCTCGAGGTCGTGCTCAACAGCGTCTCGCTGTGGTTGAACCGTCGACAGGTAAGGGCGGTCTGGCCACACGTGAGGCCGATTCTCTTCGGACTCGTTCCTGGAGTGATCGTCGGTGGGTTCCTCTTCGGCGTGATCTCGGCCCAGCTGCTCAAAGCGGGGACCTACGTCGTGCTGTTGCCGGTGATCGCCCTGCAGTCCTTCGCTTGGCGCTGGCCGATTCGTTCCGCCGCCCGTTCCGGACCTCCGTTTGGTTTTGGTCTGGGCGTGCTCTACGCGACCACCACCGTCTCTGGTCCGCCGCTCGCGCTCTACTTCAACAACCTTGGGCTAGCGCAAGACGAGTTCCGCGCTGCCCTCGCTATCGTGCGGGTGTTCGAGTCGTTGCTCACGTTGGGGGTGTACGCGGTGATCGGTGCGCTCACCTGGCAAAGCGCAGGCATTTCGGCCTCCTTTTTGCCCCTCGTGTTGCTCGGTCTAGCCGGCGGGCGTTGGTTGATGAAGCGCGTCAATCGCGCGCTCTTCAGCTCGATCTGCATGCGCGTCGACATGGTGCTGGTGACGATTGGGCTCGCCGTCACGGTGACGTCGAGCGGTTGGGTCCCGCGCAGCGTGGCTTGGTCCAGCGCCCTTCTGTTTGCGCTCGGTCTTCACGTCTGGGCCCGGCTGCGCGCCCGTCGGAGCAACTTGATTTCAGCTTGAGTAACGCCATGAACGTTGAACGACATACCCACTTGGACCTGCTCGAGGCTGAGGCCATCGCGATCTTACGAGAGACGGCCAGCGAGTTTCAGAAGCCGGTGCTCATGTACAGCATCGGCAAAGACTCGCAGGTCCTGCTGCACCTCGCGCGCAAGGCCTTCTTCCCACTGAAGGTTCCGTTCCCGCTGCTGCACATCGACACTACGTGGAAGTTTCGCGAGATGTACGCCTTCCGCGACGCGGTCGTTCGCGAGCATGGGCTCTCGCTCTTGGTCCATCGCAACACGCGCGCGCTCGAGCAGGGCATCAACCCGTTCGACCATTCGAGTCAGGCCTACACCCACGCGACCAAAACCCAGGCGCTGCTCGAGGCGCTCAAACATGGCGAGTTCGACGCTGCGATCGGCGGAGCGCGGCGAGATGAGGAGCGTTCGCGAGCCAAAGAGCGTGTGTTCTCCTTTCGCGACGCACAGGGCGCTTGGGATCCGCGCCGGCAGCGGCCGGAGCTTTGGGAGCTGTACAACGGCCGTGTAGCTGCCGGTCAAAGCATGCGCGTCTTCCCGATGTCGAACTGGACCGAACTCGACGTTTGGCTCTACATCCTGCGCGAGCAAATCCCGGTGGTTCCGCTCTATTTCGCCGCAGAACGGCCTGTCGTCAGCCGCTCCGGAACCTGGATCATGGTGGACGATGAACGCATGCGCCTGCGCAGCGGTGAACAGCCGAGCCGGCGGGTGGTGCGTTTTCGCACGCTGGGGTGTTACCCGCTCTCCGGCGCAGTGGAGTCGGAGGCCACCGACGTCGCTGGCATCCTTCGCGAGATGTTGGCCAGCAAAAAGTCCGAACGCGCCGGCCGCCTGATCGATTTCGATGAAGACGGTTCGATGGAATCGAAGAAGCGAGAAGGGTACTTCTGATGCAGCCCAACGCCATGTTTGAGAACGCTCCCGTCGCGTTCGCCGAAAGTGAACGTGAGCTCTTGCGGCTCGCCGTCGTGGGCTCGGTGGATGACGGAAAGTCGACGCTGATTGGCCGGCTTCTTTACGACTGTGACTGCCTTCCTGAGGACCAAGTCGCGGCGGTCAAACGTGCTGGCAAAGACCAAGAGATCGACTTCTCGCTGTTCACCGACGGGCTGCTCGCCGAGCGTGAACAAGGCATCACCATCGATGTCGCGTACCGCTACTTCACGACGAAAAAGCGCAAAGTGATCGTCGCGGATACGCCCGGCCACGTGCAGTACACCCGCAACATGGCCACCGGGGCGTCGACCGCCGATGCCGCCGTCATTCTCGTTGATGCGCGCCTCGGCGTGCAGCCGCAGACGCGGCGTCACGCGATGATCGCTGGGCTCTTCGGCATCCCGTACCTCGCGGTAGCCATCAACAAGATGGATCTCGTGGGCTACAGCCGTGAGCGCTTCGAGCAGCTCGCGCAGGAGCTCTCCTCGCTTACCGCTGGGCTCGGTTTCGAGCAGCTGCAGTGTTTCCCGATCTCCGCCACCAAAGGCGATTGCGTGATTGGGCCGAGCGCCAATCTGCCCTGGCAGCAAACCTCGCTTCTGTCGTGGCTCGAGGCGCTGCCTCATCGTCATCGCGCGCAACAGGCTCCGCTCCGTTATCTCGTGCAGCAGGTGCTGCGGCCGTCGATCGACCAACGCTTGCTCGCGGGCAGGGTGCTCTCCGGCACGCTGCGGGTGGGAGACGCGGTGACCATCTTCCCGTCGCGGCGGTCCTCGGTGGTGGCCAGCATCACCACGCTGAGCGGTGATCTGAGCTCGGCGCGCGCGCCGCTCTCGGTCGCTGTAGCGCTCACCGAAGACGTGGACGTTGGGCGAGGGGACCTGTTGGCGCTTGCGTCGCACGTCCCGGAGGTGGCCTCGAGCTTCGAGGCTTCGTTGGTCTGGCTCGACGATGCCCCGCTTTTGGTTGGCAGGCGCTATTGGCTCAAATGCGGCGCTCGCTCGCTCGCCGCCCACGTCGAGGAGGTGCTCGGCAAGGTGGACCTCGAGACGCTGGCTGAGCGGCCTGCCCAAGAACTTTCGGCCAACGACATCGGCAGCGTTAGGCTCAGCACCGTGCAGCCGCTGGCGTTCGATCGCTATGCGGACAACCGCAGCACCGGCGCCTTCATCCTGATCGATCCCGAGAGCAACGCGACGCTGGCCGCAGGCATGATCCAGCGTGCCCGCCAAGCAGGCGAGGGGAGCCGCAAGCGTTCGGAGATCTCCGCGCAGGCGCGGGCCGAGCGGCTCGGTCACAAGGCGCTGGTGGTCCTGCTCGATCCGTCAGGCGAAGACCCGTCGGTCTTGGAGCGAGCCCTGTTCGAGCGCGGCGTCCTGGCAGCCCAGGTTGGGCCCGATATCGAGACCGCGCTGGTCGTACGTGAGAGCGGCCTTGTCGCGATCGCCGTGGTGCCGCCCAACGGCAGCGAGGGTGCACGGGCGCGGCTGCGCAGCAGCGGCGCGGCCTGGATCGAGCCAACGCTCGCTCGGCCAACCCTCGACTTGGTGCTCGAGGCGGTCTTGTTGCCGGCCAGGCCCTAACCGAGCCGCGGGTGGAAATGACTCGCGGCTCGGGGTGACCGTGCCACAATGCCCTTTCGCGCACGGGTCGATCGTGCCGAAAGATCCAACATGTCGGAACAGCTCACGTTCGGCTTACCCAAGCCCAAGAAGGTTTTGATTGCGGCCATGGTCGTGGTCTCGGCGCTGTGGATCTTCTTCGCGACGGGAATCAACTGGGCCGGCGGCGGTGTCGACATCTTCTCGCTGCTGACCGGCAGCGACCAGATCCTCAAGGGCGGTGAGGTTTGGCGCCTGCTGACGAGCTTCATGGTGCACCAGCCCTCGGGGCCAGGCTCGGTGGGCCATCTGCTCACCACCTTGATGGGCCTCTACTTTTTGGGCAGCAGCCTCGAGGAGTCTTGGGGGCCGCGGCGATTTGGCGTGTTTTTGCTGGTCAGCGGGGTGTTCGCCAGTCTGCTCCAGGTTGTGGTTGGGCTGCTGATTTCCAACCTGCATCAAGCCACGTTCTACGGTGGGCTCGGTGTGATCGACGCGATCGCGGTCGCCTGGGGCTTGTCCTTCAAGGACCGCCAACTGCGCCTCTTCTTCGTACTGCCCGTCTCCGGCATGGGCTTCATCGCGTTCGTGTTGGTGATGAACGTGCTCTACATCCTCGCCAACGAAGTGCGTCGCGAGGGGCTCGTTTCACCGTTCGGCGGCATGCTCGCCGGCTACTTGCTGGCGGATGGCTCGCCGCTGCGTCGCTTCTACCTGCAGTGGAAGTTCCGGCGCCTGCAGAGCCAGTCGGAGTCTCTGCGTGGGATTCGTGCGGCGATCGTGCGGGAGAAGAAGCCGAACCCCGCTGGTCTGCGCGTAATCAAGGGCGGAAAGTCCGACAAGGACCTGCTCAACTGAGCTGCAGCCCGCCGGGCCGACTGCTGGTGGGCTACTTCGCCGAAGCGCAGCTCTGAATCGCGGCGACCGTTTTGGCGGCCATCAGGCAGTCCACTTCCTTCTGATCCACTTTGCGGCCTTCGAGCTCGCGGCGGCACTGGGCGAGCCACTCGTTCTGCATCTTCTCGCCTTCGGAGCGAATTGCGTTCTGGGCGCGCTCGCTCTTCGGCACGTCAGCCGGCAACGCCAGGCCCGCCTCGCTGTCCCAAACGGCGCGCAGATGCCCCCCCACGCGCTCGCAATCGGCGCTTGTCATCGTCTTACCGCAGGCGCCACCACTCAACGCGGTGGCGCCCAGTAAGAGAGAAATCGCGACCGCGCGAGGTCTCGACATGATGCTCAGTTGTCGATGAAGGACTTGAGCTGCTTGGAGCGGCTCGGGTGGCGCAGCTTGCGCAACGCCTTCGCCTCGATTTGACGGATGCGCTCGCGGGTGACCTCGAAGTCTTGGCCGACCTCTTCGAGCGTGTGGTCGCTCTTTTCACCGATGCCGAAGCGCATGCGCAGGACCTTCTCCTCGCGGGGAGTCAAGGTCTTGAGCACCTTGCGAGTCTGCTCGGCCAAGTTCATGTTGATCACCGCTTCTTGCGGCGACACCACGCTCTTGTCCTCGATGAAGTCACCGAGATGTGAATCTTCCTCTTCACCGATCGGCGTCTCGAGGCTGATGGGCTCCTTGGCGATCTTGAGGACCTTGCGCACCTTGTCGAGCGGCAGCTCCATCTTCTCGGCGATCTCTTCGGGAGTGGGCTCACGGCCGTACTCCTGAACCAGGTAACGCGAGGTTCGGATCAGCTTGTTGATGGTCTCGATCATGTGGACCGGGATGCGGATGGTGCGGGCCTGATCCGCGATCGCTCGCGTGATCGCCTGCCGAATCCACCAGGTCGCGTAGGTCGAGAACTTGTAGCCGCGCTTGTACTCGAACTTGTCCACGGCCTTCATCAGACCGATGTTGCCCTCTTGGATCAGGTCGAGGAACTGCAGGCCGCGGTTCGTGTACTTCTTGGCGATCGACACGACGAGACGAAGGTTGGCTTCAACCAACTCGGCTTTGGCCTTCTCAGCGGTGCGCTCGCCCGAACGAATCGCTTCGTAGGTTGCGCGGATCGCCTCGACGTCGATGTTGAGCTCTTCTTCGACGCGTTTGACGCCCTTTTGAGCCTGCTTGAGCGTGGCCTCGAGCGCGTCCAAATCCTCGCGCGTGACGCCTAGCTTTTTGGCGAGCCGGAGCTCGAGCGGACGGTTGCCGCGGACCTTGCCGAGCTCCCGCTTGATCTCTTCCTTGGTGAGACCGGTCTTGCGCTCGATGTCGCTGGCGCCTGCTTCGGCGCGCTCGACCTTGAGGATGATCGACTTCAGCTTTTGGACGATCTTGTCGATCGTCTTCTTGTTGAGCCGCATCTCCTCGAGCGTGGTGACCATGTCGGCGGTGGCTTCTTGCAGCTCCGCGTCGATCGCCTTCTTGCGGCTGTCCTTCTCGGTCTTGCGCTCCTCGAACAGGTCCTGCTTGCGCTTGTCCAGCCGCTTGACCTTGTCGATCAGACGGATGATGCGGCGGTCCGCCTCCTCCTCGTCGAACTCTTGGTCATCCGCCTCGGCGTCCTTGATCAGGTCCTTTACGCGGATCTTGTGTTTGCGGAGCTTCTCGCCGAGATCAATGATTTCGCGGACGGCGATCGGCGAGTCGAGGATGGCGGCATTGACCCGCATCTCTCCAGACTCGATGCGCTTGGCGATCTCCACTTCGCCTTCGCGCGTGAGCAGCGAAACGCTGCCCATCTTGCGCAGGTACATGCGAACGGGGTCATTGGACTTCGAGTACTGATCGTAGTCCTCCTCCTCACGCTCGTTGGCGATTGCGAGCTTTTTGTCGCCTGCCTCTTCGTCGGCGATGCGCTTGGGAGCGATCTTGACCTGCGTAGCGCCGTCGACGATCTCGATATCTTCGTCGCCGAGCGCGCCGACTACGTCGTCGATCTGGTCCGGTGCGTCCCCAGGCAGGGACTCACTGACCTCGTCGTACGACATGAAGCCTTTGCTCTTGGCTCCATCCGACCCCTTGTCGAGACCCTTGCCGCTGCCGCGAGCTTGAGGCGCCTCATCGAATTCGTCGAAATCTCCGTCGGGGGGCGGCTCACTGCCACCGTCTTCCCCGTCATCGGCCGCGATCGGGCGCTCTTTGCGCAGCGGCTTGCCGTTTGCCCCCTTGGCGTCCGCTTTGGCGGCCTTGGCCTTCGGCTTGGCGACAACGACGTCCTCGTCCTCGTCCTCCTCCGGGCGCGCCGCCGCACGCTTCGCGGCAGCCGGCTTACCGGCAGGCTGGGGCTTCTTTGCTGCACCTGCACGAGCCGGCGGAACCGCCCGACCGCTGGAAGCAGCCCGACTGGAAGCTGCTCGACCGCTGGAAGCCTGCTTGGCCTTCGTCGCCATCCGTCTCACTCCAAGAAGTGCCGCCAGGGCACCGTCGTATCTGGGGCCGACGCCCGAAGTGCCAGAAGGCACGTCGACCGTCGACTGGTTCATCCGGAAGGGCTGGGTGAAGGTTCACTCAGTCATCCCGGTTGTTGGTTTGGCCAGCGCCTAGCGGCGGTGACCCGTGTCAATAAGCGAAGTTGCGATGTGCAGTGGTTATGAGCTGAATCAGGCCCAAACACCGCACGGTTTGAGAATCAGCCGCTCTAGCAGAACTTCCACCAAAGGCCCACTCCGTTCCAGGCGATTCCTTAAAAGAAGGACGGAGGCCCCCAGAGCGGGCTAGCTCCCGGGAAGTCCGTGTTTCCTTCTCGCTCGATGTTGAATCTCTCGGAGGAGAGCAAACTCATCGTCCGCCGACGCGGATTTTTCTAGGGCTTCTCTGGCGATATCGTTCTGCTGACGACAGGCTAAATCTTTAAGTTTCTTAATGTTTTCCATAAGCTCGGCACGCGCCGAAGGAGCATCATTGAAAAGCGGTGAAGCGAAGCGTCCAGTTGCGAAGGTTTGGATCGAAAGCGGCAGAGTCGCAAGAAAATCGCTGTTGGCCTGACGGGTTGCTCCTGAGACAACTAATTGTTGCCTAATGGCAACAATGGCCATGGCCGCGTCCCCTTGCAGCGCCGCGAGTTCGGCCTCGAGCTCCTCGTCGTTCAGTAGCTCAGGGAAGTCGAGCAACGCACCGACGATGGCCACCGAGACCCGATCCAACGGCGGACCCTTGTGGACTGGTTTGGTTTGGGTCGGCCGTTCGGGCGGCGTACGGAAAGCGCTGTCCACCAAGCGTTCGAGCTCGAGCAGGTCTTCGGCCGGGGCGTTGCCAACCACCAGCTTGCTGGAGAGCTGATCGGCGAAGCGTTTCGCCATCAGGCGCAAGTTGGGATCTGGTTCATCGCGCAGGATCTCGGTAACGGCACGAACGCGTGCGACGCGCTCGGTCATCGAAGCTCCGCCGAAGTTGTCGCCATCGAGTGCGTCATTGATCAGGTACTCCAGCAGTGGCAGCGCACGCGTGAGCAAGGCCTCAAACTTTGCCGGGCCCTCACTGCGTAGAAAGGCGTCGGGGTCCATGCCAGGCGGCATGGTCGCAACCCGCGCGTCGAGCGCGCCCTCACGCAGCGCCACTCGTGAACCACGGGTGGCCTTCTTGCCTGCAGCGTCACCATCGAAGGCAACCACGACCTTGGGCCCAAAGCGCTTCAGTAGCTTGGCTTGCTCGCTGGTGAAGGCCGTCCCGAGCGGTGCTGTCGCGTGAGTGAAGCCTGCGGCGTGCAGCGTCACGACGTCGAAGTTGCCTTCCACCAGCAAGGCCTCTCCGCGCGCGCGGATGCCTTGTTTCGCCTGAAACAGGCCGAATAGTTGTTCGCCCTTCTTGTAGACGATGCTCTCTGGGCTGTTGATGTACTTCGCCGGAGCCTCCCCGTCGTAGCTCGGAAGCGAGCCACCGGCTGCGCTGGCCTCCTCGCGAGTGGGGGCTCTCAGGGCGCGCCCGGAGAAGGCGATCACGCGCCCCATGGTGTCGACGACGGCGAACATCAGCCGGTGTCGAAAGCGGTCGTAGTGACCACGTTGGCCGGTCACCAGCAGGCCGGCTCGCTCACCGATCGCCGGCCGAATGCCCTGTTGGGCGAGGTGCTTCGCCAACGCATCCCAGTTGGCCGGCGCGTATCCGAGCCGAAACTCGGCCAATGCGGTGGCCCAAGCGCGAGCTTCTTCCGGGGGATCCGCCGCTAGCGCTTCGGCCGGCATCCCGCGCTTCCTGAGCTCTTCCACCGCCAAAGGGGCGAGCGCATGACGCTGACCGCTCAGTTCTCCGCGACCCAAGCAACCTTCGAAGTAGGTCGCCGCGAGCTGCAACGCGGCGAACACTTCGTCACGCTCAGAGCGCGACTTCTGACGCTCGCGGCTGTCGACCTCCTCGATCTCGACGCCGACTTTGGCAGCGAGATAGCGCACGGCCTCGATGAACTCGAGGCCGCTGGTCTTCATCACGAAGTCGATCGCGCTACCGCTCTCTTGGCAGCCGAAACAGTGGAAAAAGCCGCGCTCCGGGTGAACGTGGAAGCTCGGGCTCTTCTCCTTGTGAAAGGGACACAACCCGGTAAAGCTTCGCCCGCGTCGAGTGAGACGCACCGTCTCGCCAATCAGCGAGACGATGTCGGTTCTCTCCTTGAGGCGGGCGAGGGTATCGGGAGGTATCACGCGCGCTGGAGCTTAGCCCCGCGACGTCACGAGGGCTCGGACTCTTCGGACTCGGCCTCTTGCGGAGGCGTCCACTCGACTTCTTTGGCCTGGAAGCGAGTGACCTCGCGGGTGGCCGGAGCCGGCGGATCGCCGATCAGCTCGAGCTGGGCGGCGAGCCACTGCTCTTCCTCGATCAGCGCGAACCGCTCCGGACTGTCCAGCTCTCCGGACCAGGCAAGCAGCTCCTCGTCCACCTCTTTGAAGCGAGCGCGCACGGTGACCACCTCAACGTCCTCCTTGCGGAGGAAGCGCTCCGTGAGCAGCAGAGCTTTGTCGTTGGCGACCTCGAAAACACCGTGGAACACGGCGAAACGAAGCGCCTCCTTCTCTCCACCAGCCGGCTTGACCGTAGCCACTCCCGTCCTGACAGCAGCCAGAAGCGGTAAGTGGCCCGGTAGAATGCCGATCTCCCCGTCGACCGTGGGCGCGCTCACATCCAGCACGTCCCGAGAGAACTCCACGCCGGTGGGAGTGACGATTTCGAGTTTGATCGCGTCGGCCATGATCAGGACTTCTTGCTCTTCTTCTCGCCTTCAGCGTGTCGGGCCTTCACCTCATTGATGTCGCCCGCCATGTAGAAGTCTTGCTCGGAGATGTGGTCCAGCTTGCCGTCGATGATCTCTTCGAAGCCTGCAACGGTCTCCTCGAGGGCGACGAACTTGCCTTCACGGCCGGTGAACTGCGCGGCAACGAAGAAGGGCTGCGACAAGAAGCGCTGCACCTTACGAGCACGGGAGACGACCTGACGGTCCTCCTCCGAGAGCTCGTCCATACCGAGGATGGCGATGATGTCCTGCAGATCCTTGTAACGCTGCAGCGTCTGCTGAACGGCGCGTGCGATCTTGTAGTGCTTCTCACCGATGATCTGCGGATCGAGCATGGTGGACGAGGAGTCCAGCGGATCCACGGCGGGGTAGATGCCGAGCTCGGAGATGGCGCGCGAGAGCACCGTGGTGGCGTCCAAGTGGGCGAACGTCGTCGCGGGCGCCGGATCGGTCAAGTCGTCGGCGGGCACGTAGATGGCTTGCACGCTGGTAACCGAGCCCTTGTTGGTGGAGGTGATGCGCTCCTGAAGAGCGCCCATCTCGGTCGAGAGGGTGGGTTGGTAACCGACGGCGCTGGGGATGCGGCCGAGGAGCGCCGACACTTCCGAACCTGCCTGGGTGAAGCGGAAGACGTTGTCGACGAAGAGCATGACGTCCTGACCTTCTTCATCGCGGAAGTACTCAGCGACGGTGAGGGCCGAGAGAGCGACGCGGGCGCGGGCTCCCGGCGGCTCATTCATCTGGCCGAACACGAGGGCGCACTTGGAGATAACGGACTCACCGGTCTCCAGCTTGCCTTCCGTCATTTCGAGGAAAAGGTCATTGCCTTCACGGGTGCGCTCACCGACTCCGGCGAACACCGACACGCCGCCGTGCTTCTTGGCGACGTTGTTGATGAGCTCGAGGATGAACACCGTCTTACCGACGCCGGCGCCGCCGAAGAGGCCGATTTTGCCGCCTTTGCGGTAAGGAGCGAGCAGATCCACGACCTTGATGCCGGTCTCGAAGACCTGGACCTTGGTGGACTGATCCGTGAACTTCGGCGGGTCACGGTGAATCGGCAAAAACTTTGAAGCGCCGATCGGCCCGGCTTCATCCACCGGCTTACCGACGACGTTGAGGATGCGGCCGAGGCACTTCTCGCCGACCGGCATCATGATGGGGCTGCCTGTGTCCGTGACGGCCGTCCCGCGAACCAAACCATCCGTTGAATCCATCGCGATTGCGCGAACCGTGGACTCTCCAAGATGCTGAGCGACCTCGAGCACGAGATCGTCACCGGAGTCTTTGGACGCGATGGTCAACGCATTGAGGATGCGCGGAAGCTTCCCAGGGGGAAAGTCGACGTCCACGACTGGGCCGATGACCTGGCTGATCTTTCCGACGCTCATGTTGGGCGATTCTCCTCGATGTTCATGGACCCGACGCTCGCTCTGGAGGCCGGGTGAAAGTCGTTTTCCTCACGTCTTTCGCGACGGAAGGCTGCGCGCAGTTAACACGAAGTGATGGCCATGACTAGCAGGCTGTTCAGGGGCTGGAATTTCCTGCGCTGAAACCGACGAACTGCGAGCGAAAGCTGCTTCAGACCACGAGCTCGTACACCACCGTCTCGTCCTCGCGGCCAACCAGCCGCCGACTGCCGAGCTTGCGTAGCTCGAAGGCTGCTTGCGTGCGGCTGCGAGTGCCTTCTCCGACGAGCACCTGGTTGGGCTGCGCCAAGGTCTCCAGGCGTGCAGCCACGTTCACCACGTCGCCGATCGCCGTGTAGTCCATGCGGCGCTCCGAGCCGATGTTGCCGACCACAGCTTCGCCCGAGTTGACGCCGATCGACAGGCGCAGGCTGACCTTGTGCGTCTGCTCGAAGTTTGCCGCGGCTACCTCCAGGAAGCGCATCATGTCCTCGGCGCAAGCGAGCGCTTTGTCGGCGTGGTCGGCGAGCTCATCGGGCGCGCCAAATACCGCCATCACCGCGTCCCCGATGAACTTGTCGACAAAGCCTCCGTGCCGAAACACGATCTCGGTGAGCAACCCGAACAGCTCGTTGAGGATGGCCACCGTCTCTTCGGCGGGGCGCTTCTCGGCGAGCGGCGTAAAGGCCACCACGTCGGCGAACAGCACCGAGATCTCCTGGCGTTTGCCGCCGAGGCGCATGTCGAGCTCGCCGCTGACGGCCCGCTCAACCAGCTCCGGGCTGAGAAACCGCGATAGATCCGAGCGCACCCGCGCCTCGCGAGCGAGCTGCTTCTCTTGCGCAGCGAGCCCGTTGCCGGCGGCCAAGAGCTCGGTCTCGAGCTCACCGAGTTCGTCGCTGCGTCCGCTGTGCGGCAACAGCCTTTCCCAGCCGCGCGCGCCAATGCGACGAGCTTGATCGACCAAACGCAGGACCGGCCGCGTAACGCCTCGGCCCGCGAGCAGAGCGAGCAGCATCGCGACGGCGGCCGAGCCGAGCGCTGCAAACACGAGCACGCGCCGGGTGGCCTCGTATTCGCTCAGGACCAAGGCCTTCGGTTGGGCGATCACCACTGCCCACTGCAGGTTGGCGGTGGTTTGAACGGCGCCGACCACGCCACCGTTCTCGTTGCAGACCCCGCTCACGCCTACCGGCGGCCCGCTCGGTAGCCCCGAAAGGAGGGATAGCGTGCATAGCTCGCCGACGTCTTTGCGTCGCGCGCGCATGTTTTGGGGAGGAGCCGCGACCAACTTGCGCTCGCCGTCGACCACGAACAACTCAGCGCCGTCTTTCAGGCGAAGCGCCGCATGCGACTCGAGCGCCAGCTCGATGGGCTGCAAATAAAGAGGCAGCACCAAGTAGCCTTTCGGCGCGGATGCGCTGGTGCGTTCGAGCGCAAACACCAACACAAGCCGCTTCGAATCCAAGAACTCGGCGACGTAAGGCTGTTCATCGGCGGCCTTCAGCAGCGTGACCACCGCCTCGGGCGCTGCAGCTTTGTCTGCGCCCGCCTTCGCAAACAGCGTGCTTCGCGGCGTGTCACCGCGAAGCACCACCAACCGCGCGACGTCAAAGCTGCGTTGTGCGTCGAAGCTGAGCTTCACCGCTTGGGCGCCCTGATCGGGGTCAACGCGTGACGCTTGCGAGAACACCGCGGCCAGCATGCGGCCGTCTTCCAGCGCTCGCCCCAGATGATCGTCCACGGCCGACTGCGCCTCCTTTGCGACTAGCAGCTGCTCGTTCTGCGCGGCTACCAGCAGGGCGTCGGCGTAGTTGGGCAACACGATCGGAAGCGGCAGCACCGCCGGTACCAGCGCCACCACGCCAAAAAGTAGTACCGCCTTGGTCGTAACGCGCATCAGCGGTGCCTTCGCGCGAGCCGAAGTAGCTTCTTGGTGAGGCCATCAAAGCCTTCCTTGCTGCTAGCCACGTCGGCTGCCCCCGCGGCGATCAAACTGCGCAGCTGCTCGGCGCTCGGGTCGGCGACGCAGAGCACGGGGCCGCTTGTGCGCTTTTCCGCGACTTTGTTGAGGAGCTCGTCCATCGAGGCCGCCGAGAGCAGGTTGATCCCTGGTTCAGCACCTTGCTCTACCAGCGAAAAGCCCAAGCTCTGCAAGGCCAGCTGCTGGGTCTCCGAGAGCGGCGTCGAGAAGACATTGAGCCGTTGGGTCACCATGGCTCGCGTCGCTTGGTCGCGTGGCGGCGCTGGATCGGTCCATTGCGGAACGCGCTCCTCGCGCGAGCGGTGGAGCGGCTGCGAGCGCTCCGGAAGCAGCTGCGCTGCACGCGCAGGATCGAGGGCGATCAGCAGGCGTTCTTTGGTCTCACGAGCGCTCTGCGGACGGTTGTCGGCGTCCTTTGCGAGCAGGTCGAGCCGCAACCGTTCGAGCAGCGGAGGGACCGGCTCGGCGTGCGTGGGTCGCTTGAGCGCGGGGGGCGGCGCGAACAGATGCTTGGCCATCAGATCAACCTGGTTGCTCGAAGCGAACGGCGGCTCTCGTTGCAAGAGCTCGGTCAAGATGCAGCCGAACGCGTAGAGGTCCGTGCTCGGTCCGACGACCAAGCTGCGACACTGCTCGGGGCTCATATAGGAAGGCGTACCCGCGACGTGGCTGGTCATCGTCAGCGTGTTGGGATCGGAGCTGACCTCGACGTGGGCCAAGCCGAAGTCGACCAGCTTGACGCAACCAAGGCCCGGCCCGGCGACGCGGCTGATGAAGACGTTATCGGGCTTCAAATCCCGATGCACGATGCCGATCGCGTGGGCCGCCTCGAGGCCGTCGAGCAGTTGGCAGCAGAGCTCGCGCACGTCGGAAAGCGAGGGGAGGTCGGCGTGGTCGTCGATGAAGTCGGCCAGGTTTCGACCGTCGAGTAGCTCCATCACCAAGAAGGTCGGTGGGCCCGAGACGAAGTCGAGCACGCGCACGATGTTCGGGTGGTCGAGCGAGCTCGCTGCGCGGGCCTCTCGCCAAAAGCGCCGCTTGTGCTCATCGCCGGTCGCCAAGCCGGCGTGCAGCACTTTGACCGCGACGTCGACGCCGAGGCTTACATGCGTTGCGACGTACACCGCCCCCATGCCGCCCTGGCCGATCTTGCGCGTCACTCGATAGCGTTGGTCGAGCAGCTGCCCGAGCACGTCCTCACCGGGATCGGCGCTCGGTAGCGTGAATAGCTGAGGGAGATCTCCGAAGCCGGCGCTGGTGATCGGTAAGGGCGCAGCCGCCGCGGCTTGCGACGCGACGCGAGCCTCGGTGAGCGAATGACCTGCCTTCGGCTCGTCCTTGCTCATGGCTCGGCACGTACGCCCAACGCCGCGTAGAAACTGAGCGCGGCCGCCGGCGATTCAAACGGTGTGGCTCGCGCGCCGACCGCGCCGAAGACCCATTTGCCGGCCTCGGCGCCTAGCGAGAGCCCACCCGCGAAGCGTTCAGCGCTGCTCTCCGTGTTTGGCACCTGGGTCGCATAGCCGTCGAGCGCAACGTAGGCGCGGAACCAGCGCAGCGGTTCGACCATGAGTCCGAGTGCAAGCCCTGGCACGTAAGCATAGGCCGCGGGCGCTCCGTCCAGATCGAAGGTCATGCTGGCGAGCCAACGGAAGATCCCAGCGCGACCGCCGGCGGCGGCCCCGAGCTCCGCCTGGAAAGACGGCCCGAGATCCGACGTTGGAATGCCGAAACGAAGCGCGGGTCCCAGCTCGAAACTACCGTCCGAGAGTTCGAGCACGCGATAGCGTCCACCCAGCCATGCGACCTCGTTGCTGGAGCGTCCAGCGACCGAATCTTCGCTGCGCACCGAGGCCTCGAGGCTGAGGGCTTCAACATTGCCGCTCACTTGAATCAGCCCTTGAAACGAACCGGAGCCCGCGAGCGGTTGCTCTACTGCCGTCGACACGAAGAACGCGTTCTCCGCAGTCGGCGCCCAAAGCCGTGGGATGGCTGGGTCGACCGACCAAACCGGTACGAGCGGGCCGAGCGGTCGCTGAGCTGAGGCTGGTTGCCCAGGGCCTTGATTCGGCGTTGGGGCTTCGACGTCGGCGGCTCGCCAACTCCCAAGCGAGCGGTTCCAACCGTCGACGACCAGCGCCGCGAGCGCGCCCTTGGGACGCGGCAGGCTGACGCGAGCGTGGCCCGCCTCGAAGGTCGCGGCGGTCAACGGGACGCGCGTGGTTGCGTTTTCACCGTCCATGAGCAGCAGCGTCGGCTGCACCCGCGAGAACGTCGCCGTGTCGGAGATGCCCTCGAACTCGATTTGTAACGCCTCGGCCGGACCCGCGTCGACGGTGTTGATACGGGCGGCGACCTCAAGGTAGTTGATCGCGTAGTTCTGTGCGGATTCGCCCAGATTGAACGCTATGGTTTGGGGGCGGAGTTGGCCGAATTCGATCACCTCGGCGGCGGGCAGCGGCTTACCGCCGTCGAACGAAACGCCCATCGCCGCCGACTTCTGCGAGAGCGCGAGTTGCCCATACGGGTGGAGCAAGAGCTTGCCGTCCGCTTCGACCCGACCGCCGCCCTCGCCAAAAGCCACGCCCACGACCGTGGTGGTGCGCGACTCGGTGGGCCAACCGAGAAAGTCGTCCTTGTCGAGCACACGCACCCGCACGAAGTAGTCGCCCGGAGGCAGGTTCTCCGCGCGGAAGTTGGTGACGTCGGGACCCACTTCCTCGCGGGCCAGCAGCCGCCAAAACTCAGGATCGGTCGCGATCTCGACGCGGTAGGCCACGGCGTCGGTGGTTGGTTCCCACGAGGTCGAGAGCACGCCCTGTCCGAAGTCGGCCAAGGTGATGCGCGGTAGCTCGCCCTTCCAGGCTGGAGCCTTGGGCAGCTCGCGCGCTGGTTCGGGCGTTTGCCCTCTCTTGAAGCGCGTGCCGAAGCCGCGCCCGACCTCGACCGATTGGCGGTTCGAGGTGACCTTGCTCTTCCCGTCGAACACCGACACGTTGGTCCGGTCGCCCTTTTTCGCGACCACCGTGTCGCGCGATGCAGCGCTCACCCGCGCGCCGCCGGCGACGTCGATCTCGATCGTCTCTTGCTCGCCGCGCAGCGCGGCGAGGGCCGCTTTCACCTCGCCTTCATCCACTGATACGTCGGCCGCGACCGTCTTCGGAGTGCGGCCCACAGTGCTTTGCGCAGCCGTCCCAAAGATCACGACGAGGGTGTTCTCCGCCAACAAGATGCGCGTCTGATCCAGGAATTGGATGGTGGCGTTGGCCTTCTGCAGTGTGTTCACGCTGCTGTTGTCGGCGAGCCCTTGGCCCGCGCTCGCGCTGCCCCAACCGCCACCCGGTGGCTTGTGTCGAACCTCGGGCGCAAGCGAGCTGAGGCGCGCCCGCGTCACTTCGCTCACGTGAGCGGGCAACACGATGGTGCCTGGTTCGAGCGGCGCGCCCGGCGTACAGACCACGCGGTTGTATCGCGTCACGAGGTGAGCGTGCCGCGCGCTGCCGTATACGGCCTTGGCGATGTCTTCGCAGCTGTCCCCCTTGGACACGCCCCACTGCAACACCTCCTCGGGGTACTCGTCGCTCGCGGCTTGGTAGGGCGCGAGCGCGACTGCGCCGGCGGTGGCCAGCCACAGCGTACGTAAGCGGAACTTGAGACGCGTCATTGCGACTCCTGACGCGCGTTCGCGGTGGCGCGCTTGAGAATCACGATCTCGACGCGACGGTTCTTGAGCCGACCTTCCTCGGTCTTGTTCGTATCGATGGGGACACGTGCACCGAATCCGCGCGCCTCGGTGCGCAGCGGATCGACGCCATGCTCGTTGAGCCAGCGCACCACAGCGACAGCGCGCAGTCGGGACAGCTCCAAGTTGCGTCGCGGAAGACCGCGATTGTCGGTGTGCCCGTCGACAGCCACGCGCAAGATGCTTGGTTCGCCTTGCAGCGTCTTGACGATTTGTTCGAGCAGCGGCAGCGAGTCGGCTGCGATGGTTGCGCTATTGGTCTCGAACAAGATCGGACTCATCAGCGCGAGTCGGTCTCCCTCGACGCGCACCGAAGTCGGGCAGCCATTTTGTTTCGGGTCCGCCGAACGCGACCCGCCGACCTGGGGGCAGGCGTCCTCGAGGTCAGCTACGCCGTCTTTGTCGCCATCGAGCGGGCAGCCGTCGGTCGCAGGAGAACCGCGCACCGGACCGGCGACCTCGGGGCAGGGATCAACCGCATCAAACACGGAGTCGCCGTCGCGGTCGGATGCGCCGGATGCAGGTTCATTGAGCGGCCTCGCGGTTGCGACCTGCGCTTCGAGCTGAGCGAGAGCGCGCGTCGCGGCTTCGCTGGGCTCTTTTGCGGGCTTCGTCGAGGCAACCTCGGCGGGCTTTGGCGCCGGGTCGGGCGGCGGTTTGGGCGCTTCCACCGGGTCGTAGGAAAGCGCGATGCCCGACAAAATACGGAACGTCGGCGTGCCCGGGGCTTGCCCCAAGCCAGGCCCGCCCGCGAGGGAGAAGGTGAGGGGGCCAACGTCGGCGCGGGCGGACGCGAGAGCTTCCCCGCTTACGGTTCGCGGTGCGCTCGGGACCGGCTCGTCGGTTCGAACGTTGAGGTTCGTCTCCGCGCCGAAGTGAAACCGATCCACCTCGACCGCGGCGCCAAATCCCAGCGTTACGTCGCTTCCTAGCAGGCCGCCTTCAGCGGTGCGGGCTGCGTTCGGGTAGAACGTCCGGCCAACCGCGGTGGTCCAGGTCACCGGGCCCCAGGTGGCTCCGAGGGAGACGTGCGGCGCAGCGCGGACGCTGCCTGCGGAGGTGTACGAGTCGTCGCGGCCGGTTGGCAGAAAGAGCCACAATCCGAAGCTCGCCCCCGGCAGCCAGCCGTCGGGCTTGAGCATGGCGAAGCGGCCACCGAGGCGAAGATCTTCCATCGCCGCAGAGGCTGGCTCGCCAAACGCTTCGGACTTGGCCAGACTCGAGAGCGGCTCACCTTGCGCTAACACCGTCACCGGCACGTCCACGTGAACGAGAACTCGTTCTACCAGCGCCACTGCCGCTTGCACCCGCACGACCAGCTGGTGCTCGACGACGCGCCGGAGCGTGTCTTGGCTCGCGCCATCCGCCAGCACCAAAGGTGAATTGGCGTAGCTGAACCACGCCGCGAAGGTGGTCCGCAGCCAACCTTCGACGAACGCGCCGGGCACCGCGACCTGTGCGTCGCCCGTTACCGAGGGTTGAAATCGATCAAGCGGTGTCGACTCTTGGGCGTGGAGCGCTTGGGGCGAGGCCGCGAGCAGCATCAAGGACAGCAAACCCCCGCGGAGCCGTAACGCAGACGGTTCAGCAGGCTGGCTGCCCTTCGATGCGAGGGCCGCGGTCATTCCTGTCGCGCTGACCATCTTCTATGAGCCCTGCAGCAGCGGTGCATGTGAGTGTTCATATTGCAAATTTCCTCGGGCGTGGATGCCGCTGGGCCTTCTCGACGAGAAATCGTGGCACTCGTGAGCGCGCATGCGAATAGCTGTCCTTACGCCAGACCTAGTTGCTATGCTGCCGCTCTCCGATGGCTGTTTGCAGCAACTGTAAAAGTTCAGCGAAAGACACGGACACCTTTTGTTCCGAGTGCGGAGCCAAGTTGGTGGCCGCTGAGGTTTCGGAGCGTGACCCCATCATCGGCCGCACGCTCGCCGGCGGGTACCGCGTAGTCGAGTTCATCGCTGAAGGGTCGATGGGCCGCGTGTACCGAGGTGAGCAGTCGAACCTCGGCCGCTCGGTGGCCATCAAAATGATGAGCGCGGGTCTCGTGCAGAACCCCGCAATGGTGGAGCGGTTCAAGAACGAGGCGCGCGCCGCAAGCGCGCTCAATCATCCAAACTGCGTTCGCGTCTATGACTTCGGCCAGGCCCCCGACGGTCGGCCCTACTTCGTGATGGAGCTGCTCGACGGTCAGGATCTCGAGATCATCCTGATGCAAGAACCGCTCCAGCCGGTTACGCGAGTGCTCGACATCGTGCTGCAGATCCTCAGCGCTTTGGATGAAGCGCACGGTCTTTCGGTTGTTCACCGTGACTTAAAACCGGCGAATATCTTGGTGCTTCCTCAACGTGGCGGTGGGGACTTGGTGAAGGTGGTGGACTTCGGTCTAGCCAAGCTGCGCCGCAATCTCTCGACCCCCGACGGCGCGGTCTTCGGGACGCCCGAGTACATCTCACCGGAGCAGGCGATGGCGCTCGATACCGACGGGCGCACCGACCTCTACGCGTGTGGCATCATCCTCTTCGAGATGACGGTCGGGTCGCTGCCGTTCCGTGACGAAGACCCGCAGAAGCTGCTCGAGAAGCACGTGACCGAGGCGATCCCGAACATCGCGGAGCTCGCGCCAGACCGTGTCCATTACGGTTTGGACGAGGTGATCATCAAGGCCATGCAAAAGCGGCCGGATGACCGCTTCGCGTCGGCCGCCGACTTCGCCGAGGCGCTTCGCGAAATCGTTGCTCACCGCACCGGCGAACGCGCGCAATCGGATGCTCGTTCGTGGGGCCGTACGACCCTTCGGCCGTGCCAGTCTTGTGGTGGTCTTAATGGCCCGCTCTCTCGCTTTTGTGGTGAGTGCGGTCTTCCGCTCGAACGCGACAGCTTCACGCCTCGGCCGAAGAAAGAGGCAACCCCACCGGAGGTCGGTCGGGACCCTCGCAGTTTGAGCGCGAAACTCCAGGTGGAGAAGTTGATCCTCGAGGCGGAACAAGGCGGGGACACGCCGAGCGCGCTGGTCTTCCTTGAACAGATCGCCCATGCACGGTTGAAAATGGGCGACGCGCACGGCGCTGTGACCGCGCTCAAGCGCGGCATCGAGTTGGCGCGCAAAGATCTGGATGAAGGCACGCTCGACGACCCGATTCACGTCGTCGGTTTGTTCAGCGCCAAGTTGGGCGAGGCGCACCTCGTGACGAAGGACTACTCGTCCGCGCAACGTTGTCTCAAAGACGCGCTCTCACTTTCGCGGCCAGGCGCTGAGCGCGCACGGGTGTGGGCGCTGATGGCGCGTTCGGCGGAGGAGCAGGGCCACACCGAAGACGTGGCGACCTACCGCAGCGCCGAAGCGGCCGAATTGGTGGAGCGCCCTCGGTCGAGCGCGCGCCGCTGAAGCGGGCGCGCGCACGGTTTAGCGAGCTCAGTCCCCCGCCTTCATCCCTTGCTTGATGGCGTCGAGGCAGGGAACGGCCTTCATCATCGCCATCGCGAGTTTGTATTTGTCGTCCTTGTGCGAATCCAAGAGCTTCTCCCTTTTGCCGCTGCTCAGCCCGTTCCACCAAGCGTTGACTTCTTTGCGCTTGTCGGCGGTGGATTTGCTGAAGGTGGCAAGCTCGCCCTCGAGCTTTTTGCAGTCGATCGGTGACTTCTCAATCAGCGCTGCTTGGTCGGCCTCGAGCTGCATCATCTCCTTCATCTTGGCCTCATCCTCTGCGCTGGGGCTACAGGCTGCGAGGGCGAGGGTGAGCAGAACGGGCAAGGTGCGGAGCTTCATGCCGCGCAGTAGAGCCCAGCTGCACGCAGCTTGCGCTCTTTTTTCTCCCTTCGCGGTGAGGCTCGACTACGAACCCGCCCCATGAGTACAGCGGTCGCAGACGTTGCAAACAAGACGGTCACCTTCGAGGGGACGAGCTACAACATTCAAGAGCTGGGCGAGGACACCTTCACGGTGTTGGTGAAGGGCGTGCCGGTCGGCCGCATCGTTTACAGCTTCGGCGCCGCCAACGGCGTTCCCGAGGGAGATTCCACCAGCGAAGATACGCTCTACGCGATCGCTGAAGCCTGGTTTGCAGCGACGGCTGAGTAGTCGCGACGCCAGTCAACAAATGACTCATGCCAAAGTCGACGGTTCAACGGGGCCTTCGGCCGATTCTCTCGAAGAGGGCACGAGTCATTCTGTCCGCTGCATCCACCTTCGGTGGAAACGATGAGGAGGTTGGGCCAAAGACCCAACCTCCTTTTTCGTTCGTGGCGGCCAGCAGGCTTGCGCCTTTCGCCCGCTGGCGTTCGACCGACCGCGCTACTCGACCGAGAACAACTCCTCGAGGTCCTGTTTGGTCAGCTTCTTCACTCCGCCAGCGTCCTCTGAAAGAACGCTCGCGACGAGCTCCCGCTTCTTGGCCTTGAGCTGCAGGATCTTCTCCTCGATCGTCCCTGCGGCGACCAAGCGGTAGACGCTGACGACCTTGTTCTGCCCAATGCGGTGAGCACGGTCGGTGGCTTGCTGCTCCACCGCCGGGTTCCACCACGGATCGAAGTGAATCACGGTGTCTGCTGCGGTGAGGTTGAGCCCAGTGCCGCCGGCCTTGAGGCTGATCAAGAAGGCGCCCACGGTCGGGTCGCCTTGGAAGCGATCCACGCGCTCGGCGCGGTCCTTGGTCGAGCCGTCGAGGTACTCGTACTTGATGCCGTCCTCCTTGATCGCCTTCTCCACCAGCTTGAGCATCTGCACGAACTGGCTGAAAACGAGCACCTTGTGCCCGCCTTCCACGGCGTTGGCCAAGAGCTCACGCAGCGCGACGAGCTTGCCCGAGTCGTCGTCGGAGTAGTCGCGCGGAAGCCCAAGCAGGCGCGGATCGCAGGCGGCTTGGCGTAGCCGCGTGAGGCCGGCGAGGATCTGAATCTGGCTCTTGCCGATGCCGTTCTTCTCGACCTCTCCCAACACCTGCGCCCGAACTTCGCGCAGGATCTCCTGGTAGACCACGCGTTGCTCGCCGGTGAGATCGCACACCTGATCGGTCTCGAGTTTCTCCGGCAGATCCTTGGCCACCTCGTTCTTGGTGCGGCGCAGAATGAACGGATGGATGGTGGTGCGTAGCCGCTGGGCCGTCTTGTAGTCGCCCTGTTCGATCGGGCGGGCGAATTTGGCCTCGAAGCGATCGAGCGCGCCGAGTAGGCCGGGCGAAACGAAATCGAAGATGCTCCAGATTTCGCTCAAGCGGTTCTCGATCGGCGTGCCCGTCAGCGCCAAGCGCCGTTTGGCTCGCAGCTTCTTCGCCGCTGCAGCCGTCGCCGACATCGGGTTCTTGATGTGCTGGGCCTCGTCGAGGATGGCGTAGGTGAGGTCCAGCGTGGTGAGGAAGTCCTCATCGCGACGCAAGAGCGCGTAGCTCGTGATGATGACCTCACTCTCGCGCACCTCGTCCGCTTGATCTTTGCGATCGGCGCCGTGCCACAGCGCGACCTTGAGCGAAGGAGCGAACTTCTCGAGCTCGCGTTGCCAGTTGGTGACCACGCTGGTGGGCGCGACGATCAACGCTTTGACGGCCTTCTCGTCCTGCTTGACGGCGAGCAGCAGCGCGATGGTTTGCACCGTTTTGCCGAGACCCATGTCGTCGGCGAGCACGCCGCCGGAGGCGATCGAGTGGATGAACTTCAACCAGCTGAGGCCGGCCTCTTGATAGGGGCGGAGAGTGGCCTTGAGGTTGCGCGGCTTCTTCGCCGCCTCGATATCGTCGATTGACGAGAGCCGCTGGAAGAGCTCGCGTGCGCCCCCCGAGATGCTGCTGCCCGCCGCCTGCGCGACGAGCTCTTGAATGCGACCGGCGTGCGCCAAGGAGAGCTTGCCGCTCTTGCCGGCGGCCGTGATGAGCTCGATCTCGCGGTCCATCATGGCCTGAATCTGATCGGCGTCGAAGGGCGCGAAGGAGCCGTCGGAGAGCTTGATGTACTTCTTGCCCTCGGCCAGCGCGCGGCGAATTTCCCCGCGCTCGGCGTGGACGCCCTCCGACTCGAAGGAGAGCTTCACGTTGAGCCAATCCATCCCGGAGCTGACCTTGGCGAAGACGCTGATCGCTGCGCCGCGCACCTGCGTGCCAACGAGGTCCTCGGGGACGAACAGATCCCAATCATCCGGCAAGCGACCGAGCCCCTCACTCCAGAAGGTGATCGCGCTGTCCCCGCGGCCGATGAAGCCTTGGCCGCTCGAGTCTGCGCCGAGCCCGAGGTCATTGAGCTTCTGCGCGGCGTCTTGCTGCGCCGCGATATCGACGCGGATGCAGCGCGCTTTGCGCGCCCCCTCGAGCGGGGCTTGGATGATCACCGGCAAGGTGATGCCGTCGGCGCGAACCGGGATCTCCTCATTGCCGTACACGGCGTAGAGGCTGACGCTGGCCTCGACCAAGGAGCCGCCGGCGCGCATACGGAAGGTGGGCACGAGGTCGACCACGTCGCATATCTGATTGAGGTCCGGCAGCTCAGCGCCGACCTCCAGCGCGATCTTCGGCAGGCCTTGCATGATCACGCGAGGCAGCTCGCTCATCGGCTCGGCGATGGTGGGCGAGCGCATCAAACGACGAATCGCCGCCACGGAGACGCGGCGATCGATGCGACGGGCGATGCCCTCTTGGCTATCGATGTGCCAACCGGGCCAGCCTTCAAACCAGCCGCCAGTAAGCAGCGAGAAGCGGCGTTTGTCCGAGCTGCGCTCGAAGCTGGCCTTCACGATGATGGTATCGCCGCCGACCGTCTCGAGGTCGAAGCGGGGCTTGAGCGGCTCTTCGCTGAAGCGAAGCTGCATCAGCGCCGGCTCGAGCAAGACCCGGCTCTGTTCGAGCAGCGGCATCAGCTCGGAGACGTCTTCCCCGCGAACGTCTACGGCGGGGTGCCGCGGGTTGCCGCTCTCGAGACGCGCCAGCAGACGGAGCGCGTTGCGGTCGGGCGTCGGATAAAGGGCCTGCCAGGTGAGCGCCACCGAGGGCAGGACCTGCATACGCGCCTCCGCGTCCAACACGGTGACGGTGATGGCCCCCTGGCGGACGTGAACCCGGAACTCGATGCGCCGCGACGCCGTCGAGCCTTCGGGCGGCAACCATGCGCCGATTCCGGTGGGCTTGGCCGTGGCTTCCGGCGTTGGGGGAGCCAGCTTCGCGTGGGTGGTCGAGAAGGTGGTGCGCTCGGCGAAACCAGGCCGACTGGCCTCGTGCCGCTCGATCGTCCGTTCGGTGTAGGCGACGGGCGCGTTGCCCATCGCCGGCCCGACGGTCGACCCGGGCGGCCCCATCGCGGCCATCGAGCTGCCGTGGGCGAGGGGAGACGGGCGGGTGCGACGCTCTCGTCGGCGACTTCGTTTGGAGTTGATACCGTTCTCGCTTTGGGGGGCTTGGGGAGGCGCCGGGACAGGTTCTCGTCGCGGCATCGACGCACGCGCCTGGTCCCGAACGGCGATCAGCAGCGCGGCGGCGTGTTTGCAGTGCTCGGTCTTGCCGAGCGAGGGGCAGGTGCAGGTTGACTTGATGCCGTCGGGAGAGAGCTCAATCCGGACGCTGAACGGGTCACTCTCGGGAGCACGCACGAGCCCGGTCGCGTGGGCCTCGTGGACCTGGATATCCTCGACCACGCGATTGCAGAAGAACTTGAACCCTCGCATGAAGGTTCGCGCGCCAAGAAGCTTGCGAAGACCGCGGTCGCTGAGGGTCGAGAGTGCGTCGGAGAGAGGTGTGCCCACGAGCAGCCTACTTTTGTGTCGGCTGAGCGCCAACGCCGTCTGGGCACAGCAACTCAGCGAGTTTCCGTAACGAGCAGCGTCTCGCGTTGGTTGCGCGAGCCGCAAACAGCCTTCTGTATGCTCAACCGCAGGTTGAGGTTGTTGAAGCAGACCTGACTCGGGGCCGGCCGAATGACTCGTGCCAGACAAGAGTGCACGAGTCATTCTGTTTGCTGCGTCCGCCTTCGGCGGAAGCAGGTGTGCCGGAGGTCAGGCCCACCCGCGACTTCAATCGCGGTGCCATGCCACCCAACGAACATTCCCTTATCCCCACTTTCCCAAAGCTGCAAGGGACGGATGCGTCCAAAACGTTCGGTAGGTGGTTGCACCGACCTCAGTGAATGAGGGGGAGAAGCACCAACGCGACGATGGGCAAGAGCCGGATCAGGACGATCACGCAGGGGACGGCGACATCTTTGAACGGGTCGCCCACCGTGTCTCCGATCACCGAGGCAACAAAGGTTGGGTTCTCGGCCCGGGCGCCTGTCTCGTCCACGTGCAAGCGGCCGCCGTGCGCTCCGGTGACGATGTACTTCTTCGCGCTGCCCCACGCTCCGCCCGCGCCGAACGCGAGCAGCGCGCTGACCACACCCGTCACCGTGGCCGTCATGATCAGCGAAAGCACGGCGCCGCCCGCGGCGAAGCCCGAACCGTCTCCGCGCGCGAGGTGCAGGCCGACGAGCAGCGCGATCAGCAGCACCAGCGCTTGCGAGCCTGCCAGCACCATGTGGCGCAGGGCGTGGCGCGTCGCGGACTCCGAGCACGGACGATGGTCGACGCTGCCGAGCAAAGGGCCGTCGGCTTCGGCGGGGCTGCGATCGCGCAGCTGCCTGCGGACCTCCTCGACGATGCGGCGCGACGAACGCAGCACGCCGGTCAAGCAGCGTCCGGCCAGCCAGCCAGTCAAGCCGATGCCGAGCATGGCGCCGACCCAAACGCCGACGTCGAGCCGCAGCTCCCCGAGCGCGCTGTGCAGACGGTCCGCCTCTTGCCGCAACACCTCGCACAAAAGCACGCCCGAGAGCAGCGCGCCGCCCGTACCGACGATGCGAGCCGCAATACGTTGGGCAGCGCCTGCTGCGTCCAACACCGAGAGCCGACCTCGAGCGTCGCGTCGATCGGCCTCGGAGGTCATCGCCACCAGGCCCGAGGCCGCATCAACCACCGTGGCCATTCCGTCGAGCGCCATCAGGAAGGTCATCGTCCCCACCAGGCCCGAGAGCGTTGCGACCAGCGCCAGGGTTCCGCCGGACCGGCCGTACAGGTACACCCCGAGCGCGTGGCTCGCGCCGATTCCGAGCGTCAGCGCGGCTGCGATGGGCAGCCCCATCCGCAGGCCGTTGGAGATGCCAGCAAGCACGTTGAGCGTGGGCCCTACGCGAGCCGCCTCGGCAACATCGCGTACGGCGCGAAACCGCGACGAGCTCGAAACATAGACCCAAACTACGATCACCGCGGCCAGGCCGATGCCGATCGCACTCGCTCCAAACATCAGCACCCTGCGTTCGGGTAGCAGCCATTGCACTGCACCAGCGAGCCCTACGGCCTGCAGCAACGTGGCCACCGTCAGCCCGCGCAAGACCGCAGCGAACGGGTCCTCGCGGTCGTCGGTGCGAACCACGACGGCGGCGAAGACCGTGCCCAAAATGGAGAACGAGCGTGAGAGCAGCGGCAGCAGGATCAGCGAGAGCGGGCTGCGCAAGCTGAGGTCAGCGGCATACACCAGCGTAACCGCGAGCATCGCTGCGCTGTCTTCCGCCGCCGCCGCGGCATAGGCGGTCACGTGCGAGCTGGCTGCGCCGTTGGCGCAATCTCCGGCAAGGTTCGCGACGGCGGCGGGGTTGTCCTTGGCGTCGTCGTCGAGGCCGGCATCGCGGGCGCCAACGTCGGCACCGATATCCGCGCTCTTGGCGAAGGTCCCGCCGGCGATCTGGCCGAATAGAGCCATGGTGGTGGCGCCGAGCGCGTACCCCAGCAGCAAGAATGGGATCCGCGGGATGATGTTGACCGCGCTCGCGAGGCCCTGCCCGACCCCGCCGTGAAATGCGATCACCGCAAGGATGAGCGCCGCTAGCGAGACCGTACCGATCGAGGCGGAGAGCAGGCTGAGTGCGGCGCCTGAGCGAAAGGAGGACCGCAACGCCGCGTCGACGTTGCGACGCGAGGCTGCCGCCGTACGGATGGCTCCGCGCACGCCGATGAAAGTGCCGATCTCGGCTGCCGCGATCGCCCCGAGCACCCCGACGCCAAACGAAAGGACCAGCCAAACGGCCGTCTCAAGCCCGCCGACCTGTTCTGCGCTGGGGGTGCGCAAACCGTAAGCGACGAACAAAGCACCACCGAAGAGGGCAGCGAGCGCGGCCAGCGTCGCGCTCTGACGCCGAGCGAAGCCCTCGGCCACGTCACGCACGAGCGAAGCGGCGCTCAAAAGCGCGTTGTCTGGCGAGCCGAACGACAAGAGCCACCGCACGAGATACGCAGCGGTGGAGAGGCCGATGATGGCGAGGAAAAGAACGACGACGAGCTCGGTCATCCGAAGCCGCGCACCTTACACAGATGCGCGTTCCGGGTCTCGCGCGACGGGCAGCCGGGGCAATGACGCTGGACTGAGGCTCAGGGCTCAGGCGTGGTTGCAGCGGCCGGTACCACTGGGGCCGTTGGCATCGAGCCTTGGTCCCGGCCGGTTGCGTGCTCGAGCCGAATGATGGCTGCTTGCAGCCCGGCGAGTGCTGAGAGCTTGCGCAGCCGAGCGCCGGTGAGGGCGTTCTCTTGATCCGCCAGGCCGGTGCCGGTCAGCGTACCCAACGCGAAAATGCGCTTGGAGACGCGCACGGTCTCCTCGGCAGCGATCACGCCGCGGTTGGCCGCTTCGATCGAGGCGGCGGCCTTGGCGATCTCGGCGTGCGCCTGGATCACCTCCAAACGAATCGCGTCGGTGAGTTGCACGAGCGAGGCCTCCACTTGGGCGGTCCGTGCTTCGGCCTGAGCCGACGCGCCGATCGTGCTGAAGGTGTCGTTGATCACCCAGGAGAGCCGAACGCCAGCGTCCCAGGTGGTGTCGAACTGCTCGCGCGCGGGGAAGATACGCTGATTGGGGTTAGAGATGTTGATGTCGGCGAAAGCATCCACGCGGGGCCAGTAGCTCGCCCGTGTAGCCGACTCTGCCTCTCGCAGGGCCTCGCGGGATTTTTGCGTCGCCACCAACTCCAAGCGGTGGTCGATCGCCTCGCGCACGAGCTCATCGAGTGAGGCCAGGGTGGGAATGTTGGGGGTGCCGAACAGATCGATACCGACGCTGAGCGGCCGATCCGAGGGGGCATGAAGCACCGTTCGCAGGCGATGTTCGGCCACGAACTCATTCGAGCGGGCTTCGGCCAGAGTGAACTCGGCTTGCGCAACCAAGGCCTCGATGCGCAGCACGTCCACCTTGGCCGCGCGGTCGGCGGAGAGCGAGGAGTTGACGTCCTTGAGCTGGTTCTTCGCCTGCTCGACGCTCTTTTCGGCCACCACCGTTTGGCCTTTGGAGAGCGCCCAACCGATCAACGCCAGTTTGGCGTCGCGTGCGGCGATTCTCTTCTGCGCCTCGACCTGCAGCTCGAGGGCTTTTTCATTCGCTTCGGCTGCGTTGTACGCCTGCACGGCGCGCAGGAAGTAGTCCGAGATGGGCACCGTGAGATTCCCAGTGAAGGCGATCTGGTTGAGGAGCACCGGGAAGGTGAAGCTCGAGTTCACCGCCTGAATCGGGGTTCCCGCCGAGTCGAGGGCGCACTGCACCGTGGCGTCGGTTGGGCACGGCCCGACCGTGATGGGGCCTTCATTGAGGGCTCCCACCGAGGCTCCACCCCCACCGATCGTGCCAGCCTCCACCTCCGAAAGTCGCGTGTAGGAGGCCGCCAGTGTCACGCGGGGGAAGAACGAAACCAGCGTCTGTGACACCGCTCCGTCGGCCCCTTCGAGCTCAACCTCTTTGAGCCGCACGGCGCTGCTGGCGGCGACCGCCTCGCGCGCAACCGCCTCGTAGGTAAGCCCAGCCGGGTCGGGCGCGAGCAGCGCTACCAACGGGTCGGCGAGGTCCTTGACCGCGGCGTCTCCTGGCCCGAGCGTGTCCGGGACCGGCTCTGCGGCTGCGTTGGTCGCCGTTGGCACCGGTGGAGTTGCAGGCTGTGCTTCAACGCGATGGACGTGGGAGAGCACCGCGCACAGGGCAAGGAGGGGGAGCCGCTTCATGAGTGCACCTATTGCCAGATGTTGGAGGCGGTTGCACGGCGAGGGGAGGCTCAGCGGGATAATAAGCGCCGCTTTTTTAGCGCAGCCGTTGAACGGTCGCTGCGCGCTTGCGATCGGACCCCTCTCCCTCAACGAAGCTGTGAAAAAGTTCGGCACAATCGCACATGCCCGATATGCTCCCCCTCGACGTGAACAATCCGGAACGTGTCCAGGCACTCGAGGCTCTTCTCACGAAGATTCAAAAGAACGCAGCGCAACCACGCGTTCCTGTGTTTGCGGCTGACGCGGGCGACTCCCGCGCGATGCAAGCGCGGCCGGTTGCTCGCGAGAGTCTCGGTCCGGCCCCCGGCCGCATTGACCCGCGCGCAGAACCGGTCTCGGCGTTCGTAGCCGTCTCGAAAGAGCCCGCCAAGCCGGCGGTCGACCTGGCTGTAGATCTCCTCGCAGTTACGTCGGAAGCGCCGGTTGCTCAGGCTCCCAAGCCTGCCGCCGCACCCGCTGCCGCCAAGCCTGCGGCCGCACCCGCTGCCGCCAAGCCTGCAGCAGCGCCACCCGCCGCGCGCCCAGTCGGCACCGGGTTTGGTGTTCGCTCGGCCTTCCCGCCAAAGCCGGCCACTCCGGTGGCTGCAGCCAAACCCGCCGCGGTGGCGGCCCCGGCGCCGCCTGCGGCTTCGCCGCCGCCGCCCCCTGTCGCCGCCGTTTCGCCGCCGGCGCCGCCTGTCGCGCCGCGGGTGGTCGAGCCCATTCCGCGCGAGGACGCACCGTCTGCCCCCGTCGTTACCCGCGTCGCGCCCGAGCCGAGCGGTATCGAGGCCGTGTTGGCTCGCGCGGTGGTTTCGGTGGATGCGCCTGCTGCCCCCGAGCCCCCCGTGCTCGAGCCGATCGAGTCGCCCATCGTCGCGCTCGATCCGTCGAACGACCTGCCCGTGGTTGGGCTCGATCTCGATCCGGTCGTCGCTGACGTGCCGGAGTTGTCGCTCTCCGAGAAGCCCGCGCCCCTCGTCGAGCCGGTGAAGGCCAGCGAGCCCGAGCCGGAGCCGGTGAAGGCCAGCGAGCCGGAGCCGGTGAAGGCCAGCGAGCCCGAGCCAGAGCCTGCTGTCGCGCTGGAGCCCGCTCCGGCCAAACCGGAGGTTCGCATCGAGGAAGCAGCACCGGTCGCCGTGGCGCCCGCCAAACCGGTTGAGCCGGTCGTCGCAGCCGAGCCCGAAGCGGTTAAACCCGCCGCGGAGGCGGCTGCCAAGGCGCCGGAGGCTCCGAGCAAGTTCGCGCAAGCTGGAGTTGCGCCGGCACCGAAGAAGAGCGTGGCTCCGCTGCTCGTGGGGGCGTTCCTGGTGTTGGCCGGTGGCGCCGCCGCGTTCTGGTACTTGCGACTCCGCGAGGATCCGAGCCAGGGCGTGAACACGGCAGTTCCTGAAACCACCGTCACGACCAAGCCCACCGCCACGGCGAAGCCCACCGCTACGGCTACTGCGACGGCGGTGGTTACAGCCACAGCCACCGCGACGGTCAGCGCTTCCGCTACCGCGGAGCCTGGTGAACTCGCTCCGCCCGCCGATCCGAAGTCTCTGGCGCCGACTGCCGGCTACCTGATCGTGAAAGCACCGCGCACGATGGACGTGCTGATGAGCGGAAAGCGCATCGGTGACACCACGACTGTCAACGAGACCAGCTGCGTCGGGACGAAGTTCCTCACGCTGGCGGAGCCGGGCTCGCTCAAGCCGGTGGGCCGGGCGAAGAGCACCCCGGTCAAGTGTCAGGACGTGACCACGCTCGAGTTCACCGACGCCGACCTTACGCCGGTGGCTGCTCCGCTCCCGACGGGGGGCACGGGCCCCGCTCCGACCGGCGCAGCGCCCGCGCCCGCGCCGACTCCAGCGCCGGCGCCCGACACCTACGATCCGCAGACCCCCTGAGTCGCACAAGGTCCAATTGAAACCGCTCGTGCTGGTCACCAACGACGACGGCGTTGGCTCGGAGGGCATTCTTCGGCTCGCACAAGCGATGGCCGCCCACGCTGACGTCGTGGTTTGCGCGCCGCGGGACAATCAAAGTGCGACCAGTCATTCGCTCACCCTCTCGAGGGTCTTGCGCTTGCGTGAGGTAGGACCGGGCCGCTTCGCCGTGGATGGCACCCCGGCTGACTCGGTCTTTGTCGCGCTCGAAAGTGAGGGACGGGTGTTGCCTCGCGTGCCCGACCTATGTTTGTCGGGCATCAATCATGGCCTGAATCTGGGGGTGGACGTCTTCTATTCAGGCACCGTCGCCGCGGCCCGCGAGGCCGCTTTGCGCGGCATCCCCGCGCTCGCACTATCCGCTGACAGCGGCACCGATCTCGAGGCTGCGGCCGCGGTATCGGTGCGGCTCGCGCTCGCGCTGCTCGAGGCTTCGCCTGCCGTCGGCCTGCTGCTCAACGTGAATTTTCCTCCAGGCCGTTCGTGGACGGCTCGCACGACGATCATGGGGCGACGAACCTACGAAGGTGGGGTCAGCTTCCGCAAAGACCCGCGCGGGGCTGACTACCTCTGGATTGGCGGTAGCTCAGCGCGCCACCACGATGCACCCGGCTCGGACACCGAGGCGTTCGACGAGGGCGTGGTCGGCATCACGCCGCTGGCGCTCGATCTGACGGCGAAGGACGCTGGCGTGGCCGCAGCCCTGGCCCTCGCACTCGGCGACGCATGACCCGCTAGCTGCTGGTAGTCGAAGCCTGCGCGCACCGGCGCTCAAGGTTCAGCGCCGTTCATCGTATCTAGCAACGCGCGCGTAGCCGGAAAGAGTTGCCCAAGGTTTTCGGGCGCAAACGTGGCTCGATAGCCGCGCGCCTTGTTCTCCACCGTGCCACCGTTTTTCTGAATCACGATCGGGTAGTCGGCGGTGCGTGCTCGCGCGAGTTTGAGCAGGCCTTCGAAGCGGGAGTCGGTGGGCTTGGTCGACGGAACAGGAACAAACGGCGCGTCGCTCAGCAGCCCAATCGTTAGCAGCATGCTCGCCGCGAGGCCGGCCGCATCCATCGAACGAAACCAAAGACCCGTCTCGTAACTACGCAAGTGCGCACAGCGCAGAATGAGGGCGCCAGTATCGGCTTTGCTCTCCACAAAGATCTTGTCGGCTTGCTGGATCAGCTCGCCGAACTTGGTGGGATCGAACGCCCACTCGGTGCGCGGCCCCTCGATGCTCACGAGCACGCCTTCGTTGGCCTCGTCGGCACGCAGCTCTCCCAGGGTCGCCTTGCCCTCTCCCGCTAAGGCGGGCAGGTCAATGCTCTTGGGATCGATCGCACGGCCAGGTGCGGGCCGGAGCCAGAGTTCCAGCTGCCAACCTTGCCTCGAGAGGCCAAAGGATGGACCCCCGCCGCGCAGCCGGCGCCGCATGAGGTCGCAATCCTCAGCGTAGTTGGTTGCCGCGAGCGCTTGCCCGGTCGGTGCGGTTCCTTCGTCCTTGCTGTCCGCGCTCCGAAGCCACAGGAACAGGAACAGCCCGACCCCGATCAGCGCCACCGGCAGCAGCACGATCCAAGCCTTGGCGCTACTGTCACTCGAGCGTGGTGCAGCCGTTGCGGCTGCAGGGCGGCCGGAGGGTCGGGGCCTAGGGCCAGCAGCCTCCGGGCGCGGTCGTGGCGTGCCGGATAGGCTTTGCGGCTGGGGCGACGCCGTCGGAGCAGGCATCAGCGGTGACTCGAGTGGCGGTGCCGCTCGGCGCACCACGCCCGGCTCGAGTTCCACCGAAGCCTTGCTATCGCCTGCGCCCAAGGTGAGTGCGGCTTCGTGAGGCGCAGCGATCGCAAGCGGTGGCGCTGCGGCAACGTTAGGCCGAGGCGGGGGCGCGGGAACCGCGCGTTTCGGCTCTTCTCCGCCAGCTGCTGGAACCTCAGCAGGTGCAGCCGTCGACCCTGGCGCGCTCGCGTTCTCCAACCGGTTGGTCGGCATCAGATCGGGCAGATCCGGCGGGAGATCGAGCAGCTTGCCGCGAGGACTCTGCTGGTTGGTGGTGAGCTCGCGGGACACCAGCGTGGGCTGGAGGGCGATTGCGAGATCGACCTTCACCTCCTCGATGTCTTTGGTGTGGAGCGCCACCGAGCTGGTTGATGCGTCGGCCTTCCCGCGCACACTCTCGGTGTCGAGCTCAATGTCGCTGCTCTCGGGCTTGAGCTCCCGGGTCGCTAGTGAGGCGTACTCCACGAGCGACTTTCGTCGTAATATTTCCGATGCGAGCATCGCGTCCACCAACTCGGCCACGGCGCTTGGGGAGGCGACGCCGAGCGCAGCCTCCACCTCCTTAGCCATCTCTAGGGCCGTGGCGAAACGCTTGTTGCGGTCGAAGGCAAGCGCCGTCGTCACCAGCCGATCGATCTCGGGCGAGAGACTGGGGAGCGCGAGACTCGGTATTTTGTCTTTGGCTGTGAGCTTGGATAGCGCCGCGATCTGCTCGACGTCATTCGCGCCGGGGACGAGCGGACGACCCGTCAACGCCTCGAACAGGACGCTGCCAGCCGCGTAGACATCGGCGCGCCGATCGATCACATGGCCTTGCAAATGCTCGGGCGCCATGTAGCGGATCTTGCCTTTGACTTTGCCGTCTTGGGTGCGCTGGCCTAGCTCGTTCGCCTTCGCGATGCCGAAGTCGACGATGCGCGAGACCCCATCGGTTCCGACCATGATGTTGTCGGGCGCGACGTCGCGATGAATGATGCCAAGCGGCTTGCCAAGGTCATCAACCGCCTCGTGGGCTGCGTGAAGGCCATGGAGCGCCTGCGAGACAATTGCGCCGACCACCGGCGTGGGTAGTCGCGTGCCCTTCTTCCCCATCGAACGCAGCAGCGAAGCGAAGGACCCGCCGGCGATGTACTCGAGTACCACCAACAGCTCTTCACCCTCCGCCACCACGTCCAAGGTCGCGACGACGTTGGCGTGGGTGATTCGGGCGGCCAGACGCGCTTCATCGAGAAACAAGCGCCGAAACGTCGGGTCGTCCGCCAAGTGCGAATGCATGCGTTTGATCGCGACGGTGCGAGCGAAGCCCAAGGGGCCTGCCAGCCGCCCGACGTAGACGGTGCCCATGCCGCCTGTCCCCAACTTGCCGCACAAGGCGTAACGCCCAATGAGTTGAACAGGCGTGGGGGAGCTCATTTTGCGGAGCTTAGCGAATTGGGTCCGCTGTCGTCTTGTGCTTCCACAAACCAGGGGCCGGACCCGGGATTTGTAGCGCTAGGCGCTGCCCGACAACTTCCCTGACACAGCGGGGGGCCCGCGTTAGGCTGCGCCGCCTATGGAGCCGCTGCTATTTACGACCTCCAGCTACGCCTACTTCCAACCCGCGTTGACCAGCGTCGCGCGCTTCGAGGTCGGCCCGATCACGCGCAAAGCGTTTCCCGATGGGGAGCGCTATTTGCGGCTCGATTGTGACAGCTGGGGGCGGGACGTGGTGCTCCTCGGGGGCACGCCGACCGACCTGGATTGGCTCGAAGTCTACGATCTCGGCTGCGCCATTGCGCGGGCCGGAGCTCGCTCGCTCTCGATCATGATGCCGTACTTCGGCTACGCGACGATGGAGCGCGCGGTGAAGCCGGGGGAAGTTGTCACCGCCAAGACGCGCTCCCGCCTGATCTCGAGCATCCCAGCGTGTGAAGCGGGCACCCGCATCTTCCTGTTCGACCTGCACACCGACGGCATCGAGTTCTACTTTGGCGACGACCACGTCACCCACCACCTTTACGGCGCTCCAGTGATCACCAAGGCGATTCGAGACACGATGGGCGAGTCTCCCTTCGTTCTCGGCGCCACCGATGCTGGCCGCGCCAAGTGGGTCGAGAGCTTGGCGCGTGCGCTCTCTGTCAACCCAGCATTTGTTTACAAGCGTCGTGACTCGAGCTCCGGCGCGATCGCCGTAACGGGCGTCAACGCGGACGTTCGTGGCGTCGACGTCGTGCTGTACGACGACATGATCCGCACCGGCTCCTCGCTGATTCAGGCCGCGGAAGCGTACAAAGCCGCCGGCGCGGAGCGAATTTTCGCCGTCGCAAGTCATCTCGTCTTGCCGCCCGGTTCGCTCGAGCGCATCGAGTCGAGCGGCTTGTTTGCCGGTGTGATCGGGACCAACTCCCACCCGTCGAGCCAGCAGCTAGCGGCTCGCTCCGGCGCTGTCTTCGACATTGCGCCGCTGTTCGCGCGAGCCTTGGAACGCTCCACCCACCGCTAGAGATCGCGCCCGATGCCCGTTCACGTTTACCTCGTTCCCGGCATGTTCGGCTTCGCCAAGATCGGAAGCCTCGACTACTTCGGTCATATGACCCAGGCGATTGAAGCGCGTTATGCAGCGCGCGGCAGGAGGGCAGTCTGCCACGTGGTGGACGTGCATCCCTCGGCCTCGATCCGCCGAAGAGCGGACTCGCTCCTTCGCCGAATGCTCGACACCGCGGGCGAGGAGAGCACCCCGGTGCACATCCTCGGCCACTCGACGGGCGGCCTCGATGCGCGCCTGCTGGCTTCGCCCACCTCGAGGATCTTGCGCGACGAGAGTCTGCGGCCGAAAGCCGAGGCGCTGCTCGAACGCTTGGCGTCGATCACCACCGTCAATACGCCGCATCGAGGCACGCCGCTGGCGGCCTTCTTTGCGACCAAGTCGGGGCAACAGGTGTTGTACGCGCTGATGGCGTTGACGGTCACTGGGCTCAAGCTCGGCGCGCCGCCGCTCGCTCTCGCGAGCACCCTGCTCGCTACCTTGGGACGCATCTCGGGGGCGATCGAACTGTCGGTGATCGAGCGGGTCAGCGAGTCGTTGATCAAGGTCCTGGATGACGCTTCGAGCCGCGACCTCCGTTCCTTCCTCAAACAAATCCGCGCCGATCAAGGCACGGTGATTCAGTTGACGCCCGAAGCGATGGACATCTTCGAGGCCTCGGTGATCGATCGTCCCGGCGTGCGTTATCAGTCGGTGGCGAGCTACGCGCCGGAGGGCGGCCAAAAGAACAGCCTGGGAACGCTGCTCTCGCCTTGGTCGTTGGTCTCGGGCGCGATCTTTACGGTGCTCTACAACCTGACCTCTGCGGAAGACGAGCGGTACCCATGCGCTTCGTCGGATCCGCGCATGGTGCGCAGCGTTGCCACCATGTTGGGCCAGCTTCCGCCAGCCTCGGCCAACGACGGCGTCGTCCCGTTTCACTCGCAACTTTGGGGCGAGCTCCTGTGGGCGGGTCGCGCCGATCACCTCGATATCGTCGGCCATTTTCCGGGCGCGCGGCGCTCGCGCAAGCAAGAGCCCAACGTCGATTGGCTCCGCAGCGGCTCAGGCTTCGACGAAACGCGCTTTGAAACGGTGATGGATCGCGTGGTGGACGGGATGTTCTTGGCCGAGGAGACCCAAACCGTGCCGGACCTCAAACTTCCGGGCGCTTAGCCGTCTGCCGCACGCTGTTCTGAGTTGGGGCAGCCCCAGCTCCCCACCGTAAGGTTGGGTCATCCGGCTCGTTCTCGTGTAGAACACCGTCCGGCACGGGATTGGTCGAACTGGGTGGGCGCGCCCACGCGGTTCTACCGTTCGACAACAAGTTGGTTCTCGCGAGGAGCTCGTATGCGACTTTCCTTTTTCGTCCCTGTAGCGCTGTTGGGTTTGTGTGCGTTCGGCTGCGGTTCATCCGATCCCCAGACCAACGTTCCGCCCGGAGGCGTGACTGGCTATCCCCCGGGTTATCCGCCACCGGCCCAGACGGTTCCGGTGCAAACCGCCACCGCCCCGCAGCAGCCGCCGGCCACCGTGGGTGGGCCTGCTCAGCCGGTTTCGATCGGCATGCTCGGCCCGGCCGCTGCAGTGCTCGCCGCTGGCTCGCCCGACACCAAAGGGATGACCGCTGAAGGCTCTGCCTTCGCTGGGCAATTCCAACAAGGTCAGGTCCTTGAGCAGCCGTTCAACATCGAGCCGAACAAGTGCTACACCGTCGTCGGTATCGGCGGTCCGGGCATCACCGAACTCGACGTGCAGATCCAGTACGTCACGCCGTTCCCCACGCCGCCGATCGCGCAAGACAACCAGACCGGCCCGAACGCAACCTTGGGTGGTGGTGGCAGCTGCTGGCGCAGCCAGCCCCTGACGGCTGCTCCCGGCAAGGTGATCATCCGAGCCACTGGCGGCGCGGGTATCGCTGGGGCGCAGATCTTCAAGAAGTAGCTTCGGTCGCGGCTAGCCGCGCACGTACGGCTCTCGCGTCCTCGCTGGCTCGAGAGCCGTCTCGTTTTTGTAGATCGACCGCGAGCTACGCGCGCATGCGGTAGCCAAAGCCCGGCACCGTCTCCACCGCGTCTTCATATGGCCCGAGCCGGCTGCGCAAGCGTCGCACGTGGGTATCCACCGTGCGCGTGCTCAGATCCCCGGTGACCCCCCAAACCTCCGCGAGCAGCTCCGCGCGCGAAAAGACGCGCCCCGGGTGCTCCATCAGCAGCGCCAGCAAGCGGAACTCGAGCGGGCGCAAGCTCACTTCTTCACTCTCGACGAAGACGCGATGGCGCTCAGGATCGACCTCCAGACCCTCGTGCCGCAGTCTGCGCCCAACGTCCACCGCTAGCCTCGCGCGCAATCGCTCGGAAGAGCGCCGCGCGAGCGCCTTCACCCGCAGCACGACCTCGCGCACGCTGAACGGCTTGACGACGTAGTCATCGGCGCCCACCTCGAAGCCGACGATGCGATCGTATTCGTCGGCGCGCGCGGTGAGCATCATCACGCCGATCTCGGCGGTGGCTGGGTCTTGACGCAAACGGCGGCAAACCTCGGTCCCGGAGGCGTCGGGCAGCATCAGATCCAGGATCACCACCACCGGCCGCACCAGCGCTACGGCCTTCATCGCGTCGGCGGCGGTCTGCGCCGTCTCCACCTTCATGCCGGCTTCGCTGAGGTTGAACGAAAGGAGGTCGAGGAAGGCCTGCTCGTCGTCGACGATCAGCACCGTATCTTTCGTCTCCTTGGTCGCGGTCACGGTGCAGCCTGTGCGGTGCTCATCTTGCGGCGGGCTGCGCTGGGAGCACGCTTTTTTGGCGAGGTGACGCGCTCGAGCAGCATGCTCACCGTCCGCGCGAGCTGCTCGGCTTCAGCGCGCTGAGGCGTGAGGGCGACCTCGATCGCACCGTGCGGCCCGGTGAGCGTTACAGCCTGCAAACCTTCGCGCTCGATCACCACCACTTCATCCAGCTCCGCCGTCACCACGGCGGCACCGAGCCGACCTTCCGGCCTGCGATCCACGTGGCCCGCCCGCGACAGCCACGGTTGCACGACCACGCGGTCATCACCGAACCACGCCAGCGGCGTATGGGTGGCCTTGTACTTCGCCGCGTGCGCCGCAATTTGGCTCATCGCGAAGGAGCCAACGAAGAGCACTGCCGCGAGCACGACATAGCCGAGCACGGTGGTCAGCGGCGCTTCCGCCCCGCGCGCTTGGAGCGTGAGCATTACCGCTCCGCCCGCGCCCAGCAGGAGCAGGGCCGCCATCACCCAGAAGCGCGTCGTACGTGATCGCGGCCCAAGGTTCTCGTAGTCGCGCAACACCACCACGTCGCCCTCACGAGCAAAGGAGAAGCGGGGCAGGGCAGGGGGCGCTGCCGGCTTGTCTCCGGCCGCTGCGCCCAGCAGCCGCCCGCGCAAAAGCTCGGCCAGTTCGTTGAGCTCGGCCTCGGCCTCCTCCGCGGAGCGCGCGAGTCGTTCACCTACGCACAGCTCGCTTTTGTCCTCCAGGCGCAGCAAAACGCGCGCGTTGTGCACGTCGAAGGAGGGCCCAAATCCACCTTGGCCCCACGCGATTTCAGTGCTCTCGAGCACGACCTCGCGCACCGTTACCGGCGCGCCGTCCAGCGTGGCTTGCCCGCCGCCGACCGTCAGCACCCCGCGTTCGACGAAAGGCAGATGCGCGGTCTCCTCAGCGGGCTTGGTCTCGCGCGCGAGTTTGTGCGCGACCAGCGCGAAGCCGCGCTCTTTCGCCGGTGATGTCACCGGCGAAAGAGCAAAGCCCTCGTCGAAAAGAGCGGCGCTCACTTGGCAGCAGGCCCTGCTGCCGGCTTGGCGCTAGCTGCGGCAGAACCCGCGGCGGGCGCGGCCGAAGGCGCAGCGCTTGCCGAAGCACTTACGGAAGGCGTTGCTGAAGCCTCGGGGGCCGGCTCCTCGCCGTCCCAGCCGAGCAGATCGATCTCGAACACAAGCGTCGCCTTGCCCGGGATCTTCGGCGGGCTGCCGCTATCCCCGTAGCCAAGCGATGACGGGATGGTGAGCTTGCGCTTGCCGCCCTTCTTCATGCCCACGACGCCCTGACTCCAGCCGGGGATCACGCCCTCCCCAACGGTGAAGGAGAACGGTGCTTCTTTGCTTTTGTTCGAGTCGAACATGCTGCCGTTTTTGGCGAGCTTCCCGACGTAATTCACCTTGATGGTGTCTCCCGTCTTTACCTCCCGCGAGCCTTCCCCAACCTTGAGATCTTCCTTCACCAACTCGGTCGGTTCGGGCGCCTCCGAGCTGGCCGGCTTGGCCGAGCGCGGACCACCTTCAGGCTCCGGCACGCGCTCACACCCAACGCCCGTCCAGGCGAGCAGCATCGCCACAGCGATCGACCCTACGGAATGCTTGTTCATCGAACGCAGGTCTTAGGCAGTTCGCCATGCGGTCGCAAGGGGATCCACCCGCTCGCCGTGCGCTTGGCGTGCTAGAAGAGGCCGCGTGTCGGGCTCGTTCACCATCGGCGCCATCGCTGCGAGTTCGCGCGACGCCAACTCGGTGGGCGCCGTGCGCATCACGCTGCTACCCAAGCGCCTCGAGATCGAGCTGCTCAAGGCCGGCGCCTACTCCGATGGTTACTTACCCGGAGGTCTCACGCGCTTCGTGCGCGTAAGCGCGCCCTACACGGCGGTGCGCGGTTTCGTGCGGCGCGGGCAAGGCGTGCTGCTCAGCTTCGACTCGCGGGTGGTTACGCCGCACAATCGCTTTTACCTCACGCACTTCTCCGATGCGCCGCTCGAGGCGCTCGCTGCCGCCTACAAACGTCGGCGGGTCGCGGGGGTTCTCTCTTGGCTGATCCCGCTGCCGTTCGCGATTTGGGCGAGCGTCGCTGTGCCGCCTCATCTCGTCGCGGGGCCGCTCGGGCGCATCGCCTTCGGCGCCATCACGTTGCTCGCGCTGGGCGCGGCGGGGCGCGGCCTCGTGCTTTGGGCGACGCGCGGTGGGCCGTTATCGGAGCGTCTGCGGGAGACTCTGTCGCAGCGGCTCTCGCAGCGGCTCGGCTTCGACCCGGCGCTCTTTCACGAGACCGATCCGTTCGACGTCCCCGAGCGCGACGTGCTGGTGCGCGCCGGGCTCGGCGAGCTTGCAGCACCGCCAACCGAGCGAGCAGCGGATGCCTTGGTGCAGACCAACGCCGCCAGCGCGCCCCCGGTCGCCTCGGGCTTTCCCGGGGCTTCCGCCCCGGGAAAGCCGCTCGGCTTCCCCGAGCCACCAACGCTGCTCGCGCCAGTGCTCCCAGCTCCTGCTGCTACGTCCGTTGCGCCGCCTGCGCCAACGCTCGCGCCGCCGGCTTCGGTGCGCGCGCCCGCGCTGCGCGAGGTTGCGACGTCGCGCTCACCTGCGCTCGTTCGCACCGGGCTGATCGCCGCCGCGATGATCGTGCTCACCTGCGCGGCCGGCATCTTCTCGTTAAGGCTGATTCGCCAAGTGCAGCCGGAGCTCAAGCCGCCGGTGCAAGCGCGGGCCGGCTTGGAGGACGTGCCCATCCCTTCGGACGAGGCGATCGAGGCGCCGACGCTACCCACCTGCCGCTGCGAGCGCGCCGACTCGCCGCTGTGGCGTGGCGGCGTACCGCTGCTCAGCGTGGTACCGATCGCGAAAGAACCGAACAAGGAAGGCGGCTCTTCCTCGATCGCGCCGCAACTCAGCAAGCGAGGCCGCGGTCGCTACAACTTCGATCTCGCGATCGTGAACAACGCCAAGGTGCCTCTCTCGGATCTGCGCGTGGTGGTCACCTTCGCGCGGCGCAACGCGCGCAACGAACGCGTCGGCGCCACCGACCGTGGGCTCTTCTGGGGTGGGGAACTCGCGCCCGGCCACTCGGTCAAATGGAGCGTCAAAGGCCCGGGTACCGAGCTCAAGATCGACGTCGAAGAACGACGAACGCTCGGCGAAATTGGGCCCGCGCCTGCGGACGCCTTCGCCAAGTTGTTGCGCTCCGACAAGCTGCCGTTGCGGCTTCACGCTGCCACCATGCTGGCCTATCTCAATGACCCGCGCGGCGTCGAATATGCGCGTGGCCTGACCGATCTCGGCCCGGTGGACGAGCTGATCCGAACGCGCATCTTGCGCACCGCGGAGCCGTTGACCGTGTGCCAGATCAAGTCGCAGCAAGCGGCGCTTTCGGTGTGCGCCTACAACGGCACCGACGAGAAGCTGTGGGGCCTTTCGCTCGTCGAAGTGGACGGAGACCGCCGCATCCCCATCCCTGAGCCGATCCCCAAGAAGCTCGGGCTCGTCATCGAGGCGCCTGATTTCGGCGAGGCGCCCGATGAGCTGAGTTTGGTACGCGCGCGCTAAGCAGGGCGCGGTGCAATCAGCCCGCCCGTGTTGCCGTCACGGCATGTTGCCGTCGAAGCGCGGCGGAGGCCGGCGCGGCTTCGGTCTGGCGGGCGGCGGAGCAGCTGCAGGCGTCGGCGCAGGCGGAGGCAAGGCCGCCGCGGTCGCGAGCTCGCGGTCGATGGCGTCACCAACCTGTTCCACGCTCGCCCCAACCGAGTCCTGGCTAGCATTGGCGCGGATCTTCGACATCAGCGGCGCCATCGTCGAGTCCGCCACGCCCGCCGACTTCGCCAAAGAGGCGCAGGTTCCACCGATGCCCTGCCCCAAGCTGTCGTTGGGCAGGTACAACAGGTTGAGCAGGTTGAGCTTGAGGCCCAACTCGAACGCAGCCGCGTGGGCCTGACTGTGCTTCGTGCTCAGGGTCGAGACCCCGGACTTTCCGACCGTATCCAGCAGGTAGTGCATCGCGTCGGCTGTGTCGCCGGTGTCGTCGCCGGTCAGCTTCGGCAGCGGGGGCAGCGTCAGCCCGAGTTCGGCGGCGAGCGGTTGCAACGACGCGAAGGTTCGCTCTCCTGCGGCTGCTTGACCGCGGGCCCTTCCGAGCACCGCCAGGCCGAGCTTGTCGCCCAAACGGAACGCGCCCTGCCGCGTGTTGGCAACCGGTGCTTCGGCCGGTGCTTGAGCCGGCTTCGAGTCCGCTTTGGAATCCGTTTTGGACCCGCTCTTCTTGCTGCCGTCGTCGCTCTTGTAGGGCGTGTAGTCGGTGTCGTAGCTGGAGTACTTCGACTTCTGGCTCTCCCGCCAGAGATGGTCCATCAACACTCCGCCACCACCAGCGAGCACACCGAAGCCAGCAAGGGCTAGCGTGCCAGCTCCGAAGCGCACCTGTTTGGCACGAATCGCCGAGATGCCTCCGACCGTCGCCGCAATGGCGGCTCCTACCGTCAAGGCAAGCAGCGCCAACACCGCTTCCCCAACGGCGCGGCCGCCGTAGATGCCAATGTAGAGGAAGGCCATCGCGCCGGTGCTGGCCGCGCCGACGGCTGCGCCGATCGCCCAGGATGGTGGCTTGGCAACCGCGGCCTGGCCGTACGCACCCGGCCCGTAACCCTGAGGCTGACCGTAGGCCTGCGGCTGACCGTAGGCCTGCGGCTGACCGTAACCCTGAGGCCCGTAGCCCTGCGCCCCGTAGGCTTGCGGCGGTTGGCTGTAGCCTTGCTGACCCGGCGGCGGCCCGTAGCCCGGCGCTGTTGCCCCGTAGGCTTGAGGAGGCTGGCTGTAGCCTTGCTGACCGGGCGGCGGCCCATACCCTGGCGCTGTCGCCCCGTAGGCCTGCGGCGGCTGACTCGGAGCACCGTAGGTCTGCGGCTGAGCGTAGCCCTGCGGGGCGTTGCCGGCATCGGGCGGACCGTTTGGTGCACCTCCGGCTTGCTGCGGTTGAGGTTGCGAGGGGTCGCTAGGCTGAGGCTGCGTGGGGTCGTGTTGCATTGAAGAGTCCTTGGGGAACGCGTTCTTTACGGCGAGGTCGGGCGATCTCCCTCCCTACGCGCGGCCGAGCCGTTTGGCCGCTCAGGCTTCCGTTTGCGGCAAGTGCGGCTGGTGCAACGTTAGCGCAGTCAGCCCGAGACCGGGCTTCTCGTAGTCGATCAAGATGCGGGAGCCTTGCGTGCGATAGCCCTCGTGGGTCAGCGGCGCACGAAACCAGAACGGCGTATCGAGATCGACGAAGCGCACGCCGCCGAGCCCGCTCGCGAGCTGCGCCGAGAAGGTCATCCCGATCTCGCTCTCGACCATGCCGCCCATCATCAGCCCGAGCCCGAGCCCGCGGGCGACCTCAGCGATCGCGAGCGCTCCGAGTACGCCTGTCTTTTGCACCTTCAGGTTGACGAACTGCACGCACTTGGCGCGACCGAGCTCCACCACGTCGGCCACGCTGCGCGCCGATTCGTCCGCTGCGAGCGGCACTCCGAACTCAGCGAGGCGCGAGAGCCCGTCGAGATCACCGCGCGCGAGCGGCTCCTCGAACAGCGTCACCGGTAGCTCTCGCTTACGCAACTCGCGCAAAAGGAACGCCGCCGCCTGCTCGCTGTAACCACCGTTTGCGTCGAGCATCAGGCTGCGCGGGCTCGACTCCGCGATCGCCAAAAGGCGCTCGAGATCGAACTCGGGATCCTGGCCACCGACCTTCACCTTGAGTTCGCCGAAGCCTTTCGCGACCGCGTCCTGCGCGGCTTTGCGCGCGTGCTCGACGGTCGAGGCCGTGATGGTGATGTCGGTGCTCACGCCCGCGCGCGCCCCTCCGAAGAAGTCCGCCAGCGAGATGCCGAGCTCGCGCGTGAGCGCGTCGAAGAGGGCGTGCTCGATGCCCGCGAGAGCAGCGCGTTGTTCGCCGAGCGCTGCATCGAGCTTTTCGCTGAGCAGGCGATAGCCCCGGACGTCCTGCCCGATCAGCAGCGACTTCACGCGTTCGATCGCCGCCAAGCTCGTCTCTTGCGTCTCGCCGCTGACGACGGGGAACGGCGCCGCTTCTCCCAGTCCGCGAACGCCGCTGCCAAGCTCGAGCGACACCAGCACGTTGCGCGCGCTGTGCTGCGCTCCACCCGCGATCGCGAACGGCTCGACCAAGGCGATGTCTACGCTGCGAGCCGCGAGCGCACGTACACAAAAACGAAGGTTCTGCATCAAAGAGCGCCCGGGGGACGGCGGTCGAGACCGCGGAAGCTTGCTCGACCTTGGCGTGCGATCAACTTGTCGGCGAACAGCGTCGCCAGCTTGTACGCGTCACCAGGCCAGCGCGCCGAGAGGTAGTGGCCGTCATCCACGACGAAGGCGGCCGAAGCGTCGTGCTCTTTGCCTTTGCTGAACAGCGTGATCGGCCCGCGGACGAATTGCTCGTGGTGCGCGAGAGCTTGCACGACCTCCTCTTCGACCGTGACGGGGTAGGTGCGGTAGTAGTCCCCGAGCTTCCAGAACGTCGCTAGATGTGCGGCCTTCTCCATATAAGCGGGGAGGCAGGTCGTCCGGCGATCGAAGAGCACGCTGCGCCCTGTCTCCGGCACGACCGTGCGCGCTAGTACGAGCACCCCGTGACAGATCGCCGCGACCGGCCGCCGCAAGGCCCAAAATTCACGCACGCCAGCGCGCAGTTCGGTCGACTCCAAATACGGACGCATGCCCTTGGCGTGACCGCCGGGGAGCAGCAGCCCGTCAAACGACTCCCACTCGATGGCGTCGTAGCGGAGAGGGCTTTGAAACGCCTTCACCCGCGTCATCTGCTCGTAGAAGGCCTTGGCCTCGGGCTCCGCACCTAGCTGCCCGAAGATCACCCCGGTGAGCAACAACGGATCGGCTGCAGCGATTCCACCTTGGGGCGTCGCGAACACAACCTCAATGTCACGACGCGTCAGCAGCCGCCAAGGCACGGCGACCTCCGTCACGTCGAAGTCGCGGTCGGGTAGGGGTATCAGTACGCGGGTCATCGTGGGCCGTGGCAAGCCACGTCCCACCGCCATAGCCCGTCAGCCTTGAGCCGTCACTCAGTTCCCCGCGTAGGCACCAAGACTTGCCTGCCCGCTGATCTCCGGATTGGCTTGGCCGACCTGCACGACGGCGGAGAGGAAGGCCGTCGGCTTGAAGCCCTCGTCGGGACCGTCGGCGTTGGTGATGTAGGTCATTCCAGCGCCTGCCAAGAAGCCGAAGGAGGTCGTGTTACCGCCGCTCCCGAGGATGGGCAGCGTGGGCGCGATCCCCACGTAGCCGAGCAAGCCGACCCGATCTTCTCCGAGGTTCTGCACGAACCCTCCGACCTGACCGGCGATCGGGAAGGCGCTGCGCTCGACCGGATCGTAGCTATCGAAGGCGAGCGCAACACCCACCGCCGAAAGCACGCTGCGCGTGATCAGCGGCTTTTCGACCCACGGTGCGCGCGTGATTTGGATGGTCGCCAACATGGCTGGCACCGTGAGGTAGGCGCGAATGCAGCTGCCAGCCTCTTCGAGTGTCTCGAAGTTGCTCTCGCCGCAAAGCGGTACCGTGTGAATCGTCACCGAGCCCACCATGCGTCGCGAAAGCGTCTCGTCCGAGCCCGCGTCGTCGTTGTGAAGGACGGCCGCAACGCGACCAGCGTCTCCCACGAGCACCATCTTGCCGTTGGCGTTGAGCGGATCACTCTGCACCACCAACTTCAGGCGCGAGTCCCCGTCGAAGCGGCCGCGCAAGGCGGGCAAGGGGAACTCCGAATCGTTGGGCGTGACGATCCACGTGCTTTGGTCGTCCGGCAGCAGGTTGACCGGAGTCCCATCCGGCGAGCTTACGTCCGTGCGGTAGATCGCGACGCGCAAGGCGAGGGGAGCGACCAGCCGCCATTTGGTTTGGCTGTTCATCACCAAGCGGCAGTTGCCCTGGGCCAGCGGCTCTGGCGCGATCACGAGCGAACCGTGGTCCAAAGGTTTGGCGCTGGGCTCTCCCGTTTGCGCCAAGATCGGGCCAGCGGCCACGGGACCGCCAAGCGGAGGCGTGGTCGGAGCCGGCTTTGCGCCAGGAGGCGCGGGACCAGCAGGCGGAGCGGGGCCCGCAGGCGGCTTCGGCCGCTCGACCAGGTTCTCGCGAGGAGGTGCGGCTTCGGCGTCGCTATCGCCCTCGGGCGCAGGTTCTTCACCAGGCGTCGGCTCGCGCGGCTCCTTCGCCGGGGCCTTCAGTTCGGGGGCCGGCGGCGGGTCCATCCACACCGGCTGCGTGCCGGTGGGCGGGCCGTTGCCGCCGGGGCCTTTGGGCCGACCTTGCGAGTCCACCGGGCCGCGGCGCAGCGCGGGACCACAATCGATGCGAAGATCGTTGGGGCGCAGATCCGGAAACAGCATCTTGGCCGGATCGTTCTCGGAGTAGTTTTCGAGCGACGGCATCGACACGCGGTAGGTCACGTTCATGATGTCGCTGCTGGCCGGCGCCTCCAAGTTGAAGGCCGTCACGCGCAGAAAGCCGCCCGTCGGAAAAACGCGCAGCACTTTGCCGTCGGCCTTGCCGCAGCCGCCTGAAGCGACCTCGAACACGGGCACCGTGAAGTTGCGTTGGAAGGGTTGAACGCGGGCGTTGCCGCAGGCGTCGACGATCGCGAGGAAGCGAAAGCCCGCGAGCTCGGCCTCGCGCGGCCACTCCATTCCGAGTAGCAGGTCCGCCGAGTCTGCGCTCGAAGGCTCGGGCTTGCCCTCTCTACAAATCTCGATCTTCTTCGGATCGCGCGTGGGAGCGTTGGGGTCGTCGCTCACGATCGGCGGGTAGGCGCAAACGTGGGCGTAGCTCTTGCGACCGAGTAGCAGCGGATCGAAATCGAGGTTGCCGCCGCTCTTGCTGCGTCGCCAGATCGTCACCGGGATGGGCAACGTCGGCGTTTGAATCTTGATCGTACGCAGGATCTCGTTGCCTTGTGCGGAGGGCCCGACCGAGCCCGCCTCCGCGGTGCAATTCTTCTGCGTACAGAGCCAATTGCCGCCTCGGCGCGCGCGCTCGATCGGCACCGGATCGGTGTCGCGCACGTTCATCCAAACGCGGCTCGCCTCGGGGAAAATCTCGATGCCAAACTTGGATGAGGTTCCCGCGGTCCCGGGCGCGCGCACCACCTGCAGCGAGCCGGCGAAGGACGCTGCCGACCCGTCGCCCATGCCGAGCATGGTAGCGAGCGGCGAAGGTCGACGAACGACCGGCTCATCGAGCGGCTCGAAAGGCTCGTCCACCGGCTCTTCAGGATCGTCCTGCGCGAGGGCCGAAGCCGGCAGCAACACCGGGGCCGCGGCGAACAAGCAACTGAGTGTGAGAACGAGAAGACGCAGCGCTTTCGAGCGTGCGGAGACAGCGACCTTCATAGGGTACTCCCAATCGGGAACCAGACGGCTTACGACGGTTGGCCTTAAAACTTTGGTTCGAGCACGGTGACCGACGTGCTTTCACACGCTGGTTCGGCGAGCAGTCGAGGGGTGACAACGAGCTTGGCGGTGCCCGGCAGCTGCGGCACCGCAGCGAGCGTGACTGGCAGAGCGCCTTGCGGTGCGGTGGTTGCGGAGTTCGTCTCGAGCACGAGCGCTTGCTCGGTACCTTGCAGCGCCAGATCGACGTCGACCGGCAACGCCAAAAGCCGCACGTCGAACGCGCTGACCTCGAATACGTCGCTGAGGAAATCGCTCTGCGGCAACATCGACTTGCCGTCCAAGACTCGAACGCGCAAGAGCCGTGGTTCCGCGGAGACGGCGATCTGGGGGCCTGGGTCGACTACCTTTTGGCCCGATTGGATGCCGAAGCGAACGTCGCCTCCGACGTCGGAGAAGCAGGCGAAGAACCTGGGCGACTCACCCTGTTTGTCGAGCAGCACCCGCAAGCGAGTCGTGCGCTCCTCACAACTTTCGTCGAGCGAGAGCGCGCCCTCGCCACTGAGCGACTCGATCACGACCGGCGCGTGTTCCACCACCGTAGGCGCGGCGGCGGGAGGCGTTGCCCGCACGAACACCTCGCGAGCGCGGATGCGACCTGTCGGCCATTTGTCTCCGAGATCCTCCGGTAGCGCGTCGACCGTGCAGCCGAGCGCCAGGAAGGTGGGTCGGATCTCCTCCCCATCGGAGATGCCGATCAGCTCGAAATTGGTCGCTGCTTCCGGCAGACCGGCGGGCAGAACCTCGACCGTGGTGGGTACGGTGATCGCGGCGAAGCTGACCACGACGCGCGCCTCGCCAGACCAATCGGCCGGCGAAGATATCGAGAAGCGCGCCGCACCTTCGGAGTTGGCGCGGCACTGAAACGCGCCGTCGAGCAGGCTGCAGGTCGGCTCGGCGTCGTTCTCGTCAAGCGCGCCTTCCGCAGTGAGATCCAACGCTGGGCCGAGCGTGAGCGCCTCCGGCGGCTCCACGTGAACCCGCACGTAGGCGCCGTGGGCCACCTCGGTGTCCTCGGTCATGCGCAACACGACGTCGGTGCGATTGGGTGTTTGACGCGGGCCCGAGGGAAGCCCGTCGTCGTCTAGAAGATCCGTGGCGAAGAGCGGGCCGTCAACGACCAGCTGCACCTCGACGTTCCCATCCCCACCTAGCGGGTGGCCGTTGGCCACACACGCACCCGATACGAGGCTGAGTGCCCCCGCCAAACCTCGCACCGTCCAGACGCTCCAACGCGGGCGCCCCCCAAGCCTGTCAGTCACTGCGTAAAGATCTCGGTGTATTCGGTGCCCAAGGGATGTCTGTGCCATGCAACAGCCTGCTGGTGGTATCCGTTTTCGTCGGTGTATTCGCATGAACCGAGTTCCCACTCGGTGTGCCAAATATTCGTCCCGGTGGTGCTATCGACGCTCATCGAGTGGGCGGTCACGTCCTCTGGACGCTGCGCCGGATCGTGGCCGGGGGCGTGCCCTGTGGCGAGAAAGCCCTCGAGGACCGAGAGCGGGACTTTTGCCGCTCGCCCGCCCGGGAGCGGGATCACGAAGAGGTGTTGCTGCTTGGACTCGCCAGGGGTGGCCATTGGCTGGCTGCTGTTCTTGTTCTGCATGAAGCCCTCGGGTCGTGACTCAGGTCGAGACGAAAGATTCAATCTACCAGCTTCTTCCACGTTTTGTCGGACGCCTTTCTCCATCAATCGGGCCAAGCCAAAAAAAGGCCCAGGGAGTTTTGGACGTCTGTCGTCGACGTTTGTTCGGTTTTTTTTTGGAAACTGCGTTTCAGTCCGACATCACCAAGCGTGAAGCTGTCTCGTCGCGGTGGCCCGATGCATGAGGTTCGGGGTAGGCTTGGTGCAAAGCGTGACCAGATCGATGGATGAAGCTGAGAAAGCTGGGGATGCCGCAGCCGATGCAGGGCGTCAGCCCCAAGCCGCGACCATGTGGCTCACCGAGGAGTCGTGGGCGCTTTCGATATGGCGTGGTGAAGTGGACGCCCCGGACCGCCTGCGCATCGACGCGCGCGACGGCAGCGTTCACGAATTGAGGCTCGAGCGCAGCGAGGGCCTCAAGCGGATGGTCAAACTGGGCCGGGCCCCGCAAGTGGGGGACGAGGTGAACGATCTCGTGTTCGCCGACGTCGCCTCGCGCTTGGCAGCCACATTCCGCTACGACGGTGTCCGCTGGTGGATCACCCGCCGTGAAGAGTGCAGCGTCCCGGTAGAAGTTGGGTCGCTCAGCCTGGGTAAGTCCGAATCGGCTCCGCTCGTTCACGGTGCGTGCGTGATCGTCGGTGGTATGCGGGCCATCTTCGCGGATCGCCGGTACGTGACCTTCAGCGTGCCCAGCGGCGCCATTGATCCGGTGACCGGGCTGCTCGCTCGCACGGGGCTGGAGCTCGAGGTCGGCATCGCGTTGCGCCGCAAGTCGGACAAGCGCCCCGTTTTGATCGTCGCGACGCCGCGAGACCTAGCCAGCGCTGCAAGCAACGAGGTCGGGCAGCGGGAGTACCCACCGCTCGCGAAGCTCGCGCTCGAGCTGCATCGCATCCTGCCTTCGGCTCCGCTGGCCTTGTTTGAGGACGCCGTGTTCATGATGGTCCCTCAAGAGTCGGACTGCGACGCGATCGTCCAGCGAATGACCGGCAAAGCCGTGCTCGGTCTTTGGCCGCTACGTGGCGCAGGCGCTGAGAGTTCCGGCCGCGAGCTGGAACTCGCGCTTTCGGCGATCTTGCAACGTCAGTCGAGCCCCGATTCCGACGGCTTTGCCCGGTTGCGCGATGGCGCCGGGGTGGAGATCGGTACCGCGGAACAGCTGCTCGAAGCGGCGCGCAGTGACAAGCGGGTGACCTTGCTCTTCGGGATCGAGGAGCAACACGCGCTCGACTCGGTTGGCAAACACGTCCTGGCCGGCCTCGAAGAGGAGCTCGCGGCCGTCGTCAAGTCGAAGGGCGGCAGCGGGGTCGTGGTTGCACCGCTCGCTCGCGGGGTGATCGGTGCTGCTTTGCCACGCAAGCAGGAGCCTGCGGCCTTTGGCTACTCGATTCAGTGCGACTGGCACGCTCGCCCGCCGGTGATCGACGGTCGCGCCGAGCTACCGCGCGCGCTCTCGTGGGAGGTCTGCGCCGATGTTGCCAGCGCCAATCCGCAGGTGCGGGCGCGTGAACTCTCGCGCGAATGTGCCGACGCGAGCGGCGTTCTTTCGAGCCTCGGCGGTGGTTTGCCTTACCCGGTCGCAGGTCGCGTGGCGGCCCTGTCGAGCGCACGCAGCGGTGTCGAGCGGGTCAAGATGCTGTTTGACGTGCTCGAGGGGACCTGGCGCTTCATGGCGGCGGTGCTGTGCTCCGCGTTCCTTTCGAGCCCCGGGGAAGGGCACCCCCAGGCGATGGCGAGCCTGCAGGATTTTCTTAAGCGGAACGGTACGCGAGACGGCTATGCGCTCGGTACGTGGCGGGAGTTGGCGCGGTACGCTGCCCTCGGGCTAGAAGGTCGCAGCGATCCGGTGGCGACCATGGCGCGTGAGGTGCTCGGCGTAAAACTTACCGAGAATCAAACCTTCGACACGCTGTCGAACTTGCTGCAAGCCGAGCGCAACTCCTTCGCGCACGGTCAATACAACGAGGCGCGCGCCGAAGCCGATTTGGCCGAGTTCGAGCAAATGACGCGGGCTCTGTTGCGCGCTCTGCGCCCGCTTTCGCTGTGGACGCTGGTGACCGTGGAGCGGACCGAGCCCGATATGTACGGCGAGCAGCAAACCGTTGAGTTCATCGACCATACCGGACCGAGCCCGACGGGAGTGCGGCGGCGTATCGGGCTGATGAGCAACCTGCGGCTGGCCAACGTGACCTATCTCGCTCGCTGGCGTGAAGGGCTCGTCTTGCCGATGGAGCCGTTCCTTCGACGCCTGCCGATCGCCGACCGCTTCGACCTGTATTGGATGGACCACCTGCCGCGAGCAGGCTCCTGCGTGATGAGCGCGGTCGTGTTCGGAAACGCTACAAAAAGTCCTTGTGATCCGAAGCGGCTACCGCCGTTGATGCGGCGTCTGCTCGGCACTTCGTAGCGACCTGGCAAGGCTCCTGCTTGATTCGTAGGGCGGTTCCCCGCTATGACAGCGCCGTGGCCACCAAGAAAACCGGCATTTTCGCGTACGATCACCCCGCACTCGTTGCAACCCTCGCGGCGATTGCCATCGGCGGAGGCTTTCTGTACGCGCTCAAGCTCTCCGCTGGGGACCACTCGGCGCCTGGCGCGCACGGTTCGGCCGCGCCGCATTCCTCGGCGAGCGGCGCTCCGGCGGCCTCCGCCAAGGCTCCTGCGAAACAATGATGGTCGCCTCAGCTCGTCGTTGAACAAGCTTCAGCATTGTTTTTCTGTGGGTTGAGCTAACCTGCATCGGCCCTCCATGGTGCGGATGGACAAGCTGCTTGAAGCATGGCGGGCTGACCCAAAGGTCGACGCAACGGTTGAGCTCTGCGCGATGCTCATCCGTGCGGCGTTGAAGGCGGCTCCGCAAAAGCTCTTGCCCGACCCGTTCGTGATCGGCTTCGCCAACGAGGCTCGGGCCAAGCATCCGACCAACCTCGACGTAGCGATCGCCGTCAGCGATCTTTACTTGATCTCGGGTCTCACCACGCACGCGGCCGCCGTGCTCGACATGGCGGCGAAGCTCGCTCCCGCTGACAATCGGGTGAAGGAGCGGCTGTCGAAAGTTCGCCGCAACCCAACCAAAGAGTTTTCGGCGAAGACCACCGATCCGGAGACGCTCGACGCGCCCACCTCGCCGCTCGACCCGCCGACCGAGCGCGAGCTGATTGCACCTGCGCCCCGACGGCTCACGACGATTGGTCTTCCGGCTGCTCCGCCGCCGCTGCCGGCTCCGCCGCTCGACCGGCGCTCCAAGCTAGGACTCAACTCGCGCATCTCCACCGTGGACGTCGAGGAGCGCACCGAGGGCGACACACATACCGAAACGAGTGAGCCTGTGCTGGCCCATCCGCGGCGGCAGAAGACACACCTCTTCGGCGGTGCTGTTCCGCCTCCTCCTGCCGCGGACGATGCGGCGGATGATTCGCCTCCTACGCGGGTGGATGCCAAGGGGGATCCGACGAAAGATGCCGACGAAGGTCCGCCGACCCGTGTCGACTCGCAGGACGCGGACGACGCACCTGCAACCGCCGTACAGCCCGCCCCAAAGGAGGCCGCTGCCGAGCGGGCGCTCGCCGCCAAATCCGCGCCCAAGCCCGAGGTCGGCGGGCCGCCCGCGCTGGCACTGCCTGCAGTCCCCGCGTTACCAGCGGTGGCCTCGTTGCCCTCGTTGCCCTCGTTGCCCGCGGTGCCGGCGATTCCCTCGGTTCCACCGCTGCCAGCCTTGGACGCGCTCGATTCGCTGGATCTACCGGCCAATCCAGAACCGAAACCAAAGGCAAAGCCAGACATCGGTAGAACGCTCGCGAGCGAAGGCACTGTGGTGCCGCAGGCGGTTGCGAACGTCATCGCCGCTGAACGTGCCGGGCCCAAAGCAAAGACCGAAGGTTCATGGTCCAAGAAGGTTGAAGAACCCGCGAAAGCGTCCGCGGTGGTGGCCAAACCCCGGCCGTCACACACCACCGACCGCTCCAGTAACAACGATGATCCTCCGACCAAGGTCGATACCTCGCAGTCGGACGTCAATCGCGGGCTGGCCGGCCGAGTCGACGCGGACGTTCGCAGCGAGCCGAAGGTGGCCGCCCGCAAGCCGGTGGCCGAGCGACGGCCGCTGCGCCCAATGCCGGCGCTCGAGGAGAACCCGACCGAGGTCCCAACCCGCGTCGCAGACACGCCCGAGCAGCTCATTTCAGCGGCAGCTGCGCCGGGGCCGAGCAAGCCGCTGCTGCCGCCGCCCCCACCCCCGAGCGATCCCGAGACGGTCACGACGACTCAGGTGCGTGACCCACACAAGGTCGCGGTACCCGAGCGCAAGGCGCCTGATCCGCGGCCCAGTCCCAAACGAGAACCGCTCGATTTGGCGGAGCCTTCGACCTTGTCGGGGGCCATCACCAACCTGTGGACTCCGCCGACCTCGGCACCGCGCCCAGTCGATGAAGAGTCGTCGTCGCTCATCGTCTCGCCTCACGATCTGATCGAGGAAGACGACGAAGAGGGCGCGGTTACCGGCCTCAAAGATCCAGTAGCCTTTCAGCCGCCTTCGCTGCCACCGCCGATGGCCGTGCCTCCTCAGGCGCGCAACGGCGTTCCGGCTCCGAGCGTGCTGCCCCGTCCGGTGCTAGGGGCAGCGATGCAAGGCCCGCAATCCGCACCGCCCGTTTCAAAAGGCGGTACGCTGGCGATGCAGGTCACGCCGCCCGCGAGTTTCCCGCCCACACCGCCTGGCCTCGACGTGGACGATGGGGACGTACCGCGCACCAAGATTCTGAACGCCGTGGAGGCGCTGCGCGCAGCGACGACCGCGGACCCTCGTCCGCCGCATGCGCTGTCTCGGCAACGCGACGCGCAGTCCCTCGCGCCACCGCCCAACCCGCCAGCGTTTCCGAGTCCGTCGCTCGCGCCGCAACAGTACATGCCGAGCAACCCGGTGCTGGCCCGTGGGGTCATGCTTGGCGGCGGCGCGGTAGAAGAGCCGCTGTTCTCGCCGCCGCCCGCCGCGGTACCGACGTTTGGTGCGCCGCCCGTTCGGCCGGCAACGGTTCGCCCGCTCCGTCCCGAGGACGTACCCGACCCAATGGTGCTGGCGCCGCTCGGGTTTGAAAACCAAGCGCGACCCACCCCTCCACCACCGCCCGCCGAGATCGCCGTGCCCGCCGCGCCCGCGAGGCCCTTCTCCGGACCAATGGGCTTCGAGCCGTCGGCGGGCCTGAGTGAGCCGACGGCGCGGCCGTACAAGCTCTACGCAGCGCTGGGGATCGCGGTCCTCGCCGTGCTTGGCCTTGTTGCTTATGCGAGCTACTTGCTGCTCTCCGGGCCCAACGAAAAAGAGAGCGGCTCAGCCGAGAGCAGCCTGCCAACGCCGATCGTCGAAGCGCTTCGACAAGCGTCTCCAGCCTCCCTTTCAGTGGCAGATGTGGAACTCGCAAAGATCGAAGGCAACGCAACCAAAGCCGTTGTCGACGCTCGTTTGCAGCACCGCGTGCTCACGGCGTTCGAGGTGCGAGGCAGCGACAACGGGTTGCGCGCGGCGATCGATGGCGCTCGTGCTCACGGTCTCAGCGCGGAGGAGGTCGCCTACGCCGAGATCGCCGAGGCGGTGCTGAGTGGGGACCTCGTCCAGGCTGCCGAGCGTGCAGATCAGAGCAGCGGCTGCGCGAAAGACACGCTCTGCCTTTGGACGAAAGGCATCATGCTCGAACGACAGGGCAAGTCGGAGGCGCTCGAGGCTTTCGCCAGCGCGGTTGCGCTGACGCCTGCGTTCGGACCGGCACGCCTGCGACTGATCCGCATCTCGCTCCTGGCAGGAGATACGGCGCCGTTCGAACTCGCGAAGAAGGAGAGCCGTTTTGATCCGGGGTCGCTGGCCGCGCTCGAGGCGCTCGCGTGGGCCCAGCGCAAGGTGCATCGCGACGAGAAGGGCGAAGGGCCGTTGTTGAACATGACCAGCGCCGACGTTTCGCGCTGTCTCCATCCGGTGTTCGGCGCCGTCGCGGTGCTTCAGAAGCCGGGCGAGGGTAGGGGAGGTCCTACGGACCCAGCCCTCAAGCAAGCCGTGCTCGAGGCGGAGAGTCCGCAGCTGGCGGTCTTCTTTGGTGAAGTAGCGGCTTTGCGTGGGGATGAGGCTGCGACCGCGCTGGGCGCAGCTCGAGCGCTCGCATTGGCCCCAACCTACTCACCAGCGCTGCGCTTGCTCACACAGGACGCCTTGCGCACCGGTCGTTTCGAGGAGCTGGCGGTGAGCGCAAAGGGTATGTCGCCGACCGCGGCTACCGAGCTCCACACGCTGATCGCCTACGAAACGGGTGATCTGAGCGCACTGTCTACTTTGGCACAGAGTACGGATGGATCCTTCGCGACAACGTTGCGTCGCGCGCTCGCTGGGCCGCAGTTGGTCACGAGCGAGGAACTCGACAAGATCAAAGAGCGCGATCCGCGTTTCGCAGAGCTCGTCCTGGTCGATCGCTTGTTGCTCGTCGGTTCGCTCAAGGAGGCGCGCGCGGTCGTGGCAAAGTGGCCCGACGCTTCAGAGCACGCGGCTCGTGCCCAGCGCGCTGGCCGTTTGCTTCGGGCCGAGGGCGCCAATCGCGAGTCGGAGAAGGCTCTCGGCGCCGCAACCGCAGGCTGGGTGACGCAGCTCGAGCGCATTCTTCTCGGTGTAGCAACCAAAGAGAATCGCGCCCATGCGCTCTCGCTCTCCGACGTGCGTGCTGGCCCCTCGGCGAGCTTTGCTGCTGTCTTGGTGCAAGCAAAAATGGGTGAAGTCGAGCGCGCGACGGAGAAGGTCGCACAACTGCCGCTGCCAGCCGCCGACGCACCTTGGTTGGTCTCCGTCGTGGCAGCGCTCGCGCTCGCAGAAACCAACGATCCTCGCGCCGAGGCGCTGCTCGCGACGTTGCGTCAACAGATCCCGGGAAATGTGGACTTGGCACGTGCAACCGAACTGATCGCTGCACGGAAAGCCGAGGAAGAAGCCTCCGAGGAGAAGTCGGCAAAGCCAACGCCGCAGCCGAAACCAAGCGCGAAAAAGAAACCGCGTGCGGGTCGCTGAGTGAGGCCTTGATGAGGTTCGCCGGCGCGCCCGCGGTGAAGGTTTTTCGGATGGCTGACGCAACGCTCGCCGTGCTGCCGCTCGTCGATGAGCCTGAGGAACTCGAGGCCGCGATCCACCCCCAGGAGCAAGCGCAGCTCGCGAGCTTTGGCCCGCTGCGACGCAAAACGTGGCTGGGTGGACGCAGCGCGCTCCGCGCCGCGTTGGCTGCGCACGGAGTGGAGTTTGCTGGGCCGATCCTCTCGACCAAGCGAGGTGCGCCCGACGTCGGTGAATGCGCACGCGTGTCGATTTCGCACAAGGAGCAGCTCGCGGTCGCGCTCGTCGCCGACGCCTGCGCGGGGAGTGCGGTTGGGGTCGACGTCGAGCTCGATGTGCCCGCCAAGATCGACATCGCGCGGAAGATCCTCACCGACGACGAACTCAAGCAGCTGAGCCTGCTCGCTGCGAGCGAACGTGATCGCTGCGTGCGGACGGTGTTCTCGATCAAGGAGGCCATCTACAAGGCGATCGATCCGTTCGTAGGTCGCTATGTGGCCTTTCGCGAAGTCGAGCTCTTGACCCCGATCGGTCTGCCGGCGCGAAGCCCGCTGTCGCCGCGGCTGCAGCTACGCGAGCCGCACCCGCCGCTCACGGTGAGCGCCTGGTGGATGACCGACGCTGCGGCGCCCGGCTACTTGTTTGCCGCCGCAATAGCGTCGCTCACGGACAGGCCGTAACGCCGACGGTCGGGTCGAGCGGATCTTTGCCCTGAGCGCAGGTCGCCTCGGGGCCGTTACCGTAGTGTTGCTCGACGAATGCGAGCAGGCTGGCTTCGTCGATGCAGGTCGCCGTGTAGGTCGAGCGCCAGGCCGAAAGAGCGATGGGCAGCTGTAACGATGGTTGGGGCGTCATGATGATCCGCGAGCGAATCGCGCCGGCCGGGCTGGTCGCGCACAAGGCGTCGGCGCCAAAGGTGTCGGCCACCGACTCGAAGGCCGCCATGGCTTGGCTCGCGCATGCCTCGTCGCAGTTGTGCGCCATGACAACCGCGCCGTGCTCGAGGTTGTGCACCAACATCATGCGCGGCACAGGCTCAGCGTGAGCGCGGTACTCGGCCCAAATGGGCCAATGATTCCCGCTCGACGGCGGATCGGTTTGGTACTCGACGTCGGTGCAGATTGGTACGTGGGTGTGGCCCTCGAACGGAAGGTGCTCCCAGATCGTCACCTCGCATTGATCGAAGCCGGGCAGCGGCTCGACCTCGGGGTAGAGCACCGTCTTTACAGGTTCCGGCTCGGCGCCGCCGCTACCGCCCGCACCGCTGCCGCCCGCGCCCCCCGAACCGTCGGTAACGCTCGAACAGCCAATTGAAGCCAAAACCAACGCGATAGGCAGAGAGATCCGTCCCACCCCCTAGCCATAGCAGACCCTTGGCGCGGAGTTTCGGCTTGGTTGCCGGCTGGTGTATGGTGCGGCGTAATGCTTTCTCTTCCCAGCCGCGTTGCCTTGGGTGGCCTCTTCCTACTCGCTGGGTGTGCGGTCTCGACCGTGCGACGCAAACCGCTCCCGGAGGAACAGCCCGAGCAAAAGAGGCCGCCGGGGGCTGCGGTGCACTACGACCATGCCGAGGACGCCCCAGAGATCAGCCGGGGCGTTGGCAATCCGGATGCAGTGGTCGTGCTTTGGCCACGCATCGTGCCGAAGAATGAAACGAAGGAAGTGCTCGAATTGGCCGAGCTCGTGCAGTCGCGGCTGGCGTCGATCGCCCAGGGTGCGGGGGCTAAAGCCGTTGAGAAACGCCCAGCGCCGGAGAGGGTATGTCCACGGCCGAACGGGTGCCAGGGGCCGAGCCTCGGCGCCGTGGTAACGGTCAAGGACAAGGCGTGCGCGGTCGCCGTGGTGGTGGGCCCACCTGGAGCCAGCAGCCTCGAGCTGTTCTCGCTCGCTGGCAGCATGGACTTCAAGAGCAAGTCGGTACCATTCCGTGAGCCGCCCGAGAGTTCTGTCACCATCACCGAGTTCGCGAAGTGCGACGAGTTGCTCAAAAACCTCACCGACAACGCGGTCTTGCCAGGTCAGCCCGAGGTTGAGGCCAGGCTCAAGAGCCTGATCAGTGGTTCGGGCAACTGAGTGAAACCAGGGCCTGCTCGCGAAGACGCGGAAAACTCTGTAAAGCCGTGTGAATCGGCCTGCGGATTTAGTATCCTCCCGCGGATGCGCGCCCGGCAGGCCAAGCGATGACCAAGCTATTGTCCGCGCGTGACCTATTGGAGGTCGTTCGGCTTGGTGACAGTCCCGAGCGGGACAACATCGAGGTGATCGTCAGCCCGGAGACGCTGGGCCGCAGGATCTACGCCGGGACGACCACCAAACGCGCTCGGCGTCCGGTGCTGAATCATCCGCAGTCGCCTCGCCGAGACACCGTCAAAATCGAGAGTTCAGCGCTCGAACGAGCGCAGGCACAGGCGCTTCGGCGTGGCACTTCAGCGCGCGGTAATGACGACCGTTCAGCGCCGATCGTCGAGCCGGCGTCGCGGAGGCCTTCTTCTGCTCCCGCCCCCGAGCCCGCGCAGCCCGTAGCTCAGGCTGCGCGGCCCGCGGTTCAGCCTGCTTTTCCTGCTCAGCCTGCAGCTCCGGTGGCGCGGCCCGCAGCTCAAGCCGCGCGGCCCGTGGCTCCGCCGCTCGCGCTGCACGCGGATGAGGCCACACCCGCTCCTTGGGATTTTGAGAGCGCCCCAACGCTGCCCCCGGAGCGCGGCTTGGATGCTGAGATCGCTGCGCTGAATCAAGGGCCAACCCAACCGCCGGCTCGGCCCCGTGGGCTACCGATGCCCACGCCCGAGCTTCGTACTCCGCTGGCTCCTCCGCCGGCCGCCGCTGCACAACAAGAGCCGTTTCTCCCAGCTGATCGCGGGGCGGTACCCTCGCGCAAAGTCCCCAAGGCCGGTTGGAGCAGGCCTGGAGATTCGTCCCCCTTTTCCCGGCCCGCACCCGTAAGCCTCGCTACCACCGCGCGGCTTCCGCTCGACAATCCGGCCGGTTTTCCGCCCTCCGGCGGTTTCGCCCTGCCCGTACCCGGTATCCCGACGCAACCGCAAACGCCGGCGCCCGAGCCGCCTGCGCAGCCAAAAAGTTCAGTGGCGTCGATGTTCTCGTGGGTCACCCAACGAGCGGATTGGGCGCCGCCGCCGGAGAGCATCGTCTCCCCGCTGCAGTCATCGGAACCGCCGCCCCCATCGGCCCCACCACCGCCGCCGGCCCCACCACCGCCGCCGGCCCCACCACCGCCGAAGCCGGCTCCGGTGCTGCAAGCCCCGCAGGAAGAGCGCTCGCTGCGCTCGGAAGAGCGGATCGCGCTGAGCGGCGAGGAGACGATGGTTCTCCTCAACTATGATCCTACCGTCAAACTAGACGTTCTTGCCGATCGCACCGGCCTCACGGAGTTTCGGGTCAGTCACGTGGTCGCGAATCTCCGCAAGCGCGGAGTTCTCGACGATGAGCCCGAGGGGGAGTCGCAGCGTGAGGAGCAGCGTCATCAGGAGCAGCGTCGTGAGGAGCACGCGACCTTGGTGGACATGGAGATGCCACCGTTCTTGCAGCCACTTCCCACTGCACCCGCTGAGCCGCCCCCCAGCAATCGCAGCTTTGATTTCGAGAGCCACCCCACGCTGCTCGAGATGGATCTGAACGAGTTGAGCCAGGTCTCTGGAGCCGAGGACGCCACGTACGTGGACGACGGCGCCGGTCCTGTCGAGAGTCGTCGCGGCGAGCCAGCGTCCCGGCCGCTCGACGCCCGTGCTGCGTTGGAAGTCGATACAGGCCCGGCCTCTTCGGTTCCGCCTCCTGCAGAAGACGACGCCGACCCGCCGGAAGAGAGCGCACCGGACGAAAAGGCCGCCGCCACCAACTACCTTGCGCACTTCGAGCGGGTGCTTTCCGTGCTGACGATCGACGAGCGAGCGCGAATCGCCTCGTTGGGCCACGGCATCGATCTGTTCGCGTTGGTCTACGACAAGGAGCCGGACGTCTTCCGCGCGCTTTGGGACAACATCAACGTGAGCAATGAGCACGCGCGTTTTGCCGCCTTCCACCACCGAACTGCGGCTGGGTTGGATGTGCTCGCGCAGCGCGGTGAGTTCTTCAAGGATCCGCAGGTTCAGCGCCGTGTGCTGCGCAATCCGATGGTGAGTGAAGGCTTGTTGCGCCGCATCCTGCTGCCCAAGCGGCTGATCGAGATCTACAAAGTGTCGCTCGATCGCGAGGCCGGCGAGCGCACGCGTTCGAGCGCGCGCAACCTCCTGCGCAACAAGTTTGCGACCACCGATTCGGATGACCGCATGGAGATCATCTGGAAGACCGAGGGCAGGGCGTTGGGCTCGCTTTCGGGTCTATCGATCGACAGCAAGACGGCCGCGTTGATCTGTGCCCGCCAGATCATGTCGGTGGCGATCGTGCAAAACTTCACGCGCTTTGCAGCCACGCCCCCCTCGGTCATCACTCATTTTTTGCGTCAGCCGCTCGTGAAACGGCAGATTCATCTGCGCAACGCGCTGCTCAAGCACCCCAACTGTCCGAGCGACGCCAAGCGAGCCTTCTGAGTTCGGCTGGAAATTAGGCTTCTCGGCGCGTTGCGAGCACGATCGCGCGATGATGCGCCTCTCTCGCTGGTCCTCGCTCTTGCTTGTGGTTCTGGCGGGCAGCGGCTGCAGCCCGGACAGTCGCTCGCGCTTTCCCTCCGCCGAGTCGCCGCTCGAGCTCGAGCGGGTGGTGCTCTACCGTAATGGCATCGGCTACTTCGAGCGCGGAGGGACGATCGAGGGGAACGTTCTAACGCTCAAGGTGCGCAAAGATCAGATCAACGATCTGCTCAAGAGTCTGACGGTGGTCGAGCGAAAGTCCGGCCGTGCGGTCAGCGTGTCGATGCCGCTCGACCCGCAATCGTGGGCCAACGCGGCGCTCGCAACGTTGCAGCCTGGTCGCGGCAACCTCGCCGAAGTGCTGGATGCGCTACGCGGTACCGAGGTGGCGCTCAGCACCACCGAGGGCACCATCGCGGGCCGCATCGTGATGGTCGAGCCCTTGGAGGACGCGCCCTCGGAGTTCATCGGAATGCGTCCGATACCGATGCCGACGCGCGATCACCGCATCACGCTACTCGAAGGGGACGCGCTGCGTGTCACGCGGCTCTCTCGCGTCAAGGGCGTGCGTTTCAGCGACGGCGATCTCGCGTTGCAGTTTGGTCGCACGCTGGATGCGAGCGCCGGGGAAGGCATGTTCCAGCAGGTGCAGGTTTCGATCCGGCTCGAAGGAGCGACCTCCCACGACCTGCTCGTGAGCTACGTCGCAGCTGCACCGATGTGGAAGCCGACCTATCGCGTCGTGCTACCCAAAGCGGGCAAGGGCGCGGCGCTGTTGCAAGGCTGGGCCGTAGTCGACAACACCAGCGGTGAAGATTGGAGTCAGGTTGCGCTCGGCCTCACCTCCGGTGCGCCGATCGCGTTCCGCTACGACCTTCATACCCCACGCGACGTCGCTCGCTCCGATCTCACAGAGGTCGGGGTTCGTCGGCAAGCGGCGGTGATGATGGGTGAAACTTCGTACGAGGAGGCAGAGGCCGAGCCGATGGCTCCGGCCGGAGCCGCTGCGCCCGTCGTCACCTCGGGGGCGTTTTGGGGCGACAAGGACGTCGCCGACGCCAAGCCGCGTGATAACCGTCGCGCCGAGCCGCGCAAGAAGCTCGAGATGCAAACAGAAGACCTCGAGGATCGCCCTTCGCTGGACCTCGAGTCTTTGCGCCGCTCGACGCAGAGCCAAGCGCGGGCCTCCGCCGTTTCGGGGCTGACCCGCTTCGATCTGGAGGGCAAGGTCACCGTGCCCGAAGGGACCTCCACCATGGTTGCGATCGTCAACTCGGAGGTCGAGGGTGAGGAGACGTTCCTCTATCGCCCGGGCGGCGCAGGTCTCGGCTACGAGGCGAACCCGTATCGAGTGGTGCGCTTCAAAAACACGACGCCGTTCGTGCTCGAGCCTGGCCCCATCAGCATCTTCGCTGGTGGAAGCTTCGTTGGGGAGGGGCTGTCTGAAACGGTGGGCGCAGGATCGAGCGCGACCGTGCCATTCGCCGTCGAGACGGGGCTGATGGTGAGCTCGGTCAACAAGGACGACCGTGAGTCGATGCAGCTGGTGAAGCTCTCGCGCGGCGTGCTCGAGGTCGAGCAGTTCGCCCGCCGCACGACCACCTACACCGTAAAGGCTCAAACGCTCGAAACAGGCTTCACGTTGTTGGTCCGCCATCCAAAAACTGGCTTCAACTACGAGCTTTCGGAGCGACCCGAGGGCACCGAGGATCTCGTTGATGGCTATCTGATCAAGCTGACGGTGGCTCCCGGGCAACGCGAGGGGTCGCTCACCATCCGCGAGCAGACGCCCAGCCGGACCACCCTCAGCATCTGGTCCAAGCCCGCCCTCGAGCTGCTCGAGAAGCTGATGCTTCACGTCGAATTGACCCCCGAGCTAAAGAAGCGTCTGCAGCCGATCGTGGACGGCCGCCGCGAAATTGGTCGACTCGACGAGCAGCTCGAAGGTCTTACGCAGAAGCGCAACCAGCTCGACCAGCGCGCGAACGAGTTGCGCGAGAACCTGCGTTCGATCGAGAAAAATCAACAAGCTGCGGTCCAACGGCAAAAGTGGACCAAGCAGCTCGATGAGTTCACCAGCGAGGGTAACAAGCTCGGGGCCCAGCTCGCGGAACTCGAAGCCAGGCGGCTCGACAAACGGATGGAGCTCGAGGACCTGCTGCAAGGGCTCGAGGTCGAACCACCGAAGCCCAAGAAGTAACGACGACGCGTGAAACAGGCTTCGATTCAAGATCGCTGCGCAGTGAGTGGCCGTCCGGTCTACACTGCGCGCTCGATGCGCGCTCTTGCCCGCCCGCTGGCGGCCCTTTCAGTGACGACGTTGTTTGCCGCCTGCGTGGAGATCCTCTCGTTGCAAGGAGAGCCGCAAGACGTAGCGGCCGCGTTCTGCAAATGCGAAGCGGCTCTGTTCGTGAACGAAGACGGTGAAGCGCTGGACTGCACCGACTACGTAGGTGGCGCCCTCGAGGGCAGCGACGCCGCAACGACGCGCTCCTGGCTGGACCTGTTCAGCAGCGCGCACTGTGAACAGTGCAAAAACACCGACGTCTGTGCGGCCGCGGCGCCGGTATGTCGAGAGCTGGGCGAGCGCTGTTCACCGGGCTTCAATGCTTCTTGTTGTGGCTACGATCCCAATGACATCGGCAAGGTCACCTGTGGCATCGAGGATCGCTGTGTCCCGCGCGACGACAGCTGCGTACCTACGGGCGAGAATTGCGATCTGGCCGAGTTTCCGAGCTCGTGTTGCGGGTTCTGCATTGAGTTTCCGGCGGATAGCCTTTGCGCGAACGAGTGTGACCCCGACAACGACACCGCCTGCCCAGGCTGCTGCCTCAAGGTCGAGAATTCGCCAGACGCGGTGGGCCTGTGCGTCGCGGGCGAGCGATGCGGGTTCCTTTCTTGTAGCGATGAAGACGGCTGTCCGATCGGCTACGCCTGTTTTCCGCATGCGGGTGAAGACGGCGCCGTCATCTACTACTGCGATTTGTTGATGCCTCCCTAGCTCAGGGTCGCAATTCCAACGCGCGCAAGACTCGTGCGAGGCCTAGCAGCGTCACGTAGTTGCGGATGTTGTTGCCGCAATCGAGCCCGCTCGCATCGAGCACGTCCGCGCCTTGTTTGAAGGTCGAAAGGTGCACCGAGTCCGGGCCCAGGCCGTAGCCGGTGGCGCCGTCGAGCGCGTGGCGAAGATCGATGAAGGGCAGGTTTCTGCGACAGGCGATCTCAGCGGCGCGAGCGGTAGTGGCGTTGGTGGCGACGGCGATCCGCCAGTCGTTGGGCTCGCCGTCGCTGGGGCAGGCTTTGACCCCGGGTTGATCACCGTGCCGCATCTCGTTGGAGATCAACGGCACCACGCCCTCGGCGAGCAGCCGATCGATGATCGCCTCGAGATGGCCGCCGAACTCGTCGGCCAAAGCCTCGGGTGGGGCTCTGCGAAAGGCCGCATCGTTCGCGCCGAAGGTAACCAAGACGAAGGCCGGATTGAGGCGTGAAAGTAGTCGTTCGAGTGGTTGCTCGTCTGCATCGAACGCGTAGGAGGCGCGCGCGCCAACCTTGGCGGCTCGAACGGCGCTGAAGGACGAGCGCCGAGCGCCATTTTCGTGCTCTGCGGCCTCGCCAGCAAAGTAGTCGATGACCGTGCCGTCACCCACCCGGAGCTCCTTGGCGACCTCGTCGCCCAGGCGGTAACCGCGTGGGTTCTCGGTCGTCTGCGGGCCGCTCTCGAAGCCACGCAGAAAGTCGAACGAGACGCTGATGCTATCGCCGAGGACGCCGAACACGCGCGCCCGTCTGCCTTTGCTTTGCCCCCGTTTGAAGGTCTCTCGCAGCAGCGCGACCGTCGTTTCTGAGAACTCGGGCACCGCGTCGATGAAACGTTGTGCATTGAAGCGTTTGCCCGCATCGCTGCCGCAGGCCGGGCTGTTCTTGCGAATCCGCGGTAACCGCACACAGTGCTGCAAGGCTGCTTCATGGCGCGGATCCAACGGGCCCTCGTGGCGCAAGCTGGGGCCACACGCAGGCTCCACGCGCGTCTTGGCCGAGGCCGAGGGCGCAACGCGCACCTGGCTCGGTAGCGGCGGCACGAAGCTGGGGGCGGCTCGCGTCGTCTCCACCGCCGAAGGGCCTTCAGCCTGATTCGAGGGCGATGGCTCTGCGTCACAAGCGTGGGCGAGCAGCAGTACGCCGCAGTGGTTCCATCTGGCTCGAATCACAGGCGCACGACTCGGCTTGCGGCCTACTGCAGCGCAGGCTCGGCCTCAACCTCCGAGGCGTAGAAACCTCGCTAGCCCAGTGTCGTCCGCAAACTCGGCCGATCTCCGGCCGGCTCAATGCGAACACTGGATTGCAAGGCCGCCCAGCCCCGACTACACACGTCCAGGTGATCCTCCGATCAAGAGTTCAGGCGAAGTCGCAGGGCCAACGTGGAGCCGCCGGGCTAGCCTTGTCCGGGGCCGCGCTGGTTGCAGCGTCGTGCTTTACCGGCAGCGAGGGGTTGGTGCCCCCGACCGACGCGCTGTACTTCCCGACGGCCTTGGCGATCTCGCCCGGCAGGACCAGCCTGTACGTCGTCAACTCTGACTTCGATCTGCAGTACAACGGCGGGACCATTCAGGTGCTCAACCTGGGCGGCGTCGACAGTGCGTCCGCTGCGGTGGTGCCGGAGTCCGGGCTGCGCGTGTACGCCGAAACGGTCGCCAAGGCGATCGCAGCTGGCGACGCACCGGCGCAGGTCTGCGCGACGGTCGGTCTCGTTCCCAACGTCAACGACACGCTCTACCCGGGGCCTTGTTCGGCCCTCGAGGTGGCTCCGTTCGTGCGAGCCCACGCGACCATCGGCGCCTTCGGTAGCGGAATGAGCCTGATCCCGCGCCTGGGCGAGCCGGGGTTGCGCTTGTTCACCTCGGTGCGCGGAGATCCTTCGGTCACGTACTTTGACGTGGCCGACGATCGCGATCCGGCCAACATCGTTTCGCCCTGTGAGTCGAACTTCTGTCTCGAGTGCGGTGGTGACGGTGAAGAGCGGCGTTGTTCCGCGAGCCACAAGGTCGGGGAAAACGTGTTCACCAGCCAACGCGGGCTGCTCCTACCTACTGAGCCGGTGGGGATCGCGGTGGCGCCCAGCGTGTTGGGGGATGCCGTCGTGGTTGCCCATCAAACCTCGGCCAGCGCGAGTCTGGTGGTCAATCACTGGGGCTCCGAGGGCGAGGCCGACGTGCCGTTCGAGGACACGCCCTCGCTCGAGTTCATCCTCACCGAGCTACCCGAGGCGCCGACCAACGTGCTTTCAATCCCGCCGCCGCGCATCGTGGCGAGCCAAAAGCTCGATTACTCGCCGGGCTTCGTGGTCAGTCACCGCGCCGCCCCCACCTTGAGCGTGGTGCGCTTCGAGCCGGACCAAAACTCAACCCCGCCGCGCCCGTTCATCGTGCAGTCGGACTCGATCTCGATCACCCTCTCCAACAACGGCTCCGATTCGCGCGGGCTCGCCTTCGATTCGACGGCGCGGGACGCTTGTGAAAGCGAATGTGAAGCGTCGCTTTGCCCCCACGGCTCGTGTGAGGCCAACCAGCTGTTCACCAACTGCTTGCTCGATTGTTTGGAGGAGCCGGTCGGCTTCTACGTCGTCAATCGCACCCCGGCGAGCCTCCTGGTGGGCCGGATGGAGAGCAAGCCGGTGCTCGAGGACGAGCGTGTGGTTGGTATCAGTGAAAACTTCATTCTGGCCGAGTCGATCCCGCTTCCGCTCGGAGCCGCGACCATCGGGGTCGGCTCGATCATCGGCTTGGATGGGGAGCTCGAGACGCGCGTGTTCGTCGCCAGCTTCGACTCTCGCTTCGTCTCGGTTTACGACCCGCTGCTGCGCCGAATCGAGTCGAGCTTTCGCACCGGCCGCGGGCCCACCGGCCTCGTGTTCGACACCGATCCCGTCTCAAAAACCAGCCATCTCTACGTGGCCGACTTCACCGACTCGTACCTCAGCGTGATCGATCTCGATTCGCGCCGACTGACCTACGGCACCGCGCTCCTCAACATCGGACCACCGGTTCCTCCGCGTGAGGAGCAGTAACATGAGACACCTCCTTCGCTTTGCACTGCCGCTCGGCGCCCTCGCCAGCGCACCGGCCTTCTTCTTCGCCTGCTCGGGAGATGATTCGACACCCTCGGTCGGGTCGCTCGAACGGGTTGGTCAGTTCACCGTTTTGTGCGCGGGCAAGCCTGGTTCGAACGCGGCGATTCGCGCGCTCGGCGACTGCAATGACACCATCTACGACGCACCAACCGACTTCGGCGGGGATGATTCGGCGTCGCATGTGTACGCCGTCGTCACGCTTGAAACGCGGGGCGAGATCGCGGTCGTGGATTTGTCGTCGGATGAGAACAACGTCCTCGATTTTGATCCGTCCGTGCCAGGAGAGACGCCGCTACCAGTGGGGGCGGCTCCGGTGGCCGTGGTTGCAAGTCCGAAGGGCACGGCCGTGTTCGTTGCTTCGGCCGATCCGGCAAGGCCAGTGCTAACGGCGTTGCCCGGCGAGCGTTTGCGGCCGTGCGAAGTCGACTCAGCGCAGTGCGATAAAGCACCGCCAACTCTTTCTTCGTGGCCGACCTGCGCTTTGAGTTCCGCACCCTCGGATCTGGTGATGCTCGCTGATCCTCCGGATGCCGGTGGCAACGTGCGGGTTGCGTGCGCTGGGGACTACCAACCGGTCGACGGTGAGGGCGCAGCCTACGGCAGCCTCGACCGCGAGGGGTTGGGCCGGCAACTGCTTTACGTGACGCTGCCGCGCGAGGGTCGCATTGCGGTGATCGATGCACAGAACCTGCTGAGTTCGGCACCCGGCGAGGTCGCTGACTGCGTCGAGTTGGCCTCCGTCACCATGGGGACGCAGGTTCCACCGACCGAGCCCGAGGTCTTCGCCGACACGCCGGCTTGTGGCTTGCCGGAGACTGTATCGCCGGTGACGCTCGCGGGAGCAGCCACCCCGTCGCAAATCGCCGTGGCGATCAACAAGTCTGCCACAGCCGGTAACACGGGAGGTCGCCTGTTCGTCTCGGACCTTTCGCTCCCGCTGATCCACATCGTCGACGTCAACGACGTGTGCGCGCCGCGGCTGGAGGACAACCCCTTGGTCGCTACGTCGATCGAGGATCCGACCCGCACCGTGATCACCTCGCGGCTCAGCGTGAGTCCGCTCACGCCAGCCGAGAAACGCTACCTGTACGCAATCGACGCCGAGGACCGTAGCGTGATGGCCTTCGACGTTACCAGCCCGAGCTCCCCCAAGCTGCCGCTCCGTCGGCAGAACCCCGAGGTGAACCCGTTTCAACCGTCGGACCGCGTGAGGTTTGCTGCGGCGCCCACCGACGTAACGCTGGTGATGCGCGACGAACCAAAGTCGAATGGTTCGCAGACGGCCGCCGTTGGGACGAGCTGCGACCCAGACCCGGGAGCGGACGTGTGCTCGAGCGGCGAGGAAGAGTGTGATCTCGGGACGCTGTATCGCGCCACGAGCGACTACGAGGAGGGCGCAGGTCCGTTCACGTTGCGAGGCGTGTATGGGATGATCTCGCTGGCCACCGGCCAAGTAGCGGTGATCGACGTCGAGGACTTCGACGCTCCCTGCCGCGGGCCGGTCAACGCTTCGCCGGCGCTCGGCTGCAGCGAGACGGTGAGCGACCTGAAGACGACGAACGAGCCTTCGTGCAACGTGGTCCTCGCTCATCAGCCGCGTGCGGCGAGCTACCTGCTGACCAACGACGACGTCGGTCGTCATCAACCCGGTATCCAGACCTTCCCCTCGCTTGCGAGCGAGGACGGTACCGTGATCACCACCGGGCCCACGCTGCGCGCCGTGGTTGATCCTTCGGAGACCGAGCCATCGCTTTCGGTCGGTGGTGACGTGCTCACGATCGACGCCGAAACAGGCTTGATCATCGATGATGACGGGCTGAAGCCTGGGTTGCGGATGAACCTGCAAGATCCGCGCGTGCACCAGGGTGATCAAGAATGGGCGATCACCTACCAAGGCAAGCTGCCTGGTTTCGATGCGCACGTGGGCCAGCTCAACGCCGGGCTTGGGCTCTTCCTCGATGAGTCGGTCGGTTTCTGCCGCCGTGGCGTGCAATCGGAAGCAGCCGTTCGGGACAGTTTGGCGAGCTCCGGGCTCAGCGAGCAAGAGCAACAGGAGGCCGCAGCTCGCTATGCGGACAGGGTTCACATCACCGAGCCACTGTTCGAGGTGGAGGACGTTTACTGGCAGACCGCAGCGTGCACCTTCCAAGAGTGCCGCTCCGCCTTCGGCGAGCCGAATTCACCGACCGAGCAGCGCGAGCTCAAGGTTACAGAGGCGTTCGAGAACGAGCTAAAGGTTGAGCTCGCAGCGAACACCGATGCCGACGCGCTCTCCTGCTGCTTTCCGACCCTCGTCGACTACGAAATCCGGCCTGGCGACGAGTGGATCGTGATCGGTGGCGCCTCTGGCTTCGTACACAACGTGATCGCCGATTCGGTGGGCGGCGAGTGTCGTCCTTCCTGTGACCCGAAGGACTCGCTCAAGCTCGGTCGCGTTCGCGCTGCGCCGTTCGGAGCTTTGCCGCAGCTCGGCGGCGAATTTGCGTTCAAGAACGCCCTCTTCTCCCTGGCGATCGAGCTCGGTGATCCGACCAAAGAGGAGACCGAAGAGCCCGCTCGCGACATGGCGTTCTCGTTCATCACGCAGGCCTCGTTCGAGGCCATGCGAGCGAACCTTACCGACTCCAACCGGCGCTCGGTGCAGGTGCTTTCGATGGGCTATGTGGAACCGCTGGACCAAATGGTGGTAACCGACGGCGGTCTCGAGGGGCTGATTCTGTTTCCGGGGGATTTGCTCGGGGACCTTCGTCAGTTCTTCTGAGCAGCCCCATGGCGAAAGAGCCGCGCAACGCGGAGACCAAGAAGACGAAGCGCACGCCGGTGATGCAGCAGTTCGCCGACGCGAAAGCTGAGCACCCCGACGCGATCCTCTTTTTCCGTCTCGGTGACTTCTACGAGATGTTCTTCGATGACGCGATCCTCGTCTCGCAGCTGCTCGGGCTGACGCTGACTAGCCGCCAAAAGGAGGATCGTGAGAGCGAGCCGATGTGCGGCGTTCCACACCACTCAGCGCACGCCTACATCGCCAAGCTGCTGGCCTTCGGACACAAGGTCGCTTTGTGTGAGCAGCTCGCGGATCCGTCCAAGGTCAAAGGTATCGTGCCGCGCGCTGTCGTGCGGGTGCTCACCCCGGGCCTCGTCACCAGTGAAGAGCACTTGGAGGCCCGCGAAAATCTGTTCCTGGCCGCCGTGGAGTGCCGGCCGGAAGGGGCGCCCTTCGGGGTAGCGTTCCTCGATTTTTCGACCGGCGAGCTGTTCGCGGCCGAGCTCGAGACAGGCTCTCATGTGCTGGCCGAGTTGGTGCGCCACCGCCCGCGCGAGATCCTCCTGGGGCCGTTGTGTCAGGAGCTCGGGCCCTTGGTGCAAGCGGTCTACCCGGCAGCGCTGCGCAATGAGGCGGATGTTCCCGCCGCGGTGGAGGCGACGCTGGAGGCGGTGCTCGGGACGGAGGGCCTCGCTGAAGCGCGCAACGACTTCTCGGAGTTGGCCCGAGCCGCAGCCGCGCGCACGCTCGCGTACGCTCGAGCTTGCTCGCCGCGCGCGGGCGTTCCGGTGCGACGCCTGCGGCCGCTCGCCTCGGGAGCTGGGCTCTACATCGATGAGACGGCGCAAGCCCACCTGGAGCTGGTGCGGACCTTCGACGGGCGGAAGGAACCAACGCTTCTCTCGGTGATCGATCGCACGCTCACTTCAGGCGGCGCTCGTTTGCTACGCAGGCGCTTGCTCTCCCCGCTCAGCGAGGTCGCGCAGATCCGCGCGCGACAAGAGGAGGTCGAGTCCTTCGTGGTACACGCGCGCGTGCGCGAGCAGCTGCGCGCCCTTTTGGCGAAGATGCCGGATCTCGAGCGCATCGCAGTGCGTGTGGCGCTCGCCGAGGCGGGCCCTCGGGATCTTGGTCAGCTGCGCGATGCGCTGCGCATGCTTCCCCAGATCATCGCCTTGATCGAGAGCATTCCGGCCACGCTCGAGACCAAGCTCGTGAGCCTGGAGAGTGACCGGTTGCAGGGCTTGTTCGAGCAGCTCGACAAATTCTTGGTGGACGCGCCGCCGGTGACCGCAAAAGACGGCGGCGTCATCCGTGATGGCGTCGACAAGGTGCTGGATCGCGAACGCGCGCTCGAGCGTGGCGGTACCGAGGAGATCGCGCGCTGGGAGGGCCGGCTGCGCACCGAGACGGGCGCTCAAACCTTGCGCATTCGCTTCAACAGCGTGTTCGGTTGGTACGTCGAGGTCACCAAGAGCCAATTGGCGAAGGTGCCGGCGTCCTTCGTGCGCAAGCAGACGGTGGCCGGCGGTGAGCGCTACACCACCCCGGCGCTCGATCAGCTTGCAGCCGATATCGAACGGGCGGCAACGCTGGTGCGAGAGCGTGAGCTCGAACTCTTGACGACGCTGCTGGAGGCGACGCGCGTCGAGGAGGAGGCCCTGCGCGAATTGGCGAACCGCGTCGCCAATTGGGACTTCGCCTCGAGCCTTGCGGAGGTCGCTCACGAGCGGGACTTCGTGAAGCCGCAGGTGGACCGTGAGGGCGTGATTGAGATCATCGGCGGCCGTCACCCCGTCGTCGAGGCGCACGTCGCTCGCGGCGCGTTCGTGCCCAACGACACTGTGCTCGATCTCGCCGCCGGCCGCTTGTGGCTGGTTACCGGGCCCAACATGGCCGGCAAATCCACGTTGATGCGGCAGGTCGCCTTGATCACGCTATTGGCGCAGGTCGGTTCGTATGTGCCCGCCGAACGCGCCCGAATCGGCGTCGTGGATCGGCTGCTCTCGCGCGTAGGCGCCTCCGATAACCTCGCGCGCGGTGAGAGCACCTTCATGGTCGAAATGCGCGAGACCGCGTCGATCCTCAAGAGCGCTACCGCGCGCAGCCTGGTGATCCTGGACGAGATCGGCCGCGGTACCAGCACCTACGACGGCCTCGCGATCGCCTGGGCCGTTGCCGAGTATCTGCACGACGTGGTTGGTTGTCGGGCGCTTTTCGCGACGCACTACCATGAGCTGACCGAGCTGGCGAAGAGCGCGCGTCACCTCGTCAACGTCTCGGTCAGCGCCCGTGAGCACGAAGGAGGCATCGTCTTTCTGCACACGCTGCTTTCTGGTCCGGCCAACAAGAGCTACGGCATCGCGGTCGCGAGGCTTGCTGGTTTACCGAGCGCGGTGCTGGCTCGAGCCGAGGCCTTGTGTGAGGAGCTCGAGCAGGGCGAGGCCCAGACGAAGGGCAGGGGACGCGTGACGAAGCAACAGCTGGGACTATTCGCACAGGTGGAAGCGCCGGCGCCCAAAGCCGCCGAGTCCGCGGTGCTCAACAAATTGCGCAACGCGGACGTGGATCGGCTGACGCCGCTCGAGGCGCTGAATCTGTTGGCGAAGCTGAAGCAGCAGTTGAATCGTTGACCATTCACTCTGATAGGCTGCGTCCCGTGTTTGAGCAGAATTTTGCGAGCTGGACGAAGCAAAGTCTCTTTGGTGGCAAGGGCGAGGTTACGGTCGCAGACCTGCTTGGCAACGCGAAGGCGGCGCCCTTCGAGGCTGTGCTTGGCTGCCGTCTCGAGGCCGGCGGTCACGTAGGAGCGCATCACCAAGAGAGCGCTGATGAGGTGGTGATCGTGGTGGCTGGTAACGCCCTCATCAAGGTTGCCGGTAAGACGCACCAGCTCAGCTCAGGTGGCTGCGTTTATCTCGCCAAAGGGCAGCTGCTCGAGATCGAGAACGCCTCTCCGATCGATCCCGTCGACTATCTGATCGTCAAGACGGCAAGGAAGTAGCTGCGCTTAGAAGCGCACCCGCGCTTGTGCGCCCGCGGGTCCCCTCAAGACGAAGTCTCACGCGGGTCATCGAGCCCGACTGCGTCCAACATTTCGCGCGAGGGAAAGCCGAGGTCGTCCGCCCAGTCGAGCATGCGGATGGCTTCTTCGTCCGGACCGTCGAGCTCGCCGCTGAGCACCATCACGGCGATGTTGGCGGCAGCGCGTCCGTTGCCTTGCTCTGCGGCGCGGCGGTAGAAGTCCGCCGCTCTTTCGAGGTCGCGCTCGCCGCTGGTGCCGGTAGCAAAGGCCGCTCCGAGGTTGTACAGCGCTCGCGATTGACCGCCTTCCGCAGCGCGCTGGAGCCAGTGGTTGGCGCTCTTTGCGTTGGGCTGCACCCCAATTCCCTGTGCGTAGAAAACGTACAGTTCAAATTGAGCGTCGGCGTTGCCAAGCTCTGCTGCGCGTTCATGGGTCTTGGCGCTGCCCTCGGCGTCACCGAGCCAATGTTGCAATAACCCTAGCTGGTGGAGTTCGGCCGGCGTTGGCTCCTTCTGTTCGAGGAGCAAGCGCAATACGTGCTTCTTGTTCTCTGCGCCGGAGTCGTGAGACCAGCGCACGAGCGAACGCAGCGCTGTGCGATCACCCAGCCGCAGCGCTTCGGCAAGGCAACGTAAGGTGAGCTCGCGAGAAGGTTCTGGATCGACGAAGACGAGAGCTTGCTCGCTCCAACGCTTCGACTCGGCGCTCTCCGGTCCAACGCCGTCGAAGGCGCCGAGCGGTACGAGGCGCGCAGCGTAACAATCGCTGAGATCGCGAAAAGCCGCCGCAACGCCAGCCTCCGCGGCTTGCCACAAGCACGTCGTCATCGTGCGTTGGTGCGTCTCGAGATCGGCGACCAGGCCCAACGCTGCGTCTCCTCGTACCAGGTTTTGCAGCAACTCGTGTCCACGTGCGTACGCTTCGTGCTCCCCCATCGCCGCCCACGATAGCTGGATTGCACAGCCGAAAGATCATTGGGTTGAGCGCAAGAAGGTGGAAGCTTCGAACTGAAGGGCCGCCGTTCTTCGTTCGCGTCTGACGGCTGTGCTACTTGACGCAGGCCTTGTCGATGATGCGTAGCCACGCTCGCTTGCTCGCGATCGCCGGGCCCATCGCCTCGGTCCAGGCGAAGGCGAGCCGGCCGTTGGCGAGAGCCACCGCAGGCGGATCCAGCGCTGGCTTGGCGTTGAGCCGAACGGCCTCCGAGCTTGCGCCGGCCGCGCTCACACGGGTCGCCAGCACGGCGTCCTTCTCCTCGTCGGCCGGACCGACAAACACCACGATCACCGAATCCCCGTCGGCCAATACCTGCGGGTAACGGCCTTTACCGATCACGAATACGTCGCCCTTCGCGCGGGCCTCTTCATCAACCAAGCGTCCGACGATGCGCTCGCCCTCGACCCAAACCATCAGCGAGTCGTTGGGCATCGCCGTGAGGCTCAGCGACGAGACGTCGCGCCCTTCACCGGGGGTAACGAGCGGCGCTGAAACCCCGACCTGCGTGCCCGTCGCGTCCAAACGCGTCCCGACGATCACTCCGCCCGCCTCGAACCAGGCCAGCGTGAAACCCGACTTGCTGGGCGCGACCACCGGTTTTTGCGGGGACTTCGCGTCCTTCGTTACGCCAACCGCGGTGGCCTTCTGGCCGTCGACGGTGGGGGTGAAGCGGAACAACGAGACTTGGTCGCCGTTGGTCCCGAAGGGCGACGAAACAAGGAAGCCGGCGTCGAGCTTGGAGAAGGTGATCTGCTTCGGCTCGACCGACTTGATCGCGCTGAAGTGGGAGAGCTCGGGCGCTGGGTTGGTCTCCCAGGTTGGGTGCGCGTAAGCCAAGCCCTCGTCGTCGAACCAAGCGACCGTCCAGCGATCCCCGGTGGCGAATAGCTTGGGTGCGTGCTCACGGGCGTTGCCGATGCTGCGGTCGCGCGCGAGCCGGCGCGATTTGTGGTCGAACCCGGCGAACGCAATTTGCGCCTTGCCCGGCAGCTGCACCAGCCAACTCGCGGCGAACTCACCCTCCTCGGGTTTCGCTGCGGGCCGGCCAGCCAAGGTGAGCTCCCCGCGCAAGAGGTAGCTCGCGAGCTCAAACTCGGTGGGGCTGCATCCGAGGGCCTTGTCCGAGGCCTTCGCGATCTTGGAAACGCCCTGGCCCTTGGGCGTACTGTCCGGCGGCGGAGGGGGTGGGGGAGCAGCGGTCGCCGAGGGCGCCGAATCACTGGCAGGCGGCTTCGCTGGGGTGGGAGCGGGGGCCGATTCATTTTTCAGCAGGTCACAGCCACTGAGCCACGTGAGCAGCAAGCCTGCGATCAGCAGCCTAGGATTGGATTCGGTCGTTGCTCGGCACATCGGGAGGACCTCAGGTCCGGAGGTAGTGGCTGGCAGCATCGCGCGGTCCGGGAACGGTACGCTAGTTTGTCGCAGTCTGGGCGGCACGAGTTCAATTCTCGGGCTATCCTCCGCTTGTGGCGCATCCCTCGTCTGTGCTGGGCAACGAGCAAGAACCTCAAGAAGCAGTCCTCTTCGATCCATTTCTGGGTAAGAAGCCTGCTCCTCCGAAGAAACCGCCGTTTTCCCCGGCCGCTGTGACCGGCGCGCTGCTCTCGCTCCTACCAATCGGCAGCATTGCAGCCATTTTCTTCGGCGTTGCAGGCCTGCGGCAGACGCGTCTCGGCACCATGCGTGGCCGCGGCCTCGCGCTCTCGGCCGTGGGGCTCGGTGGCCTGCTCACCGTTGGGTATGCAGTCGGCACCACGGTGCTCGTGATGCGGGAGCTCGAAACGCAGCACGCCAAGGTCACCCGCGAGGACGAACGCTGGGCCGCAAAACAGCGCGAGCGTGAGAGTGAGGAACGCGCGAAACGCGAGGCCGAGGCGGAGGCGCTGAAGACCGCAACGCCGCTCAAGGCGCCGGCTTTGCCCAGCCCGCAAGGGACGGTGCCTCAAACCACGCAGACCCGTACGATCGGCAACATTCCGGTGGTGGAGATGGGGGTCGCGGAACCATCCCTGAGCGCAGCCATCCTTCGTGAAGTTGAAACCGCCAAGAAAGAGAACCGCGAGGTGATGTTGATGCTGGGGCGCGCCGGCTGCGGCCCCTGTGACGGCGTGATGGTCTCGCTCACGGATCCGTTGATGCAGGACGCGCTTTCAACCACGCGGCTCGTTCGTGTGGACATCGAGGTCTTCGGCGACGATCTCAAGCGCCTCAACTATCCGACGGCTCGCATGCCTGGGTTTTTCTTGGTGCGCAGTGACGCGATGCCGCGTGACGGAATCGATGGTGGTGAGTGGGGCGATGATATTGCGCAAAACATCGCCCCGGTGCTGAAGCCCTTCTCGCGCGGTGTGTTCAAGCGACGCAAGCGCGAGTGGAAGCCTCTGCCGATGAGCGGAACCTTCCTCTGACGTTGTCGGTCGAGCCCGGAGTTTGTCCGCGCTGTTTCAATCCCTTCCCAGATTGGGTTGCTGGCCAACGCTGCAGCAGCGACGGGGCCTTCGTGGTGTCAGCCTCCAGCTTGGAGGCCTCCTTCGGAGAACCGTTCTTGGGCGCGCAGGTCGGTGACTTCGGTTTGCTGCGGCTGATCGGTCGGGGCGCTCAGTCGGCTGTATTCGAGGGCATTGCGGGTGACTCGGTTCGTTGCGCCGTCAAGGTCGTGCGCCTCGAGCCAGTGCAAGAGCTTCCGGAGTCGACGGCCCTGGTCGTCGAGCGGCTCGAGAACGAGGCGCGTGTGCTCGAGCGGCTCGCCCAGGTACCTGGTGTGCCGCGCCTGCTCGCAGTCGAGCGCTCGCAGGGCGGGCAGCTGCCGGCGCATATCGCGCTCGTGATGTCGCTTTCGGATGGCATGCCGATTGGGCGCGCGGTTCCTGAGTCCGCGCTGCTTTCGTGGAGCAAGACATTGTTGCTCGCCCACCGCGTCGGGGTGGTTCACGGAGACCTTGCTCCCGAGCATTTGCTGCTTGCTGCAGACGGCGCGACCCACGTCCTGGATTGGGGCTGCGCATTTGAACCTGGCAGCCGAGCCCGGCGACTAGGCTTTCGCCCGCGCTACGAAAGCGCGCTCGTAAAGGCCGGGCAACCACCCGAAGCGAGCTCCGATTGGTTCGCCTTTGAACGGATCCTGGCGGAGACCGGCGCCGGCGCCAGCGCTCCCCCAGCGCTCATGCAGCTGATCCTCGCCCTTTCGTCTGCTGAGGCTGCGGGGTGGCTTCGAGCCGCTGAAGCCTTGTCGGAGGTCTGTGGTTTGTCAGCCGTGAAGTAGGTCAGGCGAAACCGGTGTACGGGGCAGTGCGGGCATTGTAACGTTCCGCCACCCATGGATCCCCGGGAGATGGAGGCGCTCGTGCAGCGCCTTGTGCAGAGCCCCCACGACGAGGAGGCGTTGGCCTTCGCGCACCGAGCCGGAGCGGAAGACCCTCAAGCTTACGCGCTGCTGTTGGAGAAAGTAGGGACCAAGACAGCAGACCCTGCTTACGCAGCGCACTGGCTAAGCGAGAGCGCCAACGTTTGGGCGATCACCGTGGGTGACGCCCATCACGCCGCGCGGACCTTCATGGCGGCGATCGAGCGGGACCCGACCGCCACCGCGGCCTCGGATCGCCTGGCCTCGCTTTATCGCGAGCGGAATGAAACCAAGCCGCTGGTTGCGCTACTCGAGAAGTTGGTGAAGCTGCTCTCGCCGCTTGCAGCCCAACAGCCCGAGCTGCGCGGGCGCCTGGTCTCGCTGCACGAGGAGCTAGGCAAACTTTGGGGCGAGGCGCCGCTATCGCGCAAAGACCGCGCTGCGGAAAATTGGCGGCGGGTCGTCGACTATGACCCCTCCAACATATTTGCCATCTACCAGGCCCGCGAACTCCTGAAGGAGGCCGAGCAGTTTGCCGAGGCGGTGCCGCTGTTCGCCATGGAGCATGCGCTCGTGGACGACGTCGAGCGAAGGCTCGCGTTGTATCGCGACGAGTCTGCGGTTCGGCTGCGCATTGGAGACGGGCCCGGAGCGAGCGAGGCCCTCCGTCACGCACGCACCATCCGCCCGGATGACGTCGCGTTGGCGCAAGAGTTTGCGACTTCGGTGATCGCTCGCATCGATTTGTCAGAGGCCGTACCCGGCATCGAGCGTGAAGAAGCGCGGGCGATTTTCGTATCGATGGCCGAGTCGTATGACGGTGAGTACGGCATGGCCTATGCGGTGAGCGGGCTGCGCTGCGTCCCCGGAGATGACCGCGCGATGCAGCTTGCCGATCACTACGCCGCGCAACTCGGTCGCAGCAATGAACTCGAGCGGCCGTTCGCTGACTATCTAGCCGCCAACCCGAACGGCTACATGGCCGAGAAGGCGCGTGCCGTCGTGCAAGCCGCACGGCCGCCCGCTCCTGCGCCGGTTGCTGCGGTGGCGCCTGCTCGGGAGCCAACCGGGCAACGCCCTGCGCCCGTCGTGGCGCAGCAGGTTGCGCCGTCGCCGGTCCAGCCGAATGAGCCCAGTCGTCGGGAGGACCCGGCCGATCTCGAGGAGATCGAGCCAGAGAGTGAAGAGCGCCGTCCGCGTGAGGTGCACCCAGATGAGGTGCGCGCCTTGATCGACCAAGCCCAGGCAGAGGCGCAGAAGGGTCGCAAGCCCACCGCGCTCGCCAAGTTCCGTGAGGCCCTCAAGCTCGAACCGGCAAACGCCGAGGCGCTCACGTGGGTGGACGAACATTTGCGCCAAAAGCGCATGTACACCGATTTGCGAGACGTGCTCCTGGCCGCATCCCGCGTGACCAGCCAGCCTCTCGAGACGCGCAAAGCGCAACTGCGCGACGTTGCGGGTATCTGTGAATCGCAGCTGCGCGATATCGACACAGCGACGCAGGCAGCCAAGCAGATCGTACAGCTCGATCGCGGCGATGAACCGGCTCGGGACCAACTCCGGCGTCTGCTCGAGAAGTCCCAGCGTTGGGATGAACTCGCCACCGTGCTCGAGCAAGAGGCGATGGGCGCACCCGACGTCGACGGCAAGATCGCCCTCGAGAAGAAGCTCGCTACCTTGCAGGAGCAAAAGCGCAAGGACCCGGGCGGCGCTGCCGAAGCGTGGGCCCGCATCGCAGCGCTCTCCACCGGCGACGAGTCGGCGATTCAGACCGCCGTAAAGTTCTTCGAGAAAGCGGAGCGGCTCTCCGACGCAGCCGACGTGATCGCAGAGAACGTCTCCGGGATCGAGGCCGCCGAGACGCGCAGTTCGCTCCTGGGCAAGCTCGGTGAGCTACGCCAAAAGATGGGCGACCAGGGGCTAGCCGCCGACGCGTTTGCCGAGGCGGCCGAGATCGGCGCTGAAGCAAAAGATGAAGGCGCTGACAAGCGCACGCGCGAGCTGTGGGAGCGCGCAGAGCGTGCCTACGTTGCGAGCGAACGTTTCGTCGAGGCTGCCAATGCGACCGCGCAACAGGCGAAGTCGAGCAAGGAAGACAAGACGCTCGTTGAGCTTTTGTCTCGCGCGGCTGGCTACTTTGAGCGCAGCGGGGATCCGGGCGGCGCGGTTGAAAAGATCACCGAGGCCTGCAAAATCCTTCCCGAGGACGAGAGCCTGGCGGCTCGCGCAGAAGAGCTGTTCCGCGCTGCGGATCGGCTCGCAGATCTGGCGACCTTCCTGGCGGAGCGTGCGGGCAAAGCGAGCGTCGCCGCTCAACGCACCAAGTCGCGGTTCCGCGCCGTTGCGCTGTGGAAAGAACTCGGCGATGTGGACGCTGCGCGGGAGCTCCTGCTGCTTGTTCTGAACGACGGTGAGAACGAGGAGGCGCTCAGCTGGTTGGTTGAGGATGCTCGTTCGCGCGGGGATACGCGGGACCAAGTGGACCTGCTGCATCGCTTGGTCGCTGTCACGGCCGATCCAGCGCGCAAGTTGGAGTTGGCGTTGCGAGAGGCATCGTTGCTCTCGGACCCGCTCGACGAGCCCAAGCTCGCGATCGAGCGCTACGAAGCGATCGCCCGAGATCTCGATCCGAAGTCGCGCATCGCGCTCCACGCCATCGCCGATTTGGCTGAGAAGCAGGGCGATGAAGCCGTCGCGGCTGGTGCCCTCGAGCGTGAGCTCGTGCTCACCGAGGGCGACGAGCAGGTCGAGCTTGCGCAACGTTTGGCGCAACTCTACGAAGGTCCGCTCGATAACGCCGAGGCCGCGATTCGGGCTCTCGATGTCGTGCTGGCTGCGGACCCAGCGGATCTCGACGCGACAGAGCGCCTGCTGCGCCTCGCCGAGAAGACCGAGCAGTGGGAGCGGGTTGCCAAGCTGCTCGCGGTGCTGATCGAGTTCGAGGGCGATGACAACGAAGTGAGCGTGATGACGCGTCGGCAAGCCGACGTGTTCGCCGATCGTCTGTCGCGTGGCGATGAGGCGCTCGGGGTGTTGGAAAAGCCAGCCGACGCTGGTGACGAGCCGTGTCGCAACGCCTACATCGAACTTGGCGACAAGCTCGGTTGGAAGGGAGTCGTTGCGAGCAAGCTGTTGGCATGGACCGAGGGCGCCGCACCGGCGAAGCGTAATGAGGCGCTGAACGGTGCCTTCGCTCGCTTTGCTGAGGTAGGTCGGGACAAGGACGCTGCCCGGGTCGCACAGGAGCTCGCCCGCGGAAAGTCCGTCGATCCGGCCCTCGGGGAGAAGCTCGAGGCGCTGGCGATCCGCTCCAAAGATCTGGACGCACTGGGCGTCGCTCACGAGCTCATGCTGCGCGAGCGGTCGGGCTTGGTGCGCGCCGAGGAACTCGTACGCCAGGCCGAGGTGATGCTGCAAGCCGGTGCGGATTCGCTCGATGCCATGCAACACGGCGAAGCCGCGTTGGCGTCGGTGCCGCAGCACGAGGCCGAGCCCTTCGTGGCGCGGCTGGCGGCGCTCACCAGCGCGCCGGGGCACGTGGTGGACCTCTACGAACGGCAGGTCAGCCGCTGCAAAACCCCGGGGGACCGCTTGGTGGCGCTCGCTCGTGCCGCTCAAGTGGCTGCAGAACGAGGCGCCTACGATCGCGCGCGTAGCTTCTTTGAACTGGCGCTCGGAGCCGGCGCTCAAGACGAAGCACTGCAAAAGCTACAAGACTCGGCCCGTGAGGGTGATGAGGCCAAAGGCCGAGCAACCGGAGCCGATGGGCCGGTTCGTGGGCCCCAGTCGTTGCGGCGGATCCTCGCCGAGGCATTGGCAGCTGGCGGTCAGGGCTCGCGTGACGGCGGGCGCACGCGCGCCGCGCTGCTGCGCCGCGCCGCCTCAATCGCTCAGGCCGATCTAGCCGACACCGACCTTGCGTTCCGCTGGGTTGGAGACGCGCTCGTCACGCACGTGGACGACGCTACGTTGGCCGCGCTCGATGAACTCGGGCAAGCCGTTGGTGACGTGTCCCGGGTCGAGGCCACGCTCGGTCGCGCGCTCGACGAGGTCTTCGATGGGCCGCTCGTGCGCAAGCTGCTCGGGCGTCGGGCTCGGCTCCGCCGCGATCAGCTGCGCGATTCGGTCGGGGCTGCGCAGGACCTCAAGAAGCTGCACGATCTTTCGCCTTCGGATCAGGAGGTCATGAACGAACTCTCGAGTCTGCTCGAGGGTCTTGGTGACCACCGTGGCATGATCCAAGTGTACGAAGACCAAATCCTGCGTGGTCGAGATCCGGGGCAGCGCGCCGAGCTCGCTCGTCGAGTGGCCAAGCTGTGGGAGGAAGAACTCGGCGATGCGCGTGAAGCCGCCGACGCCTGGCGTCGCGTCTTGCGTATGAAGGCGAATGATCCGGACGCAACCGCGGGGCTCGAGCGAGCAAAGTCGGGGAAGCTCAACTTCGTCGCTAAAGAACGTCGCGAACGGCCGCAATCACCAGTGTTCCAGGAACCGCCGCGCTCGCAGCGTCCGCCTGCACCGCCGGCCGCTCCCCCACGCGTAGAGCCAGTCGTCGCGCTGGCTGCCGTCGAAGAGATCGAGCAAGACCCGCCGACGCCAATTCCGGCTCCCGCCGATTCGGGTGCTACCTCGGTTGCTCGCCGGCCGATGGACACCAACCTCGACGCTGCCGAATTCGGTGACGCACCGAGCGGGCCATCGACAGCCTCCGGCCTCGAGACCGCGGGCGCTGTCGCCTCGTCGCTCGCCGTGCTCGAGGCGATCGCTCACGAACCTGAGCCGGTCGGCGTGTTCAAAGGAATCTCCGAAGAGACCGCCGATTCGGATGACGCCGCCGAGTTGCTCGCGGATTTGGAGCCGGATCTCAGCCCCGCAGCAGGTCCCGTCGTTCCCACCGCGGATCCTTCATCGCCCGAACTAACGGCGCGTGCAGCGCGCGAATGGGCCGAACAGCAGCGGGCCAACGTTAGTTTGGAGTACGCGGGCCAAACGGGTGACGCCGATGCACAAGCGCAGGGCTACGGCCACGCGCAGCAGGGCGCCGAGGCGTATGGTCAGCCGGCCCACGGCCAGGCGGGCTCCGAGGCCTACGGTCAGCAAGGCTACGGTCAGCAAGGTTACGGCCAGCACGGTGCCGAGGGTCATCAACAGGGCTATGGCCAGCAGGGCGCTGAAGGCTACGGCCAGCAGGGGCACCCGCAGCAGGGTGCTCAGGGCTACACCCAGCAGGGCTACGGCCAACAGGGCGCCGAAGGCTACGGCCAACAGGGCTACCCGCAGCAAGGCGCTCAGGGCTACGGCCAAGGCGGCGCCGACTCCGGCCAGCAGGGTTACGCCCAGCACGGTGCCGAGGGTCATCAACAGGGCTACCCGGCGGGCCACGGCCAGCAGAGCTACCCGCAGCAAGGCTACCCGCAGGGCTACGGTCAGCAAGGCTACCCGCAGCAAGGCTACCCGCAGGGCTACGGTCAGCAGGGCTACCCGCAGCAGGGCTACCCGCAGCAAGGCTACCCGCAGGGCTACGGCCAGCAGGGCTACCCGCAGCAGGGCTACCCTCAGCAAGGCTATGCGCAGCCGAGTTCCGCCCCGGCCACGGGTTCTCCGCCAGCCTACCCGCAGCAGGCTCAAGCTCCGGCTTATCCCCAGGGCTTTGCGCAGCCGCCCGCATTCCCCCAGGGCTACAGCGCGCAACCTCCAGCTTACCCGCAACAAGCCTATCCCCAGCAGGGCTATGCGGACCCGGCTTACGCGGGGTATGGGGCTCAGCAAGGTTATGGCGCGGCCGAGCAAACGGGCAGTGCGCCCGCAGCAGGTCCGCCCGCGCTGCCGCTGATGCATCGCACGTCCGAAGACAGCGGGAACTTCCCCGGCATGCCTCCGGCAGCGTCGCAGCGGGTGCCTCCACCGCTCTCGCAAGCGTCGTCCAAACCGCCCGCTCCGCCTTTCGGTTCGCGGCCACCCGCACCCAACGACGTCCAGGATCTCGACGACGCCGAATTGCTCGAGGACGATACCTGAACTCGCCGGACTGGTTGTTTCCAGCGCCCCTCGCGGATGGAGACCTGGTTTCGGTCGTGGCGCCCTCGAGTCCGGTCGATGCTGTTCGCGGATTCAAGGGCCTCTCGTTCTTGCGGTCCCACTTCCGAGTGCGTTTTCGAAGGGATGCATTCGAAAGGCGGGGCTACCTCGCTGGCTCGGATTCACGGCGTGAAGCGGAGTTGAGCGCGGCGCTCGCTGATCCCGAGGTGAAGGCGGTGTTCGCCATGCGCGGGGGGGTCGGGGCCTCGCGCTTCATCGGTCGCGTCAACTTCGAGCAGCTGCGCAGCCAGCCCAAGTGGGTGGTGGGCTTCTCCGACATCACCGCTTTGCATCTCGAGTCGACCCGCGTCTGTGTCGGCTCGCTTCACGGACCTCACGTCGCTTCGCTTGGGCGCTGTGACGTTCGCGCTGAACGCGAGCTGCTCGCAACGCTGCGCGCGCCCACCGCCTTCCGCGAATACTCGCTGCGCGCTCTCGCCGTTGGCACGGCGAGCGGCCGACTTTGGGGAGGCAACCTGGCGATCCTCCACGATGCGGCTGCTGCAGGAAGATTGGTCCCACCAAAGCACGGCATCCTTTTCCTCGAGGACGTTGGGGAGCGGCCTTATCGCATCGATCGAATGCTCACCGCGCTGATCGTCGGGGGGCAGCTCAGCTCGGTGGGCGGCGTCGTTCTCGGAGACTTCACGGATTGTCGGCCTGGACCGGACGGCATCACGGTGGAGCAGGTTCTACGTGAGAGACTCGGCGAGCTGGGTGTGCCGGTGGCGAGCGGGATGGCCGCGGGCCATGACACCATCAACACACCGATGGTCCTCGGCGCTCCCTGCAAGCTCGAGGTGACCGCGCAGCAAGCGTCGCTGAGCCTTTTCCCCACCGCTCGCTGATCGCTGGTTGGGCAGCCGCACGCGCTCGCTATGCAAAGCGTGGAATGCGGTGCAGATGTCACCTGTCCGTCACGCTGATCGGTTATGAAGCGCGCATGGCCAAAGTACTGATCGTTGAGGACGAGCGCGACCTCTCGAAGGTGCTCGCTTGGAACATGAAGCAGGCTGGCCACGAGGTGGTGGCCGTCGCGACCGGCGCAGAGGCGCTGATCGCCGCCACCCGCGAGCGACCCGACGTGATCCTGCTCGACCTCATGCTGCCCGATATCTCCGGCACCGACGTGTGTCGCGCCGTGCGCCGCAGTGGCGATCTCAAGAACACCGCCATCATCATGGTGACGGCCAAAGGTGAAGAGATCGATCGGGTCGTCGGCTTCGAGATCGGGGCCGATGACTACGTGGTCAAGCCCTTCAGCACTCGTGAGCTGCTGTTGCGGGTGGACGCAGTGCTCCGTCGCGCGAATCGTGAGTCGCCTCAAGAGAAGGAGTCCGTCGAGTTCGGTCGGCTGCGCATCGACCGCGGCGCTCATCGCGTGTTCGTCGACAACGCCGAAGTGGAGCTGACGGCGCTGGAGTTCCGACTGCTGACGACGTTGCATGAGCGCAAGAACCGCGTGCAAACCCGGGCGCGGCTGCTCGACGACGTATGGGGCATTCAATCCGATATCACCACCCGCACGGTGGACACGCATATCAAGCGGCTACGCGAGAAGCTCGGGGAGGCCGGCAACTACGTTGAAACCGTTCGTGGAGTAGGCTACCGCTTCACTGACAGCCCGACTGGCGAAGCCTGAGCGCGGTTAGGGCAGGGCGTTCGAGCGAGGCGACATGCCCCCGGAGAACCTGGACCCTGTGATGGTGGAGAGGCCTTTTCGGCAAGGTTCGTGGCCACCGCCACCCGATTCCGACGCGCGTCCTTCGATGCGCCCGCCACGCGGTGGCGTCAGCGTCCGCTGGCAGTTGCTTGCGCTGGCGCTGCTAGCAGTCGTGGTGATCTTCGGCTTGGGCAACCAGATCGCTACCCGCACGCTCGAACACATTCTCGCGGTCGAGTCGAACGAAGAGCAGAGCCGTCGCGTCGCCATGCTGGTGGCGACCTTCTCCAGCTCAGACGATCGGCCTACGCAAGCTCGGCTCGAGGCGATGGCTCGCGCCAGCAACGCCAAGCTCAGCTTGCTCGACGCTAGCGGCAAGCTCGTGGCGGAGGCGGGAGAAACGCCTGCACAGCCTGGCTCGGCCCTCGTCGCTGAGGAGGAGTTCGCCAAGGCGGCGGCTCGCGATGACAACGACGTGAGCGGCGCTACCCGTGTGCTGGAAAACACGCTGATGACGGTCGTGAAGCTGAACACGAAGGAGGTCAGCTTTTTGCGGGTGGAAACACCAGTGCACCGGGCCGACGCGACCATCGGGCGGTTTCGCGGGCTGACCATCGCGGCTGCGCTGGTGGCGATGGTGCTCTCGGCCTTGTTCATCGAGGGCGTGGTTCGTCGCATCTCCGCCGACATCAAAGATCTTCGCGATACAGCCACTCGCATGGCTCGCGGCGATCTGTTTGCAGGCGCTGCTCCGCCCGTTCCCAACGCCATCCCCGAGCTGCGTGAACTTGGGGTCGCGCTTGCGCGCGTCGCGGAGAACCTCTCGTCGGCCTTGTCGCAGCTCGCCTCCGACCGCGATCTCTTCGGCTCGGTGCTCGACGGCATGCGTGAGGGCGTCTTGGTGCTCGATCGCGACGGTCGCATCGCTCTCGCCAACCCGGCCTTTCGCCAAACGCTGCTGCTACCGCGCACGGTGGTCGGCAAGCTGCCCGAGCTTGCAATCGACAGTCCGCCGCTGGTGGAGATCCTCGAGCACGCCCATCGGCAACGACGTCAGGTGACGGGGGAGATCTCGGTGGGCCGGCTGATGCCGCGGCGTCTCGCGATCCACGCGGCCCCCGTAGCAGCCTCTTCCGGAGCGACGCTGGCGGTGTTCGTCGACGTGACCGAGCTGCGCAAGTTCGAGACCATGCGGCGTGACTTCGTAGCCAACGTCTCGCACGAGCTGCGTACTCCGATCACGGTCATTCGCGCTACCGCAGAGACGCTCGAGCAGTCCAACTGGGGCGACGAGATGGCCTACGACTTCGTCGCGATCATCGAGCGCAACGCACAAAGGTTGCAGCGTTTGGTCGACGACCTGCTCGATCTATCGCGCATGGATAGCGGTAAGGCGCGGCTCGACATCGAGCAGGTTTCGGTCGACTCGCTGCTCAAGACGGTGCTCGCAGCGCACCAAGATCAGGCACGCCGTCGGGGGGTCCGCTTCGTCGTTAAGCTCGCGAGTGACGCGCAAACGGTGGAAGCGGACCGCGGTGCGCTCGAGCAGATCCTGAGCAACTTGGTTGAGAACGAGGTCAAGTACGCCTCGGGGAAGTCGACCGTGACGATCGCCACCGCGGTGGAGGACGAGCAGTTCGTGATCACCATCTCCGACAGCGGCCCGGGTATCGCCGAGGTCCATCTCTCGCGGCTGTTCGAGCGCTTCTATCGGGTCGATGCCGGACGCTCCCGTGAGCTTGGCGGCACGGGGCTCGGACTCGCGATCGTGAAGCATCTACTCGAGGCGCACGCAGGCTCGATCTCGGTCGAGTCCGAGGAGGGCAAAGGCACAACCTTCCGCCTCGTGTTGCCGCGCAACCGCGCGCTGCTCCTTGAACGGCCGCTCGAAAGCGTCCCGCTCGAGAGCCCCATTCCCGAGGGCGTAGACGCCGCGCGCCTCAGTCAGCCCGAGCTGCTTTGATCGCGGCGTAGGCTCGTCGTTCGGTTAACGGCGCCTTGCGACGACGCCCTTCACAGCGAGTTGATCCACGCGGTGAGGGTGGCGACGCCGGTCACGTCCATCGTCTCGACCGCGAGCGGGGGCATGGTCACGTTGGGTGCAACCGGCGTCCCGTTCGGATCGGTGGTGCGATGAATGATCGCGCTTGCCGAGGCGTTGCCCGGGTCGATCCGGTCGCAAGGCGAGCCGTTGCATTGATACATCGTCGTCGGGACGTTGATCGCCGTTTGGAAGGCGCCAGTGTCCTCGAGTGCGGTTTGGCCCTCGCGAATCTTGAGGTCCATGTCGATGTTTCCGACGCCGTTCTCGTTGTGGCAGTTGCTGCAGTTCGCGTGCAGGTAGCCGAGCGCACCGTGCGCTTCGGACGGGCCAGGCATCGCTAGGCCGCCCGGTAGCGGCACCGTCAGCATCCCCTCGGCCGAGAGCGAGGCGATCGTCTCGCCCTCGAGCGAGTGCGAGAGTTGCAACGCCGAGAAGCCGAGCACGCGCCAGCTCTTGCGGTGGCAGATCGAGCAGGAGCTGACGGCCGGGATATCGTGCGTCGTTCCGTTGGCATCGATCACCCCGTTGTTCACCATCACGGCGTCGGTCTGGGTGGTCCAGTGGTAGGTGGCGAACTTGAAGTCGAAGTCGCCAGGCCCGGTGCGGATGATGTAGCGCGTCTCGATCTTGTTGCCGTCGCGCGAGAACTCCTTCCACAGCCGTGTGCCTACCGGCACCTCCCACACATCCATGTCGGTGGTGTCGATCTGCGAGCCCTCAGGGAGGTAGGCCCAACGCGACTTCTCTGCACCGTCGGACCACAGAGCGAACTGTGGCGTGTACGGTCGCACGACGCCGCAGATCACGCCGCTCCCATCGTAAAGGCCGGTCTGCGAAAGCAGGGCTGGGGGATCTGCAACGGGGAGCGCTTGCGCACATCCGCTTGCACCGCCCGCTCCACCGGCACCGCCTGCCGCTCCGCCACTTCCACCGCTGCCACCCAGGCCACCCATTCCACCGCTGGGCTGGCTTCCAGCCTCACCGCCGCCGCCGGTGTTCGTTGTTCCGCCGCCACCGTCGGTGGTCGCGCCGCCGGTCGTTGTTCCGCCGCCACCGTCGGTGGTCGCGCCGCCGCCGCCGCTATTCGACGAGGAGCTGCTGTCTCCACACGCGAACGCCACAGCGAGAAGCGAGGAGCAGCAAAGGAGCACCGACGGAAGAGGGCGTTGCATACGCCCAAGGCTACTAGAATCGAGTCATTACCGCGAGGTCTGAGCGAACGGCCTTCGGCGGAATGGCCCTGCTTGATGAACCTTGCCGGGTAGCTTGCGACCGAGCAACTGCGCGGCCAGCGTGCCTGCGGCGACCAAAGGCTCGAGCGCCACGCCACTCGAAACACCCATGCCGTCGAGCATGTAGACGAGGTCCTCGGTTGCGAGGTTGCCGCTGGCTCCCGGAGCATAGGGGCAGCCGCCCAAGCCGCCCACCGACGAGTCAAAGGTGCTGATACCGCACTCGAGCCCCATCAATACGTTGGCCAGCGCGGTCCCGCGGGTGTCATGGAAGTGCAGCGCCACGGCCTCACGGGGAAGGTTCTGCAACATTGCTTGCACAATGTTCAAGGTCTGACGCGGCGTCCCGACGCCGATCGTGTCGCCGAGGGAGACTTGGTAGCACCCGAGCGAGAACAGCTTCGTCGCGATCTCGACCGAGTTCGCTATGGGGATGTCGCCCTCGTAGGGGCAGCCCCAAACCGTTGAAACGTACGCACGCACGCGCAGACCAAGCGCTAGAGCCTGGGGCACCAACTCCTCGAACAAGCCAAGCGTGCTCTCGACGCTCTTGTTGATGTTCGCCCGGTTGTGCGTCTCGCTCGCCGACATGAACACGGCGACCTCGCGCAGCCCAGCCTGGCTCGCTCGCTCGAGTCCACGTTCGTTGGGGACGAGCGCGCTGAAGCTGACACCTTCCGCAAAGCCCTTCAGCGCAGTGGCGAGTTCACTGGCGTCGGAGAGCTGCGGCACCCACTTGGGTGATACGAAGCTCGTTGCCTCGATGCGCTTGAGCCCGGCGTCGACCAGGGCCTGCGCCAAACGCAATTTGCCCTCGGTCGGCACAACCAGTGGCTCGTTCTGCAGGCCGTCGCGCAGCCCAACCTCGTACACGCTGACGGCATCAGGTGTGAGGCTCAGGAGCTCAGCCGGCGCAGACATCCGACCATCGTGACCAAGCGGCCGGCCCCAGTCAACTACGCGATCGTCTTCAGCAGACCGCCGCGATCTCCGGATGCGCGAGGGATCGGGATGGGGTACTCGCCGGAGAAGCACGCGTGACAGAAGCCGCGCAACGAAGCGGTCTCCGGTGCGTCGCTCGTGGGCCCGCCTCGGCGCGCCTGCTCGCTTCGCTCCTCCCCGCGCACGGCATCGACCAGGGCGTCCAAGGACAAGTAGCCCACGCTGTCGGCCGCGAGGTAGTCGGCCAAGGCCGACTCGTTGTGGGTGTTGGCGATCAGCTCTTGGCGGGTCGGCGTCGCAATGCCGTAAAAACAAGGCCACTTCGTGGGAGGGCTCGCCACGCGGAAGTGGACTTCACGTGCGCCTGCCTCACGGATCATCTTCACGATCTTGCGACTCGTGGTGCCGCGCACGATCGAGTCGTCCACGACCACCACGCGTCGGCCTTCGAGGGCTGCGCGGTTGGGATGCAACTTCAGTCGCACACCAAAGTCTCGGATCGTCTCCTGCGGCTCGATGAAGGTTCGGCCGACGTAGTGGCTGCGAATCAACCCGACCTGAAAAGGCACGCCGGAGGCCTCGGCGTAACCGATGGCCGAGGGTACGCCAGAGTCGGGGACGGGCACTACGATGGCCTCGGCCTCGCCGTCCGCGATCGGGTGCTCTTGCGCCAGCTTGCGACCGAGCGCTTTGCGGACGTTGTAGACGCTGACCCCGTCAACCATGGCGTCGGGCCGCGCGAAGTAGACGTACTCGAACAGGCACATCGCGCGCGGTCGCGGCTCGAACGGGAAGGACGAGCGCAGCCCATGGCTATCGACCACGATCATCTCGCCCGGAGCAACGTCTCGCACCAGCTCGGCACCGATCAAATCGAAGCTGGTGGGCTCACTCGCGATCACCGTCATCGTTCGATCGCCTTTGGTGAGCGTGCCCAAGACCAACGGCCGGTTCCCGACCGGATCCCGAACGGCGATCAACTTCTTCTCGGTCAGCGCCACCAGCGAGTAAGCGCCCTCGACCTTGCGCAGCGCGTCCACCAAGCGATCTTCAGCGGTGCTTTCATGGGAGCGGGCAAAACAGTGGACGATCGTCTCGGTGTCGGTGCCGCTTTGAAAGATCGACCCTTTGGCCTCGAGCTCGGTGCGGAGCGCCTCGTGGTTGGTGAGGTTGCCGTTGTGCGCCAGGGCGATCGAGCCGTGGGCGTAGTCGACTGCCAACGGCTGAGCGTTGCGCAAATGCGACGAGCCAGCGGTGGAGTAGCGGACGTGCCCGATCGCCGCCTCACCGCGCAGCTGCTTCAAGTCCTGTTGCTGGAAGCCGGCCTGCACCAGCCCCATCACGCGATGCGCGTACAGCCGGTCACCGTCGGTCGAAGCGATGCCAGCCGACTCTTGCCCGCGGTGTTGCAGCGCATGAAGGCCCAAATACGCAATGTTGGCCGCTTCAGAGTGGCCCCAAATTCCGAAGACGCCGCACATGCGGCTCCTCTTAGCACGGAAGTTCGAATGACTCGTGCCAACTCTTCGGCGGAACGCAGCGGGCAAGCCCGCTTTGGGCTACTCGAACTTGCCGGTGACCGAGAGAAAGGTGAGCTTATCGTTGGTCTCACGGAGCCGCACGGTCAGCATGCTGACGAAGCTCCACAGCACTTCGTAAGCGAGGTCTTTGTGGAGGAACAGCAGGTCCTCGAAGGCGTCTCGCGGCAGTGACAAGAGCTTGCAACGCTCGTGGACGCGGGCATCGGCTGAGCGCGGAGCCGCATCGATCAAGGCCATTTCGCCGAACACTGCGCCGGGCCCGAGCACCGCGAGCGCTTCTTCGCCCATGCCCGGTACGTTGCGGCTGATGCGGATGCGACCCTCGAGGATCACGTAGAGCTTATCGCCCAGCTGGCCGTGCTCGAAGATCAAGGTCCCCAGCGAGTGTGCCTCCTCCTTCGCGATTCGGCCGATCATCTCGAGGGCAGGGCGCGTCAGTCCCGCAAATAGGGCAACCTTGGCCAGTCGTTCGACGCGTTCTGAAAGCTCCACGTCGTCAGAGCTTACGGCTTCGTGCAGGCTTGGCCAAGTTGGAGTGCGCGCCCACGTTCAACGCGAGAAGCGAACGGTGATCGGCGGGGTGGAGGTGCGCGTGGGGTTGCCGTCGCGATCCAAGCCGGACTTGTACTTGCGGGCGAGCGCGCAGCTGCGTGCGGCTCGACCAAAGCCGTTGCCAGGATCGGCGATCAGCTTCACGCCTTCCGCGCTGCCGTTCGCACCGACGGTGACGACGAGCTGCACCGTCGCGTTGTCTTTGCCGGCCGCGTCCGCCTCGGGCGGGAAAGGGCAGTTCCAGGACTTCGAGCCCACCAGCGTGGCAGGCGCGCTGCGATCGACAGGGGGCGGACCGGGCGGCGGACCGGGAGGGGGATTGTTCACGCTAGCGGTGCCTTTTCCGCCGCCTTCACCCTTCCCAAAGCCTTTGCCCTTGCCTGTGCCTACGCCGTCGCCTTCACCGGAGCCGTGCTCGTACGCGCCATCCGCGGTGTGGTCGATCTCGCCGCCTCCGCCCGCCGACTTGGTCTCAACGTTATCGTACGGGTCGGTCGGCTGGGTCGGCTGCTGAGTCGTGGCAGCGGGCCGCTGTACGTTGGCCACCGGCTGGGTCTTCGTCGGCTCGACCTCCTCGGCTTGCGGCTCCTCGACCTTGGCCTCCTCCTTGGGAGCTTCCTTGGCCTTCGCCTTCGACTCGGAGGTGTCCACCTCGTAGGTCGACCAGAAGTATTTATCCATCCCCATGCGGCTGCTCTCGACCCAGTCCTGCATGTCGAGCAGCGCCGTTAGCAGGCGGAAAATGAGGTAGCCGTAAAGGAGCCCGGCTGCGCCGAGCCCAACGCTCCACCCGACTCGCACGTTGTCTCGACCGAAGTCGAGCACCGACCCCAAGACCGGGTCGGTGTAGCGGGGGCTACGCGCGATGGCCACTGCTTGGGCGCCGTTCATCAACATGCTCCTTTACTTTGAACCGGCTGGGGCTTCGACCTTGGGGGCTGTCCCGAAGGCGATCTTGGTTATGCCAGCGTCTTTGAGATAGTCCACCGCTTCCATCACGCGACCGTGCGGAACCGCGGCCTCTGCACGAATGGTGGCCCGAAGCTCGGGGTTGTTGCGGAAGGCCTCTTGGGCCATGTCGCGGATGACTGCCGGGTTCTCGAGCTTTTGACCGTCCACGATGGTCTCGCCGTTGGCTGCCAAATCCACCCCGAACAGAACCTGTTGGTCCGCTCCCGACTTGGTCTTCGGCAGGTCCAAGGAGATCTGCAGGTTCGCGATGATGCGCGCCGTGACCATCATGATGATCAGCAGCACCAAGCAGATGTCGACGAGGGGCGTGACGTTGATGCCCGAAATGACGCCTTCTTCGTCTTGACTGGAGGCAGCCATCAGCTCTCCTCCGCGTCCGGATCAGCCTTTTTCTCGCTCTTCTTGTTGGCGCGCTCCTTCTTGGGCTCTTCCTTCTTAGCGGCCGGCTTGACCGGCTCGGCCTCGACGGCGCCGAGCTCCGGGTTGCCGCGGAGGTGCACCAACAGAAGCCCTGAGAGTGCCTCGGTGTTGGCGAGCGTGGCGCGCGTCATACGCTGGAACAAGTTGTTGGCGGCAACGGCCGGGATGGCCACCGCGATGCCGACGGCAGTCGCCACGAGCGCTTCACCGATGCTGGCCATGACCGCCTGCGGAGCCATTTGTTGCGCCGCGGCGCCGACCTCGGCCGTCTGACGCCCTAGAGCGTCGAACGCCATGACGACGCCGATAACGGTTCCGAGCAGCCCGATGAAGGGCGCGTTGTTGCCGAGCGTCGAGAGGAAGGCCAGCCGCCGCTCGAGCTTCATCTTTTGGATGGCGATCGCACCCTCCATCGCGCTCTCCGACGCTTCAACGCCGAACTGAGCGACCGAGAGCCCCGCGCTCACCACGGCCGCTTCCGCGGAGGGCGATTGGGACATCCGCTTTTTGGCGGCTTCCAGCGACTCTCCCAGGGTGTTCTGCAGATCGCGCGAGAGCTTGGCCAGATCATCCTTCACGGAGTTGAAGAACCAAGCCCGCTCCAGAATGATGGCAACCGAGGCAATCGACAGGGCGATCAGGAGCCACATGACCCACTCCGCGCCCGTGCTCACCATTACGCGCTTTAGCCACTCAACCAAGTTCATCGGAGATCAATGCCTTTCGTGGAAATGACTCCTTGGGAGTCGCAGCACGAGTCATTTCCAGGTTCTTCTTGCAACTGAAGTTCAACAAAGTCGAGTCTGTTCTGCGTCCAGACTTCACGATCCGCTCTCATCTTGTTCAGCCCCCGCTTCATCGGGGCCCGGGCCGCCAGAATCTGGGCTTTCGGCCGTTCCTTGGGGCGCGGTGGCACGCGGGGGCTCGACCAGTTCACACAGGCTGTCGAGGAAGGTCGTGGCGTAGGACCCTTTGCCGAGCACGAATTCGACGACCAGGTTCTCGCCCTCAGCCCGCCAGGTAAGCTCTTCGACCAACAGGCGAAGGCTTCGGCGCGTCCCTTCTCCCAGGTGCCGGTGGTGCGACCAGGCGGCCTCCTCGATCCCCGACTTCGCCAGGATCGCAGCCTCCCATTCGGCTGGCTCGCCCTGCGGCTTGCGCATCGAGGCGCCAAACATCGGGCCAGTCGCTGCGATCCGTAAATCCTCGGCACGCGCAACTGCATCCGCGAGCTCGGGCCCCTCGAGAGGAACGTCGAAGAGGGCTCCGTTCTCCTCCTTTTTGGCGACATCCCCCGGCAGGACCTTGCCCCAGGTGCCGTTCTCGCGACGCAACTCCAAGAGCTGGTTGAAGAGTTCGCTTTGCAGGGCCGAGAACATGAAGCGCGCCCGCTTCTTGTCGCGCGGTGGTGCGACCTCGCCTTGGACGAAGCGCGCGGCAAAGGCTGCGTTATCGCCAGCCCGGCCAAAACGCTGGGCACCGAAGGCGTTGGGCACACCGTGCCGAGCAGCTGCGGAAAGGCCCGGGCTCAGCGCCGCTTCAAGGGCGGCTCCTCCGCCCGCCGGATGGGGCCGAAGACAGACGGCAAAACGGTTTCCGGCCAGGTGCCCGGCCTTCAGCTTGTGCCCGTGACGAGTCACCGAGTCGATTGTGAGGCCCGGTTGCGCCAAGCCGCTGAGCAGGGCCTCCGGATCGCCCTTCGGCATCAAAAAACTGGCGGTCTGCGACGAAACGGCGACGCGATCTTTGACGCCTGCAACGCCGGCATCGCGCGGGTTGACGCGTAGCGCGCGACAAATCGCGCGAACGGCCTCATCGGTGGTGAGGTTCTCTTTGGTAAAACGCACAAAGACGTGGTCCCCAGCGCCAGAAGCGGGGTACGCGGGCAGCTCGTTGACCACGAAGTCGGCGGCGGAGCTTTTGAAGAGGACGCGCAGTCTTTCCGAGGTCACAAGCTGGTCTTTCGCACGTTGGACCACGGTATAAGTTGTGCTTTTGTCGACGGCGAGACAAAAGGGATGGCGCCGCTCCGGGACCCCCGGCGCTGCCAGAGAGGAGCAGGTCGAATGTCCGGGATGAAAGCAGCAAGCCTCGCGGTTGGTGGCATCGCGCTGGCCCTCGGTCTGCTTCTGCCTGCTCCGGCTGCAGACTGGGAACCGGGAGACGGCTTGGCCTGGCCATCGGCCGAGGCGGGCTCGTGTCCCAAGGGCATGGTCAGCATCGCGGCCGGCTTCTGCATCGACCGCTACGAGGCTGCCACCGTCATCGTCGATGCGCCTCGCCGAGGAAAACACAGGCCGAAGGTTCTGCGCTCGCACTCGCCCTACAAGGGCGTGACCGGTGAGCACGTGATGGCCATCTCGGAGAAGGGCAAAGTCCCGCAGGCGCACATCAGCCGAGACGAGGCGGAGCTCGCCTGCGTCAACGCGGGCAAGCGGCTTTGCACCGACGATGAATGGGTCAGTGTGTGCAAAGGAAAGAAGCCGACGCAGTACCCGTACGGCAATGAGCGCGTCGACGGCGCTTGCAATGACCGCGGTGTTTCGGGCTTCAACCTGCTGTTCGGGCCAGGCAACAACACCCCGCCCGAGCCGAGTGCCTACAACGTCGAGAACATGAACGATCCGCGGCTCAACCAGGTCGAGGGTTCACTCGCCAAGAGCGGTTCCTTCCCCAAGTGCAAGACGGGCCTGAAGGTCTACGACATGGTCGGCAATCTGCACGAGTGGACGGCCGCCGTAGAAGGGACCTTCCGCGGGGGCTACTACCTGGATACCTCGATCAACGGCGCCGGTTGCGACTATCGGACGACGGCGCACGATCGCAAGTACCACGACTACTCCACCGGCTTTCGCTGCTGTGCCGGCGGCGACGAGCAGGCTCGGATCGAGAAGCTGTTCGTAAAGCTCCCGCCCAAGAAGGCGAAGGAAAAGGCGAACGGCAGCGACAAACTCGCCAAGTCCGCCAAGTCCGACGACAAGGGCGAGCAGAAGAAGGGCGCCAAAACCAAGAAGGCTGGCGCCAAAAAATCCACCACCGCCAAGAAGAGCAGCAAGAGCTGAGGCTACTGCTCGTGGGGCATGCGGTCGCGACCGCTGCGGAAGTGTTGCAGCGGAGAGTACGCCGCAAAATTCGATACGCGCGAGGTGTAGATGCAGGCGTACTCCTCCACCTGATCGCCGAAGCTCGAGCGGTCATCGGCCTCCTTCATCAGTGAGCCCCAATACGGGTGGAAGCAGGCGTCGATCACCTGCTCCAGTTCACTGACCTCCTGGTCGATGGTTCGCATCTGGCCGCGCACCCGTTCCACTGTGCGCTTGACCCGCGTACGTTCGATCTCGAGCGCGAGAGCTGCTTCACTGGTTGCCGCTTCCGTGGGCGCAGCGGGCGCAACCGAATCGTCGGGCTCGGCAGGGCGGGGGAGGTGCTCGTCGATCTGGCGGGTCAGTTCTTTGAACCGCAGCTGATAGAACCGCAGTTGGTCCTCCAACTCCTCGCGGCGGTTGTGGAGCTCATGCACCCGGTCCATCTCGCTGCGACATTTCTCGGAGGCGAGGACCTCGACCGACATCTCCTGAATCACCATCGCCGAGCGCCAGGCGCTCTCACGTTTGGAGCGAAGAATGTCGCCGTAGATGTGATCGCCCACGTAGAGCACGCGGTCGCCGGTGGTACCGAGCGCGCGTTCCAAATCCTGAAGGTTGCCACCCTCGTGAACGGCGCCGCGTTCGAGCGGAAAGGTGGCGGGCCGAAGCTCGCCTTCGACGGTGCGCATCATCAGCGCGCGCGACTCCTGGAAAAAAGCTGGCTTCGCCGCAGCGACGACGATCACATCGAAGAAGTGACGAAAGCTCGGATACTCGGGCAACGCGTCCCCGAGCAGGTAGGTCATCATCGCTTGGGTGAACGGCCAACGGCTGTTGGTGAGCAGAAACAGCCGTTTCCCCGCCGAGCGGAGCTTGTGCAACGTCGGCGCGAGCAGCGGGTCTCGTTCGACATAGCGCGGAAGATCGGCCTCGACAGCGTCCAAGATGGTTCCGTCGCGGTGCGCTTCGTCAATCGACTCGCGGATGTCGGTGAACAGCGAAACGTAGTCGACCGGATGGCCGAGGCCCTCGAAGAAGTCGATGATCTTGGCGTAGATCGCCGCTTCCGAGAGGGCGTAGAGCGTATCCACCCAGTGGTAGCGCGAGTTCTGAGGGCGTATGCGCTTCGACTGGTAAAGCGCACGCAGCTCGTCGCGCTCGAGCTTGCGCATCCCGTGGTAGCCCTTCTGGACGTGTTTGAAGCGGTCCATCTTTAGGATGTTGCCGAGCTTCTTGTCGATCAGTAGGCCGCGGATCGGGAAGTCGTAGGGGTATTCGAGATCGCAGATCTCCGGCGGATATCCGCGCGCGACGAGCTTGCGCAAGGTGCACTCGACGCTCAGCCGATCCATCTCCTCCTGGCGGTAGATCGCCAAGGTGTAGTCCATGTCGAAGCCGACCCAGTCGACCTGGGATAGCTTGAGGCTGCGGTTCGCAAAGATCCGCTTGGCCCGCGGAATTCGAGTGGGTTCGCCGGTCGCTGACGTGTCCGGAAGCGGGAGGGTCAGCTGCTCGGCCGGGGGGCGAAGGAGCACCGCGCAAGCTTAGTCTGCCTGCATGGTTGGTGCGACAACCTTCGCGCAAGGACGGTTCAGCTCGCCGTCGATTCGCGATATAAAGCGGCCGTCATGGCCTTTTTGCACGAGCAAGTCGCCACGAGACGTCCGACCTCCTTCTGGCTGCAAGCGCTCAAACGTCGTCGCGAGCGTATGGCTGACCACGTCCTCGACTTATCGACGCCGGTCGAGTGGGCGTCGGCCGAAGAGCAACGCGCGGCCATCGCATTTTTCAACGCGGCCTTTCGTGCTGAGGAGTCCGGGCTACGGCAAGCCCACGAGCTCGCAGAGGAGGTGAGTTCGCTCGACCCCGAGCTAGCCGAGACGCTTCGGCTGTACGGTGATGAAGAGGGTTGGCACCGACAGCTGCTTACCAAGTTTTTGCAATTCATCGGCGGTGAAATCAAACCGATGGGCCGGGTCACCGGGACGTTCTACCGGCTCTACGGTCGGGCCAAACGCATGGAGTCGATCGTACTCGTGAACTTGATGTTCGAATCGATCGGCTCGACGACCTACCGCATGGCCCTCGCTAGGGTGAAGCACCCGGCGATCCGTCCAATGTTGACCATCCTTACGCGCGATGAGTCGTTTCACGTACCGCTCAACGTTCACTTCTTGAAGCACGCGATGGCGGGAAAGTCCGAACTCGCGCGGCTGCGGCTGCGCATGCTCTACAAGCTTATGTTCGTGGCGCTGGTCGCGTCCGCATACGCCTCACGGCGGCGTACCAAGCCGTTCGATCGGATCGAGTTCCGCGAGCTCGCGCAGGCGTACGCTGAGCATTTAGCGGCGCTCTTCGCCCGCGAGCCCGAACTCGGGTTTCGGCCGCCTCCGCTGCTCTTACGTCTGCTCGGTGTGGACGAGACCAACCTTGCTTCGAGTGACGCCGCCGCGGTCGCGAGCGTCGAGGCCGCCGAGGCGGCGATCGATCGCAACAGCACCGTGGTAGCGAGCCTCGCATGAAGCGCCCGTTGCGCGTGCTCGCTGAGCGTCTGGTTTGCTGCACCGGCTCCGGGTTGGGCGTGATCGAACACGCCTTTCTCGACGTCGAAGGAGGGCTCGTCGCGCGGATCGGGCCACGTAGCGAGGCGCCAGAGGCGCTGCCCACCGCGGTCGTGCTCGAGGCCGAGCTCGTCACGCCTGGGCTTTGCGATGCACATACGCACGCCGCTTGGGCGGGCTCTCGGCACAACGAGTACGCGCTGCGGATGGCCGGCGCCGACTACGAGGCGATCGCCAAAGCGGGCGGTGGCATCGTCAGCAGCATGCGGGCGGTGCGCGCGATCGCGGAGGAGCAGCTCGTCGAGCAACTGGTGGCTCGCTTGCGGCGGATGGTCGCGCTGGGCGTCACCAGCTTCGAAATCAAGAGCGGCTACGGGCTCGATTTGGCGAGCGAGCGAAAACAGCTGCGTGCGATACGAACCGCGCAGGCTCGCTTGCGACAGCTAACTCTGGTTCCCACCTTCCTCGGCCTGCACGCCGTTCCGCCGGAAGCGGCGGGCGATCGGGACGGCTACGCACGGACGGTGACTGAAGAGAGCTACCCGGCGCTCGCTGAGGAGGGCTTGTTTCGCTTCGTCGACGCTTACCTCGATCGAGCGGCGTTTTCGGTAGCGCAGGCTCGTACGCTGTGCGAGCGAGCTCGGCGAGATGGCTTTGGGCTACGGCTTCACATCGGTCAGTTTGCCGACGTTGGCGGTGCCGAGTTCGCGGCTGAGTTGGGGGCGCTCTCGGTGGATCACGCCGAACACGTTTCGCAAGCGGGGCTTGCTGCGCTCGCAGCAGCGGGCGTTCGTGTCGGCTTGCTACCGGTCGCGAGCTTCACCTTGCGCGGGCCAACGCCTGCGATCGATGAGCTGCGCAAACACGGCCTCCGTATGGTGGTGGCCAGCGATGCAAACCCTGGCACTGCACCGACCGAGAGCCTGCCTCTTGCGCTCGCGTTCGCCGTCAGGAACTATGGCCTCTCGGTGACGGAGGCGCTGCGCGGCGCCACCGTGGAAGCGGCTTTGAGCCTCGATCTCAAGTCCCACGGCCAACTGTCCGTGGGCGCACGTGCGGATCTGGTCTTGTGGGACCTGCCGCATGAAGACGCCTTGGCTCAGCCGTTTGGCCTGAGCAAAGCCCTCACCGTCATTGCGGGCGGTGAGGTCGTTCATTCGTTACAGGCCGCTTCGGGCGGTTGAGGAGTCCTCGTTGGTCAAGCTCTCGTTCTTGGTTGTTTCGGCTGCGTGCGTTGCCTGCGGTGGCGAAAAGGCTGCTCCGCAAAGCGCTGCTTCGAGCGCGGCGCCGTCAACGGCGAAGCTCTCAGCGGCTCCGCCTAGCGCAACCGTGAGCGCGCCGCCGCAGCCCACAGCCTCTACGGCAGTCAGCGCAGTGGTGTCTACGACGGCCTCTGCCAGCGCGGCAGCGGCCCCTGAGGCTCCGCCGCTGCCCGCCGTGACGGTGAAGAACATCGGCATGCACATCGGTGGTGGTCCCAACGACGACGTCACCAAGGGGCCGATCAAGCGCAGCGTCGCTCCTCACTTCGACGCGCTCAAGGCCTGCTTCGCCAAAGCGGAGGATCAAGCCAAAGGCGGTGACGTGAGCATCGATCTGAAGATCGACAAGGCCGGCGGCAAGGCCGAGATCAAGAAATGGAAGAGCGCGATCGCGGGCGAGGGCTTCGAGCAGTGCGTGCGTGACGTGATTCTGGGCGTCGACTTCGAGAAGCCCAAGACTGGCACCACCGTCGTCAGCTACTCGCTGCGCTTCACGCCCGACAAGAAGAAGAGCTAGCGCGGGCTCGCGAAGCGGCGCGTGCTAGAACAGCGCCGCAGCGATGCCATCGCTGAAGGCCCGGGCAGCACGGGGGATTCGCAGGTGCTGCTCGGAGATCTCGAGCCGGCCCGCGCGCTCGAGTTGGCGCATGGCTCGCTCGCGTTCGGCGGTGCGCACTTGCACGCCGAGCCGCTCGCTCAGCACACCAAGGTCGACCCCTTCGGCCAGCCGCAGTCCCAGCATCAGCGCTTCGCGCACCCGCGTCTCGGGGTCGAGATGCTCGGTCTCGAGCGGCTTCAGCTCACCGCCGAGCACCGTATTCATGTAGCGCTCGGGGTTGGGGTGATGCTTGGTGCGCGTGGCATTGCCGGAGTTCGGCTCGCTGAGCGTACCAACCGCCGAGGAGCCGAGGCCGAGGTAGTCATCCCCGCGCCAATACGAAAGGTTGTGGCGCGCTTCTTCGCCCGGTCGCGCGTAGTTGGAGACCTCGTAGTGGGTGAAGCCAACCGCCGTGAGCGCTTCATCGATGGCCGAGAAGGAGTCGGCGATCAGATCATCGCTGGCAATCGGAAGGCGGCCGCGACGCGCCAGCTCGCCAAACTGGGTGCCCGCCTCGATCGTCAGGCCGTACGCCGACAAATGCTCGAGGCCGAACTCGGCGAGCGCGAGCACCTCGGCGCGCGCGTCCTCCGGTGATTCTGCGCGACCACCGGCGACGCCGAAGATCAAGTCGCAACTGAGCCGCTTTACGCCCGCTGCTCGAGCAGCGGCCAGCGAAGCCAGGCCACCGTCCACGTCGTGGAGCCGGCCCAAGAAGGCGAGCCTGTCGCGGTCGAGCGACTGAATGCCAATGCTCAGCCGATTGACGCCGGCCTCCAGCAGCTCGCTCGCCTTGCGTTCATCGAGCGAGGTCGGGTTGCACTCCGCTGTAATTTCGACGTTGCTCTCGAAGCCAAAGGTGCTCTGCAACGCACGCACGACATCGCCCAGGGCCGAGGCAAGCCAAAGCGAGGGCGTTCCACCGCCAAAGAAGACCGAGCTGAGCTTCGGCCAGCTCGGTCGTTGCTGCGCCCAAAGGCCGATCTCCGCGACCACGGCGTCGCGGTAGCGCTCGTGTGGGATCTCCTCGCGCGGCGTGGTGAACGAGGCAAAGTCGCAATACGGGCACTTCTTCAGGCAATACGGAAAGTGCACGTAGGCGGCAAAGCCCCGCGACGCTCCGCCGCCAACCCGAAGCGAGCCGTCAATCGCCGCAGACGCCGTTTCCGAAACTGCGGGAATTTGCGAGGGACGCTCGCGGGTGGTACCCTCACTCATTCCACGCAACGTGGAGCTCCTTCCAGCATGGTATCAGCCCAAGACCTAGTCGGTCGTCTCCGTTCGTACCACCCTAATGCGGATGCCGCCCTGATCGAGCGAGCTTTTAGCTTCGCCGAGAAGGCTCACAACGGGCAGATGCGAAAGAGCGGGGACCCGTACTTCGTCCACCCGACGAACGTCGCCGCCATCATCACCGAGCTCAAGCTCGACGCTGCGAGCGTCTGCGCGGGCCTGCTCCACGACTGCGTCGAAGACACGCTGGCCACCGTCGACGACCTCGAGCGTGAGTTCGGTGAAGAGGTCGCGTTCCTCGTCGACGGTGTCACCAAGCTGTCGAAGATCAACTTCATCTCGCGCGAAGATCGCCAAGCAGAGAACTTCCGCAAGATGGTCGTCGCCATGGCCCGCGACATTCGGGTGTTGCTGGTCAAGCTCTGTGATCGGCTCGACAACATGCGCTCACTCGAGTTCATGAAGGCGGAGGCGCAAGACCGCATCGCCCGTGAAACGATGGAGATCTATGCACCGCTGGCCAACCGGCTCGGCATCGCGCGGGTCAAGAGCGAGCTCGAGGACCTTTCTTTCAAGTACCTCGATCCCGAGCATTACGAGGGCCTGCTCGAGAAGGTGAAGAAGTCGGCTTCCGAGCGCGAGCGCTACATCACCGACGTTTCGAAGCTGCTGTCGACCAAGCTGGCCAAGCAAGGCTTCGCGGTCGACGTCACTGGCCGCGCCAAACACCTTTACTCGATCTGGCGCAAGATGCAGTCGCAGCAGTCGGACTTCGAGGGCGTCTACGACGTGATCGCCTTCCGCTGCGTGGTCGAGTCGGTGGCGGATTGTTATGCCTGCCTCGGCGTGATTCACAGCCAATGGACGCCGGTCCCGGGCCGCTTCAAGGACTACGTCGCGCTGCCCAAGCCGAACATGTACCAGTCGCTGCACACCACCGTGCTCGGCCCGGGTGGAGAGCGCATCGAGGTGCAGATCCGCACCCACGAGATGCATCGCGTCGCCGAGCAGGGCATCGCCGCGCACTGGAAGTACAAGGAGCGCTCCGGCGGTATCGATCCGAAGGATGCGGCGCGCTTCGGTTGGTTGCGCCAGCTGATGGAGTTCCAAAAGGAGCTCAAAGACCCGGCCGAATTCCTCGAGAGCGTCAAGGTCGACCTGTTTCAGGACGAGGTTTACGTGTTCACGCCGAAGGGCGATGTGCGCGTGTTTCCCCGCGGCTCGACGCCGATCGACTTCGCCTTCGCCATTCACAGCGAGGTCGGGCTTCACTGCAGCGGCGCGCGCGTGAACGGGACGATCGTCCCTTTGCGCTACAAGCTGCGCAACGGCGACGTGGTCGAAGTAACGACCAAGCCCGACCAGGCTCCGTCCAAGGATTGGCTCGATTTCGTGGTCACCGGGCGCGCTCGCTCGCGCATCCGCCAAACGCTGCGCACCGAACAGCGCGACAAGTCGTTCAAGCTCGGACGCAGCTTGCTCGAGAAGGAGATGCACGGCGCCTCGCTCAGCTTGTCCAAACTGACCAAGAGCGATGACGACCTGAAGAAATTGCTCGAGGAGTTCAAGGTCACGAGCCTCGATGAGCTGTGCGTCAACATCGGTTACGGCAAGGTCAACACGCGAGCCGTGATTGAATTCCTGGCGCCGGCCGAGGGCAACTCTCCGCCGAGCGTGCCGCCCAGCCTACGTGAAGGCAAGATCGAGCAGTTCGTTCGCAAGATCACCGGGCGCGACAACGCCGGCATCAAGCTCTCTGGCGTGGATGACGTGCTCGTGCGCTACACCAAGTGCTGCAACCCGTTGCCGGGCGATGAGATCGTTGGCTTCATCACGCGGGGCAGGGGCGTCACCGTGCATCGGCGTGCGTGCCCGAAGGCGTTCGACTCGGATCCGGATCGGCGCGTCGAGATAACCTGGGACGCGAAAGCGAAAATCAATCGGCCGGTGCAGGTGAAGGTGATGACCCAGAACAAGCTGGGCATCCTCGCGACCATCGGCCAGACCTTCCACGAGCAGGGCATCAACATCAGCGAGGCGCAGTGTCGTGCCAGCGATGATGGCCGTGCGACCAACGTGTTCACCTTCCTCTGCAGCGATCTAAACCAGCTGAAGAACGTGATGCGCCGGCTCACCAAGATTCAAGGCGTGGTCAACGTCGAGCGGGTTTGACCGGCCAGTCGGGGGCGCGAGGTTGCTGCGCCCTCCACCTCGATGGCGCTACTCGGTGATGTCGGAGCCCATCATCGAGAGCAACACGCCCGGGTTGCCGTCGAGGAACTTCACCAGATCGGTACCGTCGATGCGGTAGGCCTGGCCCGGCTCCATGACGTACGCGGTGTTGCTGTGCAGGCGGGGCGTGCGCAGCGCGTCGACATCGGCGAACCAGGTGCCGGAGCCGAACGGCTCGGGCCGCCCGCCATCACCTTCGATGATGATCTTGCCGTCATCGATCAAAAAGCCCTGGGTGATGGGCTCGCCACGTCGCCAAAGGACGTCCCCCTCTTTGAGCAGCACCAGCTCGAGGTAGGTCTGCAGCTGCGTCTTTTGTGGGCTCGAGAGCTGGCGCAAAGCGCGGTTTTGCTCGAACAGCTCCCAGCTACGGGCCTCGCGCGCTTTGGCCAGCCGAGCGAGCCGCATCGGAATGTCGGTGCCGCGCAGCAAGTAGAGGAAGGCGTGGCGGTCGAGCGTCAACAGCTCCACGTTGGTTCGCGCCACCACGTCCGCCGTGCGCGGTTGGTTGAGCACCAGCGCGGTCTCTCCGAAGTAGTCCCCCGAGTGGTAACTCTTCACGTAGTTACCGTCTTTCATCACGCTGACCGAGCCTTGCACGATCACGAAGAACTCGTGCCCCTCCGAGTGTTGCGCGATGATCTGTTGCTCCGGCCCGACGCGGCGACGTTTGGCCAAGAGCAGGAGCTCGCGCGCTCGCGATAGCGGAAGGTCGCGGAAGAAATCGATCGAACAGAAGACGTTGAACACGTCGATGGCATCGGCGTGGGCGGGCGTCTCCACTGTGATGCGCTTGGTGTGTTCGAGCCCGACGTCGGCCGCCTTGAGTCCGCTATCAAGAGGCACGTCTTTCTTGGCGATGTGCACCAAGTAGAGCCGCTCTTTCACGTCAGCGGGCAAGGCTGCGAGCGGTGCGACCGGCGTATGCAGCGGCGGAACCCCGGCTTCGTGAAAGATCATCGAGTGATGCCAGGGGAAGCCCAAAAGCGCGTCCCTGCGACCGTTTGAGATGACGCCAGTCTCTGCTAGGCGATTGATCTCGCTCGGGAGGTACAAGGTGTCGGACGAAAAGGCGAGGCTTTTGCCGCCATAGAAGGCCTCGAAGCCGATGGTCGGGATCGAGTGCAGGGTATAGAAGAAGTAAAGCTCGGCGCCGTTGACCGAGGTGGGCTGGCCGATGCGCACCGGTTGGAAAGAGAAGGTGCGGCGCAGTTGGTCCTCGGTGATGCCGCTCAAGGCCGAATACTTCTTGAGGAAGGAGGCGAGGATGGTGGGCGTGGTGTAGAGCCGCGTGCGGCCTTCCTCGAGCAGCTTGGCGAAGACGCCGCTGTCGTGATCGGCGTGGCAGTGGGTGAGCACCACGCCGTCGATGGTCTTCGGCATCACGCCGCTTTCGCGCAGGTGTTGCGTGGTATCGACGGGCGGATCGATAAGGATGCCGCGCCGGCCGATCCACAAAAGGTAGCCGGTGGTCTTGCCGTTGGGATCGAAGCCGTGGCTCGCTCCGAGCACGGTCAGCCCGAAGGCCGGCGGATCGAAGGCGACCACGCGCGCGCTGGAAGGCGTGACGCGGTCGGGGCATTCGACCACAGCGGGCGTGCGCGCGACCTCGACGCCGTCCACCTCGATGGCGTAGCTGCCTGGCGGCGCCGCCTGCGGATTCCTCACCGAGATCGGCGCAGCGGCTAGCTTGGTGATGCGCAAACGATGATCGATCACGGCGCCGAAAGTGCCGATCACGCAGAACTCCAAAAGGTCGTCGACGTCACGGCAGCTGCCGTCGGGCCCGCGGCGAAAGTGATCGGTCTCACGCGCAAAATCCGGGCGCGCGTCGACTGGGATACTGTCCGCAAACTCCTCGTGGTTCGTTGGTCTGCGCGAACCAAAGAGAGACTCTCGCATCATCGTGCGCAGGCGCTCGGCCGTCTCTTCCGACTCGACGACCACGCGGGCGCGCCGCTTCAAGATGAAGTAGTTGAAGTAGGCCGGGAACTCGATCTCGGCCAGCGTCAGCCCGCGACGGCGATCGAAGAGATCCGGCGGAACCACGTAAACCGAAGCGACCGGGAGGCCGAGCGCCATCGAGTCTTTGATGGTCTCGGGTGGGACCCCGACCTGAACAGGGCCTGCCGGCGTCTTTATGTACACCCCACCACGAGGCAGGCGCACAACTGCGGAGGGGTCGGGCACAGGGCCATCCTAAACCAAGGAGGGCTCTACGTTCACATTGCTTGCACGGTTTTGAAAAGACGCTGGAAAAGCAAGTTGGGTTGGTCCAGCTTGAGAGGGTGACGGCGAACAAAGAGAGCGGGCCGCGAGGGGCGTCAGGGAAGTTTCGCTCGGCGGCTGAGGCGATCGAGTTGTTGCGCTGGGATCAGGGCTTTGAACCGAGCGAATTTTCCGTTGTCTGTGAACAGTCGGATGGGCTCGAGACGGTGCCGCTCGAGAGCTTCGAGCCCAACGGTGCGCTCCCTTGGTCCAGCGTGCGCTCGATTCTTCGTGGCGAGCGCGCCGTTTGGGATCGCGAACTCGCGCTGGACCGGCTCGAAGAAGAACGCGGGGTCAAGCTCGAGCGCCAGCGCGCGCCGCGTGTTCGGCAGCGGGCGAAGCTGCGCTGCACTGTGTGCGCGCAGCCATTTGAGACGGTGCCTGATGAGGGCGGCGCACGCACGCAAAGCTATGTGGAGGATTGCGCGGTCTGTTGCCGGCCGCACCGAGTGAACGCCCGCTTCGATGAAGCGCAGATGTCGTGGGTGATCGAACTCGAAGCGGAGAGTTGAGGCCGGGCTAGGTTTCGCTGGGCTCCGGCATGGCGACTCGGCTCGAGACTGGCGTGTTGCCGTTGATCGAGCCGACCACGAAAGAGGTAACGAGCTCGATGCCGACGTGGTTGTCACCGCCCTCTGGCAGGATCACGTGGGCGTAGCGTTTGGACGGCTCGACGAACATGAGGTGCATCGGGCGGACCGAGCGATAGTACTGATCGCGCACCGACTCGAAGGTGCGGCCGCGCTTCTCGATGTCGCGGCGAATGCGGCGAAAGGCGCGAATGTCGGCGTCGGTGTCGACGTAGATGCGGACGTCCATCTCGGCGCGAAGGGCCTCCTCGACGAAGACCAGGATGCCCTCGATGATGATCACCCGGGTGGGACTCACGCGGCGGGTCTGCTCAGAACGCCGGTGGTTCTTGAAGTCGTAGATCGGCGTCTCGACCTCTTCGCCTGCGCGCAGGCGACGCACGTGCTCGACCAGCAGCTCGGTCTCGAGCGAATCGGGGTGGTCGAAGTTGAGCTGGCAGCGGTCCTCGTACGAGAGATCCTGCCGATCGCGGTAGTAGGCGTCGTGCTCGAGGACCGCGACGTCGCGGGTCAAAGGCCGCCCACCTCCGTCATCCCCAGTGAGCACCTGGCTGCGGATACGATTGGCCACGGTTGTCTTGCCAGACCCGCTGCCACCGGCAATTCCGATGACCACTGGACGAAAACTGGCAGAATTTGCACGAGTTGGGTCGGCGTCGCTGAGTTTCACCGGGGTCGCACGCTAGCACCCAAGGAACGCGATGTGTCTGCTATGTTCCGGCGTCCATGGACTTCGTCCCCGGCGCGGCCATCGCGGGAAAGTACCGCCTCAAACAGCTCGTTGGTGCGGGTGGCATGGGCGAAGTGTGGGCTGCGGAGGACATCCAGAAGCGCTCCAAAGTTGCGCTCAAGCACCTTTTGCCGACGGCGGCGAAGCACCATGAGGTAGTCGCGCGCTTCAAGCGTGAGGCCTATCTCCTCGGCAAGCTCGAGAGCCCCTACGTCGCGAAGGTCCGTGATTTCTTCGATGACGAGACGTTCGGCTTGGTGCTGGTCATGGACTTCATCGAAGGGCCGAGTCTGGCGTCGACGCTCGAGGAGCGCACCCTCACGATCGAGGAAGCGATCGATCTATCGGTGGACCTTTTGTGCGCCCTTTCGGATTTGCACGGCGCCAACATCGTTCACCGCGATCTGAAGCCCGGCAACATCATCATGCGACCGATGCCTGACGGCAGCACGCGCGCGATGGTGGTGGATTTCGGCATCTCGCGGTTGATCCCCTCGCAAGGAGAAGAGGTCACCGGGATCACGCGCGCCAACATCGCGCTCGGCACGGTGGAGTACATGGCGCCCGAGCAGATCTTGAACTCGCGCGACGTTACGGCGGTGACCGATCTGTACGCGGTGGGCATCATTCTTTTCCGCGCCGTGAAAGGGCATCACGCCTTTGGCGAGCGACGAGGGGAGGATTTGGCGCGGGCGAAGTTGATCGAGGACGCTCCGGCGCTCACGACTTCGCGAAAAGATGAACTCGCAACCGGGCTGATCGCGATGGTGGCGCGGGCGTTGAAGAAGAAGCCCTCGCAGCGCTACCCGAGCGCAGCGGAGATGCTCAAGGTCGCCAAAGCGCTACAAGTTCGGGCGCAAGAGCTGGCCGAGCTGGAGGACACCACCACCGATGGCGGAAGAACCGCCGTGAAGATCTCGCCTGTTGCGCTGCCGGTCGAGCGGCCGCGTCCGCCGAACCCGCGCCCAGCGGCAGGCCGGCCCGCTTCGGCCTCGCCAGAGGCCCCGCGAGCAAGTGCCAGCTCGGCAGCCGCGCCGCCGGCCGCGAGCAGTTCGCCAGGGTCAAAAGCGCCGGACACCGTGCGGGCGGACAAGCCAAGCAATGGCGCTCACGCGCCAGAGGCGACGCGCGCAACCGCTCCCAAAGATGAAGCGCCCGTCGCGGCGAGGGCGCCGCGGGCTCCACTTTCGTCGGTCCCGGAGATCCTTCCGATTGGTCGGGCTCCGGCTGAATCGCGTCCGGCTCCGCGCGCGCCTCTTCCGTCCTTCGGTGACAGCGTGCTGCCAGACTTTGACGCACGCCGCTCCATGCCCGAAATCAACGGGCTTGCGTCGGCTGCAGCGGTTCAACCCGCTGCGCCTCCAGCCCCTCCGTCCACGAACGAGCGTCGTGGCGTGGTGCTTCCGGTGGGGATGCTCGCGCTCGGCTTCGTGACCACGTTGGCGGTGGGCGCAGTGATCGGTCTCGCGGTGGCGCCGCGCACCCCAACCGATTGCGAGCCCGCTGCGACGGCAGCCCCGGTGCCGAGCGAGAACGCTGCTGGCGAATGCAAACCGGCGGCGACCCAAGCCCCAGTCGCAACCGCGACGGCCTCGGCTGATCCGGCCGACTCGTTCGAGATCGTCGAGACGCCGACGGCAGCCCCCACGACAAAAGCTTCAGCCAAAGCCAGCTCTAAGCCAGCGACCAGTAGCAAGCCTGTCAGTACGGCCCTGCCGACTTCCAGTCCCACCGCTGCACCAACAACGACGACAACCGCTGCACCAACAACGACAACGCCGACCGCTGCGCCCGCTCCAACTGGCGCGCCGACGGCCGCTCCCACCGCCACCCCAGCCAAACCGCCCGTCCCTCCGATCGACGGCGGCTGACGCGTGACTGCGGCGGAGGCACGCTGGCGCTCGCTCGGGTCGCGACCAAACGGGCCACGTCATTCTGTGCAGCCTTTCCCCCAGAATAAGCCGGGGATCGGCTAAGGTCGTCCACGATGGCATGGCTCGTCGCACTCGACGGCGGCTTCTCCGGCAAGCGTTTCGTTCTCGAAACGACGTTCCTGGTCGGGCGGGGACCGTTCAACCACTTGGTACTCGATGACTCGACGATCTCGAGGCAGCACGCCAAGGTTGCTCCAGAGGGTGGTGCTCACGTCGCCTACGATCTCGGGAGCGCGAACGGCACCTTCGTCAACAACCAGCCGATCAAGCGGCAGCTGCTAAACCCAGGCGATGAGGTTCGCTTCGGGCCGTTTCGCTTCCGCTTCGAGGTGGCCTTCAACGAGGACTTGGCGCTGCGCGGGCGCGGCAAGATCGAGGAGGTCACACGGCTCGGGTTCGAGGTGCCATCGAGGATCCTCGGTGAAGCCGATGCGCAGACGAATCACACGCTAATCGCAACCGGCGGTCTGGCCGAACTGGAGGAGTCGGAGCGAAGGCTGCGCACACTCTTCTCCTTCGTTCACGCGATCGCGGCGACGCTCGATGCCGACGCGTTGCTCAACCTGATCATCGCCAACCTGTTCGACGCGTTTCCGCGGGCGCGAGTCGCCGCCGTGTACACGCTGGACGAGCCCACCGGTGCGATGGAGCCGCTGCGGGCCGAGCTCCGCGGCGGCGACGTGATGCCGAGCTCGCCGCTGCCGGCCGAGCTTTATACCGAACTCGTGGTGCGCGGAAAGGCGCTGCTCTCCGTGCCGTTTTCCCTCGATATGGCCGAGGAGGCGCTGGACTCTGGCCCACGCTCCAAGCGGGCCGACCCGATGGTGATGCACGCGCCGATGGTCTACCGGGGCAAGGTGCTGGGGGTGCTCAACGTGCGCGGTGAGCCAGGGGAGACGTTCTCGCAAGGCGATCTCGACCTCTTGGCCGCGCTGGCTTCGCATACGGGTATCGCGCTGCAAAACGCCCGGCTGCACCAACAGTCGCTCGTGCAACAGCGGTTGCAGCGCGATCTAACGGTGGCCCAGCAGATTCAGAAGAGCTTCTTGCCGCTGAGTCTGCCGCGTCCGCCGGGCATTTCGTTCAACGCCGACTACATGCCGGCCTTGGCGATCGGTGGGGACTTCTACGACGTCTTTTGGCTGACCCACGATCGCATTGGCTGCACCATCGGTGATGTTTCGGGCAAGGGCGTCTCCGCCGCGTTGGTCATGGCGCGTGTATCGAGCGATCTGCGCACGGCGCTGGTGACCGAACCAACGCCGGCGCTGGCCATGGCGCAGGCAAACCGCGAGCTGTGTGCACGTGGCCAACACGACATTTTCGTGACCGCGGTGGCGCTCGTGCTCGAGGTCTCGACGCGCAAGGTGACGCTCGCCAACGCGGGGCACATGCCGCCCTACGTTCGTCAGCGTGAGGAGGGCCGGCTGCTGCGCATCGATGCTGGGGCGAGCTCCCCGTTGGGCCTCTTCGCTGACTTGCCCTTCGTCGAAACGACGATCCAGTTGCAGTCGGGGGACGCGCTGGTGTTGACCACCGACGGGGTGCACGAGGCCACTAACACGCGCGACGAGCAGCTGGGTTTCGAGGGCGTTGAACGGGCGCTTTCGGGCGGCTCGAGCGAGGCGGGAGCGCTCGCGGCCCGCTTGCTGGCCGCGGTGAAAGCTCACGCCAGCGGTTGTGATCAATACGACGATCTGACGCTGCTCGTGTGCGGAGTCGAATGATGCGTTTGCGAGTGTGGATGCTCTGCTGGGCGACCGCGCTGGCGGCTGGGGTCGCGGTTCCGAGCGAGGCGGTGTTTGGCCAGACTGCTGCGGTCTCTGCGGAGTCCAAGCCGCCCAAACCCGCGAACAGCGGCGCCTCGAGCAGCACCAGCGCGAGCAGCGCGGCGCTCAAGCCGTCCGACCCTACGACCGTATCGACGCCGCGGCGCAGCCTGAGCGCCTTCATGCGCGCGTGCGAGACGAAGGACTTCGTCAAGGCGGCTGAGTTCTTGGATCTGCGGGCTTTGCCGCGCGGCAAAGACGCTCGCGAGGGGCCGGAGCTCGCGGCGCTGCTCTACCGCATCATCGTCACGCGCATCAGCGTCGAGCTCGAGGAGCTGCCAGATGAGGCTGCGCCGAGTTCGATCGGCACCGAGGGCCTCATCCTCGACCGACTCGACGTCGACGACAGCGCGCACTCCATCGTGCTCGTGCCGGTCAAACTTGCGACGGGAGAAACGCGTTGGCAGTTCTCACGCTCGACGGTGGCCTCGATTCGTCCGGTGTACGAGGCGACGCAGAAGCGCGTGGTGGAGGAGGCCGTCCCGGCCTGGTTGAAGCAGCGTACGTACGTATTTCTTTATCTGTGGCAGTGGCTCGGGCTCTTGCTAGCCACGGGCTTTTCGTACCTTATCGGTCGGGTCTTTGGCGGACTGACGACGCGATTGGCGACGCGTGCGATCAGCTCGGTGTGGAGCGGGGCCGCGGTCAGTGTTCGCTCCCTCGCGCGACCAGCGCGGCTGGCACTGGCAACCGCGGCCTTCCAGCTGGGCCTGCCGTTTCTGCTGTTACCAGCGCAGTTCGCGGCCTTCTTCGAACGTGCTTCCTCGATCCTTTATGTGATTGCGGCGGCGTGGAGCGCGGTGCTGCTCGTGCGGGTGGCCACGCAAGCGTGGGAGGAGCGGCTGCCCGAGGACACGCAAGGCCAACACGCGAACCGTGGACTGCTGACGCGACTGACGATGGTGCGTCGCATCGCCACCGTGGTGGTCACCTTGATCGCCGCTGGCGTGATCTTGCTGCAGTTCGAGATCGTGCGAAACGTCGGGCTTTCGCTGCTGGCTTCAGCGGGTATCGCCGGCGTTCTGGTCGGCATTGCGGCGCAACGTACGCTCTCCGGGCTGATCGCAGGGGTCGAGCTTTCGATCACGCAGCCGGTGCGCATCGGCGATACCGTTGTCTTTCGACCGGGGGAGGTGGGCACCGTCGAGCACGTCTTCTTCACCTATGTCGTGGTGCGCCTATGGGACGATCGACGGCTGATCGTGCCGGTGGCGCGCGTGATGTCGGAGCCGTTCGAGAACTGGACGCGCAGCGGCTCGGACCTGCTCGCGCCGGTGGACATCTACGCGGATCACGAGGTGCCGGTCGGAGAGCTGCGCGCAGCCTTCGAGCGCTTGTGCAAACAGAGCCCACTCTGGGATCAGCGCAGCTCGGTCGTCGAGGTCGTCGAGATGAACGACCGGGTGCTGAAGATTCGCGGGACGGCGTCGGTGGACGTTGCTTCCAAGGCCTACGCCCTCAAGTGTGAGCTGCGCGAAGGCTGGGTCAGTTTTCTGCGCGAACTCGAGGGTGGACGCTACCTACCGCTGACGCGGGTGCGGTCGCTCGAAGAGGAGTCGGAAGAGCCGAAGTCGGAGGAGCCAAAGCCAGTCGCTCGTTGAGCTCCGGCCGAGGGCCAGGCGCCAAAACAGTCGAGGCTGCTGCGCTCAGATACTGAACCCATGCGTCGGGTTTGGTCGGCCAGGCGGGCCTCCGCTCGGCATTGGGCGCCGATCGACGCGAACCAATCCGCGAGCTCCGGCGGCGCTTCAGGCTCCGGTTTGCTTACTCCGACGTTGTCGTTGGCGGCGACGGCGAGAACGACCGAACGTCGAGCCGACGGTCGGGTCACTTCGTCTTCGTCGGCCGTTTCCACGAGGGGTTCCTACGCGATGAAGCTCCACTTCTTCCCGCCGAAGTCAAGCAAGGTCGGGCCTTTGCCCAGCCATGCCAATCGTCCAAGCCATTGAATATCGGGCGTTGACCTCGCAACGCGCACAGAATTGGACCTGGGATTGAGCCTGGTCTGTCGAGATCAGGTAGCTGAAGCCGTCGACGCCCAACGGCCCACGATAGCCGGCCGCGAGCAGAGCGTCGGCTGCGCGCAAGAGCTGCTCACGCAAGGCGCTGGCGTAGTCTGAACGCATGCTCGGGTCGCGGGTGCTGGCTTGCCAAACACCGCCGTCATTGAGCGTGGCCACGGTTGGTTCGCCCACCGTGACGCCTCGTTCATCGCAGAAGCCGTGCAGCGAGACGTCGCGTTGGCGCTCCACGTAGGGTTCGACCAAAAGGCCTCCCTCGTTGACGGCCTTGCGCGCGAAGTTCAGGTCGCTTTCGCTGAGGGCGCCGACCTGCGCGATGCGCCGCCCACGCCCGGCGAAGCCGAACATCTTGCGCAAGAGCAGCTTTCCGCTGATTGACCCGGCGGCGAGCGCGCGATCGGCCGCCTCATGCGAAAACACTAGCTGCGCGCCGGGGAGCAAAAGTCCGAGTTGCTCGGCCGCAAAGGCGCGGCTGCTCACGCGAGCGACCACGGCTGCGGACGGTAGCTGCGAAAGATCGGCGCCGCGGCGTTCGAGCAGCGAGCGCGCGCTGGTTGTAGCGCTCCACACCATGCAACGCTTGCCCGCGAGCGACGGCCCTTCGGCTTGCGTAAGCACGTCATCGCCGCTCGGTACGAGGTCGGCGAGGCGTGCGATTAGCTCAGGCCGTTCTCGTGCGATGCGCGTCGGATCGTGCGGCGACCTTGGCTGGGCGAGCTCGCTCTCAGCCTCCAGATTGAGCAGCCAGACCCGGCTCACGAGGGCATCGGGTCGCCGTCGAAGGCCGTGAGTGAATCGATGAAGGCGTCGTCGAAGCCGGCTTTCTTTCGAAGCTCGCGGTCGCTCGGAACGCCGCGCATCAGGATCGGCGAGAGCGGCGGTGGTAGCGAACGCCGAAACGCCTCAAACAGCGTGTGCCCAGCGGCCAGCTCTGGCGACAATTCACGGAACCAGGTCAGCGCGAACTTCACGTGCAGCACCTCCTCCCGCGCGACGATGGCCTGAACTCGGCCGCCCTCGAGATCTTTGGCCTGAACGAAGCGACGCGCGAAGCGCGAGGCATGATCCAGGTTGCCACCCTCGAAGCCGATGCCCAAAGTGGCAGCGAACTCGACCTCGCTGCGCGTGCTCGGAACCCGCTCCCAAAACCAATCGCGCACCTCGAACGCTCCCGGTTCGAAGCCGCGCGCGCGCAGGAGCTCCGCGTAGAGGTTCATGTGGCGAATCTCCTCATGCAGGATCTTGAGGAAGCCTTGCCGCATCGCGAGCGGTGCGCCTGGGAACGCCAAGAGCGCCCATGCGAATAGCTCCGCGGCTTGCAGTTCGTGGTGCAGGAAGGTGTGGAGCAGCCGTGCTCTTCGTTCCTCACCGAGCAGCTGGCTCTTGCCGGTGCTCTTTTCGCCCCGCTCGCTGCGGCGAAACTCGGGGCCGCGACCGGGGCGGTGGCTTCGATCCGCGCTCCAAGCTTGCGCAAAGTTGGCGGGGCAGGGTGGGGGAGCGAGCTTCTGCGCGAAGCTATCTGCCGCAAGGTAGGCTTGTGCCCATTGCTCGATGGTCTCTCCTACCGCCATGCGCGAGGTCATAGGAGAGCGCGCTTCGGGCAACAAGGTTCGCGGCGTTCGCGCGACTGAGTTGGCCCCATCGCGAACGCGGATTTATCGTTTTGCCCCATGGCTTCCCACGACTCTCTCGGTTGCTGGCTCGGTTGTCTCTTGGCCTCGGCGCTCACCGCGGCCTGCGCTCCGGCGTCGCCGGCGCCGAGCGAGCCGACTTCGCCTGCAGCCTCCGCAACAGTGACGCCCGCGAGCGCGGAGCCCAGCAGCGAGCCGACCACTGCGCCCACGGCCAACGCGAGCGCAACGGCCAAGCCTGCCGAGAGCGCGGTGCCGGTCGCCGCAGTCGACCCTGGGCCGCTACCGAAGGGCCTCAAGATCCTCGTGATCGGGGATTCGTTTGCCGAGGCACTGGGCGCTGGTCTGCGCAGAAAAGAGGCCGACTTTGGGGGCAAGGCCGTCCTCCGCGGCGAAAAGGCCACCTTCATCCCCGAATGGGCCGGCCCCAAACGCGGGGTGAACCTGCTCCTGTTGCAGGAGAAGCCGGATCTCGTGGTGATCGCGTTGGGAGGCAATGAACTCGCGATCAAGACGCCGGAGATCCGCAAGCCGAAGGTACAGGAGCTCGTCAAACTGATCGGGAATACGCCGTGTGTTTGGGTCAGCCCGCCGCTTTGGGGCAATCAGGACAACGGGCTGCTCAGCATCATCCACGACAACTCACAGCCGTGCCGCTACTTCGACTCAAACAAGCTCTCACCCGACTTGCCGCGCGGTGGCGACAAGATCCACCCAACCGCCGAGGGCCAGGTGCAATGGGCGCAGATTTTCCTCGAATGGGTGCGGAAAGAGCGTGATGGGGCCAGCAAGACCTTCGCGCTCCGTCCGCGTCAGCCGGAGGAGTGAACCGAGTCAGCGGAACAATCGTGTTTCGGCGCGCGTTAGTGCTTGATCGGGCGGGACATTAACTCTATTCGGGCCCGACGACGTCGACTGTGGCGAGCGTCTAACGTTGCCTGATTGTTTGGTCCTGACCTCCTCCCAGGTCAGAAGGAGCACTGAAGTGACCTTGTCGACTCCCCCTTTGAAGGGTGTCTCCGATTCGCAGGCCGAAGGCGGCCTCAATGGCGCATCAAGGCCGTGGACTCTCGACCAAGCGCGAGATTTGTATCTCACACGCCGCTGGGGCTCGGGCTACTTCGACATCGACGAGAAGGGCAACATGGTCGTGACGCCGGAGGGCCCGCGCGGCCCACGGATTCCGATCGTCGACGTGGTGGAGGAGGTCCGCAAGGAGTCCCTCACGACGCCGCTCCTGCTGCGCTTTCAAGACATCCTCCGGCATCGCGTCAAGAAGCTGAATGCGGCCTTCGAGTCGGCCATCGACGACAACAAGTATCGCGGTAAGTACCGCGGCGTCTTCCCGATCAAGGTCAACCAGCTGCGCGAGGTGGTCGAGGAGATCTTGGACGCCGGCCGCTCCAGCCACTTCGGCATCGAGGTCGGCAGCAAACCGGAGATGTTCGCGGCTCTGTCGATCCACAACGACATGGACTCGCTGATCGTCTGCAACGGCTACAAAGACGACAGCTACATCCGCACGGCGTTGATCGGGCGCAAGTTGGGCAAGCGTATCATCCTGATCGCCGAGAAGCTCTCAGAGGTCCGTTCGATCGTGCGTTTGGCCAAAGAGATGGGCGTAGACCCGCTGATCGGCCTACGTTGCCGCTTGGTGTCGAAGGGCGCCGGTAAGTGGGCCACCAGCGCCGGTGAGCATGCGAAGTTCGGGCTGACCACCTCGGAGATTTTGCAGGCCATGCAAATCCTCGAGGAGGGCCAGATGTCGCAGGCCTTCAAGCTGCTCCACTTCCACATCGGCTCGCAGGTCCCCGATATTCAGATCATCAAGCGCGCCGTTCGTGAGGCAGCTCGGCACTACGCCAAGCTGCGCAAGATGGGCCAGCCGATCGAATATCTGGACGTCGGCGGTGGCTTGGCCATCGACTACGACGGCTCGTGCTCGACGTTCCACTCGTCAATGAACTACTCCCTCGAAGAGTACGCCCGCGACATCATCTACAACGTCGGGGACATTTGCGATGAAGAGAAGGTGCCGCATCCCGACGTGATCAGCGAGTCGGGCCGCGCCATCGTTGCCCATCACTCGGTGCTGATCGTCGAGGCCTTCGGGGCGATCGAAAAGGTGCGGGTTTCCGCCGCCGATATCGACGCTACCAAGGAGCACAAGCTGGTGCAGGAGCTCGCCTACGTCGAAGAGCAGCTGCGCGCCGAGAACCTCGGTGAATGCTGGAACGATCTTTTGGCGGTGAAAGAAGAAGCGCAGAAGCGCTTCGAGGTCGGAGCGCTCGAGCTACCGGTCAAAGCGCGCGTGGAGGAGCTGTTCTGGGGCGTCGCGCGTCGCATGTTGTCGATGGCTGCGGAGCGGCCAGGTCAGGTGACGATTCCCGACAGCCTGCTCGAGCTGAAGCCGCAGATCGCCGATCAGTTCATCTGTAACTTCTCGGTGTTCCAGTCGCTGCTCGACCATTGGGCGCTCGGCGCGCTGTTCCCGGTGATGCCGATCCAGCGTTTGGACGAGCGTCCCTCGACCGACTCGACGATCGTCGACATCACCTGTGACTCCGACGGCAAGCTGTCGAAGTTCATCGACCTCGAGGACGTGAAAGACACGCTTCCGCTGCACGCCTTCGACGGTAAGCCGTACTACTTGGGCATCTTCCTGACCGGCGCCTACCAAGACATCATGGGCGACATTCACAACCTGTTTGGGCGTGTGAATGAGGCCCACGTGTTCCTCGATGACGACGAGGAGGTCGGCTACTACGTTGAAGAGACGATCCAAGGGAACACCATCCGCGAGGTGCTCTCGATGACGCAGTGGGAAACGCACGAGTTGGTCGCCAAGGTGAAGGCTCAAGTCGATGCTGCCATCAAGCAAGACCGACTCAAGCCCACCGAGGGTATGCGCCTAATTGCCGAGTACGAGCGCGGGCTCAAAGAGCAGACGTATCTGACCTTCGAGCAGCGCCCCTCGACCTGAACGCTGCTCCCGCCCGCTCCCTGGGAATCACTGGGGAACGGGCGGTACCACCACGGTGTTGATGGTCGAGGCGTTGCCGCCGGCGGGGTAACCGTAGGAGGCAAAGGTCGAAAGACCCCAGACCATCAAGCCGAAGGGTGCCGTGCTTTCCGCAGCCTGCGGGCCGTTGTTGCACGCTCCGTTGGGAGCATTGTTGCGGATCAGATCGACGTTGGTGATCTCGAATTCACCGGAGCTACCAACGGGCTGCCACCCGGTGAGCGTGCCAAGACATTCGAGGGTCACGTCGGCGAAGGCACCCGCGGTTCGCTTGCGCACGAACACCAAGTTGGTGGTGGGGTAGGTCGGGTCGCTGAAGAAGACGTAGCGAGAAAGCCACTGCGCCGGCGGAAGCATCGTCACGTAGTCCTCGTCTCCCAGGCAATTGAAGTCGTCTGAGCCGGGAACGAAGCAGCCCGACATCGCTTGGCCGAGGTAGAACGGGAACTCGTTGCCTTGGCTGGTAACCCGGAAAGCCATGGTCGATTCGAAGGTCACGCTTTGCCCGAGCGACAAACTGGTGGGCGCGTCAAAGACCGGTGGATCGAAGGTGAGGGTGGTGCCGTCCTGAACGCCGACGATGCGATACACGATCGACTCCGGCGTGTTGTTTGGGCTACGTGTGCGGAACGGAATGCCCACGTAGTCGCTACCGAGCGCCGAGACGGGGGCTACTTGTTGATGGCCCGAATCGCAGCCACCTCCGCTCGAAGTGGCGGAGCTGTAGCATTGGTAGGTATTGCCGCCGGTGAAGGAGAAAGGCCGATCGGCCTGCAGGATCGTCCCGGTCATCTCCGCGCCGTCCCACTGCACGTACTCGCCAGCTTGCAACGTAAACGTGCCTTGCACACCCGCGCTAAAACCCGGCAGCCCTGCTCCGCTGGGTAGCCCCACGTTGGGAAGCACGGTGAACGTCGTTGCTTCACTCGCGGTGACTTGACCCCAGCTGCTGCCACCGTTGCTCGCAGGCGGTAGTACCGAGACGACGTTGGTGCCCCAAGCACTCGTTGGCAGCACCAACTCGGCGCTAGGCAGGTAGCTGGCGGCACCGCCGTACGGGAGAATGTCGTAAAGCGTGACTGGCGCGTCGGTGGTGATGTGCCAGGCCGCTCCAATCCCAGTGCTGGGTACTGCGGAACCGCCGCTCGTGCGCAGGGCCGGTGCGATCGGGCAGGTCAGGGGCGTGACGTTCACACTCTGCGGATCGTCGGACAAGAACAAGACGGCAACCTCTCCAGGGGCGAGCCCTTGCGATGAGAGCGGTGCCCACGCTCCCACGTTCGGGTTGGCCTGCGCAATGCGACCAAACTGCGTGGCGTCGTAGGTCTGCCCGCCGCGTGAAACGTTGATCTGCACCGGCTTGTCCCAGTTATTGGTGACGAACGCAGCGAAGCAGGGTGGAGCGATGATGTTGATGAAGTGCGGCGTTGCAAGGACGTAGTCGCAGCCGATGCTGCCCTGACTCGCCGCTGCAGCGTCGCAAGCCGGTATGCACATTCCGCCGGCGCAGCCTTCATCCGGCCCGCAGGTCTGAAGCACGTTGCCCTGCTCATCGACGACGTACTTCAGATCGGCGCTGCAACCGGTAACCGTGCCTGCTCCGGTACCGCCCGAGCCAACGAAGCCACCGCCATTGCCGCCGTCGCCTCCGGCACCAGGTCCCGACGCGCCGGTCGCGCTCGAGGCACCGACGTTTTCTGTCCCTGGCTCGCAGCCTGCGAGCGAAGCGAGCAAGGCCCCTAAGCCAACCAACGAATTGCGCTGCAAGTTCATATCGCAAGCGTATCCGAGGCCGGCTGCTCCCGCGAAACGCCTTTGCGTTGCTTGACGCTTTCCGCCGAAGGCGGATGCAGTGAACAGAACCGGAGTGGACAGAGTCCACGAAGTGGACGGAGTCCACGGAGGTCTACGGAGTGCCGAAGGCACGAAGTGAATGACTCGTGCCTTCTGCAACTAAAGCGGCCGAAGGCCCCGTCCGTCCTTCGACTTGGCACGAGTCATTCCGCCGAAGGTGGATGCAGCAAACAGAACGATCGACTTGGCACGAGTCATTCCGCCGAAGGCGGATGAAGCAAACCAATGACTCGTGCCCTCTTCGACAAGAACGGCCGAAGGCCCTTTGAACCTTCGAGTCTGGCACGAGTCATTTCGCCGCCGCTCCGCAGGCTCGCTATTGGTGGGTCGACGGGGACTCGAACCCCGGACCTACGGATTAAAAGTCCGCAGCTCTACCGACTGAGCTATCAACCCAATGGTGCGCTAGGCACCACGCGGGGGACCCTAGCACTCGAGTCCCTCCGCTTGAAACGCTTTTGTGAGCGACGGGCTAGGATTCTCGCGCTGACCGATTCCTCCGATGAAGGATGGGTTAAGCGCATGACACACTCCCGTCGCTTTGGTAGACCGAGACATTCGCATGGCCAAAGACGATTCGTTCGCTGCGCTGTTTGAAACCTCCCAACAAGGTAAATCCCGCCCCATGCGTCCCCGCAAAGGGGACCGGATGGAAGTGAAGGTGGTGGCGTTCTCGCGAGATGCCGTCTTCGTCGACCTTGGCGGAAAACAAGAGGGCTTCTTCGACCGCAGTGACCTCGTCGCGCAGGACGGCTCGCTGATGGTGCAAGAAGGTGCGCTCGTCAACGCGGTGGTGGTGGACAGTGACGGGGAGCGCGTGAAGCTCTCCCCCGTGTTCGTGCGGCAAGCGCCGAGCGCTGGGGTGATCGAGGACGGCGACCAGGTTTTCAGCATTCCCCGGGCGAAGAGCGGCCCGCTCCTGTTGGAAGGCGCTCACGTGCGCGGCACCGTGACCGGCGTGGAGCGCTACGGCGTGTTCGTGCAAATCGCAGGCACCCAAGGCCGCAACGGCCGCGGGCTCGTGCCCACGGTCGAGACCGGGACGCCGCGCGGCGCCGATCTCAAGAAGTTGTTTGCGGTGGGCGCCGAGGTCGAGGCGAAGATCCTCGCGATCCAAGAGGACGGTAAGATCCGACTTTCGTTCAAGGCGCTCACGATCGACGCCGAGCGCGCGCAGTACGAGGCATTTTCGAGCGGCAACCAGGCTGAAGCCGCGCCTGCTGCAGACGGCAAGCCGGCGGACGCTAAAGCGGCCAAGCCCAAGGCGGGTAAGCCTGAGCCACGCAACTTCGGCACGCTCGGCGACCTGTTCAAGAAGAAGTGAAGGGCTCGCGGGGGCGAGGTACTCGCGGGAATGAGCGCCCCGCCCCCGGAACGCGGAAGCCAAGTTCAAGCGTAAGCATCGGCGCTGTTACACCTTCCGTGCCATCCGCGCCTTGCGCTTAAATCTCTGAAAATCAGGTCTGTTGCGTGGAAGGCGCCGTGACATTGCTGTCGCTACCGCCTTGTTGTGACGGCTCACGAGAGGTTCGCATGGTCGCTGTTGCCGAGGTCAAGGGTGTTAGGAGTCATCGGCTGCTTACCGTGGCGTTCATCGTGTTGACCGCTTGTGGCGGCACGGCCAACTCGAGCACGGCGTTGCCTGAGGCGAGCGCGGTCACCGCTGAACGTAGCTGCATCGAGCTCGCCAACGTGATTCGCGAACCGCGAGCGGGCGAGCCCGATTCGGTGCACGTGAAGCATGTGCTGGTGAAGCACAAAGATGCGAAGAACCCGCGCGAGGGTGTCACCCGCTCGCGTGAAGAGGCCTGCGAGCGGGCGATCGTCGCACGTGACAAAGTGATCGGCGGCGCCGACTTCGACCAAGTGGTGACCGAGTTCAGCGATGAAGCCGGCGCTGCGACGAGGGCAGGGGAACTCGGCGTCGTGCGCCGCAGCGAGCTTCAGAAGCCCTTCGCCGACGCGGCCTTCGCCCTCGATTTGCAACAAATGAGCGACGTGGTGGAAACCGACTTCGGCTTCCACCTGATCCTGCGCGTGCCCTAAGGGCGCTAAGCCGCTCAGCCGGCGTCAGCGTGCGCGGCGATCGCTGCGGCTAGCTCTTTTGCGTCAGCGTGGTCGATCGGCTTGGTGGGCCAATCGACGCCGAGCCCAGCGCTTTCATCGGGCTTTGGGATGATGTGAAAGTGCACGTGGAAGACGGCCTGATGGGCCAGCGGGCCGTTGTTCACCAGGATGTTGTACTGCTCGGTTCCGGTCGCGGCCTTCACCGCGCGGCACAGGCGGGGCAGCACCCGGCCGATCGCGGCCGATGAGGCGTCGCTGAGCGCGTCCACGGTGGCCGCAGGCTCCTTCGGAATGACTAGCGTGTGGCCTCGTGAGAGCGGCCCGATATCGAGGAAGGCGAACACGAGGTCGTCCTCGTACACCTTGTGACAGGGGATCTCACCGCGCAGGATCTTGCTGAAGATGGTCTCTGCCATGGCTTATCTCAGGCGACCGCGACGGCCTCGGGGGCGGCGGCCACCGGAACGCTGCGCGCGACGGCCGTCTCGTTGACTTTGACGCTTACCAACTTGCTGACGCCAGGCTCCTGCATCGTCACGCCGTAGAGGACGTCCACCGACTGCATCGTCTTTTTGATGTGCGTGATCAGAATGAACTGCGAGCGGTCGGTCATGCTGCGGATGGCCTCGTTGTAGCGCGTCACGTTCGCTTCATCGAGCGGGGCGTCCACCTCGTCGAGGATGCAGAACGGGCTCGGCTTGAACTGGAAGATCGCGAAGATCAGCGACACAGCGGTGAGCGCCTTCTCTCCGCCGCTCATCAGCTCGATGCTGGCCAGCTTTTTCCCGGGTGGCTGCGCCAAGATCTCGATGCCGGTCTCGAGCATGTCTTCGGGGTTGGTCAGCCGAAGCTCGGCTTGACCACCGCGGAACATGCGCGGAAACAGGATCTTGAAGCGCTGGTTGATGCCGTCGAAGGCCTCGCGGAAGAGCTTCTTGCACTCGCGATTCATCTGCACGATCGCCTGCTCGAGATCCGAGATGGCCTTCTCGAGATCGGCCTTCTGGGTCGAGTAGTAGGTGAAGCGCTCGGTCGCCTCTTTGTGCTCGCGCACAGCGTCCAGGTTGACCGGGCCCATACGGTCGAGCAACTCGGAGAGCTCGATGATGCGCGCGCGATGCGAGGCATCGACCAAGGGGCGCTTGTGATAGTCGCCGACCACAGTGGCGAGTTCGAGCCCACGGAACTTCTCGCGGACGCCCTCGACCAAGTGGCGTCGCTCGATCTCGAGCCGCGCCAAGTTGGCCTCGTAACTGCGAGTAAGGTTGCTGGCGATGCCGGCCTGCTGACGGATCTCCTTGAGGTCCACCTCGGCGATCCCGACCAAATGCCGGGCCTCGTCGAGCGCGATCTTCGATGAGATGGCCGCGTCCTCGCGCACCTTTGCGATCGCCACGGCTTCGCCCATGCCCTCGAGCGCGACGAACAGCCGCCCTGCGATGGCGCCGCTCTCGAGCGAGGCCTCCAGCTGCTCGGCGTCCAGGCGCTTGAGCCTGCGGTCGATCTCGTCGCAGCTCTTGCGCAGCCGCTCCACCGTTTGTCGCACGCTCTGCGCGCGCTCTTTGGCCTGGGCGAACAGCACCTTGCGCTCGGTCACCGCCGACTGCTGCCGCGTCGTCTGCTCACGCCAGGTCTCGGCCGTGATCAGCGCTTCTTCGAGCGCGCCATCGAGCGCCTCGCGGGTCATGCGGGCGTCCGCAAGCCCTTCCATCGCGATCTCGTGCTCTTCGCGAGCCGACGCGGTGCGCTCGACCACGTTGGTGTGTTCGGTGCGCACGTTCACGAGGCGTTTGGTGATCTGCGCCATCTGCTCGCGCGCACGCTTCTCTTCGTTCTCGGCCGAGACGCAGGCGATCTCCGATTCGTGGGCGGAGGCGCGCACGCGGTCGAGCTCGGCGCCGAGCTCGCTCAGGCGATCGCGCAGACTGCCTTGCCGCTCCAACATCGCGGTGACGGTGGTATCCGCTGCCGCTACCGCTTCGTGAAGCTCGCGCATCTCGCGCCTTTGGTCGATAAGGCCCGCGCCAACCGAGCTCCCGGCGCCGCCGGTGACCTGGCCGTAGGCACCGAAGAGCACGCCCCCACGCGTGACGATCGGCCCTTGGAAGCCGGCTTCTTGGGCCGCGAGCGCGGCTGCCTCGTCGACCACCAGCAGGATCTCTCCCACCAACGCGCCGAGCAGCGGACGATCGACCGGGTCGCAGAAGACGTTATCGGTCAAGCGCCCGATGGTTCCTTCGCTGACCGGGACGGGGAAGGTGCCAGCAACGTACGCCGGGTGGCGCGGTACGATCGTCGCGCGGCCCTTACGCTGTCGATCGAGCTCAGCGAGCAGCTGACGGCCGCGCGCAAGATCGTTCACGATCACCCACTCGAGCTTGTCGCCGAGCGCGGCGGCGAGCGCGAGCGTGTTCTCCGCGCGGGTCTCGAAGCGGTCACCCACCAGCCCGACGACCGCTGGGTCCTTCATCTGCGCGAGCGTCTTCGGCCCTTGCCCGACGCCTTCCATGCGCGCGTGGAGCTCCTCGAGCGCGCGCAAGCGGCCTCGCTTCTGCGACAGCTCGCCCTTGGCGACGTCGACCTCGCGATCGAGGTGCACCGTCTGCTCCCGAGCGATCTTCAGCTCGGCCGCGAGGGCGTCGCGACGCGCGGCGCGCTCTTGCTTTTCCGCAGCCAGGCTCTCGGCTCGATCGCGGCCGGCTTCTGCCCGCGCCTCGACGTCCTCGACCTCGGCGGTGAGCCGTGCGTCTTCCTCTTCGAGCGCCTCACGGCGATGCGACATGTCCGAGAAACGCTGCTCAAAGCCGCGCAGCGTGGCCTCGAGACGGGCGACCTCGGCCTGAGACGTCGAGGCCTTCTTGCGCAAATCCGCAGCGGCGCGCTCGGCCGCCTCTTCGGCGGTGCGCAACTCGCTCAGCTTGCTGGCCTCGAGTTGGGCGGCCTCTTCGCCGCGGATCTCTTCGTCCTCGGCCGAGGCCAACGCGTCGAGCAGACCGTCGTGTTCGTCGCGCAGCTCGCTCAGTTGCCCGGCCAGGTCGGTGCGCTCGATCGAGGCGGCGTTCGAGCGGCGGCTCAGTTCGGCGTAGCGTTCCTTACCGCGGCTGATTTCTCCCTCGTGGGTGCGCACGGTGTTGTTGGCGTGGAAGCTCTCGGTCTGAGCCTTCTCCGCGGTGTCCTCGAGCACGAGCGTTTCTTGCCGCTTGACCTCGATCTCGGCCTCTCGCCGCGCAAGGTCGGTGACGAGGGCCTCTTCACGTTCGGCCGAATCGCAGCGCAGTTGCTCTTGCGCTCCGGCGCACACGGTCAGCTCGAGCAGCTTTTGTGAGGCCTCGCACAAGGTGAGGTCCTCCACTTCAGCCTTGTAGCTGATGTAGCGCTCCGCCTTGGCGGCCTGGCGCTTGAGCGACGCGAGGTTGCGTTCGATCTCGGACACGATGTCGCCGACGCGCAGCAGGTTTTGCCGCGTTTGGTCCATCTTGGCCTCGGCCTGCTTGCGGCGAGCCTTGTACTTCGTGATGCCGGCCGCCTCTTCGATGATCATGCGGCGGTCTTCGGCGCGCGCCGACACGATCAGGCCGACTTTGCCTTGCTCGATGATCGAATAGGCCTTGGTTCCGACGCCGGTCCCCAAGAAAAGATCGGTCACGTCTTTGAGACGCACCGGGGTCTTGTTGACCGCGTATTCGCTGGTGCCATCCCGATACAAGCGGCGGGTAACGGCGATCTCTGCGTAATCGCGGAACTCGAGCGGCAGGCCCTGGGCTGTCTCTGGGTCGGAGTTGTCGAAGGTGAGCGTGACCTCCGCCATGCCGTGAGGCCCGCGGCTGGAGGACCCGGCGAAGATGACGTCCGACATGGAACGCCCGCGCAGGTGCTTCGCGCTCTGCTCGCCGATGCACCAACGAATGGCGTCCACGATGTTGGACTTGCCGCAGCCGTTGGGGCCAACGATGCCGACCACGTCGTGGTCGAAGTGCACGACTGTGCGGTCCACGAACGACTTGAAGCCTGAGATTTCGAGCTTCTTGATGTGCATATCGTGTTTATCTGCCTTCCCGTTGAGACCACGCGCCCGAGCGAACAGTTGCCATTAACATATTGTCACGCCATGGCACGTAGAGTCACGCGATGTAAGGGAGTACACGGGTCGCGTTCGGTCGACAAGACTTGACATACGTGTAGCGTGGCATCGAGCCGAGAAACGCTTGACGGACCGCGTTTGAAGCCGCAAAGGTCTGCCCAAATGCCGACGTACGAATACGCATGCACCTCCTGCGGTAACGAGTGGGAGGCTGAGCAAAGCATCAAAGAAGACGCGCTGCGAGATTGCCCGGCTTGCAAAGGGCCGACTGCCAAGCGGCAGATCTCCCGAGGGACCGGCTTCATCCTCAAAGGCAGTGGCTGGTACTCGGACCTTTACTCCGGCTCGAGCAACAAGAAAGACTCGTCCACGCCCAGCTCGAGTTCGACGAGTGAGAGCTCAACCTCGACCACCACGTCGACGCCAGCCGCGAGCACCCCGGCGGCGGCTGCTCCCTCGGGCGGCTCTTCCGGCGGGTCAAGCTCAGGGGGCAGCTCCACGACCTGAGTGAGTCGTGGCTCCGCCCTCACGATCGCTGGCAGAATTTTTACTGAAAGCTTGGTAGGGTAAGGCGTGACCTCGCGTTCCCGCATCGACGAACTCACTCAGCGTCTCGACGAGATTGATCGGGAGGTCATGCGCGTCGTGGACAAGCGCGTGCGGCTTTGCCAGGAGCTGCTCAAGGCTCGAGGTGAGGGAGCAAGGCTGTCCCCGCTGACAGACGCTGCGCGACTGAAGGCGCTCGCCGAGAGCGCGGCCCCGCCCTTTGCCCGGGAAGCGGTGCGGCCCATCTTCACCGCGCTGGACGCAGCTTGTCGCATCTTCGACGTGGCGCCGCAGGTAGCGTGTGTCGGCCCCGAGGGAGGCTTCTCCTATCAGGCGGCGCAGCTGCACTTCGGGCTGCAGGCTGAGCTGCAACGCGCCGAGACGGTGGAGAAGGCGCTCGAGGAGGTCGCGCGGTCGCGCTGCAACTTCGCCGTGGTTCCGCTGGAGACGCTGCGCGAGGGGCTGGCCTTCGCCACAGTGCAGGCGATCGCAGCGTTGGATCTCAAGCTGGTGGGCGAGCGGGAAGTGTCCCACGCCCTCTCGTTGGTGTCTCGCACAGGCAACGCCGCAGACGTTGAGCGCGTCTACGCCAACAGCCACCATCACGCCTTGGCGGAGGCCTACGTTGCCAAGCGTTTCCCGAAGGCCACGATTCTTCATGTCCGTAGCGCCGTGATGGCGCTCGAGCTGACGCAGGAACACCACGGCGCTGCCGCCATCGTTCCGCGGGGGTTGCCGCTCGCCGCAGAGCTGAGCGTGTTGGATGAGAACGTTGGGGATGAGGGCGAGCTTCGTGTGCGCTACGGCGTGGTGTCGAAGATGCCGCTCACCCGCAGCGGGCAAGACGCAACCGCCGTGCTCTTCAGCGTCCACGACAAGCCGGGAGCTCTGCATGACGTACTGCAGGCGTTCAAAGAGAAGAACTGCAACCTGCGGCGCATTCAATCCCGTGCGGTCGAGAGCGCTGGTTGGGAGTACGTGTTCTATGTCGAGGTCAGCGGCCACGCGACCGATCGCGCGCTCGTGACTGCGCTCGAGGGGGTCAAGCAGCGCGCGCGCACCCTCAAGGTGCTCGGCTCCTTCCCGCTCGATTCGGCGGATCCGCCGGCCTCAGCCGAACCCGCTCGTTGATGCTACGCCGCGATTTTCTGACCACCGCATGCGTGGGAGCAGCGTCCGTCGTTGGCGCTGGGGCTTGTTCTTCCGCGGGCCTCGTTGCTGTCGGCGGAGGTCGAGTTGCCGCCGCCGAGATCGACAAAGACCCGTTCGCGCTCTTACCGGGCGGGGTGGTCGTGTTTGGTGCGTTGGATGCGCGCGCCCTTTTCGCGACCCAACTTGGTGCAGACGTCGCCGGTTTGGTCTCCTCGCTGGTTCCGCTCGGCGCCGAGTCGAACTTCAGCCCGGTTCGAGATGTCTCGCGCGTGCTCGGCGGCGTGTACGCGATGCAGGGCGTCGATTTTTGCGCCGTGGTTCGCGGCAACTTCGACGTTTCGGCGATCTCGGCTGCGGCGGCCAAACAAGCCACCGTACCGAGCGGCGCGCCGTTGGTCCGCACACAATACGGCCCGTACGAGCTCTTCACCGTCGGCAATCTCGGCTTCGTGCTGCTCACGCAGCAGACGCTGCTCTCGGGCAATGAGATCGGTATGCGGCGCGCGTTGGATCGGCTGCGCTTCAACCGACTCGGCCGCTCGCTGCAGCCCTGGATGATCGAACTCAGTGAAACCACCGGCCTCGTGTTCGGCGCTGCGGGTGACTTCGGCGCTGAGAGCGCGATGAGCGTCGGGCCGAACGGCCTTTTGGTGTCCGCGCCGCGCGCAACCAGCGCCGCTCAACCGGTGCTCGAGGCCGCTTCCAAGAACTTCCCGTTCCTCTCCGAACTGCGGGCGATGCGGGTGCTCGGTAACTTCCAAGCTCCCGGCGTGAACCTCGTTGGTGCGCTCACCTACACCACGCCGGAGCGCGCGGAGAACGGAGCCATCGCGCTCAAGAACCTCTCGCAAATGGCGCAGTTTGCAGGCCTTTTGTCGTCATTCGGCCTGGGCAGCGGGCTGGCTCCGGCGCAAATTGCGGTGAGCGGCTCGGACGTTGGCTTCGCCCAGCCAGTGGATCTCTCCTTCGCACGAATGGCGCTCAACATGCTCGGCGGTTCGGTTCGCCGCTGAGCCGAACCGTGCCGAGCGCATCACTTGCGGCGCGGTGGGGGAAGCGGCGGAGGTTGTGCTGTTTTCGGGTCGTCGGGCCAAGCGTGTCGCGGGTAACGTCGCTGTAGCTCCTTGGCCAGCGCTGGGTAGTGGTTGCGCCAAAAGCCGTCCAGGTCCGAGGTGATTTGCACTGCGCGGAAGTTGGGCGCCAATAGCTCGAGCACCAGCGGCAAACGGCCTGCGAGCAGAGAAGGCGCCTTGCTCGTGCCGAAGAAGTCCTGCAGCCGTGAGGCGATGGTCGGTGGTTGCCCTTTGCGATAGACCACCGGAACGGCTCGGCCGTTGCCCAGCTGAAACCGCTCGGGTACGTCCTGCGCAAGCACGCTGCGCGCGCGACTGCTGAGCGAATGAACGAAGCTCTCGGCGAAGTCGGTCTGCGCGAGCTCTTCCAGCGTGCTTACGTTTTCGGCGACCGAGCGCACGAGCTCTTCGCGCGAAGGCAGCGCGGTCTGCTCGAGCAGGCCGTGGTCGGCGGCCAACTGCAGGCGCAACTCGAGGCTCTGCAGCTTCTCCTCGGCTTCGGGTGGGAGGCCGCGCGCGAGCAGCGCTGACGTGAGCAGCGGCGCACATTTTTCCGGGGCGGTCGTGGGCTTGCGTTCAATCGAAAGGGCGAGCTTGCCGTAGCGCAGGGTGCGCGTCTCGAATACGCGACCGGGGCCGTCGCCCACCTCGAGCGAGGCCTCGTCGACCACGCGATCGAAGTCGACCTCGAGCAGCCAATCCGACTCGATCGCGCTGAGACATTCGACCTGCGCGCGCTGACGGCCTGCTTCGCCTTGCTCCTTAGCGACCACCGCCACCACAAGGTCGCTCTCGCGCACGCGGCTGCCTTCTGAGACCTGGGCGCTCCCTCCGTCCGCGAAGACGACCTCGCGTTTGCCCGTGGTGGGATGGCGCTTGAGCCGTCCGACGCGGTCGGGAAAGCCGGTCAAAATCGAGTACAGCACGGCATCTTCCCAGGCCCCATCGAGCGGGCCGCCCTCGCTCTGAAAGCCGCTGGCACGCTCGAGCAGATCGCTGCGCAGCGAGGACAAACGGCTGGCGTCGTTGGGCGCGTCCCAGCGTTCGCCCAGCTGCTCGCACAATGCGCGCAACTCCCGTCCAACTCCGCGTCGTTCCCCCTCGATCAGCGCACGCGCAAGCCGTGGGTGATGCGGTAGCTCGGCCATACGGCGACCGATCGCCGTGAGCGAACGGCGGCCTGCCTCGAGGGCGCCCAAGCGCGAAAGTAGCTCCAGCGCGGCCTCGCTGGGTACGCGCTCGGGCCTGCTGACCCACACCAGTTGATCGAGGTCCGCCACGCCGCAAGCGAGCAGCAAAAGCAACGGCTCGGCCAAGTCGGTGCGCAAGAGCTCGGGCGTCTCAAAGGCGGGGCGACGGGAGAAATCGGCCTCGGTGTAAAGGCGGGTCGCTGTGCCTCGCTGGGTACGACCTGCGCGGCCAGCGCGCTGGATCGCGGCGGCCTGCGAAATGCGATCGCAGCGCAAGGTGGGCAAGCCGGTCCACGGCGAGTGCGACGCGAGATTGGCCAAGCCGCTGTCGATCACGTGTCCGACGCCCTCGATCGTCAGGCTGGTCTCCGCCACGTTGGTCGCGAAGATCACCTTGCGGCGGGCGTTGGGCCGCAACGCTGCGTCCTGTTCTTGCGGTGAAAGCGTGCCGTGCAGCGGGAGCAGCGCCAGATCGTGCTCGCGCGCCAAACGCTCGGCCTGGCTCTGCGCACGCCGGATTTCGCGCATCCCCGGCAAGAAGACCAATAGGTCGCGCCGATCTCCGCGCCGCAGCGTTTCAAAGATGGCCGACGCCACCAAGCTCTCGAGCGGCCGATCGCTACTCGCGGCGGCGTGCACGATCTCCACCGGAAAGAGCCTTCCTTCGCAGTGAAGGTGAGGGGCGTCGAGCAGCTCCGAGAGCATCGCCGCGTCCACCGTCGCGCTCATCACCACGATCTTGAGGTCGGGCCGCGACTCGCGTTGAAGGCGCAGCAAGAGCGAGAGCGCCAAGTCGCTCGCGACGTGCCGTTCGTGGAACTCGTCGAGCACGACGGTGGTCACGCCGCGCAGCTCGCGGTCTTTGACCAGACGTCGCGTGAGGATGCCCTCGGTCACGAAGACGACCTTCGAGTCGGCGGCGACGCGGCGCTCGAACTTGGTGATGAAGCCGACCTCTTTGCCGACGCTGAGGCCTTGCTCGAAGGCGACGCGCTCGGCGGAGAGCCGAGCCGCAAGCCGGCGGGGTTCGAGCACCAATACCTGGCCGGCCTCTTCGGGATGCTGCGCGATGAAGGGCGGCAGGCGGGTGGTCTTGCCGGCTCCTGGTTCAGCCGTGAAGACCAGCCGCCGTCGACGCTGAAGCAAGGCCAGCGCCTCCGGCAACAGGGCGTCTACCGGCAGCGCTAGTCGGCCGCCCGCTCCGGCCGACCCGAAAGAGGGAGTGGACACGGGCCGCCGATAGCCCGCTTTACGCAGGAGGACCAGCCCGCACGTCGTTGCGAGCTTGTTTCCATGGTCGCGTTAGGAGCAGTATGCGGGCGCCATGACCTACGATCTGAACGACCCGCTCGTTCATTCCTCCGCCGTGAAGCTGCTGGACCTGCTGGTGCGAAGAGAGGTCTCCGCCGAGGAGGTCGTTCGCAGCCACGTCGACCGAGCCGTGACGATCGAGGCGCGTGTTGGTGCTTTCGTCGAGTCGACGCGCGGCGACGCCTTGGAACGGGCCCGCGCCATCGACAACGCACGCAAACACGGCGAGCCGCTCGGCCCGCTGGCCGGGTTGCCGGTTACCATCAAAGAGAACCTCGATATGGCGGGGCACGCCTCCACCCTGGGCATCGAGCACCGCAAGACGATGCGCGCGAGCTCCGACGCCGTGATCGTGCAGGCGGTGCGCAAGGCGGGCGGCGTGGTCGTTGGTCGCACCAACGTGCCGCAGCTTTTGCTTTCGCACGAGACGCGCAACCCGGTGTTCGGCGTGACCAAGAATCCGTGGAGTTCGGCGCACGCACCGGGCGGATCTTCGGGCGGAGAAGGGGCCGCTCTAGCGATCGGGCTATCGGCGCTCGGCGTCGGCACCGACATCGGAGGCAGCATCCGTGTTCCGGCGGCTTGGTGCGGCATCGCGGGCCTCAAGCCGTCGCTCGATCGCTGGTCGAATCGCGGCTCCAACGGCGCGCTGGTGGGCCAGGAGGCGATTCGCAGCCAGGTCGGGCCGATGGCGCGCAGCGCCGCTGACGTGGCCTTGTTCTTCCGCGCGCTGGATACCCGGCACATGGCCGCCCATGATCCGTTGGTATCTCCGACCGCAGCAGAATCGGATAGGCCGCTGCGCATCGGCTTCTACGACGATGATTCGATCGTGCGCCCAAGCCCGGCGGTGAGGCGGGCCATCGAGCAAGCCGGCGTGGCGCTCGGCCGGCGCGGTTACGAGCTGGTGCCGTTCATGCCGCCCGCCGTTCGTGAGGCGATCGCCCTCTATTTTGCGCTGATGAGCGCAGACGGCGGAGTTACGGCGCGCGGGCTGATTGCGCACTCACCGGTCGAGCCGGTGCTCGCGCCGCTGCTGCGAACCGCAGCGTTGCCCAACGCCGCACGGTTGCTGCTGGCGCAGGGCCTGGACGCGCTGGGCGAAGGGCGCACGGCCTTCGTCCTGCGGCAACTCGGGGAGAAGTCGGTGGCCGAGCTTTGGCGGCTAACCAAGGCGGCCCGCGACTACCGCTTGACGCTGCTCGCGGCGATGGCCGCTGCCAAGGTCGACTTGGTGTTGTGCCCGGCCCACGCGACCCCGGCCGTTCCTCATACAAAATCAGCCGAATTCCTGCTGGCGGGCTGCTATTCGATGCTCTGGAACCTGGTGCAGTTCCCGGCCGGCGTGGTGCCGGTGACCAGCGTTCTCAAAAGTGAAACGGCGCGTGAGCCGCTCACTCGAGACCGCATCGAGACCACCGCGATCTTGGTCGACCGAGCGAGCGAAGGGCTTCCCGTCGGCGTTCAGATCGTGGGTCGGCCGTTCCAAGATGAGGCGGTGCTCGAGTGCATGGTGGCGCTCGAGCAGGAGCTCCAAGGCACAATCCCGGTCACCCCGCGGATGCCAGCTTGACTTCGAGAGCGTTTAACTAAACAAAGTTGCATGGGCGTGCGACCGGCCGCCAAGTTCACGCGTACGGCTTTTCGCAGCGACAATTTGCGGTTCGAAGCACGAGGAATCATGGCCCAGTCTCGACATCACGACGCTCAAACGGAGGGAGGGGTCGATCCTCAATCCGGGCTACGTGAGAGCGCGCTCGATCACTTCCTCGACGCGTCGGAGCTCCCGGGGGCCGATTCGGAGATCGTGGTCAAAGCAGCCAACGGTCATTCCCCGTCAGCGCGAGCGCTTTGCAACGTGTCGGACATCGTGGTTGAGCTCGCTCAGGCAGCCAACGAAGGTGAGGCGCCGGCTGAGCTGGCGCCGGCGCAGGTGGCGCCGAACCTGAAGTCGAAGATCCTCGCGGCGGTTGGTGCTCCCGCCAAGCCCGCCCCGCCTCTCACGCGGAGTATTGCGCCCACCTTGCGCGCGCCCGAGCCGTTGCGTCCGCCGAACGAGGCCGTCGGGCGGCTGCACATGCTCGACCCAAAGGAGGTCGAGCGTTCGCGCTTGGCGCGAGAGCTGGGGCTTCGAGGCGCTTTTGGTCCAACCGCGGAGCAGGAAAAGGCGACAGACGCGGCCTTGCGTCGCGTGCTCGAGCAGTTGGCGCAGTTCCTTTCGTTGGAGATGGTTTACGTCAGCGCAGTGGACGGCGGGGACACCATTCACAGGGTGCATCACGGCACGCCAAAACATCTGGCTCACTTGGATATCGTTCCGCGGGAGCTCTCCTTCTGTACGCACACGCTCTCAGCACGCGAGCCCTTCATCGTTGAAGACGCCGCGGCCGAGCCTTTCTTTCGTGCCAGTGACTTGGTGCGAGCCATCGGCGCGCGCTCGTATTTGGGCGTGCCGTTGATTCGGCACGAGGCCGGCCTGGAAGGGGAAGCGCCGATCTTGGGCTCTCTTTGCGGTCTCTCGCTTTCTCCGCGGCGGATCGAGCCGGAGGACGTGGCGTTGGTTGCCTCCTTTGCCAAGGTCGTACTCGCCCTCGTTTCCAAGGATCCGGTGCGTCTTGCGCAAGTGTTCGCCGAGCCTCGGGATTACCCGGCGAGCGAGGCGGCTCCAGTCTATTCGGCGGAGACCTTCGCGGACCTCGAGCAGGGCGTGCGTGGTCGCGTCGGTTCGCAGTCGCAGATGCCGCCCAATGAGACCTTTTTGCTCGAGGTAGCAGGGCCGATTTCAGCGGTGAGCGAGCAGGATTCGAGCGTCGTGTTTGGCGCTGGGAGAGGCGGCTCGTCGCGCGTGTTGGTCTGCGGTCAGGAACAGGCCGAGCAGTTGGCCGCGTCGCTCGGTGCGAGTCGCGTCGATCCGATCCGACGCTAACCAAGTCGCACGCGGCTGCGCTCGACTTGAGGTCTTGCATGCGGTAGACCGGCGCCCATGTGGCGTGCGCCCTCGGTTCGTTTTGGTCGCTTGATCGTCGGTCTGTGCCTGTTCGCCGTTGCCTGTGGCGACCCGCCGGCGAGCAAGGTCTCAACCTCGGCGGCCGCCAGCGCCGGCAAAGACCCCAACATGGGCGGAAAGCTCGATGAAGCGGCGAAGTCGCTCGACGGCAAGAGCTCGGCGAGCCCGTCGGCAGCGGCCAACCAACCTCCGCCCAACGGCATCTTCGCGAAGGGCGCGGCGGACGCCGCGCACAAGGCTGGTGCGCCGCCCAAGCTCGAGTTGGTGGGTGACGGCCAGGACCCGAAGGTCCTGCTGCACGCCAGCGCCGTCTCCGACACACAGGTCCTACCGCTGCGCGTATCGCTCAAGATCGGCCAGGATTCGTTACCGCCGCTCGACCTGAAGGTGCACGTCGGTCCGCCCGGCAGCGCACCCGTGCCGGCCGAGCCCAAAGACGCAAAGCCCGCGGGTAAGAAGGCTGACGGCGCGTCGCCCGCCGCCTCGAGCAGCGCCTCGGCGGGCCCGGCGGTCGCGCCCCCCGCTGCACCTGGTGCGGACCGGCCGCTGGTGGTGACGATCATCGGCGCGACCGTCGCTGGCGCCGGCGAAGGGGACGTTCCCAAGCCGCTGAAGCAACTGCTCGACGCGATGAAGGGTGGCACCATCGACTTCACGATGACGAAGACGGGCCCCAGCCGCTTCGCGCGCAAGTTCGCTACGGCCCCCGACGCGCAGTCGCTGCAGCTCCTGGATCTGGAGTTCGGCGCGATCGAAGACACGCTCACCGCGATGTACACCCCAGCACCCGAGAAACCGGTGGGGGAGGGCGCCTTTTGGATGGTGACCGACCGACGCTCTTCGTACGGCTCCGACGTCGTCCGCTACAGGTTGTTCCGGGTCGTCAAGATCGACGGTGATCAAGCGACCCTCTCGATCGAACTTCGTCAATACGCGGCCGATCCGACGTCCACGCTGCTCTCGGCGTTGGGCATGCCCGACGCGGTGATGGGCGCCTACGCGGTGGACGGCAAAGGTGTGACGCTGGTCGTTCCGAGCTCCAGGTGGCCCAACCAGGGTCTCTTGCAACAGCGGATGGCAGCGCAGGTGATGCCTCCGGGGGCCGAGCCGAACGCGCCGTCTGCTCGAGAGTTCCGTATCGAGGTGAACGTGCAACTCGGTGGTGAGGAGGAGGCTGCTCCGGGGGCAGTTGCTCCGGGTGCGCCGGGTAAGCCGCCCGCCGGTAACAAGCCGCCGCGTTGAAAGGCGGAGCTTGCAGCCGGCGCCGCAACGGCTTCAGCGAGCGACGAACTGAGAGAAGAACGACCACATGGCTTCGCTGCCGAACGCGGGCCAAATGTGGCCGTCGGGGTGCTGGCAATAGTGAACCGGGGTCGCGCTCGAACATGCTTCGTACGCGACGCACGGGCTCGGTTCAGCGCTGACCGAGCTCGCCGAGCACATCGCACGATCGCGGAAGAAGTCTCGGAAAGCCTCGCGGTCGGGCGTGAGTTCCTGCGTTCCGATGGTGATCCAGGCCGCCGGGGTGTTGAGACAGTCGGCTTCGTCGAAGTAGATCACCGAGCCGCCCACGGCGATCGCGCGGATGTCGCTTCGCCTGCAGCCGAGCACACCCGAGAAGGAGCCTCCGCCGCTGAAGCCCATCGAGAAGATCGCTTCCTCGTTGATGCACAGGTCGGTTCTCACCTCCGTCAGCACCTGCTCAAAGTAAAGCAGCTCACTCTCGAGGCGCGCCGGCCAGCTCTCCGGCGGCGTGTCGTAGTCACGCCAGTTGCCGTCAATCGCCTCAGCGATCACCAGGATGGCTTCGTTCTCGAGCACGCCGCGGATGTTGCGCTCCCCGCTGGTCACGTCCCAATAACTCACGCTGCCTCCATTGCCGTGCAACGCCAGGACCAGCGGCCAAGCCTTGTCCTTGGTGTAGCCGACAGGCAGCCGCAGGACGTAGCGGCGTGAACGGTCCTCGAGCGTGAAGGTGTGCTCGCCTTCGGCCAAGCCTTGCCCGTCGACGCAGCCCGGGCTGGTCAGAGGCCCCACGTTGCCCCCACCTCCGCCTTCCGCAGCCGCCCCTGCGCCTGCGGTGCCTCCGCTTCCACCTTGCCCACCGCTAGCGAGCATGGTGCCCCCGGAAGCGCCGACTCCGCCGCTACCACCAAAGCCTCCCGACCCTCCAGACTCTCCAGCGCTCGAGCCGCCATCACTACAAGCGGAAGCCAACAGCACAGCAGCCACGCTTAGCGCGGGGACGAACTTCATCCTTCGAAACTAGCTCAATTCCTTGCCGTTCGCGCCACCCAGCGCTTTTGCGAAGGGACCGTGCTGCTCGTTCAGCGCTTGGCGTCGGCCGCGATCAAGATCTGCTCCTCGGCCTGCGTGGCGAGCTTTTCCACCGCGAGCGCTGCTTCGGAGGCAGAGAGCTTGAGGAAGAAGCTGAGGAAGTCCTGCTCCGAGCCGGCCTTCACTTCGCTGAGCACGAGCACCATCGGCACGGCGGGCTTCTCCAACTCGGTCAGTGCCAGCACCCGCTCACGGAACTTTGTAACGCCACCCAAGTTGCGCGTGACCAATTGACCGAGCACGCCCAACAACACGCCGAGCATCACGCCGACCACGTACCAGTCAGCGTCGACCCGCCCAACGAACGCAGCGACCAGGCCGAGTACGGCGGCGCCAATGACGATGCCCGGTTCACCACCGTTGGCTTCGGTTGCGAGCCGAATGATGGTGGCAGCTTGGATGCCGCGCTCCGGCGAGCGGACCGCCTTGCGATACGGCGCCAAAGCGGCCTCGCGTCGAATCGAGCGGGCGCGCAAGCTGAAGAAGCTGAGCAGCAACGCCACGATCGAGAGCAGTACCCCGGCGAACATGGCCACTTCACGCCCGAGCAAGCCCTTCGGAAGCGGCTGACGAACCAGGGTCCCGTTGGCGGCTTCGCGCAGGGTGACCGCGTCTGCGGAAGCCGTCTCGAAGGCGAAGGTCACGTGATCCACAACAGCCTCGAGCGGGGCTTTGTCCACCGCCGACAACACTCGTTTCGCCGCTGAAAGCTGATCCGGGCTGCCCACCGAGGGAGCGTCGATGGTCTTGACCGTTTGAACGGCTCCCCAACCGTCTTTCGCTACTTCGTGGGGAGTCGCCACGGCGTTTGCCGACTCTTGGCAGAAGAGCAACCGCGTCGCGGCAGCGTGGGTATTCTTCGCGGCCGACCAGGCCTTGTCGGTCGCGACCGGCGGACGAACCTTCGGTTTGGGCTTCGGGGAGCCGGCGCTGGGGGCGGGCTCTGCCTCCTCGAACACCTGCGAGGCCGCCGCTACATCGCGAAAGACGGCCACCTCTTTGGTCAACGCCTTCGCTGCGACCACGCACTCTTCGAGTCCCTTGGCACGCGCCTCGGCCTGGGCCGCAAGCGTTTCGGCTTCTTTGCTGGCGCGAATCGGACCTTGGGCCGTCATCAGCAGACCAAGCGAAGCCGCCACTGAACCTACGAGGAGGACAGCGGACACTAACATCCACCGAACTTCTTCGCGCCGCGTGTATTCGTTCACGAACTCACGGCGATGAGTACGAGGCTTTTGCTGTGCTGTCCATGTTCTAGCGGCGGTTCGGAGACAACTCGGCCCCGGGCCCGCAGAAACACGGCAACGGCGTAAGTTCTGAGGAAATCTTTGGCAAAAGTTTGGGTTCGTGTATCGCCATCGACGATGGAGGCCAGTCAACTCGAGCGAGTCCCCCTGGCAAACCCGCCCTTGAAAAATGCAGGCCGATCGCTGCGCTGGCTTCAGAGTCAGCCCCTGGTTTGGGTCGCCACGACCTACTTCGCCGAGGGGTTACCCTATTCGGTCGTGCATCAGGTGGTCGGCCAGCAGTATTTCACCAGCGCCGGGTTCAGCGCCCAGCTGGTAGGGCTGGCCTCGCTGCTTCACGCACCTTGGCTGGTGAAGTTCCTTTGGTCCCCGTTGGTTGAGCGGACGTCCTCGACCAAGAGCTGGATGATCGGCGCACAACTGGCGCTGGCGCTGGTTTGCCTGATCATGGGTGGCTTGGTCAGCGTCGGCGCGCCGCTGCCGTTCCTGGTTGCGGCGCTGATCGCAGCTGCCTTTCTTGCGGCGACCAACGACATCGCGATCGACGGCTACTACCTACGGACGCTCGAGACCGCCAAGCAGTCCTCCTTCTCCGGCGTGCGCATCAGCTCCTTCCGCGTGGCAATGTTGGTCGGAGCGGGGCCGCTGGTCGCCTTTGCCGGAGAGTACGGCTTTGGACCCGCGCTGTATGTGCTCTCCGCGATCTTGACGTTGCTCGCCGGGGTTCACGCCGTGCTCCTGGCGCGTGATTCGGCACAACCGACTGGACCGACCAAAGCCAGCGTGGAGCCTGCCGAGGTCGCTGCAGCGCCGACCAGCGCTGAGGCCGCGCGCGCCTTTCTTGCGCAACCGCTAGCGATCACCTGCATCGTGCTGCTGTTGACCTACCGCGCGGGCGACGCGCTCTTGTTCGCGATGAACGCCAAGTTCCTCGGCTCGCTCGGGATGGATACGACGTTGCGCGGGGTGGTGAACGGTACCTTCGGCACCGCAGCCTCGATCGCCGGGTCGATCCTCGGCGGCGTGGTGCTCGCGCGCTTCTCCTTCCGCAAACTGTTCGTGCCGATCACCGTGCTGCAGAGCACCGCCATCCTGCTCTATCACGGGCTCGCGCACTCCGGCGCGCACGTCTCGGCAGCGCCTTCGCTGCAGATCGCCGGGTTCACCGTCCAGTCGCTTCACTTGATCAGCGCGACGGTCGTGATCGAGCAGTTCATCGCCGGGATGGGCACCGCAGCCTTCACCAGCTTCATCCTCAAGCTCTGCCACGGTCGCTTCAAGACCGTTCACTTCGCCTTTGCCTCGTCGGTGATGAGCGTCGCCGCGATGGGGCTCGGTGCGGCCAGCGGCTACCTCTACGGGAGCCTCGGAGCCGGGCGCTTCTTTTTCGTGGCGTTCCTCGCGACCTTGCCGGGCGTCCTCGCGAGCTTGGTGGTCCGCTTGAAGTGAGGGTTGCATCGCTCGGCCCTTTGCACGAATCTCCGCGGCATGCGCAGGTTGTCGCGAGTCGTTCCCTCGGTGCTCCTTCCGATCTTGCTTTCGGTTCCGGCCTCCACCGGCCTAGCCGACCAAGTCGCGCCTAAGCCTGGGCCTGAGCCAGTTCAAGTAGCTTCGCCCTTGCGCCCCGCCAGCGTGGGGTCGGCCGGCCTACCAGGGCCCGCGCAGCCGCCCGCTCCGCGTAAAGACAGCGCGGGTGAGATCGCCATCCCGTTCGAGAAGTACCAGCTGAAGAACGGGCTGACGGTGATCCTCTCGCCGGACCCTGACATCCCGATGGTGGTGGTCGATATCGTGGTCAAGGTGGGCTCGCGCTTCGAGCGCAAAGGGCTGACCGGCTTCGCGCACCTGTTCGAGCACCTGATGTTCATGGGCACCGCGCGCGTACCGACCGGTGCCTTCGACAAATGGATGGAGGTCGAGGGCGGAGCGAACAACGCCTGGACGAGTGAAGACCGCACCAACTACTTCGACTTTGCGCCCGCTCACGCACTGCCACTGCTGCTCTGGCTCGAGGCCGATCGGCTCAGCGCGCTCGGTGAAAACATGACCCTCGAGCGCCTCAACGCGCAACGCGGCGTGGTGCGCAATGAACGACGGCAGACGAGCGAAAACCAGCCGTATGGCAAGGCCGAGCTCCGTCTCCCCGAGCTGCTCTATCCCGAGGGGCATCCTTATCACCACCCTGTGATCGGCTCGCATGAGGATCTCGAGGCCGCCAAGGTCGAGGACGTGAAGGCGTTTTTTGCGACGCACTACGTACCCAACAACCTCGCGTTGGTGGTTGCCGGAGACTTCGACGTCGATGAAACCAAAGCCAAGATCGAAGCGTGGTTTGGCTTGCTCAAGGCCGCCGAGCCCAGCGCTACGGCGGAGCCCGCTATTGAACCGGCTGCACCCAAGCTCGGGCGCGTCGTGCGTGAAACGTTGACCGAGGACAACATTCAGCTCGGCAAGATCATCATGTCCTGGCACAGCCCCAAGCGTTTCGCCGCGGGGGACGCCGAACTGGATCTCTTGGCAAACACGCTGGTGCGCGGAAAGACGAGCCGCCTTTATCAGTCGCTGGTTTTCGACAAGGAGCTGGCTCAGTCGGTACAGGCCTCCCAGAGTTCGCAGGATCTCTCGAGCATCTTTTCGATCGAGGCTACGGCGCGCCCGGGCGTGTCGCTCGACACCCTCGAGGCGGAGATCGACAAAGTGCTGTCCACCTTGTTGGACAAGGGCTTGACCGCGTCAGAAGTCGATCGCGCCAAGGTCGAATACGAGACCTCCTTCGTGCTCGGCTTGGAGTCGCTCCCCGAACGGGCCTCGTCGCTCGCATTGTATGAGTCCTTCGCGGGGGACCCAGGTTTCATCGGTAAGGACTTAGCGAGGTATCGCGCGGTGACCACCGCTTCCGTGAGCGCGGTCGCCAAGCAAACGCTCGATCTGAGTTCGCGCGTCATTCTGCGCATCGAGCCGATCAAGAAGCCCGACGCTGAAGCCGCGCCTACCTCCAAGCCGAAGTCGGGAGCAAAAAAGTGAAGCGTGCACTTCGTTACGGAACGCAGGCAGCTCTTTCGGGCCTCACGCTGCTCGCAGGTTGTGACTTCGGGATTCGGCTCTCTGGCTCGCCCCCGGTTGCCAACGTGCCAACGAGCACGGCCAAGCCGGTGGCCTCGCAGAGTGCGGCGCCCGCGCCCGATCCCCTCGGTGAGAAGCCGACGCTGGCTGCGGCGAAGGACTTCACTCCGCCCTCGGTCACGGTGTTTCAGGGGCCCGGTGGGATCACCGTCTGGCACCTCGAACGACCGGAGTTACCCGTCGTCTCGGCGAGCTTCGTGATCCCGTACGGCTCCGCGAGCGATCCCAAAGGCAAGCCCGGCACGATGTCGCTGCTCGCCGACATGCTCGATGAGGGCGCCGGTAAGCGCTCGGCCCTTGAGCTGAGCGAGACGCTGGCTTCGCTCGGGGCATCGTTCGGCGTTGCGCCCACGCTCGACGGAACCACCGCGTCGCTGACCAGCTTGCGCACCAAGTTTGATACGAGCTTCGAGATCCTGTGCGACATCGTGGCTCGGCCCAAGCTCAGCAAAGAGGACTTCACCCGCGTGAAGAAGTTGTGGAAGAACAACCTCAAGAAACGCAGCGACGACCCGATGGCGGTGGCCGCGACCGTGATGGCCCGGACGATGTACGGCGGCGACTCGCCCTACGGTCATCCCTCCGCGGGGCTCTTCTCGAAAGCCGACGCCGTTGAGTTGAGCGACCTAAAGTCAGCCTATGAGAAGGCTTGGCGCCCCGACCGGCTGACGCTCGTGGTCGTCGGGCAAATCAGCCGCGCCGAGCTCGAGGCGGCGCTCGGCAAAAACCTCCAGGGTTGGACGCCGAAGGGGGAGGCGCTCGCGGCTCCTCCACCGTCAACCTTGCTGGCGAGCCGACCCCAAGCGATCGTGGTTCATCGGCCTGGGGCCGTGCAAACCGTTGTCATGGTCTCCGGACCGGGTGTGGCCGCCAGCTCCTCCGAGGGCGCACCGCTGTCCCTGATCAACGACGCTGTTGGTGGCTCCTTCACCTCGCGCTTGAACCTCAAGCTGCGTGAAGAGCTCAATTGGACCTACGGCGTTGGGTCGGGCTTCGGGCTCGCTCGCAGCCAAGGCTTGTTCTCGGTGCGCACCAGTCTCGAGGCGGCCTTCACTGCGCCTGGCTACGCCGAGATCGTGAAGACGCTCGACGATATTGCTGCCAACGGGCTCACCAGCGACGAGCTGTTGAAGGTCAAAGCGCAAGACAAGCGTGATTTGATCGAGACCTTCGAAGGCTCCACCAGCACCAACGCGCGCTTGGCCCAGCTCGCCTCGCTCGGCCTGCCAGCTGGCTACGACGCGAGCGCAACCAAGCTCCGCCAAGCAGCCGACGCGAACTCACTCCAGGACCTCGCTAAAACCTTCTTCGATAGCTCGAAGATGACGGTGGTCATGGTTGGAGACCGGGAGACGATCAAAGCCTCCTTCGAGCAGGAGAAGCGATCGTTTGAGCCGGTCGAGCTCAATAACGAGGGTGAGCTGCCGGGAGCAACGAAAGCAGAGCCCGCGAAGCCCAATGCGCCTGCCAAGCCGGCAGCTCCAGCGAAGCCGGCAGCTCCAGCGAAGCCGGCAGCTCCAGCGAAGCCTGCAGCTCCCGCCAAGCCTGCAGCTCCGGCCAAACCTGCCGCTCCGGCCAAGCCCAAATGACAGAACGGGCTTTGCTTCGTTGGAAGCAAGGCCCGCTCAGCTTCACCCCGTTGCGGAGTTCAGGGGACGAACAGCGTCGGGTTGCTCGGCAGGCCCTTCAGGATCGTCCCGTCAGCAACCCAAAACACAAGGCTGCCGTCGAGCTGGCCGTCGAGCCAAACCTCAATCTCCACGGGCGCGCCTGGATCGGTCGAGAACAGCATGCCGTCGAAGTCCACCGTTGTGTCGGCTGAAAGCTGCAAGCTGTTGAAGTCCTCGAACAAGCCGTCATCCGCCTCGAGATCATCTTCGCCAGTCGCGATGATGCCGTTGGCGGTCGCGTAGATGTCATAGGCGCAGGAGCGGCCGGTGATCTCGGTATCGCACGTCATCCAAACGTTCCACTGTCCGTCGCCGAGGAACTCTACGAACACGCCTGCTCCCTCACCAGGGTCGGCGGAGAGCCCGCTCCCTGCGTCGATGGGAACCGACACAATCACCGGATCGTCGTCGACCACGATCACCTCTTCGTTGGGATCGTAATAGTCGTCGTCGTCAACCACGATGCATCCGGGAGCCGCGACGCTTGCCAAGATGGCACACGAGGTGAGAACGCCGGTCCACACTCGGCGAGACGTTGCGGTCATGCCTTTCAGCAGATTTGCCGCAGCGTTGTTGGTCTCCGCACGCTCGTTTACCTGATTCATCGTCGGTCTCCGGATCTTAAGGGTTGGTTTAAAGATTACTCTGCAAGAGTTTGGCCAGCGTTATCGGCGGCCGCGAGAGCCGCCACCGCTGCGGGAGCCGCCACCACTACGAGAGCCGCCACCGCTGCGAGAGCCGCCGGAGCTCTTGGGCGCGCTCACTCTGGACGGCGCTACCGCCTTCGAACTCGAACTCGGGGCCGAGCTCGAGCTGGAACTAGGCCTACTGCGACTCGAACGACGCTCGCCCGAGGTGCTTTCCACAGCGCTGCTCGAGGGCGGCGCACTCGAGCGGCCTGCGCTGCTCGACTTGGGCGCCCTGTTTCGCGGCGCGGAGGTGGTGCTCGGGCGAGAGGCTCTCGTCTTCTTCGTTACGCTGCGAGCTCCTGTTGTCTCCCCAACTTCGTTGCTCGTGCGAGAGGTTGACTCGATTGAGCTGCGCGAAGCGCCGCCGGCCCTCCGGCTCGACTTGGACGATCGGCCTTCGGACTCTTCGCCTCCCACGGAAAGGCTCGAAGACGAGCGAGACGAAGACGACCCGCGTGACGCCGCCGTCTCGCGTGTTTTCACCTCTTCTTGGCGTACGCGGGGTGAAACGAAGCTCGAACTCTTCGACCCGCGTGATTCGCTTGCCACCAGCGACTTCTGCGCGGGCGAGCCTGCGGCGCGACTGGCGGTGCCCGACTTCTTCGCGAACTCCATCGCGCGCGGGTCATGTTTCGCGATGTTCTTCGGTGCGCCGCTCTTCGGAACGCCGGCTTGTTCGAGGGTAGGGGAAGCCGAGTGACGGCCGTTGCCCTTGTTGGTCGGTTGAGCTTCGTGGCGATGCGTGCTGGCTGCGGCGCGCTCGACCGATGCTCGATCGCGAATCACGACGGTGTGTACGTGGTGGTGAAAGACGTTGGCCGTTGGGCAGAACATGAACGCGGCCGGGTAGGGTGAAGAGAACCAGAAGTAGCTACCGCCAACCCAGTAGTACCGGGGAGGGAGTGGCGCCCAGCCGATGAAACCATCAGCGCCGACCCGCCAGGTCACCCAAGCGGGGGCGTACCGTCGTCCCGGAATCCAGGCCCAACCAATGCCTTCCCCAGCCCACACCCAGCGACCGTAGTGAAACGGGATGTAGCCCCAGTCGTAGTCGCTAACCCAAAGCCAATCCCCGTCGTCGGTCAGCTCCCAGCGCCCAGCGGATGAGTAGGGCTGAAAGTCAGGCCCAACGGCGCTCGAGTTGGGGACCCAAACGGTGCCGAACTCCCCGTGATCCACCCAGCTGCCATGGGGGGCAAGGCGGTCACGAAACACCACGACCGCGCTCGGGTCGGTGTCTTCATACTCTTCGTCTTCCGCAGCTTCCTCGGTCGTTTGGTCCTCTTCCTCTTCCTCTTCGTCGGCGCGGACGGAGGTTGAACCAAAGATGGCGGAGAGGCTCAAGGTGGCGGCGAGAGCGAAGAAGGGGAGCTTTCTCATAAACCTCATGATGGCTCGACAGTTTCTGGGCGCAATCCCCAACAAGCGGGGGTCACAACTTCGCGTACGCTCTTCTCGCGGCTTGCTGCCTTCGAGAGCACGGACTCGACGCCGTGACGGGCTGGCTCGAGAGGTGTAAGGTGGAGCCGTGCGTGTTCGCGGTTTTGCAGAGCTAGTGTATCGAGATAGCGCCCGGCTGGTGTTTGCCCGCGCGTGTGAAGCTTGTGCTGTTGACGTAGCCCTGGACCACCCTGAGGCCTGGGTGGTGGATGACCGACGCATCTCCTTCGCGCTCGATCTCGATCTGAGCGAGGCTGAATTGGCTGCCCACGAGGCGCTTTTGCTCGATCTCGCGGCGGAAGCCGCCAGCGGCGAGGTTGAACTTCTGCCGCAAGGAGGGAAGCGCTTCTTCGCGCTGGCCGGGCAACTCTCGAGTGGCACCCCCGTGCGTGGCAGCGGACCGCTTGAAATCGTTACTGAAGCTGGCACCCCGACGATCCCGGTTAGCAGCCGACGACGCGGTTGATGTTGCGCTGCCCTTTTGTCAGGCGAAAGCCGGTCGCCTTGGCCAAGCTGACAACTAGCGCGGCTTCTCAGGCGGTTGCGGGTCGGATTTGTTGCAGTGAAGCCGTTGGCACGGAGGATGCCTGATGTTGTTGACGATGCGTTCGTTCCCCCAGAAGTCGGGCCTGGCCCGTTGTGCTGTTCGGCTCCTTGGCGCCTTCGGCGTGTGCGCGATTGTTGGATTAAATTCAGAGGCCTACGCTGGAGATAACATCCAAATTCTCACCCCTGACCGAGCTGGTGAGGGCCATGATGGAACCTTCGCGTTTCACGTGAGCCGTGCTGACTGCGAAGCCGACGAACTCTTCACTTTTCCGTACACAGCTTCCTCCCTGGATGGCGTGCAGGCGTTGCAGGTCTGGCTGAGCGAAGGGGACGATTGTTCGCTTTCCGAGGAGCGCAGCGGCGCTGACGCTGATTGTCGCTTGGTGATCGACTCGATCACGAACCCCGAGGCCTCCGCCGACGTTGAGATCACGGCGCGGGAGATCGCCGAAGCCGTGGAGACGGTGAGCAACTGCATCGACTCCCGCTCCAACTCGAGCCCGCACTTAACGGTCCTCTACTTCATGCTGGTGCGCAATGAAGGCGCCAATGTCGAGGCGGCGGACTACTTCGTTTGGTCGGATACGCAGGTCGATCTGCTCGGGCCGGGCACGCCCTCCGACTTGACCTTCACTGCAGCAGACTCCGCCGTCGTGGTGGAGTTCGCCTCCACGACGACCTCCGACGCCGACGGCTACCAGCTCTACTGCAACCCGCGACCAGCCGACCCAGCCGATGCCGAACCGCAAGGCGGCCTAACCGGCGGGGGCGGCTCCGGTGGTACCGCAGGCTCCGGTGGCACCGCAGGCTCGGGTGGTACCGCAGGCTCAGGTGGTACCGCAGGCTCAGGTGGTACCGCAGGCTCAGGTGGAACCGCAGGCTCAGGGGGTTCGACTGGTAGCGGCAACGTCGCTTGCGACGCAGGCGAGATGGTAGCGGACGAGCCGCCTCCCACCGGCTATGGGTGCGGCGACAAGATCACCGGCGTCAAAGGCACGATCTCTGGGCTTACGAACGGCCAAACCTACGCTGTTGCGCTCGCTGGCGTCGATGAACTGGGGAACCCCGGAGTGTTGAGCCCCATCGAGTGCGTGACGCCGGTGGACGTGGACGACTTCTTCGATGAGTACCGTTCGGCGGGAGGCAAAGGCGGTTGCGTCGGCGGCTGTGCAACTGCGAGCCGGAGCTTCAGTGGCAGCTTCGTGTTCGCGCTCTTCTCGGCGATTGCGTTGGTTGTTCGGCGACGCCTTCGGTCGAGGGCCGAGGCGGCAGGTGGGTCGAAGGTGAAGGTCGCGACCGCGTTGGCGGCCGTCGGGGCGGTGCTTTCGTTGGCCCTTCCTGCGCAAGCGCAGACCTCGGTCTTGGACGACACCAACTGGCGGCAGAGCTCGCGTCCGCACACCGAGCCCGCCGATACACAGTTCGCCTTCGAGACTCGCTTCGGCCCGTATTGGCCGCAGGTGGACAGCGAGCCTGGACTAAGCGGTGGGCCCTACGAGCGGGTCTTCGACAACGATCCGCAATTCTACTTTGGGCTCGAGTTCGACTGGATGCCGTTGCGCATTCCCTACGTCGGAACGCTCGGGGGTGGTGTTGGTTGGGGTTACACCTTCGCGTCGACCAAAGCGAAGATCTCCGGCTGCGTCGAGACCAGCACCGAGGACTGTCTTTCGGAGGATTCGACCAACCTCGACATCATGCCTATGCACGCCTCAGTGGTGCTTCGGGCGGATGAGCTCATGCGACGCACCGGCGTTCCGTTCGTGCCCTACGGCAAGTTCGGATTTGGTTTCGCCTATTGGACCGCGGGAAAAACGGCGGGCCAGAGCTCGGTGACCGAAGGCGGTGAGGAGATCGCAGGCGAAGACGTGACCACCGGTCTTCACGCTGCCTTGGGCTTGGCCTTCGCGTTGAATTGGCTAGACGGTCGCAGCGCTGGCGCGATGCGCACCTCCACCGGTATCGGTCACGCCTACGCTTTCGCCGAGTGGTTCAACGCCATCCTCGACGGCTTCGGTGGGGACCAAATGCACGTTGGCACCTCCACCATCGTGGCCGGACTCACGCTCGATTTCTGACGTCGTCAGAACTCGCTGACGTCGTTCGGTTCACCGCTATCGCCGCCAATGACCTTGGTTTCGAAGCGCTTGTCGCTCTTGCTGGAGGCCTCTCGGGTGGTTGGGGTCTCCATCGTCCCGGCCTCGAGCTGACGGCGGGTATCGGGCGTGGGTGCGCCGAGGATGCTGATCACCGTGGAGGAAGGCTTACCGTCGCGCTCGAAGGCGATGCGGACCTCGGTGGCCTCCGCGACAGCGAGCCAGGAGGACCAAAGGTCATCGGGCTTTTCGAGCATTACGCCGTTGACGTCGACGATCACGTCGCCCGGCTGTAGCCCGGAGTTGTCCCACTCGGCTGGGAACGCCGCCAAGCGCCAACCGACGAACTTGTTCTGACGGATCACTTCTTCGATCTGCACGCGCCCGAGTAGCCAACCTGGCCCGCGCATCAGGAACTTGTCGACGTCGGCGCGTCGTACCGTTCCGGGAGGAAGCGGCGCCGCAGCGGCCACGGCGGGCTCGGAGGCACTGGCTGAGGCCTTCGGCGCGACCGGCGTCTTCGCTTCGGGATTGCTGCAAGCAACCAACAAAATCGAACTGAAGGCGAGCAATCCAAGCGGCGCGAAACCTGAGCTGCGGAGCATTTTTTGACTATGTCTCGTGCAAGTGCAGTCGGCCAAGATCTTGGCCGTCACAAAACTCGTGCTGGTGGTCACTAGCTTCCGACTCGGCCTGGGTAGCCCAGCGCCGCACGGCTTCCACAAGAGCGTGGTTCGCCTCAGTTCAGTTCACAAGTACGGAGGATTCATGCGTCGTTTCTTCGCCCTCACGCTCGCAGTGGTCGGCTGCTCGCAACAAGTCCCGCTCGCTTCTACCCCCGAAACGCCGCCTCGCGAGCTGGTGGCAGCTCAAGACTCACCTGCCGTAGTTGCGCAGCCTGAGCCTACGAACCCGAACGCCCTATGGGTAGGAGCGGCGACCGCCAATGACGCCTTCCTGCCGGGCGCACAGGAGTCCTTCTTGGCGGTTTGGGTCGATGTGCCCAGCGCTTTGGCGGCGAAGCAGGCCCCCGCTGCTGTGGCGTTGGTCATCGATACCAGCGGCTCGATGGCGCAGGGCAACAAGATCCAGCATGCCCGTGAGGCTGCAACGCGTTTGGTCAACAACATGCGCGACGGCGACATCGTTTCGCTGCATACCTTCAGCGACGAGGTCCGCGAGCGCGTCGCGCCAACCCGGCTCGACGCGCACACCCGACAACGAATCGCTGGCGTCATCGCAGAGCTTGCGGCGGTCGGCGGAACCAACCTCTTTGAAGGCGTTCGAGCAGCGGGCTTCGCCGCGATGAGCAGCCCGTCGACGCATTCGGTTCGCCGGGTGGTATTGCTTTCTGACGGCAACGCCACGGTTGGCACGACCTCCACCGAGATGATCGGCATGCTCGGTGAACGCGCAGCAGATCGCGGCGTGCAGGTCACGTCCATCGGCGTTGGGCTCGACTACAACGAGAACGCGCTCAACCAACTGGCGCTGCGTTCGAGCGGCAGGCTCTATCACGTCACCGAAAGCTCTGGCCTCGGGGAGGTCGTGGAATCCGAGCTGGCGCTGCTGAAGTCGACTCGTGCGAGCGGCGCGCGCGTCGCCATCGTACCGGCGCCGGGCGTGCAATTGACGTCGGTATCCGGTGCGCGCTTCGTCTCTGGGCCGAACGGTAGCTTTGAAATTCCGCTCGGCTCGATGTTCGCGGGGCAACATCGAGAGTTCGTCGTGCGAGCCAACTTCAACGCCCCGCTCGAGGGCAGCGCGTCGCTCGCGAGCGTGCGGCTCGTTTTCAGCGATCCGAACGACGGAAACCTCGAGCGCGTGCAGGAGACGGTCGCACGCTACGAGATCACTTCCGACTCGAACGTGTTTGCGGCACGAAAGAACGGCCGAGCCCAAGGGGTGATGGCGATGTTGCTGGCCTCCGAGTCGACGAGGGCGGCCTCGGTTGCGTTCGACCAAGACGACTTCAGCGCCGCGGACAAACGCCTGGCCGAGGCCGAGGAGAGCCTGCGCCAGTTGGCCTCCAACGCAGCAAGCAAGGAGGAGAAAGTTCGCTTCCAGAAGTCGGCCGAGCGTGTCGCCAGCACGCGCAGCGCCGGAGCGAGTGCGGCTCAAGCGCCCGCGGCCGCGCGCCCGGCGGCGAAGCGCAAAATGTCGCTTGAAACCAACGACGCTGCGATGGACTTCTCCGGCTTCTGAGCCGTCCCGAGGCGGCTGCGAGTTTCGGGTTGAACGCGTCGGGGCGCAGGGGTAACTGGGCCGCCATGCGTCGACTCCTCGTAGCCGCCACCCTCCTTGCCCTCGGCTGTGAACCGGGACAACAGAATTCCCAGAAAACGTGGGCACCGCCGCTGCCCTCCTCGTCGGCAGCCAAGCCGAAGGCGGCCGCAAGCGCACAGCCCAAGGCGAAGGCCGCTTACTCTGAGCTCGACCGAGCTTCTTTCAATCGCGCGGCCGCGCGGCTGAACGCGCCCATCTACTGGGTTCTCGATAAGAACCAGAACAAGGCCGTCGACCCGGATGAGGTGGCCTCGTTGCTGTTCTTCCCAACGGCTGGAAGCTGGACGAAGGACGGGAAGTTCACGCCCGAGTTTGAGAAGACCTACAAAGAGCTCGTCATCGCCTCCAATACGAAGTCGGCCGGCCGTGAAGGCTTGGTCCAAGGTGAGCTCGACGCCGCCGATACCGTGCTCGTCCACACCGACATGCGTAAGGCCGATGCAGCCGATAAAGCGTTCATCACCGAGATGCTCCAGGTTTCACGAGCGCTCGACGAGCTGTTCGCCATCCAGTCAGGCGCCGCCGGCGTTGCCCAGCGTGTCGCAAAGGACCCGGGGAGCCAGTCGCTGTTCCGGCGCAATTGGGGCCCGAGCTGCAAGACGCCCGCCTTCGAGAAGAACGCCGGCTGCTCGGCCCTCGAAGACGGCACCACCACCATGCCGGTGGGTGTGTGGCCGGCGGAGCTGCAAGCCAAGACAGATTTCTGCAAGTCGCTCGAGTCGAAGGACAACTTCAAGAAGCTGTCTTCGCCCTTCACCGTGGTCAAAGCCGATGGCGACAAGCTCTCGGCCGTCGGTTACCAAGAGGCCTTCGGCGAGCCGATGAAGAAGGTCGCCGCCGCGCTACGCAAGGCCGCAGCCGCGTTGCCCGCCGACAAAGAGAAGCCGCTCATCGAGTACCTCGAGGCCGCCGCCAAGGGCTTCGAGACCAACGAATGGAAGCCGGTGGATGAGGCTTGGTCCAAGATGAGCGCGACCAACTCGAAGTACTACCTGCGCATCGGCCCGGATGAGACCTACTGGGAGCCTTGCAGCCACAAGGCTGGCTTCCACATGTCCTTCGCCACCATCAACCTCGAGTCGCTCGAGCTGCAGAAGAAGCTCACCGAGCATCAGCAGTTCATGGAGGACGAGTTGGCCAAGTTGATCGGCGCGCCCTACAAGGCCAACAAGGTCTCCTTCAAGCTGCCGGACTTCATCGACATCGTGGTCAACGCTGGGGACAGCCGTGATCCGGTGGGTGCTACGGTCGGGCAAAGCCTGCCGAATTGGGGCAAGGTGGCGAAGGAGAGCCGCGGTCGCACGGTGGTGATGACCAACCTCTACACCGACCCGGACAGCATGGCGGTACGCAAGCTCAAGGCCGAGAGCCTGCTGAGCGCCGAGTCGATGAAGCACTACAAGAACCAGGGCGGGGCAGGGCTGCTCTCCACCGTCCTTCACGAGGCGACCCACAACCTTGGCCCCAGCCACGAATACGAAGTTGGCGGCAAGGATGATCGCGCCGCCTTCGGCGGGGACCTGGCGTCGATGCTCGAGGAGTTGAAGGCCCAGTCGGGCGCATACTTCTACCTGTACCTGCTAGCGGACAAGGGCGTCTTCACCGAGGCCCAGGTCTCCGAGACGCTAGTGGACAGCGTTGTGTGGGGGCTCAATCACATCTCGCGCGGTATGTACACCGCAGGTGGGCAACGCAAAGCCTACAGCCAGCTGGCCGCCATTCAGATCGGCTTCCTGATGGAGCAGGGCGCGCTGGTGTGGGACCCTGCGGCGAAGGCTGCCAACGGTAAAGACGTCGGCGCCTTCAGCATCAACCTACCCAAGATGCGCGAGGCCGCCATCGCCCTGATGAAGCTCTCAGGAACGATCAAAGCCAAGGGAGACAAAGAAGGTGCGCTCAAGCTCGCCAAGGCTCACGTGGAGGAAGGGACCAAGGTCCCCATGGACGTGATCAAGGAGCGCATGCTGCGCTTCCCGCAGCCGAGCTTCGTTTACTCGGTTGAACTCTGAGGCTTTGTTGAACGCTGCGTGTTGACCTCCGGGCCGAAGGGCTGAGAGGTCAACGCGAGGTTGAAGTGGCCGGCGTTCCAACGGGAACGGCCGGCCGCGTACTTTTGTCCTACGGCCTTACCGTCAACGAGAAGACCCAGCGGTCCTGCCCGGCGTCATGATGGAGCGCGACGATCTCGACGGCGTCGCCCAACGCGCAGACGCGGGTGCCCGTGCCGCGGATCTGCAAAGTTGCGCCGGACGCACCGACCTCCAGCCAAGCGCCCCCGAGCAAACGGCCGAGGTCGCGCACGTAGAGCTTCACGTCCATGCCTACCTCGTCGAGCTCGACGTGCAGTTTGGACGTGGTGATGCCCATCACGGTACCCACGTGTGCTTTGCGGGATTCTTTGGGCACCGCCAGATCCGCGCGAAAGAAGTCGTCCATCGCCGCGCGGTTGACCTTGTCGTTGAGCTTCCGTTGCGTGTCTCGCGCACGGTTGGCGGAGACCACGACCTCCTCGCGCAAAGCCACGTCTACCGCATTGTCGTCGTGCGTCTCAGCGCCCACGAGCTCGAGCATCTCCTTGTGAAGGAAGACCCCAACGACCTCGCGCATCGGTGCGCTGAAGCGCGCGTAGACCTCGGCGCCGACGCCGAAGTGAGCCGCCGGCTCGGTCGATAGGGCGCTGCGCATGTTGACCAAGATGGCTTGCCGCTCGAGCGCGCGCGCCACGCGCGGATGCTGCTGATTCTGAGCGAGCCGCTGCACGAATCGCGAGAGCTTCTCATGCTGATCGAGCGCCCACTCTTCGGCTGGCAGACCCTTGGCCTCGGCCACCCCGCGCGAAAGCGCCCGCAGCGATTCCAGCTTCTCAGGATCGGGAGCGGGGTGGACTCGGTACACCGGCTGCAAGCGCGGGTCCTTGGACTCGTACAAGAGGCGGCCCCCTTCGCGATTGACCAGCAACGAGATCTGCTCGTTGTAAAGCTCGACGCGATCGCGGACGGCCTCAACGACGACAAGATTTTGTGCAGCACCAGACGGTGCTTTCACGTCCAGTTCGCGCCGGCGATAGCGCACGACGTCGGCCAATTGCGATAGCGCGAGCCGTTTCTCACCGACCTCACGAAGCAGCTCCAAACTCTCGTGAAACGCGTCGCTCGATCCGGCAGCAGCGCCCGCATCGTAGCGAGCTTGCACTTCACCGAAGGTCATCTTGCGTCGACTTCGGATTCGCGCCCGCTCGACCACGGTGGTGATCACTTCGCCGCGCTCATCGAGCTCCGTAAGGAAGACCAGCGCTCGCCGCCGCACGTCCGGATTGAGCGACGTAATTCCGGAGGAGAGCTCATGCGGCAACATCGGTACGGCGCAGCCGGGGAGGTAATACGTAGCTCCGCGCTTGAGGGCCTCACGAAACAGCGCGCTGCCAGGCGGTGCGTAAAACGCCGCATCGGCTAACGCGTAGTAGACCTTGTAGCCGCTGCCGGCGCGCTCGATGAAGAGCGCTTGATCGAGGTCGGTCGAGGTTGGTCCATCAATCGTGACGAAGGGAAGCGCCTCCAGATCGCAAAGCAGCGGGTCCTCGAGCTGAGGGTCCTTTAGCCAACGCTCCGTTTCGGCGCGCACGTCGGCGTTGAATTCCGTCGACAGCCCCTCTTCCTCGATAATCGCAGCGATCCGCGGGTTGGTTTGCACCCGGGGTTGACGGTCACTCATAAGCCGCCTCCTGGCAGCGACCTTAGTACATCCAGCCCGAAGCATGTAAGCTGCCCGGCTTGAGGCGCGTTGTTCGCTCGGCTGTTATGCACCGGAAAAAGCTTGGCTCACGCTGGTCGTCTACGATTTTCTCTGCGGGGCTGTTGCTCGTAGCCACTGGTTGCATGGACATTCGCACCACTCGCGTGCGCACCACCGAGGAGGTCCTCTCCAGCGTGCCGCGCGTGTCGGCCCAGTCTCGCTTTCAGGCTGAGTCGTCGTTGGTCGGAACGGTGCTGCGGATCCAGGTGACACCGCGTTGCGACGAGGTCTCCTTCGAGACGGTCGAGGTGAGCGACATCTCCGACAAGCACCTCGGAGATGACGAAGTAACCTTGCTGACGCTGCTCGCTCTTGTCGGCGCGGTACCGCTCGGTACCGGCACCGGTCTTCTGGCTGATGCGCCCAACGTGTACGCCTCCGATCCGAACGCGCGGCTGTACAATGCGACGGGTCAAGACGCCGTGATCGCTACGGGCGTGATTCTCACCTCGGTGGGGCTCGCAGCCTCATTACCGCCCTTGATCAACGGCTTACGCGCGGTGGGGACGACCGCTGAGCGACGTACGATCGAGCGTCAAGGGCCGACCCTCCGTGAGAATGTTCCGTGCGGAGGTGCTGAGTCGGCCAGGATGTACAACGTGACCATGCGGATCGGCAGCGAGGTCCTGTCCTTGGGCATGGCTCGGCCGAATGATCCGTATGACGTCGATCTGATCGCCACCGTCGTGCCGCGCCTGCAAGCGATGAGTCCGCCCCCGCGAGCCTTGGCGCTATGGATCGACGAGAGGTTCCAACGGGAGTTCCCGGTAGAACCGCTGCTCGCGGCGATGAAGTCGGAGGCCGAGCGGGCCGATGACGCCGCTTGGCTGAGCGCGGAAGCGAGCGCGTGCGCTCAGGCGAAAGCCGCGTGTGCAGGCGTACAAGATTATCTGTCCCGCTTCCCCAATGGTTTGCACAGCGCAGAGGCGCGCAAGCTGCTCACTGGGACGGGTCTCACAGTCGCAAGCAGCGGTAACTTGCAGCCCGCTATCGAGGCTGCACGAACGGCCCGAGAAAACGCGCGTGCGAAGGCACAAAACGACGCGCAGCTAGCCTTTGAGCGGGCTGTGCTTGAGGCTGAGCGTAAGGGGCTGACGGCCTGCAAAAAGGAATGTGCGAAGGTCTGCGTAAATGACAGCGTCTGCAAAGAGCAATGTGGGCGGGAGGCATGTCGGTGACTGATTCGTTGCACGGCCAATCGTCGTGGTGCCGAGGGCTGGCCTTGCTCTCAGCCTTGTTCATCGGCGTCGCCGGCGGGCACTGCTCGCTCACCAATCAAGAGGGGCCGGACGCCACCTGCGCGCTACTCGAATGCGGCCGCATCAATGCCTGCCGTGATGGGATCATCGCTCAATGCGCCGATGGCAAAACGGTGGAGTACCGCGTTTGCGGTACCGAAGACGTTTGCGGTGAGGAGTGGCAAGTCACTGGGCAGTATCGCTGCAGCTCCGACGCAACCGATTGTGAGGGCTGCCGGCCCGAGCGAGATGGTTGTGATGATCCGGAGCTGGGTGGGGGTGCCGCGACAGGTGGTTCCTCCGGCTCGGCTACGGGCGGGTCGGCGGGGGCATCGGCCACGGGCGGCGGCGGCGCGGGCCCCTAACTACCGGCCGGTGTAGCGGGCTCGCGGCCGCAGCAGCACGCCTTGCTCCCTTTGCTCGCGCGCGTGCGCAAACCAACCGGCCATGCGTCCGATCGCGAACAAGAACGGTGCTAGTTCAGGCGGCGCTCCAAGGGCGAGGGTGAGTGCTGCCAGGCCCAAGTCGACATTGGGCCGCTCGTCCCGCAACCTGGCCGCTTCGTGCATCAAGGTTTGAACTCGCTTTAGCGTCGTCGCGCGTGGCGCGAGCTGCTGCGCAGCAGTGAACAGCGGGGGGAAGCGCGGGTCGCCTTGCGGGTAGAGCGGATGCGAAAAGCCGGGCAGAGCTTGGCCGGTTACGTTCAGCGTCTGCACTAGTTTGCGCGGCTGGATGCCCTTGGACTGCTGCAGAAACGCCAATACCAACGAGGAAGCGGTGCCGTGCTTCGGGCCAGTTAGCGCAGCTAAGCCGGCAAGCAACGCAACCTCTTCGCGAGCACCGGTGGAGGCCGCCACACGGCAAGCAAAGGTTGAAGCGTTGAGCTCGTGGTCAGCGAGCAAGACCAACGCAGCTTCAAGCGCCGCGTGCGTCGCGCTGGACGCAGGGAGGTCGAACGCGTCAGCTACCGTCGCCGCGATCGACTTGGCGCGCTTGACGATCCTGAGCCCACCAAACCTGGCGGCGAGCTGAATGAACTCGAGCGGCTGCCAGGCGTGTTCCGACGTGGTTGCGAGCCGCGTGGTCACGCGCAGCAGACGGCCGAGCCCGTCGCCAGCGCGACCACGAGCTGCGCGCAAAGCGGCTGTCATACTGGGCGCGCTGCGCAATCCGGCGGCGCTCGGCTTTGGTGCGCCCCAAAGCAGTTGTACGACTTCCTCGAACGAGGCTTTGCGCGAGACCAGCGCGACCGCCGACTCGCCGCGATAGTGCGGGCCGTCGGTGTGGACCTTGGTGAGCTCGCTCGAAAGCACCGGGTCACCGAAACGCAGCGCGTGCACCGCGACCGCTGCATGTCCGCGGCGAGCACGGACCCGTTCGGCGAGGCGCTCGACGTCTGAGAGCCGGTAGATGTGCCCGCCCGCTCTCGACGCGCCCGCGCTCGAGAGCAGCCCTCGGCTCACGTAGGCATAGAGCGTGGGTAACTTGATCCCAAGCCTGCTAGCGGCGGTAGCGGAGTCGATGAACTCGCGTTGATTGATTGTTGAATCAATATTGATTGGTCGGACCACAGCCTCCACCTTACTCCCCAAGGAGAACTCACACCATGTCAGGCAAACTCAACGATGGTCTCGAAGGAATTGTGGTCGCGGAAACCGAACTCTCGGATGTCGAGGGGGAGGCGGGTCGCTTGACGATTGGCGGTTTTGCGCTCGAGCAGCTGGCAGGAGAACGCAGCTTCGAATGGGTGATCGCGCTGCTGCTCGATGGTTCGCCGCCCAGTGAAGCCCGCGAACAAGCGCTGATTCGTGAGCTCGCCGAGGCGCGTTGCGAGGTCTTTGCCAGCGCCCGATGGCAACTCGATGACGCAGCCACCGATGGAATGGCTGCGCTGCGCGGGTCAATCGCAGCGTTGGGTGGCGACCAGGAGAAGCCCGTGCGTGTGATCGCTGCGGTGCTCGTGTTTGCCGCCATGTGGACGCGTGCACGACTGGGGCTCGCGCCGTTGCGCCCGCGAGCCACAGTCTCGATGGCGGAGGACTACCTGCAGCTGATCCTCGGGGAAGCCAGCGCCGAGAAGGTCGCGGCGCTCAACACTTATTGGGTGAGCGTGATCGATCACGGCTTGAATGCCTCCACGTTTGCCGCCCGTGTGGTCGCATCCACCGGCTCCGATCTGGTCAGCGCTGTCACCGCTGGGATCGGCGCTCTCAAAGGTCCGTTGCATGGCGGTGCGCCTGGGCCCGTGCTCGATATGTTGGACGCAGTGCAGGCGTCGGGAGACGCGGAAGCCTGGCTCGCCGCCGAACTCGAACAGGGGCGCCGCATCATGGGGATGGGCCATCGCATCTACAAAACGCGAGATCCGCGAGCGTTCGTGCTCGAGCGCGCGCTCTCGAAGCTCGCTGCCGCTGGCGTCGTAGCGCCTCGTCTGGCTACAGCGAAGCTCGTGGAGCAGGCCGCTGCTATTGCGCTGAAGCGCAAGTACCCCAACCGGTCTTTGCAGACCAACGTCGAGTTCTACACGGCCGTCTTGCTCGACACGATCGGCCTTCCGCGCTGGGCCTTTGCCTCGACGTTCGCCGTCGGCCGCACACCTGGGTGGTGTGCTCACGTGGCAGAGCAAAGGCGAAAGGGTAGGCTGATCCGGCCAGCATCTTTGTACGTCGGGTCAAGGCACGAACACAGGTCCGCCATGAAAGCCCCAGAAGCGCGCGAGCCAGAACGGAACCATCGCTAGTAGCAACAATGCGCCTAGCCATTGGAACCGAGCCGCGAACCACGCTGGGAGGCGGGCGTCGCCATCGCGCACGTAGCTAACCGTTGCGAACGCTGCGGCCGCAACGAGCAGCGGACTCAAAAGAAAGGCGAACGGATGCATCTCCCAGGCTCGACCAAAGTCAAAGTGGGCGATCGCAAGAGTGGCTCGCGTCAGCCCACAACCCGGGCATGGCTGATGAACGGTGGCGGCCACAGGGCATAGCTTCAGACTGCTCGAAAGCAGCGCCGCCAAAGCACCGAGCAACGCTCCAACGATTGCCAATCGTTGGGCGAGACTGCGTCGTGAGCGAAAGGTTGCTTGAGCTTGCATGACGAGCCGCAAGGACAAAAACGAAGAGGCAGCCAACGGAGGCTGCCTCTTCACTCGACTGGCTGCAATCAGCTCAGGCGAGATCGTTCAGGTCGGACGAGAACGCGAACAACGGGACGATCAAGTACATCCAGTTCGGCTTGGCCGGTTGGAGGCCGCGCTGTTGACGAGCACGCTCCATCAGCGGGTGAACCTTGAGGAAGGCCATGATGTTGTTGAGGCCCGGAATCCACATCATGATCGGTGTGATCTCTGTGTCTCCAGTCACTGACTTGAGCTCGCCCAACATCTTGTTCAGGAACATGCCCGAAATCACGAGACCTGCGATCTGCCCAAGTTGCCCGAGATACGCGAGCGCGTAGACGCCCGTGATGCCAGCGATCGTGCTGAAGGCGATGCTCGAGACGACCATGATGCCCCACGGGATGAGCAGGGTCATGATCGGGTTGCGCTTCTGCGGTCCGGGACCGCCGCCGCCCATGGCGGAGGCCATCATGCCGCCTGCTGCCGGCCCAAGAGCACCGAACTGGCCACCCGGTTGCCCTCCTGGGGGAGGACCACCGAAGCCCTGCTGTTGCTGCTGGCCGAACCCACCGCCGCCGTAAGGATCTTGCGGCGGGGGCTGATTCATCGGGCCGCCCATGGGCGGGATCTGATTGAAGTCACCGCCCGGAGGGGGACCACCGAAGCCGCCGCCCGGAGGGGGACCACCGAAGCCACCGCCCGGAGGGGGACCACCGAAGCCGCCGCCCGGAGGAGGACCACCGAAGCCGCCACCCGGAGGACCACCGAAGTCACCGCCCGGAGGGGGACCACCGAAGCCACCGCCCGGAGGGGGACCACCGAAGCC